>CAWGUU010000001.1:0-70605 GCA_963825765.1 uncultured Acidimicrobiia bacterium
GGAGGAGACGTGGTGGATGTGCTCACCGAAGACCGGCTCCAACCAGTGCTCCAGGAACATCCAGCCCTTGAACGGCAGGTTGAGGAGGCCGCCGAAGGCGGCGCCGATGGCCAGGACGACGAGCGGGATGAGCATGACCCGGGGCGACTCGTGGGGCTTGAAGTCGCCGTGGGCGCCGTGGGCCCCTGCCGGCTCCGATTTGGCAGCGGCCGCGGCCGGCTCGTGCTCGGGCTCGGCAACCGCTTCCACCGGAGTGTCGGGGTCGGCGGCGTGCGGCCAGCGCTCCTTCCCGTAGAAGACGAGGAAGACCTGGCGGCTCATGTAATAGGCGGTGAGCAGGGCGGTCAGCAGGCCGACGGCCCACAGGATCGGGCTCTTCTCGAAGGCGTTGAGGAGGATGTCGTCCTTGGACCAGAAGCCGGAGAAGGGGGGGACTCCGGCGATGGCCAGCCAGCCGACGATGAACGTGAAGCTGGTGACGGGCAGCAGTTTCCGGAGCGCGCCCATCTTCTTCATGTCCTGCTCGTCGTGCATGCCGTGGATGACCGAGCCGGCGCCGAGGAACAGCAGGGCCTTGAAGAAGGCGTGGGTGACCATGTGGAAGATGGCGGCCACGTAGGCGCCGCAGCCGACGGCCAGGAACATGTAGCCGAGCTGGGAGATCGTCGAGTACGCCAGCACCTTCTTGATGTCGTTCTGGGCGCAGGCGATGGTGGCGGCGAAGAGGGCGGTGGCCACGCCGACGATGGCGATCACCCACGCCACGTCCGGCGCGGCGGTGAGGAACGGGCTGGTGCGCACCATCAGGTAGACGCCCGCCGTCACCATGGTGGCGGCGTGGATGAGCGCCGACACGGGGGTCGGGCCCTCCATGGCGTCGGGGAGCCACACGTACAGCGGGAGCTGGGCCGACTTGCCGCACGCCCCGAGGAAGAGCAGCAGGGCGATGGCGGTGGACGTGCCCGCAGCCAGCTCGGGGGCGAGGTGGAGGGTGTCGAGGTAGTCGAGGCTCCCGAAGGCGCTGAAGATCAGGAACATGGCGATCATGAACCCGAAGTCGCCGATCCGGTTGGTGACGAACGCCTTCTTGCCTGCCACCGCCGCCGTCGAGCGTTCGAACCAGAACGAGACGAGGAAGTAGGAGCAGACCCCGACGCCCTCCCAGCCCAGGAAGGTGAGGAGGAAGTTGTCGGCGAGGACCAGCATCAGCATCGAGAACCCGAACAGGTTCAGGTAGACGAAGAACTGGTGGTAGCGCTCGTCGCCGTGCATGTAGCCGACGGCGTAGAGGTGGATGAGGGCGCCGATGCCGGTGACGAACAGGGCCATGGTGACCGACAGGGGGTCGACGAGGAAGCCGATCTTGACGTCGAGGGCACCCGATTGGATCCACGTGAAGATCGTCTGAGTAAAGACCCGGTCCTCGCCCTCGCGGCCGAGCAGGCCGGCGAACACGACGAGGGTTGCGACGAAGGACCCGGCCATCATGGCCGTGGCCAGCCACCCCGCCCGGGGGTCGCCCAGGCGCCGTCCGGTGGCGAGCAGGATCAGGAAACCGGCCAGCGGCAGGGCGGGGATCAGCCAGACGGCTTCCAGCATCGGCTGTCGCCTATCCCTTCAGGAAGGAGAGATCGTCGGCGGTGGCGTCGGTGCGGCGGCGGAAGATCGAGACGATGATGCCCAGGCCGACGACGACCTCGGCGGCGGCGACGACGAGCACGAAGAACACGACGGACTGGCCGCCGATGTCGTCGAGCATGCGGGCGAAGGTGACGAAGGTGAGGTTGACGGCGTTGAGCATGAGCTCGACGCACATGAACATCACCAGCACGTTGCGCCGGATCAGCAGGCCGACGGCACCGATGCAGAACAGGGCGGCGGCGAGGGCGAGGTACCACGCACCGGGGACCCTCACGCGCTGGTCCTGTCCTTGGCCGGGAGGCGGCGGACCAGCACGACGGCGCCCACGACGGCGATGACCAGCAGCACGGAGGTGACCTCGAATGCCAGCAGGTACCGGGTGAACAGCGATCGGGCCAGGGTGGCCACGTTGTCGGCGGGGTCGCCGGCCGAGCCGGCCACCGACCTGGCGCCCGAGACCCATTCGGTGCGGGCCAGCATGAGCACCGCCGCCAGCACGGACAGGCCGGCGACGGCGGCGAGCGGCCGCTGGCCCTTCAGCCGTTCCTTGCGGATGTCCTCGAACCGGTCGACGCCCAGGAGCATGATCACGAACAGGAAGAGCACGACGATGGCGCCGGCGTAGACGATGACCTGGACGGCGGCGAGGAAGTGGGCCTCCTGGGCCACGAACAGCACCGCCACGCTGAACAGGGTCAAGATCAGCATGAGGGCGGAGTGGACCGGATTCGACGACAGGACCACGCCGAGGGCGCCCGCCAGGCATGCCGTGCCGGCCACCGAGAAGACGATCCAGTCGATCATCGTGGCCAGTCGATCATCGTGGCCAGCCGATCATTTCGGCCAGTCGATCATCGTGGGGACAGTCGATCATCGTGGCCGGCCGATCGTGAGGTGCCGCCACCGCCCGCCCGGGCCTGATCATCCGGGGAGGTCCGTCACTTGGCCGGCTTCTTGGTACGGCGGCGTGTCCTCTTGGGCGGCTTCTCCTGCTCCGCCTGCTGGCCGGGCTCGGGTGCCCGCACGCCGAAGCCGAGCTCGCCCGACCAGGCCACCTTGCCTTCGAAGGCGGCGTCGCCCGAGGGGGCGGTGGCCCGCACCCATGCCGACGTGTTGACCTCGTCGCCCTCCCGCCAGTCCTCCCATGGGAGCTTCTTCGGTAGCCCGGCGTCGTCCACCAGCAGCTCGTCGCGGGTGTAGATGGCGTCCTGGCGGTTGGTGAAGGAGAACTCGAACAGCTTCGACTCGGTGATGGCCTCGGTGGGACAGGCCTCGACGCACAGGTCGCAGTGGATGCAGCGCAGGTAGTTGATCTCGTAGACGAAGCCGTAGCGCTCGCCGGGGGACACGGGATCGTCGGGCGGGTTGTCGGCGCCCCGGACGTAGATGCACCGGGCCGGGCACACGCCCGCGCACAGCTCGCAGCCGATGCACTTCTCCATCCCGTCCTCGTAGCGGTTGAGGACGTGGCGCCCGTGGAGGCGCTCGGGCTTCGGGCGCTTCACGTCCGGGTACTTGTTGGTGACGCGGGGCTCGCTGATCTGGCGGAACGTGACCCTGAACCCGTCGAGATAGCCCACTCCTAGTACCTCATCTCCCCGTCTTTTCGAGGTTGGCGGTGTCCTCGAGCTCGCCCGCGTCAACGGAGGGGTCTGGCTCGGAGCTGCGGGAGAACGGTGCGTCCTCGGCGGAGCCAAGACGCAGGGCGGCGCCCAGTGCCCACCAGCCGAGGGCACCGGCGAGCACCCCTGCAGCCAGCACTATCTCCACGCGCCAGCCCTCGTCCTTCCCGATCCGGAGGGCGGCGACCAGGAGGAGCCAGAACAGGGCGGTGGGGATGAGCTTCTTCCATCCGAGGTCCATGAGCTGGTCGTAGCGGAGCCGGGGCAGGGTGGCCCGCAGCCACACGTAGACGAACAGGAACACGAGCAGCTTGGTGAAGAACCACACGACCGGCCACAGGTCGGAGAGGAACCCGATCTCGGGGCCGTTGGGCCCACCCAGGAAGAGGGTGACGACGATCGCAGACACGGTGATCGTGTTCATGAACTCGGCGAGGAAGAAGAGGGCGAAGCGGATCGACGAGTACTCGGTGTGGAACCCGCCGACCAGCTCCTGCTCGGCCTCGACCAGGTCGAAGGGGGGCCGGTTGGCCTCGGCGGTGGCGGCGATGAGGAAGATGACGAAGGGGACGACGCCCAGCGACCAGATGTTCCAGCGCCAGAACGAGTCCTGGGAGGCGACGATGGCCTGGGTGGAGAGTGAGCCGGAGACCAGGACCACCGCCGCCACCGACAGGCTCAGCGCAGCCTCGTACGACACCATCTGGGCGGAGGCCCGCACCGATCCCAGCAGCGGGTACTTGGAGCCCGAGGACCAGCCGGCCAGCATGACGCCGTAGACGGCGATGGACGACATGGCCAGCAGGAAGAGGACCCCGATGGGCGGGTCGGCCAGCTGGAGGTAGGTCTCGTGGCCGGCAATGGAGATGGTGCCGCCGATGGGCACGATGGCGAATGCGGCGAAGGCGGGGACGATCGACAGGTACGGGGCCAGAAGGAACACCCGCTTGTCGGCGCCTGCCGGCAGCAGGTCCTCCTTGAAGAACAGCTTGGTGCCGTCGGCGAGGGTCTGGAGGATCCCCCACGGCCCGGCCCGGTCGGGACCGACGCGGTTCTGCATGTCCGAGATGACCTTGCGCTCGAACCAGACCATGAACATCACCGCGACCAGCAGGAACACGAAGATGACGATCACCTTCAGCAGCACGATCAGCACGACCGTCAGGTCGACGCCGTTGGCGAAGAGGGGGTCGCCGACCGTCGTCAGCTCCGTCATGGAGCAGCCGGCCCCGAGCCCACCGTCTCCACCCTCACGTCGGTGATCGGCAGGGTTGCGTCGATGAGGTCGGCGGCACCCGGCCCCGGCTGGTTGAAAGCCAGCACCGCCGAGCCCCGGAGGACGGCGCGGTCGGCGACGGCGGTGAGGGTGAGCGACCCGCGGGAGGAGCTGACCCGGACGCTGTCACCGGTGGAGACGCCGAGGCGACCCAGGTCGGAGGGGTGGGCCCGCAGGCGCGCACCGGGGACGAGCTGGGCCAACGCCGGTGACTCCCTCACCAGGACGCCGGCGTCGTAGAGGGAACGGCTCGACACCAGGCGCAGAGAGTAGGCGTCCACGGGCGGAGAGGCGGTGGTGGCCGCGACGGGGGAGAAGGACAGCAGCGGCACTCCCCCGCCCGCCGACCCGGATGAGGGAGGCGCCCCGCCGGGCTCTAGCGATCCCGGGGCGGCCGGCTCCGGCTCGGCCTGGACCGTCTCGCCCTGGGACTGGGCGGCGGCCACCTCTGGCTGCTCCACGGGTACGTCGGTGGCGGCCGGTGCCTGCCCGTTGGTGGACAGGGGGACGACCACGCCGTCCCGCACGCCCCGCCCGGCCAGGACCTCGGCCGACAGCCCGGTGTGCGACGGGGCCAGGCGGGCGATCTCGGCGGCGATGGCGTCGAGGGACTCGAGGCCCATGTCGGCGCCCAGGCGCCGGGCCAGCTCGACGGCGACCATCCAGTCGGGGCGGCTTGTGCCCGGCGGCGTGACCTTCTGGCCCAGGCGGGTGATGCGGCCCTCGATGTTGGTGGTGGTGCCGGCCCGCTCGCCCCACGCCGCCGCCGGGAAGACGACGTCGGCGCCGCGGCTCGAATCGGTGAGGAAGGCGTCGAGGGCGATGGTGAACGGCACCCGCGCCAGCGCCCGCCGGGCGAGGTCACGGTCGGGAAAGTCGGAGACGGGGTCGGCACCGAGCAGGACGAGCGCTTCGATCCTGCCGTCGGCGGCGGCCCGCAGGATGCCCTCGGCGTCGAGCCCGCGCCCGTCGGGCACGCGGCCCCAGGCCGGCTCGAAGTGCGGGCCGCCGTCGGCGAGGGAGACCCGTCCCGGCAGGATCCCGGGTGCGAGGCCCATGTCGAGGGCGCCGTGCACGTTGCCCCGGCGCAGGGCCGAGAGGAAGCGGGCGCCGGGCATGGCCCGGGCCAGGACCCCGGCGGCGTCGACGGTGGCGTTGGCCGGCTCGGCCAGGGACGGCCGGCCCAGGACGATCACCACGCCGTCCTGGCCGAGGAGCTCGGCGGCGCGGCCCAGGTCGGCGGCGGAGACGCCGCCCGCCCCGTCGGGCGGGATCTGGTCGCGGGCGAGGGCCCGGGCCACGGCGGCGGCCTCGCCGGGGCGGTGCACGAGGGTGACGGCGGCGTGCTTGGTCAGCCCGGTGGTCGACGGGACGATCTCGACCAGGGGGACGCCCTTGTCGACGGCGGCCTCCCGGAGCCGCAGGTAGAGGATGGGCAGCTCCTCCTTGAGATCCGGGGCGAGGAGGAGGACGGCGGGGGCGGCACAGGCGTCGTCGATGGTGGCACGGGGCAGGCCCAGCACGACCTCGGCGGGCAGGCCGTCGCCCATCTGGCAGTCGACGTTGTCGGTGCTGAGGATGCCCTTGGCCAGGCGGGCCCAGGCGTAGGCGTCCTCGTTCGCCAGCCGGGCCCCGCCCAGGACGCCGACCGCGTGCGGGCCGGTGGACTCGACCACCTTGCGCAGCCCGTCGGCCGCCGCCTGCAGGGCGGCCGGCCACGACGTGGCGGACAGGGCCTCGCCGGAGCGGGTCAGCGGCTCGTCCAGCCGACCTTCGGAGTTGTTCGCCTCGTAGCCGAACCTGCCCTTGTCGCACAGCCAGCCGTGGTTGACCGGGTCGCTGTCGACGCCGAGGTTGCGGATCAGGGTGTCGGCCGAGGACTGCACCGCCATCCGGCACCCCACCGCGCAGGCGGTGCAGGTGGACTCGACCACGTCGAGGTCCCACGGGCGGGCCCGGAACCGGTACGGCTCGGCCAGCAGGGCGCCGACCGGGCAGATCTGCACGATGTTGCCGCTGAAGTTCGAGGTGAACGGCTCGCCCGGGAAGATGTTGACCTCGGTGAGGTCGGACCGGCCGACGAAGTCGATCATGGCGTCGCCGGCCACCTCGTCTGCGAACCGGGTGCAGCGGGAGCATTGGATGCAGCGCTCTCGATCGAGCAGGACCAGCGGATTGATCGGGATGGGCTTCTCCCAGTGGCGCTTCTCCTCGATGAAGCGGCTCTCGCCCGGCCCGAAGGCGAAGGTCTGGTCCTGCAGCGGGCACTCCCCGCCGCGGTCGCAGACCGGGCAGTCGAGGGGGTGGTTGATCAGCAGGAACTCGAGCACGCCGTCCTGGGCCTTCTTCACCTTGGGCGAGGTGGTGACGATCTCCTGGCCGTCGGCGACCGGCACGTAGCAGGCGGGCGAGAGAGCGAACCCTCGTGGGCCCTTGACCTCGACCAGGCACATCCGGCACATCCCCACCGCCCGCATCCGCGGGTGCCAGCAGAACCGGGGGATGTAGACGCCGCCCCGCTCGGCGGCGGCGATGACCATCTCGCCCTTGCGGGCCTCCATCTCCTTACCGTCGACGGTGATGGTGAACGTCTCGGCCACATCCTTCTTGGGGGGCGCCTTGGGGGGAGCCTGCGGGCCGTCAGGCAAAGGGACAGCCCCCCTCTTTGATGTGGACGAGGTACTCGTCGCGGAACATCTTGATGGACGACGTGATCGACGACGGGATCGACGGGCCGAGGACGCAGATCGTGGTCTTCTGCGGGGGCCACGACAGGCCGGGCGCGATGTTGTCGCAGACGTCGAGGAGCAGGTCGAGGTCGGACTCCCGGCCGGCGCCCTGCTCGATGCGGTGCAATACCTTGTCGAGCCAGCCGCCGCCCTCCCGGCACGGCGTGCACTGGCCGCAGGACTCCCGGTGGAAGAACCTCGTGATCCGCCACGCCGCCCGGACCATGCATGTGGTGTGGTCCATGGCGATCACCGAGCCCGACCCCAGCATCGAGCCGGCCTTGCCGACCGCGTCCTGGTCGAGGGCCATGTCGAGCTGGTCGGGACCGAACCAGGGGGCCGACGCCCCGCCGGGGATGAACGCCTTCAGCTCGTTGTCGTTGCGGATCCCGCCGCCGAGCTTGGGGTCGTAGATGAGGTCCCGGAACGTGGTCTTGGCCATCTCGATCTCGAAGTTGGCCGGGTTCCGGACGTGGCCCGACAGGGAGAAGATCCGGGTGCCGGTGGACCGGCCCTCGCCCAGCGCCTTGAAGGCGTCGCCGCCGTTGAGGACGATCCACGGCAGGTTGGAGACGCTCTCCACGTTGTTGACGATCGTCGGCTGCATGTACAGGCCGATGGCGGCGGGGAAGTACGGCGGCTTGTCGCGCGGGTAGCCCCGCTTGCCCTCCAGGCTCTCCAGCAGCGCCGTCTCCTCGCCGCAGATGTAGGCCCCGGCGCCGGGATGGATGACCACGTCGAGGGAGTAGCCGGTGCCGAAGATGTCACGGCCCACCGCGCCGTGGGCGTAAGCCTCGTTGAGGGCGGCGGTGATCCGCTCCAGGCCGAGGGCGAACTCGCCCCGCACGAAGATGAAGGCCTGCGCCGCCCCGGTGGCGTAGGCGCAGATGACCGTGCCCTCGATGATCTGGTGGGGGTCGGCCTCGAGGAGCATGTGGTCCTTGTAGGTGCACGGCTCGCTCTCGTCGCCGTTGATCACCACGTACGACGGCGGGGCCTGTTTCAGCATCGACCACTTCCGGCCGACCTCGAAGCCGGCGCCGCCCCGCCCCAGGAGGTTGGCGGTCATGACCTGGGCGGACACCGCCCCCGGCGACATGGCGAGGGCCTTGCGCAGCCCCACGTAGCCGCCGGTGTCGAGGTAGGTCTTCAGCGTCCACGAATTCGGCACGCCCACCCGGGCGGTGACGATGGCGTCGACGTCGGTGACCGTCATGTGTCCCCACCCACCCGATCGGCGGTGAGGCCGACCTCGCGGCGCACCCGGCACAGGGTGCCGTGGGGCGGGACCTCGTCGGCCAGGCGGCCGGCGCGCAGGTCGTCGACAAGCTGGTCGAAGGCGCCGGTGCTGACGTCGCCGAAGAAGCGCCAGTTCACCGCCAGGCAGGGGGCCCCGCCGCAGAAAGCGATGCACTCGACCTCCTCCAGGGTGAACTCGCCGTCGTCGGTGGTGCCGCCCGCGGCCACGCCCAGGCTGCTCTCGGCATGCTCCAGCAGCTCCATCCCGCCGTTGAGGAGGCAGGCCAGGTTGGTGCACACCGACACCAGGTGGCGGCCGACCGGCTCGGTGAAGAGCATGTCGTAGAAGCTGGCCGTGCCGTACACCTCGGCCGCCGTGAGCCCCAGCAGCTCGCCGCAGTGCTCCATGGCCTCCGGGGTCAGCCACCCGTCCTGCTCCTGGGCCACGTGCAGCATCGGGATCAGCGCCGAGCGGGCCTGGGGGTACAGGGCGATCAGGTCCCTGGCCCGCTTCACGTTGTCGGGCGTCAGCCTGGGCATCAGCCCGACACCCTCCCCGAACTGGTGACACGGAACCGCGTCCGGCGCGGTTTTCCGTCACCGGTTCGTCCGAGGGGCGGGGTCACCGGTCGACCTCGCCCATGATGGGGTCGACGGTGCTGATGATCGCCACCGCGTCGGCGATGAGCCCGCCTCTGATCATGTGGGGCAGCGCCTGGAGGTTCACGAAGGAGGGACCTCGTATGTGGAGCCGGTAGGGCTTGGACGATCCGTCGGACACGAGATAGCAGCCCAGCTCGCCCCGTGGCGACTCGACGGTGACGTAGACCTCCCCGGCGGGCACCTTGAAGCCCTCGGTGAAGATCTTGAAGTGGTGGATCAGGGCCTCCATCGACTCGTCGATACGGGCGCGGGGCGGGGGGGTGACCTTCTTGTCCTGGACGCGGTAGTCGCCCATCGGCATGTGCTCGAGGATCTGGCGCACGATGCCGATCGACTCCCGGATCTCGTTGAGCCGGATGGCGTACCGGTCGAAGGTGTCGCCGTAGCTGCCCACGATCACGTTGAAGTCGACCTGGTCGTAGAACAGGTACGGGTCGTCGCGCCGCAGGTCCCAGTCGACGCCAGTGGAGCGCAGGATCGGCCCGGTGATGCCAAGGGCGACGCACTCGTCGGCGGTGATGACCCCCACACCCTGGGTGCGCTCCTGCCAGATGGGCTGGCCGGTGAGGAGGACCTCATACTCGTCGAGGCGCTCGGGGAAGACGTCGAGGATGCGACCGACGTCGTCGCGCCACCCCTCGGGCAGGTCGGCGGCCACACCGCCGGGGCGGATGTAGTTGTGGTTCATCCGCAGGCCGGTGACCTTCTCGAAGAACGCGAGGATCGACTCCCGCTCGCGGAAGCCGTAGATCATCATCGAGACGGCGCCGAGGTCCATCCCGTTGGTGGCCAGCCACAGGACCTGGGAGGCCATGCGGTTGAGCTCGCACATGAGCATGCGGATCCACGTGGCCCGGGGCGGGACCTCGATCTCCAGCAGCTTCTCCGTGGCCAGGGAGAACACCAGCTCGTTGAAGAGCGGGGACACGTAGTCCATGCGGGTGACGTTGGTGGGGCCCTGAAGGTAGGTGAGGTCCTCGCCCGTCTTCTCCATGCCGGTGTGCAGGTAGCCGATCACCGGCTTCGACCGCAGGACCGTCTCGCCCCGCAGCTCCATCATCACCCTGAGCACGCCATGGGTGCTGGGGTGCTGCGGCCCCATGTTGATGATCATGGTCTCGTCGTCGGTGACGACCTCGTCGACGTCCTCGGGCAGGTGGGGGATGCGCAGGACCGCCGACGGGTCGCGCAGGGCCTCGACGCCGCCGGTGAGCTGGGGTGCGGGAGTCTCCTCCGCCGGAGCGTCGATCACGTCGGTCATGGCCGACTGCGCACCCCCTTGAACTGCACAGGGATCTTGCCGATCCCGTAGTCCTTGCGCAGGGGGTGGCCCTCCCAGTCGTCGGGCATGAGGATGCGGGACATGTCGGGATGGCCGTCGAAGAGGATGCCGTACATGTCGTAGGCCTCCCGCTCCATGGCCTCGGTGCCCGGGTGGAGCCGGTACAGCGACGGGATCCGGGGGTCGTCGGCCGGGACCTGGACCCGAAGCCGTATGCGCTTGCGGTCACGCAGGCTGGCCAGGTTGACGACGACCTCGAAGCGCTCGGGGGTGACGCCGTCGGGCAGCGGCCGCTCGGGTTCGAGCAGGTAGTCGACGGCGCAGAGGTCGACGCACATCACGAAGCCCTCGTGGCGCAGGACCTCGACCACCTCGACGTAGGTCGAACGGCCCGGGTGGGCGACGAGCTGGCCGCGAGACTCCGACGTGGGGGCGCCGTGGACGGTGACGACGGGAGGCGGGCCCTCTTCCTCCTCGGCCTCGTCGGGGGGCGGCTTGTCGGGCATCTAGTGGGGGGTGCCGACGGCGACGGGCCTGTCAACGGTGAGGCCGGCGCCTGCGCCCGTCTCGGTGCGCCGGTGGGTGATCTCACCGGTGCGGATCAGCTCGTGGAGGGTGAGGATGGCGTGCATCAGGGTCTCGGGGCCGGGCGGGCAGCCGGGAGCGTAGACGTCGACGGGCACCACCTGGTCGACTCCCTGCACGATGGCGTAGTTGTTGAACATCCCACCGCTCGACGC
Source organism: uncultured Acidimicrobiia bacterium (assembly GCA_963825765.1). Classification (GTDB taxonomy): domain Bacteria; phylum Actinomycetota; class Acidimicrobiia; order Acidimicrobiales; family AC-14; genus CAWGUU01. The sequence continues at coordinate 11,193 of CAWGUU010000001.1, forward strand.
GCACACGCCCATCGAGATGACCCACTTGGGTTCGGCCATCTGGTCGTAGACCTGGCGTAGCACCGGGGCCATCTTCTGTGACACCCGGCCGGCCACGATCATGAGATCGGCCTGCCGGGGCGAGGCCCGGAACACCTCCATGCCGAAGCGGGCCAGGTCGAAGTGGGCGGCGCCGGTGGCCATCATCTCGATGGCGCAGCAGGCCAGGCCGAACGTCGCCGGCCAGACGCTGTTGTACCGGGCCCACTTGACGACGTCCTCCAGCTTGCCGGTGAGGAAGTTGTGGTTCAGCTGCTCGAGCCCCATTGTCAGGCTGCCTCCTCCGGGCGTCGCCGTCCGGCCACGCCTACCCTGCGCACGGTCGACTCGACGGTGCGACCCTCCTGGCTGCTCTGGGCCTGCGTAGGCAGCGGGCGGGACTTGGCGGACGGCCCCCAGTTGAGGGCGCCGTGGCCGATCAGGAAGACGAACGACACGAACACCGCCACCGCGAACAGGAGCATCTCCCAGAGCCCGAAGGCGCCGAGGTCCTGGTAGATGACCGCCCACGGGAACAGGAAGATGATCTCGATGTCGAAGATGATGAAGATCATCGCCACCAGGTAGAAGCGCACGGGGAAGCGCTCGGCTGCCTGGTACTCGGGAACGATGCCGCACTCGTAGGCCTCGGCCTTGGCCGTGGTGGGCCGCTGCGGAGCGAGCAGCTTCGAGGCGATGAAGGACCCGGCGGCGAAGAGCGCGGCCAGGATCAGCATGACCAGGATCGGAAGGTACTGGGCCACTTACTGGGCCACTCGCTGGGCCACTTGCTGGGCCAGGTACTGGGCCATCTGGGACTCAGCCATGTAGGAGCGCCTCGCGACAGGACGACAGAGACGGGCCACCTTATCCGCGCTTGGCCATACCCTCCTTGTCCTTGACGTGGAGCTGGTAGCAGACGAGCAGGAAGAGCAGGAGCGCGGAAATCGTGGCAACCCCGGGGTTCAGCCGTTTTGCACCCAAGTTGCGCAGCATCACCACGGTGACGGGGTCCTTGCTCTCGTCAGGAGCGGGTTTCGGTGCCGGCTGGCCCTCGACCTTCTCCTGCTGGATCACCGGGCGGACCTGCACCGCCAGGTAGTGCGGGGAGTGGAAGATGTTGAAGGGGCGGAAGTTCAGACCGAGGGGACCCGACGTCTCGCCGCCCTTCTCGAACGCCCCGGTGACGATGTACTCGGTGGCGCTCTTGAAGAGCGTTCCCTCGGCCAGGGAGCCGTCGACCACTGGCTGGGCGTCGGCCACCGCGGGATCGCTGGGTTCGATGTCCTTCCAGCCCCCGGGGAAGCCGGCCAGGGCCGCGGAGTTGGCGTCCGCCAGGTCGCCCGTGACCGTGACCTGAGGCTCCCAGACCGGTTCCGGGCCCTTGGGACCGATGCCGTAGATCCACCAGACGGCACCGAGGATCACCATGAAGCCGGTGAGGCCGGCGAGGGCCAGCTGGAACCCGAGACGGGCGCCGGTGTTCGTGGCCAGGAGCAGGTACGCCGACCCGGGCAGGATCAGCACGGCAAGGAGGACATAGAGCCCCCCCTTGATCTGAGGCTCCCAGCTGAGAGCGCCGAGCAACAAGCTGTCCATCAGGGAGCCCCCAAGACTTTGCCGCCGGCCACACCGACCGCCGAAGGCGGTCCCAGTGGCTGGCGGCCCCGGCCGGCGAAGCCGGCCGCAGGAAGATCGGCGGAGGCCGCCGGCTCCGCCGGCGGCTGGAGCTCAGGCAACTCGCCCGAACGGAGCGAGCGAAGCGAGCGAGTGAGGGCGAAACTCACAGTGTTCTCTCGTAGTCGACGACGGCCTGGATCTGCTCCGGGGTCAGCTCGTTCTCGAAGTGCGGCATGACACCCTCGCTGATCCCCCTGACGCCGTAGAGCTCTCCGTACTCGGCGGTCTTGGCGACCCACTCGACCTGGTCGGCGACGGCAGGGAACTGGCGGGTGACGGCGCCGCCGGCGAGGGACGGGCCGAGGGCCCCGCCCCCTATCGAGCCGGGCTCGCCGTAGGAGAAGCCCATGGTGTGGCAGCGGGCGCAGAAGCCGTCGAAGACCTTCTGGCCGTCGGTGCCGAACTGGGCGAGGTTCTTTTCCTTCACCTCGGCTGGGTCGAGGGCGATCTCCTGCAGGTAGGCGACGAGGTCGTCGATCTGCTGGTCGTTCATGGGGCCGCCACCTTCGATGCCCCACGGGGGCATCGGTGTGCCCTGGCGGCCGTAGACGATGATGTTCTTCACCTCTTCGGGGCGGTACCGGAGCATCACCGTGTCGAGCGGTGGCGCCGCCCACTGGACCTGGCGGGCCACGGCGTCAGGGTTGAGCGGATCGGTGAGTGTGTAGACGGCCACGCCGCCCACGCCCTCGGGGCCGTGGCACGTCTCACAGCCGAAGTGGGGTTCGCGCGGCGTCGGCGGGTTCCCGGGGGACGCCTGGAAGAGCTCCTCGCCCCGCTGGATCTCCTTGTTCTCGAAATACGTGACGCCCCGGTCGAAGCCGGCACCCTGCTGGCGGTACGGCTCGCGCAGCCAGTACAGCGGGAGGCCGACAGCCGAGATCGCCAACATGGCAAAGGCCCACCACAGGTACCTGGTGAGCCGGGTGCTCTCCAGCTGCTCGTCGGCGTAGTACGTCTTCCGGTTGGGAGCGACGACGAGCTCGGAACCTGGCTGGTACGTCCGCTTTGACGTGCCGAAGATGTAGACCAGCCAGCCGGCCGTCATCACCAGGACGACGGAGAGGGCGATTGTCTGCTGTCTCGAAGCCGCAAGCAGCGGTATGAGGGTCAATGCCCGCCGACCGCCCCGATGCAGTGCGGGCCCTCGGACTCCTGGCCGGTGGTGTTGGTGCCGATGGGCGGCCCTGGGATGACCATCTTGGTGTCGACGACGACGGTGCCGCTGCCGTCGACCTCGGCGACGAAGTGGTCCATGCCACGGGGGGCGGGGCCACCCTTCTTCTCACCGACGCGGTTGTACTGCGAGCCGTGGCAGGGGCACTCGAACCACTGCGACGTCTTGCACCACGGAACGCGGCACCCCAGGTGGGGGCACTTCTGGTAGAGGGAGACGACGCCCTGCTCGAAGCCCTTGACGAGGGCGGCGTAGGCCAGCACCTTCTTGGCCGCTGGCACTGCCTCCTTCGGATACGGCTGGAGGTAGAAGCGGCCGGCGCCCACGTAGAACGGCTCGCCGCTGTCGTCGATGTCGGACATGATCTCGTCGTACTTGCCGGCGCGGATCTTGTCGCCGAACCCGCCGGACAGCGTGGGCCACAGCATCGCCACCGTGGCCGCACCGAACCCGGCCAGGGCCATGGTCATGGTGGCGACGATGCCCCGGTTGAGCACCTGGCGGCGGGTGACGCCCAGGCTCTCCTCGTCGGGCGGGAGCGCCGGCGGGGCGGGGGGCGCAGAGATGTCGGGGGCGCCACGGCCCGTCCGCTCGAGGGCGACCGTGCGCTCGAGCTCACGGCCGGTCTGGGTGCCGGTGGAGGCGCCGACGGGCACCGGCAGCCTGTCGCCAGCCTCGTCGGCCTGCGCCTCGGGCGCGCCGCCGAGGGCCTTGCCCGCGTCGCGGCGGCGGGCGGTGGCGAAGAGGAAGACCGCCATCATCAGGCCCAGCACGACCAGGACGACGACGAGGATGGTGGAGGAGTCCAACGTTGCTCCTACAGGTCGAAGAAGACGCCGTCGCGCCAGGGGAAGGTGAAGTTGAAGCCCGGGCCCCGGAAGAAGCAGCCGATGATGACCAGCACGGACCAGAACATGATGAACAGGGTCATGAGGGCGATGGCGACCTTGCGGTCCTCGGGATGGACGCTCGGGTTCTTGTCGATGAAGGGCGTGAGCATCAGTCCGAAGATGCCGATGCCGGGGATGGTGACGCCGGCCACCATGGGGTGGAACATGGTGAGCAGCTCCTGGAGACCGAGGAAGTACCAGGGCGCCTTGGAGGGGTTCGGCGTGAAGTTGAAGTTGGCGCCGGCCAGGAACGGGGCGTTGACGACCGCCGAGAACACGAGCAGGAAGGCGGTCATGGCCAGCGACGCCACGAACTCGCCCACCAGCAGATGCGGCCAGACGTGGACCTTGTCGGTGGGGGTGGCCTTGACGTCCTGGATCGACCCGGCCTTGACCACGGTGAGCAGCCGCTGGGTGTGACCCTCGGGGCCCTTGGCCACCGGCGCCGGCGCGGGGGCGACCGCGGTGGCGGCCGCCGCCTGGGGCTGGGCGGCGGACGTGGCACCCCCGCCCTCGCCGGCCGCCTGGCTGCGCTGCAGCAGGTGGGACGGGATCTTGCCCGGGTCGTCGACCGCGGACGCGGCGCTGGCGCCGGTCGCACCCGCGTCGGCACCCTCGCTACCGGCCGCGGGTGACGCGCCGAGCGCGGCGCGGCGCTCGGCGGACCGACGGAGCAGGTGTTCGGGGACGTCTGACATTCGTTCCTCCAGCTCCCTAGATGTCCGCTGATCTATCGCATCGGCCGCTTCGCGGCCGGGCGGCTGACCAGGCGGTCTGCGACCGCACGACGGTTGTCAGCCGCCGAACCCGGGGTTGATGAGCGGCCATCTAGAGCGGTCCCGAGATTCCGCCGTCTTTACGGACCCGCCAGAAGTGGATTGCCATGAAGATCACGATGATGAACGGGAAGAGCAACACATGGAGCACATACCATCGAAGAAGCGTCTCGGTGCTGATCTCCACTCCCCCCAGGAGCACGAATCTGACCTGGGACCCGAAGACGGGTGTATAGCCGATCATGTTCGTGCCCACCGTCACCGCCCACAGGGCCAGCTGGTCCCAGGGCAACAGGTAACCGGTGAAGGAGAGCAGCAGGGTGAGGGTCAGCAGGATCACCCCGATGACCCAGTTGAACTCCCGGGGAGGCTTGTAGGCACCGTGGTAGAAGACTCGGGCCATGTGCAGGAACACGGTGATCACCATGAGGTGCGCGCCCCAGCGATGCATGTTGCGCACGAGCAGGCCGAAGGTGACCGACGTCTCCAACGTGCGGATGTCGGCCCACGCCTGCACCTCGGTGGGCCGGTAGAAGAACATCAGGAAGATGCCGGTGACGGTGAGGATCAGGAACAGGAAGAACGACAGCCCGCCCAGGCACAGCGTGTAGCTGACCTTGACCGCGTGGCGCTTCACCTTCACCGGGTGCAGGTGGTAGATGAGGCTGTTCATGATCACGTAGGACCGGTTCCTGGGGCTGTCGGTGTAGCCCTTGCGGAAGATGGACCCGGGCCGGAAGATCGACGCCCACGCCTGGGAGCCGCGCACCTTCTCGCCGATGTCGGCAAGCTTCTCCATGGGCGACGGGCGGTGCCCGTTGCCGTTGGCGTCCCCGTTGCGCGTGAGTCTCCGAGCCACTGTGCTTCTAGAACCTCATGCCGTAGGAGTAGCCGTGCTTCGAGTCCCGCTGGTGGAGGTCGCCCTCGCGGGCGGCGACGCCTGCCTTGCCCATGATGATGACGCCGGTGGGGCAGCGGTCGACGCAGAGGCCGCAGCGCGTGCAGACGTCCTCGTCGACGATGAAGACGACGTGGTCGTCGGGGTCCTCACCGGGCTCGCTGGTGTTCAGCGCCTCGGCGATGCTGTCCGTGGAGAGCATGTGGATGCACTTCCAGGGGCAGATGTCGACGCAGCCCTCGCACATGATGCACTCGGACTGGTCGATGTGGAGGAACTGCTTGGGCTTCACCGACTTCGACAGCTCGTCGTGCGGGATCTCCTGGAGCACGTAGTCGCCGCTGAACGTCGGCATGGGCGGGTTGGCGTCGTTCTTGGCCATCAGACTCAGACCTTCCTCATCACCGGTCGGCCGAAGGCGCTGCTGACCTCGACCTGCGGCTTCTTGCGTCCCCGCTTCTGCCAGACGGACCACAGGTACACCTGGCCGGCGAGGAAGACGATGTACATCACGGCAGCGACGATGTCGCGCACCGCCTGGTAGTTCACGATGATCTTGCCGCGTCCGCCGAGGGTGGCAGCGTCGTTGCCCATGACCAGGCCGTCGGTGGAGATGCCCAGCGTGAGCTTGTCGGGGCGCCACAGGAGGTCGGTGTCGGCAAAGGTGAGCCACTGGTGGGGTACCACGCCGTAGGCGAGCATCATGAGGGAGAAGACGAACGTGCCGCCGATGAACGCCTCACCCCACGTCAGCGGGGTGCCCGGGGGCCGCCGCTTGCCGACATAGAGACACACGGCGATGCCCACGATCAACATGGCTGTGGAAACCAACAGTGCGACCATGGGCACCTCCCCTCGTGAACGCGATCACATTGTACTGGGACAGGTAAGACTCGACGATTCGCGGCTTGTCGCCGGTTCTACCACGGAGCTTTGTCCCCGAACACATCGGCGGGCCTTCCGGGTCCGTCGCCGAACCGGCCCGCGGCCGCGGGCCCGCCGGTTTCGGCCAGGCTTGGCTCTCTCTCTCGTTGACGGCCTACATTCGGAGCGTATGACCGAGGTCCCCGAGTACCTACTCGAACGCTCACGCGCCCGTAGGGCCGCGCTGGGCCTCGGTGGTGGCGACGCCCCCGCAGACTCAGCGCCCGCCGCCGCGGCGCCGTCGGGCGCCCCCGTCGCAGGTGGCGACACCCCCGCCGCAGGTGCCGGCGCGCCCGCCGCCTCCGCTTCCAGCGCTCCCGCGCCCTCCGCCGCCCCGACCACCAAGCCAGCGCCGGCCGAGGCCCTGCCGACCTACGTCGACACCGGCCCGAAGAGCGGTGTCCCGGTGTGGATGATGCCGGTGCTGCTGGTCCTGCCGCTGTGGGCGATCATCTACATGGGCGCCTTCGCCGAGCAGAGCTCGGCCGGCGGCGAACGTACGGGAGCCCAGGTCTTCGCCGCCAGCTGCGTGACCTGCCACGGCGCCCAGGGCCAGGGGGGCGTCGGCCCCGCGCTGGCCGGCGGCGAAGGCGTCAAGACCTTCCCCGACGCCGCCGCCCAGATCGAGTTCGTGAAGACCGGCTCGTCGGCCATCAAGGGCCAGCCCTACGGCGACCCGGGCCGGCCGGGAGGCCAGCGCGTCGCCGCCACCGGCGGCATGCCCGCCTGGAGCGGCCAGCTGACCGACGCCGAGATCGAGGCGGTCGTGGCGTTCGAGCGCGAGGGGCTCTGACGGACCCGCTCCAGGGAGAGGCGCGCCACCAGGTCCTCGTCGTCGGGGGCGGGCCCTCCGGGGCAGCCTGCGCCTACTGGCTGGCCGAGGCCGGCCACGACGTGGTGATGGTGGAGAAGAAGCGCTTCCCCCGGGTGAAGACGTGTGGCGACGGGCTCACCCCGCGGGCGGTCAAGGAGCTCGACGACATGGGCCTGGCCGACGTGCTGGCCGGCCACCACCGGTTCGAGGGCCTGCGCTCCATCGCCTTCGGCCGCACGCTGGAGCTGCAGTGGCCCGACCGCCCTGGCTACCCCCGCCACGGCTACGTCATCACCCGCCACGACCTCGACCAGGCCGTGGCCGAGCGGGCCGAGAAGGCGGGCGCCATGGTGCTCCAGGGCGTCGAGGCCGTCGAGCCGCTGATGGAGGAGGGCGTGCCGCGGGGGGCGGTGGTGAAGGACAAGGCCGACGGCAAGCTCCACGAGCTGCGGGCCACCTACACGGTCGTCGCCGACGGGGCCAACTCCCGGTTCGGCCGGGCCCTGGGCACCAAGCGCGACCGGTCCTACCCGCTGGGCATGGCCATCCGGGGGTATTTCACCTCGCCTCGGTCCGAGGAGCCGTGGATCGAGTCCCACCTGGACATTCGCGACCAGGCGGGGAACGTCCTGCCCGGCTACGGCTGGATCTTCCCGCTGGGCGACGGGCGGGTGAACGTGGGCATAGGCCTGCTGTCGACGTTCAAGCGATGGAAGTCGGTGAACACGTCGCACCTGATGGACGCCTTCGTCGACTACGCCCCGGCGTCCTGGGGAATCTCGCCGGAGACGTCGTGCGGGGCGCCCACCGGCGGCAAGCTGCCGATGGGGCTGGCCGTGGGGCCGTCGGTGGGGGCGACCTGGCTCACGACCGGTGACGCCGCCGGGGCCATCAACCCGTTCAACGGCGAGGGCATCGCCTACGCCTACGAGACCGGTCGGTACGCGGCCGAGGCGGTCGGCACCGCCCTGTCCACCGGGGACGCCATGGCCCTGCAGGGGTACGAGGACCGGCTCCGGGCCGAGTTCGACCTCTACTTCCGCGTGGCCCGGGCCTTCGTGAAGATCATCGGCCATCCCCAGCTCATGCGGATCATGGTCGGCACCGGCATGCGGTCGCGCACGCTCATGGAGTGGGTGCTGCGCATCATGGCCAACCTGCTGCGGCCCGACGAGCTGGGGGCGGCCGAAGCGGCGTACCGCGCCGTCGCCGCTCTCGCCCGCCTGGCGCCGGCCCGCTAGCGCTCCGGCGCCCGCCCCGGCCTCCCGGCGTGATCGAAGTCCCCCGCGCCAGGTTCGAGGAGCTGGTGGCCGACGCCCTCGACAGCATCCCGGAGGTCCTGGGCAAGCTGATGGACAACGTCTGGGTGGCGGTCGAGGAGCGCTCCCGCGACGAGGATCTGCTCGGGCTGTACGAGGGGGTGCCGCTCACCGAGCGGGAGGCCTACGGGGGGATGGTGCTGCCCGACCGCATCACGATCTACCGTCGCCCCACCTGTGAGATGTGCGAGACGGAGGACGAGGTGGTCGAGACGGTGCGGGACACAGTGATCCACGAAGTGGCCCACCACTTCGGCATCGACGACGACCGCCTGGACGAGTTGGGTTGGGCATGAGCGCCAGGGGCGGGGGCAAGGCCGCAGAGGAGCTCGAGGGGATAGAGAAGGTTCTGCACTTCGGTGAGACCGTGCTGTACGCCTTCGCCGCCGCGGTCCTGCTGGTGGGGGCCGCCGCGACGCTGGGCTCGATCGGCTACCACCTGGTCAAGGAGCTGGGTGACGGGGTGGAGCACTCCGTGGCCGAGGCCCTGGACGGGCTGCTTCTCGTCTTCATCCTCCTGGAGCTGCTCGCCGCCGTCCGGCAGATCATGGACGAGCACAGGCTGGTGGCCGAGCCGTTCCTGATCGTCGGCATGCTGGCGTCGATCAAGGAGATCGTGGTGTTGGCCCTCGTCGCCCAGGAAGAGCTGGGCAAGCCGGGACAGGAGTTCGAGAACGCCATGACCGAGATCGGCGTGCTGGCGGGGGTCATCCTCCTCCTTGCCATCGCCATGTACCTGGTGCGGCGGAAGGAGCGGGAGCCGGAGGAGGAGAAGGACCACGCCGGGGCCCCGAATCAGTCGGACCAGCAGGAGGCGGCCCAGAAGGAGTCGGCCCAGAAGGAGTCGGCCCAGAAGGAGTCGGCCCAGAAGGAGTCGGCCCAGCAGGAGCCGGACCAGAACGCACGGGCCTAGCTCAGGTTGTCGCCCGTGCGGCGGCCGCGGCGAGATCGGCGGTTCGCTCCAGTTCGTTCTTGGTGTGGGCCAGGCTCGGGAAGAGCGCCTCGAACGGGCTGGGCGCCAGAGCTACGCCCCGGTCGAGCATCTGGTGGAAGAACCGGGCGTAGCGGGCGCCGTCCGCCGCTTTGGCCGACTGGTAGTCGTGGGGCGCGACCTCGGCGAAGAAGAGCCCCATGAGAGGGCCCACGACGGGCACCTGCACGGCCAGCCCGGCCTCGGAGATGACGTCGGTGAGCCAGGCGCCGAGCTCGGCGGCGCGTCCTTCGAGCTGGGTGTAGGAACCCTCGTCGAGCAGCTCCAGCACGGCGAGCCCGGCGGCGGTGGCGAGCGGGTTCCCCGACAGCGTGCCGGCCTGGTAGACGGGGCCCTCGGGCGCCAGCACCGACATGACGTCGGCCCGGCCACCGAAGGCGGCCAGGGGAAGCCCGCCGCCGATGACCTTTCCCATGCAGGTCAGGTCGGGTGTGACGCCGAACCGGCCCTGGGCACCGCCCAGGCCGAGCCGGAATCCGGTGATGACCTCGTCGAAGACCAAGAGGGCGCCGGCGGCGTCGCAGGCCTGTCGTAGGCCCTCGAGGAAGCCGGGCGCCGGGGCCACCAGACCCATGTTGGCGGCCACCGGCTCGACGATCACGCAGGCCACGTCGTCGCCGACGTCCGGCACCACGTTGTAGGGGACGACGACGGTGTCGGCCACGGCGGCCTTGGGGACGCCCGCCGACCCTGGCAGGCCCAGCGTGGCGAGGCCGCTGCCGCCGGCCGCCAGGAGGGTGTCGGAGTGCCCGTGGTAGCAGCCGTCGAACACGACGACCCGGTCCCGGCCGGTGAAACCCCTCGCCACCCGCACCGCGGTCATGGCCGCCTCCGTGCCGCTGTTGACAAGGCGGACCCGCTGGCAGGACGGCATGCGCTCGCGGATGGCCTCGGCCAGCAGCACCTCCCGCTCGGTGGGCGCCCCGAACGACGTGCCGTCGGCTGCCGCCCGCTGGACCGCCTCCACCACGTGGGGGTGGGCGTGGCCGAGGATCGAGGCGCCCCACGACTGGACGTAGTCGGTGTAGCGCCGCCCGGCGACGTCCCAGACGTAGGCGCCCTCGGCCCGGGCCACGAAGTACGGCGTGCCGCCCACCTTGCCGAAGGCCCGGACGGGCGAGTCGACCCCGCCGGGGATCACGTCGCAGGCCCGACGGTACAGCTCCTCGTTGGTGCTCAAGGTGTGCCCGTCACGATGTGACGGTCAAAGGGCTTGAACGACGTCGGCCGCGAAGTAGGTCACGACGATGTCGGCGCCGGCCCGCTTGATCGCCACCAGCTGCTCGAGGGCCACCGCGGTGGCGTCGACCCACCCCCGCTCGGCCGCGGCCCGGATCATCGAGTACTCGCCGGACACGTGGTAGGCGGCGACGGGGACGTCGAACCGGGCCTGCACGGCGGCGACGACGTCGAGGTAGGGGACCGCGGGTTTCACCATGACGATGTCGGCGCCCTCGGCCACGTCGAGAGCCACCTCGGCCAACGCCTCGCGACGGTTGCCGCCGTCCTGCTGGTACGCCTTGCGGTCGCCGCCGCCGGCGATCTGGACGTCGACCGCGTCCCGGAAGGGCCCGTAGTAGGCGGAGGCGAACTTGGCCGCGTAGGCCATGATCGCCGTCTGGTCGTGGCCGTGGCCGTCGAGGGCGGCGCGGATGGCGGCGACCTGGCCGTCCATCATCCCGGAGGGTGCCACCACGTCGGCCCCGGCGTCGGCCTGGGCCACCGCCACCCGGGTGTAGCGCTCGACCGTGGCGTCGTTGTCGACGGTGCCGTCGGCCGCCAGCAGGCCGCAGTGGCCGTGGTCGGTGTACTCGTCGAGGCACAGGTCGGCCATGACGACGAGCTGGTCGCCCACCTCGTCCCTCACGTCGCGCAGGCCGACCTGGGCGATGCCGTACTCGGCCCACGCCTGAGAGCCTTCGGGGTCCTTGTGCCCGGGCTTGGGCACCCCGAACAGGAGGATCCCCGGGATGCCCAGGTCGGCGAGGGCCCGGACCTCTTTGCGCAGGCTCTCCCGCGTGTGCTGCACCACGCCCGGCATGGACGGGATCGGCGCAGGCTCGTCGATGCCGTCGCGCAGGAAGAGGGGCGCGACCAGGTCGTCGGGGTGCAGCCGGGTCTCGGCCACCAGGCGCCGCAGGGCGGGGGTGCGCCGCAGCCGCCGCAGCCGCCGGGCGGGGAAGCTCATCCGTCGGATTCTACGTTCTGCTCGCGATGTACCCCGCTATGACCGGGAGTTGCGCGAGCAGAAAAGCAGGTGGCGAGCGCGGCGACCAGGCCGTCGAGGGTGTGGTCGGCGGCCACCACCTCGACGGTGAGGCCGGCGGCCTCGGCCGCGGCGGCGGTGATGGGGCCGATGCAGACGACGATCGCGGGCACGGCGTCGGAGCCGGCGGCGGCGAGGAAGGCGTCGACGGTGGATGCCGACGTGAAGGCGATGGCGTCGGCCTTGGCCGCGGCGGCAACGGCGTCGGGCGACGGCGTGGTGGGGCGGGTGCGGTAGGCGTGCACGACCTCGACGGCCCACCCCTTGGCCTCGAGGCCACGGGCGAGGACGTCGCGTGCGCCGGCGGCCTGCGGCAGGAGGGCCAGGCCCGGGCCGGCCGGGAAGGCGGCGACCAGGCCCTCGGCCAGTGACCGCTCGGGCACCAGGTCGGCGACGATGCCGGCCGCAGCCAGGGCGGCGGCGGTGCCCGGCCCGACGGCGGCCACGCGGGTGTAGGCCCCGAAGGCGCGGGAGTCGGGCAGGCAGGCCAGGAACCGGTCCACGGCGTTGGTCGACGTGAAGCACACCCAGTCGAACCGGCGCACCTGGCCGGCGGCGTGCCGGAGGGCGGTGCCGCCGTCGTCGGGGTCGGCGATTTCGACGGTGGGGACCTCCACCGGTTCCGCGCCCACGCGCCGCAGGCGGTCCGACAGGGCGGGGGCCTGGTGGCGGGCGCGGGTGACGACGACCCGCCGCCCGAACAGCGGGCGGGATTCGAACCACCGCAGGTCGAGCCCGGCCACCTTGCCGATGACCAGGGTGACCGGCGGCTCCAGCTCGCAGCGGTGCAGGTCGGCCAGCGTGGTCCGCACCGTGCGCTGGTCGGGACGGGTGCCCCACCGTACCGCCGCCACCGGCGTGGACGGTGCCAGGCCTCCGGCCATGAGACGGGCCGCGATCTCGGCCCGGTGGGCGACGCCCATCAGCACCACGAGGGTGTCGCCGACCTTGGCCAGGCCCTCCCAGTTGATGTCGTGGTCGACGGCGTGGCGGCTGTGGCCGGTGACCACGGTGAACGACGTCGACAGCCCGCGGTGGGTGACCGGGACGCCGGCGTAGGCGGGGACGCCCACCGCCGACGACACGCCGGGGACGACCTCGAACGGCACGCCCGCCGCGAGCAGGGCGGCGGCCTCCTCGCCACCCCGGCCGAAGACGAAGGGGTCGCCGCCCTTGAGCCGGACGACCTCCTGGCCGGCCGCGCCCCGCTCGACCAGGAGGGCGTTGATGGCGTCCTGGTGGACCGGGCCGCCCGGGGACTTCCCCACGTCGATGCGCTCGGCGGCGGGAGGAGCCAGGTCGAGCAGGGACGCCTCGGCCAGGCGGTCGTGGACGACGACGTCGGCCCGACCCAGCACCTCCGCGCCTCGGACGGTCAGCAGTCCCGGGTCGCCCGGGCCGGCGCCCACCAGGTAGACGGTCATCTGTGCACCATCCGGCTCACAGCCCGGCGGCGGCGTCCAGGAGCATGGTGCCGCCGGCGTCGTCGAGCAGGTGGCGGGCCACCTTCCGGCCGAGTTCAACGGGGTCGTCGCCCTCGTCGCGGTGGCGCAGGACGACGCGCCCGTCGCCCGTCGCCACCATCGCCTCCAGGTGGATGCCGCCTTCGGGGTCGACGGTCGCGTAGGCCCCGACGGGCAGGTCACAGCTGCCACCGACCTCCCGCAGGAAGGCGCGTTCCGCCTCGACGGCCAGGCGCGAAAGCCGATGGTCGAGGTCGGCCAGCAGGGCGAGGGTGTCGTCGTCGGCCTCCCGGCATTCCACCGCCAGGGCCCCCTGGGCCACCTGGGGGAGCATGACGTGGGGCTCGAGAACCTCTGTCATCCGGTCGGCCCGGCCCAGGCGGTGGAGGGCGGCGGCGGCCACCACGATGGCGTCGAAGCCGTCCGCCTTGGCCAGCCTGGTCTCCATGTTGCCGCGGAGGCCGGCGAAGGTGAGGTCCGGCCGCAGCCAGGCCAGCTGGGCCCGGCGGCGCACCGAGCCGGTGGCGACCCGGGCGCCCGCCGGCAGGCCGTCGAGGGTGCAGCCCACCAGGGCGTCACGGGGGTCGGCCCGCTCGGGGACGGCGCCGATGACGAGGCCGGGCGTGGGGGCCGACGGTAGGTCCTTGGCCGAGTGCACGGCGATGTCGGCCCGCCCGTCGAGCACCGCCGCCTGCACTTCTTTGACGAACACGCCCTGGCCCCCGATGGTCGAGATGGGAGCGTCGGTCACCCGGTCACCCACCGTCTCCACCACGACCAGCTCCACGTCGATGCCGAGCAGATCCGCCACCCGGCGGGTCTGGGTCAGGGCCAGCGTGCTCCCCCGTGTCGCCGCCCGCAGCGGCGGGCTCACAGGTCGAAGAGCTCGCGCAGGGCTTCCGAGAGTCGCTCGCCCCGCGCCGAGCCGGCGGACTCCTTGAGCCTGACCGTGGGCTGGTGCAGCAGCTTGTTGACCAGGCCCCGGGTGACGGCGGTGACCGCCTCCTGCTGCTGGGGGTCGAGGCCGTCGAGCCGGCCGCGGTGGCGGTCGAGCTCGGCCACCCGGAGCTCCTCGGCCCTGTCGCGCAGGGCGGACACCGTGGGAGCCATCTGGCGCTCGGCGGTGGCGTCGACGAAGCGGACCACCTCGTCGGCCACGATGGCCCGCACCTTGCCGACCTCCTTGAGCCGCTCGTCGATGCCCACCTGGACGAACGCCCGCAGGTCGGCGAGGTCGAGGAGGGTGACGCCGGGCAGGCGGCCCACTGCCGGGTCGACGTCGCGCGGCATGCCCATGTCGACGATCAGGAGGGGCTCCCCGTCACGCCGGTCGACGACGTCGGTGAGGTCGGATGCGGTGAGGACGACGGTCGGCGACCCGGTCGAGGTGAGGAGGACGTCGGCGTCGGCGAGCGCGTCGGGCAGGGTCTCGATGTCGACCGCCCGGGCGCCGACCCGCCGGGCCAGGGCCGCCGCCCGCTTGCGGGTACGGCTGGCGACGATCACATCCGGCCCGCGCACATCTGGTCCGCGCACATCCGGTCCGCCGACGTCGCCTGAGGAGGATGAGACGGCGTCGCCCGAGGAGGATGTGACGTCGGCGGCCAGGCCGGAGCCCATCTCGCCGGCGCCGAGGATGACGAGGCGGGTGCCGTCGAGGGTGCCCAGCCGGTCGGTGACCATGTCGACGGCCGCCTGCGACAGCGACGTGACGCCGCGGCCGATGGCGGTCTCGGAACGGGCCCGCTTCCCGACCTCGAGGGCGTGCCGGAACAGCGACGACAGCCTTGTGCCGGCCGCCCCCTCCTCCCGGGCCCGCTCCCAGGCGTTGCGCACCTGGCGGAGGATCTCGCTCTCGCCCAGCACCACCGAGTCGAGGCCGGCCGTCACCCCGAACAGGTGCGACGCCACCGCCTCGTCGTGGTAGGTGAACAGGTGGTCGCTGAAGTCCTCGGGCGGGGCGAAGGCAAGCTCGGACAGGAAGTGGCGGATGTCCTGCATGGCGCCGTGGAAACGCTCGGCCACCGCGTAGATCTCGGTGCGGTGGCACGTGGAGAGGATGACCGCCTCGCTCACGAAGTCGCGCCCGGACAGGTCGCACAGGGCCTTGGGCAGCTTCTCCGCCGGGACGGCCATGCGCTCGAGGAGCTCGAGCGGGACCGTGCGGTGGCTCAGTCCGACGACGACGAGAGACACGCGTGAAGCCGTTCGCGGGCGGAGGTCAGGTCACCGGTTCGGATGAGGCCGAGCATGCCGGAGTCGAGGGCCAACTGCCAACCCGGGCCCTCGGTGGAGCGGCCCTGGGCCTTGAGCTGGTCGCGCTCGGACGAGAGCAGGTCGACGAGGACCTCGAACTCGGGACCGATCTCCGCCTCCAGGCGCTGGCGCAGCCAGCGGGCCAGAGCCGGACTGCGGCCTGAGGTCGACACCGTCACGGTCAGGGGTCCCCGGCGCACCACCGCCGGCAGGGTGAACGAGCAGTGCGCGGGGTCGTCGGCACCGTTGACCCAGACGCCTGACGCCTCGCCGTCGGCGAACACCGCGCCGTTCACGTCGGGGGCGTCGGTGGCAGCGATCACGAGGCGGTACGCGGTGACCTCCCCGGGGCGGTACGCCCTTTCCTCGACGGTGACGCCGGGCAGTTGGCGGATCCGCTCGTCCACCGCAGGGGCGACGACGGTGACCGCGGCGCCGGCCGCCAGCAGCCCCTCGACCTTGCGCAGCGCCACCTCACCACCACCCACGACCAGGCAGGGACGACCCTCCACCACCAGGTTCACCGGGTACTGGCTCACCGGATCACCCGAAGGTGGCCACCGGCGGCGTGGTCGGCTGCTCGCCCACCCGCCGCTGCTGGTAGAAGGCCAGGATCTGCAGCTCGATCGACAGGTCGACCTTGCGCAGCGAGACACCCGGCGGGACGGTGATGACGGCGGGAGCAAAGTTGAGGATCGAGCGCACCCCGGCGGCGACGAGCTTGTCGGCCACGTCCTGGGCGGCCGGCGCCGGCGTGGCGATGATGCCGATGGCGATCTCCTCCTCGGCGCCGATGGCGGTGAGGTCGTCGATGTGGCGGACGGTGATGTCGCCGATCTGTTCCCCGACGCGGTTGCGGTCGGCGTCGACCAGGGCGACGATGCGGAAGCCACGGGCCGAGAACCCGCGGTAGTTGGCGAGGGCGTGGCCCAGGTTGCCGACCCCGACGATGACCACCGGCCAGTCCTGGGTGAGCCCCAGGACCCGGTTGATGTGCAGGAACAGGTACTCGACGTCGTAGCCGACGCCCCGCGTGCCGTAGGAGCCGAGGTAGGACAGGTCCTTGCGGACCTTGGCCGCGTTGACGCCGGCCATCTCGGCCAGCCGCTCGGACGAGATGGTGGTGACCTTGGCCTCCAGCACCTCGAGCAGGCAGCGGAGGTAGACCGGGAGCCGGGCGACGGTGGCCTCGGGGATGCGCCGCGACGCGCGGAGCGTGCTGAGCGGGCCGGGAAGCCCGCCGCCGGCGGCCTGTCCGCCTACCCCCGGAGTGCCTCGCACACCATCCGGCACACCACCGGGCACGTCTTGGCCGTCCTGGCCGGTCTCGGACTCCGCCTGCTCGGAGAGGTCCGGGAGGGACAGGACCTCGGAGGCGTCGGGGGTCGGACCGGGTCCATCCGGTCCGCTCTGGCTGCCGTTTCCACTGGGGTCAGGCATTTCACACTCCTACGTTCCCGGATCCGCCGAGCGGCAGTCTACCGACCTCGTGCATTCGTTCACAAAGGGTCCCTTCCCCGTGCTCGAGGGGGCCGCCCGTATTTCCGCTGTTCAGGATAGGCGCGAGCGGGCCTTCGGAGGGGCGCGGCCGGCCGGCCGGTCGTCGCCGGAGCCGGGCTTCTCCCAACTTGTCGGCACGCCGGCGACCGGGCTCAAGCTTCAGCAATCCCGGACCGAAGACCGAGACACCATGGGCCAGCCGAGAGACCGCCGCGTCAGCACCGCATTTCTGGGCGGCAGGCGCGTCATCAGCGGGATCGTCGTCGTCATCGGCCTCCTCGGCGCCGTCGCCCAGCCGGCGCAGGCCGAGACGCCGCTGGACGGGGTCGTGGGCATCGTCGACGGCCTCCTGTCCCAGACGACCCAGACGCCGGACGGCGCGTTGAGAGGCGGCGCGACCCCCGCCCAGGTCGACCAGGTGCAGAAGTTGCTGGCCGGCATCAACTCGGTGCGGGCAGGCGTCGGCGTCGGCCCCGTCACCCTCGACCCGACTGTCTCCCTGGTGGCCCAGGCCTGGACCCTCGTCATGGCGACGGTCGGCGAGATCTCCCACAATCCCGACATCGCCAGCCAGCTCTCCGGGATCGTCGCCGTGGCCGAGAACGTCGGGCGGGGCCCGAGCCTCGACTGGATCCACAACGGCCTGATCGACAGCCCGTCCCACTACAAGAACATGGTCAATCCCAACTACACGGTGGTGGGGCTGGGCGTGCTCAACACAGGGCTGCAGACCTGGGTGGTGGAGGACTTCGTCCGGCCCAGCGGAGGCAGCGTGTCGACGCCTCCCCCATCGGCCGACGCGGCGCCGGACCCCGACCCCGCTCCCGCTCCGTCGACGCCTCGGTCGACGACCGCGCCCCCCACCACGTCTGCCCGAGAGGTGGCCGCCGTCCCCCCGCCGGCGACCCCTGTCACCGCCCCGCCCGCTCCCCCCACCCCCCACGAGCCCTCCGAGTGGCTGTCGACGGTGCTCGACCGTCTCACCCAGCTCGACCGGCTCAGCTTGTGAAGGCGGTAGGCTCCAGCGTCGTGACCCGCCCCATCCGGGTGATGGTCGTCGACGACACCGACCACGTCCGCCGCATGCTCACCTCGATGCTCAGCCTCGATGGCTTCGTCGTCGTGGGCGAGGCGTCCGGCGGGTCGCAGGCCGTGGCGGGCGTCGAGGAGGCCGACCCCGACGTGGTCGTCATCGACTACAAGATGCCTGGGATGGACGGGTTGGACACCGCCCGCAGCATCCGCGCCGGCCGACCCGACCAGGTGATGATCCTGTACACCGCCTACGTCGACGACGAGCTGCAGCGCCAGGCCGAGGACGCCGGCATCGCCCTCTGCCTCGGGAAGGTGGAGGGGCTGGACTCCCTCGAGCGGGAGATCAGCCGGCTCTGTTCATCTCTCTTCTAGGTCATCTCTGTTCTAGCGCCGTGACCACAAACCTTTGCCGCGTCAGACGCCGATGATCAGGAACTGGATGATGGCGGCGGTGAAGATCGCCACCAGCACCAGCGCCAACGCTATCGAGGTCCCCTTGCGCACCGCGCCACCGTAGACGGCAGACTGGCGTCATGGGGCGGGTGGAGGAGACGATCGACCAGCTGCGCTGCGTCGACCTGTTCGCGGACCTCCAGACCAACGTCCTCCTGCAAATCGCCCTCATGGGCGCGGAGGTCGTCTTCGGTGTCGGCAAGGACATGGTCAGGGAGGGCGAGTCCGGCGGGGGTGGCCTCTACGTGATTCTCGAGGGGGAGGCGGTCGTGACCGCCGGTGGCGTGGAGCGGGCCCGCCTCTACGGCGGCGACTACTTCGGGGAGATCTCCCTGCTCGACTCCGAACCCCGCTCGGCGACGGTGACGGCCGCCACACAGGTGCGGGCCTTCTCGCTGGCGTCGTTCAACTTCCGACCCCTGCTGGAGGAGCACTTCGACATCGCCGAGCAGGTGATCCTGCGCCTGTGCCAGCGGCTCCGGAAGCTGCAGGCGCGACCCGAGGGCTGACGCCGCCCGGTCCGGGCGCCCGGCCCCGGAGACGGTCGCCCAGCACACCGGCCTGGCTGCCGGAGAGTGACACATCCACGCGTGGGACCTGGCGCGGTCCGCCGGTCGGATCCATCGGCCGGCCGACCCCGCGACGTCACCAGTACTGCTCGAGCAGCTTCACGGCCGGCGAGATGTCAAGGTCCGCCGCCTGTTGCTGCATGTACTGGAGATCGGTGGGGTTGGTGTCGTACTCGGGGATGAGGCGGTCGAGGACGGGGTTCATGTAGGCGTGCCGCCCGGGCAGCAGCATCGCCGACAGCTCGGAGACGAGGTTCGTCGAGGTGCCGTTGAACGCCGCGCTCAGCACAGGCGACAGGGTCCCTTGGTACAACGGGGAGGAGAGCTGGTTGGCGGCGTTCCCGTCGCCGTTCTGCCACTGCTGCTGCCCCCACGACGACGTGTCGCTGGCGATCCAGTTGGCCATGAACCCGGTCCCGAAGGTGATGACGACGATGTCCTCGCATTTTCACCCCACTGTTCACGGCCAGGGCGATCGCCGCGACCGTCGGGTCGTGGCTGAGGAACGCGCCGTCGATGTTTCCTTTGTAGGAGGCCTCCTCGCTGGGCATCACGCCGCTGGACATGACTGCGTCGATGAGAGGCGTATCGGCGTTCGTCGACTTCGGGAAGTTGTTGTACATGATCGGCTTCCAGGGTGTGTTGGCGCTGCCGACGTTGAACGTGGCGAACATCACCGTCTTCTCGAGATCCCTGAGCTTCGGGTTGGTGGGGTGCTGCTTCTCCTGGACACCGATGAGCAGGTTCGTGTCGAAGGCGGGCTGCTGCAGGTTGGTACTGGGGTTGGCATAGAACTTCGGCGCGTCGTTCACAGTTGACTGGTAGATCTGCTCCGGCGTCTGGCCGGCAAGGAGCGAGCTGACGATGCTGCCTCCCACCGAACAGCCGATGAGGGCGTCGGCATCGGCGACGATGTTCGGGAATTCGACGGCGAGACGTTGAAGCACGCCGGCGGACATCAGTCCCCGAATGCCTCCACCGCAGAACGAGAGCATGCGGTACTTCTTCCCGCCCGCGCTGGTCGTGGCCGTCGTACCACTGCTGCTGTCGCTGGAGCACGCAGTCAACCAAGCGGCGGCGTCGACCGATCCGAGCCCGACGAGCCCGAGCCGGCGTAGAGCCTCCCGGCGGTCGATGGCTCCTGCCCGGTGGCTGCGTGCGATTTCCTCGGCCGATCCCGCGTCCATGCCGTGCGTCGCGGCAGCGTAGTTCTGTCCCCGGCCGCCTGGACGGGCCTTGACTCCCGTTGGGAACTCATCAGGGTCTCCTCGTCACGCCCCATGCTTCAACGGGTAGTGAGCCCGAGCTCGCTTCCGTTCGAGAGCACCCATCCGCATCGGTCGCGACAGAACGCCCAGGAACCCGACCCGCATCAGGCCGCATCAGGACCACGACCCGCGGGACTCAGCTGATCAGTCCGGTACCGCCTCCAGGCTGACGCCGCTGCCGGTGTGGAGGCGGAGCTCCTCGGCCGCCGAGCGCTGGCCCAGGACCACCGCCAGCAGGCCGTAGGAATCGACGATGACGCCCACCTGGCCCGACTTGAGCTGGGCGTAGCTCGACACCCTGGTGAGGACCCTCGACTTGTCGCCGAAACGGAGCAGCAGCGGGCCCTCGACGTGGGCGAGGTCGTCGGGGTCGATGTTGAGCTGGACGTTGCCGAAGCGGTCGACCCACAGGACCTCGCCGAGCACCTGGTCGCCCTCCTGGCGCGACAGCGGCACCATGCCGGGGATCAGGGTGATGGGGTCGACGGGTTCGCCCAGCAGGTCGAGCTCCAGGCCGGTGCACAGGTGGGCGGCGGCGGGGGCCATGACGTCACGCCCGGCGAAGGTCGCGCCCGGGGCGGGCAGGTGGTACTCCTCGTTGGTCAGCGAGACCGCCCGCTTGGCGCCGCCGGCCATGGCCACCGCCGGCGCCAGCAGGCCGTTGTCGGGGCCGACGAGGAAGGCGGTGCTGCCGTCCTCGCCCCCAACCTCGACCGCCACCAGCCGTCGGTCAGACCCGACACCGGGGTCGACAACGGCCAGCACCACGCCGGGGGCCAGGTAGCTGACGCTGCGGGCCAGGGCCAGCGACCCCGCCCGCACGTCGAAGGGCGGCACCTGGTGGGTGAGGTCGACCACCGTCGCCTGGGGGGCGATGTTCCTGACCACGCCCTTGACCACGCCGACGAACTCGTCGTCGAGGCCGTAGTCGGAGAGGAACCAGATCGTGTCGAGGGGCGGAGCCACCCAGCCGAGGTTAGGCGGCGCCGCCCTGTGCTCAGGCGGCTACCCCGCCTGCGTGCCTATCCCGCCTGTGTGCCTACCCCGCCTGTGTGCCTACCCCGCCTGTGTGCCTACCCCGCCTGTGTGTAGGACGCGGCCAGGTAGCGGTCGACGTCGTCCTCTCGTACCCGGTACGACTTGCCGACTCTGCTCGCGGCCAGGTTGCCGGCCTTGATGAGCCGGTAGACCGTCATCGTGCTGACCCTGAGCATGGCCGCGACCTCTGCCACCGTGAGAAAACGGGATGGTGCTTGCGGTTGTCCCAGAAAGATCACCCCTCTTCGCCTGGGGGCAATGTATTCCGCTGGGGCTGGTGAGGAAAGTGGAACCTGTGAGACAGCCTGGGTTCAGCCCCGGCCCAGCTCCCGGGACCGCTCGGTGGCGGCCGCCACGGCCTCCATGAAGGCGCTGCGCACCGCCCGCGCCTCGAGGGCGCGGAGGCCGGCGGCGGTGGTGCCGCCGGGCGAGGTGACCGCCGCCCGCAGCGTCTCCGGCTCGTCGCCCGACTCGGCCAGCAGACGGGCGGAGCCCAGGAGGGTCTGGACCACGAGCGACCGGGCCGCCGGGCGGGACAGGCCGTTGAGGACGCCGGCGTCGATGAGCGCCTCGGCCACGAGGAAGACGTAGGCGGGCCCCGACCCGGAGAGTCCGGTGACGGCGTCCAGCAGGTGCTCCCCTACCCGCTCCACCACCCCGACGGCCGACAGGATGCCGTCGGCCCAGGCCAGGTCGTCCGCGCCCGCCGCCGTCCCCGGAGCGATGGCGGCGGCGCCGCAGCCGACGAGGGCCGGCGTGTTGGGCATCGCCCGCACCACGGCGACGCCGTCGCCCAGCCATGCCTCCAGTCGGGCAAGGGGGACGCCGGCGGCGATCGACACCACCCGGCCGATGCTGGCGGCGGCGACCGCCCGGCAGGCGGCCTCGACGTCGCCGGGCTTGACCGCGATGACCGCCCCCTCGGCCGCCACCACGTCGGCGGCGACGTGAAGGCCAGGAAACCGCTCCTTCAGCTCCTCGCGCCGGCCGCCCAGCGGCTCGACAACCAGAAGCTCGTCGGCCGGAGCCCACCCGGCGGCGAGCAGGCCGGTGACCAGCGCCTCGCCCATACGTCCCCCGCCCAGCACGGCCAGCTTCAAGGAGGGGGTCACACCGCCACCTCGTCGCCGGATTCGCCCATCTTGTCCGGCAACGGCAGCACACCCGACTCGAGCAGGTCCTCGATCACCTCGACGGTCTGGGGGCGGGAGAAGTGGTAGCCCTGCCCGTACGGGCACCGCAGCCGGCGCAGCTCGGCCAGCTGCCTGCGGTCGGAGACGCCCTCGGCGACGGCATCGAGGCCGAGGGTGCGGGCCAGCTTGACCACGGCGCGGGCCAGCGCCGACTCGTGGGGCCCCTGGGCCACACCGTCGATGAACGACTTGTCGATCTTGAGGACGTCGACGGGCAGGCGGCGGAGGTAGCCCAGCGACGAATACCCGGTGCCGAAGTCGTCGATGGCGATGCGGACGCCGAGCCGGCGCAACTCCTCCAGGCGGACCGAGGTGGCCTCGGCGTCCTCCATCAGCACGCTCTCGGTGAGCTCGAGCACGAGATAGCTCGGCTCGAGCCCGGTGTCGGCCAGCGTGCCGGCCACGTCGGCGGCCCACCCGGGGTGCTGCAGCTCCTTGGCCGACACGTTCACGCTCATCCGCAGGGGCTGGCCCGCGCCGCGCCGGCGCTGCCACGCCGCCGCCTGGAGGCACGCCTCGCCCAACACGCACTGGCCGAGGGGCACGATGAGCCCGGTCTCCTCGGCCGGAGGGATGAAATCGGCGGGTGCCAGCAGGCCGCGCTCGGGGTGCTGCCAGCGCACGAGGGCCTCGAACCCGACGATCTGGCCGGTGTCGATGCGGACGATCGGCTGGTAGACGAGCCGCAGCTGACCCTGGCGGATGGCCCGGCGGAGGTCGTTCTCGACCGACAGGCGGTCGACGGCCTGGCTGCGCATCGCCTCGTCGAACACCTCGTAGCGGCCCCGGCCCTTCTGCTTGGCCCTGTACATCGCCACGCCGGCGTCGCGCAGCAGCAGGTCGGCGACGATGGCGGCGCCCGTGGCGAGGGCCACCCCCACGCTGACGGTGACGGCGACGTCGGTGGCACCGACCCGGAACGGCGCCTCCATGGCGGCCACCACGCGCTCGGCCATGGCCGCCGCCTCGTCACGCCCGCCGACGTCCTC
Organism: uncultured Acidimicrobiia bacterium; assembly: GCA_963825765.1. Classification (GTDB taxonomy): domain Bacteria; phylum Actinomycetota; class Acidimicrobiia; order Acidimicrobiales; family AC-14; genus CAWGUU01. The sequence goes on from CAWGUU010000001.1 coordinate 34,710, forward strand.
GCACAACATGGCGAACTCGTCCCCACCCATCCTGGCGAGGGTGTCGCCGGGCCGGAGGAGCTGGGCCAGGCGGCCGGCCACGGCCACCAGCAGCTGGTCGCCGCCCTCGTGGCCCAGGCTGTCGTTCACCACCTTGAACCTGTCGACGTCGAGGACGAGCAGGGCCACCGTCGACCGGTGGCGCAGCGTGCGGGCCAGCGCGTTCTCCAGCCGGTCGCGCATCAGCACCCGGTTGGGCAGGGCGGTGAGGCGGTCGTGGAGGGCCTGCCGGGCCAGCTGGACCTCGAACTTCCGGCGCTCGCTGACGTCCCGGAAGAATCCGTCGACGACCCGCCGGTAGTGGTCGTTCGACCCCCAGAGCGTGACCTCGACGGGGAGCTCGGTGCCCGACCGGTGCAGCACCGACAGCTCGCGGCGGGACACGAGGGGGCCCTCGCCCTCGGCCAGGGCCCGCTTGCACGCGTCGTCGAGGACCGCCCGGTACCGGAGCGGCACCACCAGCTCGGTCAGGCTGCGACCCAGAGCGTCCTTCCTTCCCCATCCGAAGGTGACCTCGGCCTGGGCGTTCCACTCCACGACCCGGCCGTCGCCGTCGAGGCGCACGAAGGCGTCGTTGGCGGTCTCCAGGAGGAGGGACCTGTCGCGCTCGGCCGCCGCCGCCCGCCGGCGGTCGACCACCCGACCCAGCTCGCCGGCGGCCGCGGTCACGGTCGCGAGCAGCGAATCCGAGGCGCCGGCGGCCACCGTGGGGAGGGGCTGGGGCCCGAGGAGGTGGAGCACCGCGACGACCTCGACTCCGCACCGAACCGGGATGGCGGCCGCGGCGGCGAGGCCGGCGGCGGAGGCAGCCTCGCCCACGTCGGTGCCCATGGCGGGTTCGCCGCTCGCCAGTACCCGGCCCAGGAGGCCGACACCGGCGGCGACCGGCATGGCCTGGGCCACCTGGCGCAGGACCCGGTACCGCTCGGGATCGGCGACGTGCCAGACGGCGGTCGGCGTCAGCACCTCGGGCGCCGTGGCCACGAGGAGATGGCCGACCGGCCAGCCGACCAGGTCGCACACGTCGGAGAGCACGCCTACCGCGGCCTCGGCGAGCGTCGCCGCCACCGCGCCGGCCTCGGCTGCCCGCTCGAGGACGGCGACGGCGCGCGCCGAGCCCGGCTCCGAAACCCCGGCGGTGGCCCCCATCGCCCCCAGGATGCCCGATGGGATGGACACCTGCGGTCAGAAGCCCGTCAGGACCGCGGCGTGAGGTCGAGGTCGGGAGGCGGCATGTCGGGCAGCTTCCACTGGATGAAGCCCTTGTCGAAGACGTCGTGGTAGTAGTTCGCCCGCTCGACCATCGAGGCGTAGGTGCGCTCGAACGCGTCCCAGTCCTTGTCCTCGACCGCCTGTCGCACCGGCCCGAAGTCCTCGACGAGGAACTTGGCCATGCTCACCTGGTACTTCGGGCGCACGAAGGCGCCCAGCTCCATCAGCTTGTTGGCCTCGCTGAGCTGCCAGCGGGCCAGGCGCCAGTTCCCGGCCTGGGCCGCGTACCAGGCCTTCCACGTGCGGGCGCCGATCTCGGGCATGAGCCGGCCCATCCCCGGCTGGCTGCGCCCCAGCTCGTCGAGGGTGATCGTGCGGGAGCCGTTGTCGACCAGGATCTCACTGGGCAGGATCTCGCTGGGGAGGATCTCGCCGGGCCCTGTGGTGCCGGGGGCCGTCGTGCCGGTGCCGTCCTTCGGGGCTTCTGCCATCGGGTCACGGTAGCCGTGGGCAGCGGGCTTGCGAATTGTTGACCAAATTGGTAAGAATTCACTCCGACCGGCCCGGTGCACAGCACGGGTCGCTTCCCGCACTCCCACGAAAGGCGTCCCCATGCCTGCAACCGACGATCTGGTACGCAACAGCGAGAACTACGCAGCATCCTTCGCGAAGGGAAGCCTGCCGATGCCCCCCGGCCTCGGAGTAGCGGTGTTGGCCTGCATGGACGCCCGGCTCGACCCGGCGCGCGTGCTCGGGCTCGATGAGGGCGACGCCCACGTGATCCGCAACGCCGGCGGCGTGGCCACCGAGGACGCCATCCGCTCGCTCGTGATCTCCCAGCGCCTGCTCGGCACCACCGAGATCATCCTGATCCACCACACCGACTGCGGCATGGTCACCTTCACCGACGACGCGGTGAAGCAGCAGATCCTCGACGACGTGGGCATCCGCCCGTCGTTCGCCCTCGAGGCGTTCCCCGACGCCGAGGAGGACGTGCGCCAGTCGATCAAGCGGATCAAGGCCAGCCCGTTCATCCCCCACACCGACAACATCCGGGGCTTCGTCTACGACGTCGCCAAGGGAAAGCTGAACGAGGTCCTGTAGCCGTTCGGTTCCGGGCCCCGACCGGGCCCGGGCGGGGGACTAGAACAGCGCGATGACGACGGGGCGGCTGGAGGCGTTCAGCGACGGCGTCTTCGCCATCGCCATCACCCTGCTGATCCTGGAAGTGCAGCTGCCCGAGGGCAGCAGCTCGCTGGCCCACCGCCTGGGCGAGGGGTGGCCCGACTATCTGTCATTCGTCGTCAGCTTCGTCACCATCGGGATCATGTGGGCCAACCACCACTCCATCTTCCGGCTGATCACGCACGCCGGCCATGGTCTCGTCGTCGCCAACCTGTTCCTGCTCCTCGCCATATCGTTCCTTCCGTTCCCGGCCAAGGTCCTCGGCGAGGAGCTCGGCTACCACGGTGACAACCAGACGGCGGCCATGGTCTTCTACAACGCCTCCTTCGTGCTCGTGGCCGTGTGCTTCACCGTGGTGTGGCGCATCGCCTGCCGGGCCAAGCGATTCGTGCCAGGGTCGGAGGACGCGGTGGCGCGGATCAGCAGCCGGTACCGGCTGGGCGTTCCCAGCTACCTGGCCGCCACCCTTGTGGCGTTGTGGAGCGTGCCCCTGAGCCTGGCCATCGACGCCGGCCTGGCCCTGCTGTTCATCGTGCTGCCGGGTGCGGCATTCGACACCGACACCGACGCCGACGCCGACGCCGACGCCGGTCAGGCGCCCGCCTGACCTTCGTCCTGCGGAGGTGCCCGGCCTTCATCCTGCGGAGGTGGGTCCTCTCCCGGAGTCGGCGGCGGTAGGGGCGGGTCGAGCGCCGCCAGGGCCGCTTCCACCGTTTCGCGGGTGACGCCGAGGGCGGCGAGGGCCTGAGCGGCGCGGGTGTCGGGCAGGGCGAAGATGGCCAGCAGGTAGTGCTCGGGCTCGATCGCCCTTCCCCCTGCGAGGTTGGCCGCCTCGTAGGGCACGCTCGTGATCGGCTCGGGACGGGGACGGCCGGCGACGGCATAGCCGGAGAGCAGCTCGGTGACCTGGCCGCGGACCCGCTGGGAGTCGGCACCGAGACGGCCGAGGACCTGGGCCGCGACACCCGTCCCCTCGCGGATCACGCCCAGCAGGATGTGCTCGGTGCCGATGTAGTTGTGGCCGAGGTCGAGCGCCGACCGCAGCGACATCTCCAGCGCCGTCTTGGCCCGGGCCGTGAACGGGATGTGGCCCTTCGGCGACTTGGCGCCCCGGGCGCCCCGACCGATCATCTCCACCACCTGGGCCCGTACGGCGTCGAGCGAGATCCCCATCTGCTCGAGAGCCTTGGCGGCCACGCCCTCGCTCTCCTGGATGAGCCCGAGCAGGAGGTGCTCGGTGCCGATGTAGTCGTGGTCGAGCAGCCGGGCCTCCTCCTGGGCCAACACCACGACCCTGCGGGCCCGGTCGGTGAAGCGCTCGAACACTTATCCGAACAGCTTCACGAGGTCGGTGCCGTTGGTCCAGCCGGTGAGCACGTCGGCGAACGCACCGTCCCGGTACTGGAGGATCCTGACGTCGGCGTTGCAGACGGCGCTCAGGATCGGCACCTGCGTGCCGTCGCACGTGTAGGCGTGGGCCATGTAGCCCGGCTGCTCCTTGGTGGCTTTCAGGGCGGCGATCACCGCCGCCGGGCTGATCTCGGCGCCGGCCCCGGCTTGTCCAGCCGGCTTCGTCAGGAGGGCGTGCAGGTCCATGACCACGCTGAACCCGGACTGGGAGAGGACCGACTCCGCCTTCGTCCGCTCCCGCCACGTGGTCACGTCGGGTGAGGGGTCGCCGAACGGCAGGTAGCCGGAGGCGAAGTAGGCGCCGTCGGCTGCGTCCCCCGCAGCGTCCACCACGCTCCGGGAGGCGCAGACACCCGGGTAGAACATCTTGGCTTTGATGCCCAGCGACTTCGCCGTCTGCATGATGCGGGCACAGCTCTGGGCCGGGAAGATGACGAAGATGACGTCGGGATCGTCCTTCGACACCGCCTTCAGCGACGGCGCGAAGTCGGCCTCGTCGGCCTTGGCCGCCACCGACTTGAGGTCGGCGCCCTTGAGCCGCAGCACCAGGCCCGCCGCGTTCACGACAGTGGTCAGCACGCCTGGCAGGTCGACGTACAGCGCTCCCACCTTGTTGGCGTCGAGGTCGTCGAGGGCGTAGTCGGCCTGGCCGAGGAGGTCGGCGACGGTGCCGCCGGTGAGCATGAACGCGCCCGAGGCGGTGAGCTCCTCACCCAGCTGCGGCGACCCGCCGACGTAGGGGATGCCCGCCTTCTCGAGCACCGGCAGGGACCCCGTGGCCCCGAGGTCGACGCCGCCCAGCACCGCCACCGGCGCCTTCTCCACCAGCTTGGTGGCACAGGACTGCGACGACTCGGCAGTGCCCTTGGTGGCGCACGGTTCCAGCCTGAGCGGCCGCCCACCGACGCCGCCCAGGTCGTTGTTGACGTGGCGGATGGCCGACTCGGCACCCCGACGCAGCTCGGGGAACGACCCGACGGGCGTGTCCTCCTGGTTGATCAGGCCCACCAGGATGGGCTCGCCCGTGAGGCCGCTGTCGGGGTCCTCTCCGGACGACCCGCCGTCGCCGCCACCGCTGCAGGCGACCAGCACGCTCAGCATCAGGGTGATCGCCAGCACGAGCACAGGCTGGCCCCGGAGGGCCGGGCGCACCATCGCTCCCATTCTGACCGCTCCCACGGGGTTCACCGACGAGCGACGCCCCCGAGTGTGCAACAGACCCCCCATATCGTGGTCTTTTACACAGTCGACGCGGCGGGGACGTCGCCCAGCCAATAGCCTCCGCTGGTCAACGACTACGCGGTCTTCCTCCTCCTGGGCCTCGGCGCCGGGGCGGTGTACGGAGCGTTCGGCCTCGGGCTGGTGCTGGTGCACCGGGTGTCGGGGGTCGTCAACTTCGCCCAGGGGGCGATGGCGATGCTCGTCACCTACGCCTTCGTCGAGCTACGGCCGGGGATGGGCCTGTGGGGCGCGCTGGCGACGAGCGTCGCCCTGGCCGCGGTCCTGGGCCTCGCCGTGTTCGGCCTTGTGTTCCGTCCCCTCCGCCGGGCGCCGGCGCTGGCCAAGGTGGTGGCCTCGGTCGGACTGCTCGCCGTGCTCCAGGCGGTGGCGGTGCTGTTGTTCGGCACCGACAGCCGCCCGGTGCCCGGCCTCCTGCCGTCGTCGCCGGTCTCTGTGCTGGGCGTCGACGTGCCCCGCGACCGGCTGCTGCTGGCCGTGGTCGTCGTGCTCGCCGGCGCCGGACTGTGGGCGTTGTCCCGGTTCACCCGGTTCGGGCTGGCCAGCCGGGCCATGGCCGAGGACGAGACGGCCGTCGCCCTCCTCGGGTGGTCGCCCGACGCTCTCGCCGCCGCCAACTGGGTGCTGGCGGCGGTGCTGGCCGGGCTGGGGGGCATCCTCGTCGGCCCCCTGACCGCCCTCAACCCGGTGACGACGACCCTGCTGATCGTCCCCGCCCTGGCCGCCGCCCTGGTGGGCAGGCTGACGTCGTTCGGGGCGACGGTGGCCGCCGCCCTGGCCCTGGGCATGAGCCAGTCGCTGATCCTGAAGCTCCAGGACCAGTTCACGTGGATCCCCCTCTACGGGATCCGGGAAGCCCTCCCCCTTGTGGTGATCCTCGCCGCCCTCGCCTTCGGTGCCGGAGCCGGGCTGGGCCGGGGGGCGGCACTGCAGGATCTTCTGCCCCTCGCCGGTCGCGCCCGCCGGCCATTGCCTTGGGCCGCAGGCGGCGTGGCCGCCGGGCTGGCCGGGCTGCTGCTCCTCCACGGGCAGGCCCGGCTCGGCCTGGTCAACAGCATGGTGGGGGCGGTCATCTGCCTGTCGATCGTGGTGCTGACCGGCTACGTGGGCCAGATCTCGCTGGCCCAGATGGCCTTCGCCGGCGTGGCCGGGTTCTCGCTGGCCAAGCTGGCCGGCGGATGGGGCGTGCCCGTTCCTGTGGCGCCGCTGCTGGCTGCCCTGCTGGCCACGGCGGTCGGCGTGGCGGTGGGCCTGCCGGCGCTGCGGCTCCGGGGCCAGAGCCTCGCCGTCGTCACCCTGGCGGCGGCCGTCGCCGTCGAGGAGGTGGTGTTCAAGAGCCCGCTGCTCACCGGCGGGTTCGAGGGCAGCGTGGTGCCGGAGCTTGCCGCCGGCCGGGCCGGGAGCCGGTGGTTCGGCGTGGTGGCCCTGGCCGTGGTGACGGCGGTGGCGCTGGGCGTCGCCGCCCTGCGCCGGGGACCGCCGGGCCGGCGCTTCCTCGCGGTGCGGGCCAACGAGAGGGCGGCGGCGGCCTGCGGCATCGACCTGACCGCCACCAAGCTGGCCGCCTTCGCCCTGTCCGCCTTCGTCGCCGGGGTGGGCGGGACGCTGCTCGGCTACGGGCAGGGCCGGCTGTCGTTCGCCTCGTTCGGCGTGTTCGTGTCGCTGGCCTACCTGGCGGTGACCTACCTGGGAGGGATCGCCGGCATCTCCGGCGCCCTGGTGGGCAGCCTGCTGGTACCCGGGGGCCTGGTGTTCAGCCTGGCCGGCGGCCGGTTCCAGCTCCTGGTCAGCGGCCTCGGCCTCATCGCGGTGGCCATCCTGCGGCCGCAGGGCGTGGTGGGGAGCCGTCAGCCGTCATGACGTCACCCGCCACAACTGGGACGACTGGGACCGCTGCGCTCGTCGTCCGCGACCTCACCGTGCGGTTCGGCCCGGTCGAGGTCGTGACCGGCATCGATCTCGACCTCGCGCCGGGCACCGTCACCGGCCTGATCGGGCCCAACGGCGCCGGCAAGACGACGGTGATCGACGCCCTCACCGGCTTCGTCCCCGCCACGGGGGAGGTCGTGCTCGGCGACCTGGATGTCGGCCGCCTGCCCGCCCACCGCCGGGCCCGCCTGGGCCTGGCCCGCACCTTCCAGTCCCTCGAGCTGTTCGCCGACCTGACGGTGGGCGAGAACCTGGTGGTGGCGGCGGAGGCGTCCAGGGCCGGACGGCGGAGAGCGGCGGGGACCGATCCGGTGACCGCCCTGCAGGGCGCCGGAGGCGCCGCCGACCTGCTCCCCGACCGGCTCACGTCGGCCCAGCGCAGCCGGGTGGCCCTGGGGCGGGCCATGGCGACGGCCCCGACCGTGCTCCTGCTCGACGAGCCGGCGGCGGGGCTGGACAGTGCCGAGCGGGACGTGCTCGCTCGCCGCCTGCGGAAGCTGGCCGGCGACGGCGTGGCCGTGCTGCTGGTCGACCACGACCTGTCCCTCGTGCTCGGCGTGTGCGACACGGTGCACGTGCTCGACCGCGGCCGGGTCGTCGCCACCGGCTCGCCGGAGGTCCTGCGGGCGGATCCGAACGTCCGGGCCGCCTACCTGGGGAGCGGGTCGGGCCCGGCCGCCGGCGCCCACCGGGAGCAGGCGGGGGCCGAGGGCGCGCCGCCCGCCCTGGCCGTCTCCGGCCTGACCGCCGGCTACGGCGCCATCGAGGTGGTGCGCGACGTGTCCCTCGACGTCCGGCCGGGCGAGGTGGTGGCGCTGCTGGGTCGCAACGGCGCCGGCAAGACGACCACCCTGCTGAGCATCACCGGTGCCCTCCGCCGCACCGCGGGGACGGTTGAGGTCGCCGGTGCGGGGGTGCGACCGGGAAGGCCCCACGCCGTCGCCCGGCTGGGTGTGGCTTCGGTGCCCCAGGACCGCTCCCTCTTCACCCAGCTCTCGGTGGCCGAGAACCTGCGGCTGGCGGTCCGGGGGGGCAGGGCAGCCGTCGAGGCGGAGACGGCCGCCGCGGTGGAGCGCTTCCCTGCCCTCGGCGACATCCTGGGCCGGCGGGCGGGGCTGCTGTCGGGCGGGGAGCAGCGCATGGTCGCCCTGGCCCGGGGCCTGGCGTCCCACCCCCGCCTGCTGCTCGTCGACGAGGTCAGCCTGGGTCTGGCGCCCCCCGTGGTCGACGCGGTGGGCAAGGTCCTCCGCGCCGTGGCCGACGGCGACGGCACCGCCATCCTGCTGGTGGAACAGCTCCCCGACGTGGCGCGGGCGGTCGCCGACCGGGCCTACGTGATGGACCGGGGCTCGGTGGTGGCCGAGGGCCCCGCCGACGAGGTCTCGACTCTTCCCGAGATCCGGCCCGTTTAGGACTTCGGCCTAATGTTCCCGGCGATTTTTGTCGATGTATGCAGCATGGCGAGCAAGCAGGAACGACTGGAAGACCTGGCCGACGACCTCACCCGCGCCCTCAGCATCCCGTTCAAGGCGACCTCGAAGGGTGGCATCGCGTTCCGCGACCCCCTCCGGGTCACCGAATGGTCGGTACCCCTGGTGTTCGACGGTCACGCCAGGTTCGACCGCGGCGGGCTGATCCCCGCCTCCTTCACCGGCCACGCGCTGTGGGCCGGTCTGCGCCGGTCCGTGAGCAAGGGTGAGGACAGCCGGCCCTGGTGGAACTGCACCCTCACCGAGCACGGCGCCCGCGCCATCCTCGACTCTGTCGCCGAGGAGCAGCAGGCCGGCTGGGTCGTCGGTGTCGACGTGCTGCTGGACAGCATCGAGGACGAGCCCGAGCTCACCCCGGTCAGCCACATCCAGATCGCCTCGTAGCAGGAAGGGGCGCGGGCACCCCGCGCCGAGACGCGCCCTCGCTCCTCTCGCTACCCCGCGTGGCCGGCGGTCCAGGCCAGTAGCTGCTTCTCCGGCCACGAGTTGACGATCGACGGGATCTCGACGTCGCACTCCGCCGCCCGCCGGCAGCCGTTCATCTGCCATTCGAGCTGGCCCGGGGCGTGCCCGTCGGTGTCGATGGCCACCAGGCAGCCGGCGGCAACCGCCTTGCGCAGGAGCCGGCGGGGCGGGTCGAGGCGCTCCGGGCGGCTGTTGATCTCCACCGCGGTGCCGGTCTCGGCGCAGGCCGCGAACACGGCATCGGCGTCGAAGGTGGACTCGGGACGGCCGCGGCCCGCCACCAGACGGCCGGTGCAGTGCCCGAGGATGTCCGAGTGGGGGTTGCGCACCGCCGCCAGCATGCGGGCCGTCATCCCTTCCGACTCCATGCGCAGCTTGGAGTGGACGCTGGCCACCACCACGTCGAGCCGGGCGAGCAGCTCCTCCTCCTGGTCGAGGGTGCCGTCCTCGTTGATGTCGACCTCGATCCCCGTGAGCAGGCGGAACGGCGCCAGCCGGACGTTCACCTCGGCGACCACGTCGAGCTGCTGCCGCAGCCGCTCGGGCGACAAGCCCCGGGCCACCTTGAGCCGGGGCGAATGGTCGGTGAGCACCATGTACTCGTGTCCGAGGCCCTTCCCGGTGAGGGCCATCTCCTCGATGGGGCTGCCGCCGTCGGACCAGTCCGAGTGGGTGTGGCAGTCGCCCCGCAGGGCGGCCCGGATGGCCAGGGCCCGCTCGCTCTCGGGCGCCCCCTCGGTCGCGGCGGAGCCGCCCGGCTCGATCTCGTCCTGCAACTTGGCCAGGTAGGCGGGGACGTCCCCGGCCAGGGCCTCCAGCACCACCGCCTCGGTGGTCTGGCCGACGCCCGGCAGCTCCTTGAGCCGGCCCGCCGTCGCCCGCTCACGGACCTTGTCGGGGCCCAGCTCGGCCAGCGTCGACGCCGCCCCGCGGAAGGCCCGCACGCGGTAGGTCGGGGCGCCGGCCCGCTCGAGCAGGTAGGCGATCCGTTGGAGGGCTTCGACCGGGTCCAGACCCCTGAACTTACCGGGGCAAGCCGAACTGGGGCGGCGTACCGGCGTATGGCGCGGTTGAGTCGCCCCGGTTCGACCGTCACCCGGGCAAGATGGCCCGGTGGTCCACGCCGTGGTGCTGTCCGACACCCACATGCGCCCGGGGTCGACGCGCCGGCTCCCGCCCGCCGCCCTCGACCACCTGCGGCGGGCCGACGTGATACTGCACGCCGGCGACGTCGTGGCCGGGAACGTGCTCGTGGAGCTGGCCGGCTTCGCCCCGGTCCACGCCGTGCTCGGCAACAACGACACCGACCTGACCGGTGAGCTGCCGGAGACCCTCGTCCTCGACATCGAGGGGGTCCGCGTCGGGATGGTGCACGACAGCGGCCAGGCCGCCGGTCGGGCCCGACGCCTGCGCCGTCGCTTCCCCGAGGCCGACGTCGTCGTCTTCGGCCACAGCCACATCCCCTGGAACGAGGCGGGCGAGGTCAACCAGGCCGGCACGACGCAGCTCCTCCTCAACCCCGGGTCGCCCACCGACAGGCGCCGCCAGCCCCGGCACACCCTCGCCACCCTCGACCTCGACGGCGGCCGCGTGGTCGGCGCGGTCATACACCCCGTCTGATCAGGCATACACCCGGTGTAGAGGGTCAGGTCTTGCCGCAGACGTCGGCGTAGAGCTTCTCGCTCTCCGGCGTCGGCTGGAGGTCGATCTCCAGGAGCTTGGCCTGGAGGCGCCGGTAGGTGGCGTCGGCGTCGTCGGGCCGGGACAGCTTGGCCTGGAGGCGCATCACCCGGCGGTAGATCTGCTCGGCGAACGGGTCGACTTCGAGCGCCCGCTGCAGGGCGGCCCAGGCCCCCCGGGCGTCACCCGTGGCCCAGCGGCGGTCGCCAAGCCACACCAGCACGTCGACCATGCGCTGGCGCAGGTCCTCCCGCGGCGTCTCCAGCCAGAACCAGTCGGCCCCGGCGAGGAGGTCGCCGGCGTAGTCGGCCACCGCCCGGTCGAGGGCGCCGAGGCGGGCGGCGTCGTCCTTGGTGCCGGTGCCCTCCTTGAGGGCGTGCTGCAGGCTCCACAGGTCGACGTCGAACACGTCCTCGATCCGGTAGAGGTCGCCGTCGCGGTCGACGATCTTCAGCTCCTTCTGGCCGGTGGCCTGGCGCAGCTTGGTGCGCAGGTTGCCGAGCGCGGTCCAGAACCACTCCGAGCCGCGCTTGGGGTCGGCCTCCGGCCACAGCGCCTCGATGCAGTCGTCGAGCGTGGCGCCTTCGGGGTGGAGCAGGTAGAACGCCAGCAGCTCCTTGGCCTTGGCCCGGAGGCCACTGCGGATCTCGGTGCCCTCGACCTCGATGCGGTAGGCCCCGAGCAGCTGGACGGCGACAGGAGCGGTGGCCGACGACGTCGCCGGGACGAAGGTGTCGTCGTCGTCGTGGACGGGTTGCATGTGGTCGCCGTCGGTGCGGCCCGCGGCCAGCACGGCGAGCAGCTCGGCCGCCACGTCGGGCTCGACGCTGTACAGCCGGGAGCCGGCGACGGTTTCCCGGAGCGTCGTCGTCGACGCCGCCTCCGGGGCCGACTTCGACCACAGGCCCGTCGTCCGGGCCCGGCGACCTGGTCACGACGACCCCCGAGACGCCCACCCGGGCACCATCGTCGAACAGCGTCCGCAGGGCGGCCAGGTCGGCGTCGCCAACGTCCCTGATCGCGACGAGGGTCAGCGGGAGGGCGACGTCGGGCCGCTTGGCCCGGTAGGCGTCGGCGTCGGGTACGTCCTCCTCCACCAGGAGCTTGGCCCGGCGGGCGACCTCGGAGGTCAGCTCCTCGAGCACCATCTCGAGCTCGGGCGCCTGCACCAGGCCGGGGAACGGTGGGGCGGCCGGGAGGAGGTCGCCGACGACCATGGCCACTGCCGATGCCGGTTCCCTGGTGGCCAGCACGCCGATGATCGCGGCACGGGCGGCACCGTCGGCGCCCGGACCGTGCAGCACCAGGCCCGGGGTCTCGCCCAGGTCGACCACGACCTCGGCACCGTCTCGCTCGCCGGCGACGATCGCAGCCAGGCCGACCGCGCCGGCAGTGGGGGCGGCCGACCCCTTGCCGCGGGCGAATCGCTCGAGCCGGCGGGTGACGTTGCCGGCGAAGGGGTCGTGCCGGTACAACCCGGCGGCCGGAGGAGCGGCACGCCGCCGGCGGCGGCGGCGCAGGCGCGCCCGGCCCAGGGCGTCGGCGATCCCCCCTGCCATCGAGGGCCCGACGACCATCCCCGGCAGGACGCAGGACACCGTGCCCGGAGCGGCCTCCGCGGCGGCGCGGGGGGCGGCGGGCGCGGTAGGAACGGGAGCCCGGACCGGGGCCTCGACCGCCGGGGCCAGGGTCGACGGGGCCCGAGCCGGGGCTGCCGCCGGAGTCGTGGCTGCCGCCGGAGCTTTGGCCAGCGGGGGGCGGCCAGCGGGGGGCGCGGCGAGCGGGACGGGGGCGGCGGCAGGCCGAGATGGAGGGGGAGGCGGGGGCGGCCGTTCGCCGGCGCCCGCAGGAGGCGGCGCCGCCGCGGGGGGCGAACCCGGAGGAGCCGTCGCCACTGGGGCGGGCGGCCCCACCGGTGCGGGCGGTGCGGCCTGCGCTGGAGATGCGGACTGGGCGGCCTGGGCTGGAGCTGCGGACTGGGCGAAGGGCGCAGCCGGGGGTGCGGCGGGCAGGCGCCTCGCCACCGCCTGCCTCACCGCGGTGTCGATCAGATCGGGGAGCAGGACGGCGAGCTCGTGGCGCAGGCTCTGGAGCCTGCCGAACTCCTCGCGGAGGTCGGCGGTGGACCCTTCGAGCTCCACCAGCGCCGCCCGTACCGCGGGCTCGACCGAGTCGGCCACCAGCTCCGGCAGGCGGGCCGCTATGGCAGCACGGAGCTGCGGACGCACGGCGTCGGCCACGATGTCGGTGAGCCGTTCGCGCAAGAGGTCCTCGACGCCCTTCACGGCCACGTCGCCCATCTCGGCCGCCACCACGCCGGAGATCGCGCTCGTCACCGTCTCCGTCAGGCGGTCGCCGAGCGACTGCTCGATCCCCTGCAGGCGGGAGGCCTCGTTGCGCAGGGATGCGGCGCACCCCTCGAGCTCGGCCAGCGACGTGTTGAGCTCGTTGACGTTGGTGCCACCCAGCTCCATCAGCATCGCCCGCTGCTGGGCCACGCTGGCCGAGAGGGCGTGGACCTGCCGCCGGAGACCCTCGAACTCGTCCCGCATCCAGACGAGGATCTGGCTGCCCGTATCTTTTCCCTGCGCCGCTCGAGGCTGCGGATCGCTCATCGCGTCACGATTCTAGGCAGGGGTGGCCTCCCCGGCTCACGGATCGTGGCGATAGCGTCGCTCGCGATGGTCCCCGGCCCTGCGCTCGAGCGCCGCCTTCCGCTCGTCTCGCTTCCCACGCCCCTGGAGCCGCTGGACCGTCTGGGCGCCGCCCTGGGCATGCGCCCCGGCTCGCTCTGGGCCAAGCGGGACGACGTCAACGGGCTGGCGCTGGGAGGGAACAAGGCCCGCAAGCTCGAATTCCTCTGCGCCGACGCGGTGGCCCGGGGGTGCGACACCCTTGTCACCGGCGGCGGCCCGCAGAGCAACCACGTGCGGATGACGGCGGCGGCGGCCCGGCGGCTCGGTCTCGAGTGCGTGGTCGTGGTGTCGGGCGACCGCCCGGCGACACCAACCGGCAACGTCCTGCTCGACGAGATGTTCGGCCCGACCGTTATCTGGTTAGGTCAGACAGGGCCGGACCAATCGGGGACCGGCAGCTCAGGAACCGGTTTGGACTACTTCGCCATCGAGCACGCCATCGGCACCACGTGCGACGGGTTGGTGGCCGAGGGCAGGCGGCCGTACCGGATGCCGATCGGCGGGGCCAGTGCGGTCGGCGCTCTCGGATACGTCGGGGCGGCGCTGGAGCTGACCGGCCAGGCCGAGGCGATGGGCGGCGAAGCCGACCTGGTCGTCGTGGCCGACGGCTCCGGCGGCACCCACGCCGGGCTGGCAGCGGGCCTCGGCAGCCACGACCGCATCCTCGGCATCGACGTCGGTGCCCGGCCCGACCTCGACACCTGCGTCCCGGAGAAGGCAAGGGAGGTGGCCGCGCTGGCCGGCCTCCCGGAGCCGTCGGGACCCGCCACCATCGACCACGAACGGTTCGGCCGCCACTACGGCGACCTCACCGAATCGTGCCGGGAGGCGATCCTGCTGGCCGCCCGCACCGAGGGCCTCGTCCTCGACCCCGTCTACACCGGCAAGGCGATGGCCGGGCTTATCAGCGCGACGCGGGAGGGCAGGATCGGCCCCGGCACCCGCACCGTCTTTTTGCATACCGGCGGGGCCCCCGGGCTCTTCGCGGCCGACCTCGGAACGTGGGTCCTCGGCGCCCGGACCGGGGCGCCGACACCGGCCGCCACCGGTCGGTCACACTGAGTGTCGATGATGCCGATCACGGATCTCACGGGAAACAGGAACGCGATTCAGGCGGCTGCCGCCTTCATCGTCATCTTCCTCGTGGTCGGCGTCGGCACCGTCGTCCTCCGCTCCGTCGACCCAACCGGCCCGCCGCTGTCCGACCTGCCGGGGCGGCTGGTCATCTCCGGGAGCGGGGCCGGCAACCTGGAGATCTACACGCTCGGCGCCAACGGCTCCAACCTGGTCAGGGTCACGGACAACCCGGCCGTCGACTCCTACCCGGCCTTCTCGCCGGACGGCTCCAAGATCGTCTTCGAGACCAACCGGGACGGCAACTTCGAGATCTACGTGATGAACGCCGACGGCAGCGATCCCCGCCGCCTCACCGAGACACCTGGCGACGAGCACCTTCCCGCCTTCTCCCCCGACGGCACCAAGATCGCCTTCACCAGCCCGAGGGACGGCAACTTCGAGATCTACGTCGTGAACGCCGACGGGTCGGACCCCGTCCGCCTGACGACGTCGGGCGCCACCGACTTCGCCCCCGTCTGGAAGCCGGACGGGTCCAAGATCGCCTTCCACTCCCTCCGCGACGGAAACTCCGAGATCTACGTCATGAACGCCGACGGCTCCGAGCAGACCCGGGTGACCCAGGACGAAGCCCAGGACCAGCTTCCGGCCTGGTCGCCCGACGGCGCCCGCATCGCGTTCCAGCGCACCCGCGGCGGGAACACCGATGTCTACGTCGTGAACGTCGACGGCACCGGGGGCACCTCGGTGAGCGGGTCGAACGGGGGGGACTTCGCCCCGACCTGGTCGCCCGACGGACGGTACATCGCCTTCCAGAGCGACAGGAAGGGCGGCTCCCGCATCTTCATCGTCGAGGTGGGCGGCAAGGGGGCCACCGCCCTGGACGGGAACCCGAAGGGGAACGACTACGTCCCGGACTGGACCGCGTCGCCCGCCGCCAGCCCAAGCACCTGAGAGCCGGGCCAGGGGCACCGCTTTGAGGTTGGGACGGGAGCGGCCGTAGTGTCGGCGCCGGTGACCGCAGTCCTGACCTCCACGTTCAACGCCACCCGCACCAAGCTGGGCCCCTACGTGGCGCTCACCAAGCCGCGGATCATCGAGCTGCTCCTGGTGACGACGGTGCCCACCATGGTCGTGGCCCAGCGGGGGCTGCCGTCGGGCTGGCTGGTGCTGGCCACCCTCGTCGGCGGCACGCTGGCCGCGGCCGGCGCCAACGCCACCAACATGGTCGTCGACCGCGACATCGACAGCCTGATGAAGCGGACCCACGGCCGGCCCCTGGTCACCGGGGCCGTCACCCCTCGCAACGCCCTGATCTTCGCCATCGCCCTCGAGGTGGTGGCGGCCGTCGTCCTCTGGCTGGCGGTCAACCCCCTGAGCGCCCTGCTGGCCCTCTCGGCCACGCTCTTCTACGTCTTCGTCTACACGCTGTGGCTGAAGCGAACGTCGACCGAGAACATCGTGATCGGCGGGGCCGCCGGCGCCGTGCCCGTGCTGGTTGGCTGGGCCGCGGTCACCGGCAGCCTGGGCTGGGCCCCATTCGTGCTCTTCGCCCTGATCTTCGCCTGGACGCCACCCCACTTCTGGGCCCTGGCCATCCGGTACCGGGACGACTACGCCGCCGCCGACGTCCCGATGCTGCCGGTCGTGGCCGGTTTCGACGTCACCGCCCGCCGCATCGTCGCCTACACCCTGGTCCTGTGGGCCATCAGCCTGGTCTTCGCGCCGGTCGCCGACATGGGGCCGATCTACCTGTTCGCCGCCGTCGTCCTGGGCGCGGTGTTCACCTGGCAGGCGGTGGCGCTGCTGCGCAGCGGCACCTACGAGCGGGCCATGCGCCTCTTCGCCTGGTCGATCACCTACATCACGCTCCTCTTCGGAGCGATGGCGCTCGACCAGCTGATCTGAACGGGAAGGCGGATCTGAGCGGGAGAGGCTGATCTGAACGGGACGGCGCGGGGCCTCACCCCGGGTCGAGCGACGATTCCCCAGTTCGAAACATGAACGACCCTCCCACTACAGTCCGCGACGCGATGGCGATCACCGAGACGAGTCCCGCAACGGACGCGCCGGCGCCTCCCGAGGAGCAGCTCCTGGAGCAGAGCGGCACGGGTGGCACCGACCACAAACTCATTGGAACGCTCTTCGCCGTCGCCGCCGTCGCGTTTCTGCTGGTCGGCGGGGCGCTGGCGGTTGTCATGCGGGCCCAGCTGTCGGGGCCCGACCTCGACATCGTCGGGGGCGGCGGCTTCCGGCTGCTCTCCACCATGCACGGCGTGATCATGGTGTTCCTCTTCCTCCTACCGATGTGGCTCGGGCTGGCCAGCGCCATGGTGCCCCTGCAGATCGGTGCCACCCGGATGGCCTTCCCCCGCCTCCATGCCCTCTCCCTCTGGATGTTCCTCGGCGGGGCCGGAATGGTCTGCGCCGCTCCTTTCGTCTCCGACGTGATCAGTGGCTGGGACCTGAGCCGCCCGATCCCCGAGGGCTACGCGGTTGCTGCGGGCAACGGTCCCGACCTGCTCATCCTCGGCCTCATGGTTGTCTCCGTGGCCGCCATCGTCGCCGCCATCAACCTGATCGTCACCATCCTCCAGCTCCGGGCCCCCGGTCTCACCCCCGTCCGCCTGCCGATGTTCAGCTGGACGGTGGCCGTCTCCAGCTCCGTGCTGCTCCTCGCCCTTCCCGTTCTGGTCGGGGCGCTCCTCATGCTCTTCGTCGACCGCCACTACGGGGGGCCGCTCTTCAGCGGCTTCACCGGCAGCCGGGGTGGCAACCCGCTGCTGTGGCCCCGCCTGTTCTGGTTCGCTGTCTACCCGCTGCTGTGGGCGCTCCTGCTGCCGGCGCTGGGTGTGATCGCGGACATCGTTCCCGTGCTGACCCGCAGCCCCCTCTTCAGCCGGGCCCGGGCGGGCGTGGCGGTGGTGGCCATCGGCGTCCTCGCCTTCTTCGGCTGGGGCAGCGAGGTGCCGAGCCTGTCGCGCGCCAAGCTGCTGTTCGCCGTCGGCGCCCTCGCCGTGCTGGCCCCGGTGGGCCTGCTGGTGCTGAACCTGCTGCTCAGCCTGCGGACGGCGGCCCGCACCGATCGTGGCCTGCGGCGGCGGCTCGGCTCCGGGCTCGGGCTCCACGTGGTGGGCTTCGTGGCCCTGCTCGGGGTGGGATTGGCCGGAGCGCTGGTTTCGGCCCTCGACGCCACCGGCGCCTCGCACACCAACTACTGGTCGGTCGCCACCCAGAACAGCCTCTTCTTCGGCCCGGCCACCATCGCCGCCGCCGCCGCCCTGGTCTACTGGGCGCCGAAGCTCTGGGGGCGCAGCCTCTCCGAGAGCCTGAGCCGGTTCCAGGCGCTCGCCCTCACCGTCGGATCACTTCTCGCCTTCCTGCCCATGTTCGTGCTCGGCATCCAGGACATGGGCACCGACGTCGGCACCTACGACGCCGACGCCGGCTGGGCCGCCGCCAACCTCGCCTCGGCGCTCGGCACCGCCCTATTGGTGTTCGGCCTGCTCCTGCTCGTGCTGAACCTGCTGTCCAGCGTGGTGGCCAAGCGGGGCGACCCGGCCGGGGCCGACCCGTGGGGCGGCCGCACGCTGGAGTGGGCGACCTCGTCGCCGCCCCCGCCGTACAACTTCGACACGCTCCCCGAGGTCCGCTCGGACTCGCCGCTCGTCGACCTCGGCCCGAGCCCCGACAGCCATCCGGAGTCCTGATGGCCGCCGTCACCACCCCCGCCCGAGCGGGCGACGCCACACCGGCTGCCGCCTCCTCCTCCGCTCCGCTCGCCCTGTCGAGCGGCGAGCGCCCCACACCGGCCAAGGTCCTGCCCGACCGCACCCGCGCCCTCGGCACGCTTCTGTTCATGGCCGCCGACGCCATGGTGCTCGGCGCCATCGTCGCCGCCTATCTCGCGGTGAAGAGCGGTGCGCCGTACTGGCCGCACCGGGGGGTCGACGTCGGCACTTACATCCCCACCGTGGTCTCCATCACCGCCTTTCTCGCCCTCTTCTCGTCCCAATGGGCGGTGACGTCGACGAGGCTCAACGACCAGCGCAACGCCGCCTACGCCCTCGGGACTCACGGTGTTCTTCGGCGTGGCCATGGCCACCGCCGAGCTCCACGCCCTCGGCACCGCCGGGTTCGGCGTCGGCGACCACGCCTACGGCGCCTTCTACTTCCTCTTGGTCGGCTTCAGCGTCGCCCACGTCGTCGCCGGCATCCCGCTGCTGGTCATGCTGACCGGACGCTCCCTCGCCGGTCACTTCTCCAGCGAGCAGCACGACCCCTTGCGGGCCGGGGTCCTCTACTGGCAGTACGCCATGGCCGTCTGGTTCACGGTGGCGACGGTGCTGTTCGTGGTGTCCGCGGTGCACGGCTGATGCTGCGCACCAACGTCATCACCCCGCTGGCCCGCTTCTTCCTGAGCCTCTCGGCGGCCTCGGGGCTGGGACTGGTGGGCTACGGCCTCTTCACCGGCGACATGCTGGGCATCACCCTCATGCTGGTGGTGCTCGTGGTCGCCGGCTTCACGGGGATCGTCGTGAGCGGCTACCGCGTCAACGACGTCGCCGTCACCGTGCCCGCCGACGCCCCTGCGCCCCAGCGCCTCGAGGTGGTCAGGGTGGACCTGCCCGGCGGCGGTGCATGGCCGTTCACCGCCGCCCTGTCGCTCACCCTGCTCCTGCTGGGACTCGTCATGGGACCGATCGTCGCCTACTTCGGCCTCGCCGTCGGCGCCATCACCGCGATCGGCTGGCTGGCCCAGGTCTCGTCCGACATGACCGGGCGCCACGCCAACCTGCTGCCGCTGGGCCTTCCGGTGCTCGGCCTGTGCGCCATCGCCTCGATCATCTTCTTCGTCTCCCGCGTGCTGCTGGCCGTCCCCGAACAGGCCTCCACGTTCATCGCCCTGATGCTGGCGGTGATGATCATGGCCGCCGCCAGCCTTCTGGCCCTGAAGCCGACCATCCCGGGCAGGACCGGCGCCTGGATCCTCGGGATCTCCGCCCTCGCCATGATCGGCGCCGGCATCGTCGCCGCCAACGCCGGCGAGCGCGCCATCGAGAAGCACGAGGGACACGAGACGGTCGAGATCAAGGCAAAGGACATCGCCTTCGACGCCAAGGAGCTGGAGTTCCACGCCGAGTCCGAGTCGAAGCTGCTCTTCGACAACGAGGACACGGGCATCCTCCACAACGTGGCGATCTACGAGCACGACGCCAAGGGCCCGATCGTCTTCCAGGGCGACGTCATCAACGGGCCGGGCGAGGTCACCTACAAGTTCAAGTCGCCCGCCCTCGGCGAGTACTACTTCCAGTGCGACATCCACCCCAACATGAACGGCAAGGTCGTCGTCGAGTGAGGGTTTGGCATCTTCGTCACACAACAGACAGAGTCGATGATGTGAAGCGCTTCACGAAGTGGGGCCGGGCGAAGTGGATCCTGCCCCCCGGCCTCCTGCTCCTGCTGGCCGGCTGCGCCAAGAACGCCCCGCAGACGACGATGGAATCCAAGGGCCCGGTGGCCGAGTCCATCTACAACCTGTCGGCCCCGGTGTTCATCCTCGCCGGCATCGTGTTCGTCCTGGTCCAGGCCCTCGTGCTCATCGCCGCCATCAAGTTCCGCGACCGGCCCGGTGCCAAGGAGCCCAAGCAGGTGCACGGCAACACCCGCCTCGAGGTGGGCTGGACGCTCATCCCCGCGCTCATCCTGTTCGCCGTCGCCATCCCCACCATCAAGACCATCTTCGACCTCAGCCGCACGCCGGCGAACGCCATGAAGGTCACCGTCACCGGCCACCAGTTCTGGTGGGAGTACCGCTACGACGACCTGGGGATCGTCACTGCCAACGAGCTGCACCTCCCCGTCGGCCGGCCCGTCGAGATGCAGCTCGTGAGCAACGACGTGATCCACAGCTTCTGGGTGCCCGCCTTCGCCGGCAAGACCGACGTCATCCCGGGCCGCCCCAACCGGATGACCTTCACCGCCGGCGAGGCGGGCAGGTTCCCCGGACAGTGCACCGAGTACTGCGGCCTGTCCCACGCCAACATGCGGAACTGGGCGGTGGCCCAGACTCCCGGCGACTTCGACGCCTGGGTGGTGTCCCAGCGGGCCGCCGCCGCGCCCCCGCCCGCCGGCGGCGAGGCGGCCGAGGGGCTCACCCTGTTCGAGACGAAGGGGTGCGGCGGGTGCCATACCGTCGAGGGCACCTCCCGGGGCAAGACCGGGCCCAACCTGACCCACCTGTACAGCCGTGAGACGTTCGCCGGCAGCATGTTCACCCTGAACACCGACAACCTGCGCGACTGGCTGCAGAACCCGCCCGGGGTGAAGCCCGGCTCGCAGATGCCCAACCTGAATCTCAGTTCCAACGAGATCACCAAGCTGATCGCCTACCTGGAGACCCTGCGATGAACCACAGGCCCACGAGTTCCCGGTCGTCGGGCGGATTTTGCCATCTTTCGGGGAGGTGCTGATGGCTACCGTCACCCGCCCCTCACCCACCGCCGCCCCGGCCGCGCCCCTGCGGGCGGCGCCGGTCAAGCTCTTCCGCCGACCCACCGGCTACCAGAAGGGCATGTGGGGGTGGATCACCACCATCGACCACAAGAAGATCGGGATCATGTACATGGTCACCGCCGGGATGTTCTTCGTCCTCGGCGGTTTCGAGGCCATGCTGCTGCGCATCCAGCTCGGAACGCCGGAGAGCACCTTCCTGAGCGCCGAGGCCTACAACCAGGTCTTCACCATGCACGGCACCACCATGATCTTCCTGGTGATCATGCCGTTGTCGGCAGGCTTCGCCAACTACCTGCTGCCGTTGATGATCGGCGCCCGCGACGTCGCTTTCCCCCGGCTCAACGCCTTCGGCTTCTGGGTCTTCCTGGTCGGTGGCTTGTTCATGTACTCCAGCTTCTTCCTGGGGGGCATGCCCAACGGCGGCTGGTTCGGCTACACGCCCCTCACCGAGGTCCTCCCCGGCCACAACATCGACTTCTGGGTCTTCGGGCTCCAGATCCTCGGCATCGCGTCCCTCAGCGGTGCGGTGAACCTGATCGTCACCGTCATCAACATGCGGGCGCCGGGCATGAGCCTGATGCGGATGCCGGTCTTCGTGTGGATGTCGCTGGTGGCCCAGTTCCTCCTGCTCTTCGCCATCCCGATCATCACCGTGGCCCTGTTCCTGCTCAGCTTCGACAGGATGTTCTCCACCAACTTCTTCGTGCCGTCGTCGGGAGGCGATCCGCTGCTCTGGCAGCACCTGTTCTGGCTGTTCGGCCATCCGGAGGTCTACATCCTGATCCTCCCGGCCATGGGGATCGTGTCGGAGATCCTCCCGGTCTTCTCCCGCAAGCCGCTGTTCGGCTACGCCGTGATGGTCTTCTCCGGCATCGCCATCGGCCTCATGGGCTGGGGCGTCTGGGTCCACCACATGTTCGCCACGGGCCTGGGCCCGGTGGCGCTGTCGGCGTTCGCCGCCTCCACCATGTTCATCGCGGTGCCCACCGGAGTGAAGATCTTCAACTGGATCAGCACCATGTGGGGGGGCAAGATCAAGCTGACCACTCCGATGCTGTTCGCCATCGGGTTCGTGGCCATGTTCACCATCGGCGGCCTGTCCGGCGTCACCCACGCGGTCGTGCCCTCCGACACCCAGCAGACCGACACCTACTACATCGTCGCCCACTTCCACTACGTGCTGTTCGGCGGCAGCATGTTCGGGCTCTTCGGCGGCGCCTACTACTGGTGGCCCAAGATCACCGGCCGGATGCTGAGCGACACGATCGGCAAGGTCCACTTCTGGCTCATGATGATCGGCTTCAACCTCACCTTCGGGCCGTTCCACATTCTCGGGCTGCAAGGGATGCCACGGCGGATCTACACCTACCCCGAGGGCAAGGGCTGGGACTTCTGGAACTTCGCGGCCACCATCGGCTCGTTCCTCATCGCCATTTCGTTCCTCGTCTTCCTCTACAACGTGTGGCACAGCCGCAAGAACCCTCATGCCGGTGACGACCCCTGGGACGCCCGCAGCCTGGAGTGGTCGATCCCCTCGCCTCCCCCCGAGTACAACTTCGCCGAGATCCCGCTGGTCACGGCCCGCGACGACTTCTGGCACCGCAAGTACACCGAGGACGACGAGGGCCGAGCCGTCCGCCGGGAGGTCCCCGGCTTGCCAGCTGTCGTGGCCAAGGAGCCGGCCGAGCACGACGAAGACGCCGACGGTGTTCCGTCCGAGGACAGCGCCCCCGACGCGCCCCACGCCGAGGAACCGCCCCACATCCACATGCCGTCGCCGTCGTACTGGCCGGCGGTGACCTCTCTGGCCCTGCCGATCATCTCCTACGGGATGATCTACAAGGCCTACGTGGTGGCGGCCCTGGGCGGCGTGTGGATCCTCGGCTGCCTCTTTGCCTGGGCCCTGGAGCCGGCCACCGCGCCGGAGGACACGAATGGGCACGGCGACGACCACAGCCCCGACGACCACGACGCGCCGGACGAGGCAGTCTCACCGGACGACGCGACCCCCGAGCTCGAGACGGCGGACCGTACGTGACCACCACCGGCACCCACACCGATCAGGAGTCGGGCGGCCAGGATCCGGGGGGCCAGGCCGAGCCCAGCACGCCCGCCTCCGCCGGGAGCCACGGCGAGATGGTCCATGAGGGCCACCCGCCCACCTCCACCGGCCTGAGCCACGAGAAGCTGGCGATGTGGGCCTTCCTCGGCTCCGAGTGCCTGCTCTTCGGTGCCCTGATCTCCACGTACCTGCTGTACAAGGGCCAGAGCGAGCAGGGCTCGATCACCCCCGTCGACGTGTTCGACATCCCTTACACGTCGGTCAGCTCGTTCGTCCTGCTGATGAGCAGCCTCACCATGGTCCTGGCCCTTGCCGCCATCCAGCGGGGCGACCACCGCCGCCTGCGGCTGTGGACGCTCACGACTGCCCTGCTCGGGGCCACGTTCGTAGGCGGCCAGGCCTACGAGTTCACCGTGTTCGTCAGGGAGGGCCTCAACCTGCGGACCAACCTGTTCGGCAGCACGTTCTACGTGCTCACCGGATTCCACGGGGCCCACGTCACCATCGGCGTGCTGATGCTGCTTTCGCTGTGCGTCTTGTCGATCAAAGGCAGGATCCCCGCCGAGCGGGCAGAGGCGGTGGAGCTCGTCGGCCTCTACTGGCACTTCGTCGACGTAGTGTGGATCGTGATCTTCACCCTCGTGTACCTGATCCCGTGAGCGAAACGCTCAGGGAGGCCAAGGAGAAGGCAGAGCACACCCCCGGCGGTCCGGTCGTCGAGACGACACCGGAGGAAGGTGGCACCAAGCACGCCCACCCCACCGAGTGGGAGTACATCAAGATCGCGATCATCCTCTGCCTGATCACCCTGGCCGAGGTGGCCGTCTACTACGTCGAGATGCTGAAGGGTGCCCTGCCCTTCATCCTGATCACGATGTCGGTCGTCAAGTTCGCGCTGGTCGTGCTGTGGTTCATGCACCTTCGCTTCGACAGCAAATTGTTCCGGCGACTGTTCTTCACCGGGCTCGCCCTGGCCGGCTTCTGCTTCGGCATCGTGCTCACGACCTTCCAAGTGTGGACGCGCTGACCCTGGCGGCAGCGGTCCCCTTCCCGGGGTGGCACTTCCACCTCGACGTCTGGCTCCTCGTCGGGCTCCTGTCCGGCGGGTACTGGTTGGCTCTGCACCGTGAGCGTGGCCGTCGCGGTCCGAACGGCCCGGCCGTGGCCACGAGGGGCCAGGTCGTGGCCTTCGCCTCGGCGATGGTGCTCATGTGGGCGATCTCGGACTGGCCGGTCCACGACGTGGCCGAGGGCTACCTCTACAGCTTCCACATGGTCCAGCACCTGGTGCTCACCCTCGGCGTGGCCCTGCTGCTCCTCGTGGGGACGCCCGCGTGGCTGGCCCGGCGCCTGCTGTCGCCCCCCGGGCTGCTCAAGATCGTGCGGTGGTTGGCCCGGCCGGTGCCGGCGCTCATCCAGTTCAACCTGATCCTGGTCCTGAGCCACTGGCCGGTGGTGGTCGAGGCCACCCTGCTCCACCATCCGCTGCACTTCGTGGCCCACGCCGTGCTGCTCGGCTCCGCGGTGCTGATGTGGCTGCCGATCGCCAGCCCGCTGCCCGAGGTACCCCGGCTGGCCCCGCCCCTGCAGATGCTCTACCTGTTCCTGCAGACGATCGTCCCCACCATCCCCGCCTCGTTCCTCACCTTCGGATCGAAGCCGCTGTACCCGATCTACGAGACCTTCCCCCGACTCTGGGGCATCTCGGCGCTCACCGACCAGCTCACCGCCGGGCTGCTGATGAAGGTCGGTGCCGGGTTCTACCTGTGGATCGTCATCGCGGTGGTCTTCTTCCGCTGGTACGCGGAGGAGGAGAAGTCGGGCGCCGGCTCCGCCCACCAGCCCGACGTGCTCCTCTGGCACGACGTCGAGGCCGAGCTGAGGCGCCTCGAGGCCGAGTCGAAGGCGCCGCCGCCGCCACCCGCCTGACCGCCGCCGCCCGCCTGAGCCGAGCCGGGCCGGGCCGGGCGTTTTCGGGTCGAGTGTGCAAGAAACCCTCGATATTGCACGTTCTTGCACAGTCATCGGTGTCGTTCGACGGTGTTCCACGTCTGACGGATGGCCCGGCCCGTTTCGTCGATCGGCGGCGATCGGTGCGACGATGGTCGGCGTGTCGACCACCGACATCCCCCCCACCACCCAGGCCAGGCCGCGCTCCGCGGCCGATGTCGCCATGCGCCGGCTGCTTCGCATCCCCGACGTCCCCAAGAAGCGGCCGCCGAGCGCCAACCGGGCATTCAGCACGTCGATCCTGGTGTCGGCGGTGCGGTGCCTGCTCACCTACGTGGTCCTGCCGTTCGTGGCCCCGCTGGTCGGCTTCGCGTCCGGCGTGGGGCCGTGGATCGGGATCCCGCTGAGCGCGCTGGCGGTGGTCTTCAACGTGATCAGCATCCGACGGTTCTGGCTGCTCGACCACAAGTACCGGTGGGGCTACACGTTCATCAGCACCAGCGTGATCGTCCTCGTCACCATCCTCATGGTGAGCGACGTGGCCGCCCTGGTGGGGTGACCGAGACCGGCGACACCCCCGAGACTGGCGCTGCCCGGACACAACCCGAAGCCGGCCCGAAGCATTCCGCTCCTGGCCCGAAGCAGGCGGGCCGGGCCCGGCGGGCGGTCGCCCGGTGGGTGTGGATGGCCGTGGGCTTCGTGGCCGTCGGGCTGGGCAGCCTGGGCGTGATCGTGCCGGGCCTGCCGACCACCGGCTTCTTCGTGCTGGCGGCGTGGGCCTTCGCCAAGTCCAGCCCCCGTTTCGAGCGATGGGTGCTGTCGCTGCCCGTGGTGGGCCAAATGGTCAAGGACAGCCGGGAAGGGCTGGGGATGCCTCGGCGGGCCAAGATCATCGCCATCTCGATGATGGTCGTCGCCGTGGGGCTGAGCGCCGGGTTCGCCATCAGCTGGTGGCCCGCCAGGGTCGTCGTGGCGGCCGCCGGCGTGATCGGCGTCTGGTACGTGGGCTGGCGGATCCCGACGCGCGAGCGGGTGATCGCAGCCCGGGAGGCCGGCGCCTAAACCATCGCGGTTCCCGACCGCCTGGCGCTGAGAATGGGAATCATTCTCATTCTTGGTGTACGGTGCGGGCCATGCGCCGTGTCATGGCCGCCACCGTCATCGTCCTAACTCTTCTCGCGGTTGGCTGCTCGGGGGCATCAGACAGCGGGGGAGGCGGCGGCGACCGGCCGGTGCAGGCGGTTGCCGGCTTCTACCCCCTGGTCGAGGTCACGAGGGCGGTGGGCGGCGAGCGTGTCGGCGTCTCCAACCTCACGCCCGTCGGCGTGGAGCCCCACGACATCGAGCTCAGCCCCCGCCAGATCGACAGGATCGCCGGCGCCGACCTGCTCGTCTACCTGGGCGGCGGCTTCCAGCCCGCGCTCGAAGAGGCGGCCCGCCGGGCCCGGCTGACGGTCGACGTCTCCGAGGGACTGCCGGTCGAACGGGGCGACCCCCACGTCTGGCTCGACCCCGTGCTGTTCGAGCAGGTCGTGGGGACCGTCGAGGCTGCGCTGCTCCAAGTCGACCCCGCGGGTGCCGACGGGTACCGGGCCCGCGCCGCCGAGTACCGCATGCGGCTCGAGCAGCTCGACGCCGACTACCGCGCCGGGCTGGCCGACTGCGACCGGCGGGTGATCGTCACCGCCCACGAGGCGTTCGGCTATCTGGCCCGCCGCTACGGCCTCGAGCAGGTGGCCATCGCCGGCCTCTCGCCCGACGCCGAGCCTGACCCCCGCCGCCTGGCCGAGCTCACTGACCTTGTGCGCCAGCGGGGCGTCACCACGATCTTCACCGAGGAGCTGGTGTCGCCCAAGGTGGCCGAGACCCTGGCCCGGGAGGCGGGCGTGAAGACCGCCGTCCTGCACACCATCGAGGGCCTGGAGTCCGAGGGCGAGGCCGGCACCGACTACTTCACCCTCATGCGGGACAACCTCGCCGCCCTGCGAGAGGCGCTGGGCTGTCGCTAGCGGGATCGCTCCCCCGCAGACGTGCACGCGGCCGTCTGCCACGACGTCTCCTTGCGCCAGCGACGGCGGCTCCTAGTCTGTTCGACGTGGCCTGCCACGACTGCGGGGATGGCGACGCAAGGGTGTCGATGAACGGCGTCCAGGTCTGCGACCGCTGCTTCGACCGGCGCATCGCCGCGCACATGGGCCTGCCTCGCCTTCCGGATCCTCCGCCGGCCCTGGTCCTTACCGGGCCCGACGGGAGGCGCCATCGTCTTCGCTATCGGATCTGGCGCGCTCCGCCCGGCGTCGAGGTGCAGCTGGAGGAGACCGGCGTCGCCGCGGGCGAGGGCTACCACTTCGCCGTCCTCGGCGATCACGACACCGACGTCGCCGGTCTCGTGGAGGCTGTGCGGGCGATAGCCGAGGACGAGGTGGGGCGGTGCTACCTAGAACCCGCTCAGAACCGGCAGGGATGGGCCCTGACCGACGACGAGGTGGCGGGACGGCTGACATGGAGCGACGACGGTGACAGCGGCAAGCCCTACGACGTCGTCGTCGATGGGCGGACACTCAGCTGGGAGGAGCTGGGGTTGGCGCTCGAGTCCTACGAGGGCTGGGGCTTCCGCCTCGTCATGCAGGACCGGGTCGTCGATGCCCGCAGCGACGCAGAGGTCGTCGCGCTCCACCGTCCCCCGGTTCCCCCCGGCCCCGGTGACTGAGAATCGCCCGAGCCTGGAGGACCGCGTGGGGCACGCCGTCGTTGCGGCGCTGGCCGACCAGAAGGTCGTCACCGCCATCGACGTGCTCGTCGGCATCGGCTGGCTGACGCGCCCGGCAGTCGAGCGCTGGCGCCAGGGGCGGGCCGACGACCTGGAAGGCCTGGCCCAGGTGGGCCCGCACAAGCTCTCGGCGGCGATGGCCGCCTTTCGCCGATCGGCCGACGAGCTGGGCCTGCGGCCGATCGAGGCCGACTACTTGGCCCGAACCCGCGACCGGCGGCCCCTGCGCTTCAGCACCAGTGGCGACCCAAGCATCGAGGCGGCGTACCGGACCCATTGGATCTCCCCCGAGCTGTCCGAGGCCCAGAGCGCGAGGCTGGTCGAGCGCCAGAGCAAGCCTCCCGACCTGCTCGTGATCTCGGCCCTCCGGGACTGGACGTGCACCGAGTGCGAGGGGACGGGAAGCCTGCTGATCATGGAGGGCGACGGCCCGTTGTGCCTGGGCTGCGCCGACCTCGACCACCTGGTGTTCCTGCCCGCCGGGGACGCGGCCCTGACCCGTCGGGCCAAGAAGGCGAGCGGGCTCCTCGCTGTCGTGGTGCGCTTCAGCCGCACCCGACGGCGCTACGAGCGCCAGGGCCTCCTCGTGGAAGAGGCGGCCTTGGTGCAGGCCGAGCGAGAGTGCCTGGCCGACGAGGACGCCCGCCGGCGCCGCCAGGGCCGGGCCGAGCAGACGCGGGCAGAGGCGGACGTCGAGTTTCAGGCCGCCTTCGCTCAGGAGGTGACCCGGTCGTTCCCGGGATGTCCACCGGAGCGCGCCGCCACCATCGCCCACCACGCGGGGGCGCGCCACAGCGGACGGGTGGGACGCAGTGCAGCCGGTCAGGCCCTCGACCCCGAGGCCATCCGCCTGGCGGTCGTTGCCTCGGTCCGCCACGTCGACACTCCCTACGACCGGCTCCTGATGTCGGGGATACCACGGCCGGAGGCGCGCGACCGAGTCAGGGCCGAGGTGGATGCCGTGGTGGGTTCCTGGATGGGCGGCCGGAGCTGACACGCGGGTAGATCACCGAGCTGGGGGTTGTGCACCTGTTGGACGGGTCATGCGAGGCCGATGGCAATCCTGATCGCCACCTCGAGCTCATGCAGCTTCTCCGGTCCGAGTTGGCCGCGCCGGCGGCTGAGCACGGTAATTGGCAGCGTGAAGACGTTGTCGCAGTTGGCGGCGCTGTCGTGGTCGAGGCCTTCGTCATGTCCGATCTCGATCTCGGCGACGTGCCCGCGGAAGGTGCTGGTCACCAGCACGCAGACGACGGAGCCGAGGACGGGGATCGCTGTATCCCGGGCGATGACGATCACCGGATGGACACCCACCCCCGGGATATCGGCGTCCCAGATGTCGCCGCGATGTATCAGCGGTCGTCGCTGTCGAGGCACGCTGCCGCCGAGAAGGCGCCCACCTTGGCGACGAGGTTCGCCTCGGCTACATCCGTGTGCTCGTACCGGCGTCGATAGGACTCGGCGATCGCCTCTTCGCCGTGGGCGGCGAATCCATTCGCCAACCGCCGTAGCGACGAGCCCGGCTCGGGTCGCCGCCAGACCCGAGGCGACGGCGCGGTCCAAGGTTCCACGGCCTGCTCGTCCAGGCGGGCGGTGATCGGAACGCTCATACTGGCAGGCTACGACCCCGTGTACGAGTCGTGTACACCGGTAGTAGCAACTTCGATGCGCGCACCGATCGCTGCATGTAATATGCATGCATGCCGAATGTCCAGGTACGCGACGTGCCGGAGGAAGTCCACGCGGCGCTCGTTCGTCGAGCCGAACGTGCCGGGCAGTCCCTCCAGCAGTTCCTCGCGGGCCAACTCGCGGCCATCGCGGCCGCGCCCACCCTCGATGAGATGCTCGACCGCATCGAGCGCCGGCCCAAGGGGCGGCTCGCGCCTTCCGAGGCCATTGAAGCGGTAGACACCGAACGTGCTCGTCGTTGACGCCTCGGTCCTTGCCTCGGCGATCGTCGACGCCGGCGAGGACGGGCAACGGTTCCGTGACCGGCTTCGGGGCGAGACCATCGCCGGCCCGGACCTCCTTCGGATCGAGGTCATGTCCGTCGTGCGGCGACACGCGAACGGCGGCTCAATCACCCGTGAGCAGGCCGATGCCGCGTTCGAGGACTTGGTCGACCTCCCAATCTCCGTGTTTCCAACTGCTCCCCTCCTGCCCCGCGTATGGGAACTCCGGGAGAACGTCACCTCCTACGACGGCTGCTACATCGCCCTCGCCGAAGCGGTTGACGGTCCGCTCCTCACCGCCGACCGGCGGCTGGCGAACGCGCCGGGCGCTCGATGCGTCATCGAGGTGCTCTGAAGTCCTCGCCGATGCTGCGTTTGGAGGCGCAGGTCGGCCACCCTCGACGCGAGAGTCGGGCCAGCGTTTTGGAGCACGTGGCTTCCTGCGAGTGCAGGCTCGACTCTACTCCTCGGCGGGGTGGGTTCCAGGCAGGTAGTCGCGGAACTCCTCCATGGCCTTCCACTCGGGCTCCGGTGGCTGATGGCCGGGGGCAGGAGCGAACACGGACAGTTGGTCGAGCTCCATGCGGTGGATGTACCTCGGGCAATTGGGAAACGCACGTACGACCGTGATGCGGACCACGGCCTGAGCGCCCTCCCACGTCGACAGCAGGGGGTCGGCGTCGGCCACCGACGCCCTCCCATGGACCCGCAGCCGGTCCGGCTGCTGGAAGTTCACGAACAGCAGGGCGACGCGGTCGTTGACCACGATATTGCCGAGCGATCGGAACATGCCGTTGCCGTCGTAGGACGGGAAGGCGATCGTGCGGCGGTCGAGGCAGCGGACGAAGCCGGGCCGGCCGCCCTTGTAGGACACGTCGGGCCACCCCTCACCGTCTGCCGTCGCCAGGAAGAACATGGAGCTCGCTTCGATGAAGGCGACGTCCCCGTCGGACAGGACGGCATGCACCGTGACCTGTTCCAGCCGGTCGGCGATACGACGACTGTCGAATCGGTCCTGAAGCTTGCGGTGACCGTCGTTGTACATGGCCCAACACTGCGCTGCCATCGCAACGGGCGCAAGGGCCCCGCCAGGTCGTCGGCGATGACCATGAGGACCCCCGTCGTAGGTCTGCGCTCCTGACCGAGCCCGACGCGAACAGTCGTCCCTCGGCCATTTCTGGGCTCGTCATCGCCACCTTGGCTGCTCCGAACCGGCATTGAGCGCTGGGTCGACTGGAGTCGGTCGTCGGGATACTGGGCGTCGTTATGGGCTCCAGGTCGGAGATCGCCGGCACCGATGGCAAGGGGGGGTCGGGCTGCCTCGCCGTGTCGCTCAGCCGGCGATCAGGGACGGTCGCCGCCGCAAGAGACGGGCCGTGTTCGGGGACACCCCTGACGGTCGTTCCGGAGCGATACCGTCCACCGTGGAGCCGATGCCGCCCCTGCCAGACACCCGCTCAGGAACGGTACGTATCGGTTACCCCGGCCAGAGCCGGTTGACACCCGGGATCGCGTTCCCTCCAAGACCTGGTTCGGGAATCGGCGCGGTGTGGGATAGGTGGACAGCCCGCACCCAATCTTCGATCCGACAAATACGGAGGCCGATCTGGATTGGGTCCGCAGCCCGGGGGAAGGACGCTGGATCGTATCCCAGCCCAGCTCAAAATTGACTGGGAGACTAGGGCATCCCGGGCTAGCTGTCGTGAAAGCCCGAGGGCCTCGGTACCATCGGCGGCCACGCTTCGGACTCCCAGTATTGGTGGTACGAAGTATTCGTTAGCTCGATGTGGTAGGCCCCCACAGCGTCATCGATTCGCCGGAGTATCCCTTTCCCTACATCGGTCGGCGTGGCATCAAGATCTGTGGTCATCCCCAACAGGCGTAGAATGCGCTGCATCTCCGGGTGCGATAATTGCTGCCGGTGGAGTTCGCCGCAAAGCTCCAGAAACACGCGACCCCTCAACGAGGCGTAATAGAACGATGCACGGGGGGATGCTAACGTTAGATATCCACAGCCGACGAGCCGAGTCAACCGTTCACGGAGCGACGTTGCGGAACGTCCGAGACGGACGGCCAGTTGCGGGATGTTGCGAAATCCCTCCGTGGCGATCACGAAGAGCACCGCAAGGTCGAGTCCGATACTGCCGGTCGAATGAGCAAACTGTTCGACCGATGTGGCCGTGAGGTTGCCTAGGACGATGTTCAATAGGACGTCTGTGGCCAGTTCGTTCGCAATCAGTTCTCGGATTAGCGCCCTGTCGCCCTCTCTATCGAGATTGACATCTGCGGGGACCCAGATTGTGCGAAGCCGGCGCAGGGTGGAGGGCGAAACTACCTGGTAGAAGTCTCGTACGCAGTCGGACCACAGCGACCGGGCTTTCGTCGTGTCCGCCGCGATGTATAGACATACCTCGGCCTCGGTGTCGGTGAGCATCGTCCTGAGGTCCTTGTCGATGCCCTCAACATGTCGCCACATCACCTGTCCGACGATTGGCCGCGTCCAGTCCCGCATCAAGGTGCAGGTGAAGTCGAAGGTCTTACGCTCGCTCTCAAGTAGGGAAAAAAGTCGTGTACCGCTGGCGCGCTCGAAGAAGCCAACGGCTTCTTGCGAGAGAAACCTGTGTTCTGGAGACTCGGCCACTAGTGGACGATAACGTCAGACCGTGATGAGCGCCGGCCGTGAGGATGACTCACCGCTTCAGCGTGGGATGCGCGCCGCTCTCAACCTGGAAGCGCCCCCCCGGCCACGCGACCCTGCGCTGCAGAAGCGACTGAGAGAACTCATCGAGGAGCTCCTAGGCGAGGATGTACGAGAGGTGATCCGCAGTCTGGACAGCTCACAGCCGCTCTGGGTCGACCGGGTTCCGCTGAGCGACGTATTGGCCTGCGAGCGCTACTACCTGGCGGAACGTGGCGTTCCGTTCGCCTACACAGTCCAAAAGGCGCGCACGCAAGCCGCCGGAGCGATGCTCAGGCGGTGGGCGTTTCGCGATCCGCGCGAGTCGCCGGAGAGCGAGCGAGATCCCATCGAGGCGGTGCACGAGCTGCTGGATGATCTGTCCAAGGAGCAGGATCGCCTAGGGGCATTCATTTCGGGACTGTCGACTGGGGCGCGGGCAGACATGGCAGCTGCGATCTTGGACATTGTCTTTGCCTTCGGAGAGAGCTGGCCCAGCGACGCGCGCCCACAGCCGATCCAATCCTCAGCAGTCTTGAGAGTGAAGCTGTATGGCGGACGACTCGTACTGAACTACCGAGTCGGGTTCCGATTCGGACGCCCTCGTGCCGACGCGAACGGGATTGT
This sequence comes from uncultured Acidimicrobiia bacterium, assembly GCA_963825765.1. Lineage (GTDB taxonomy): Bacteria > Actinomycetota > Acidimicrobiia > Acidimicrobiales > AC-14 > CAWGUU01. Next base: position 67,683 of record CAWGUU010000001.1, read on the forward strand.
GTCGTCCGTTGTGTTACTCGACGTACGCCCAGGAGTCGCCTTCGAGCGAGAGGAGAGACACAATCGCTGGTTTGCCGCTCTCCTTGAAACGCTCAAGACTGGCGTCGGGCCGGCACGTGTTCTTACTTGGTACGCCGAAACTCAGCAGATCGTCGGTGACGAGATCGATGACGACAAGCTTGAAGCTGCTGCTCGCAGAGTTGCTGAGGGAGTTACGCGGATGGTGGAACTCGGAACTGGCCAGCGCGAGGCCGACGTACTACCGGGCTGGCGCTGCTCATTCTGCGATCTCTTGGACGAGTGTAGCCAAGGTCAAGGATTCCGGGCGACATGGAATGCCTAGCCCGACCCGCTGCCGGCACCATTGCCATATGTCCAAAGCCTACGCCCGAGGATATTGCGGCTTCTATCGCTGCGGCGTAGAGTTGACTCGGGTCAGGATGGCTCGCCCGCCGGGGAGTTTACGACGATCCCATTCGTATCGACCGGCTCGACGTTGAGTCCGCGAGGACACTCCTAACCTGAGGTGAACAGGTCAAGAGGCATCGGCGCCGCAGCATCGAGCCAACGGACGAACTCATTGCAGACGCGGTCACAGCGAGCGACATCATCTGTCCCGACGATGAGCTCGTCGCCATTCAGCCGGATTGCAGCCGCCCCGATGAACGCGAGAGTCTGCGTCCTGTACTTGCCGAGTTGTCGGTCGGTTAGTCTGCCGCTTCCGTGCTGGATCGCGTTGCGGGCCTCGACGAATCCCATGAACGCGGGCCACCCTGGGTAGCTGTTGGCCAAGTCCACAGCCGCTTTGAGCCACGCCTTTGCTCGCTTATCCCAAGTGTTGACGTCTGCAGTGACACCCACGGTGGCGAGCCGGGCGACGCAGAACGATTCGGCGACCGCGACTTGGTCAACCAGCGCGTTGACATCGCGAATGGCCAGCCTGTCAGAATGGTGGCGGCTCACGGCAGTCGAACCAGCGGTGTCTAGGTACTCGGTGGTGCGAGAGGTAAGTCGGCGGAGCGCCCATTCGGCCTGCGATGTCGGGACTCTCACGCGAATTGCACGGCCCAGTTAAAACTCCACTCGTTGAGCTTCGAGTCTCCAACAATCGCGTGCTTCACATCAGAGCCGGGTTTTAGGAGTGCGACCGCTCCGGCCAAAACTGGGCGGACGATATCGCTGCTCCGGTCATAGATACCGAGGAGATCATTGAGCGCTATCTGCTTGTGCCGCGCCAAGGTTCTTGCCGCCTCTGCCCGCAGGACCGGCGTGTGCTCTGCTGAGGTGAGGGCTGCTCGTGCCCACCGCAGCCGCCGTTGGGCACCCGTTCCGGTCGCGAAGCCCGGCAGCCGGGCGACGGGCTGCTGGAGCCACCAGGTCTGCCAGCCGTTTAGATAGGACCTGCTAGCAAGCAACTTGTCGATAGTGGCAATGACGGCGGCGTCGTCGTTCCGGTTGAGCAGGTACGTCGCCACTGCTGGAGTCATAGTGCGCTCATAACGGAGCAGTCGGGCGCAATGGTCGAGGACATCAGCCACAGTCCCCGGCTGGCGGCCGAGGGTCGCAAGTGCAAGAGGAACTAGTTCGACTACGGCGCGGTGCTCGGGCCGTCGTCGCTGCGCCACTCGGCCTCGCCCAGCCACCTTCACCCATCGATGCAGGACGCGTACCGCTGAGAGAATCTCGACATCTTCGACAGCGGGCGGCTCCATCACGACGGTGCCGTCGTAGGCGTCCGTATTGAAGCTGGTGAGGTCAAGCTGTGCCTCGTCAGCGATTTGTTGGCGCATTGCCTTCGCTGCATCCAGATGCTCTTCGTACTTCTTCCGGCCCCAAGTGAGCGTCTTCATATCGTTTACGGTGAGGCCTACCGCTCGCGCCTCCTCCTCGAGGACCTCCAGCGATCGGACAACGTCGCCCCAGGAGTCGCAAGTAAATCGGAAGTCATCGTTGTATCGATCGACGAACAATTTCCGGCGAATCAGCGAACGCTCCAGCCTTGCAAGGAAGACCTCCGCTAGGACGTCACTTGCGTACGACTGCTGCGGCAGGCCGTAGGTGCGCCCTGTCGTCTCCCGCAATAGGGGGCGGAGAGCGGTAACAGCTTCATGGTCGCCCGTCTGCATCGCGACCTCACTTAGGACCAAACCATGGTCCAGATTCTGATAGCAGGCCGCTATGTCGGTGGCGACGATATAGCGGCCGCTACGACCCAGCGGCTTACGCTGGAACAGGTCATAGGCAACTCGGCTCCGGATCAGCGGAGGGAGCTGAGGCTCGACTCGGCGGGCCAGCGCTCGGTAGGCGAGCCGGCTTGGAATATCCCAGACCGCGACCGGCCGGATGCCATGCCCAGGCTTGTTCGCGCCGACAGTTTCCTCCGGAGTCGGAACGAACTCTCCTCCGACCAGCCGGCCATGGACCCATTCTGCCGCGTCGGTGACGTTGGCCAGAAGAGCGGGGTACGTGGTGTCCTGCGGCAGCATCTTCGGCGGAGCCTTGAGCTCAGCGTCCAGCGCATCCGCGACATTCTGCGTCGTGAGCAAGTTCGAGCCAATTCTCACCGCACCGGTCTACCAGCCGCACTCGTTCTTTGGGGTACCTGCCTCAGCGGAGATTGCGTCGAGACCGCCGTGATCCCCTTGTACGGCGACGTCGTTCGTCGGCAACTTCAACCCCCTGCCCTCCCTCGCCGGTGGCGCGGTGGGCGGCATCCGTGTGGGTTTCTGGTACCGGCGACGACTCGCTCGCCAGCGCCGCCAGTAGCCCGAGCGGCGAACTCAGCATCATCCGTAGACCTGCTGGCAGGTGAGCGGAAGTGCCGGATCTCGACGGCGGCGTCATGGGCGAGGGTGACTGATCACCGCAGTGTGTCCCATACCGCTCGGTCTCTCGTTCCCCGCCTTGCCTGCGCGGACACGCC
>CAWGUU010000002.1:0-123495 GCA_963825765.1 uncultured Acidimicrobiia bacterium
CCTCCACCAACAGGTCGGTACAACTCGGCGGCGCGGGCGACCCACCAACAGGCTGACGACCAGGCGGTGCTCGGCGTCGTAGGCGACGTGGTCCCAGCAATCGCCGCATGCGTCGTCGGCGGGGTCGTCGGGGTCGCAGTGCTTCTCCTTCTTGGCGACGAAGGACCACTTCTCGTCGAACTGGACCTCACGGGTCTGGGGGGGAAAAAGCCACGAGTTCGTCGTGGAGTTGTCCTGGGCGTGCTCGCCGGCCCCACGGCGTAGCGGATGACGGTGTCCTTGTGACGCCGACCAGCCGTGCGGTCTGGCGGATGCCGCAGCCGTCGGCGAGGTGATCCAGGAAGGCGACGGCATTTGTCGCGGCACGGGTGCGAAAGCGGCGTGCCCTTGCGTTCGGAGAAGCGGGCCTTGCAGGTGCGGCAGTAGAGCAGGCGGCGCTGGCGGGGCCGTAGCGGCCGCAGACGGTGAGGTTGCCGGCGTCGCGTTGGCCGAAGTCGGGGCAGTCGGGGTTGTGGCAGCAGAACACGGGAGGTCGTCCATGGCACGATCTCCGTGGAGGCTCCAGGGGCTTGTCCGTTCACGATCCTCGTTGTAGAAACTGCAACATCCCCATTCAACGGGAGTAGGACACCACCCAACACGAGCTGACCCGGAAAACGCGGATCATCCAGCACCGCGATCAAATCGGCGGTTCGGTCCGGGACCGCCGGGCAACGGCAGAGTTCGGGTGTCGAGCCAGTCGCGGAAGCGTAGTTGTACTCTTGTGGGTTTCAACACCCGGCGAACGTATGGGCGTCGGCGTCCATCTCGGCTGCGTAGCGTGCCGCCTGGTCAAAGGCTCCCATGGCTGATCCACAACTGTAGCTTGGACAAGGCAGGAACCCTGCCACCTTTTTTCTCCCGCGAACATCGAGAACAGAACCACCGACTGCCCAACCGTCCTGGGTTCCCCGACGGTCGCGGAGGACTCGCTGTCAGTAAGACGCCGAATCTTCAAGCAGCCTCCTCCTCGGCGAACTCGCAAGTCGACCTGCGGGGCGGTCAGGGGCAACGCCGGATTCGGCGGCTATTCTTCAGGCTGAGCCTTCAAAGCCGAATAAAAGTTCGCTGGCGTCAATCGTGGCGGCAACATCGATACGCCTCCGTCTCCGACTTCGAGAATTACCCATTCTCCGGACTCCGCCTTCGCCACGTCAATCGTAATGAACTGACTCAGGAACCTGGCAGCGACTTCTTCATACCGGGCGAAGTCGCTTTCACCGCCTCCTTCCCGGTCGTAGGGGGGCCGCCGCCAAGAGCCGTCCGCTTGAAGAAGAACAGCCGGTATTCCTCGCAGAGCGGGTAGCCGTAGGGACTCTCGCCAATGCGCTTGAGCGGTCCCATGAACTGCTTGAAGACCAGCCTGCGCTTGAAGGTGCTTGCCCTGGTAGGCGATCAGGTTTCTAAGAGACCTCCTCAAAGGTGTCACGGTCGGCTCCCTCGCGGAATGAAACAGGCGCTGTCCCACCGCTGCTTGGCGGACTTCACGTAGTCCTTGACTACCGTACGCAAGGGCGCTCCCCAGAGTCCGGGCGACTCGCCACGCGGTTGCCAGGTTGGTCCCCTCCGTCCATACGGCCGGTGGTGTCAGGTCCCGCGATCTTCCGGTAGCAGTTGGGGAAGTAATGCGACCTAATCGGCATTTACACCTCCCGGGTTGGAAAGAGCGCGTTAGCTCTGACTCTTGCAATGCCGCCTGGAGTTGTCGGTACTCCGCCTCCTTGAACATCCAGCCCCGGTACATCAGGGTGGCCCCTTGTCCAGGAGGGAGGAATTGGAGGGCCCGCTCCCAAGCCGGCCGTCGATGAAGTCTTCAAACCCCATGAGGGTGACAGTGGAAGCCGAGGTTGTGCGCAGCTTCCACTTCGGGCTCGTAGCGAGGCTCCGCGGTCTGAGTCTTCCGGGTTGTAGCAAAACAAGAACTGCATTTGACCCTCGCCCCACCGAACGCCTCGCTCAGCAGCGGACCCCCACGAGCCGCTGCGGATTCCACGATGACCTGCGGTGCCGTCTGCTGGAGCGATTTGTTCGGCCCTGATCCTTTTTGAACCACAGACCTCAATCCGACGATTTTGGGAACACTCTTTCCAACAATGTGCGGGAGGAGGTTCGCCTGGGCCGACCGCTCGAGCGGCTCGGTCCGCATCGTCCTCGCTGAACCGGCCCGCCGCAACTGCTGCTGCTTCGGCTACCCGCGCTCGGGTCGAAATGGGGCACCGAGTTGGAGAGCGGCGAGGACGGCCTGCTTGGAGGCGTAAATCTCTCCATTGTCGGATTCAATCACTTCCGCGTAGTCTTGCGCCAAGTGCTCATGCGTGCTATCCAGTTCCCGGCGGGTGGCACGCCCGGTTCGCATACCACTCCGCGACCTCGACACCGACGCCCCAGTCACGTCGCTCGTGGAACCGCCTTGGGAGCCTTCGGCAGCAGGCCACTGCGAACAATCGCAGCCGGTTTATCGGGTACGTGCCCCCGCAGGTGATCGATCATCGGCTGCGGGTCGTTGCTTGCTCGCCACTCAGCTTCCGTCACACCGTGTCTCCGTCGGCCGAACAAGTGATTACACGACCATGCCGATCACAGTAACCAGCTCTCGATCACAATAATCTGACGCCGATCAGAACAAGGAACGTCCGGGTCGCATAGCTCCGGTCACTTCACCGTTTCTCCCTCATCTCCTCTAACCTGTCAAGTTTCTGTTTATCTTGCAGCGATGAGAATGCAGCCGAGGAGGATGCCTGCTCGTGATTCTGACTCGTATTCGCGGCGACAAGCGGATGGCGGGGGGAGAGTAAACTTTACACAAGCAGGTTTGATTTCCTCCCTCCCCGTGCGGGCGTTCACATCATGAATTGTTCCCGATCCTTCCTCTGTGCTGGGTTTCCGTTGACCCTTCTGCCGGCGTTCGCGGTGGGTGATGACAAGACCGGCGAGCAGATTTATCGCAAGCAGTGCCTCCGCTGTCATGGGCAGGTCGGCGAGGGAACCAAGAGTTTATCCCGAACAAGTTAATCGGTGACCGCACCGCGGCACAACTCGCACCGATCATTCAGAAGACCATGCCCGAGAATGATCCCGGCATTCTGTCTGCCGAGCATCCTCGCGCAGAGGTGGCGATCTACATCCACGATGCCTTCTACTCGAAGGCCGCGCAGGAACGCATCTCGAGCGTGCATATCTGAGTCTTGGCTCGCCTCACGGTGCTGGGCAGTATCGCAATACCGTGGCCGACCTTTGTGGGGAGTTTTCGCTTTCAGGGTCGCTGGGACGATCAGCGGGGACTCAAGGGCGAATACTTCCGCCAAACTCAAACTTTCGCAATCAGGATCGGGTGCTGGATGGGCCAACGATCCGGAGGCTCGGCTCCACTTCGGCAAGGCCGCTCCGATTGACGAACAAGAAGATCGAGCCGCATGAGTTTTCCATGCGCTTGGGACCGGCTCGGCGCTGGCTCCCGAGACGGGGGAGTATGAGTTCGTTCTGTCCGCACCGAACATGCGACGCGGCTCTGGCTGCAATGGATCTGCGCAAGCCGCTCATTGATGCCTGGGTCAAGTCGGGGCAACGTATACGGAGTATCGCCGGGTCGATCTTCCTCGTTGGCGGTGTGTGCCCACCCGCACGGCTGGAATACTCCCAAGGCGAACAGGGTGTCGATAGGACTCCAACAAGAAGCCTAGGCCGCCGCCCGACAAATCTTCCATCGCGCTGAACTGGAAACTGCCGCATCGCACTGTTGAGGTGATCCCGGCACGCAATCTGTCGCCGAGTGTGTTTCCCGAGTTGTTTGTGGTGACGTCCGCGTTTCCGCCGGATGATCGCAGTTATGGCTGGGAGGTGCGGTACGACCGTCTCGAAGGAATGGGATCAGGCGACCACCGATGCGGCCATCGAGACGGCTGCCTACGTTTCCGTGAAAGTGAACGAGCTAGCCGGGACACGCGACGGCGCGATGGATCGGACCGCAGAAACTGCGCGAGTTTTGCCGACGGTTCGCCGAACGTGCCTTCCGCGCCTCCACTCTCCGAGGGAGATGAAAAAGCGGCGTATATCGACCGTCAGTTTGAGATGGGCCGCGAGCCGGAATTGGCCGTCAAGCGCGTTGTGCTGCTTGTGCTAAAGTCGCCACGGTTTCTGTATCCGAGAAGTGGGCGGCACGTCCAATTATGCATGATGTCGCGGCCCGGTGACCGTCGTTGTACATGGCCCAACACTGCGCTGCTATCGCAACGGGCGCAAGGGCCCCGCCAGGTCGTCGGCGATGACCATGAGGACCCGCCGTCGTACGTCTGCGCTCCTGACCGAGCCCGACGCGAAAACAGTCGTCCGTGGCCATTTCTGGACTCGTCATCGCCACCTTGGCTGCTCCGAACCGGCATTGAGCGCTGGGTCGACTGGAGTCGGTCGTCGGGATACTGGGCGTCGTTATGGGCTCCAGGTCGGAGATCGCCGGCACCGATGGCAAGGGGGGGTCGGGCTGCCTCGCCGTGTCGCTCAGCCGGCGATAGGTGACGGTAGGGAGGTTGATCGAGGTCTGTCGATAGGGGGCAGGGGAACGCCGAGTCGCCTGCCAGAGTGCCCACCCGCTGGTTTGGAAACGTGGTTCAGTGGGGTGCGTGACGACCGACGCCGAGGACCCGCCGGCTGCCTCGATTCGCCGCAACGACGACCCCTGGTATCCCTTTCCTGCGGACGGCGGTCCGCTGATGCTCTACGCCGGCGAGACGACGGCACGCTGGGCGAACGGCTCCTGTATCGAAGGCGAGTCCCAAGTCGTTTGGCGATGGCTGCGAAGTCCGTACGCCCACCTCGGGTTCCGGGCACCGTCTCGGGCTTGGGCGGTTGATGGGACGGATCACGGTGATCCGGATTTCGACCTGCCGGCACGGCCGCCAACGCCGGCGATAGCCGCCGAGGTTTGGCCGTACGTCGGCGCTGGCGGGACTCAGACGACCCAAACGTTCGGCCGAGCCGCCGGCGACACGATCACCATCGGGTGTCGGTACACCGAACCGGCAGCAATCGGCGACTTTTCTAACGTCGTCGAAGTTGAGCTCACTGCTGTGAACCTCCACCGGCTCGACAGGAGGGGCAAGACCACGCTCGAGGCAGGTGGGTGGCGCATCTCAATCGCCCGGCACCCCGACGATGCGCTGATCCGTCTCGACGCCGACGGCGGGCACGGTCCGACTCACCTGATCCGAATCAATCGAATTGACGGCGCGGTGCTCGGGCTAGACGAATACAGCGGCGTTTCGAACGCACTCTGGCACTTTCTCGCCTTCGTTACGAGTCGGCTTCCGGGCTTCGCTTGCCCAGTCGCATTCGACGCAGGTGGCGAACCGGTCTGGACCCAATGGCGCTGCACTACCTCGGATCGGTGGCTCGCACCTTTTGGCTGGTACGACCATCTCTTCCTCGCCGACGAACTGCCGTCCATGTTCGAAGCCTGGTGGGCGCGCTGGCAAGACGGGTTCTGGAAGCCAGTCCTTATGCGTGGAGTTCCGCGCTCGTCAGTGGGAATCGCCGGATCCTCTCGACGTAGCGGTGACGACGGCCTGGACTGTCCTCGAGCTACTCGGGTGGGCGATCCTTGTTGTCGAGCTCGAATGGATCACCCAGAAGGACTTCCCCGAGTTGCCCGCGGCAGCCGTACTCCGCCTGCTCTTGGGTTGGGCCGGTGTCAGTGCCACCGTGCCGGGAACACTCCGAGACCTCGCCGCGCTCCAGGCGTCGGACGCCAACCTCGTCGACGCAGCGGGCGCTACCGCCTGGGTCCGCAACCGCCTCATCCATCCGCCGAGGAAGGTCGGGAATCCGTGGCCCGGTCCAGATGTGCTCAGGGACACCTGGCGCCTTGAGCTGCAGTGGGCCGAACTCGTCATTCTCCGACTACTCGCGTATGACGGGAAGTTCGGTAGCCGGTGCATCGTCGAGGGCCGTGAGATCGGGCAGCTCGAGTTCGTGCCCTGGGCAAAGCCGCAGCAGTGACAGCGACCCGGGAGCCACACCCTCAACGCTGTGGGATGTTGCAGGGCCGTCTCGCAAGGGTGGGCCTGAATGCAATCGATAGCGGGGGCCGCAGAGCCGGCGCTACGTGACGGTGCCGGATCTGATCATTGTCGTTGTTATGGACGCGACCTCCGCCCCCGCGCACTCGAGCGAGTCCTGACGGGGCTGCTGCAGGTAGCGGACCCAGTGCGAGCCGCCGAATTCGACGCCGTGGGCGTCCGCGACGCGGTGCCACGGCGCGTCCTCCATCACGAATTGCCCTTGGGTTCTACACCGGTTTGGCGGCCCCGCAGAGTGGGCTCTTTTCGATCGGGTCATGCTGTGCTGCCGGAGCTTGGAGGTGGCTTGGTGCTCGACCGCCAGTGGGTGGTAGGCGTGATCGTGGTTCTCGTCGCCAGCGCGGCGGTGATCGGCGTCGTTCTGTACCTGGATACCTACTTCTCGTAGCGACGCGTTGCGTCCGACGAATACCGCCGGCATCGGCCTGTCGTCTCCGACGACCTGGTCGGTTTCCATCGCCAGCGGCGCTCCGATCGGCCCCGGCCGGTTCTGGGGCGGTCCCTCTGAGCATCCGGAGTTATGGTTGATACTGCTTCTTGAATCCGTGAGTCCTGTAGAACTGGACGGCAGCTTCGACGCTCGCATCGTCACCCCAGCAGGCCTTCCGCAGGAGCGCGAGATCGATGTCCTCCAAGTCCTCTAGGCGGAAGGGTGACCCGGCCTGCCGGGCGTCATTCGCAGCTCGCCAGCGAGCTACGAGGTCGTTGGCCTGACGCCTAATTGCGCGACCGCGTGGATCGCTCCGGCTCGTTGAGTAGTAGATGTCGAGTGCGAGATCAAAGACTCTCTGCACTTCAGAAATGGCAGCTTGTCCCACTTCACTTCCGGGTGACACCGCCAGCAGTCCTCCCTCGCATATCAGAGGCCGCGCCCGATTAAGTAGATCCGTACCAGCTACGAGAAGATGATGGCGCCGTTGTGCTCGGTCTCGTCTCCTCGCCAAGAACGCCTCGAACGACACGCCGATGAGCACCACCACGCCGCCGAGCAACCCACCGATAATCGCGCCGTGAATCTCTGGATGCATGCGCACAGCCTTGCACGCACCGTCCGGCGATCGGCAGAGAGACGGCGCCTCTCGGCTCGATTGGCGATCGGCGTGCATGGTGCGACCGTTCCGGCGCAAGCCCTCGTGCGCAGGCGGGGAGGCCTTTCACCGGCCTAGCTGGTTGGACCACCCCAGGCAACCCCCCAGCCGGCGACCAGGGACACCCTCGGCGGAGCGTCGGGTATCCCGGGGTCGCAAACGGACGTTCGATACTTTGGTGTCGTGAGCCACATCTCCTTGTTGTCCGTCGCGTGGGTCCCTGACGACGATCCGACCCGTGACTGGGAGATCGCCGCACGTCTTGCAGCGGCCTGGGTCGACGATCGGTGCCAACACGAAGGCGCCATCGGCGTGCTGATGACCAACACGATGGACTACCTCGGCGTCCCGACCCTCGACGTCTTCGCCGCTCGGCACGTCCGTACCAGTCCCAGGGCCGCCCGGCAAAGAGCGGGGACTGGCGTCGGGCCAGTCCTCTCATACGTCCCGCACGAGAAGGAGCTTGAGATGGCGATGAATCTCGCCCGCGGCTCCTCTCTTGCCGTCGTGGAGACGGCGTCCTTTCCACTTCTAGGGTGGGCTTCGTGGTTCGAGGCTTGGGATCTCGTGCGAGAAGAGACGACTCCGCCGTTGCCTGAGTCCGTCAGGGAGTGCGTCGAGCGCCTCGCCTTCTACGGCAACAACGGATTCGGGGAGCAGTTCGGCAAACGACAGGCGCAGTCGATTCTCGAGCGGCTTGACGAGCCAGCGCGGAAGGCAAGCGCCCTGCTCCCGGGCTCCTTGATTGCGGCCGGCGTTTCACCGCGGGGCATCCGGAATATCCGGCAACTGATGGCGAGGATTAACCTTTCCGTCGCCATGTGACCGAGAGCCGGCGTTTGCTGGCAGACGCCAGGTGCCCGCTCGACGTGCATCGTGACCCGATGACGGTGCTTCGATCGCGAATCCTGAGTCGTTCTGACGGTCGTCACGTGGGAGTTACCGGGGTCCCTCACCGGCGGCTTCGACACCGCATGCGTCACACGAGTGCGTATGCGTTCCGAGCGCGCCACTCGGCTGAACATTCAGTCCAGGAAGTACGAGTCGTCCATGCGAGGGTTGGGCGACAACGTATCGGGAGTGAGCCAGATCATTGCGCCGGCGGAGCGTCGTCGTTCCCAGTGGTCGGCGCACAACGCGGTCGCCTCGGCGCACTGTTCGGCTGAGAGGTAGAAGCATTGGGCCTTCACCTCATCGAAGGCCTTGTAGAAGCGCTCGGCGTGCACCGGCTCGATCGCGGCCGCTGCGCGGAGATCTTCCATCAACGCGTCGATCGAAGCCCTGGCTACCTGTGGCCGCAGGTCAGGCAGAAGGTTGATCATGCCGTCCTCGGACACGATGACAATCACGGTGGGGCTCGAAGCCGAGCCGAGATACCGAACGGCGGAGTTGTAGCGGGCGCCGCGCGCTCGGTCTCCGCCGCTGGCTGCGGCTCCGTCGAGAATGACGCCAAGGCCGTGGCAGGTCGCCGTCGGGTCGACCAGGATGGCACCGTCTATCTCGGTGACGTGGCTAAGCATCTCGCTTCGCAGTGCGACTGGCTCCACAGGCAACGATTGGTTGCCGAGTCGTTCCGCTTCGGACTCCGCAGCTGCGGACACCACGATCATCGTGCCGTGCTCCGCCTCGGCAGCGGCGAGCACGAGCGCCCAGAGGGCGTCGATATCAGGCTCGGTGGCGCCTCGAAACACGCGTTGCGTGATGTCCGCGAATCGGTCGTAGCTGATTTTCTCTTCGGGTAGCCGCGGGCTTCCGTAGTTCACAGTTACGAGCGCGGTCTGCCAGTGCCGCAGCTCCCAGGTGCCATCGCCGACGACGACGAACTCGAAGGCGCACTCAGAGGCGGGATCATACGAATCGTTTAAACGTCCGAGTCCATAGACCTCGTCGCCGTCGGTCAGCAACGACGGGCCCCCACGGCCGCTGAGCTCGAGTAGCTTGCGGAGCGTGCGTGTCTCGCGCACACGGATCGGGCGCCGGAACGTGAGATCGACGTCGAGTCCGTTGAGGTTTCGTTCCGCGAGCAACACTCGGCCGACACCCACGCGCTGCTCGTAGCGCAAGGTCGACGAACGTGTCATGGCGTCGTACAATGACCCGCCGAACTCGTTCCCGGACAGCGCCACAACGTCTCGTCCGAACCTCGCCACTGCGGCGCGAACGATATCGCCCGGCTCGGCGCCGATCTCGGCGGCCTCGCCGGCGTCAGGAAGATGAAGAGCCCGCCTCGCTGCGTGCAACACCTCATCGATCGCTGCGTGTGCAATAGACCGCGCCACTCTCCAGCGATGGTCGTCCGACGCGGGTCTCGCGGGTGAGCGTCGGCATCGCATCCATTACGCCCGTCGGAATGCCGATAACTGGGTATACAAGATGCTGCTCGACAACGACCGGCAGGCCGACGAAACACGTCAAGGCGCCGTCGGCATTGGCCTCGATGATTTCGCGGATCGCTGCGCCAAATGCGCGTTGTCGAGCCCACTCGTGCCGACGCTCGTGCATCTCCGCGACGGAGTGATGAAGCCGGCTCTCGGGATCGGCGTTGTACAACTCCTTGCCTCGCGCCTCGGCGCCCGCGAAGTCTGCAGGCGCAAGAGTCCCGTCCTCCGGTTCGATACAGAGGGTGTGCCGGTCGCCGCCCGGTTGCAGAACGCCGATCAGGTAGCCCGTCGCCCGGCACGGCCGGCCCAGTTCGTCGAACACTCTCTCGACTGAGCGCTCCAACCCGCGCCGGAAGCTCTGCTGAAACCCCCACATGAACTGTTCGATCACATCTCGCATCGCCTGCCAATCATCTCATCGTCGGGTACGAGTCCGCCGACGCGCACACGGTCGGTGATCGCTTGGGCGCGGGCCGGGATGCCGGCCGCGCCCTCTTGGGTGGCCGAGACGGCGTTGATGTCGCTGTGCGTCGGTCGGTTTGAGCAACACCGGCCAGACCGCCCATACCACGACGTTGGCGAGCCGCGGCCGGCATCCTCAATGTGCCGGTAGGTGACGCGGCCGCTGTCATCTCGGTCGAAGCCACCCGAACGAGCGTTCCCCCGCTTTCCTGGCGGCGGCGCCCATAGCGCCGATGGCGCCTCGCTTCACCCAAGGGTGCCGTGATGTGCTCTTCAGGTCCCTGGCCCGAGACGCATAACGGCCGCCGTGGGCAGGCCCCCCTCGGCAGGTCCCTGCGCCGCCTCGTGCGTGATCGACAAAGGGAATGGCGCGTGAAGGACCACACTCCGGTATGCCGACGAGGGGCAGTGCCGGCTAGAAGCCGGCACTGCTCACGCGACCCGGTAGCCGGCCGAGTCGCCGTAGCCTGCATGTGTGCGATTCCGGGTGGCAGGGTTCCCAGTCCGGATCGACCCGTTCTTCATCCTCACGATGGCCATGTTGGGCCTGATCTCGGGCCGCGACGGCATGCTCATCGTCGAGTGGGTGGTCGTCGCCGCCTTCTCGATCCTTGTCCACGAGCTGGGCCACGCCTTCGCCTTCCGGCGGTTCGGTTCGAGCGCCGAGATCACCCTCACCGGCTTCGGCGGCGTCACCGTGGGCACCGCCCAACCGCCGCTGCGGTCGATCGTCGTCAGCGTGGCCGGTCCGTTCGTAGGCTTCGCCTTCGGGCTGTTCTTTCTCTGGCTGAACCGCTCGACCACCACCGACTCCCTGCTGGTCGCCAACGCCCTGGCCGACCTCGTCTTCGTCAACCTGGCGTGGGGAGTGTTCAACCTCCTGCCGATCCTGCCCCTCGACGGCGGCAACGTGGTGGCCTCGTTCCTGGCGCACGTCACCAAAGGCGGCGGGCAGCGGATCGCCCACGTCGTGTCGGTCGTGGCGGCCGTCGCCCTGGCCGCCGCCGGGCTGGGGCTGGGCCAGCCGTTCGTCGCCCTGTTCGCCCTCTACTTCGCCTACCTGAACTGGCAGTCGCTGTCCCGGGCCAACGACCAGCCGCAGCTGCACGAGGTCGAGGTCGGGCGGGCCGCGTTACTGCAGGGCGACGTGGACGGAGCAGTGACGACCGCCGAGCGGGTGGCGAACAACGCCGGGTCGGCCCGGGTCGGCACCGCCGCCGTCGAGCTGCTGGCCTGGGCCCACCTGGCGGCGGGGAGACCGACCGAGGCCGACGCCGCCCTGGCCCGGATCGGTGGGGGGGTCAGCGCCAGCCCGCTCGTGCGGACCATGGTCGAGCTGGCCAACGGGCGCCCGGTGCCCCCGCTGGCCCCGGCCTTCGGTGCCTGCAACGACGCCGTCGCCGCCGTCGTCGCCTCCCGGCTGGTGGCCGAGGCCGGGCGCCTCGACAGCGTGCTGGTCGAGATCAGCGGGCTTCCGCCGACGCAGATGGTCGCCGCCCTGCGGGCCCTGCAGCTCGGTCTCCACCACTCCGCCCGCTTCGAGGACTCGGCCCGCGTCGGTGCCCTGCTGTTCGAGACGGTCGAGGAGCCGGGCGTCGCCTACAACGTGGCGTGCAGCCAGTCCCGGGCCGGCAACGTCGGCGAGGCCCTGGTGTGGCTCAACCACACGGTCGACCGCGGCTACCGCGACGCCGCCAACCTGGACTCTGATCCCGACCTGGAGCTGGTCCGCGGCACCGACGGCTTCCGCGCCGTCCGGTCGTCGATAGAGGCGGGGCCCCCGGCGACACCGCCGCTAACGTCCGGCGGGTGATCGACCCCCGTCGCCTGCGCACCGACCTCGACGCGGTGAAGTCCGGGCTGTCACGCCGGGGCGTCGACCCCGCCGACGTCGACCGGCTGGCCGATCTCGAGCGTCGCGAGCGGGAACTGAAGTCGCGCGGCGACGACCTCCGGGCGACGGTGCGGACGATGTCGAAGCAGATCGGCGAGCTGCACAAGGCGGGGAACCGCGAGGAGGCCACCGGCCTGGCTGCGGAGAGCAGGGCCGTCGGCGAGGAGGCCAAGGAGGTGACGGCCCAGGCGGCGGCGGCCGGCACCGAGCTGCGGGAGGCGCTCCTGCAGATCCCCAACGTCCCGTCCGACGACGCCCCCGACGGTGCCGGGACCGAGGACAACGTCGAGGTGCGGGTCGTCGGCTACGACGCCGATGCCTACGGCGACCACCAGCGGGTCCCCCACTGGGAGATCGGCACCGAGCTTGGCATCCTCGACATGGAGCGCGGCGCCAAGCTGTCGGGCTCGATGTTCCCGATGTACCGGGGCGACGGCGCCCGCCTGGTGCGGGCCCTGTGCCAGTACGCCCTCGACCTCAACCGCGACGCCTTCGAGGAGATCCGCCCGCCGACCCTCGTGCGCACCGAGACCATGGTGTCCACCGGCCACCTGCCCAAGTTCGCCGACGACGCCTACCACCTCGAGCGCGACGACCTGTGGGCCATCCCGACTGCCGAAGTACCGCTGACGTCGCTGGCCCGTGACGAGATCCTGAACGGGGCCGACCTGCCCATGCGGCTGATGGCCCACACGTCGTGCTTCCGGCGGGAGGCGGGCTCGGCCGGCCGCGACACCAGGGGCCTCCTGCGGGTGCACGAGTTCGACAAGGTCGAGATCCTCGCCTACGCCACCCCGGAGCAGGCCGGGGAGGTCCACGCCGAGCTCGTCCGCCGGGCCGAGGCGGCCCTGGCCGGGCTGGGGCTCCCGTACCGGGTCCTCGACCTGTGCGCCGGCGACCTGGGCGCCTCTTCGGCCCGCACGTTCGACCTCGAGGTCTACTCCCCCGGCGTCGACCAGTGGCTGGAGGCGTCGTCGGTGTCGTGGTTCGCCGACTACCAGGCCCGGCGGGCGAACGTCCGCTACCGGCCGGCCGACGGGGGCGGCACCGCCGTCGTGCACACCCTCAACGGGTCGGCCCTGGCCGTGCCCCGGGTGTGGGCCGCCCTGGTCGAGACCTACCGCCGGCCCGACGGCACCGTCGGCGTGCCCGAGGCCCTGCAGCCGTACTTCGGCGGCGCCACGGTCATTCCGTCCTGAAGCCACCGCCCTACAATGAGGATGGTTCTCATTCCCAGACCCGAGGGCACTCTTGGCCGCCATCCTGACCGCCGACGCCGTGACCTTCGCCTACGGGAGCGAGACCGTCGTCGACCAGGTCAGCTTCGAGATCGAGCCGGGCGAGTTCGTGGCCCTGGTCGGCCCCAACGGGTCGGGGAAGTCGACGCTGCTGCGGGTCCTGCTGGGCCTGCTCCCGCCGGCGGCCGGGCAGGTGCGCCTGTTCGGCAAGGACCCCAGGGAGCTCGAGCACCGCTGGCGGCTGGGCTACGTGCCCCAGCGCCCGGCCCTGGCCCGGGAGGTGCCGGCCACCGTCGACGAGGTGGTGGAGACCGGCCGGCTGTCGCGGATCGGGTGGAGGGGCAAGATGCGGGCGGCCGACCGGCTGGCCGTCGACCACGCCCTGGAGGCGGTGGCCCTGATCGACCTGCGGTCCCGGCCGGTGGGCGAGCTGTCCGGTGGCCAGCAGCAGCGGGCCTTCATCGCCAAAGCCCTGGCCAGTGACCCCGAGCTGCTCGTGCTCGACGAGCCGGTGGCCGGCGTCGACGCCGAGTCGCAGGCGAAGTTCCGCGAGTCGCTGGTGCACCTGGTGCGCGAGCACGGAGCCGCCGTGCTGCTGGTGTCCCACGAGCTGAGCGCGGTGGCCGACGTGCTCGACCGGGTGATCGTCATCAAGCGCAGGATCCTCTTCGACGGCCCGCCGTCGAAGCTCGACGGCGGCGTCAACCTCCGCGGCCACCAGGAATCGCTGCCGCTGTGGCTGGAAGGCCTGGTGTAAGCACATGCTCCCGTATCCCTTCGACCGGGACTACATGCAGCTGGCCCTCGCCGCCGGGGTCGTCGTCGGCGCCAGCGCGCCCCTCATCGGCACGTTCCTCGTCCAGCGCCGGCTGTCGCTGCTGGGCGACGGGATCGGCCACCTCGCCTTCGCCGGGGTCGCCTTCGGGCTCCTCGTGGGCATCTGGCCGGTGTGGACGGCGCTGGCCGTGGCCGTCGTGGGCGCCGTGGGCATGGAGCGCCTGCGATCGAGGGGCAGGGCCTCCGGCGACCTGGCGCTGGCCTTGTTCTTCTACTCGGGGATCGCGGCCGGGGTGGTCCTCGTCGGCCTGTCGGACTCGTTCAACGCCGGGCTGCTCACCTACCTGTTCGGCGGCATCCTCACCGTGTCCCGCCAGGACGTCCTGCTGGTGGCCGGGCTGGGCGTGCTCATCGTACTCACCGTCGCCATCTGCGGCCGGGCCATGTTCGCGGTGGTGCTCGACGAGGAGTCGGCGCGGGTCGGCGGCCTGCCGGTCGACGGGCTGAACTCCCTGCTGGCGGCCCTCGCCGCCATCACCGTCGTTGCCGCCATGCGGGTGGTGGGCATCCTCCTGGTGGCCGCCCTGATGGTGCTGCCGGTGGCCACCGCCCAGCTGGTGGCCCGCTCGTTCCGCAGCACGCTGTGGATGTCGGCGGTGATCGGCGCCGCCGCCGCGGTGGCGGGCCTGGCCGCCGCCCGCATCTGGGGCCTGGCGCCCGGGGGGACGATCGTGCTGGTGGCCGCCGGCGCCTTCGCGGTCACGTCCATCGGCTTCCGCCGGGGCCGGGCCTGGCCAGCCGGACTCCCCCGGGTGGGCTCGTGAGGACCACATCTCTCGCCCTGACGGGCGCTCAGATCGCCTTCATCGTCGCCCTCGGGACGATCACGCTGATCATCACCCTCTTCGCTCTGTACGTGGCGTCGTCGACGGTGTGGGGCGACCGGTGGTACAGAAAGAAGCGGTGAGGACCAGCACGCCCTACCGGGGCAAGTCGGGGCAGTGGGCGTTCGTCGGCCACCGGGTGAGCGGCTTCCTCGTGTTCCTGTTCCTCCTCCTGCACATCGTCGACGTGGCCACGGTGCGGTGGCCGCGGGTCTACGACCAGATCCACAGCCTGTACGGCAACGTGCTGCTTCGCGCGTTCGAGGTGGGGCTGCTGTTCGCCCTCCTGTTCCACACCCTGAACGGCCTGCGCATCGTGGCTGTCGACTTCTGGCCGCGCCAGACCGGCAACCACCGCAAGCTGCTGACCGCGGTCGTGGTGCTCACCCTGGCTGCGGGGATCCCGGGCGCCTACGTGATCATGAAGCCGTTCCTCGAGGGCCTGTGACCGCGCCCCCCGGCCCGACCGGGACGACACAGCCGCGGCAGACGCCGGAGAGCCGCCCCAGTTCGCCGGAGGGGGGCCGGCCGAAGCGGAGCTTCGAGACGTGGTCGTGGCTGTTCATGCGCCTGTCGGGGCTGGCTCTGGTGTTCCTCGCCCTCATCCACTTCGCCGTCACCCACATCGTCAACGACGTGGTCGACACCGACTACGACTTCGTGGCCCACCGCTGGGACAACCCCCTCTGGCGGCTGTTCGACTGGGCCCTGCTGGCTCTGGCCCTGGCCCACGGCCTGAACGGGCTGCGATGGATCGTCGACGACTACGTCCGGGGGCCGAGGGCGCGGGCCGCGGTCAAGGCCGGGCTGTACGGGGTCAGCGGGGTGCTGTTCCTGGCCGGCACGGTCACGATCGTCACCTTCTGAGCGGCTGGCGACCGTGGCCGGTGGCCGGGGGCTGAACGAACCGCATCCCGAACGGCTCGCCCCCGACGACCCGGGGCGCGACGCCATCCTCGACGCCCACGGCGCCGCCCTCCAGGCGGGCGAAGCCGGCTACCTCGACCCCGGTACGGGGCTGTTCGTGCTCACCGCGGCCGAGCTCCTCGCCCGCGGCACCTGCTGCGACCTCGGCTGCCGCCACTGTCCTTACCTGTGAAAGCGCAGGGCCTTACGTGTGAACTGCCGGGCCGGTGAAACCAAAGGGGGTACCGGTGGCGTTACCGTCACGACAGACCAGCTCCGGAGACCCGTGCCCCCCACCGTCCACCCGTCCATGCGCCGCCTGGCGATCCTCGCCCTCCTGACGGCCACGGTGCTCGCCGCCGTCGGCTGTGGCCGGGGGGGCACCCGCCGGTCGAATCCCCCGGCGACCACGTCCAGCGTCCCCACGCCGACGACGACCGAGACGGGCGCCGAGACGGGCCCCACGACGACCGTCCTGCAGACCCTCTCGCCGGCGCAACTGCAGACCGTCGACCAGCTGAAGGCCCAGGTGTCGGAGATCCGCGGCCTGCCGTGGAAGGCCGAAGTGCCCGTCCGCATCCTGTCGCCGAAGGCGCTGGGCGAGCGCATCCGCGAGCTCACCCTCCAGGACCTGGACGAGCACAAGGACGAGGCCGACGCCACCGAGGACTTCCTCAAGCTGGTCGGGCTGTTTCCCGCCAACCTCGACTACGCGCAGACCCTCGACAAAGTGCTGTCCTCGGGCACCCTCGGTTACTACGACGACGAGACCAAGGAGCTGTTCGTCGGCGCCAACCCGGACACCGACCTCAGCCCGGCGGCCAAGTCGACGATGGTCCACGAGCTCACCCACGCCCTCACCGACCAGCACTTCGACTTCGGGGCGCGGATGCGGGCCGACGTGGACGCCGAGCGTTCTGAGCAGTCCTTCGCCCTCTCCGCCCTGGCCGAGGGCGACGCCGAGCGCGTCAGGGAGCTGTGGAGCGCCAAGCACCTGACGGCAAAGGAGCGCCGCCAGGTCGTGGAGGACGAGGCGGGGGGCGACGTCTCGGCCTTCCTGAGCGCTCCCCCCTACCTGCTCAGCGCCCTCGTGTTCCCCTACGTGCAGGGTCTCGAGTTCGTGACCGGGCTGCAGCGGGACGGGGGCTTCGCCGCCGTCGACGCCGCCTACAGTCGCCCGCCGGCCTCCAGCGAGGAGATCCTGCATCCCGAGGTGTACGCCGCCGGCCAGCAGTGGTCGCCGCCCACGCTTCCCGACGTCGCCGCCGCGTCAGGATGCCAGGCCGCCGACAACGGCAACGTCGGGGAGTTCGACATGACCGAGCTGTTGGGCGTGCACCTGAGCGACGACGCAGCCGCCAAGGCGGCGGCCGGATGGAACGGGGACTCCTACGCCCTCGTGCGCTGCGGGTCGGCCATCGCCATGGTCGACCGCTGGCGGGCCGACAGCGCCGCCGACCTCGACGAGCTGGCCGGAGCGCTCTCCGAGTGGGCCAAGGAGTGGAGCGGGTCGTCGAAGCCGCTCGCCGCCGACGGCTCGTTCGCCGGGCCCGACGGTGCCGGCCGCGTCATCCGCGCTTCCGACCGGATCGACCTGGTGGTGGCGGCCGACGCCGCGACGGCGGAGCGGCTGGCCCTCGCCCTCCCCGCTTCCTAGCGTCGGCCTTGGCCCTCGCCTTGGCCTCCTCCTTGCGCTTCCTCGCGACCACCAGGGCCACGACGACGACAACCGGCGCGGACAGCAGCAGGGTCAACACCAACGGCGACATACCGGCTTCGGGCGACCGGTCGATCGACGCCGCCACGAAGTAGCCCGGGGCCTCCAACGTCGTCTTCAGACCGTGACCGCCCAGCAACGGCTCGGGGTCGTGCAGCCTGGTCCAGCCCTTGCCCCCGGGCGAGTAGAGCATCACGTCGCTGAGCCCGGCGGCGGTGAGAGCGACCGACGACGCCGGGGTGGCACGCAGCTCCGGCACCGGTGCGACCGAGGGCTGGTAGGTGACGACGATCTGGTAGGCGTTGCCGGCCGGGGTCAGCCCGTCCGGCAGGTCGGCGAGGGTGCCGGGGGCATGGGGGGTGACCGTCACCCGTACCGCGGTCTCGGGCGGTTTGGGGGCGACGGCGCCCGCCTCCAGCACGACGACGGCCTGCCCGTCCTCGGGGGTCACGTTGAGGTACGGGGAACCCTCCGGACCCAGGGGAGCCTCGCGGTCGGCCGACGCCGGCTGCTGGTTGCCGGCGGCGGTCTCGGGCGGCGGCTCGACCCACCGGTACGGGGGCGGGGGGGCGAGGCCGTCGAAGAGCGGCAGCAGCGGTCGATCGGCGAGCACGAGGGTGGCGACGGCGACGATCGCGTACAGCCCACTCAGTCCCAGGCCGACGGCCAGCGGTCGCCGGGACATCAGATTTGGGACATCAGATCTCGATGGGTATGGGCCGGAGCGGCTGGGTGGCCAGCGCCTCCGGCCAGACCACCGCTTGGACGCCCGGGGCGACCCACTGCCAGATGACGCTCACCGCCGCCCGATTCTCCCCGGCGTCGGGCTCGCCGGGCCCGGCCAGGTCGAGGCCCGAGCCGCTGGCGAGGGTGCCCGCAGGCAGCTTCAGGGCCCGGGCGGTGGCGGCAACCTGGGACGGCGCCAGCCCGGGAGACGCGGGCAGGACATGGCCCACCAGGGCGTACGTGTGGGCGAAACCGGCCAGGGCGGCCGCGGTCATCTCGTCGTTGAACCGCTGCGTGTACCGCTCACGCGCCCACGACAGGGCCCGGCGGCCCTCGGGCGTCAGCGCGTCCTCCCGCATCTGGGGCCCGTCGGGCTTGTCCGAGGCGAACAGGCCGACGGCGCCGGCGCCGAGCTTGGCCGCGAACGCCCGCATGCAGTAGCTGGAGCTGGTGCCGATGCTCGCCACCAGGGGGAGGTGCACGTCGAGCGTCGCCTCCCGGATGGCGACACCGTCGTCGAGGTAGGCGGAGACGAACAGCACGTCGGGGCGGCTCTCGGCGATGCGTCCCACCAGCTCGGCGGCGTCGTAGCGGTGCACGTCGTAGGGGAAGGCGCCGGCCAGCACGCCACCGCCGGCCTCCGCCTCGGCGACCGCCCCCTCGCCCACCGCCCGCCCGTAGAGGTCGTCGACGTAGGCGACGGCCCACCGCAGCGGACCGGTGTGGCCGAGCATCGGGGCCACCTGGTCCCTGACGAACTCGACCGCGTTGCGGCCTAGGTTCCCGCCCTGGGGGGCGATGCGGAAGAACGACTCACCGGCGCCCGGCCCGGTGATCTCACCGACCGCACCCGTCTCCCACAGGAGCATGCCCTGCTGGGCCGCCGCCTCGGCGGCCGGGGCGGAGATCGTGCTCCCGTAGGTGCCGATCACCAGGTCGACCCCGTCGGCATGGAGGTCGCGCATGGCCTTGGGCGCCGCCGACCCGACGTCGACGTCGACAAGCTTCAGCTTCACCTTCCTGCCGTCGACGCCACCGTCCCGGTTGACCAGCTCGACCGCCACCTCGGCCCCGCGGGACTCCTCCACACCCCCCGGCCCCTGGGACCCGGACATGGGGTAGAGCGCCCCCAGGGTGATCGCGTCGCCATCCCCCCGCAGGCCGCAGCCGGTGGAGGCCAGGAGGAGCACGGTGAGGGCGACCGCCACACGTCTCACGGCAGGACCGCCAGCAGGTTGGCGGCGACGTGGGTGGCGGCCGGCACCGACCAGCGGCCCGACGCCCATCGCTGCCAGCCCAGCAGCAGGCCGGCGGCCAGGTCGAGCGGCAACACACCCCAGCCCCAGATCGTCACGTGGACGAGGGCGAAGACGAACGCCGACGCCCCGATGGCGACGACGGGCCCGGCGGTCGCAGCCACGCCGTAGGCGAGGCGCCGGTAGAACGCCTCCTCGGCCACCGCCGCCAGCGTGGCCAGGGCGATCGCCCGAAGGGCCCACTCGGCCGGGGGGATGCCTCCCGACAGCAGGCGGCCGACGGCGAACGCACCGACCCCGACGGCCAACACCAGCCACGACGGCAGCGGCGCCCTCACCCCGCCCGGACCGAGCGCTGGTAACCGCCACGCCGCCCCGGCGACGAGCAACAGGACGAACAGGACGACGAGCATGGCCACGGGGTCGACCGGCAGCTGCAGCAACCACGGTCGGGCCAGCAGGGCGACGCTCCCGGCCACGACGACGGCGCCCGCCGCGATCACGACGGGGTCCCGTCGTTGGGCGTCTCGGGCGGCTTGTCGCCCGTCTTCTCGAGCTCCCCGAGCTTGCGGGCCCTGCGCTTCGACCACCTCGACAGCAGCCAGAACAGGACGACGGGAAGGGCGAGGAAGGTGGCCTCGGCGACGGCGCCGGCCGTGCCTCCGTGGGCGAGGACGGGAATCACGTGCTCAGGAGCAGGGTCAGTCCCCCGACGGTGAACAGCACCATCGTCACGAGGAGAGGGTACTGGGACCGGGTGGCGTCATCTTCGGGGAACAGGGCCAGCGCCCGGTCGTGGGCCAGCACCACGCCGGCCACGTGTCCGCCGATGATGGCGAGGACCTGCACCCACGACACGACCCGTGGCGACACGGCCTGGTAGTCGATCACCCAGCCGGCGGTGCCGAACAAGTTCCATCCCCGTCCCAGCGGGTCCGACGCCAGCGCCAGCACGCCCTGTCCCTCGAACACGAGGTACGAGAAGTAGTGCGCCACCGCGTAGGCGACGACGATCGGCACCAGGGTGTGGGCGAAGGCGCCGGTCATGTCCTCGAGCGGGCACTCCATACGGCGTGCGACGACGGCCATGGCCCCGACGTAGGCGAGCCCGACCAGGGTGATCATCACGAGGAGGCCGACGGTGAGGGCGGCCGTCAGCGGCCACTTGCCCAGGTCGCCGACCAGGTCGAGCCACAGGCGGGTGCGGCTGAGCCCGTCGAAGCTGGTCGAGCCCAGGGCCACGATGATCACGGCGACGGTGCCGGGCAGGACCCGCAGCATCGGCAGGCCCGACAGGGGTGGCCGTAGCCGGAGCTGGCCCTCGCCGTCGCGATGGATCACGCCGGCGGCCGAGACGATGCCGAAGAATCCGGCGAAACACTCGCCGTCGCGGAGGAACGGCCGTCCCCACCGGGCTGCCCCGGCCAGGACGGCGGCGGTGTACACCAGGATGATCACGCCCAGCTGGCGGGGGTCGGCGCGGTCCGGATAGGCCAGCTCCAGCCACACGAACCCGAACAGCAGGACGGCTGCCGGCCAGTGCCCCAGCGCGTAGGGCTCGAACTCCGCGCCGTCGGGCCGCCGCCGCACCTTCTCGAGGCCCGCGGCGAGGGCGGGGAACGGCGAGACCACCCCCCACACGTTGCCCACCACCGCGCACAGGAAGGTGAGCCCCACCCAGAAGGCGATGTAGACCACCGCCGGCGCCAGGTTGTCCGCCGCCTCGCCGGGCCCGAACAGGGCGGCGGCCAGGACGACGACGTAGACGGCGACCCCCACCGCCCGCCCGACGATGGCCAGGCCGTCCACCACGCCGGCAACGCCCGAGGGCGCCACGACCACGCCGTCCACGCCGCCTTCGAGCCGGGCCTCCGGCCAGAAGACGGCCAGGGCGGCGAAGGACACGATCAATGCCCCGGCCGCCCCGTAGGCGAACATCCACACCGGCAAGGGCAGATCCGACCGGCCCCCGATGCCGTGGGCCGCGGCAGGCGACGCCATGGCCAGCACCAGCCCGCCCGCCGCGAGCACGGCGAGGGTGACCCGCCGCCGACTCACCGGACGCCCTGTCTCTTTGCTACGAGCCTGGTCACTGGACCCGCAGGCGGAAGAGCTGCTTGTGGGCCTTCTCCAGCTCGACCTCGTGGACGCCGGGGATGTCGGCCGTGAACGAGAGCCGGCCGGTCACGCCCGGCTCCAGGTCGAGCCGCTGGTCGTAGGTGTGGACGTGGATCTCCTCCGGCACGTCGCTGGTGGCGCTGATGACGACGGTCTCGCCCACCTTGACCTCGACCTCGCCGGGGGAGTCGACGGTGCCGCCCGTGTAGCGGACGACGACGGTCGCCCGCTCGACGGCAGTCGTCGGTGTGGTGCTCACCGGTCCGGCGGTGGTGGGCGTGGTGGTCGGGGTGCTGGTGCCGCTGTCGCCGCCGCAGGCGGTCAGGCCGATGGCGACGGCTAGGGCAGCGGCGGCGGCCAGCGCCGGGCGGCGGACCAGAGACGGGACTGCCAGAGAAGAGAATGCCAGGGCCAAGGGTTCTCGCGCTCCTCGAATTCGTGGGGTGTACGGGCTCAGGCGGCGCTGAGCACCGGGGGACCACGGGAGGCGACGGAGGTCACCGGTCGGGAGCGAAGCGGCGCGGGGCCGGCGGCGTGGCAGCGACCGCTCACCGGCAGGCCGGGGATGACCGGCCTCGCGGCGACGACTCCGGCCAGGCGGGCGCCGGTGGTGGTGGCGGCCCGCACGAGCAGCACCAGGACGAGGGCGGTGGCAACCTGCGCCGCCAGCCCCGCCCACAGCGCGCCGGACGCGAGGACGTCGGCCGGGCCATGGCCAGCTACCGCGTGCTCGATCGCCTCTTGGCCGCCGAAGAGCAGGCACTGGGCGGCCAGCAGGGCGCCGAGGGGAACCGGCCGGGCCGCCCGTTGAGCGGTCTCCCCTTGAGCAGTCTGGCGGCCCCGGGCCCCCGCCCACGCCAGCGCCACCAGGGCGAGGGGCCCCGCCGCCACCGCCGCCAGTCCCAGGTACCCGTGGTCGACGGCGTTGCCGGCGTGTCCGGGGGCCACCAGGTGGCCGAAGGCGTGGCCCGCAACCACCCCGGCGGGAGCGAGGAGGGCCAGCGCGGGGCGGAGCCGCATCGCGTCGGAGCCTAGGTCGCGCTGCGAACCGGGGCGACTCAGTCGCGCTGTACGCGACTCGGCCGCCCCAGTTCGGCGGGGCCCGCGCCGCGTGGGACTAGAGCCCGGTGTCGGGCTCGGGGTCGAGGAGGTCGAGGACCGCCTCCTCCACCGCCCCGTGGATCCCGGTCGTCCCCTCCGGGACTCCTGTCCAGCCGGTGGCGTCGAGCGCCGGCGCGATGGTCACTCCCTCGCGGTAGCGGTCGACGATGCGGGGGTCGACGTAGGACGATCGGCACACGGCCGGCGTGTTCCCCAGATAATGGGCCACCTCCTGGTAGGCCCGGCTGATGGCGCGCTTCTTCGCCGTCCGCGAGGTCGCCGATGTGGACACGGCCAGGGCCACCGACGCCAGCACCGTCGCGCTCCAGGTGCGGAAGTCCTTGGCGGTGAAGTCGCCGCCGGTGGTCTCCTTGACATAGGCGTTGAGGTCGGCCGAGCGCACGTCGACCCAGGTGACGGGGCGCCCGGGGCGACGCCAGGCCAGCAGCTCGGGCGAACCACCCCGCCGGCGCTTGAGCGCCTCGACGACGTCGTAGACCTCGGGGTCGACCACCGATTGCAGCCGGCGCTTCCCGCCCTTGGCCACATAGTCGAACTCGACGGTCTGGCCCGACAGCCTCACGTGCCGCTTCTGGATGGTGGCCAGGCCGTACGTCTGGTTCTCCTCGGCGTAGCCCTCGGTGCCGATCCGGAAGAAGCCCAGGTCGAGCAGGCGAGCGGCGCAGCCGAGCACGCGGTCGCGGGTGAGGCCGTCCTCCTGGAGGTGCTCGCCGATCCAGTAGCGGAGCTTGGGGAGCGACCTGGCGAACTCGACCATGTGGTCGAACTTCTCGCGGTCGCGCCGCTCCCGCCACGCGTCGTGGTAGCGGTACTGGCGCCGCCCGCGGGCGTCGGTGCCCGTGGCCTGGATGTGGCCGCGCTCGTCGTCGCAGATCCAGACGTCGGTCCACGCTGGCGGGATCACCAGGGCGCGGATGCGTGCCAGCGTCTCGGGATCTGT
The DNA here is from genome assembly GCA_963825765.1 of uncultured Acidimicrobiia bacterium. GTDB lineage: Bacteria > Actinomycetota > Acidimicrobiia > Acidimicrobiales > AC-14 > CAWGUU01. Next base: position 23,620 of record CAWGUU010000002.1, read on the forward strand.
GACGCGCGAGCCGCAACCGTCGAGATAGACGAAGCCGCGACCGGCCCGGCGGCGGCGGATCCCGGCCTTGGAACAGTCGCTGCGCCGCAGCCGTACCATCGCCCGCCAGCCTTCCCCCTGACCCCCAGGGGCAACCACACGGCCGTTTCGCAGGTGTATCCGCCGGGTAGCGCGCGGGCATGAGCAATCCCGACCCGTTCCCGCCGATCGATCCTGTCCCGGGACCCTCGCCCGACCCGGAGATCCCCGATCCCGGGCAGCCGCTGCCGCGGCCCGAGCCGGTGTTCCCCGACCCTGCCCCACTCCTGTGACCCGCCCCACCGACCACAACGTGGTCGCCACCTTCGAGAGCATGACCAAGGCGCGCCAGGCGATGGAAGACCTCGGCGAGGCCGGCATCGAGGCAAACGACGTGTCACTGGTCGGCGCCGAGGTCGAAGCGGCGGCCGGCGATCCCGACACCCGGATGCGGGACATGGAGGTCACCGCCGAGGTGGGCAAGAAGGCCATCCTCAGCGCCACCGCCGGCAGCGCCCTCGGGGCTCTGGCCGGGGCCGCCGCCTTCGCCATCCCCGGCCTCGGACCCGCCATCGGAACCGGGATCTGGGCCGCTGCCGCGGCCGGCGCCATGGCCGGCGGAGCCGTCGGTGGCATGGTCGGCGGTGTTGCCTCCCTCGACCTCAACGAGAACTGGGAGCTGACATTCCAGGACGCCATCCGCGGCGGCAAGGCCCTCGTCGCCGTCCACACCCACGACGAATCAGGCGCCAAGAAGGCGGAGGAGATCCTGCAGGGCGCCGACCCCGAGAAGATCGAGCACCTCGACGGCGACGGCAACGCGCTGACGACCTCGGACGCGGCCGAGGGCTAGCGAGGGCGACGACCGGGCGTAGGCGCACACACCAGGGCGAACCGGGGCGACTCAGCCGCGCCATACGCCGGTACACCGCCCCGGTTGCCGGGCCGGTGGTTCGCGCCCGGCCGGTGGTTCGCCCGGCCGGAGGTCGGCGGTCGGCGGCGGTGGGTGGCGCTGAGGGGCGAGGGTGGGTCAGGCGGCGGCAGCTTCGGCCTGTACCGCGTCGACCACCGGTTGTGGCGCGGGTTCGTCGGAGGCCACCGCTTCCGCGGCCTCCGTCAACTCCGACTGGACGGAGACGATCTCGTCCGAGATGACGGAAGCTTCGGCGCCTTCGCCCTGTACAAGGGCACGCTCCCGCTGCTCCACGAGCTCGACCAGTTGCAGTTCGAGCCCCACGACATGGTCCTCAAGCCGGGGATCGGTCATGGCTAGTACCTCTCCAGGATCGCCGGGGCCTAACCGGCGGCCTAGCGTGTACCCACCCCATCGAGGAGGATAAACGGTGAAGTTCCTGGTCATTTGGCGGATGGAGATCACCCGTCTGTCGGGCGAGATGATGCGCACCGTCCTGCGGATGCCCGAGTACGCCAAGCCGCTGGAGGCGTCCGGCAAGGTCATCGGCCGCTACCACATCGTCGGCAGCCACGGGGGGGCCTGGATCTACAACGTCGACTCCAACGACGAGCTGGAGATGCTGCTGGCCCAGTCGCCCGTCTACAACTACTCGAGCTACACCGTCTACCCGCTGGCCGACATGACCAACCTGAAGCTGGTTCCGCCCGCCCAGTAGAGAGGACCACTCCAATGTCCAACCAGGTCCGGGGAGTCGTCTCCCTCGCCAAGGGCGAGCCGGTCTCGCTGGAGACGGTGCTCGTGCCCGACCCCGGGCCCGGCGAGGCCCTGGTGACGGTCCTGACCTGCGGCGTCTGCCACACCGACCTCCACTACAGGGAGGGCGCCATCAACGACGACTACCCGTTCCTCCTCGGCCACGAGGTGGCGGGCGTGGTGGAGTCGGTGGGCGATGGGGTGGGCAACGTGGCGCCCGGCGACTTCGTGGTCCTCGCGTGGCGGGCTCCGTGCGGTACGTGCCGGTCGTGCCGGCGGGGGCGCCCGTGGTACTGCTTCGACAGCCTGAACGCGGCCCAGAAGATGACCCTCGCCGACGGCACGCCCCTCAGCCCGGCGCTGGGCATCGGCGGGTTCGTGGAGAAGACGCTGGTGGCGGCCGGACAGGCGGTGAAGGTCGACCCCGCTGCCTCTCCCGCGGCGGCGGGGCTCATCGGCTGTGGGGTCATGGCGGGGTTCGGGGCCGCGGTCAACACCGGGGGGGTCAGCCGGGGCGACACCGTGGCCGTGTTCGGCTGCGGAGGCGTCGGCGACGCCGCCATCGCCGCCTCGGCCCTGGCCGGGGCCCGCCGGGTCATCGCCGTCGACATCGACGACCGCAAGCTGGCGTTGGCACGGGAGTTCGGCGCCACCGACACCGTCAACTCCCGGACCGACGACCCTGTCGAGGCCATCAAGGCCCTCACCGACGGCTTCGGTGTCGACGTCGCCGTCGAGGCCGTGGGTCGCCCCGAGGTGTTCCTGCAGGCCTTCTACTCCCGCGACCTCGCCGGCATCCTGGTCCAGGTGGGGGTGCCGGCGCCGACCATGCACGTCGACGTGCCGATGATCGAGTTCTTCGGCCGGGGAGGAGCCCTGAAGCCGTCGTGGTACGGCGACTGCCTGCCCACCCGCGACTTCCCCGTGCTCATCGACCTCTTCCTCTCGGGTCGCGTCGCGCTCGACCGCTTCGTGTCCGAGACGATCGCCCTCGACCAGGTCGAGGAGGCGTTCACCAAGATGCAGCGGGGCGAGGTGCTGCGGTCGGTGGTCGTGTTCGAGGGGTAGGTGGCCGGTGCCGCCTCGATCGGCCTGCCTGTCGGGTTCGATCGGCCTGGCTGTCGGGTTCGATCTGCCTGCCTGTCGGGTCGATCTGACTGCCTACCGACGAGTAGGTAGCCTTGCCGGGACATGGACGACAGCGACATCCTCAACGAACTGGCGCCGGAGGCGGAGCGGCTCCTCGAACGCCACCTCGGTGTGTCCAAGGAATGGTTCCCACACCAGCTCGTGCCCTGGGAGCGCGCCGCCAAGGCCGACCCACGGGAGCCCTGGGACGCGGCGAACCACCCCATGGACGAGGCGGTCCGCTCGGCGCTGTTCCTCAACCTGCTCACCGAGGACAACCTGCCGTACTACACGTCCAAGATCGACAGGATGTTCGGGCTCGACCACCCATGGAACACCTGGAACCGGCGGTGGACGGCCGAGGAGGGCCGCCACTCGATCGTCATCCGCGACTACCTCACGGTGTCGCTCGCCGTCGACCCCGTGGCCCTCGAGCGGGGGCGCATGCAGCAGATGAGCCACGGCTTCCACCAGCCCATCGGCAACGTCTGCGAGGGCTTCGTCTACGTCGCCCTGCAGGAGCTGGCCACCCGGATCTCCCACCGCAACACCGGCAAGATGCTCGCCGACCCGGCCGGCTACGAGGTGATGGCCAGGGTGGCGGCCGACGAGAACCTCCACTACCTCTTCTACCGCGACATCGCCACCGCGGCGGTGTCGCTCGACCCGTCGGGGATGGTCCTGGCCATGGAGCGCCAGGTGCGCGACTTCGAGATGCCCGGGGCCGGCGTCGAGGGCTTCCATTCCCTCGCCAAGGCGATCGCCAAGGCCGGGATCTACGACCTCGCCATCCACCACGACCAGATCCTCGTGCCGGTCGTGCTGCGGCACTGGGGCCTGGAGTCGCTGGAGGGCCTGACGCCCGAGGCGGAGGCGGCACGCGACAGCCTCATGGTGCGCATCGCCAAGATCGGCAGGGTGGGCCAACGCCTGGCCGAGCGGCGCGCCGAAGACGCCGCCTGACCGGCACCTCACCCTCAGACTCCTCGGTCTCAGTCTCCGCCAGTGGTCGCCGTCCCGCGCGTCTTGCGCCGATGGAGGGCGTGCAGGCGCCCCGGCGCGCCGTTGGCGGCGACCACCACTCCGGCTTCGACCTCCGCCGCCACCCGCGCCCGCCGCAGCCGGGCGGCCACCGCCAGCGGCCCGTCCGGCAGCTGCGGCTCGGGCTCCGGCCCCGGTTCGGCCCTTGGCTCGGGGTCGTAGGGCGGCGGTTCCGCCTGCCCACCGCGGCGGGCGGCGACGAGGTCGAGGAGGGGGCTTCCCGTCGACGGGCTGTCGGCGTCCACCGGATCATTGTCCCAGGAGGCTCGGAGAAGACGGCGGCAACCGACGCCTAGCTCCGGCGGAGGTCGGCCCACACCCGCTTGCCCGACACACCGCCCTCCTTGGCGGGGCGCCAACCCCAGGCGACGGCCATGCCCGAGACGATGTGGAGGCCTCTCCCGCCCGTCGACTCGAGGTCGAGCCCGCAGATGGCGGGTGGTCGTGGATCCCCGTCGAAAACCTCCAGGTGGATGGCGTCTCCACACGTCGTGGTCACTGACACCGTGAATGAGGTCCACCGCGTGGCGAACGGCGTTGGCGGCGATCTCCCCGAGCACCACCAGCGCGTCGCCGACGAGCGCGGGGTCCACTCCCGAGGCGCGCAGCGCGTCCTCGACGGCGACGCGGCACTGACCCACAGCGGCCGGGTCGGGCGGGAACGACGCGGTCCACCGGAGCGGGGGACGGGTCGCACCGCGCTCCTCGTCGTGCGAGCCGTCGGTGCGTTCGACCGTCAGCGCTGGCTCCCCCGGTTTGTGCAACCCCCGGTTGCAGGGAAGGAACGTACCCAAGCGTGTCCTGGCCCAACCCAGGTCCAGGCCGATGGCCGACGGCCGAGAAGGGAGGAACCGAGATGGAATGTGGCTCCGCCACGGAGCTGGACACACTCGACGGGCTGGCCGACGCCGCTGAGGACAGCGCCCGGGACGAACAGCGCCTGGCCCGGCGCATACGGCAGCTCCGCGCCGGCCGGGCCGACGGTCGTTCGTGGCGCGACCTGCTCTCCGGCGACCGGGGGGCCGGCGTCCTCCAGCTGGCGTCCCGGATCCTCAACCGGGTCACAGAATGCAGCGGGTGTCTGCGCCGCGTCCTCGCCGCCGGCCTGCGCTCGGAAGGGGCGACGATGGCCGCCATCGCCGGCCTTTTCGGCGTGTCCCACCAGCGGGTGTCGGCGCTCCTCCAGCGTCACAACCACCAGCCGCCCGCCTGAGCGAGCCGCCCTCCCGGTCCCGCCCACCTACGATGATCGGTGGGCCACTCGCGCCAACCCGGCGCCGGTCCGCGGGGGCGTAGGTCAGTGGTAGACCGGCGGCCTTTTAAGCCGCGCGTCGAAGGTTCGATCCCTTCCGCCCCCACCCCCCACGCCTCGCCCTCGCGTGGTCTGCACGGAGGTCGGCGATGAGCGACGCACGGGTTCCCACCAGAGAGTTGATTTTCGAGCCCCTCGCTGACAGGGGCCTGTTCGTGCTGGTCGACCCGGATGCCCCGCCGCCCTGGCCATTCGAGGCGAGCGGTCCCGAGGATCTGGCCAACATCTCGGTCCCGACCAACTCCGGAATCGGCTTCGTATCCGCCGGTCGAGACTTCTACCCGACGGTGCGAATACGGATCACTGTCGGGCCCGCCGAGCCGGAGAGCGGAGCCTGGGATGCCGCCGGCGAGGCCACGATCACTGTGATCGGCGGGTACATGTCCCTCCGTTCCGTCGTCGGCGACGTGGCGGGCATGTTCGAGGTCACCTCGGGCGGCTGGCAGCTCCGCTGGCAGGTGAGAGGCCGCGAGGCGGCGCGCCGGAGATGCGCTGAAGGTGACCTCTTCTTTCACGGGGTCGAGGAATGGTTCCTCCAGATGTGGACGGTTCCTGCACAGTGAAGTGTCGCCGGGCCCGCCCGCAGGCCGCCGAGGAGTGTCACCGGGCGCCGGTAGGCTCGTACGCGTGGACCCCGACAAGGCAAGGCAGGCGTTGCTCCATGAGCGCGAGCGTCTAGAGGGAGTGCGATCCACGTTCGACGACGACGGGCTCGACTCCACCGAGACCGACAGCCTGAGCGAGCTGTCGGCGGTCGACCAGCACCAGGCCGACCTGGGCACCGAGACCTTCGAGCGGGAGAAGGACCTGTCGATCATCGAGCGGATCGAGGCCGAGCTGCACGACGTCGAGTACGCCCTCCAGCGCCTCGACGACGGCACCTACGGCACGTGCGAGGCGTGCGGCAAGCCCATCGGCGAGGCCCGCCTCGACGCCATACCCGCCGCCCGGCTGTGCCTCGACGACCAGGCCCTGGCCGAGCGGGAGGCGCGCTTCGCCTCGCCCGAGAGCAGCCAGGCGTCGGGGCTCGAGTAATCCGCAGCCAGGTGCACCGACGAACTGTGGTCCTCGGTACCGCCGGCGCGATCGTCGGCGGCGCGGTGGCGGCCGGCGCAATCGCGGTCGGTAGGGCCCTGGCCGATGCGGAGCGGCGCGTCCGCCTCGAGCGACAGGCCCGGATGTACCGCCTGAGCGCCCGCCGGGCGTCCCAGTGGGCGATCATGAAGGTCAAGGGCCGGCGGGCCACCGAGGCCGAGCGGGCCCGCCTCGAGGAGAGCTTCGCCATTCGCAGCGCCCAGGACGTGGCCGAGGTGCTCGGCGGTATGAAGGGCGCCATCATGAAGGCGGGGCAGATGCTCTCCTTCGTCGCCGACGGCCTGCCCCCCGCGGCCCAGGAGGCCCTCGCCACCCTGCAGGCCGACGTGCCGCCGATGGCTCCCAGCCTGGCCGAGGGCGTCGTCCTGGAGGAGCTGGGGAAGCCGCCGCACAAGCTCTTCCTCGACTGGGATCCCGTGCCGGTGGCGGCGGCGTCGATCGGCCAGGTGCACCGGGCGGTCATGCCCGACGGCAGGATCGTCGCGGTCAAGGTGCAGTACCCGGGCGTCGACAACGCCATCCGGTCCGACCTCGACAACGCCGAGCTGCTCTACGGCATGTTCGCCGCCTTCGCCCTCAAGAACATGGACGTCAAGCCGCTCGTGGACGAGCTGCGGGCCCGCATGGCCGACGAGCTGGACTACCGGCTGGAGGCCCGCTGCCAGACCGAGTTCGCCGACCGCTACAGGGGCCACCCGTTCATCCACGTGCCCGACGTCATCCCCGAGCGCAGCAGCCGGCGGGTGATAACCAGCGAGTGGGTCGACGGCCTGTCGTGGGCGGAGTTCACCGCCACCGCCACCGAAGCCCAGAAGTCCACGGCGGCGGAGATCCTCTTCCGCTTCGCCGAGGGGTCGATCTGGCACCACCGGGTCTTCAACGGGGACCCGCACCCCGGCAACTACCGGTTCCACCCGGACAAGGGGAAGGTGACGTTCCTCGACTTCGGCCTGGTGAAGCGCTGGTCGCCGGGCGAGCTGGAGAGCCTCAGCCCCATCCTCGACGCCGTCCTCGACCGCGACCCCGAGCGCACGGTGAAGGCGCTGGTCACCGCCGGCTTCCTGCCCGCCGACCACGGGCTGCCGGCCCAGCGGATCTACGAGTTCTGCAGCGGCCCGTACATCCCCTTCCAGCAGGACGAGTTCACGTTCACGCCCGAGTTCGTGGGCGCCACCCTCCAGAAGATGCTCGACCTCCAGGGCGAGTACGGCGACGTCATCCGCTCGGTGAACATGCCGCCGTCCTACGTCATCCTCGACCGGGTGGTGTGGGGGATGAGCGCCCTGTGCGGCCGCTTGCGGGCCAAGGCCCGGTGGGGCGCGATCCTCGACGAGTACCTGCACGGCGCCCCGCCTTCCACCGACCTGGGACGGGCGGAGGAGGTGTGGCGGGACGGGCTCGCCGCCGAGGACACGGGCCGGCCGGCGCGGGCGCACCAATGAGGGCAGCTCCCGCGGCCGAGCGGCGTCGGGGGCGGAGTGGCGCCAGCGCCGTCACGTTGGCCCGCAAGCATGTCTTCGCGCCGGCCTACCGCCCCGACGAAGAGGTGGAGCTGGTCGCCGACGACGGCGTCCGCCTCCAAGCGGCCCGACTGGCCGGGCCGCCCGACCCCACCGCCACCATCGTGCTTGTCCACGGCTTCGCCCACTCGTGCCGCACGCCCCGGATCCACGCCTTCGCCCACCTGCTGGCCCGCTCTGTGCACGTGATCGTCCCCGACCTCCGTGGCCACGGTCGCTCCGGCGGTGCGTGCTCGCTGGGCGTGGACGAGCCGCTCGACGTGGCCGCCGCCGTCGCCGCCGCGCCGCCGGGGGTGCCCGTCGTCACCGTCGGGATCAGCCTGGGGGGCGCCGCCGTCCTGCTGCATGCGGGCCTGTACGGGGGCGTGGCCGGCGTGGTCGCCGTCAGCTCGCCGGCGTGGGCCGAGGCGTGGGACACCCGGAGCACCCGGCGGGTGAGGTGGTACGCCACGACGAGGGCCGGGCGCACGGTCCTGGCCCGGGTGCTCCAGACGCGGATCGCCGACCGGTGCGAGGCGGTACCCGACGCGCGCGACCTCGCCGCCGCCATCGCCCCCGCCTTCACCCTGGTCGTGGCCGACCCCGCCGACCACTACTTCTCCGAGGAGCATCCGCTGAGCATCTACCGGTGGGCCAACGAGCCGAAGGACCTCTGGCTGCTCCCCGGAACCGGCCACGGCACCGAGCTGCTCCGGCCCTCGTTCGCCACGCGGCTGTTGGCCTACGTGGACGAGCGACTTTCGACCTCGGCGGGACCCGGCAAGTAGCGTCGGGGAAGATGCCGGTTCCCCTCGACACGCTCGGGTCGCGCCACTCCACGACCGCGTTCGTGGACCCCGAGCAGGTCCGCGCCTACGTGGCCGCCACCAACGACGACAACCCTGCGTACTCCTCGGGACGGCTGGCCCCGCCGGTGTTCTCGGTGATCCCGTCGTGGGATCCGATGATCGCCGGCCTCCACGACGTCATGCCGGCCGAGCAGATGCCGATGCTGCTCCACGCCCTCCAGGACATGCGCTTCCACCAGCCCCTCGTGCCGGGGACGACCCTCACGACGGTGGCCGGCCTGTTCGGCGTGCAGGCGGCGCGGGCCGGCACGTGGGTCACCATCCGCTCCACCAGCGACGACGTCGACAGCGGGGCGCTGGTCATGGAGCAGTACGGCACGATGTTCATCCGGCGCTGGAAGGCGGCGGCCAGCAGCGGAGCCGACCGGCCCGACCACACCTTCCCGGGCGCGGGCCGGGGCGAGCCGGTGGCCGAGGTCACCGCCGTCATCGACGCCGACCAGACGCTGCGGTACGCGGAGGCATCCGGCGACCGCAACACCATCCACGTCGACGACGAGTTCGCCCGCAGCGTGGGGCTGCCCGGGATCATCCTCCACGGCATGTGCACGATGGCCATCTGCGCCCAGGCCGTCATCGAGGGAGTCGCCGGGTCCGACCCCGCCCTCCTCCGACGTCTCGCCGTCCGCTTCTCCAAGCCGGTCCTGCCCGGCTCCGACCTGGTCACCACGATCTACTCCCTGGATGAGGGCGCCGAGACTCCCGGCGCCGCCTCGTTCGCGTTCGAAGCCACCAGCAAGGGCGAACGGGTGATCCGGGACGGTCGGGCCGAGATCGGGTAGGGGCGGCCGATGCCCATGCTCCGGCTGTTCGCGTCGGCCCGTGAGGCCGCGGGCGTGGCCCGTACCGAGATCGACGCCGACACTGTTGGCGAGCTCCTGGACGAGGCCCGACGCCGCTTCGGCGGCAGTTTCACCCAGGTGCTGGCCACGTCGCGGGTCTGGGTCAACGGCCAGCCGGCCGACCCGACCACCCAGATCGAGGGCCACGACGTCGTCGCCGTCCTCCCACCGGTGTCGGGCGGCGCCAACGCCGCCTCGGCCGGGGGCGGCCGTACCGGCGGCTCGGGCCGCGGCGCCGACAGCTCGGACAGGAGCGGTAGGGCCGGCGGGGCTCCTGGCGGGGCTCCCGACGCGGCGCCGGGGCGCCGGCTGCAGCTGGTGCGGGGATCCTCCGGTGGCACAGAGACCGGATGGTCGGGCACCTCGCCGCCGCACTCCTCCGACGCCCTGGCCCGGGTGCCGCTGGTCGTGGTCCCCCCCTTGCCCGACCCGCTCGACGACCCGGTGGCCGACGAGGCGCCCGCACCGCTGCCGTCTCCTTCCAGGCCCCGGTCCAAGCTCGCCGTCGTCCACCAGAGCGTCAGGCCCCACGGACGGCTGGGCGTGGCGTGGGCGGCCGTCACCGCCGGCGTCGTGTTCGCCGGCACCGGATGGCTGGCGGTATGGCTGGCCCTGGCCGCCTTCGTCGCCGCGTCCCAGACCTGCAAGGTATGGAAAGCACGGAGCGAACGGCCCCTGCCGGCGTTCGCGGCCTTCACCGCCGCCGGGCTCCCGCTGGCCGCCGCCTTCGGCATCCACAGCGTCGACGCCGTCATCGTGGCATCCGTCGTGCTCACCCTCTCGGCCCGGTTGTTCTTCCCCACCAAGGCGCCGCTCCGCGACGTCGGCCTGACCCTGCTGATCGGCGTGTCCATCGGGCTGGCGGTGGCGGCGCCGGTGCTGCTGCGGCATGTGAGCGTCACCGCCACGCTGTACCTCCTGGGCTGCGCCGCCGTCTACGACGCCGGTGCCTACCTGATCGGCACCGGGGCGTCGTCGGCCTGGGAGGGCCCGGCCGCGGGCGTCGCCGCCCTCATCCCCGTCACCATGCTCGCCGCCGTCGTGTTCGTCCCGCCGTTCAGCGGCGCCGAGCCGTTGCTGCTCGGTGCCCTCGCCGCCGCGCTCGCACCCGTCGGCCCCATCGCCGGGTCGGTGCTGCTTGGCGACCGCACGTCGAACGCGCCCGCCCTCCGCCGCCTGGACTCCCTTGTCATCCTCGGTCCTATCTGGGCGTGGTGCGCGGTAGCCCTGCTCGTCTAACTCCCCGGCGGCCCACCCGCCGATGAGGGCGCCGCGCCTGGTGCGCGCCCTCCTGTTGGCGGTCGCCGGGATCTCCCTGGCGGTCGCCCTTGTCTCCGGATGGGCCCACACCACGCTGTACGACAGCGACCGGTTCAGCGAACGGACGGTCGACCTCCTGAGCTCGCCGGCCGTCCGGAAGGAGCTGACGCAGCGGCTCACCGAGCAGCTCGCCCTGAGCGGGAACCGGCAGGCGGTCAACTTCCGTCCTGCGTACGAGCTCGCCATCGAGGCGGTCATCCAGACCGACAGCTTCCGGTCGATCTTCCGCACCGCGGTGCGGAAGACCCACTCCTCGCTCCTCGTCGGCAACGCGGAAGGCGCCGCGCTCGACCTCTCCGACTCGGTGTCGATCATCGCCAGCACCCTCCAGCTGCCGACGAACGCCGAACCCGGCCAGGCCGAGCAGAAGAGCATGGGGTCGAGCCTCGACGATGTCGTCCGCCGTGTCGACCAACTCGGGGTCCTTCGGCTGCGAGACCTCACGGCCACGGCGTTCTACGTCGGGCTCGGCATCGCCGCGCTGGCCGCCGCCCTGGCCGTCGCCCTGGCCACCGACCGCCAGCGGGCCATGGCCCACGCCGGGTGGGTGGTCGTCGCCGCCGGCGTCGCCGTCAGCGCCCTGGTCGTGATCGTGCAGTGGTTCGTCCGCGGGGCCATCGCCGACGAGCGCCTGGCCGCCGCCGTCAGCTCGGGCGTGTGGCGGGCCATGTCGGACCTGCGCATGCTCGGTATCTGGACCGCCGGCTACGGGCTCGTCGTTGCCGCGGCCGCGGCCACGCTGGGCGGGAGCCGCCGGGTCACACCGGCCTCGGCCGCGAGGGCGGTCGTGGCCCGGACGGCCCGTGTCCGGGCGACCACCGCCGGCTCCGTCGCCCTCGGCGCGTTGGCTGTCGTCGGTGGCCTGATCGTCGTGAGCGACCCGAGCCTGTGGACCACCGTGGCGATGCTGGCCGCGGGCATGTACCTCGTGTATTTCGGGGTGACCGAGCTGCTCGGGCTCGTCCGATCGTCGGAGTCGGTCCCCGCTGTCACACCCGTCGAGGGCACACCGGAGGAGGGGGCGCCCGACGAGGGCACCGCTGAGCGGCCGCGCCGCGTCGCCGTCCTCGCCAGCGTGATCGGGGGGCTCCTGGCGGCCGTCACGGTCGGGCTCGTCCTGTCGACGGGGCAGGCCGCCCAGGAGGCCGAGGCCGCCGGGAATCTCCGCTGCAACGGCGTCGAGTCGCTGTGCGACGTGCGGCTCGACCGCGCCATCTTCCCGGGCACCCACAACTCGATGTCGTCGGCGCTCTACCCGGGTTGGCTGTTCGCCGAGCACGTCAAGACCATCGGCGGCCAGCTCGAGTCGGGCGTGCGGGCCCTGCTCATCGACACGCACTACGGCGTGCTGTCCTCGGCCAAGCTGCCCGGCTCGGACACGCCGGTGGTGCTCACCGACCGCGCCGCGGAGCTGGTCTCGCCGACGGGTGAGGGGTACGACCAGGCCATCGCCGATCGGGCCGCCCAGCTGGCGTCCCGGGCGCCCCGCCGAGCCGACGCCAGCCGGGCGCTCTACCTCTGCCACAACTTCTGCGAGATGGGCGCCGTCCGCTTCGGCGACGCCCTGGCCGAGATCGAGAGCTTCGTCGGCACCCACCCCGACGACGTCGTCATCATCGATATCCAGGACGCAACCACTCCGGCCGACACTGCCGCAGCGATCGAGGCAGCCGGTCTCGGCGACGAGGCCTACACCCTGGATCCCGGCCGTCCGCTGCCGACGCTGGGCGACATCGTCCGCTCGGGCAGGAACCTGCTGGTGTTCGCCGAGGGTGGAGGGCCCGGTGCGCCACCCTGGTACCACATGGCCTACGAGCACTGGTTCCAGGAGACGCCGTACGCGTTCAACGCGATCGGCGAGATGAGCTGCGGCCCGAACCGGGGCCCGAGCGACGCGCCGTTGTTCCTCGTCAACCACTGGCTCATGTCCTCGCCGCCCGACCCGGCCAAGGCACTGACCGCCAACCGCGAGCCGGTCCTCGACGAGAGGATCCGCCGCTGCCTGGCCGAGCGGGACCTTCTGCCGAACGTGGTGGCGGTGGATTTCTCCGAGCAGGGTCAACTGGTCAAGACGCTGCGCCAGTCGAACGAGGCCCTCCTGGACGAGGTGGAAGGGCGCCGGCCCGGTGGTGGAGAGCCCCAGCCGGTCCCCTCACCAGCGACTACCGCGCCACCGACCGAGCCGGGCCCGATCGCCCCCCAGCCCCCCATCCCCGCTCCCACCGTGGTCACCACCCTCACCGGCGGCAACCCCGGCCCCTTCTGCGCCGATGGGCCGGCTGCCCGCACCGCCGTAGGCGCGTGGGCGCAGGCCCGGCTGGTGGCGCCGGCTTCCGGCCAGGGCCTTCCCGACCTCGCCTACGGGCCGGCGGTCGCGCGCGCCCTCGACGCCGTCCAGCCAGTGACACCAGACGAGCTGGTCCGACAGTTCACACCCGTCCAGGAGCGCGCTCGTGCTGCGGTGCGGGCCCTCGATGCTCTCGGGGTGCCGGCCACGGTGGTGGCGGAGCTGGCTGACCTCGCCGATGCTCGGCTGTCGGCGCCCGACAGCCCCGATCCCGTTGTAGTGCAGGAGGCCCTGCTCGAGCCGTCTGCGGGCTGTCGGTGGACCCGGGCGCGCTCGCCGGCGCGGCCGAGGCCTTCGCCGCCGCCAATCCGGAGCCGCCCGGGCTCTTCGACCTCGGCGACGTGGAGGACGAGGTGGCCCTCGCCGCCGGCTACACCTGCCTGGTGGGCGCCGGCGGGTAGTCACCCGCGGCGCTGGCTACTCCTGACTGGTCGTCGCCTTCCAGCCGGCGGCCCCGAACGCCACCAGCCCGACCAGGGCGGCGAGATACAGCCACGCCGCCGGCGACGACCACTCGACCTCGTCGGGATAACGGGCCAGGGCGACGAGCTGGAGCCCGCCGAGGACGACGTAGGTCAGGCTCAGGGGCCGCAGGCGCCTCCAGTCGTTCTCCCATGCCGCCTGGCCGGCGGTGAGGCCGACGATCACCAGCCAGGCGCCGACGGCCCGGCTGGTGAGGACCGTGAGCGCCCACGGCCACCACTCCAGGGCGTCGGACGGGACGAGCACAAGGGCGGCGCCGAGCACCGTGATCCCGACGGCGACGACGCCGGTGGCCACCCGCAGCCATCCGGGGAGGGGCGCCAGCCGGGGCGGGTCGCCCCCTCCGATCCGGCGCTGCCACAGGAGCACGGCCAGCACCGACGGCGGCAGCAGGCCGTAGGTGACGAGCCACGCCCAGCCGAAGAACGAGTCCATGTGGAAGGTCTCGAGGTGCATCAGGGTCACGACGAGGGTCGTCGTGGTGAACACCAGCACCGCCGGCAGTGGCACCCGCGCCACCGCCCAGAGCTTCTGGCGGGCCGAGATCCCGTCGAGACAGGCGGCCGCGAGGTAGCCGGCGCCCAGGAAGGCGGCGGTCAGCGGCGAGCCGATCGTCCACGCGAACAAGGTGTCGGTGTGCTCGGTGAGCACGAACAGGTCGAGCCCGGCCGCCAGCACCAGCACGGTGCCGGCGAGGAGCAGCCAGCGCGTCGCCGTCGTGACCGGGGTCATGTGCTCCGGGGGCACCGGCGCCTCCTCGGGCGCGTCCTTCGCCATCGCGTTGTCTCGCAGCTTCATGGGACCAGAACCTCCTTGACCTCGATGACGACGGTGCGCTTGGCCACGTAGCCCGGGAGTTGGGCCAGGGCCTCGGCCTCGCCCCCGGCCTTGACCGTCCACCACAGGCCGTGGCCACCCAGCTCGCACGACGCCAGCACCGGCTGCTGCCGCAGCGGGCTGTCGAAGCCACTCCAGGCGGCGAAGGCCACCGGGCACTCGTGGGGCCCGTGCGTGTGGCACAACAAGTACGTACGCATGCTCGTACAATGACCGCCCCGCGGGGCGGGCGCATCAGGGAAAACCCTTGATGCGGCGTCTGCAGACGTTCGAGGGCCGCCGGATGGGACTGGGGATGGCCGAGGAAACGCGCATCGTCGGGCGACAGGTCGAGCTGGCGACCGTCGACCGGGCCATGGCGGCGCTCGACGACGAATCGGCCGCCATGCTCTTCGTCGTCGGTGAGCCGGGGATCGGCAAGACCCGTCTCCTCACCGAGCTCCAGGCCCGGGCCCACGGCCTCCGCCACCTGGTGCTGAGCGGGCGGGCCGCCGAGTTCGAGCGGGACCTGCCCTTCGGCCTGTTCGTCGCCGCCCTCGACGACTACCTGGCGTCGCTGAGCGACGACGAGCTGGCCGCCCTGGGCCCCGACCCCCGCCGCCCGCCGGCGGCGGAGCTGGGCGGCGTCTTCCCGGCGCTGGGCCACCTGGCCGAGGGGGCGCCGGCAGGCCTCCAGGAGGAGCGCTACCGGACCCACCGGGCGGTGCGGGGCCTGCTCGAGGGGCTGAGCGCCCGGCGCCCCGTGGTCCTGGTCCTCGACGACGTCCACTGGGCCGACGCCGCGTCGGTCGAGCTGCTCTGCCACCTCGTGGCCCACCGGCCCGCCGGTCCCGTGCTCCTGGCCCTGGCCATGCGACCGGTGGGGACCTCGCCCCGCCTGGCCACCGCCCTCGAGCAGGCGGCCCGGGACGGGACGGCCGAGCGGGTGCAGCTCGGTCCCCTGTCCGCCGACGACGCTCGGCAGCTCGTCGGCGGCCCGGCCGACCCCCGGCTGTACGAGGAGAGCGGCGGCAACCCCTTCTACCTGCAACAGCTCGTGCGAGCAGGGCGCCAGGACGGCCTGGCTGGAATGCGCTACCTGGCTGGGGCCTTCGAGCTCGCCGACCTGGGCGTGCCGCCGGCGGTACGGGCCGCCTTGGAGGGCGAGCTGGAGGCGTTGTCCGATCCCGCCCGCTCGCTGCTGGCGGGGGCGGCGGTGTCGGGCGAGTCCTTCGAGCCGGAGCTGGCGGCGGCGGCCGCCGGGATGGCCGAGACCGAGGCCCTCGACCTCCTCGACGACCTGGTCAGGCTCGACCTGGTGCGCCCGACGACGGTCCCGCGACGGTTCCGCTTCCGGCACCCCATCGTCCGCCACGGCGTGTACGAGTCCGCCGGGGCCGGCTGGAGGCTCACCGCCCACGGTCGCATCGCCGAGGTCCTCGAGCGGCAGGGGGCGTCGCCCCAGGTGCGGGCCCACCACGTGGAGCGCTCGGCCCGTCCCGGCGACGCCCGCGCCGTCGCCCTGCTGCAGGAGGCGGCCCAGGCGGCGGCGCCCCGGGCGCCAGCCACCGCCGCCCGCTGGTACCAGGCCGCCCTGCGCCTGCTGGCCCACGACCAGCTCGAGCTGCGCCTCGGCCTCCTCGTGGCCGGCGCCACCTCCCTGGCCTCGGCCGGCCTGCTGGGCGAGAGCCGGTCGGCCCTCCTCGACGCCCTCGACGTCGTGCCCGCCGAGATGGGCGCCGTACGCGTCCGGCTCATCGCGTCCTGCGCGGCGATCGAGCACCTCCTGGGCCACCACCGCGACGCCCACGCCCGCCTCACCGCGGCGTTGGGCGGCCTCGCCGACCAGGGTTCCCCTGAGGCGGCGGCCCTCAAGCTGGAGCTGGCCGTCGACGCCATCTACACCTTCGACTTCCCGGCCATGGGAGCCTGGGCCGACACCGCCGCGTCCGACGCCGCGGCCATCGGTGCCGCGCCGCTCGAGGCGGCCGCCCTCGCCCTGCTCGGCTTCGCCGAGTACATCCAGGGCGACATCGAGCCGGCCGCCGGTCACCTCGACCGCGCTGCGACCATCATCGACGGCCTCCCCGACGCCGCCCTCGCCGGCCAGCTCGACGCCACCTACACCCAGTCGTGGGCCGAGAACTTCATGGAGCGCTTCGACGACTCCCTCCGCCACTCGGAGCGGGGGATCGTCATCTCGCAGGCGTCCGGCCAGGGCCACCTCCTCGTGCCGCTGATGCTGGCCCGGGTGTACGCCCTGGTCGCCCGCGGCCGGTGTGCGGAGGCGTCCGAGCTGGCCGAGGCGGCCGAGGACGCCTCCCGTCTCGCCGCCAACCCCCAGTCCCTCTCGTGGGCGCTGTGGGTGCGGGCGCTCGCCGCCACCGCCGCCGGCGACCACGCCCTCGCCCTTCGCGCCGGTGAGGAGTGCATGCAGGTCGGCGGCACCGTCGACCACAACGTCATCTCGGCGACCGGCGGCTGGGTCTTCGGCGCCGCCCTGCTCGAGGCGGGCCAGCCCGAACGCTGCCGGGCGGAGGTGCTGTCGTCGGGCGGCGGGCGCGACCTCCTGCTGGTCGGGTCGGGCGTGCGCTGCACCTGCTACGAGCTCCTCACCCGGGCCGAGCTGGCGCTGGGCCGGCGGGCCGAGGCGGCGGCGTGGGCGGCCCGAGCTACGGAACTGGCGGACGCGCTCGGTCTCCACCTCGCCCTGGCCTCGGCTCGCCGGGCCGAGGCCCTCGTGCTGCTCGAAGCGGGCGACCACGCCCGGGCCGCCGAGTTGGCCCTGACCGCGGCGTCCGACGCCGAGCTGGCGTCGGCACCGATCGAGGCGGCACGGGCCCGCACCCTGGCCGGGCGAGCCCTGGCCCTGGCCGGCGACCGGGACAGGGCCGTGGCCGAGCTCGAACGGGCCGAGCACGAGCTGGCCGCGTGCGGCGCCCCGTCCTACCGGGCCGACGCCGTCCGCCAGCTCGAACGCCTGGGCCGACGGGTCCGCCCCGGCCCGGCGACGTCGGCCTCGGCCCCGGGACCGGGGGCGACGCTGGCCTCGCTGACCGCCCGAGAGCAGGAGGTGGCGGCGCTCGTCGCGGCGGGGAACACCAACCGGGAGATCGCGGCGACCCTCTACCTGAGCGAGAAGACCGTCGAGAGCCACCTCTCGCACATCTTCACCAAGCTCGGCGTGTCCTCGCGGGCCCGGCTCACCAGCCTGCTGGCCCGCCAGGGTCAGGGCCCTGCTTCGGCGTAAGGGGAGCCTGGCTCGGGGTAGGGGCCGACGGTTCGGGGTCGCGACTCGGGGTTCCCCCGATGCCGGACGACGCCCTCCGCTTCAGAGTGAGGTCATCGGGATCACGACGATCCCACTCGCCCTGAGGAGGGAACCAATGAACGTCTCGATCCGTCGCCTCGCCGCTTCTGCAGTCGCCGCCGCCGCCCTGGTCCTGGGTGTGGGCGCCTCGTCCGCCTCCGCCACCTCGTTCATCTCCACCAACCTCGGCGTCACCGCGATCGCCAACAACGACTACATCCTCACCGTCTCCGGGCACATCGAGATGAGCCAGACCGACGCCCAGGCCGCCTGCGCCCACTCCGGCGATCCCGTCGACGTCGAGCTCTACGGCCAGGACGCCGGCGTCCTCGCCGACGACCTGCTGATCTCCACGTCGTCCTGGGCCGCGGCCGCCATGAGCTGCACGACCAACTCCACCGGCCTGAACTTCTCGGTGTCGCTCACCCGTGACGGCGACGACCTCAACGAGGACCGCCCCGGCCAGGACGAGCTCTACGCCTACATCTACTTCTTCGACATCCGCACCGGCACCGCCCACGTGGACGCCTCCCCGGTGGTGTACCGCAGCTTCTGATCCACCACTTCTGGTCCACCGCCCCCGGACAGAGCGAAAGGGCCCCCTCAACGTGGAGGGGGCCCTTCCGCGTGCGGTGTCAGCCCTTCTTGGTCTCCCAGAAGATCGTGTCGATCTTGGCGATGAGATCGAGGATCTTGTCGCCCGACGCCGGGTCGGTGGAGCCCTTGGCCGCGCCGGCCGCCTTGGTGGCGTCCCAGAACAGGGCGTGCAGCTCCGGGTACTTCTCGAGATGCGGCGGCTTGAAGTAGTCGGTCCACAGCACCCACAGGTGGTGCTTGACCAGGTCGGCCCGCTCCTCCTTGATGGCGATGGCCCGCGTGCGGAACGCCTCGTCGTCGGACGCTCCGTACTTCTCCTGGATCGCCTTCACCGACTCCGCTTCGATTCGTGCCTGCGCAGGGTCGTAGACGCCGCAGGGGAGGTCGCAGTGGGCGTGGACGACCGGCGGGGGGCTGAGCCGGTCGGCGAGGTCGGTCAGGCGGGAGAGCACACGCATGCCTAGGCTCCTTCTCTGGTGATCGGAGGGTCTCGGGCACCTTATCCCCTGGTGGCGAGGCCCCTCGCCGGGGCCGCGGCCCTGCTCGCCGGCGGGCTCTGCCTGCTCGCCCTCAGGCCGGTCCGCCGGGTCGAGGTCGGCGGCGACAGCATGCTCCCCACCCTGGAGCACGGCGACCGCCTCCTCGTCCTCCGCTGCTCGAAGGCCCGGCCCGGGGACCTGGTCACCCTGCCCGACCCCCGCGACCGCGGCCGCACCCTGGTCAAGCGGGTGGCGTCGGTGTCGGCCGAGGGCGTCGTCGTCGTGGGCGACAACCCGTCGGGCAGCACCGACAGCCGGGCATTCGGCACCGTGCCGGCGGCGTCGTTACGGGGCCGAGCCGTCTACCGCTACCACCCCGACCACCGCCGGGGATGTCTCCGAACGACGGTCCAGGTCCGGTAGGGCAGGCCGGGTCAGTGAGGCGGACCCGGCCCTGTAATCTTCGGGGTATGTGGAGCGACGAGGTCGATACCGTGCTCGCCGCCGGCCAGGGCGACGACCTCACCACCGCGTCACTGCCGGACATCCGCTCGATGCGTGACGAGTGCCGGCGGGTGGAGGACAAGATCTCCTACCTGCGGCGGCTGGTGCAGGGACGGCTCGACATCATCGCCGCCGAGCTGCGGCGCCGGGCCGAGGGCGGCACCCCGGGCGACACGGCCAGTCTCGTCGAGCAGCTACCCGAGATCCTGAGCGACAGGGTGCGGGGCGCCGGCCCCGGCCGGCTGCCGTCGTCCACCCTCCCGCCGGAGGACGACGAGGACCTCGTGGCCGAGCTCGACGCCATCGTCCGGCCGGGAACCCTCGACTCGCTCCCCTCGCTGTCCGACGAAGACCTCCAGGAGCTGGCCGACGCCTTCGGCGACCTCGAGCGGCGGGTCTCCGAGCGCCGGCGTGACCTGTTCGCCCGCATCGACGCCCTCCAAGCCGAGTTGGCCCGCCGCTACAAGAGCGGCGAAGCCAGCGTCGGCGTCGTGCTGGACACCCCCTGACCTGCTGTTCTAGGGCGTAGGGAAGCAAGAAGGACTGGGTAGGGTTTCTCTCGTCGTGCGCCGTCTCGCCGTCCTCTCCTTCCACACGTCTCCATTGGCCCAGCCCGGCACGGGCGACGGCGGGGGGATGAACGTCTACGTCCGCGAGCTGTCCGGCGCCCTGGCCCGGGCGGGCGTCGACTGCGACGTCTACACCCGGACCTGGCGTCCCGGTCTTCCCCCCGTCGTCGACGTGGAACCCGGCTTCCGGGTCCACCACGTGCCTGCCGGCCCCGAACGACACCTCGCCATCGACGACCTCGTCGAGCTTGTGCCCGACTTCACCGACGGCGTGCGCCGGATCCTCCTGGAGGACGGTTTCCCCGACCTGATCCACGCCAACTACTGGCTCTCGGGGCTCTCCGGCCACGTCCTCAAGCACGAGCTCGAGCTGCCGCTGGTGTCGACCTTCCACACCCTGGCCAGGGTCAAGGCCGAGAGCGACGCCGACCACGACGGCATCAGGGCCCGGGCCGAGGCCGAGGTCATCGGCTGCTCCGACGCAATCCTCGCCCTCTCCGAAGACGAGGCGGTCCAGCTGGAGCGGCTCTACCACGCGGTGCCCGAGCGAGTCGAGATCGTCCCGCCGGGCGTCGACCACCGCCTCTTCTCGCCGGGCGACAAGGCGAAGGCGCGCGCCGAGCTGGGGCTGGGGCCCGGCCCGGTCCTGCTGTTCGTCGGTCGCATCCAGCCGCTGAAGGGGGTCGACGTGGCCCTCCACACGCTCTGCAAACTCGGTTCTCCGTCGGCGACGCTTGTGGTCGTCGGGGGTCCGAGCGGTCCCGAGGGCGAGGCCGAGCTGGAGCGCCTCCGGAAGCTCGTGGTCCACTGCGGGCTCCAGGGAAGGGTGCGCTTCGACCCTCCCCGCCGCCACGACCAGCTCACCACCTACTACCGCGCCGCCGACGTCTGCCTGGTTCCCAGCCGGTCCGAGTCGTTCGGTCTGGTGGCCCTGGAGGCGGCGGCCTGCGGGACGCCGGTCGTGGCCGCCAACGTCGGCGGTCTGGCCAGCCTGGTCGATCCTGGCGTCACCGGCTTCCTCGTCGAGGGCCGCGACCCGGCGGTGTACGCCGGGCACGTGGCGTGGCTCCTCGATCAGCCGGAGGCGGCCCAGGCCATGGGCGCGCGGGCGGCGACGAGGGCCCGCGGGTACCGGTGGTCGACCACCGCCGGCCGGCTGCGTCGGATCTACGCCGACCTGACGTCACGTTCTTTGGTCGAGTGCTCCTAGAGCACTGGGCGTTCCCTGGTCGAGTGCTCCTGGAGCACTGGCTCCGGTAGTCTCTCCCGCCTCCCCCGTGCGCCGCGGCGACCACGGGGGATCGCCGCGCTTCACTTCATTTCATAGCGTTCTGATGCTTCTGGCTTGCGGCTCCGGGTGCCGTGTTGTACGGTTCGGGCCGAGGCCCGAGGTGCGGAACGGGCGTCCGTTCGGGGAAGTGCGGGCGTGCCGGGAGGTTCCTCGGGCCTCGTCGCGCCAGCGGCACCTCGGGTTCGGCCGCCGGCGGCGAATCTTGCGCCTTCCGCCACCGGTCGTTAGCTTTTGTCCACCTCGTGGCCCGGCGGAAGCGGCGAGGACACTCATCATGTCGACGAGAATCCTCGCTCCCGCGCTCGTCCTCCTGCTGGCACTGGCCTCGGCCACGCCGGCGTGGTCCGAACCCTCCGGGACGCCGGAGTCCCAGCGCGACGCCGCCCGCACCCAGAAGGCCAAGCTGGCGGCCGAGGTCGACACCCTCAAGGCCAACAACGACGAGCTGGAGTCGGCGGTGCGCGCCCTCGACGCTGGCGTCGCCGTGCAGTCCAACGCCACCGAGGCGGCCCAGCGGGCGCTCAAGTCGGCCGAGACGGGGCTGAGCGCGGCCGAGGAGAAGCTGGCGGCGACGGAAAAGCGGATGGGCGACTTGAAGGCCCGTGCCTCCCAGGCTGCGGTGCGGGCCTACGTCCACCCCGGGGGCGACCCGTTGCTCGACATCGTGCGGTCCAAGGACCTGAGCGAGGCCAGCCGGCGCCAGGCCCTGCTGTCGTCGATGGTGAGCAACGACCGCGACGTCATGGACCAGATGCGGTCGGCCCGGCAGGACCAGCAGTTCGACAAGGCCAACCTGACCAACGCCCGCGCTGTCGCCGAGGAACGGAAGAAGGCGGCGGCGGACAAGCTGGTCGAGCTGCAGACGGCGCGCGACCAGCAGGGTCGCCTCAAGTCGGCGCTCGACACGCGCATCCACGAGTACATCTCCGAGGTCGACGCGCTCAGCCGCGAGGAGGCCACGCTCACCGCGCTCCTGCAGTCGAGGGCGGCGGCGGCCGCGGCCACCTCCGCCAACGACGAGGGCGACGGTGACAGCGGGGGAGGCGGGGGCGTCTCGTCGTCCGGCCTCTCGTGGCCGACGTCGGGCCCTGTCACCTCGGGTTTCGGGTATCGCTGGGGCCGCCTTCACGCCGGCATCGACATCGCGCCCGGCTACGGGACTCCGGTGAAGGCGGCCAAGGGGGGCACCGTCATCATGGCCGGCACCAACGGGGGCTACGGCAACTGCGTGATCATCGACCACGGCGGCGGCCTGACCACCCTGTACGGCCACATGAGCAAGCTCACCGTCGGCGACGGCGAGTCGGTCAAACAGGGTGAGCAGGTCGGCAACGTCGGCAGCACCGGCTCGTCCACCGGCCCCCACCTGCACTTCGAGACAAGAATGGGCGGCAGCCCCCAGAACCCGATGCGGTTCCTGCCCTGATCGAACTCGGAAGCGGAGCTTCCTCGGCGAGCTAGCAAGGTGCTCCGGGCGACCGGCGGAGCCGGCCGCCCTCCGCCAGTTCTTTCTGCCGGCAGCCGGGGGGACCGCCTCCGGTGGTGCGCGGCGGCCGCCGGGTCACAAACGCAGGTCGGCTGGCTTACAAGTGGGACGCGGCGGCGGCCTCGACTGCGGCGTGGATCGGGTCCCAGTCGGCTCCGGGCTTGCGGGTGACGGTGACGAAGTCCTTCACGCCGAAGATGGAGGCGACACCCTCGCAGGTGAACACCTCGGCGGCGAAGGGGTTGGCGGCCGCCGCCTCGGCATTGCTGAAGTTGATCGTCTTCGGCAGCGTCACGTCGAGCGTGTACTTGGTGGCGTTGGGATTGGGCGTCTCGGAGGGGGACACGGTGGCCATGGGGGCATCGTAGGGCAACGGCGGTAGCGTGCCACTGTGGACGCCGCTGACCGCTTCGCCCGGTTGGTGCAGGGTCCCGAGGACGCCCTCCCCCTCGACGAGGCCGCCCTGCTCGTCGCCGCCCACGCCTACCCCGACCTCGACGTCGACGAGCAGCTGCGGCGGATCGACGATCTCGCCGCCGGCTGCCCCGAGCCGACGCTGGACGGTTGGCGCCGCCACCTCTTCGAGGACCTCGGCTTCACCGGCGCCACCAAGCGCTACTACGACCCCGCCAACTCGTACCTCAACGACGTCCTCGACCGGCGCCGCGGCATGCCCATCGCCCTGTCGGTGCTGGGGATCGAGGTCGGGAGGCGCCTCGGGGTGCGCCTGGCCGGCATCGGCATGCCCGGCCACTTCCTCCTGCTCCACGACACCGGGTCCCGCGGTCCGGCCGACCTGTTCGTCGACCCGTTCCACAGCGGAGCGGTCCTCGACCGGCGGGGGTGCAACGACCGGTTCGTCGAGATCAACGGGCCGCGGGCGCCCTTCCTGGCGTCCTACCTCGAGGTGGTCGGGCCGCGGGCGATCCTCATGCGCATGCTCACCAACCTGAAGTCGGTCTTCGTGCGCCGGGGCGACCTGACCAGCCTGCGGTGGGTCGTCGAGCTGCGGCTGGCCATCCCGGGCACGCCCATGGTCGAGCACCGGGACCGGGCCCTCGTCATGGGCGCCCTGGGCCGGTTCGACGACGCCGCCGACGAGCTCGAGAACCTGGCAGAGATCATCCCCGAATCGGCCCCTGAGCTGCTGGCCGAGGCCGTCGCCTTCCGGTCCAGGCTCAACTGACCCCGCCGGAAACCCCCTTCGGACCGCTCCCGGTCGTACCCTCGTAGCCGGTGGAACGTTCCGTCCTCCAGGGCCTCGCCGCATTCCGGTGGGGCGCGTGGCTGTGGATGGCCACCGTGCTGCTCGTGTCGCGCGATCAGCTCACCCGCCCGTTCGTCGCCGTCGCCCTGGTCGGCGCCGCCCTCGCCGTCACCGTCGTCGACACCGCCCTCCTGCGTCGCGACCCCTCCCGGCTCACAACCGCCGGACCGGTGCTGGCCGAGTTGGGCGTTGGCATGGCCCTCCTCGTCTGCGACGGCGTCGTGTACGGAGGCCAGCACGCCTTCTCCACGTCCCAGTCGCTCGGCTCGGTGTGGCCCCTCGCCGGCATCCTCGGTGCCGGGGTGGCTTTCGGGCCGGTGGCGGCCTGCGGTGCCGGCGTGGTGCTCGGGCTGGGACGGGTGACCGGGGTCCTCCTCAACGGCTCGACCATCGACTCGGGCGGCAAGGTGCTGTCGCTGGTGAACACCGTCGTCTTCTACGCCCTCGGGGGGGCCGCTGCTGGGTACCTGGCCCGCCTCCTGCGCCGGGCCGAGCGGGAGATCTCGGCGGCCCGGGCCCGGGAGGAGATCGCCCGAACCCTGCACGACGGCGTGCTCCAGACCCTCGCCGTGGTCGAGCGCCGGGCCACCGACCCCGCCCTGGCCAAGATGGCGAGGGAGCAGGAGCGGGACCTCAGGGAGTACCTGTTCGGCGTGTCGCAGCCCGATGGCGACGCCACCACCGCCGCGGCCGACCTGGGTCGCTCGCTGCGGAAGGCCGCCGCCCGCTGCGAGGAGGCGTTCGAGGACTTGCGGGTGCAGGTACTGGTGGCCGACGACGTGCCGGAGCTGCCGCAGGCGGCGGTGGACGCGATCGCAGGGGCGGCCGGCGAGGCGCTGACCAACGCCGGCAAGCACGGGCGGGCATCGAAGGTGCTGGTCTACGTCGAACCGGACGAGGGAGGCGGCGTGTTCTGCTCGGTCAAGGACGACGGCGGCGGGTTCGACCCCGCCGCCACCACGGAGGGCGTGGGGCTGACCCGGTCCATCCGGGGGCGGATGACGGAGGTGGGCGGCAGGGTGGAGGTCGCGAGCGCCCCCGGGCGCGGGACGGAGGTGCTCCTGTGGCTGCCGTGAACGTCTACCGCACCACGGTCGTGCTGGCCGACGACCACCCCATCTGGCGCGACGGCGTGCGGGCCGACCTGGGCGAGGACTTCCGGGTCGTGGGCGAGGCCGGCAACGCCGACGAGGCCATCGAGGTTATCGGCCGCACCAAGCCCGACCTGGTGGTGTGCGACCTCCACATGCCGGGCGGCGGCGGGATCAAGGTGGCCCGCACCTGCGGCGAGCAGACCCGCATCGTCATGCTCACCGTCTCCGAGCAGGAGCGCGACCTCCTCGACGCGGTGGCCGCCGGCGCGGTCGGGTACCTGGTGAAGTCGACGCCGCCGCCCGAGCTGCGAGCCGGCCTGCGGCGGGCGGCGGCCGGCGAGCCGGTGTTCTCGCCCACCCTGGCGGCCCTGGTGCTCGGCGAGTTCCGCGCCCTGTCCAAGAAGTCCAGCGGCGTCCAGCCCCTGTCCGAACGCGAGCGAGAAGTCCTCCAGTTCGTGGCCCGGGGCCACACCTACAAGGAGATCGGCGCCAGCCTGTTCATCGCCGAGAAGACGGTCGAGAACCACGTCCGCAACATCCTCGGCAAGCTCCACCTCAACCGGAAGCAGGAGCTCATCCGCTACGCCCTGGAGCACGGCATCGAGTAGCGAAACCGCCGAACTGGGGCGATTCAACCGCGCCATGCGCGGGTACGACGCCCCAGTTGCGCAGTGAGGACATCCCCACGGCGCCCTGAGGGGCGGGACGGGTGGTCGCAGCAGGCGTGACGGCCGACGCTCGAGGCATGACCAACGTCCTGCCTGCCCCGCCCGCCATGCACGACCAGCCGGGACGCCGCACCGGCGCTACGTGGGTGGCCGCCACCGGCGCCTTCCTGCTCCTCGCCGGCGCCGCCGTGTTCGTCGCGGTCCAGTGGGACCGCCTGCCGGACTCGGCCAAGCTCGGGCTGGTCGTCGCCCTCACCGGCGCATTCCTCGCCGCCGGTCGCCGGCTGCGCCGCACCCTGCCCGCCACCGGCGACGTGCTCTTCCACCTCGGCGCGTTCCTCGTGCCGATCGACGTGGCGGGAGTCGGCGCCCACGCCGGCATCGGATGGCGCCAGTTGCTCCTGGCCGAGGGTCTGGCCGGCGTCGTCGCGCTGGGCGGGCTCGGCCTGGCCACCCGGTCGGTCGTACTCCGCTGGGCCGGGACTGCCAGCGCCGTGGTCCTGGCCGCCGGTGTCGCCGCGGTCTCGGCGGTACCCGCCGCGGTCGTCCTCGCCACCGCCGCCCTGCTGGCTGACGTGACCGCCGCTCGTCTCCGCGCCCCCCGATCGAGCGACGCCCGCCTGGCGGCCACCACCTGGGCAGCCGTCGCCGGGCTGGCCCCGCTGCTGGTGGCCGCCGCCTCCGTCATCGCTCCCCTCGGCTCCGGGGCCCTCGCCGAGCTGGGCCTCACCACGGCCCTGGCGTCGGCCGCGGCGGCGGTGCTGGCGGCCGCCGTCCTTGCCCGCCAGGCCGGGCGCGACCGGGACCTCACCCTCGCCTTCCTGGCCCTGGCCTCGCTGGCGGTCGGCGCCCTGTCGACCTGCGTCGCCGCCCACCTGCCGTCCACGGCCGTGCCGGTGGCGCTGGCCTCTGCCTTCGTCGTCGCCGAGGGGGCCGCCCTCCTCACCCGTCGGGACCCCTTCTGGCACCGGCCCCTGGAGGTCGTCGCCGACGTGGCCGAGGTGACCGCCGCCGTCCTCACCCTGCCGGCGCTGGCCTTCCTGGCCGGAGCCCCCCTGCTGGACCCCTTCCCCGGCGTGGACCCCCGGCCCGTCCTGGGCACCGCCTTGGCCGTCGCCGCCCTGGGCTGGCTCACCGCCGACGTCCGCCGCTACCGGGGAACTCCGCGGCCCCTCATTCTCACCCTGGTACGGGGCTCGGGATGGGCGCCGGCGACGGTGCCGCTGGCCGTGTCAGTGGTGGTGGCCGTCGAGTGCGCCACTGCCTCCGGCCTGGCGACGGGCGTCGCCCTGGTCGCCACCGCCGGGCTGCTGCTCGCCGCCCATCGCCCCCTCGCCACCGTCGTCGCCGCCCTGGGCATTCCGTGGGCCGTGGCCGCGGCCGCCACCCACCCCGTCGCCGGTGCCGCCCTCGGCCTGGCCGGCGCGGCCGTCCTGGTCGGCGCGGCCGTCCAACTGGCCCGGGCCGACACGCCGAGCTCACCCCTCGCCGTCGTGCCCGCACTCCTCGCCGTGGCCACCGCCCTGCTGGCCATCGGCGTCGCCGCACCCGAGTTCGGGCTGGCGGCGGCCGCGGCCACGGCCGTCGCCGCCTGCTGGCTCCTCGCCCTCGCCCTCGACCGAGGCTCTCACAAGCTTGGCGACCTGGCCCGGGCGGCGATGCTCGTGCCGGTGGCGGCGTCGCTGGGCGTCGCACCGGCGTTGGGCGTGCCCATCGCCGTCGGTGCCGTCCTCCTCTTCGTCGTCGACGCCCTCCGCCTCGACCGGCCCGCGGTCGCCGCCGGGTCCGCGCTGGCGGTCCAGGCGGTGATCGTCAACCTGACGAGGGCCAACGGCCTCGACGTCGCCGCCACCGGCCTCGCCCTGTGCGTCGGATCGGTGGCGTGGACCGGCCTCGCCGCCGTCGTCGACGGTCGGTGGCAGCTGCCCTTCACCGTCGCCGCCGCGACCGGGCTGACGGCCGGCCTGTGGGCCACCAGCGTCGACCCCGCCACCTTGGCCACGGCCCTGCTGGTGGTCGGTGCGCTGGCCGTCGGCTCCGGGCTGTTCTCCGGCCGGCCGTGGCTGTCCTACGTGGGTGCGACGGTCGCCATCTTCGGCATCTGGTCGCACCTCGTTCTCGGCGGGGTGATCGCGGCCGAGCCCTACCTGCTCCCGGTCTGCGTGCTGCTCGTCGTCGCCGGAAGCCACGCCCGCCACGACAACCCGTTGCTCTCCTCCTGGGTTGCCTACGCCCCGCCGGTGGCCCTGCTGGGCGGTGCCGCCCTGGCCGAGCGCCTCGCCGAAGGTGCCGGCTGGCACGCGGTCGTGGCGGGTGCGGTGGGGGTGGCCGCAGTCGTCGCCGGGGGATGGGGCCGGCTGGTCGGGCCCATGAGCGTCGGCACCGTCCTGCTGGTGGCGCTGACCGTCTCCGAATCCCTTTCGGCTCTGGCCGGCGTGCCCACCTGGGCCTGGCTGGTCGGCGGCGGCGCCGTCCTGCTGACGGCCGGGATAGCCCTCGAGCGCTCGGATACGTCGCCTGTGGAAGCCGGTCGGCGCATCGTCGACATCGTCGGCGAGTCGTTCAGCTGACCGGCGGCCAAATGACAGACGGCCAGCCCGGCGAGGTGCGGGGACACCGGCGGGGCGCCTCCCTACACTGCGCCACATGGGCCGTTTCGGGAGCGCGGTCGCGCTCGTGCTGTGCCTGGCGGCCTGCTCCGGCTCCTCCGCCGACGGAGCGAGGAACGTCAGGTTCGTGGTGTCGTCGTTCGAGACGGAGGGCGACCCGCCCGCCCCAGGAACCGTCGACGCCGCCCGGGCAGGCGTGACGAACACCCTGGAGACCTACGCCAACGACGTCGTGATCCCGTCGTTGCGCTCCGGGGGCCGGGACGCCGACCTCCGGCCCTACTTCAGCGGCCCCGCCGGCGAACGGGCCGCATCCGCTCCCGACCGGGCCGCCTTCGTCGACGAAGACCTGGCGCCCGCCCCGAACGTGCGGCCGACCGACAGCTACCCCTCGGTGGCGCTCGCCGGCCTGGTCGGTCGCGACGGCCAGGTTCAGATCGTCACCGCCCAGTTCACGCTCACCCTCGAGGCAACGGGGTTGGGTGCGCCGCTGACCGTCGATCGCCGGGGCGAGCTGGCCCTGGTCAAGGACGGCGCCGCATGGCGCATCGACAGCTATTCCGTCACCGTCACCCGGGACACGCCGGGAAGCCGTACGACCACCACCGCCTCCGGATGAGCGAGGCCGACGAGCCGCTGGCCCAGATGACGTGGCCTGGATGAGCGGCACCGGACGGCGCAGCACCAGGCGGCCAAGCCGGCGCCGACTGAGCATCCTGCTCGTGACATTGAGCCTGGCCATGGGCGCCGGCGTGCTCCACGGTATGGCGGCCGCCAGGCCGGGTGCCCTCCAGATTCACAAGGTCAGCCCCGCCAGCTTCGACCCGGCGCCCGACAAGCCGGTCTTCGTGCTGGTCCTCGGCTTCGACGCCCGTCCCGGCGAGACGGTGTCCCGCTCCGACGCCATCCACCTGGTCGGTCTCAACCCCAGTGCGGGGCGGGCGACCATGCTGAACATCCCCCGCGACACCTACGTGCCTATTCCAGGGCACGGCTCCAGCCGGATCAACGACGCGTATGCCCTGGGCGGGCCCCGGCTGGCGGCGAGAACGGTCGGCGATCTGGTCGGGGTGGAGATCCCGTTCGTGATCGCCACCGGCTTCACCGGCCTGGCCGCCATGGTCGACGAGATGGGCGGCGTCACCGTCGACATCCCCGTGAAGATGGAGGACTCCGACTCGGACGCCTATTTCGACAAGGGGCCCCGGCAGCTCACCGGCAACGAGGCCCTTGCCTTCTCGCGCGACCGGCACAGCACCGGCGGCGGCGACTTCGACAGGACCCACCGCCAGGGCCAGCTGATCCTGGCCGGGCTGTCCAAGCTCCGGGGCGAAGATCCCTCGCCCACCCGCACCCTGAAATGGCTCGGTGTGCTGCTGCGCCACACCGTCCTCGACGGCGCGAGCATCCCCGACCTCTACCGACTGGGACGCATGGCCCTGGCCGTGGAGCCGGCCAACGTGGCCAGCGTCACGCTGGAGGGGGAGCCGGGTGTGGTCGGGGGGGCATCGGTGGTCTTCGCCGGCCCCGCCTCGGCGGCGCTGTTCGCCGACTTCCGCGACGACGGGCTGATCAGCCCCCGGAGCTGACCTTCTCGTCCGAGTCGGCACCGTCGGAGTCCGCACCGGCCCCGGCGGCGTCGGTGTCCTCCGCTGCGTCGGGGCCGTCGCCCTCGTCCTCGAACACCCGGCTCTTCAGGATGTCCTCGGCCTCGATCCGCATGAGGTCGGCCCTGCTCAGCTTGTGGCTCTTCTCGCCCACGATGCGGGTGGCCTGGCGCAGTCGGGCCCGCTCCAGGGCGTTGCGCACGCTGCGGCCGTTGGCGAAGCGGGGCTGCTTCATGCGCCGGTCGAGGTAGTCGCGGAAGGCAGCCTCGGCCTCCTCGGAGAACTCGTACTTCTGCTCGTCCAGCATCAGGCAGCCGATCTGCATGAGCTCGTCGAGGGTGTAGTCGGGGAAGTGGATGTGGTGGGCGATGCGGGAGCCCATGCCCGGGTTGGACGAGAAGAACTTGTCCATCTTGTCCTTGTAGCCGGCCAGGATGACCACCAGGTCGTCCCGGTTGTTCTCCATGATCTGGAGGAGGATCTCGATGGTCTCCTGCCCGTAGTCCCGCTCGTTCTCCGCCCGGTAGAGGTAGTAGGCCTCGTCGATGAAGAGCACCCCGCCCATGGCCCGCTTGAGGACCTCCTTGGTCTTTGGCGCGGTGTGGCCGATGTACTGGCCCACCAGGTCGTCGCGGGTGACGTTCACCAGGTGGCCCCGGGCCAGGTAGCCCATGTTCTTGAGCAGCTCGGCCATCCGCAGGGCGACGGTGGTCTTGCCCGTGCCCGGGCTGCCGGTGAAGGACATGTGGAGGGTGGGCCGGGTGGACTCGATGCCGAACTTCTGGCGCAGCCGGTCGACAACCAGCAGGTCGGCGATCTCCTTGATGCGCGTCTTCACCGGCACCAGACCGACCAGCTCCCGGTCGAGGCGCTCCAACACCTCGTCGCTGTTGCTCTTCTTGCGCTCCTCCTCGACGTCGACCAGGGCGTCGTCGTCGAGCTGGTTGGCCTTGATCTCCTCCCGCTCCTGCTCTTCCTTCTCCTCCTCGGAGACAGGGGCGTTGGCGGCGTTCGGCATGGCGAATCCTCGTGCGTTGCTCATCGTCCTTCGATCGTACCGGCCGCTCCGGGGTTCACGGCCATTCGTGATACCCGCCGGACTCATCGCGAGCCTCCTCGGGGAACCAGAGACGCGCATTCAGCCTCGCGCCCGGGCTCGGGTGAGCGCTCGAAGTACGAGCCTGTCAAGTATTCCCTTTGCACGATCCGACATCACCGGTGCGCACCCTGCCGCGCGCTTGCGCCAGAAACGCCAGGACCAGCTCATTGACTGGCCGTCCGTCCGCTGAAAAGAATGGCTCGCTTCGCTGCTAGCGCGAACAGATGATGCGATCTCGTCTCTGTTATCGGCCGAAATCGGTTAATCCGCTTCCTTCGCCGTAGTGCGGCTGCTGGTCATCGGGACCTACCGCGACACCGAGTTGGCCGATCCCGATCCCGTCCTCGCCCTGGTGGGAGACCTCAGACGCCACCACGCCGTCGCTCGGGTCCGATTGGAAGGCTTGGACGACGGCGGCGTGGAGGCCTTCCTCAGGGCGGCAACAGGGATCGACCTCGACGATCAGGGTCGAGCTCTGTCGGGGGCCATGCGGGCGGAGACCGGCGGCAACCCGTTCTTCCTGGGGAGGTCGTGCGGCACCTTCGAGAATCCGGTGGTCTCCTCGACGGCGATGGCCGCTGGGTGGGCTCGCGTGGCATGAACGAGACAGACATTCCGGAGGGGGTACAAGACATCGTCCGCACCCGGGTGTCGCGGCTGGCTGAAGGCACCAAGCGCATGCTGGTGCTTGCCGCCGTCGCGGGCGACGAGTTCGAGTTCGCCTCGGTCGGTGCGGCCGGGCGCTTCGAGGACGAGGATCTGCTGGCTGCGCTCGACGAGGCCCTTGCCGCTTCCCTCGTGGTCGAGTTGGCGTCGTCACCGCCTCGCCATCGCTTCGCCCATGCGATCGTCCGGGCCAGCCTGTACGAGCAGCTGTCCGGCCCGAGAAAGCTCCACCTTCACCGCGCCGTGGGCCAGGCCATCGAAGCAGTGCACGGCGCGCATTTCGACGAGCACCTTCCACGGCTCGCCCATCACTTCGCCCACGTCGCCGCCGGCGGCCTCGACGTCGCTGTCCTCGAGGAGTTCCGTCGGGAGGCGTTCACCGAGGTCGCCGCGCTCCGGACGGCCGACGGGATCACGCTGCACCAGGCGGCGAGCTTCGTGGTCGCGCGGAAGCGGTCGTGACCCGCATCGAGAATTCCGTAGGCACAGGGCCGGAATCGGCGTAGACATGGTCCATGGACACTCCGGCGGTCACTGTTCGGATCGATGAGACGGGTGCGCTCGTGGGCGTGGAGATCAAGGGTCACGCCCAGCCGACCGAGTTGGTCGAGACGCAGAAGAGCGAGCCGATCGCGCACTTCGGGGACGATGAGTACAAGGCGGGCGTTCGTCCCTGGGCTGCCGGAGGCTGATCCAAGGCCCGTTCGGAGGGGTCTGGCCCGCCGGTAGCATCGAAAACCTCCGGGCGCCGCTCGGCGAGCACGACGGCGGAGGTTGCTGTGCGGATCGCATTGTTGACGGTGGGAACCCGTGGTGACGCGCAGCCGATCGTGGCGCTCAGCGCCGAGCTGGCGCGGCGCGGACACCTGACAAGCCTCGGTGTCCCACCGAATCTCGTGGCCTTCGCCAAGCGCGCCCGGTTGGACGCGGTGCCGCTCGGCAACGACAGCCAGGCGTTCATGGAATCCACCGAGGGCCGGGAGTTGCTGGCGTCCGGCAATGTCAACGAGTTCATGGAGAGGCTCCGGGCCGTCGCCCACGATCAGGCGGCGCAGCGGAACGCCGAGATGCGGGATCTGTGCGAGGGAGCCGACGTCATCGTCTCGGGAGCGCTCACCGAGCACCAAGCTTTGTCCCTGGCGGAGCGGTCCGACATCCCGCTCGTGCTGATCCACATCTGCCCGATCAGGACCACCGGCGCGGTTGCCAACCCGCTGGTGACGACCAGCGAGCTGCCGGCATCCCAGAACCGTGAGACGCATGAGCTCTTCGATCGCATCTGGTGGAAGGGAGCGGAAGCCGACGTGAACGCCCAACGAGCCGAGCTCGGGCTGGCCCCCACCGATCGCCCGACGACGGCCCGAGTCAAGGAGCGCGGCGACGTCGAGATCCAGGCCTACAGCTCGTCGCTGGTCCCGGACCTCGGATGGGGTGACTCCCGACCGGTGGTCGGCTTCATCGACCTGTGCGCCGAGGACTACCGCAATCTCGGCGAAACCGACGTCGACGCCGGGCTCGACGCATGGTTGAACGACGGCCCGCCACCGGCGTACTTCGGGTTCGCCGAGCATGCCGGTGACCAGGCCGGACGCCACGCTGGGGATGATCGCCAAGGTCACCGCCGGGCTCGGGATGCGTGCCCTGGTGAGCGCCGGCTGGAGCGGGATGGACGATGGCGGGAACGACGGCCGGGTTCGGGTCGTGCCGGCCGTGAACCACGACGCCGTCCTTCCCCGCTGCACCCTGGCGGTCCACCACGGAGGATCCGGCACGACGGCTGCGTCGCTGCGGGCCGGGCTGCCGACGATGGTGTGCTCCGTCTTCGCCGATCAGCCCTTCTGGGGCACCCAGGTCGAGCGCCTCGGCGTGGGCAGCCACGTACGGTTCGCGGCGCTCACCGAGCAAACCCTGAGTGACGGGTTGGGCAAGGCATTGGAGCCGGCTGTCCGGCACCGGGCTCGAAGGCTCGCCGAATCCCTCCGGGCCGAGTCCGGCGCCACCATGCGAGCCGCCGACATCGTCGAATCTCGCCGAAACTCCGGCGTCAGGGAAACCAGTTTCATCTAGCATGGGACCAAGCGAGCGGCGGGAGACGGCGATGACCGGCGGCAACGACGACCAACACAAGACCAGGATCGCGTCACGCATTCACATCGGGGCCCTGCTCCTCACCCTCGCGGTGCTTATGGGTGCCTGCACCAGGGATTCTGAGGGAACGGGAAGCGGTTCGGGCACCGATCGGATCTTCACCACGGCGGATCTGAAGCGCTTTGCGGCAAAATCGTCGGACCTGCCGAAGGGGTATTCCGTCGGTCAGCCCACGGCGCACCCTGAGGAGTGCCTGACCGACGACCCCGGGGACGCCGGGGAGGTGGCGTTCATGAACGACCTCGAGGCCATCGGTCTGCAAGGGTGCTCGAAGGTCGACGTCACGGTGAAGGTGGCATGTCCGGCCAATATCCACCCGAACGAGCTCGCCAACTGCCGAGCGGAGGTCGCCCGGGGCATCAGCAACACCATCGGTGGCTCGATGGCGTTCGTCTTCAGGGACGAGGATGGCGCGTCGAAGGCCCTACCCCTCCTGAAGGCGCATTTCCCGGCGCCCGGAGACCAAACCCCCCTCCAGAGCGTGCCTGCCTCGGGGCTGGGCGAGGAGGCGTCGGGATTCAAGCTGGCGTCGAACCTGGCGGGGCCGTCGGCGGACAACCTCTCCTACCAGTGGCGGGACGGCAACGTCGCGGCCACCTTCGGCGCAATTCTCACCGGTCTCGGCTCCAACCAGTCGGTGGACGGCGAGCTGGATCAGGACGCGGTCCTGACCGTCGCCCAGAAGATCCACCGTCGGGCGATCGGGTAGCCCTACCGCGGGCAGTGATGACCACGCCGTGAGGTCGATCCGGGGGTTGGTCGTCATCGTGGCCGTGGCCTCGATGGCAGCCGGCTGCGGCGCCTCCCAGGAGGGGTCCTCTGCGCCTACCTCGACGGACTCGACGAGGCCGATCGACTCGGTGCCGGCGCCTCAGACCACCGACCCGGCCGCTCCCGGCACCACCGTCCCGGAGTCCGACCTCACCGCGTTCGTCGACGACGCATCGGGCTTCCGCATGATGTACCCGACGGCGTGGAGTCGTCGGGAATCGGTCGACTCGACCGTCGTGATCGACCGGTCTGACCAAGGTCTCGACCCCGTCTCCCTGCGGTTCACCGGCTTGCTCGATCTCTCGGCCGGGGATCACGGATCCGTCCGCGTCGAGTTCGACCGCACGGCCAAGCCGACGTACGAGGCGGAGCTCACGATCGTCAAGCCGATCACCGACCTCGTGGTGTCCCAGGATCAGGCGCCCAGGGTGCTCCGGCAGCGTCAGATCACGGTCGACGGCATGCCCGGCAACTACTACTTCTCCACGTTCACCGACGAGTCCGGACAGGAGGGCGCGTGCAGCCGCTACTTCCTCTTTCGGGGCGACCGGATGTACATCGTCACCCTCCGAGCGGTGCCTTCCGACGAGTTCGCCCCGCTCGCCGGGGTGTTCGACCAGATCGTCGACACGATCCGCACCACACGCTGACCTGACCGCAGTGCGACGGCCCCTCCGGGCGTCCATCCGGACCCCTGCTGATACCGTTCGGGGTTTGGCGCTCAGGCGGGAGCGCGCGTTCGGCTGTATTCCCACGAAGGGCAATGCATGAAGATCAAGATGGTGTCGCTCGAGGACGGGATCACGTCCTGCGGCTTCCGGAAGATGGCCGCCTACGCCGGCCGCCTGAACGCCGACACCGACGCCTTGTACGTCTCCACCAAGCGCTACCGCAGCGTGAAGACGAGCATCAAGGGCACCGTCGGGGGCAAGGGCGAGCTGGAAGACCACGAGATCGACGAGATCGCCCAGCAGCTCGCCGGCACCGACATCGTCGGGTTCTCGTCGATGACGGGGTACTCCGAGCTGACCAAGCGGATCATGACCCGGCTCCGCCAGGTCGACCCCAACGCCTTCATCCTGTGGGGCGGGATCCACCCGATCATCCACCCCGAGGACGCCATCAAGGCCGACGTCGACGCCATCTGCACGGGCGAGGGCGAGTTCGCCTTCGAGGAGTTCCTCGGCCAGTTCAAGGACGGCAACGACTACACGAACGTCCAGAACATGTGGTTCCCGAAGCCCAACGGCGACGTGAAGCGCAACGGCTTCCTCCCGCTGATGACGGCCGCGGAGATGGAGACGCTCCCCTTCCCGCAGTACGGCAACAAGGACGAGCTGATCTACCGGTCGGGCCAGGGCTTCCAACCCATGACGCTGGCCGACTACCTGGCCAACGACGGCCTCGGCTACACCACGCTGTGGTCGATCGGCTGCCCGTTCCACTGCTCGTTCTGCGGGAACACCAAGTTCATCGCCAACGACCCCAAGTACAAGAAGATCCGCCACCCCAGCGCCCGCTACATCGTCAACGAGATCCTGGACCTGCGCACCCGGCTGCCCCACATCAGCCAGGTCAGCTTCCACGACGACAGCTTCATGGCCATCACCTACAAGGAGCTGGAGGAGTTCGCCGAGCTGTGGAAGGCCGAGCTCGACATCCCCTTCGCCGTCTACGGCGTGATCCCGAACTACGTGAAGCGGGAGAAGTTCGAGATCCTCACCTGGGCCGGCATGAACCGGGTGCGCATGGGCCTGCAGAGCGGCAGCGAGGCCATCCTCGACTTCTACAAGCGGCCCACGCCGCCCGCCCGGATCCTGGAGGCCGGCGAGGTCATCGCCTCGTTCGCCCCGAAATACCACATCCCCGCCGCCTACGACATCATCATGGACAACCCGATCGAGACCCGTCAGGACGTCCTCGACACCCTCGAGCTGCTCTACAAGATGAGGCGGCCCTACACGCTGTTCATCTACTCGCTCAAGGTGATCCCCAACACCGCGATGGACCTGTTGCTGAAGGAGCGGGGGATCGACCTGGAGATGATCTCCTCCAACTACGGGCTGATGCACCTGCCGCCCCGTGCCGCCAACCTCATCCTCTACGTGCTGGGCGTCTGCCGCCCGCCGCGGTGGCTGTTCGACAGGATGCTGAAGCGGGCCCAGGCCAGCACCACGCCGCAGCGGGAGTACCCCCGCCTGGCCATGGCCCTGCGCACCGTCTACATGGCCAAGCGGGTGCTCGACCACACCCGCCGCATGGACTTCTCGATCATCCCCGGCTGGACCGGATACGTGTTCTGGCGGCTGGGCATCGTCAACTTCTGGCGGAAGCACTTCCTCCCCCACCCGCCCCGGCCTGTGCGTCCCGACCCCAAGAAGCGCCTGCCCGGCCAGAAGACGATGATCCCCCTCGAGGACGCCACCCGCACCGGGTAGGGCCTGCGCTTTCGGTATGCGTATTCTCGCCACGAGCGTGTCTCTCGTGGTCGTTCCGTTGGTCGGAGTGGGCGTTGTTCTTGCCCTCCCGGTCCTTTGGATGGCGCGGACGAAACGGATCAAGGGGATAGCTCTTCGGTGCTGGGGGTGGACCCTGTTGTCCGTGGTGTAGCTCGATCTCCGTGGCATCTTGGCCGCGGATTTGACTTCGACGCTGAGGCCCAGCCTTGCGGTGCGTGGACTGCCAGGAACCAGCTTTCCCAGAAGCATGACGCTTTGAGCTTCCGCCAAGCGCTGCCGCTCACCCTGTGCTTTGATTCTTGCTTGGTCGAGCACCTGTCGCGCCTCGTCAACCATGTTGGTGTCGATCAGCCGCTCGGCCTCCCGCAGGTCCACCGCGGCGGTCTGTGAAACACGCTCCCGGTTGCGCTCGTGCAAAAGAGCTGCGGACGTTACGACAAGTATCAATGCCAGAATCAGCATTCGCAACCAGAGGTCCACGTCCAGCGTCAACAGCTGAGCGACACCGGCAACCCAACCAAGAGTGACCCCGGCGATGGTGAACCCTCGCCCGAAGCGATCACTCCTCATTGGCACGAGATCAGCTTGGCATATACCCTCGTGGGCGTCTAGAGGTTTTGCATTGATTGACCGACCGCACACGGATCGACTTTTCCATCGTTGATCCAGTGTGATTCTTGCGGCATGAGCACGATCAGTGCCCGGATCTGCAGCCGATTGCAACGCCGTCGTCGCGTGCGCTCAGGCTGACCGGCTGGCGCGACGCCGGGGCGGTCAGCTCCGAGCGGGCGGCATGTCCCTGAACAGGCGGCGAAGCGGCTTGCCTCCGTTTGTGTGGGGAATCGCCTCGACGACCACCACCTCGCGGGGCAGCTTGGCCGCCGACAGCCGGTCGCGGGCGAAGTCCCGCAGCTCGTCCAGCCCCGGCGGGGCCGACGGGTCGGCCGACACCACGAAGGCCACCACCCGCTCGCCCCACTCGGGATCGGGCCGGCCGGCGACGGCCACGTCGGCCACCCCGGGGTGCGTGACCAGGACCGACTCCACCTCGGTGGGGCTCACGTTCACGCCGCCGGTGATGACGAGGTCGCGCAGGCGGTCGATCACGCGGAGCCGGCCGTCGGCGTCGAAGGCGCCGGCGTCGCCCGTCCGCAGGAACCGGTGCTCGGCGAAGGCGGCGTCGGTCTCCTCGGGCGCCAGCCGGTAGCCCTTCATCACCATCGACCCGTGGACGAGGATCTCGTCGTCGTCGCCCAGGCGGACGTCGACGCCCGCCAGCGGGACGCCGTCGTAGACCACGCCTCCCCACGTCTCGGTCAGCCCGTAGCCGCGGACGCCAGGGAGGTCGGCCGGGATCGGACCCCCGCCGAGCAGCACCTTCCGGAAGGCCGATCCGAGGTCGACGCCGGCGTCGACGAGCCGGCGGGCCATCACCGGCACGAGGGAGACGAGTGAGGCGTCGGACCGGGTCACGGCGTCTGCGTCGAAGCCGGGGAGGACGTCGACGGGCGTGCCCAGCGCCCAGGAGCGGGCCACGATGGCCAGCCCGGCCACGTGGTGGATGGGGAGGCAGCACAGCCACTTGTCGCCGGGCTCGACCTCCAGGGCCACGGTGACCGCCACCGCCGAGGACATCA
The DNA here is from genome assembly GCA_963825765.1 of uncultured Acidimicrobiia bacterium. Taxonomy (GTDB): domain Bacteria; phylum Actinomycetota; class Acidimicrobiia; order Acidimicrobiales; family AC-14; genus CAWGUU01. The sequence continues at coordinate 62,320 of CAWGUU010000002.1, forward strand.
GCCCGTCCCAGGTCAGCTCCACGCCGCGGGGCTCGCCGGCGGTGCCGGAGGTGACGACGACCGCGGCGACGTCCGGCGTCACCGGCTCGTCGGGCGCCAGCCGGGCCAGGAGGCGCTCCCGCTCGGCCGCCGGGGCGCGGGGGTCGAGCACGAGCACCGGCTTGGAGGCGTCCCAGGCCCGGCGCACCGCGTCGGCCGCCTCTGGCGCCGGCTCGCAGATCACGTCCATCTGCATGGGAAGCTACCCCCATGAATTGGGAACCGGCGGGCGAGTGGCAGGACATCAAGTACGAGACCGCCGCCACGGAGAACGGGTCGATCGCCAAGATCACGATCAACCGGCCCGAGGTCCGCAACGCCTTCCGGCCGACGACGGTGCGGGAGATGGCGGCCGCCTTCGAGCTGGCCCGCGACGACCCCCAGGTCGGCGTGATCATCCTCACCGGCGAGGGCCCGCTGGCGTTCTGCTCCGGCGGCGACCAGAAGGTGCGGGGCGACGACGGCTACGTCGACGAGAAGGGCATCGGGCGGCTGAACATCCTCGACGTCCAGGTCCAGATCCGCCGCCTCCCCAAGCCGGTGATCGCCATGGTGGCGGGCTACGCCATCGGCGGCGGCCACGTGCTGCACCTGGTGTGCGACCTCACCGTCGCCGCCGACAACGCCCGCTTCGGCCAGACCGGGCCGCGGGTGGGGTCGTTCGACGGCGGCTACGGCGCCGGGCTGCTGGCCCGCACCGTGGGCCAGAAGAAGGCCAAGGAGATCTGGTTCCTGTGCGAGCAATACGACGCCACCCAGGCGCTCGAGATGGGCCTGGTCAACAAGGTGGTGCCGCTCGACCGCCTGGAGGACGAGACGGTGGAGTGGTGCCACAAGATCCTCACCCACAGCCCGCTGTCGCTGCGGCTGCTGAAGGCCGGGTTCAACGCCGACACCGACGGCCTGGCCGGCGTGCAGCAGCTGGCCGGCGACGCCACCCTCCTCTACTACCTGTCCGAGGAGGCCCAGGAGGGCAGGGACGCCTACGTCCAGAAGCGCCAACCCGACTTCCGGCGCTTCCCCAAGCGCCCTTGAGCTCCTTGCGACTTTGGTTCCTAGGGGCGCGGCCGCGGACGCTGGGGGCGTCGTTGGCGCCGGTGCTGGTGGGTACGGCAGTGGGCGCGCACTACGGGGAGGTCGTCCAGTGGCGGATGGTGTTGTGCCTGGTGCTGGCCGCTGCCCTCCAGATCGGCGTCAACTACGCCAACGACTACTCCGATGGTGTGCGCGGCGTCGACAAGGACCGCAAGGGCCCGTTGCGGCTGACGGCGTCCGGCCTGGTCTCGCCGGCCTCGGTGAAGCGGGCGGCGCTCGTCTCCTTCGCCGTCGGTGCGCTGGCCGGGCTGGTGCTGGCCGTCGACGTCAGCCTCTGGCTCCTTGTCGTGGGGGCGGCGTCGATCGCCGCCGCCACCCTGTACAGCGGCGGGCCCAAGCCCTACGCCTCGTCGGGGCTGGGCGAGGTGTCGGTCCTCGTGTTCTTCGGGTTCGTGGCCACCTGCGGGTCGGCCTTCGTGCAGCTCGAGCGGGTGCCGTGGCTGGCCGTCGGAGCGTCGGTGCCGGTGGGACTGCTGGCCTGCGCCATCCTTCTGGTCAACAACCTCCGCGACATCGCCAGCGACACGCTCGCCGGCAAGCGGACCCTGGCTGTGCGCATAGGCGCGGCCCGCACCGTCCGCCTCTACCAGGCCTCCTTCGTCGGGGCGTACGCGTCCCTCCCCGTGCTGGCGATAGCCGCCCCCTGGGCGTTGAGCGCCTTTGCCACCCTGCCGTTGGCCGTCCGGCCGCTGCAGCACGTGCGGGTCACGAGCCCGCCACCGATCCTTGTCGTCTGTCTGATCGCCACCGCGTCGCTCCAGTTGGCCTTCGCGATTTTCCTGGCGGCGGGGCTGGTGCGGGCTTGACTCTGGTCGAGCTCCGGCTTCGCGTACCCCTGCGGACGCCGCTGGGGGGCCTCGACCACCGGCTGGTGACGCTCGTCGAGGGACCGGCGGGATGGGGCGAGTTCTCGCCGCTGCCGGGGTACACGTGCGATCCGGCTCGGGCCAGGAGGGCGGCCGAGGAGGCGGCGACGGTCGGGTGGCCGCCGGCGGTCCGGCACACGGTCGCCGTCAACTCCCTGGTCACCGCCGTCGGGCCCGACGAGGCGGCGGCGATGGCCCTGGCCGGCGGGTGCTCGACGGTGAAGGTGAAGGTGGGCGACCCTGGTGACCTCGACCGGGTGGCGGCGGTTCGGGCCGCCGTCGGCCCGAGGGTGGCACTCCGGATCGACGCCAACGGCGCGTGGGACGTCGACGCGGCAGTGGCCGCCATCGCCAGGATGTCGGTGTACGACCTGGAGCTGGTCGAGCAGCCGGTGACGTCGATGGAGGACCTGGCCGCCGTTCGCCGTCGGGTCGACGTGCCGATCGCCGTCGACGAGTGCGTGCGCGGCGTCGACGACGCCCGCGCCCTGCGCCGGCTGGCCGCGGCCGACGTCGTGGTCCTCAAGGTGCAGCCGCTGGGAGGAGTCGCCGCGGCGCTGGCAGTGGCGGATGCGGCCGGCGTGCCCGCCCTCGTGACCTCCATGTACGAGACCTCGGTGGGGCTGGCCGCCGGCCTGGCTCTGGCCGCCGCCCTGCCCGAGCTGCCCTACGCCTGCGGCCTGGGCACCGCGTCGCTGCTGGCCGTCGACGTGGTGGTCGACTCACTGGTGCCCGTCGGCGGCGTGCTCTCGGTGCGCCGGCCGGTGCCCGATCCGGCGCTGCTGGCGCGGTTGGCGGCATGAACGAACTCCCCCACCGTCCTGCAGAACTGCTGGGGGTCCTCCAGGTGGGCGGCGTGCCCGCAGTTCGGCAAAGCTGCGAACGCGGCGTTGTCGCCGATGGCGGCGGCCATCCGCCGGCCCAGGGCGGTGAACTTGGCGTCGAGCCCGCCGGCCACGACGAGCACCGGCATGGCCAGCTCGCCCAGCCGGTCCCAGAGCGGTTCCTGCACGCCAGTGCCAAGCCGGCGCAGGGCGTAGGCCAGGCCGTCGGGCGGGTTCGCCCGGCGCGCCACCAGGTCGTCGGCGGTCGGCGTGAGGGAGTCGAACAGGGGCTGGCTAACCCACTGGTCGAGGAAGGCCGCGGTGCCGATTCGCTCGATGTCGTCGGCCAGCCGATCGTCGGCCGCCTTCCGGGTCGCCCGGTCCTCCGCCGACGCCAGTCCCGGCGATCCACCCAGCAGCACCAGCCGGTCGACAACCTCCGGCCGGTCGAGGGCGAGGCGCAGGCAGAGGCGGGCCCCCAGCGAGTAGCCGACGTAGGTGGCCGCTCCGCCCGCGTCGCCGATGGCGGAGGCGGCCTCCTCGAACGTGCGGCGCTCCCCGGCCGCGACACCGTGGCCCGGCAGGTCGACCGCGACCACGTCGAACCGATCGCCCAGGATCGCCGCCACCGCGTCCCACGACCTGGCCGTCTGGGTGAACCCGTGGACGAGCACGATCCGCTCCCCTCCCATCCGGCGCGGCCCCATGGGGCGATGATCCCATGACGCCCGTGGACGCCCAGGCCGGCATGGCCCGGACCCTCGTCGACGAATGGGCCAGGGCGGGCGTCGACGTGGCCGCGGTCGCGCCGGGATCCCGCTCGACGCCGCTGGCGCTGGCCCTGGCCGAGGACCCGCGCCTCCGGGTGGAGGTCTTCGTCGACGAGCGCTCGGCCGCCTTCTTCGCCTTGGGCGCGGCCCGCTGGACGGGCCGACCGGCGGTGGTGCTGTGCACGTCGGGGACGGCCGCCGCCAACTTCCACCCGGCGGTGCTGGAGGCCCACCACGGCCGGGTGCCGCTGGTGGTGTGCACCGCCGACCGACCGCCCGAGCTTCGGGACACCGGCGCCGGCCAGGCCGTCGACCAGCTGAAGCTCTACGGCGACGCCGTGCGATGGTTCGCCGAGGTCGGCGTGGCCGACGACTCGCCCGGTGCGAGCCGGTACTGGCGCTCGCTGGCGGCCCGGGCTGCGGCCGAGGCCCTGGGCCCCCCGGCCGGGCCTGTCCACCTCAATCTCGCCTTCCGTGAGCCCCTGGTGCCCACCGGCGAGCCGGTCCTGTCGCCGGGGCGCGCCGACGGGCGGCCGTGGACGGCGTCGACCGTGCCCCGCCGGGCCGAGCCGGCCGACGCCGACCGCCTGGCCTGGCTGGTCGACGACACCCCCCGCGGCGTCGTGGTGGCCGGCTGGGGGGCGGGGGTCGACTCCGCCACCGTCGAGCGCTTCGCCGCCGCCGCCGGCTGGCCGGTGCTGGCCGACCCGTTGTCGGACTGCCGTGGCGGCGGCCACGCGGTGTCCACCTACGACGCCCTCCTGCGGATCCCCGAGGTCGCCGCCCGCCTGAAGCCCGACCTGGTGGTGCACGTCGGCGCCCCGCTCACCGGCAAGGTCGCCACCGCGTGGCTCGACGAGTCGGTCCGCCGGATCGTGGTCGACCCCGACGGCGCCTGGCTCGATCCCCACCGGGCCGCGTCGGAGCGGGTCGTCGCCGACACCGCGGCCCTCCTGTCGGCGGTCGCCGGCGCCCTCCCTTCGTCGGGCGGGCGCGGGCCGTGGCTCGAGGAGTGGCTGGAGGCGGAGACCGCCGCGCGCGCCGCCATCGACGACATGCTCGACGCCGACGACGAGCCCTTCGAGGGGCGGGTGGCCAGGGACCTCACCGCCGCCCTGCCCGACGGCGCCACCCTCGTGGTCGGATCGAGCATGCCGGTGCGCGACGTCGAGGCCTTCGCCCGCCCCCGCCACGGCCTGCGGTTCCTGTCCAACCGGGGCGTGAACGGCATCGACGGGTTCGTGTCCACCGTCCTCGGCGCAGCTCTCGCCGGAAGGGGCGGTGGCGGCCCGGTGGCCGCCCTGTGCGGCGACCTGACGTTCCTGCACGACGCCGGCGGGCTCCTTGGTGCAGCCACGAGGGGCCTCGACGCCACCTTCGTTTTGGTCGACAACCGCGGCGGCGGCATCTTCTCGTTCCTGCCCCAGGCCGCCTACCCGGAGCACTTCGAGACGCTGTTCGGCACCCCCCACGACGTCGACCTGGTCGCGCTCTGCCGCGTCCACGGCCTGCCCGCCACGCGGTTGACCCGGGCCGGCGACGTCGTCCCCGCCGTGCACGACGCCATCGCCGCCGGTGGCATACAGGTCGTCGTGGTGCCGACCGACCGGGCGACCAACGTCGACCGCCACCGCCGGGTGCACGACGTCGTCGCCGCCGCCCTCCGCTGAGCCGATCCGGCGGCTCACGCCGAACGTGCAGAAAGGTCGCGAGATGCGACCTTCTTGCACACTCGCTCAGAATCTCGTTTTCGTCCGACGAGAATGAGTCCGGTGGGCACCAGGACGAAGCTGGCTCGCTCGGTGCGCCGGCACCCGGCCGTCGCCCTCGTCGTCGCGGTCTACCTGGTCGGGCTGGCGGTCCTCGGCCTGGTCACCGGCTCCCGGCTGACGATCCCCTACGTGCTCATCGTGGCGGTCTCGTCGGCGTTGTCCACCCAGGTCAGCGCCACCACCCGCACGCCCACGCCGGCCAGGGCGTCGGCCAGCTCGCGCGAAAGCCGACCTTCGCTCCGCCTGTCCACTCGGCCATGATGCCCGAAGGAACGTGGACCGGACAGAAGGGTGGATGACAGTGCTGCAGCGAAGGAGTCGGCTGGGCTGGGCGGCCGTCGGGATCGCCCTCGTCTTCGTGGTCGGCGCCTGCGGAGGGGACGACGACGGCGGCGCCATCACACCCTCCGGCAGCGGGGTCACCACCGCGCCGGCCGGCCAGGCCAGCGCCACCACGCCGGACCCGTGCACCCTCCTCACCGTGGCCGAGGTGTCCGCCGCGCTGGGATCGCCGATCGAGCCGCCCGAGAACGTTGCCATCCCTCCGCCCATCGGCGGGAGGACCTGCGTCTTCTCCAACACCGACGCACCGCCGATCAAGAACGTCCAGATCGTGGTCAGGACCAACGGCGATTTCGGGCAGGCGATCCGCGACCAGGGCCAGACCGTCGAACGCCTGTACGACGACACCAAGAGGCTGCAGGATGCGTCCGTCGTCGAGGACGTCAGCGGGCTGGGCGACCGCGCCTACAAGATCAAGTCGGCCTACTTCGTCCTGAAGGACGGCGTCGCCCTCGAGATCAACCTCGGGCTCAACACCGATCCGAGTCCCCAGGCCCAGGCCGCCCTGAAGAGCCTGGCCGAGTCGGCCGTGTCACGGCTCTGACCGGGGAGGCGGCGGTCAGGCCTTGCGGATGAGCGTCACGCCGTCGCGCACGGTGAGCACCACGCAGACCACGCGTGGATCGGCGGCGACTGCGTCGTTGAAGGCACGGATGGCGACGGTGTCGTCGGTGTCGCCTGCTCCATCAAAGCCGCCAGGAGGGTCGAGAACCCTGCCGCTCCAGATCACGTTGTCGACGACGATCACGCCGCGGTCGGCCAGCTTGGGCAGGACCGCCTCGTAGTAGGCGAGGTACGACGTCTTGTCGGCGTCGATGAAGACCAGGTCGAAGGGCCCGTCGAGCGTCGCCAGCGTGTCGAGGGCGGGGCCGAGGCGGAACTCGATCCTGTCCCCCCACTGACTGGCGGCGGCGTGGCGGCGGGCGATGGCGTTGGTCTCGGCGTCGATGTCGCAGGTGACGATCCTCCCGCCCGCAGGCAGCGCCGCCGCCATCGACAGGGCCGAGTACCCGGTGAACGTCCCGATCTCGACGACCAGGCGGGCCTGCGACAGGAACACCAGGAACTCCAGGAACCGGCCCTCCAGCTGGCCCACCATCATCTGGGGTGCGTCGGTGGCCTGGCGGGTCTCCGCTGCCAGCGCCGCCAGCGAGGGCGCCTCGGGGCTCGAGTGGGCGGCGGCGTAGGCCTCGATGGCCTCCCAGGAGACTTCGCTCAACGGGACGCCTCCATGCACTCGCAGCCCGAGGGGCCGACGGTGGCCGAGTGCGGCGTGCCCGGCGGCAACTCGAGGCGGTCACCGGGGCCAAGCTCGACGTCGCCGTCGGGCGTGTGGAACACGATGCTCCCCGACACGCAGTAGAGGACCTTGTGATAGGAGTGCGAATGGGTCCCGTACCTGTCGCCCGGCCCGTTGCCCCACCCGTGGGGCGACAGCCCTTCGGCCCGGAACGCCTCCTCGATCTGGGCCCTCGTTGCCATTTGATCGGTCACGGCTGGACCAGCGCTCGCATCATGGGCTCCAGCTTGGCCTGCGTCTCGGCCCATTCCGCGCCGGCCGACGAGCCGGCCACGATCCCGGCTCCGGCGAACAACCGGGCCCGCCGACCGTCGACCCGGGCGCAGCGCAGCGCCACCGCGAAGTCGCCGTCGCCTCGGCTGTCGACCCATCCCACCGGCCCGGCATAGCCCCCGCGGTCGAACTCCTCCAGCTCGGCGATGGCGGCCAGGGCCGCGGGGCGGGGATCGCCACCTACGGCCGGTGTCGGGTGCAGCAGGCCGGCGAGGGCGACGGCCGTGGGTGGCGGCGGGCGTAGGCGGCCGGCCACGGTGGTGGCCAGGTGGGCGACGGTGGCCAGGCGGGCGACCTCGGGCTGGGCGCTGGCCGAGACCTCCTCACACACCGAGTCCAAGGCTTTGCGCACGGCATCCACGACCACCCGGTGCTCCCGGCCCTCTTTGGACGACGACCGCATCTTGGCCATCCGGCGGTTGTCGTCGGCCATGGTGTCGCCCCGCCCGACGGTGCCGGCCATGGGACGGGACACGACCAACGTGTCCCGGCGGCGCACGAGCAGCTCGGGGCTGGCGCCCACCAGCCCGCCGGCGGCGAACGTGAAGCACGACGGGTGGGCGGTTCGCAGCCGGTCGACGATCGTGGCGAGGTCGAAGTCGCGGTCGGCCTCCACCGTGACCTGGCGGGCCAGCACGACCTTCGACAGCGACCCCGACCCGATCCGAGAGAGCGCCTCGTCGACGGCGAAGGTCCAGTGGGCGCGGTGGCCATGGCCGTCGACCACGAACCGCGTCGGCTCACCCGCTCCGGCCTCCGCGACCGGACGCCGCTGCTCGGCGCCACCCGTCGGTTCGGTCGTGGTCATCCACGCCTGACCCTGGCGGGTGCAGCCGACGACCACGGCCGGCACGATCAGCTCGACCTCGGCGTCGTCGGAGAACCCAAGGGCGCCGACGGCGATGGGACCGGACCCGGGCAGGCGCACCGGGTCGTCGTCGGAGATGGCGCCGAGCAGGCTGGCGACCGCGGCGGCGGCGTCGGCAAGGCGCCCGGGGCCCCGGCGCACCGTGACCCGCGCGGCGACGCCGGCAGTGGCCAGCCCGGCGCCGTCGTGCAGCCAGGCGAAGCCGTCGGGGCCGAGCGCCTCCAGCAGGTCGGGGGCCTGGTCGAGCGGACGGGTCCGGCTGGAGAGTCCGACGGTCGGCTCGCTCAGCGCGCTCACGACCGGGTCCCCGTCAGGAGCTGGGCGATGCCAGTGGAGAGCGGACGCCGGGTGGCATCGGCGAAGCCGGCGGCGGTCATCATGGCCAGCAGGTCCGCCGTCGGCGGCAGGTAGGCCACCGACTTGGGGAGGTACTGGTAGGCGGCCTTGTCCGACACCAGCCCGCCCACGAACGGCACGACCTTGCCGAAGTACAGGCGGTGGCCGAAGCGGAGCACCGGGTTGGCGGGCGTCGACACCTCCAGCAGCGCCACCCGACCGCCGGGCCGCAGCACCCGGGCGCACTCGGCGAGGAAGGGCTCGAGGGCCTCGAAGTTGCGCAGGGCGAACCCGCAGGTGACGCCGTCGACCGACCCGGCGGCGAACGACAGCGCCAGGCAGTCGCCGCGCACCAGGGGCGCGTCGGTACGGGCTGCGGCCAGCATCCCCGCCGACATGTCCACGCCGACCGGCCGGTACCCGCGGGAAGCCAGCTCGCGGCACAGGTCGCCGGTGCCGCAGGCCAGGTCGAGCACCACCGCGCCGGCGTCGAGGCCCAGGGACCGCACCGTGCGGCGGCGCCAGCCCACGTCCATCCCCATGGCCAGGCTGCGGTTGAGGAGGTCGTAACGGGGGGCGATCGCGTCGAACATGGCCTCCACCGCCCGCACCTTCTCCGTTCCCTCAGGCAGCGCGCTGTGGGCCTTGGTCATGCCTCGAAGTGCTCCTTGGCCACCTGCAGCAGGATCTGGCGGAAGTGGTTGGCGACGAGCGTGCCGACTGCCGGCATCAGCTTCCCGAACGCCTCCACCATCCGCTCCGCCTTCTCCGCCTCCTCCAGGTCGGTCTCGCGGAGGGGCTTGCGCACGTAGGTGTCGAACAGCTCGACGGCCTCTCCCGCCACCTCCCGGCTCATGGCGTGGAACCGGCGGGCCAGGGCGAAGACCTCGGGCAGCGGGAGGCCCACTTCCAGCAGCTTGAGGCCGGCCTGGAGGGTCTCGACATCGTCGGTGCCGAAGCGGGGTTCGCCATCGGTGTCGGTCCGGGGGACGAGCATCCCCTCCCGCACCAGCGAGTCGAGGATGGCCATCGGCACGCCCACCCGGCTGGCCAGACCGTCCAGGTCGAGCAGCTCCTCCTCGGCGGCCTCCTCGTCGCCGGCGTGGACGACGGCGGCGGCCAACTTCTCGTCCGCAGGGTCGAGCTCGCCGGAGAGGAACCGGCGGATGACGGCGAGGGTGAACCCGCGGCGCTGCAGCTCCTTGATGCGGGCGATGCGCTCCAGGTGATCGGAGCTGTACCAGGCCAGGCGGCCGTCGCGGCCGGGCGCCGGCAGCAGGCCCTGCTTCTGGTAGTAGCGGATGGTGTCGACCGAGACGTCGGCCTGGAGCGCCAGCTCGTCCACCCGCATCCGCATGGCGGTGATTCTAGGAGTGATCACTCCCAGAGTGAGAGCGGGATCGGATCAGGCGTCGGACCGGCTGTCCACCAGCTTCTGCACCTGGCGCTTGGTGCGGGCCAGGATGGCGGACATGCCCCGGAGCCGCTGCGACGAGATGGCCTCGGCCAGGCCCATCTTGTTGTAGAAGTCGTTGGGCGTGGCCAGCACCTCGTCGGGGGTGGCGCCGTCGAGACCGCTCGAGAGGATGCCGGCGAAGCCCCGCGTGGTCGGCGCCTGGTCGGGGACGGAGAAGTGCAACCTGACCCGCTCGTCGTCGTCCAGCTCGGTGGCCAGGAAGAACGGCGTCATGCACTCGGGCACCTGCTCCATCAGCTCCGGGTGGTCGGCGTAGCGCGCGGGCAGCGGCGGCACCTTGCGGGAGTACTCCAGCAGGGCCTGGAGCCGCAGGTCCTTGGGCGCCCCGGCGAACAGGTCGACGATGCGTTGGAGGGCGGGCGTGGTCGTGGCCATACCCCATGCTCCCACACCGCGAATCGCAATTGCTGACCGCCGGAGTCGGGAATTGGGGGTAGGGTGGTCCGACAAACAAGAGCCGCGATTACGAGGAGGGCCCCCGCAGATGTCGAGCGTTGCCACCGACTCCGCACAGGAGCTGCAGCAGTACGCACACCCCGAGATGCTCGTCACCGCCGACTGGGTGGCCGAGCACCTCGACGACCCCGACGTCGTCATCATCGAGTCCGACGAGGACGTGCTGCTCTACGACACCGGCCACATCCCCAGCGCCATCAAGGTCGACTGGCACCTGGACCTCAACGACCAGCTCACCCGCGACTACGTCGACGGCCAGGGCTTCGCCAGCCTGTGCTCCAAGAACGGCATCAGCCGCGACAGCACCGTCGTCTTCTACGGCGACGCCTTCAACTGGTGGGCGGCCTACGCCCTGTGGGTGTTCAAGCTGTTCGGCCACCCCGACGTCCGCCTGCTCAACGGCGGCCGGGCCAAGTGGATCAAGGACGGGCGCGAGCTCAGCACCGACGTCCCCAAGCGCGAGGCCACCGACTACCCCGTCGTCGAGCGCGACGACGCCCCCATCCGGGCCTACCGCGACGACACCCTCGGCCACATCGGCAAGGGCCCGCTGATCGACGTGCGGTCCCCCGGCGAGTACTCGGGCGAGCTGCTGCACATGCCCGAGTACCCCCAGGAGGGCGCCCTACGCGGCGGTCACATCCCCACCGCCAAGAGCCAGCCCTGGAAGGCCACGGCCAACGAGGACGACGGCACGTTCAAGGACGCCGAGTTCCTGCGAGGCCTGTACGAGGGCAAGCACGGCCTGAGCCAGGACGACAACGTGATCGTCTACTGCCGCATCGGCGAGCGCTCCAGCCACACCTGGTTCGTCCTGACCCACCTGCTGGGCTACACCAACGTCCGCAACTACGACGGTTCGTGGACCGAGTGGGGGAACCTGGTGCGGGCCCCGATCGAGCGGTAGGAGCCCGGCCAACAGCAGTCGAGAGTGCAAAAGCGCCCACATGGGGCGCTTTTTGCACTCTCAGCGTGAGTTCCCGAAGCGCAGGAGCAGGCAGACGCCCCCGGTGGGGCCGTGGTGCACCTCCACGCCGCGGGCGATCTGGTCGATCATCCACAAACCGCGGCCCCGCTCGGCGAGCGGGTCGGGCGGCACCGACGTCGGCCAGCCGTCGCCGAAGCCGGTGCCGGCGTCGCAGACCTCGACCACGAGGTCCTCACCGTCGACCGACGCGGCGACCCTCGACAGGCCCCGCCCGTGGCTCTCGGCGTTGATGATCGCCTCGTGGACAGCCAGTACGACCGAGTCGACGTCGCCGTGCCAGTCGTTCTCGACGAGGACCGATTTCAGAGCACGCCGTGCGTCCCGGGGGCTGAGCGGAAGCGATACTGCGGGCACGTGTCGGGTTGTCATGAGCCTTCGGGGACGGCGATAGGGCTGAACCGTCACCCAGAGTGTTCCCTCGGAACCCGAACTGAACCCGGTTATGCGCGAAATACCGTGGCAAGCTCCTCGGGGACCGGCACGTCGAGCTGCTCGTACGTGCACGAACGCGGTTCGCGGTCGGGTCGCCACCTGACGAAGGTGGTGGCGTGGCGGAAGCGATCGCCCTGCAGGTGGTCGAACGCCACCTCCGCCACCAGCTCGGCCCGCAGGGGCTCCCAGGACATGTCCTTGCCCGCGTTCCAGCGGTTTCCGGTGCCGGGCGCCCGGCCGCCTGACGCGGTCATGAACTCGGCCCAGTCGCCCCACGGGTGGCCCTCCAGGGCGTCCTCCCGGTAGGGTGCCAGCTCCTCCACCAGCTCCTTCCGGCGAGCCATGGAGAACGCCGCCGCCACCCCGACGTGGCGGAGGTTGCCCTCGTCGTCGTAGAGGCCGAGCAGCAGCGACCCCACCACGCCGCCGCTCTTGTGCCACCGGAACCCGGCGACCACGCAGTCGGCGGTGCGCTGGTGCTTGACCTTGAGCATGACCCGCTGGTCCTCCCGGTACGGCAGGTCGAGGGGCTTGGCCACCACCCCGTCCAGTCCGGCGCCCTCGAACTTGTCGAACCACTCCTCGGCCAGGGCTCTGTCCGCCGTGGCCGGCGTGAGATGGACGGGGGGCCGGGCGCCGGCCAGGGCCTGCTCCAGCAGCGCCCGCCGCTCGCCGAAGGGACGTCTGCGCAGGTCGTCGTCGCCCAGCGCCAGCAGGTCGAAGGCCACGAACGACGACGGCATCTCCCTGGCCAGCATGGTGACCCGCGACTCGGCGGGGTGAATGCGCAGCTGCAGGGCATCGAAGTCGAGGCCGGCGTCGGTGGCGATGACGATCTCGCCGTCGACGACGCAGCGGTCCGGCAGCTGCGCCTTCAGCGACTCGACCAGCTCGGGGAAGTAGCGGTTCAGCGGCTTCTCGTTACGACTGCCGATCACGACCTCGTCGCCGTCGCGGAACACGATGCCCCGGAACCCGTCCCACTTGGGCTCGTACAGCACCTCCCCCGCCGCCGGCAGGTCGCGGGACAGCTTGGCCAGCATCGGCTTCACGGGCGGCATGACAGGCAGGTCCATGCCAACCATTGAATCAGCGAGGGCCTGACCAGCCGACCCCCGCCGGGGCGCCACGCCGCAGGTAGAAGAATAAGGAGGAGCCCAACGGGCTCCCGGAGGATGGTGTTCTGGTGGACCTTTTGGTCATGGCAGCAGTTAGTTGCTGTGGTGGACCTGCTGTTGGCCGTCGGCAAGGCGGCCTGTTCATGGGCCGTTGCTCAGTCGCTGGGACGGAGGAGCAAGCGCACACGCTCTACATCCCCGGCCACCTGGGCTGTAGGGCCGTCGCCAGCGATCGCACGGATGTACTCGCGAAGGGCGTCCTCGACGAGGCTGCGAGCTTCATCGCGGTCTCGGCCAACCGTAATGACAGCCGGCACCTCGGCGATGCGAGCCTGGACCCAGCCGTCCTCGACATCCTCGAACACGACTGTGAGAGTCGAATCAGTCACACTTTCACGCTACCGTGCGCGTTCGGGATCTCGCGGGCCAGCCAGGGCACGCCTCACCGGCGTCCACGGAGACCAGGACGATGATCAAACGGGCTGATCTCGAGCGGCACCTCAGGGCTTCCGGCTGCCAGGTGAAGCGCGAGGGCGGCAAGCACACCGTGTGGGAGAACCTGTCGAGCGGCCGGTGCGCGACGGTCACCCGGCACCGGGAACTTCCTCTGACGACGGTCAGGGCCATATGCGACCAGTTGGGCATCGGCCGGCCGTAGGACACGCAAGCCCAAGCTCAGAGGGCCCTCGCGAGGCCCCGGCGGTGAGTGTGCAAGGTTCTGGAATATGTCCAGTTTCTTGCACACTCGACGCCCCTCGGCCGTTGAAGTCCGCCCGGATGGGTAGCGTCCCGCGTACCGATGCAGACACCGCGAGCCACCTACCGCGTCCAGTTCCGTCCCGAGCTCACCTTCGACGACGCCGCCGCCCTGGCCGGTTACCTGGCCGAGCTGGGCGTCAGCCACCTCTACTGCTCGCCGATCCTCCAGGCCGCGCCCGGCAGCACCCACGGCTACGACGTCGTCGACCACAGCCGGCTCAACGCCGAGCTGGGCGGCGAGGAGGCCTACGAGCGGCTGTGCCAGGCCCTGGCCGCCGAGGGCCTCAGCCAGGTCGTCGACATCGTTCCGAACCACATGGCCACCGTCGGCGGCCCGGGGTCGTGGTGGTGGGACGTCCTCGAAAACGGCCCGTCGAGCCGGTGGGCGGCCGCCTTCGACATCGACTGGGACGCGCCCGAGGAGAAGCTGCGCCAGAGGGTGCTCCTGCCGGTGCTGGGCGACCACTACGGAAGGGTCCTGGAGGCCGGCGAGCTCCGACTGGAGCGCCAAGGCGGCAGCTTCGTCGTCCGCTACTACGACCACCTCGTCCCCGTCTCCCCGAGGTCGCTCGACGAGCTGCTGGCCACCGCTGCGGTGGACGCCGAATCCGACGAGCTGGCCAGCCTGGCCACCTACCACGGCCGCCTGCCCCCGGCCAGCGCCACCGACGACGCCAGCGTGGAGGAGCGTCACCGGGACAAGGAGGTCCTGCGGTCGCAGCTGGCCCGCCTGCTGGATGAGCAGCCCGACGTGGCCAAGGCGGTCGACGCCGCCGTCACCGCGGTCAACGCCGAGCCCGACGACCTCCATGGCCTGCTCGAGCGCCAGAGCTACCGCCTGGCCTTCTGGCGGGCCGCCGGCCAGGAGCTGGGCTACCGCCGCTTCTTCGACGTCCCGACGCTGGTCGGCCTGCGGATGGAGAACCGGCGGGTCTTCGACGCCGCCCACGCCCTGGTGCTCGACCTCGTCCGCGACGGCAAGGTCGACGGGCTCCGCGTCGACCACCCCGACGGACTTCGCGACCCGGAGGGGTACTTCCGGCGGCTGCGCAACCAGACCACCGAGACCACGTGGATCGGCGCCGAGAAGATCCTGGAAACCAGATCACCGATCGGCAGGGAGGTCCTCCCGCCCTGGCCCATCGCCGGCACGACGGGCTACGACTTCCTCAACGTGGTCGGCGGGCTGTTCGTCGACCCGGCCGGGGAGGCGCCCCTCACCGACCTGTACCTGGAGGTCACCGGCGTCGAGGAGGCCTGGCCCGAGATCGTCCGCGAGGGCAAGAACCTGGTGCTGCGCGAGGTGCTCGGGGCCGACGTCAACCGGTTGGTGAACCTGCTGGTGGCGGTGTGCGAGCTCCACCGGCGCCACCGCGATTTCACCCGCCGGGAGCTGCACCAGGCCCTGTGGGAAGTGATCGCCAGCATGCCCGTGTACCGCACCTACGTGCGACCGGGCGACGAGCCGTCGGACGCCGACGTGGCCGCGATCACCGCGGCAGTGACCGAAGCCGCCGACCGCCTGCCCGACCTGGACCCCGAGCTGTTCGGCTTCATCCAGGACCTGCTCCTCCTGCGCGTGCCCGGGCGGGCGGAGACCGACTTCGCCCTGCGGTTCCAGCAGACGACGGGCCCGGTGATGGCCAAGGGGGTGGAGGACACCGCCTTCTACCGCTACAACCGTCTCGTCTCGCTCAACGACGTGGGCGGCGACCCCGGCCGCTTCGGCACCTCGCTCGACGAGTTCCACGCCCACAACCGGCGGATCGCGGCCGATTGGCCGGCGACCCAGCTGGCCACCTCCACCCACGACACCAAGCGCAGCGAGGACGTGCGGGCCCGCATCGGGCTCCTCTCGGAGATCCCCGCCCAGTGGGCCGACTCGGTGCGCCGGTGGACGGCGATGAACGCCCACTTCAAGCACGACGGCGGCCACACGCACAACCGCCACACGCACGACGGCTGGCCCGACCCCAATGCCGAATACCTTCTCTACCAGACCCTCGTCGGTGCCTGGCCCATCGACGCCGACCGGGCCGTCGCCTACCTGGAGAAGGCCACCCGGGAGGCGAAGGCCCACACCTCCTGGATCGACCCCGATCCCGCCTACGACGACGCCGTGCGCCGCTTCGTCGAGTCGGCGCTGGCCGACGCCGCCTTCACCGACGACCTGACACAGTTCGTGGCGCCACTGGTCGGGCCCGGGCGCACGGTGTCGCTGGCCCAGACCCTCCTGAAGCTCACGTCGCCCGGCGTGCCCGACATCTACCAGGGCACCGAGGTGTGGGACCTCAGCCTGGTCGACCCCGACAACCGCCGGCCCGTCGACTACGAGCTGCGCCGCCGTCTGCTCGAGCGCCTCAGGGACGCCTCGGTCGACACGGTCCTTGCGCGAACCGACGAGGGCGGCCCCAAGCTGTGGCTGACCCAGCGGGCGCTGGCCGTGCGACGGGCCCATCCCGACGCCTTCGGGCCCGACGGCGGGTACGAGCCGCTCGATGCCGCCGGCGAGCGAGCCGGCCACGTCGTCGCCTTCGTTCGGACCGATCGGGAAAGGGGAGATCGGCTTGCGGTGGTCGTCCCCCGCCTGGTGCTGGGACTGGCCGCCGCCGGCGGCTGGGGCGACACCACGGTGGACCTCCCGGCCGGCACGTGGGTCGACGCCCTCGACGGCGCCGAAATCGAGGGAGGCCCCGTGCGGGCCGGCGATCTCCTCGGTCGGTTCCCCGTGGCCCTGCTGGTGCGGCGATGAAGGCCGAGCTCGAGGTGTGGGCGCCGAACGCCAAGCACGTGACCGTCGTCGGCGGCGCCCGGCCACGTGTCCAGATGGACGGGCCCGACGACGACGGTTGGTTCCGCGTGGCCGTCGACCTGGGCAGCGACGACTGCTACTCCTTCTCCCTCGACGGCGGGCCGCCGCGGCCCGACCCGAGGTCGCCGTGGCAGCCCGAGGGCGTGCACGGTCCTTCCCGCCCCGTCGACCACGCCCGGTTCAGCTGGACCGACGGCGGCTGGAAGGGGCGACCACTGGCGCAGGCTGTCGTCTACGAGCTGCACGTCGGGACATTCTCGTCGGAGGGCACCTTCGACGGCGCCGCCGCCCGCCTCGACCACCTGGTCGACCTGGGGGTGGACGTGGTCGAGCTCATGCCCGTCGCCCAGTTCCCGGGTCGCCGCGGGTGGGGCTACGACGGCGTCGACCTCTACGCCCCCCACCAGGCCTACGGCGGGCCCGACGGGCTGAAGCGCCTCGTCGACGCCTGCCACGCCCGCGGCCTGGCCGTGGTGATCGACGTCGTCTACAACCACCTCGGGCCGGCGGGGAACTACCTCTCCGAGTTCGGGCCCTACTTCACCGACCGCTACGGCACGCCCTGGGGGATGGCGGTCAACCTCGACGGCGCCGACAGCGACGCCGTCCGTGACTTCGTCGTCGGCAACGCCCTGATGTGGCTGCGGGACTACCACGCCGACGGGCTGCGGCTGGACGCCATCCACGCCATCGTCGACACGTCCGCCGTCCACATCCTCGAGGAGCTCGTCACCAGTGTCGAGGCCCTCGGTGCCGATCTGAGCCGGCAGGTGTTCCTCATCGCCGAGAGCGACCTCAACGACCCCCGGATCGTCCACCGCCCGGATTCGGGCGGCTACGGGATCGACGCCCAGTGGAGCGACGACTTCCACCATGCCCTGCACGCCGTGCTCACCGGCGAGCGGTCGGGCTACTACGCCGATTTCGGCTCGATCGGCGACCTGGCCAAGGCTCTGCAGCGGGCCTACGTGTACGACGGGGAGTACTCGCCCCACCGCCGCCGGCGCCACGGCCGCGATCCCGCCGGCCTGCACCCCACTCGGTTCCTCGGCTACCTGCAGAACCACGACCAGGTCGGCAACCGGGCGAGGGGCGAGCGGTCGTCGATGCTGCTCAGCCCGGGAACGTTGCAGGTGGCAGCCGCGGTCGTGCTCCTCGGCCCGTTCGTGCCGATGCTCTTCCAGGGCGAGGAGTGGGGGGCGTCCACTCCGTTCCTGTACTTCACCGACCACGACGACCTCGAGCTCGGAGAGGCGGTGAGCGAGGGGCGGCGGCGCGAGTTCGCCGCCTTCGGGTGGTCGCCCGACGACGTTCCGGATCCGCAGGCCGAGGAGACGTTCGAGGCGTCGGTGCTGCGGTGGGACGAGCTCGCCGAGGCGCCTCACGCCCGCCTCTTCGACTGGCACCGCCGCCTCGTCGCCCTGCGCCGGTCACTGCCCGCCGTCGACTTCGACGAGGTCGACGTTCGCTACGACGAGGACGACCGGTGGCTGGTCCTCGGCCGGGGCCCGATCTCGGTGGCCTGCAACCTGTCGGACCATCGCCGGCGGGTGGGCGTCGTCGAAGGCAGGCTGCTGCTGGCGTCCGACGACGCCGTCGTGGTCGACGGCGGCGTCGTCACCCTCCCCCCGGAGAGCGTGGCGGTCCTCGGCCGGTAGCTGCTGGCGTGTGGGGGTTACCATCTCCCGAGACGACATCGGGGGCGGACCCATGAGTTACCTGGATGGGCCACGGCTGGCGTTCGCGGGCGCCTTCCAGGCGGACGTCTCCACCGTCAACAACGACGTCCGGCACTTCGACAACGACAGCTTCGAGGACAGGTACCAGGAGTTCCAACCGGGCCCCAACGGCGAGGAGAACGGCTGGTGGAACCCGGTCGGCAGCGGTGCCTTCCGGCTCCTGGGGTGCACCGTCCGCGGAGCCGTGGGGGTCGACGGCGAGGCCGTGGTGAGCGACCCGGTGCTCGGCGCCGCCATCGGTGGTTCGAGCGACAGGGTGGCGGCCAAGATGGTCGACCTCGACCCGCAGTGGCAGCTGTCGTCGGAGCTGTGGGGCCTGCGCATCGAGGTGATGGCCGGCAAGGACCTGCTCTTCGGTGGGCGGTTCGAGCCAGCCGGATTCCGTGACCTGGGCCGCCAGCCCCGCGCCGCCCGGTACCAATCGGTGCTGACCGGGGTCGAGTGGGCACCCGCCGGGCTGTCGACCTGGGTGGACTCCCTACGTGAGGCCACCGACGGGAACACGCTCTCCGTAAGGCTCGTCACCTTCGTGCCCGACATGGACCGGCAGTCGGCCCGGTTCACCATCGGCACCGTGCTCGGTGCCATCGGGCCCTGCCGGTCCGGGGAGCCCAAACGTTTCGTCGCCGGCAGACGCTTTGCGCCGGCCCCCCCGCCGCTGCCGCCCCCGATGAACCACTTCGACGGGGTCGTCTCGGCGGATGCGGCAGCGGTCACCATCGACCTGGGCAACGCCCTCACTGTCGCAGATGTACCGGCCGGCATCATGGCCAACTCCGGATCCCTCAGGCTGGCGCTCCTGGCGCGCGGCGACCTCGACCAGCAGGCGGCGGTCGTGGAGGGAAGCGACTTCACGGCACTGGGCGGCCCCATCGACTACCGCCGCGCCGGGTGGTTGTTCCAGACCTCGGGCGTGGTCCGCGTGCCGGTTCCACCCACGGTCCGGGCCGACCTGGCCCTCCGGCCGCTGGCGCTGGTGACCGCTGCCGGCGGGGTCACGCGGGTCGTGATCAGGGAAACGCTCGACGGCTGGAACGTCAGGGCCGACGACGACCTGCACCGGGTCGACGCCGGCCGCTCCGTGTCGACCGCCGTCCATGTGGCCAAGTTCGGTGTGCCAGAGGATGGCGCCAGGCCGGTGCTGGTCCTGGTCCCGCCGCTGCCGGGAGTGGGTGGAGGGGCCGCGGGGCTGCCCGGTGAGCCCACCGCCGACATCCCCGACACCGGCACGCCACCCGGGGCGGTACGGGTCGAGAGTCCGGTGCCGACAGTCGCCGGTGGGCGCACGGTCTTCACCGTCCGCACCAGCGACCCCGGCCACCCGCGCCGCTACCTCGACGGCCAGCTCTACCAGTTCAGGGTCGCGCTCTCCGGCGTCGACGCCATCCGCCAGCACCGCCTGGACCGCGTGTCGATCGTCGTCTACGACGCCTTCGAGGAGCCCGACCAGCCCACGTGGACCGGCCACGTCGAACAGATCCTCACCCAGTACGGCAACCTCTACCCGATCATGAGCAAGCGGCTGGTCGACCTGGGTGACCTGAAGTCGGTTCTGGCCAACCGGGCGCTCCTGCGCTTCGCCTTCGACCTCGACATCGGCGACCCGAACCACATGCCCGTCACGCGGGATCTGTCCGGCCCGAAGCGGCGCACCCTGCTGCGGTGGCTCGACTCGCCCGACCGGGCCGAGGACGACGTCGAGGACGAAGAGGTCCCGCTCGTGCGCGGTCGGCTGCTGGCGGACGAGGTCGAACCCACGGGCGGCCCGCCGGACGCCGACGTCGTCGCCGGGCCGCCGGGGGTCGACAGCAAGACCCTGTTCGCCGACCGCTACCTCGCGGCACTGGGTGACGAGGAGGAGAGCCCGCCGTGATCCGGATCGATCCGGCGCTGGTACAAGGCGTGCGGGCGGCGTCGAGCGCCGAGGACCTGCACACGTTCCTGCAGGATGCGATCAAGCTCGAGCTCGCCACCATTCCTCCGTACCTCACCGCCTACTTCAGCCTGAAGCCCGGCGTCAACGACCAGGTGGCGAAGATCATCAGGTCGGTCGTCGTGGAGGAGATGCTGCATCTGCTGATCGGCGCCAACGTCCTCAACGCGGTCGGGGGCCATCCGGTGTTCGACTCCACGGTGGTTCCACACTTCCCCGGCGCGCTCCCCGGCGGGGTCGACGGCGACCTGGCGCTGCACCTGGCCAGGATGTCGGACGAGCAGAACGCCATCTTCATGAGCCTGGAGGAGCCCGAGGACGACATCGAGATCCGGCTCCTCGCCGACGAGGAGTTCGAGACCATCGGCACGTTCTACGCCGCCGTCGTCGACAAGATCCGCGAGCTCGGTGAGTCGGCCTTCGAGGCGCCGTCGGCGCCGCAGGTGACCAGTTCGTGGTTCCCGCCAGCCGAGCTGTTCCCTGTCACCGACGTGGCGTCGGCGGTGGCGGCGCTGCAGCTGGTCGTGCGCCAGGGGGAGGGCACGAGCACCAGCCCGGTGGACGCCGAGGGGGACCCCGCCCACTTCTACCGCTTCAAACAGATCGAGAAGCGCAGGCTGCTGGTCGTGAACTTGGCCGCCCCGAACGGCTTCTCCTTCACCGGCGACCCCGTCGACTTCGAGCCGGCACAGGTGTGGCCGCTGTTCACCGACCCCAAACCCGACCGCTACGACCCGCGCACCGCCGCCCGCCGCCTGGTCGACACCTTCAACCGTTCGTACACGAGGCTGCTCCAGGCCATCCATGCCAGCGTCAACGGGCGACCGGAGGAGGTGGACCCCGCCATCGGCATCATGTTCGAGATGCGCCTGCTGGCCCTGCAGATCGTGTCGACGCCCGACCCCGAGGACCCCACCCTGACCGTCACCCCGACCTGGCTCTGGCTCGACCCGGCCGGCTAGTGCGGCGGACGGCTCAACCCTCCAGCCGCCACCGCTGGTAGAGGGACACAAGCTCGTCGAGGACCTCGGGCTCGAGCGACTCCGGCTCGATGCGTCCGAGGGCGTGGATCGTCGTCCGCATCTGCTCCAGGTACTCGCGGCAGTGGTCGCACTCGTCGAGGTGGGCTTCGAAGCGCTCGACCTGGCGGGGCGACATGGCGCCTTCCAGGTACTCGGTGACGGCCTCGACGGCGTCCCGGCAGACGAGCGCCTGGCTGCGGAAGCGGGCGGGCATCTCGCTATGCCTCCCCTAGTACCGGCTCGAGCATGTTCCTGATCCGCGACCGGCCCCGGTGCAGCAGCACCCGCTGGTTGGCCTCGCTGATCTCCAGCAGGGCGCAGACCTCGGCCGCGTCGAGTCCCTCGAAGTCCCGCAGCACGACGACCCGGCGCTGGCTGGGGGGCAGATCGTCGAGCAGCTTGGCGATCTTGGCCACCGTCTGTCGGGCCAGGATGCGGTCCTCGGCGTCGTCGGTCCACGGCGCCGGGGGGTCGATCCACTGGCCGCCCGACGCGAACCGCTCGGGCGCGACGGCAGCCTCGTAGGTCCCGGTGACCGGCCGGTCCCGACGCTCCCGGACCCCGGCGGTGCGGGCCCGGTTCACGAGGATGCGGAAGATCCAGGTCTTGAGCGACGACCGGCCCTCGAACCTGTCGATCCCCCGCAGGACGCCGACCCAGGTGTCCTGGACCACGTCCTCGGCCGCGGTACGGAAGGGCACGAACGTGGACGCCAGCCGTAGGAGGGGCGCGTGGTACTGCTCGACGAGGTCCACGAACGCCGCCTCGTCGCCAGCCCTCAGCCTCGCCACCAGCGCGGCATCGTCGACCACGCCGGGGAGCGTACGGCCTTCCCCTCTCCCGGCGCGTCGTCAACCGCCCCCTCTGTCCCACCGCCGAGCAGGCTGAGGGCGACGAGAGGGAAGATCAGCACCGACAGCAGGCCGGCCGAGATCAGGGCGGCGGCCGTCACCGGGGTGATGGCGCCCAGCGTCACGCCGATGTCGGCGGCGGTGACCAGCAGCGGGAGGGTGGTGGCCTGCAGCAGCCCCGCGGCCGCAGCCGACTTCGGGCCGACGGTCGAGCGGTACAGCAGCGCCGGGGCGCCGCGCACGATCAGGATGGCGAGGAGGAAGAGCGGCACCCGGAGGAACGCCGACGGGCTCTCCAGCAGGGCCTCGAGGTCGAAGCGAAGGCCGCTCGTGACGAAGAACACAGGGATCACGAACCCGTAGCCGACGGCTTCCAGCTTCAGGCGGAAGTTGGGGTGGGTGGCCGTGTCCTTGTCGAGGGCGTTGAGCAGGGCGCCGGCGATGAAGGCGCCCAGGATCGTCTCCAGACCCACCTGCTCGGCCAGGGCCACGAAGCCCACCATCAGCAGCACGGCGATGCGCACCCTGATCTCGGCGGTGGTGTCCTGGAGGCGGACGAGGGTCTCGCTGAGCCGGGAGCTCCGCCCGGCGCGGAACAGGGTCAGGCCGACGGCGACGATCACGGCCACGAACAGGCCGACGGCGAAGAGCTTGCTGCCGAGGCCGCCTTCGGACTCCGAGAACAGGAGGGAAAGCAGGACGATGGCGGTGAAGTCGGCGATGGTGGCGCTGGCGATCGTGAGCCGGCCCAGGGGTTCGTCGACCTGCCCGGCGTCCTTGAGGACGGGGATGACCAAGCCGAGCGAGGTCCCCGACAGGGCCACCGCCAGCAGGAGGGGATTCTTGACCCAGTCGATGGCGCCGAAGCCGAGGCCAACCGCCACCGCCAGCACGACTGTCACGACGAAGCCCAGACCCGCCAGCTTGGCCACGTTCCCCCGGAGCTGGGCCAGGTCGATCTCCAGCCCGGCGAGGAACAGGAGGAAGGCCAGTCCCATGAGGGCGAGGATCTGGATGGGCAGGTCGACCGTCACCCACCCGAGCACCGACGGCCCGACCACGATCCCGGCCACGATCTCGAGCACCACCGCCGGTATCCGGATGCGCGGCACCAGTCCTACGAAGAGCGGCGCGGTCACGGCGATCGCGGCCACGATGAGCAGTCCACCGAACGAGACGTCGGGCATGTTGCTCAGTCCTGCGTCAGCTCGATTCCGTTACGGGTCCTCGATGCGCCCGGAGAAGTGCTCGTCGACTCCCGGCCGCACCAGCTGGTAGACGGCGTAGCGCTGGCCGCCCTCCAGCCGGAAGCTGGCGCACGGGCCGTGGGGAATCTCCAGCTCCCTGATGTCGGCGACCCCACCACTGCGCAGCTGGTCGACGGCGGCCCGGTAGTCCTCGACCCGGTAGACGAGGATCGGCTGTTCGCCGTGGAGGTGGCCACTCAGCAGGATGGCGGGACCGGCTTCGGAGACGCGCAGGCAGGCCACCACCGTGCCCATCCCCCGCACCTTCCACTCCAGCCGGGCGCCGAGGACGTCCACATAGGCGGACGCGGCGGCGTCGACGTCGGCGGTGGGCACGTACACGAAGTCCAGCGACAGGAACACGGCCCCCATGGTGCCCGTTGAAACGGATCCCGAGACTGAGAGACTGGACTGGCATGAAGAAGCGAGACACAGCGCAGCGGGACCCGGCCGTCACCAAGCCCGACGACGAGTGGCGGCGAGAGCTGACCCCCGAGCAGTACCGCGTGCTGCGCAAGGCCGGTACCGAGCCGGCGTTCACCGGCGAGTACTGGGACTGCCACGACGACGGCATGTACCGCTGCGCCGGGTGCGGCGCCCCGCTGTTCTCGTCCGACACCAAGTTCGAGTCGGGGACGGGATGGCCCAGCTTCACCGAGCCCGCCGTCGCCGAGGCGGTCGAGCTCCACCGCGACGTCAGCCACATGATGGTCCGCACCGAGGTCCGGTGCCGGGCCTGCGGCGGCCACCTGGGGCACGTCTTCAACGACGGTCCCGGGCCCGGCGGCCAGCGCTACTGCATCAACTCCTGCTCCCTGGCGTTCGACCCGCAAGAGAGCAGGTCAGGCGACCCGTCTGCCTAGTTTGGCCGTCTGCCTAGTTTCGATCGTCGATTGCGCCCCAAAATCGGCGGGGATCGCAAGAACTGGGGCGCGACGGGCGATCCGAACCCGCGCTAAGAACCGACCACCGAGGCCGGCAGCGCGGCCATCCGCTTGGCGAACACCTCGACGATCCCGGGGATGCCAGTCTGGCCGGCGACGGCGGGCGGCGCCTCGGGCTTGGGAAAGTACACGCCCATCAGGGCCCGGCCCCGCTGCAGGTAGACGGCGACGTAGCGGGACGTCTGGCCCGCCTCGTCGACGGTGGTGAAGTCGAAGGCCTTGCGGTTCACGGACGGTGTCTGCGGCCAGTCCCCGTCGGGGCGGGGGTTGAACTTGGTGGTGACGGCGGGTTCGCCCACCGGGCTGCGCACGGGCGTGGCCGGGCACGCGGCGACGACGGAATCGAGCTCGGACATGGCTTGCTCGGCGGCCTCGGTGTCTCGGTAGAGCACGGCCTCCGTGCTCAGGGCACCCTCCCCCTGCTGATCGATCACCACGTCCTGCAGCCGGGCGGTGCGCCGCGACTCGCTCGGGAACGTGCCGTTGCAGAGGTCGAGCGTCGGCTGGGAGAGTCCGTCGCCGCCGAGCAGCAGGGCCACGGTGTGGGACGTGGCCACGTCGTCCGGCTTGACGATGAGCGACGACAGCGCCGAACGGGACGGGTCGGTGGACGTCGACGGTGACCGGGGCCGGCCGTCGCTCGTGCCGGGGACGCCCTCGGCCGACCCGGCATCGTCCGACGACTTGGCCCGGTCGTACAGGAACCTGACGCCCAACAGGCCGACCACCAGGCCGAGCACGACGATGGCGACCAGCCCGAACACCATCGCGGTCCTCGCCCTGCCCGGCGCCGACCCGGGCATCGGGGTCGGCCCGGTGGGCGGAGGGCTCGGGGGGCCCGGGCGGGGTGGGCCGGGCGGCTGGGTCCCCGCCGGCTGCGGCGGCGCCGGCGGCCAGACCGGAGGCTGTGGCGAGGGTGGCGGGGACGCCGGCGGCCACACCGGGGACGGTGGTGCAGCAGGCGGAGGGGCCGGTGGCGGCACGGGCGGTGGCGACGACTCTTGTGGCCGTGGCGACGACGACGGTGGCGGCGAAGCAGGTGGCGCCGAGGCCGGTGGCGGCGACGCCGACGAAGTCGGTGGGTGCGAGGACGATGGGGGCACCGGTGACGGCGACTCCGGCGGGGGCGGCGAGGACTCCGCGTCGCTCGTCGCGAACGTCCACGACTCACCCGTCCACCAGCGCCGGCGGGTGGCGGACCATGGATCCGGGTACCAGCCGGCAACTCCCGGCGCCGCCCCCGCCGGGGGACCCGGGGGGACCTCTCTGCCGTCAGTGTCGTCGTCCACGGCCCCCAGCATTGTCGCGACGCGGGGGGAGCCGGTGTCGCCTATGCGGAGAAGTCCGGAATGGCGCCCCGGGCGTCGACCGCCCGCCCCTTCGGCTCCTCCCATTCCTCCTGGCGGCCGAGGGCAGTCTCGTCCAGCAGGTAGTACGACCCGCCCATCGTCTCCAGGCCCCGGGCGTACACCGAATACGTGTGGTAGATCGTGTCGCCGTCACGCAGGAAGCTACTGCGGCCGGGCCCTTCGATCGGCTGGTCGCCCTCGACGTAGCCCGCCGACCCCGCCGCAGCGTGCTCCTCGGGGGTCCTGAAGTTGTATTGGATCGGCGTGACCGACTCGTCCAGGGTGACGTGGAAGTCGTAGTTGAAGTCGCTCCCGTACGACGAGTACCAGGGGAACGTCCAGCCCTTCTTGGCCTTGTACCGTTCGATCTTCTCGATCGGCGCGCGAGATACGTACACGAAGGTGGTGTCCCGGGTGTGGACGTGCTCCAGGAGCCCCTCGGACATCTCGTCGGCCCCCGCCGAGCAGCTCGCACAACCGTCCTCCCAGCTCGGGTCGAACATGAAATGGCCGACGATGAGCTGCCGGCGGCCGTCGAACAGGTCCGCCAGGGTGGCCGGGCCGTCCGGTCCCTCGAAGGTGTACTCCTTCTCGACCTTCACCATCGGCAGGCGGCGGCGCTCGGCGCTGAGCACGTCCCGCGTCCGGGTCAGCTCCTTCTCCTTCACCAGCAGCTCCTTGCGGGCGGCCAGCCATTCCTCGGGCGACACGACCTCGGGCAGGCTCATCGTCCTCTCCCTTTCATCTGACGGCTCTCCTCTCCATGTGACTCCTCGTGGTCATACCCGCCGCTGCGCCAGCCGCCAGGCCAGGACCGGGATCACGATGGCGGCGGCCACGACGTGAGTCAGCTCGGGACACCGATGGCCTTGGCCAGAACGGCGACGGCAGTCGTGGCGACGGCCGCGGCGACGGCGGCCAGGGCGCCGACCCGCCACACGGGTGTCGTCGCGAGCCTGGACCGGGCGCGGCTTCGAGTCGGCGTCGCAACAGTTGTGGGCGTGGTCGGCGTCGGGGTCGGGGTCAGGGTGATGGTCATGACATGCCTCCTCGGCGAGCTGGACGAGGTCTCTGGCCAATGAGACTCGGGCTCGGCGCCGAACTCATCGGCGCAGGCGCCCGGTAGCCTCGAAGAGCAATGAGAATGCGCCACCAAAGACGGCGCGCAGCCGCGTCGTCACTGAATGCCGGACCGGCGCGGGTTAGCGTCTGACGATGTCCACGCCGAGCGGCCGCGGCGACCGGCCGTTGCGCGTCGCCGGACTGGCGTCGCATCGCGGCACCAACCTCCGCCACATCGACGCCGCGTGCAAGACGGAGGGCGTCAGGGCGGAACTGGCCCTCCTCATCAGCAACAACAGCGGGTCCGCCATCATCGAGTACGCCCGCATGAACGACATCCCGTGGCGTCACTTCAGCACCCTGACCCACACCGACCCCGACCAGCTCGACCAGGCAATCCTTGACGCGCTCGTCGAGCACGACGTCGATGTCGTCTTCCTCTCGGGGTACATGAAGCGGCTCGGCCCGAAAACCGTCAACCGGTTCCGGGACCACATCCTGAACATCCACCCCTCGCTCCTCCCTCGCCACGGCGGGCAGGGCATGTACGGGGACAGGGTCTACGAAGCGGTGCTCGCAGCGCACGAGGACCAGACCGGCGCCACGGTCCACCTGGTCGACGAGGAGTACGACCACGGCCGGGTCGTCATGCAGAGCGTCGTACCCGTCAAGAGCGAGGATGACGTCGAACGCCTGAGGAACAGGGTGCGCGAGGCCGAACGACACCTCTGCCTCCGGGTGATCGCCGAGCTCGCCAGCGGTCGGCTCGACCTCGATTCGCTGAAGTCGCCCGGCACGCTCGTCGGGACGGGCCCGTAGGAAACCCGGAGGCCGGCCCCGTCGCGTCGAGACCTCGATCGACCCCTCCTACTTGACCGCCAGCCCGCCATAAAAGGCTGCCGACGGCTCGACCGAGTCCTCCTTGCCGCCCCACCGCGCGACCGGAACGATGCCATCCGACGACGGTCGCCACCGGCCGAGCAGCGCCGGGAAGGAGGACGGTTCGCGCATGTGAAAGGCCGGACCCATCATCGCCAGCGCCTCCGGGTAGTTCGCCAGCAGGTCGGTGTCGAAGTCGAAAGCGAGGTAGCTCCCGGGCCCCACCGCGTCGTACAGGTCGTCGAAGGTCCGTACGAGTCGTTCATCGTCGAGAAACGCGGCCAACCCGAGGAACACCAGACCGATCGGATCACGGCCCCATCCGGGTAGCGCACAAGCCAGAACCTCCTGGTCGATCGTGCCGATGTCCGTGGCGTCACCGTACGTATAGACGGCCCGGGTGGAGCCGGCGAGGATCCGTTGCCCGAGCGCGATGTTGGCTGGATCGATGTCGGTGTAGACCACGCGGGCCTCCGGGGCAACCTCGTGGACGTTCCCTTGGGTGGGAACGCCCGCTCCGAACACGAGGTAGTCGACGATGCCAAGGCCCTGTAGGTGATCGACGACACGCCGGAGGAACTCCCGCAACGTGCGGAACTCGTGCGCGCACGGACCGAAGGCGGCTTCGAAGGCGTGGGCCGCGGCGACGTCGACCGGGTAATGGTGCTCGCCGCCGAGCCAGTAGTCGATCATCCGGGCGGTGCTGGGCATGTCGGCTGGTTCGAGGCCAGG
Source organism: uncultured Acidimicrobiia bacterium (assembly GCA_963825765.1). Lineage (GTDB taxonomy): Bacteria > Actinomycetota > Acidimicrobiia > Acidimicrobiales > AC-14 > CAWGUU01. The sequence continues at coordinate 90,605 of CAWGUU010000002.1, forward strand.
TCCGCTCTCGGCCATGAGGTCCACTCCCGTCGTCGAGGTCGGGTTGAGTCCGGTCCACTCGATCATCCCCGATCGGAGTGACGTCCTACCTCTGGTCGGCCAGGCCCGTCCCGCGACCGAGGCGTGGTCCTTCCTCTGGACTCGAGGCCAGCCAGCCGCGCTCGGTGACGGCCGCGAGGAACCGCCCGTAGCTCTCCTCGAGCGCATCCCGCTCCCCGTCGGCCGGCTCGACCGGTCGGCCGGTGGCGACCATCGCCTGGGTCGCGGTCGCCAGGTCGGGATGGAGGGTGCCGGCGGCGGCCAGGATGCAGGCCCCGAGCGCGGTCGTGGCGCCGGGCGTCTCCACGACCGGTTCGCCGAGCACCGTGGCGCGGATGCGGTTCCACACCCGGCTCCCGCTGCCACCGCCGGAGACGGCGATAGGCGGGTCGACCACCGCCCCCAGATCGGCCAGCCGCTCGTAGCCGAGCCGCTCGACGAAGGCCACGCCTTCGAGCAGGGCCCGGTACCGGTCGACCTCGCCGGCGGCGTCGCCCAGCGAGAACGCCTCGGCGTCGGGGACGGCGAAGGGGAAGCGCTCGCCCCTGCCCACGAGGGGGTACACGACCACGCCAGCCGGCCCGTTGCTCGCCGCCGCAGCGTCGAGCTCGGCCAGGTCCCGGCCACCGAACTCGGCTCGCAGCACCGCCGCCCCCACGTTCGACGCCCCTCCCGGCAGCCACCATCCGTCGGGATGGCGGTGGCTGTAGACGGCGCCCTCCGGGTCGGCCACGAGCTCCCGGCTGGCCCCCTTCAGCACCAGCGTCGACCCGAGCACCGACACGAACCGGCCCGGGACGTCGGCGCCCGCGGCGGCCTGGGCGGCGCAGGCGTCAGTGGTGCCGAGCCGGACCTGGCAGCCGGCCGGCAGCCCGGTGGCCGCCGCCGCCTCGTCGCCGACGTGGCCGGCGGGCTCGGTCGGCCGGCGCACCTCGGGCAGCAGCCCGACCGGTATCCCGAGGGCGTCCATGGCCTCGCTCGCCCACTCGCCGTGCGCCGGGTCGTAGCCGCTCTTGAGGGCGTGGCCCCAGTCGGTCGCAACCGGCCGCCCCACGAGGATGCCGACGATCACGTCGGAGGCATGGGCCAGCCGGTGGGTCGACGGGTGCTCCGCCAGCAGCCAGGCCCATTTGGGCAGGCCGAAGGTCGGCTGGACCCGCAGGCCCAGGCGGGCCCACCGGCGGGCGCCCGCCTCCTGCGCCACCTCCGCCTCGGCCACCGCCCGCTGGTCGGAGTACATCAGCGCCGGTGCGAGTGGCCGCCCCTCACGGTCGAGGGCGACGACGGTGCCCGACGTGGCGCACACGGTCACGGCCACGACCGAGCTGCGGATGTCGCCCAGCTCCCACAGGGCGGCGACCACCGCCGGCCACCACGCCGACGCATCCTGCTCCGACCAGCCCGGGCGCCGGCCGGTGGGCGCCGGCAGCTGGGCTCGGCCAGACGCCACGATCCGCCCGTTCGCGTCCGCGGCGACGGCGCGGATCTCGGCCGTCGACATGTCGACCCCGACGACCAGCTCCACCGCCGGAGCGTACGGCCGACGCGATGAGCCCCGGCAACGCGCTCCGCGCCGGCTGCGAGGTTTGGATCTCTCCTGGCGTCGTGATCCGGCAGAGAATCGCCGCGCTCACAGCGCTACGAGTGAAGCAAACGCCGGTGCCGCGCTGCGCGGCATCCGAGCCGGTCAGGCATCGTCACGGCCGATGCACAGCAAGGAGGCGGTTACCGCCCGGTCCTGGCCGATCGAGGCGTGCACCAACGCCTCCGACGGACACTCTCCCGATTGAAGTCGTCGATGGAGGGCAACCATCACCGCGGTCGTGGCTTCGTCGGGGACCGGCATGAGCGGAGCGATCACGGACCGTACGCCCAACGACAGCATGGCGGCAGCGGTGCCGAGCAACTCGTCGCCGTCGTGCACGGCCGCCACGGCCGTATCGCACGCCGAGAGCACCACCACCCCCGGCGCCCGGTTGAGGCGTTCGATGTCGTAGACGGTGAGGGGACCGTCAGCGAGTAGCACGGATGAGAACAGGGGGCTGTCGGCGCGGAACGCCCCGTGGGCCGCCAAGTGCACGAGATCGGCCCGCTCCAGAGCGGTCAGCACCGCGGCTGCGGTGGCCTCGTCGCCGGCGAGCACGGTGGCCCCGGGGTAGATGGTCGCCAGCTCGCGGATCTCGGCATCGGCGCCGGGGAGGTGGGGCCCGGCCATCAGCGCCACGACCCCCTTCGCCACGACCCCGTTCGCCACGATCCCGTTTGATTGCCGCTGCTCCCCCGCCAGGGGACGGGCCGGGCCACCCTCCAACCAGAGCGCGGCGCTCGGCGCGATGGTCGTCGGGCGGCCCGCCACACTCGGCAGCGACGACCACGGGATGCCGTGGAGCTCGCCGGTCGGCACGATCACAAGTGGCGCGTCAGCAGGCAGGCGTAGGGGCGCCACGACCAGGTTGTCGAGCCGTTCGGAGGTCGCGGCCACCGCTTCCTCCGCGTTGTCTCTCGATCGTCGCCACAGAAGCCGACGGAGGGCGAAGAGAAGGTACTGGCGTTCACGCTCCACCTCGGCGACGGAACCGAGGTGATGGAGTCGGGCACGTCCCCGGCTCACGGTCACGGCGTGCAGCGTGCCCTCCAGGGCGACGTACTCGACGAGGATCCGATCCCCGAGCGCCGCTCGTAGCGCACCCAACTCCACCCGGCCGGTGACCGCCGAGCCGTCGCGGCCATGATCGCCGCTGGTACGCCGGGTGCGGTCGCGTACCGCGTTCTCGACTGCCGACGCCCGGACTGACAGGACGCGCCGCACGTCGCCTTGCATCGCGGCATCCCGCATCTCGGTCCGAAGATGACGGAGCTCGGCCAGGTCGGCAGCCAGCTGCCGGTCGTCGGGCGGGTGAACCGGCGGTCGTCGGAGGGCGCCGGCCCGGCTCCGCTCCGCCCATCGGAGCACTTCGGCGGGGCGGGCGTCCTCGAGCGCCAGGCGGATGCCGGACCGGGCCAGATCGATGCCATGGCCGGACGCGTGGGCCCGGAGCTCGGTGGCGCCCAGCGTCGCCCGGTACTCGTCGACGACGGCGATCCCCCGCGCCAGCGCCCGCTTCGCTCCGGGGCGGTTGCCCTCGGCCAGTCGCAACAACGCCGTGGCGTGCCACGCCCTGGCCCGGAGATCGGCACTGCCGCGGCTGCGGGCCCTGGCCGCCTGGGCGAGCGCCGACCGGGCGACCGCCGGGCGTCCGAGAGCCAGGGCCATCCGTCCGACGAACGTCCTCACGTGGAGCGCCTCCACCGGCCAGCCCTGGGACTCCAGCTCCGACACGATCCGGCGGCTCCGCCGCAACAGGTCCGGCGAGGGCAAACCGAGGTCCTGGATCGCGACCACCCGAGCCTGAATCTCGACGTACCGCGCCTGCGCCGCCAGTGGCGGAGCGGCCCGCGCCTCGCGCCCGGCTCGGACCGCTTCGGCGGCGGCGGCATCGCAGTCGCCTCCGGCAAGGAGGGCACGGGCCAGGAGCATCCGAGCCTCGACCAGGTGAAGGAGGTCGCCGAGCGGCTCGAGGGCATGGACAGCCGCCGACGCCGCGGCCCTGGCCTCCTCGACCAGGCCGGCGACCATGAGGGCCTCGCTGCGGTCGGCCTCCAGCACCGCCATCAACCGGCCGGGATTGTGGAGTGCCTGGTACGCGTGGTGGGCCCGGTCGAAGGCGGCCAGCGCGGCAGGGAGGTTCCCCTGCCGGCAATACGCGACGCCGATGTTCTGAGCCGACATGGCCACCAGCACGGGAAGATCCATCTCGTTGGCGATCCGCTCGGCCTCGGCGAAGTCCACGAGCGACAGCTCGAGGCGCCCCTGCCAGCTGTGGACGACGCCCCGGCACACATGCGCTCGCGCGATCGAGCCGAGGTCGCCGGTTTCGGCCAGCCAGCTCAAGGCCCGTCGATAGGCGGCCATGCCCTGCTCGAGATGGCCCGTGCGGACGGCGACGACGCCTCGGAGCAACTCGACGACACCGCGGACCGATCGCGGGGCGACAGTCGAGGCCCGGCGTATCTCCTGACCGGCGCTGTCCATGTCGCCGACCGTGAGGAGGGAGATGGCCATGCTCGCCCTGGCCAGCGCCTCCTGGTCGGCGAAGCCGCAGTCGACACTGACGGCCAACGACCGGCGGAAGCTCGCCACCGCGTCCGAGGGCCGGTCCAGCTCGTGGAGGGCCAGGGCGATCACGCGGTGAGCAGAAGCCGCCACTCTGGGATCGGTCTCCTGCCCCAGCAACTCGGTGGCTCGGGCCAGCACGCTCGGAGGGTCGCGGTGACGCCGTTCAGCCAGATGGTCGAGTTCGTCGAGCACTTCCCGCCGCACGCCGCGACATGTTAGAGAACGTGTATCAGGGCGGCCCGCACCGGACTCTCTGAGATACGCGAGAGGTGGGGGACATGGACGACACGACGTCGGGCGAACACGCGCGCGGAGATGAGTATGGGGGCGAGGCCCCGAACGGCGGGGGGACCGGCAACGGCGGCGGGAAGCCGCCCATCCCGTCCGATCCCGACTTCGTCGGCCCGTGGGTCCACCGGGTCGTGTTTGCGGCCAAGCCGGGGGGCGGCACCTTCGCGTTCCGCCCCGGGCAGGTATTGACCACGCGGGGCCAGGAGGCCCTCGGGGCGTTGCAAGGCCTCGGCAACACCACTGCCAGATTCGATCGGACAGTCCGCGAATTCACCCGCCTCCTCGACGTCGGTGACACCCTCGAGGCCGTCGCCCAGCTGCGCCGGCGCGGCTTTGTCGCCGAGCCGAACTTCGTGTTCTTCGCCCACGCCGGCTGCAATTGCGGCTGCGGCGGAGGCTGGGGCGGTTGCGGCCAGCACCCGTCCGGTACGTGGGGATCGTCGGCTCAGTCGGTCCACCCGACACCGGTTGCCGCCACGTCTGTTCACCCGACACCGTTCTTCGTGACGTCGGTGCACCCCACGCCCCACGGTGGTTGTGGTTGTGGTTGTGGCTGCGGCTGCGGGGGCCGCACGTCGAGCCAGTCGGTGCACCCCACTCCCCACCAGGCGGCGACGACCGACACGGTCGCCGCCAGGTGGCCCCTCTCGAGCGCCTCGGTCCACCCCACCCCCTACGGTCCGACGTCGGTCCACCCGACGCCGGCGGGCGGCTGCGGGTGTTGCCCCGGGTGGGGCTTCCAGTCCGTCCACCCGACCCCCGTCGGCGCCACGTCCGTGCACCCCACGCCGAACCCCCTGGCCCCGAGGAGGAGCAGCGCTCGACCGGCGCCCCCGAACACCGACACGTCCACGATCAAGAAGGACCTGGGCATGCCGCCGATGCAGAACGGGCCCAAGGTGATCGTGGTGGACACCGGCCTGGCGACCGGGAGCCAGTTTCCGCCGGCGATGGCCACGGCGCCGGTCACACCCCACCATCCCCAGAGTGACCTCGACTTCGCCGACGTGACCGTGCCCCCCGACGACCTGCTCGACGAGGTCGCCGGCCACGGGACGTTCATCGCCGGGCTCATCGAGCAGGTGGCTTCGGGCTGCGCGGTCGAGCTCCACAAGGTCCTGGCGCCCGTTGGGGACACCGACACGATGAAGATCGTGGACTGCCTGGAGTCGCTCGTTCTCGACAAGCCGAAGCGCACCGTCCTGAGCCTGTCGTTCGGGGGGTACGTACCGGACCTGCCCCTTCTCCTGGCGGGTGCCATCGCCGCGATCCAGGCCAAGGGCGTCGTCGTGGTCGCCTCGGCCGGCAACGACGGCTCCTGCGAACCCATGTACCCCGCCGCCTTGCCAGGCGTGGTGAGCGTGGGCGCCATCGGCCCCGACGGGCCGGCGTCGTTCACCAACTACGGCCCGTGGGTCCGTGCGTGTGCCCCCGGCGTGGACCTGCTCAGCACCTTCTTCGTGTTCTCGGGCGCGACGCCCCCGACGGGGAGCGGACCCGACCCCGACGACTTCAAGGGATGGGCCCTGTGGAGCGGCACGTCGTTCTCCGCCCCGCTCGTTGCCGGCGCCCTGGCCCGGACGATGTGGGCGGAGGACTGTGACGGCGTCGACGCTGTGGCCCGAATCATCGACAATCCCTCGCTCCTACGAATCCCCGACCTGGGCACCGTCGTCAACGTCATCTGACGTCGGATGACGGCCGGCGGCGCCCGGTCGTCAGCCCAGCCAACGGGGGCCGTCGGTTTCGGAACCGTCCCGGAAGGGAAGATCGCAAGTTTCCTGTGTCACGATGACCGACGAGGAGCGCCTCGTTCCGGCTCCGTGGAGGTTGCTGTATCGCTCGACACGATGCAGAGTTCAATCCGGGACCACGAGCCGAGGAGGCCATTGATGGTGCGAACCGCAGGCAAGCGCAGCTGGCGGTTGATCTGCCTCTCCCTCGTATTGGCGGTTGTCGCCGCCGCGTGTGGCAGCAGCGACGACGGAGCCTCCACAACGGCGCAGGATGTGCCACGGGGAGGCACGCTCGTGCTGGGCGCCGAGCAGGAGGGTGACTGCGCCGACTGGATGGGGAGCTGCGGCGGCACCAGCTGGTTCTTCTGGTCGATCGGCGCCCTTACCATGCCCCGCGCCTTCTCGGTCGAGAAGAAGGGCGACGGCTGGGAGGCCAAGGTGACGAGCCTGCTCACCGGCGAGCCCACCCTGACCACCACGCCCAAGCAGGTCATCACCTACAAGATCAACCCCGCGGCCAAGTGGTCGGACGGCACCCCGATCTCGTCCAAGGACTTCAAGTTCACCTGGGAGCAGGTCGCCACCGGCTCCAACATCTACGACCGCACCGGCTACGACAAGATCGAGAGCGTCGACGACAGCCAGCCCGACACCGCCGTCGTGACCTTCAAGACGAACTACGCCGATTGGCGCACGACGCTCTTCGGGGGCAACTACGGCATCTATCCGGCCCACCTGATGAAGGACCACTCCGAGATCGCCAACGGCTACACCTTCTCGGGCGGACCCTGGAAGCTCGACCACTGGACCAAGGGCACGGAGTGGGTCATCGTGCCGAACGAGAACTACTGGGGTGAGAAGCCCAGGCTGGACCGGGTCGTCTTCAAGCTGATCACCGACACGTCGGCCGAGTTCCAGGCGTTCAAGGCGAACGAGGTGCTCGGGATCTACCCCCAGGCGCAGGTCGACGCCTTGGACCAGATCACCGCCGGGCTGCCCGACGCCAAGGCCCAGTACACGGACCAGACGGGGAACTCGGAGGCGCTGTGGATGAACACCGGGCAAGCCGCCCTTCGACGACGTGAACTTCCGTACCGCCATCGCCTACTCGCTCGACCGCGACGCGATCGTGAACCGCCTCTTCGGCAAGGTCGGCGTCACCAAGGCGATGCAGACCATCACCGCCCCGATCCTGTCCGAGTTCGCGTCGACCAACGCCTTCTCCCGCTACAAGAAGGACCTGGGCAAGGTCGACGAGGCCATGACCAAGTCGGGTTGGACCAAGGGCGGCGACGGCATCTGGCAGAAGGACGGCCAGAGGGCCACCTTCGAGATGAAGACCACCACCGGCAACAAGCGGCGCGAGCTCACCGAGCAGATCCTGCAGCAGGACCTGAAGCAGGCCGGCTTCGAGATGACGATCAACAACCAGGCCGCGGGCGACCTGTTCGGCAACCAGCTGCCGCAGGGCAACTTCCAGATGGCCCTGTACGCCCAGGTGCTCACCTCGTTCTACCCGAGCAACTGCAACCTGTTCTGCTCGAAGAACATCCCGACCGCCGAGAACAACTTCTCGGGCATGAACTGGACCCGCACCAACGTCCCCGCGCTCGACGAGAACTACAGCGTGACCGAGACCGAGCTCGATCAGTCCGTGGCGGAGGCGGCCAACAAGAAGGGCGACGACGCGCTCTCCGCCGACATTTCGATGCTGCCGCTCGATCCGCTCCCCAACATCCTGCTGACGAGCACCAGGATCGTCGGGCCGGTCGCCGACAATCCCATCCAGGGCCCCTTCTGGGCGATGTGGGGTTGGGGGCTCAACCCCTAGGCGGCCCTGCCGGTTTCGGCCGAACGGCCGATAGCCTCGGATCCGGATGCTGACGTACGTCGCACGACGCGTCCTCTACTCCATCCCGGTCCTGCTCGTCGCGTCGTTCCTGCTCTTCGCCTTCGTCCGGGTGACGTTCGACCCGACGGCCAAGCTGCGCATGTCACGCGATCCCCAGGCCGTCGAGCGCGCCCGCCAGGAGATGGGCCTCGACAAGCCCATCGTCGCCCAGTACACGACGTGGCTGAGCGGGTTCGTGCGCGGCGACTGGGGCGAGAGCTCCCGTACCCGTGAGCGCGTGTACCCGATGATCCGGCGGGCCTTCTGGAACACCCTTCAGCTGATCTTCTGGGGGGTCCTGCTCGCGACGGTGATCTCCATAGGCATAGGCGTGTATTCCGCGGTGCGGCAGTACTCCCTCACCGACTACACCTTCACCGGCCTCTCGTTCGTGGCCCTCGCCATGCCGCCGTTCTGGTTCGGCCTCATCGCCATCCAGTTCCTGGCCGTGTACCCGCGCGACTGGTTCAATCTGTCGACGACCCCCTTGTACTTCGTCGGCCTGCACTCGTCCACCGGCGGAGGGGTGGTCGACTACGCCCGCCACCTCGTGCTCCCGGTGCTGACCCTGACGGTGCAGATCATCGCCATATGGAGCCGCTACCAGCGGGCGTCGATGCTCGACGCCCTGTCCGCCGACTACGTCCGCACCGCCCGGGCCAAGGGCGTCCCCCGCCAGCGGGTCATCTTCAAGCATGCCTTCCGCAACTCGCTCATCCCTCTCGTCACTGTCATGGCCCTCGAGATCGGCGCTCTGTTCGGTGGCCTCATCGTCACCGAGCAGATCTTCTCGATCCCCGGGATGGGCAGGCTCTTCGTCGACTCCCTCACCCAGGGCGACGCCGACGTGCTCGTGGTCTGGACGGTGATCACCGCCACCTTCGTGATCGGCTTCAACCTGATCGCCGACGTGCTCTACGGCGTTCTCGACCCGAGGATCCGATACTCGTGACGGTGAAGGACGAGAAGCCCGAAATCTCCATTGAGCAGCCCGGCGGCCTCTCCGTCGACGCCGGCGTGGCGCCCACCAGCATGGACCTCGAGCTGCTGGGGGCAGCCGAGCCCGACGCCAGTTCCCAATGGTCGTTGTTCGCGCATCGCTTCGTCCGACACCGGATGGCCGTGGTCTCGGTCTTCCTGCTCCTGTTCCTGCTGGTCGCATGCTTCGGCGCCACGTGGCTGGCGCCGTACGGCAAGAACCAGCAGGACCTCCTCCTCGGGCCGGTCGGGCCGACGGGAGCCCACTGGTTCGGCACCGACGAGCTCGGGCGCGACCAGCTGACCGAGATCATGTACGCGGGGCAGATCTCGCTCCTGATCGGACTGACCGTGGCGTTCCTGGCCACCGTGCTCGGCACCGCCCTCGGCTGCCTGGCCGGTTTTTTCGGTCGGCTCTCGGACCAGGCCCTGATGCGCGTCACCGACCTGTTCCTCGTCGTGCCCTCCATCGCCATCCTGGCCATCGCCATCAAGAAGCTCGGCAACCACAGCTCGACCATCGTGTTCGTCCTGGCCGCCCTGGGGTGGATGTACATCGCCCGCGTGGTGCGCGGCCAGGTGCTGTCGGTCAAGGAGAAGGAGTTCGTCGACGCCGCCCGCGTGTCGGGCGCGTCGAGCGCCCGCATCGTCGCCCGCCACATCCTGCCGAACATCGTGGGGCCGATCCTGGTGAACGCCACCCTCGCCATCGCCGCCGCCATCGTCATCGAGTCGACGCTGTCGTTCCTCGGATTCGGGGTGCAGCCACCGGCGACGTCGTGGGGGCGGATGCTGTCCGACGCGAGGGGCACTGTCGGCACGAGCAAGGCCTACCTGATCTACTTCCCCGGCCTGGCCCTGCTCCTCACGGTGCTCGCCGTCAACTACATCGGCGACGGTCTGCGGGACGCCTTCGACCCCCAGTCCACGCGGTAGCCGTGGACGAGGCCCCCGTCCCGCTCTCGGTCCGGCACCTCTCGGTGACGTTCCACGCCCACGAGGGGATCGTCAGGGCCGTCGACGACGTGTCCTTCGACGTCGCCCGGGACGAGGTGCTCGGCATCGTCGGCGAATCGGGGTCCGGCAAGACGGTGACGTCGCTGGCGATCCTGGGCCTGCTGCCCAAGTCGGCGAAGGTGACCGGCGAGGTCCTCCTCGCCGGCGAGAACATCCTGGGCCTCACCGAAAAGGCCCTGCAGCCGATTCGGGGACGGCGCATCGCCATGGTCTTCCAGGACGCGCTGGCCGCGCTCAACCCCGTCCACAAGGTCGGCGCCCAGATCGCCGAGGCGATCACCGTTCACGACGACGTGCCCAAGGACGAGCTCAGGGACAGGGTGGTGTCACTGCTGGACGTGGTCGGCATCGCCAACCCGGCAGCGCGGGCCGACCAGTACCCGCACGAGTACTCCGGCGGGATGCGCCAACGGGCGATGATCGCCATGGCGATCGCCAACGAACCCGAGATCCTCATCGCCGACGAGCCCACCACCGCCCTCGACGTCACCATCCAGGCCCAGATCCTCGATGTCCTCGAGCGCATCCAGGACCGCACGGACTCGGCGATCCTTCTCATCACCCACGACATGGGCGTCGTCGCGGGAATGGCCGACCGCGTCATGGTGATGTACGCCGGGCGGCAGGCCGAGATCGGCGCCGTCGACGACATCTTCTACGACCCGCGGCACCCCTACACGCTCGGTCTCCTCGCTTCGCTGGCCCGCATCGACCGCGGCTCGAAGGACGAGCGCCTCTACCGCATCGTCGGGCAGCCGCCCTCGCTCGTCGGCGTCCCCGGCGGCTGCGCCTTCCACCCCCGCTGCTTCCGGGCGTCCCGGCCGGAGCCGTGCGCCACCGAACGGCCCGCCTTCGCCCCGGTCGCCGGTACCGGCCCCGGCCACTGCTCGGCGTGCCACTTCGCCGACGAGCTGGCCGGTGTCACAGCCGAGCAGCTCCGCGCCGCGATGTCGACGCCGTGACCGACGCCGCGGGCTCTCCCGCCGACCTGACCGCCGCTGCCGGCGGTGCCCCCGACTTGGACGAGGCCGCCACCGCAGCCGAGCTCACCGACGCCGCCGAGCGGGGCACGGGCGTCATCCTGGAGGTCGACGGCCTGGTGAAGCACTACCCCGTGCGGAAAGGGATCCTGCGGCGCCACGTCGACGACGTCCATGCCGTGTGTGGCGTGAGCTTCACCGTCAGGCGGGGCGAGACACTGGGTCTGGTCGGGGAGTCCGGCTGCGGAAAGTCGACGACGGCGCGCTGCATCCTCCGCCTCGCCCCGGCGACGGCCGGAACGATCCGCTTCGACGGCAGGGACATCGCCTCGCTCGGCGGACGCGAGCTTCGCCGGCTGCGGCGTCGCCTGCAGATGGTGTTCCAGGATCCATACGCCTCCCTCAACCCCCGGATGACGGTGCAGGCGATCCTCGCCGACCCCCTGCGGGTGCACGGGCTGTACGGGCAGGAGGGGGCGGCTCGGGTGAAAGAGCTGCTCCGCGTGGTGGGTCTCAACCCCGAGCACGCCAGCCGGTACCCGCACGAGTTCTCCGGCGGCCAGCGACAACGCCTCGGGATCGCCCGCGCCCTGGCCCTCGACCCCGACCTGTTGGTGCTCGACGAGCCGGTCTCTGCCCTCGACGTCTCCATCCGGGCCGGGGTCATCAACCTGCTCGAGGACCTCCAGGACCGCCTCGGCCTCGCGTACCTGTTCGTCGCCCACGACCTCTCGGTCGTGCGGCACGTCTCGGACCATGTCGCGGTGATGTACCTCGGCAAGATCGTCGAGATCGGCAGTCGCGCCGACGTGTACCACCGACCGTCGCATCCGTACACCCAGGCCTTGCTGTCCGGGGTTCCGATTCCCGACCCCCGGGCGGAACGACGGCGCACCCGCATCGTGCTTCAGGGAGACGTTCCCAGTCCCGTCGACCCCCCCTCCGGCTGCAGGTTCCGCACGAGGTGCTGGAAGGCTGAGGACATCTGTGCCGCCGAGGAGCCTGCCCTCGTCGACAGAGGTCAGGACCACCCCGTCGCCTGCCATTTCGCGGACGTCCGCTCGGTGCTCTAGCAGCCCGGACGCCGGCGCCGCGCCCCAGGCGGAATTGGGCCGAATGGCCCATCGCTACCGGTAGGACACAGGTTCACACTCACGGCGTAGTCCCGTCGCAAGGGGCGGCCGCGGCTCCCGGCGGCCGCCCAGAGAGGAGCACGCCGTGGCCGGACGCAGCTTCAAGGTCACGTTGCTGGTTCTCGGCACCACGGTCTCGTTGCTCTTGGGCGCCGGGCTGTTCGCCCTCACCAGCGACTCCGTCACCAGCGCGGGGAACTCCGCCGAATCCGGTACCTGGAAGCCGCCGGCGCACGACCTCCAGGTGGCGACCAGCGACGACTTCGGGTTCGCCTGCGCCAACGCCAACTACACCACGTCGCTCCCTGTCACCTTCTCGGCCGCCCCTCTCGACCTGGCCAGGTCGCCGGGCGCCGGCCCGTACGTCAGCAAGATCGTCTGCGTCAAGAACGCCGGCACCGCGCCGGCGCGCCTCACCGCGTCGGTCACGAACTTCGTGCAGACAGAGACCGCGTGCTCGACCGGCGAGGCGGAGGCCGGCGACGCCACCTGCGGCGAGGGCGCCGGCGAGGTCGGCACGGTCCTCGACGAGACCATGTCCCAATACGCCGAGGTCGGGAGCGACCCCGACTGCACCGCTTCGGGTTACCCCGTGTCGCGGTTCGAGTCGGGCTACGTCGACAACACCCTGCACCCGTCGCTCCCGCCCGGCGCCTCTTGTCGCTTCGTCTACATGCTGTCGCCGACCTTCTTGTCGGTCACCGAGTCCCAACGGCTCCAGGCCCAGACGGACGCGGTCCAGTGGGACCTGGTCCTGACCCTCCAGGACGTCGTCGTGTGACCCGGGTCGCCCGCGGGGCGGCCGCCGCCCTGGTGACCGTCGTCCTGCTCGTCCTCGCCGGGTTCCTCGGCACCGCCTGGCTCCACCACTGGACGTTCCACATCGTAGAGACCGGCTCCATGGCACCGGCGATCCCGAAGGACAGCGTGGCCGCGGTCACACCGGTGAACGGGCGGGACATCGCCGTCGGCGACGTGATCTCCTTCGCGTTTGCCGACCAGCCCGAGGCCACGATCGTCCACCGGGTGGTGGAGCGCATCGACCAGGCCGACGCCGTGTTCTTCCGCACCAAGGGCGACGCCAACGCCGAGCCCGACCTCCGGCTCATCCCTGCTTCCGCCGTCGAGGGCGAGGTGACCTTCGACCTCCGTGGCGCCGGGGTGGTGGCCCGGCAGCTACACCCGCCGTGGACCTGGCTCCTCCTCGTCGGCGGGCCGCTCGCCCTCCTTCTCTTCGGCGAGCTGCGACGCGTCCGGCGCCAGCACGCCGAGCCCGAGGCCCAGCGCCTCGCAGGTGATCGGGCATGGCTGCCCCCGTTCAGCTCCACATACGTGCGTGTCGCAGAGCCGGCACATCCACCCGCCGGCCGATCCCCCGGTCTCCAGCGATCCCCGGGAGGCGACCCGGTCGCGCACCACGCCCAGGAGGACACGTGACACGAGCTCCTCGAACGACGCCCGCTCGCTGGCCGACAGGGGGGCGAGCGCCTCCGTGAGCACGGAGGCACGTGACGCCACCACCTCTTCGGCCGCACGTCTCCCGGCCTCGGTGAGCGTCACGACGGTGACCCTGGCGTCCGTGCCCCGGCGCCGGGTCACCAGCCCCTCGGCCATCAGCCCGTCGACGAGGCGCACCGTGCCCGACGACGTCAGGCCGAGCACCTGGCCCAGGAGGTCGACGCTGGGTTCGTCGAGAAACGTGTGCAGGGCCGACAGGGCGGTGGCCGAGGAAGCCGACCGGCCCCACACCCCCCCGCCGGCCGACCCCGACGCCCGCAGCGCACCCTGGAGCTTGTCGGTGAGGGCCAGGGCCAGCGCCCCCAGGCGGTTGGCGCCGGCATCGAAGCCCCCTGGCGACGGTGGTGCAGTCAACCGAGCTCGTACTCCAGGACGAAGAACGCCTCCGAGCCATGCGGCGCGTCCATCCGCCCGTCGCCGGTCAGCTTCTCCAGCTCACCGGTGCCCGAGCCGGGTACGACCGACCAGTCCCCCCGGGCGGTGGCGCCGTCGAACGTGCCGGCGGTCTGCAGGACGAATCGTCCCGACCGGCCGTCCACCTCACCGGTGATCTGCTGCATGCCCACCCAGGCGGCGGTGCCGTCGGGCCGGTAGCACAGCAGCCACTCCACCGACCCCTCGCCCTCGATGTCGCCGGTGAAGCGCTGGGTCACGCTGGCCCGGGTCAGCTTCCTGTCCTCGTCGATCTGCTCGTACGGCTCCTCGTTCCACGAGGTCAGCTCGAACGATCCTTCGGCTCGCTGTCGCATGTCGGCAGCCTCCTTGTGGGTCGGCCGAATTAGATGTATGCCTCACACATCTATCTACCCTGGCGCGCCGTTCGGCAAACCCCGGGCGGCCCGGTAGGCGTCCCACACGTCGGGCCGGAGCCGGCCCCGGTCGCTCACGGGCAGGCCGGCCGCCATCGCCCACGCCCGTACCTCGGCCGTCGTCGGCTCCGGCGGGGCCAGCACCCCGGCCGGCGCCAGCTCCCCCGCCAGCAGGTCGGCCGCCGGATGGGTCGCCAGCTCCACGGCCGACGCCCCGAGGAACCGGTAGGTCCACTCCTGGGCCAGCGCCCGGGTCTCGCAGAACACGATCGGCACCGTCGGGAAACGGACCTGGACCTCGGCCAGGCCGTCGGCCACGATCGCCGGGCGGACCCGTTCGAGCTTGAAGACCGCCGAATACCGGTCCTCCACCACGACCGCGGCCCGAGGGAGAGCGGCCAGGTCGGCCAGCGCGTACCGCAGCTTGCCGGTGGTCAGCGTCGCCACCAGGTCGGCGAGGGTCTTGCGCTCGACAGCGGCCACCACCCGCCCGTCCACCTCGACGGCGTAGTCGCCGGCGGCCAGGGCCCGGCGCACCGTCACCGCCTGCTGGTGGCTGAACCGCCACGGATAGCGCTCGTAGCTGTCGACGACAATCGTGAGCGGCCCCGCCGCGCTCCGGCTGGTCGGGAGCCCGACGTTGGGCCGGGCCTGCTTGGCCGTTCTCGCCGTCTGCCAGAAGACGGCCTGCCTGCCGCCGCGGATCCGGGTGAACACGATCTGCGACCGGTTCTCGCGGCTGCGGTCGAGGACCAGGTCGATGGCCGCCCCCCGGCGCTCGCACGACCGCACCGGCACCCGCTCGAGCACCTCGGGCGCCTCCGGCCAGGAGGTCTCCGGGTGGCAGAACACCTTCGCCGTGCGGGGCCAGGAGTCACCCGCCTTCAGCACCACGCCCCCGGGCCCGAGCGGCAGGCGGATGAGGAACGGCAGCGACGACCCGGGATCGGGGTTCCTCGCCACCACGAAGTCCTCCATGCGGCCATCAGTCTGGTCGCTGCGCCGGGCCCGACGCGCGAGTTCTGCTCGCGATTGACCCCCCTATAACCAGGAACTGCGCGAGCAGAACGCCGGGCTGGGTCGGTAGCGTGACCGGATGGCCAAGGTGAGCCGGGGGTTCGCGGGGCGGGGTCGGGCGGAGCGCGACCCGAGGCTGCCTCCTGGCCAGTACGACACGGGCACGGACTGGCCGGTGCTGACGGCCGAGGCCACGCCCAAGCTGGCCACGGCGACCTGGACGTTCGCCGTCGAGGGCCTGGTCGAGAACCCCACCACATGGACGTGGGACGAGATCCACGCCCTGCCGCCGTCCACCTACGAGGGCGACATCCACTGCGTGACGACGTGGTCGAAGCTGGCAATGACGTGGAGCGGCGTGTCCGTGGACACCCTGCTGGCGGTGGCGGTGCCGCTGCCGTCGGCAACCCACGTCCTCGCCACCTCCCACACCGACTACACCACCAACCTGCCTCTGGCCGACGTCACCGGCGGCAAGGCCTGGGTGGCGTGGGAGGCCGACGGCAAGCCACTGCCCACCGCCCACGGCGGGCCGGCCCGGCTGCTCGTCCCCCACCTCTACTTCTGGAAGAGCGCCAAGTGGGTGGCGTCACTGCAGCTGCTCGACCACGACGAGCCCGGGTTCTGGGAGCGTTACGGCTACCACGACCGGGGCGACCCCTGGCTCGAGCAGCGCTACCAGGGCGACTGACCCAGACACACCTTGGGCTCGCCCGCTTTGTGGCAGGTCGCCACCGTCGTCGACGTACGGGACGAGACGGCTCGGGCCAAGACGTTCCGCCTGGCCCTGCCTGAGTCGTCGCACCACGCGGCCGGCCAGCACTACGTCGTCCGCCTCACCGCCCCCGACGGCTATACCGCCTCCCGCTCGTACTCGATCGCGTCGGCGCCCGACGGCGGCAACGAGATCGAGCTCACCGTCGAGCGGCTGCGGGAGGGCGAGGTGTCGACCTACCTCCACGAGGTCGTCGAGCCCGGCGACGAGCTCGAAGTGAGGGGGCCCATCGGGGGCTGGTTCGTCTGGGACGGCACGACCCGTGCGGTGCTGGTCGGCGGAGGGTCGGGCGTGGTCCCGCTGATGGCGATGCTGCGCCATGCCCGCAACACCGGTCGCACCGACCTCCTGCGCCTGATCGTGTCCGTCCGCTCGCCCCGGGACCTCTACTACGCCGACGAGCTGCCCGGGCCGGAGAGCAGCGTCGTCTACACGAGGGAGGCACCGGACGGCTGGCCCCGCCCGGTCGGGCGGCTCACCGCCCGCGACGTGGCCGGCGCCCTGCTACCCGATGCCCTGATGCCAGATGTCCTGATGCCAAATGTCCTGCTACCTGACGTGACGGCGTACGTGTGCGGGTCGGCCCGGTTCGCCGACGCCGCCACCGACCTGCTCGTGGCCACCGGCGTCCCCACCGGTCGCATCCGGGTGGAGCGCTTCGGCCCCTCCGGTTGACGACGCCGCGCCTGCGGACCTCTCCCGGCCTGCGCGGCGGAGGTCTGTGCGGTGGAGGTGGGCGACCATGAGGATGCTGGTGAACGCCGCCCAGACGCACCACAGCGAGATGAAGCTGCTCTTGCTGAGCCAGGCCAGCAGGACTGCCGCCACCAGGTTTGCCACCCCGAACCACCGCAGGTTCCGATGCCGCGACACCAGGCACGGCCCGCAAACGGCCACCACGTACAGCGCGACGAGGGTCCCGCCGTGCCACAGGTTGACGAAGTAGTCGATGTGATTGCCCCGGATGGTCGCCACGACCGGACCACGCACGACCCCCGACATGAGGAAGAACGACGCCACCGCCCCCGCCAGGACGAACCCCCGCATGCGGCGCCGGTCCTCGGGCGGCTCGAGCTCGCGGACGGCGACCGGCACGAGCACGGGGAGCAGGCCGAAGGCGATGACCAGGTAGGCGTAGAGAGCCGGCTCCCACACCGACTTGGACACATTGCCGGTCAGCCCGAGCCACACCAGCGCCTCGACCATCTGGTGCCCGGCGAGCGTGACAGGCACAGCCGCCAGCGCCAGGTCCGCGGGCCGGTGCACATGCCGTAGGCCGTCGATCGCAACGGCGCCCACGACGACTCCGGCCACCAGGTCCGCCTCGGCCGAGAAGCACATGCTCGCCCACTTTCCGACGAGTTCGAAGGAGTCAGGGCCGTGGGCGCAAGCGGTGGCTCAACCTGGAATTTTACTCCTGTCGAGGCGATTTGGGGTCGCGTTTCGCCGGGGTGGCGCCATCCCGCTGGGGTCGGAGCATGGCCGGGTGCAGTAGGACCGCCTCGCCCGAGGTGAACAGCTGGGCCGGACGCCCGCCGTCACGGGTCGTCGTGTGGTCGGTCGGGACGACGAAGCCCGGGGTCGTCGTCACCTTGCGGTGGAAGTTGCGGGGGTCGAGCGCCGTCCCCCACACCGCCTCGTAGACGCGGCGCAGCTCGGCGATCGTGAACTCCGCCCCGCAGAAGGCGGCGGCGAGGGGTGCGTACTCGAGCTTGGCCCGCGCCCGCTCCACGCCGTCGGTGAGGATCCGGTGGTGGTCGAAGGCGAGATGGCCGGGATCGCCCAGCACGTCGTCGACCGGGGCCCAGCTGGCGGCCGAGGCGTCGGTGCCGGCACGGGGTGACGGGAGGTCCGGCAGCAGGGCCAGGTAGGCGACGCTCACCACGTGGCCACGGGGGTCTCGCCCCGGGGCACCGTAGGTGGCGAGCTGTTCGAGGTGGCCCGCGGCCTCCACCCCCGTCTCCTCCGCCAACTCGCGGGCGGCAGCGGCAGGAAGGTCCTCGTCGTCATGGACGAACCCGCCGGGAAGGGCCCGCCGTCCCCGGAAGGGCTCGACGCCCCGCTCCACCAGCAGGATCACCAGCCGGTCGTCGGCGACGGTCAGCACGACCAGGTCGACGGTGACCGCGGCGGTGCACCGCAGGGGAGATGTCACGCCGCCATTGTAATCGTCATCTTGACGAGAAGCCCGTTCGGGGTTATCGTCGTTTTGACGAGAAGGAGAGGCCGATGGCCGACATCACGAGGACCCTGTTCGTACGCCACCTGCGGGCGAACCCCACCGCGCACATCCGCCACCTGCACAAGGGCCGGCTGGCCCACGACGGCCCGGGCCAGGCGTTCTGGTTCCGCCCGCTGCACGCGGCGCTGAGCGAGCTCCCCGTCGACGACCGGGAGCAGCCGCTGCTCTTCCACGCCCGCACCGTCGACTTCCAGGACGTCACCGTCCAGGCCACGATCACCTACCGGGTGGCGGACCCTGCCGTCGCCGCCGCGAGGATCGACTTCGGGATCGACCCCGACCTCGGTGTGTGGCGGTCGACGCCGTTGGAACAGGTCGGTGGCCTTCTGACCGAGCTGGCCCAGCAGCACGCCCTGGAGCTGCTGGCCCGCATGACGCTGCCCCAGGCCCTGGCCGAGGGGATGACGGCGGTGCGTCAGCGTCTCACGTCGGGCTTGACGGACGACCCCCGCATCGCCGACACCGGCCTGGGAATCGTCGACGTCCGCGTGGTGGCGGTGCGAGCCGAGGCCGACGTGGAACGCGCCCTCCAGACCCCGATGCGGGAGCAGGTGCAGCAGGACGCCGACAAGGCCACCTTCGAGCGGCGCGCCCTCGCCGTCGAGCGGGAGCGGGCCATCGCCGAGAACGAGCTGCAGAACCAGATCGAGCTGGCCCGCCGGGAGGAACAGCTTGTCGACCAGAAGGGCCAGAACGAGAGGAAGCGGGCGACCGAGAAGGCGGCCGCCGGTCGTATCCGGGCCGAAGGCGACGCCGTCGAGCAGCGGGTGCTGGCCGATGCCGAGGCCGACGCAACGAGAGCCGTGGGGCAGGCCCAGGCAGACGCCGAGGCGGCGCGGCTCGTCGCCTACCGCGACCTCGACGCCATCACGATCTTCGGCCTGGCGGCAAAGGAGCTGGCCGCCGAACTGCCCCAGATCGGCGTGCTGAACATCGCCCCCGACCTGCTCACGCCGCTGCTGGCGCGCCTCGGAACTGGGCCCGCCCGCGTCGAATCGACACCGGGCGCGGCGTGAGCCTTGTACCCCGAGCGGTGCTGGTGCACCGCCGGACCGAGATCGACGAGCTGGTGGCCCGGCACGGCACCCGACGCCAAGCGGCGTTCTTCCTCGAGGGTCGGGGTCGCAGCCTGGAGGAGGTAGAGGCCAGGCACGCCTCCCAGCAGCACGCCTTCGACGCCGCCGCCCGGTCCATCCCGCTCGACTGGCGGCGTGGCCAGGTGGAGCGGGCCGACCTCAGCCGCTTCGTGTTCGGCCCCGAGGACGTCGTCGTCGCCGTCGGC
The DNA here is from genome assembly GCA_963825765.1 of uncultured Acidimicrobiia bacterium. GTDB lineage: Bacteria > Actinomycetota > Acidimicrobiia > Acidimicrobiales > AC-14 > CAWGUU01. Next base: position 110,469 of record CAWGUU010000002.1, read on the forward strand.
CAGGACGGGTTGGTCGCCAACGTGGCCAAGTACCTCCACAGCCAGGTCGTGATCGGGATCGACCCGGAACCGGGCCGCAATCCGGGCGTCCTCGTCCGCCACGGACCTGCCGACGTCGCCGCCCTCCTCGGCGCGGCGGTGGCGCCCGACGTCGGCACGCACGTGCAGGCGCGGGTGCTGGTGGAGGCCAGGGTGGACGACGGTCAGACGTTGCGCTCGCTCAACGAGATCTTCGTCGGCCACCCGAGCCATCAGTCGGCCCGCTACCGGATCGAGGCACCCGACGGTGGGCGCGAACGGCACTCTTCCTCGGGGGTGCTGGTGGGAACCGGGACGGGGGCCACCGGGTGGTGCCGCTCGGTATGGCTCGAGCGGCGCAGCTCGCTACGGCTGCCGGCACCCACCGAACCCCGGCTCAGCTGGTTCGCCCGGGAAGCATGGCCGTCACCCGCCACAGGGACGGACTGCACCGAGGGCCTGGTCGGGCCCGGCGAGGAACTGTCCATCGTCGCCGAATCCGACCTGGTGGTCTTCGGCGACGGTATCGAGTCCGACTCCCTCGCCCTCACGTGGGGCCAGCGGGTGACGCTGACCGTCTCCCCCGAGCGCCTGCGCCTGCTCTAGGTCGATGGCATCGAGAACGTGAACATGCGATCGGCGTCGATGCGGGCGTAGACCGGGCCGGAGTCCATGAAGGTCGCCCAGGACTCGCCGTACAGGGGGACGTACACGTCGAGGAGGGCGTGCCGGACACCGGCCTGGTCCGCGCTCTTGAGGTCGACCGAGGCGGCGCGGCCGTGGACGGTGACCGACAGCTCCTCCCCCGGGAGGTGGGTGGCGCTCACCCAGGGCCGCGCGGCGATGTGCTTGAAGCGGACGGACTCGGGGGACGACCCGAAGTAGAAGCTGCCCCGGTAGAAGATGCTGTCGACCGGCCCGGCGATCGGTCGGCCGTCCTTGGTGGCGGTGGCGAGGACCAGCAGGCGCATCCCCGTCAGCGTGGCCGCCAGCTGCTCGGCCGTCAGCCGTCGCTCAGGGGTGATGACCTCGTGCAGGTGCGGGCCGGCGGCGGCGTAGCTGGTGTCGAGCAGCTGCTGGAGCTGCTGGAGATCGTCGGGCGTCTCGTGCATGGGCCCCCCTCGTCTCGCACGGGTGGATGGTCGGTACTCTACATCGTAGACTTAGACTCTACACAGTAGAACTCGTCACGGCACGAAGTGGAGGAGACCGGCTATGACCACGTCGAGGCCGAACTCGAAGACGTCGTCGAGCGCCTCCTCGAGGCCCGGGTCGCCGCCCAGCTCCCGGTCGCCCAGCTCACCACCCGCCGGCGGGGTGGCCCTGGCCAGCACCGCTCCGTTGACGTAGTCGACGATCACGTCCGCCCCCCGCGTCACGTCGGCGGCGCCGAGGCCCGAGACCTCCAAGGCTCGATACAGCGCGCCGTTCGCCTCGCTGGCGGCGACGGCGACCGCCTCGGGGCTGGTGACGATCCTGAGCACCAGGTGGGGGTGGGCCTCGACGACGGACCGGTAGGCACGGGCCCACTGCCTGACCCGGGTGGGCCAGGACCCGCGCTCGCCCGGCGTCGGCATCTCCGCGAAGACCCGTCGGACGATGCCGTGGAACAGGGCCTCCTTGTTGGGCACGTGGTGGTAGATCGCCATGGGGTCGACGCCGAGTGCGGCCCCCAGCCGTCGCATCGACAGGCCCTCGACGCCGGCCGCGTCGACGATGGCCAGCCCGGCGTCGAAGATGCGCTCCGGCGTCAACGGCTCGCCCCCGGCCCGTCGCCCCATGTCTACACCGTAGAGCACGAGGTCCGGTCGGTAAAGGATCCGCTACGCCAACGACGCCGCCGTCACCAAGGAGATCAAGGCGGCGTGGCACCGGCGGGGGCTCCGGGCGGGACCCGGAGCTGGAGTCGGATGCGCGTGCCGCCGTCGGCCGGGCGCTCGGCCGTCACCGACCCGCCCGAAGCCGTCGCCACCTGGTGGACGATGGCCAGCCCGAGGCCGGAGCCGGGGCGGCGCCGAGCCCCGGGTGAGCGGTAGAAGCGCTCGAACACCCGGGGCAGGTCGGCGGCGGGGATGCCGGGCCCGTGGTCTCGCACCACCACCTCGCCGCCGCCGACGTCGATCTCCACCGGCGTACCCGGGGCCGTCCAGGCCGCGGCATTGTCGACCACGTTGGCCACCGCCCGCTCGACCTGGGCGGGGACGGCGAGCACCACGGTCGGTTGGAGGCGGCTCTCGAAGGTCACCTCGGGCCACCGCCGCTGGGCCCGGGTCACCGCCTCGACCACGATCTCGTCGAGGCGGACGTCGGAGGGAGGGTCGGTGGTGGCCTCGAGGCGGGCGAGCTCCACCAGGTCGGACACCAGGCCACTCAGGTCCTCCAGCTCGGACGCCACGTCGCGGAGCACCGGGGCCTGCTCGGCCAGGGCCGGGTCGTTGAGGAGGTAGTCGACGTTGGCCCGCAGGCTGGTGAGCGGCGTGCGCAGCTCGTGGGAGGCGTCGGCCACGAGCTGGCTCTGGGCCGCCAGCGACCTCCGCAGGGCGACGAGCATGTCGTTGAACGAGGCGGCCAGGTCGGCCAGCTCGTGGCCGCCTTCGATCGGCACGAACCGGTTGGCCTCGACGGTGGTGGCCACCTCGCGGGCGGCCTCTTGGAGCCGGCGAACCGGCCCCAGCGCCGTCCGGGCCACGAACCAACTGGCGAGGGCGGCGAGCAGCACGCCGGCGCCGATCACGAGGACGAGCACCCGTTGCAGTCGGGCCAGCAGGTCGTCGACCCCGTCCAGGGGCTGCGCCAGGACGATCGCCCGGTCGGCCCCCGCCGAGGTCACGTAGAGCCGCAGGTGGTGATCGGCCAGCCTGACGTCGGTGAAGAACGGCCCCTCCCGGCCGGCGGCCACCGCCTGGGCCCGGCCGACCATGGGCAGAGTGAGGCTGTCGGGTGAGATGGGCGTGGTTCGGCCGTCGGCGTCGACGAACTGACCGTCGGTGGGCGAACCCGTCGTCCCCGGAGCCGCGGGCGCGCCCGCGGCGAGGGCGGCGGCCTCCCGGCGGAGGGATGCGTCGACCTGGGCCCGGGCGTTGGCGGCCGTCGTCAGGTAGGCGACGAACCCGGCCACCACCAACACCGAGGTCACCAGCCCGGCCACCACCAGCGTGAGCCGGGAGCGAAGGGTCACAGTCGGCGAGTCACGGTTGGCGACGGGTTCCTGCGGGCAACTTCACGCCTGGCGGAGCACGAAGCCGACACCTCGCACGTTGTGCAGCACTCGACTCTCCCCGCCGGCTTCCGTCTTGCGGCGGAGGTACCCCACGTAGACGTCGAGGGCGTTGGACGACGGCCCGAAGTCGTAGCCCCACACCCGTTCGTAGATGAGCGGGCGGCTGAGGACCCGGTCGGGGTTGCGCAGGAAGAGCTCGAGGAGCGCGAACTCGGTGCGGGTCAGCTCCAGCTCCCGGTCGTTCCTCCAGGCCCGGTGGGACCCCGGGTCGAGGCGCAGGCCCTCATGGTCCAGCGCCTGCCCGCCGTCAGGATCACCGTCGCCGTCGCCGGCCCGTCGCAGGATGGCTCGCAGGCGGGCCAGGAGCTCCTCGAGGGCGAAGGGCTTGGAGAGATAGTCGTCGGCGCCCGCGTCGAGCCCCCGCACCCGGTCGGCCACCTCGCCCCGGGCGGTGAGGAGGAGGACGGGCGTGGAGTCGCGAGCGGCTCGCAGGCCCCGCGTGACCTCGATGCCGTCGAGCCCGGGCATGACGATGTCGAGGACGACGGCGTCGGGCCGTTCGAGGGCGACGGAGTGGAGGGCTTGGCGGCCGTCGGCGGCCTGGGATACCTGGTAGCCAGCCTGTTCGAGGATGCGGGCGAGCGACGTCCGTACCGACGCCTCGTCGTCGACCACCAGGATCCGCACCTCCCCATGCTGGCGCGGCCCGGCGCCCGACCCGGACGTTCTTACCAAGTTCTTCACCTGCCCTCACATCGAGCTCACGGAACGGTGCTGTGATGGGTCCATGACCGACTCGCCACCCGTGCCCTCCCCCGGCTACCCCCGCCGCCGCCTCCGGTGGGCCGCCGCCCCCCTCGCCGCGGCGGTGATGATCGGCGCCTTCGGGCTGCTCCCGACCCTGGCCGGGGCCCAGGCTCCGCCCGTCCTGCCCACCATCTCGCCCGCCGACCTCGTGGCCAAGGTGATCGCGGCCCGCGACATCCCCGGCTTCTCGGGCACGGTGGCCACCAGCACCGACCTCGGGCTGCCCGATCTCGGGTCCCTGATGCCCCGCAACGCCGACCTGCTCGGCACCCTGCTGGCGCCGAACACCATCAGCGTGGCGTACGCCGCCGGCGGCAAGGTCCGGCTGGCCATCCCCGACAACCTGGCCGAGACCGACGTGATCAGCGACGGCACCCAGCTGTGGGTGTGGCAGAGCGCCACCCAGACGGCCACCCACCTGGCGGCCAAGGTGCACGAGGGCGGCGACAAGGCCCCGGCCGACGAGGCCGCCGGGTCGGTGCCTTCGCTGAAGGACATGACCCCGCCCACCCTCGCCGCCCTCGCCCTCGCCGCCGCCGACTCCTCCACCCGGGTCTTCGTGCGCGACACCGCCGTCGTGGCCGGGCGCCCGGCCTACCAGCTCGTCCTGGCCCCGAAGTCGACGGCCACTCTGGTGGCAGACGTGGTCATCGACGTCGACGCCGCCACCGGCCTTCCGCTCCGGGTACAGGTCCTGGCCAAGGACGCCACCACACCCGCCATCGAGGTCGGCTTTACCTCCCTCGACCTCACCGTCCCTGCGGACTCCACGTTCGCCTTCGCTCCTCCCCCCGGCTCGACGGTCCGTGAGGTCACCTCGCCCGAGGAGCTCCTCTTCAGCGGCCAGCGCGACGGACGAGGCCGTCACCACAAGAAGGTCGACGGGAGCGCTCCGTCCACGACGGTCGCACCGGCCACCGGTTCGGCGGGCTCCGACCAGGCCCCGGCCAAGCCGACGTTCCGGCGGCAGATCGTCGGCACCGGCTGGGATGCCGTCGTCGCCTTCGGCAACGGCCCCGCCGAGCTGGCCGCGCTGGGCGCCCCCGTGAGCGGACCGTGGGGCTCGGGACGGGTGCTCACAAGCAAGCTGGTGAGCGTCCTGGTGCTCGACGACGGTCGCACCCTGGTGGGATTGGTCGGACCTGAGCAGCTCGAAGCTGCGGTCGGCCAGCTGAAGCCCGCTTCGTGACAGCCACCGACCTCGACGTAGGGTCGCGGCCGGTGATGTCGAGCGGTGCGGGGAGCGGCTCGGGTCTGGCCATCGAGACCGCCGGCCTCACCAAGAGCTTCGGCAGCCACACGGTGGTCGACGACCTGAACCTGGCCGTGCCGGAAGGGTCGGTGTTCGGGTTCCTCGGGCCCAACGGCTCGGGGAAGACCACGACCGTGCGCATGCTCCTCGGCCTGGCCTTCCCCGACGCCGGGCGGGTGCGAATCCTCGGCCACGACATCCGCGACGCGCCGGCCGAGCTCCTGGCCTCGGTCGGGTCGCTGATCGAGGGCCCGGCCTTTTACCCGTTCCTCACCGGATGGGAGAACCTGATCCGCTTCGACGCCGTCGGCCCCGGCGGTCCCAAGTCGACTCGGTCGGAGCGGGTCGGGTCCGCCCTGGCCCGGGTGGGACTCAGCACCGCATCCAGCCGCCGCTTCAAGACCTACTCGCTCGGGATGCGCCAGCGGCTGGCCCTGGCCGGCGCCCTCGTCCGACAGCCCCGGATGCTCATCCTCGACGAGCCCACCAACGGGCTCGATCCGCAGGGCACCCGAGAGGTGCGGTCGCTGATCCGCGGCCTGGCCGACGACGGCACCACCGTGTTCCTGTCCTCGCACCTCCTCGCCGAGGTCGAGCAGGTCTGCACCCACGTCGCCGTGCTCCGCCTGGGCCGCCTTGTCGCCGACGGGAGCCTCACCGAGCTGCGGGCCGGGCGCCTCCCGACCCTGCGGGTGGAGACGCCCGACGGGGAGGAGGCCGCCGCCTGCCTCCACCGCCTGGCGGGCATCGGCGTGCTCACCGTCGCACCCGACGGCCTCGGCACCAACCAGGTCCTCACCGCCGAGCTGGTGGGGGCGGCGCCAGAGGACGTGGCCGCCGCCCTCGTCGGTGCCGGCGTGCGCGTGCGGTCGATGACCGCGGAGCGACCCAGCCTCGAGGAGCTGTTCGTGACCCTCACCGGGGAGGGCTTCGATGTTGGCGAGTGAGCTGCGCCTCCTGTTCGGTCGGGCCCGCACCCGCGTGGCGCTCGCCACCCTGGCGTTCTTCCCGGTGCTGCTGGCGGTGGCGGTGAGGTTGTCGGGCGGGCCGAGAGGCCGGGGTGGCGGGCCTGCATTCCTGGCCCAGGTGTCCCAGAACGGGGTGTTCGCGGCCATGGCAGGGCTCACGGTGGTGCTCCCGTTCTTCCTGCCCCTCGGTGTGGCCCTCATCGCCGGCGACACCATCGCCGGTGAGGCCGGCATGGGCACCCTGCGCTCGCTGCTCGTCCGGCCGGTCGGCCGCACCCGCCTGCTGGCCGCCAAGTTGGCCACGACCGCGGTCTTCTGCCTGGTCGCGGCCGGCGTCGTGGCCCTGTCGGGGCTGGTGGCGGGGGCCGTGCTGTTCCCGTTGGGCCGGGTCACCACGCTCTCGGGCACCACGGTGTCGTTGTTCGAAGGGATACTTCGGGCTCTGGCCGCGGCCGGCGTCGTCGGCTTGTCGATGCTGGGCCTGGCCGCGGTCGGCCTTTTCATCTCCACGCTCACCGACTCGGCCATCGCCGCCATCGCCGCCACCGCGGGTGTGGCCATCATGAGCCAGGTGCTGGACTCCATCCCCCAGCTCTATGCCATCCATCCGGCGCTGCTCACCCACTACTGGTCGGCATTCGGCGACCTCATGCGCACGACTGGCGGCTCGGGGGCGATCGGGAGCGACCTCCTCCTCCAACTGGCCTGGGTCGTGGTCTTCAGCCTGGCCGCCTGGGCCCGATTCACCACCAAGGACGTGCTCGCCTGACGCCGTGAGGCGGCCGCGGCGACCAGCGCCCGGTCAGGTCCGCCAGATCCGAGGCGTGTCGCCGCTGGCGTTGCCGTAGACGAACGAGGGGACGTCGGCCACCCCGCCGCCGGCGCCGTTGCGCAGGTACCACGTGCCGGCGCGCACCACGCCGGCGGTGAAGGTGCCGTCGCCGTTCCAGTCGCCGACGATGGGGATGTCGCCCGAGCCGTTGCCGTACGCGAAGGCACCGACGTCGGCGACGCCGCCGCCGGTGGCATTGCGCAGGTACCAGGTGCCGTCGCGGACGACTCCGACCGTCGTCCGGCCGTCGCCGTCCCAGTCGCCGGCCACGGGGAGGTCGCCCGACGCGTTGCCGTAGGCCAGGGTGACGTCGGCCACGCCGCTGGTGAAGGAGTTGCGCAGGTACCAGGTGCCGTTGCGGTACACGCCCGGCGTGTAGGTCCCGTTGTCGTCCCAGTCGCCGGTCAGGGGGAGGTCGTCGGGGTTGCCGAAGACGAACGACGGCACGTCGGCAACGCCGCCGCCGGCTGCGCTGCGCAGGTACCAGGTGCCGTCTCGGACCACTCCGACGGTGATCGAGCCGTTGCCGTCCCAGTCGCCGGTGATCGGCTTGTCGGCGGGGTTGCCGTACCCGAAGGTGGTGGTGGCGATGCCCGACGTCTGGCTGTCGCGCAGATACCAGGTGCCGCTGCGGACCACCAGCGGCTTCGACGCTCCCGCCGGCGGGGGGGCGATCGTGGTCGATGTCGTCGACGAGGTGGACGGCCCCGACGTGCTCGACGTCGCAGGACGGCGCTGCCAGCTGACCCCGTTCGGGAAGGCCAGGGACGCCCCGTAGGCCGAGTGGACGTTGGAGCCGTCGGCGTTCATCACCATCACGTCCTGGCGGTCGTTCCCGTAGCGGGCGAAGGCGATCTGGTCGCCCTGGGGGGACCAGACGGGGATGAAGTCCTGGGTGCCGTCGGTCACCGGCGTCAGGTCGGTTCCGTCCTGGTCCATGACGCAGATGCGGCTCCCCGACCCGCCGGGGCAGGAGACGGTCAGCTTGGTGCCGTCGGGCGACCAGTCCGGGCTGTCGACGTGGCCGCTCGTCACCGAGGTGAGCGGCTGGACGCCGGAGCCGTCGGCGTTCATCACGAAGATGTTGGTGGCGGTGCCGTTGTTACGGGCGAAGGCGATCCTCTGCCCGTTGGGCGACCAGGCCGGCTCCCCGTTGTTCCCGTCGGCCAGGAGCGTCTGCGATCCGGTGCCGTCGGCGCTCATGAGGAAGATGCCGGGGCTGGAGGGCTTGGTGAACACGATCTTGTCGCCGGCGGGCGACCACGCCGGCTGGGCGCCACGGTCGGCCTGGCCGGCGCCACCGGTGATGATCTGTCGATTCGAGCCGTCGGCGTTCATCAGGCCGATCTGACGGCCGCTTCCGCTTCCCAGTGTGAAGGCCAGCCGGGTTCCGTCGGGCGACCATGTCGGCTCGACGTCATGACCCGAGGGCGGGGTCACCGAGATGCGTCCGGAGCCGTCGGGCTCCTGCACGAGGATCGTGAACTGGGCGGTGTCGGCGTCGGACACCTGCACGCCGAGCGCCAGCTTGCCGTTGGTGCCCGGGAAGGCAGCCTTGCTCGGCACCGCGTACAGGACCGCGCCCGCGAGCAACGCGAGGAGCATTGTCGTTATCGCCCGCGTGTCGCGCCCCGCTCCCCGCACGCCGGACATCTGAGCTGGCCCCATTTCGACTCCCTCGCCGACGCCGACTCGGAGGTCGGTCGCTCACGACGCTACCGGGGTCAGGCGTGACCTGCGGTTTCGCCAGCTTCGCCGTGGACCTTCGTCGCCATGAAAAGCATAACGCGCGGGAGGGGGCTTGCCGCAAGCGACCCAAACGTGCTGACCATGACTCGTTCGCTGAGCCGATCACGGCCAGAACCTATGGAGCCAGGAGTTGTGGAATGGGTGCCTTGCTTTCGGCAGATGAGCGGCAATGCCGGTGACCGAACATGCGGTGGTGATCGCAGGAGGCGGGCCGACCGGGCTGATGCTGGCGGCCGAGCTGGCGTTGGCGGGGATCGACGTCGTCATCGTCGAACGACGCGCCAGCCAGGAGCTCGACGGCTCGCGGGCCGGGGGTCTTCACGCCCGCACCATCGAGGTGCTCGATCAGCGTGGCGTCGCCGAACGATTCCTCTCCGCAGGGCAGGTCCATCCATTCGTGGGCTACGCCGGGACCTTCTTGGACATCAGCGACTTCCCCACCCGCCACAACTACATCCTTGGGCTCTGGCAGAGCCACATCGAGCGCATCCTGGCCGGCTGGGTCGAAGAGCTCGGAGTTCCGATCCTTCACGGCTGCGAGGTGGTGGGCTTGGCGCAGGACGACACCGGCGTCGACGTCGAGCTGTCCAGCGACACGTCGCTGCGAGCGGAGTACCTCGTCGGGTGCGACGGAGGACGCAGCCTGATCCGCAAGGCGGCCGGCATCGGCTTCCCCGGGTGGGACCCGACGACCAGCTTCCTGATCGCCGAGGTCGAGATGGACGAGGAGCCGGAGATCGGCATGCGCCCAGAGGGTGGCGGCCTCGGTCCCGTCAATCCGGCGACGGGCGGAGGGCCGTACCGGGTCGTACTGCTCGAGAAGCACGTCGAGCACACCCGCGAGCCCACCATGGAGGACCTCAGCGAGGTGCTCATCGCCGCCTACGGGACGGACTACGGGGTGCACAGCCCCACCTGGATCTCCCGGTTCACCGACATGACCCGGCAGGCGGCGTCCTACCGCGAGGGACGGGTGCTGCTCGCAGGCGACGCCGCCCACATCCATGGCCCGCAAGGCGGACAGGGCCTCAATACGGGCGTGCAGGATGCCGTGAACCTGGGATGGAAGCTGGCTCAGGTGGTCAACAAGACGTCACCCGAGAGCCTCCTGGACACCTACCACGCCGAACGGCATCCGGTCGGTGCCCGGGTGTTGCACAACACCATGGCGCAGGTCGCGCTCAGCCGCATCGACGAGCGCAGCCGGGCCCTCCGCGACACCGTGATGGAACAGCTGGGCATGGACGAGCCGCGCCGGCGCATCGTGGGGATGATCTCGGGTCTCGACATCCACTACGACCTCGGGGAGGGGCACCCGCTACTGGGGCGGCGCATGCCCGACCTCGACTTGGAGACGGCGGACGGTCCCACGCTCGTGTCCACCCTGCTGCACGACGCCCGGCCGGTGCTCCTCAACCTCGGTGAACCCGGCGGATTCGACATTTCTCCTTGGGCGAACCGAGTCCGGTCGGTCGAGGCCCGGCACGACGGCGTGTGGGAGCTCCCGGTCCTTGGCGAGATCGCTGCGCCCCCGGCCGTGGTGATCCGACCCGACGGGCACGTTGCCTGGGCAGGAGACCTCACCGACCCAGAGCTGCCTCGAGCGCTTGCGACCTGGTTCGGAGCGGCCGACGCCCGGCGTTTTGGTCGCGCAAGACCCGGCTATTACCCGGAATCGCGCGAGCAGAAATCCTGAAGACGCGGCCTGGCGGTACGATTCAGCCGATAGCGGCGAGCTCCGCCTGGAAGGTGGTCACGATGGGAACCGGAATCTCCTCGAGAAACCCGAACGTTCGCCGCCGCGCTCGGCGCTTCGGGCGCGTGCTCGCCGTCGCCGGTGTGCTGGCCGCCCTCGTACCGAGCCTCGTGGTCCTGACGGCCGGCCCCGCCGCGGCGACCGCGCAGACGTTCACGGTCACCATGTCGGGCCTCCAGGAGGTGCCGGCCAATGCCTCGACCGCCACGGGCTTGGCGTCGGTGAACCTGAATGCGGCCGAGACCACCATCACCGTCAACGCCAGCTGGACCGGCCTGAGTTCCAACGCCACCGCCGGCCACATCCATGGGCCCGCCGCACCCGGGGTCAATGCGGCCGTCATCTTCCCGTTCGCCGGCGTGCCGGCCGCGACGAGCGGGAGCATTCCGGCCCAGGTCTTCGCCATCACCGCCGCCCAGGTCGCGGACCTCAAGGCCGGGCTGTACTACGTCAACATCCACAACGCCACCTTCCCGGGCGGTGAGATCCGCGCCCAGCTCACCCCGACGAAGCTGTACACCGTGACCCTCTCGGGCGCGCAGGAGGTACCGCCCAACGGCTCGCCCGGCACCGGGACCGGGTCGGTCGAGCTCAACGGGGCCGAGACGCTCATCGCCGCCCGGCTGAGCTGGTCGGGTCTGACCAGCAACGCCTCGGCCGCCCACATCCACGGGCCTGCCGGCCCGGGCGTGAACGCGGGCATCCTGTTCGGGTTCACCGGCGTGCCGGCCGCGACGGCCGGGAGCATCCCGACCCAGGTCTTCGCCATCAGCGCCGCCCAAGTGGCGCAGCTCAAAGCTGGGCAGTTCTACTTCAACGTCCACTCCGTCACCCTCCCGGGCGGTGAGATCCGGGGACAGATCGTCGACACGGTCACGCCCACCTGCAGTTACACGGTCGTCGCCGGGAATCCGAAGCGCATCGACTTCACGGTGCTGGACGCCGGCGGAGGCCTGTCCTCGATCACCGTGACCACTGCAGTGAACGTCACCGTCTCGCCGATCGTCTTCACTCCCGGCACCAACGCGCCGGTTGCGTTCTCCGCGACGAAGGTGAACCAGGCCCAAGCCGCCCAGGTCGCGGTCGTGCTCACCGACGCGGCCGGCAACCAGTCGTCCTGCATCTGAGGCGAACCGACCGGTTAATGGCGAAGTCGCGCCCGTCAGCACACAGAGAATAACCCCGACCGTCGCCGGACTTCTCATGCACGATCGCGGCTAACTAGCCTGCCGCAAAGAGTCGAGCAGCGGCTCAATGACGGGGGGCACGAAATGGATTGGTCACCGCTCGACGACGTCATCTCTCGGCGGAGGTTCCTCCAGGGGCTTGGACTGGTGGGCGGGGCGGCAACCATTGCCCTCAACGCCCCATTGCGGGCGCTCGCCGCCATGGGGAACAGTCAGGACAAGCTGAAGGTCATCGTGGTAGGCGCCGGCCTCGCCGGGCTGTGCTCGGCCTACGAACTGGAGCAGCGTGGCCACGAGGTGGTGATCCTGGAGGCCAACCCCTCCCGCATCGGCGGACGGGTGTACACCCACCATTTCAAGGACGGCAGCTACGGCGAGTTCGGGGCCATGCGAATCCCCGAAACCCACTCGCTGACCCGCCATTACATGTCGCTGTTCCAGCTCCCACTGCGCCCGTTCGTACAGTCCAACGGCGACGCCTTCTACTACGCGCGGGACACAAGGTCCGCAACAAGGATGTAAAACAGCTGAACCAGTACTACGACCTGGCGCCCGCCGAGCAGGGGAAGGGACCGGGCGATTTCTGGCACGACGCCATCCTGAGCATCCTGGAGCAGATGAGCCCGGAGGAGCTGGCGGACCTGAGCAGCCCGATGTTCCAGACCGCCGCGGTGCAAGCGTTCGACCGGCTCTCGCTGCGCGAGGTCCTGATGCGGGCGGGTCTCTCGGACGAGGCCATCGAGCTGGTGGCTGTGCTCTGGGCCTACGAGCCGACACTCACCAACGCCGTCACCGAGGTCCTCCGTACGGAGCACCAGGGAACCTGGGGCCACGGCATGGACGAGCTCGTAGGCGGAATGGAGCGTTTTCCTTTCGCCTTCGCCGACCACCTCAAGGCCAAGCCCACGCTCGGCGCCGAGGTGGTGCGCATCGAACGACAAGGGGCGGAGCGCGCCGCGGCCGTCTACGTCGACCACAGCGATGGCAATCGGGAGCGGAGAGTCGAGGGCGACGCCCTGATCTGCACCGTGCCCCTGGGCATCATGAGAAAGATCGAGTTTACCCCCGCGCTGTCCGGACCGAAGGCCCGGGCCACCCGCCAGGTGACGTACGACTCGAGCACCAAGGTGCTCTTCAGACCTCTCGACGCTTCTGGGAGATCGACGACAACATCTACGGCGGCGGGACCTACATCGACCTCCCGACCGCGATCACCTACTACCCCGCCAACAACGCCG
>CAWGUU010000003.1:0-455000 GCA_963825765.1 uncultured Acidimicrobiia bacterium
CACAGGAGCGCGGCCGTGAAGGCGGCGGCGAGCAGGCGTTTGGTCAGTCGCACACCGGTGACGGTACGGCGCCGGGCCTGCGCATGAGTCGCGGGACCCAACTTGCCGCGTAGGTCGCGAGCCGAACGGGGTATGTGCCGCCCGTGCACGACAGGCAGGACTACGCGCTGCTCTCGCTCGGGGTCCTGTGCGCGTCGACGTCGCCGCCGCTGATCGCCGCCTGCGCCGCGCCGGCGCTGGCGATCGCGTTCTGGCGCACCGGGGCGGCGGCGCTCGTGCTCCTGCCCGCGCTGCTGCTGCGACGCGAGCACCGCGGCCTGCACCGGCGGGCGGCCCTGCTCTCCGTGCTGGCCGGTGCGGCGCTGGCGGCGCACTTCGGGACCTTCATCCCGAGCCTGAGCTACACGAGCGTCGCCTCCGCGGCCGCGCTGGTGTGCTCGCAGGCGGTCTGGGCGGGGCTGCTGAGCCGGGCGCTGGGGGGCGGATGCCGGGCCGTGCCTGGCTCGGCACCGCGGTCTGCCTCGCTGGCGTGCTGCTGATCACCGGCGTCGACGTCTCGCTCTCCGGCGACGCGCTGCTGGGGGACCTGCTGGCGCTGCTGGGCGGGGTCTTCGGCGGCGTCTACATCGTCACCGGCGGCTTCGTCCGGCGCGAGCTCTCGACGCTCTCCTACACGCTGATCTGTTACGGCGTCTGCGGCATGCTGCTGCTCGTGGTGTGCGTGATCGGCGGGCAGTCGCTGGCGGGCTACGCCGCCGCGGACTGGGCGCGGATCGCGGCGCTGACCGTGTTCGGCCAGCTGCTCGGGCACTCGCTCTTCAACCTCGTGCTGCGCTCGATCAGCCCCACGATCGTCTCGCTGGCGTCGCTGTTCACGGTCCCGCTGGCGGCGGTCATCGCCGCGGTCGCGCTCGGGCAGACGCCGCCCACGGCGGCGGTCCCGGCGCTCGCATTGCTGCTGGCCGGGACCGCGCTCGTGATCAGCGCGCGAGAGCGAGAGGCGAGTTCAGCATCCGCGTGATCGACAGGCCGGCGAGCAGGGTCATGCAGATCGCCGAGCCGACGCACCAGATGCAGATCGCGTTGAGCTCGACGACCTCGACGTAGGTCAGCCAGCCGCTGAAGCCGAGCCCGACGATGCTCAAGAACGCGGTCGCGTTGCGCCATGACTCGCTGTCCTTGGCCAGCGAGACGAGGATGCCGAGGTAGCCGACCATGCCCAGCAGCGCGACCGGCACGCCCGCGAGCTTGGCGTAGTCGGACTTCTGCACGGTCGCGCAGCCGTGCGCGATCGCGCACACCGGCGCGTCGCCGGCGTAGTGCACGATCGTCAGATAGGTCGCGATCCCGAGCCCGATCACCGCGACGACGATGGCCGCGACGCGGGTGATCACGAGAGCGCCTTATCGAGCTTGGCCTGGAGGTCGTCGAGGCCGACGGCGATGACCTTGCTCGTGCCGTTGCTGGTCAGCACGAACGTGGGGGTGGAGTCCACGCCGAGCGTCTGCGCGTCGCTGTCGACGGTGTCGAGCTCGTCCTGCGCGGCCTGCGTGCCGGCGAACTCGTGCGCCTTGGAGGCGTCGACGCCGGAGGCCTTGGCGATGTCGTTGAGGAAGTCGTCGGTGACGTAGCCCGAGTTCTCGGTGCCCTGGGAGGCGTAGAAGGTCTCAAGGAACGCCCACTGCTTGCCCTGGGCCTTGGCACCGGCGGCGAACTTCGCGGCCTTGACCGAGTCCGGGCCGAGGAAGCTCATCGTGGCGGCCTTGAGCTTGACCTTGCCGGGCTTGACGTAGGTGTTGATCAGGTGCGGGAGGGCGTCCTTGGAGGCCTGAGCGCAGATCGGGCACTGCGGGTCGAGGTACTCCGTGACGGTGACCTTGGCCTTCGGGTTCCCGAGCACGCCGTCGGATTCCGGGATGCCGGCGAGGAGCGCCTGCGCCGGGCCTGGCTTGACGGGCTTGGGCGAGCCGCCCGAGGCCGAGACGCCGATCACGACGGCGAGGACGTCGCGGCGAGGCCGGCGATCCGCCGAGGGTGATGAAGCGGCGGCGGCGGCGCTGGCGGGCGCCTCGGCGCGTTCGCTTGGCTTCGCGGGCGGCCTTGCGCTCGGCCCGCAGCTCGCGCTTGGACTGGGACATGGGTACTCCGTTCGTTTCGAAAGGGGGATCGCGCCGCCCGTGTGGGGCGGCACGCTGGGCGTGGGTTTGAGGACCTACGCCAGCGCGGGCGGTGCGCGATCCCGCGTGAAGCGGGCGAAACGAGCGAGTGAGGGGTCCGCGGCCGGCGCGAGGCCGTGGCGGACCGGTTCTGCGAGCAGGATGAGGCGCGGGGCGCTCGGGCGCAGTGAGAGCAAGAGCTCCCGGGCGGCCGGGACGGCCTTGAGCGCGAACGCGAGCAGGGCGCCGGCGACGGCGCCGAAGAACAGCGCCTCCGTCCAACCGCCGCCGAGCACCGCGGCGCCGCCGCCGAGCTCGGAGCTGAGCATCGCCTGGCCGCCGCAAGCGGCCCACAGGCCGGCGGTGGCGACGATCCAGAGTGTCGGCGAGCTCCTACGCCCGCGTGCGAGACGGGCGACGAGGATGCCGATCGCGCCCATGTACGCCAGGATCGCGAGCAACGCGGTGGTGCCGAACCGGCCCTGCCCCGCGCTTTCGAGGCAGCTCTGGGCGCCCGGGTCGCAGACGAGCGAGACGCGCGCCTGGTCGATCCCGGCCGCCAGCAGCGGCACCAGCACCAACGCGCGTAGCGTCAGCGGAATCCGGGCCATGAGCGCGCGCAGGTGCACCCATCGATGATCGGCACGCAAATCGAACGCGGGGTAAATGTTCGCGCTGTGATCGCGAAAGTGGTATAGACCACTTCAATGCCGAGGGTGCTTCTGATCGACGGCGGCCAGAGCGGCAGCCGCGCCCGCTACCTGGAGGGGGTGCCGCAGTCCGCTTCACCGTCGGTGAAGCAGCGTGCCGCACCCTCCGCCGACGCGACCCCGGGCGTGACGTTCTCCGGCGCGGGCTCGTCGCCGCCGAGCGGCACACGGACGCCGAGCCGGTCGCGACGCGGCCGAGCCGCGCGGAACGCCGCGGGCCGGGGCTCCCGCGCCACGGCCGCGACTATCGCGCGCTGCGCGTGCTCCTGGACGACCCCGTCGACTTCGTCGCCGCCGGCCTCACCGGTTTCGACGGCGACGCGGCCGCGGTGGCCCGCGCCCTCGGCATGCCGGTGATCGTCAGCAACGACGCCGTCACCGCGCACCTCGGCGCGCTCGGCGGGGAGCCGGGCGTCGTGATCGTCGCCGGCACAGGCGTGATCGCGCTCGCGGTCGGCGCCGACGGCCGCTGGGCGCGTGCCGACGGTCTCGGCAGCCGACTCGGCGACGACGGCGGCGGGTACTGGATCGGCCGCCGTGGGCTCGCGGCGGCCCTGCGCGCCCGCGACGGCCGCCCGGGCGGCTCGCCCGAGCTGTTGCGCCACGCGGTCGGGCGCTTCGGCGAGCGCATCGTGCCCGCGGTCTACGACGCCGACGATCCGGTCGCGGTGATCGCCGACTTCGCGCGCGACGTCGCCGACGCCGCGAACGCGGGAGACGAGCACGCCCGCTCGATCTGGTCCGACGCCGCGTCCGAGCTCGCCGCGACGGCGCTGACCGCCGCCCGCGCGGTGGCGGCGACCGGCGCGTCGGGCCCGGCCGCCAAGGCCCGTCCCGGCCGCTCGTCGGGTTCGGCCGCCAAGGCTCGCGGGGCCGGTTCGTCCAAGGCCGCGTCTCGTTCCGCCGGCTCGTCCAAGGCTGCCGCGTCTCGTGCCGCGGGCTCGTCCAAGGCCTCCGCGTCTCGTGCCGCCGGCTCGTCCAAGGCCGCCGCGTCTCGTGCCGCGGGCTCGTCCAAGCCGGCCGCGTCTCGCGCCGCGGGCTCGTCCAAGACCGCCGCGTCTCGTGCCGCCGCCGCGTCCGAGGCCAACACCGCCGCCGCGTCGTTGCCGGCCCTCGCGCTGTCGTATTCGGGCGGGCTGTTCGCTGCGGGGGAACTCCTGCTCGACCCGCTGCGCGCGCAGCTCCCCGCGCTGGCTCGCGCCACTGGGCGGCCCGCTCGACGGTGCCGCGCGGCTGCTCGAGCGTCCGCCGCTGTTCAAGGACCTGATCTTCGAAGCCGGAGCCCCATGACCCGTCTTGGCCACCTGTCCACCGAAGGCGCGCGTGCGGAGCGCGCGGAGATCGATCGGCTGCCGACGGCCGAGCTGGTGCGGCTGATGAACGACGACGACCGTGTCGTGCCGGAGGCGGTCGCCGCGGCGGGGGACGAGATCGCCGCCGCGGTCGACGCGATCGCCGACCGGATGGCGGGCGGCGGGCGGCTGATCTACGCCGGCGCGGGGACCGCGGGGCGGATCGGCGTGCTCGACGCCAGCGAATGCGGCCCGACGTTCAACACCGACCGCGTGCTCGGCGTGATCGCCGGCGGCCAGGTCGCGGTCAGCACCGCGAGCGAGAGCGCCGAGGACGACGCCGCCGCCGGCGGCCGCGCGCTCGCCGAGCTGCAGCTGACCGAGATCGACGCGGTCGTCGGCATCAGCGCCAGCGGTCGCACGCCGTACGTGCTCGGCGCGATCGAGTTCGCCCGCGGCGCGGGCGCGCTCACGATCGGCCTCGCCTGCAACGCCGGCTCGCCGCTCAGCGCGGCGGTCGAGCACCCGATCGAGGTGCTCGTCGGCCCCGAGTTCATCGCCGGCTCGACGCGCCTGAAGGCCGGCACGGCGCAGAAGCTCGTGCTGAACATGCTCTCGACGCTGACGATGGTCCGGCTCGGCAAGACCTACGGGAACCTGATGGTCGACGTCCGCGTGACCAACGAGAAGCTGCGCGACCGCGCGACGCGGATCGTCGAGCAGGCCGCGGGCGCATCGCGCGAGCAGGCCGCCGCGGCGCTGGACGAAGCCGGCGAGGACGCGAAGGTCGCGATCACGATGCTGCGCGCCGGGCGTCGGGGCCGACGAGGCACGGGCGCTGCTCGACGCGGCGGGCGGGCATCTGCGCCGCGCGCTCGGCGAATGAGCCGCGAGGTCGCGCGAGCGTCGGGTTCCACAACCAGTGGTTGTGAAACTCGACGCTCGCGCGTGATGCGGGCTGATGTCGGGCACGTCGTTCGACGCGATCGACGCGGCGGTCGCCGACATCGAGCTCGAGGGCGAGGTGCTGCGGCTGCGGCCGCTGGGCTCGCTGAGCGCGCCCTACGCCGACGACCTGCGCGACGGAGCTGGCGGCCGCGCTGCCGCCGGCGCCGACCACGCTGGAGACGGTCTGCCGGCTGGACACCCGGATCGGCCAGGCGTTCGCGGAGCTCGCGGCCGAGGCGATCGCCCGCTTCGGCGCCGCGGACCTGATCGCCTCGCACGGCCAGACGCTCTTCCACTGGGTCGACGGCGGGCGCGTGCGAGGCACGCTGCAGGTCGGCCAGCCGGCCTGGATCGCCGAGCGCACCGGTGTGCCGGTCGTCTCGGACCTGCGCTCCCGCGACGTCGCCGCCGGCGGTCAGGGCGCGCCGCTGGTCTCCCTGCTCGACGCGCTGCTGCTGGCCGACCGCCCCGGCGTCCCGCGGCGCTGAACCTGGGCGGCATCGCGAACGTCACGATCATGCCCGGAGCGGAGCCCATCGCGTTCGACGTCGGCCCGGCAACGCGCTGATCGACGCCGCAGCGCGCCACTTCACCGGCGCGCCTTCGACGTGGACGGGCGGCTCGCCGCCGCCGGCAGCGTCATCCCGGAGCTGCTGGACCGCCTGCTCGCCGACCCCTATTACGCGCGGCCCGCGCCGAAGAGCACCGGCAAGGAGCACTTCAACGCCGCCTATCTCGAGGGCGCCCTCGACCACGACGCCGCGGACGTGCTGGCCACGCTCACGCGCCTTACCGCGCGCACCGTGGCGCACGCCACCCGCGGCGTCACCGAACTCGTCGTGTCCGGCGGCGGCGTCAAGAACCCGACGTTGATGGCCGCGCTGGCGCGAGGAAACCGACGCGACCGTCGTCACCAGCGACGCGCTCGGACTGCCCGCGCAGGACAAGGAGGCGTACGCGTTCGCGGTCCTCGGCTTCCTCACGGCCCACGGGCTGCCCGGACGCTGCCGAGCGCGACCGGCGCCCGCCACGCCCGCGTCCTGGGCTCGCTCACACCCGGGGTCGGCGGCCTGACGAACCTACGGGAAGCCGTACCTTCGCCGCGCGCGCTGCGCCTAGGGTGACCGGCTCGACTGACCCGAACACAGGAAGGACTCAGTTCTTGAGAACGATCCTGCTCGCAGCGGCAGCCGCTGCACTGCTCCTCCCCGCGACGGCCTCCGCCGCGCCCTTTGACCCGATCTCCACGAACGGGCTCGGACTGACCAAGACCGGGCTGACCGACGCCGACTATGCACGCGTCGCGAAGCTCGAACAGAAGTACCCGCGCTCGAGCGTCGGCGCGGTGATCGCCAGCGCCAACCGCGAAGTCCAGCCGCTCGGCAACGCGCCCGAGCTCAAGGGCGTCAAGGACGTCAGCGGCGGCTTCCGCTGGAACCCGGGCGACAACGCCGTCGACTACTGGTGGCCGCAGGGCATCACCGGGAGCGCGGACGCCACCCCCGGCGGCGTCGTCGACGGGCACCGCGAGTTGCTCGTCAGCTGGTACTCCAAGAACGGCAAGGGCACGCGCGTGAGCTTCGTCAACGCGGACAGCCTGACCAACACGAAGTACCGCCACGTGCTGCTCGTGGAGCCGAACGACAACGGCGGCTTCGGCCTCGTGCAGAGCCACGCGGGCGGGATCGCGTGGGTCGGCGACTACCTCTACGTCGCCGAGACCGACGGTGGCCTGCGCGTGTTCGACATGCGCCATCTGCTGAAGGTCCCGAACCCCGACGACGCGCTCGGCTACGCGTTCATCCTCCCGCAGGTCGGCCTGTACAAGACCGAGCCGGGCCTGCGCTTCTCCTTCGTCGCGCTCGACCGCACGAACGGCCCCGCGCTGGTGACCGGCGAGTACAAGAAGGGCGCCGCGGGCGGGCGGATCGTGCGCTGGCCGCTCGGCGCCGACAACCTCCCGACCGGCAAGGCCGCGGCGGCGTTCACGTCGCCCGCGGGCAGCATGCAGGGCGCGCTGATGCTCAACGGCAAGATCGGCTCGTCCTCGAGCGCCGGCGAGGGCAAGCCCGGCGTGTTCACGACCGGCGCGCCCGGCGCGGCGACCACGCCGCACACCTGGGCCGCGGGCGTCGAGGACGTCTCCTACGCCGCGACCAGCGGGCGCATCTACTCGCTCACCGAGTACCCCGGCGCACGCGTCGTCTTCGGCGTCGGCGCTTCGTCACTCGGTTTCTGAGCGGACCACTACGATCGCGAGCGTGACCGCGCTCGCGATCGTGCTGGGCCTCGCGATCGGGCTGATCGTCGGCGCGGTCGGCGGGGGAGGGGCGATCCTCGCCCTGCCGGTCCTGATCTACGTGCTCGGCGAGCCGGTCGGGCCGGCGGCCACCGCGTCGCTGGTCGTGGTGTCGGTGGCCGCGGCGATCGGGGCGGCTCGCTCGCCCGCCACGGCCGCGTCTGCTGGAGCATGGCGTTCACGTTCGCCGTGCCCGCGGCGGCCGGCTCGCTGCTCGGCACGTTCGCGAGCCGCAACGTCGGCGCGGCCGCGCTGGTGCTCGCGTTCGTGCCCGTGATGCTGCTCGCCGCGGTCGCGATCTGGCGGCGCGCGGGCGAGGACGACGTCGATGGCGGCTGCCCGCACGCGCCGATGCACAAGGTCGTCGTCGCCGGCCTGCTCGTGGGCGCGATGACCGGGCTTCTTCGGCGTCGGCGGCGGGTTCGTGATCGTCCCGGTGCTGACGCTCTGGCTCGACACGCCGTTCCGGCGCGCGGTCGCGACGTCGCTGGTGATCATCTGCCTGACCGGGCTGGCCGCGCTCGCCAGCCACCTGCTGACCGGGGCGAAGCCCGACGTGGCGACGACCGTGATCCTGGCCTGCTCGACCGGCCTCGGCGCGCTCGCCGGCACGCACGTCGGGGAGCGGCTGCCGCAGGCGCTCCTGCGCCGCGGCTTCGCGGTCATCGTCACCGCGGTTGCGGTTGGGCTGCTGTGGACGTGCTCGTGCTCGGCGGGCCTCCGGCGTAAAGCGCGACGCCTCCGCGCCGGGTGTCAGCGACACGCGGTGCACGCCCCAGGCGAGCAGCGCGAGGAAACCGAGCGCGAGCGCCAGCACGGCGCCGTAGGCCGCCGCCCACAGCCAGCCCGCGACATCGGACTTGCGCTCGCGCTGGAGCAGCGCTGACCTCGTCGCCGAACGCGCGCTCGATCCGCGGCGCGGCCGGGATGCCCTCGACCGGGATCGCCGGGTCGGCGGGCAGGTAGACCGGCAGCGCGGTCAGCGCGTCACCCGCGTGCAGGCGGATCATCGTCTTCCACTCGCCGTCCAGCGGCAGCGGCTCCGTCGTGCGGTAGACGCCGGGCGAGACCTCGCGCAGCCGGTCGACGACGAGGCCGCCGCCCTGCCACGAGGTCGCGGTGAGCCAGTTCGCGTCGCGCGCGCGCGACGCGCACGCTCGGCGTTGCCGTCGGCGGCGACGAGCACCGTCCCGCGCAGCCCCTGGTCGCCGCTCGAGCGCAGCCCGAACGCGGTCAGGGCGAAGATCGCGACCGCCGCGAGCACGCCGGCGGCGCGCAACGACGGCGTCCGGTCGGCGGCCAGCCGCGCGCCGATCCAGGCGCCGACCAGCGCGCCCGCGACGGCCATCGCCAGCCCGAGCACCACGCCCTCCGGCGACCAGTGCGGCGGGCCACGGCAGCGGCATGAAGACGTGCGACCAGCCCCACTCGGCGGCGAGGCCCACCGTCCCGATCGCCGCGCCCGCGAGCCAGCGCCAGCGGCAGCGGCCGGCGCACGCGCAGCGCGATCAGCTCGACCAGCGCGGCCTCGACCACGAACAGCGGGAAGTGCGGCAGCGGCTCCCCGAGCACCGGGCCGACCAGCAGCGCCATCAGCCCGCGCATCGCCAGGAAGAACAGCGCCGCGCCCGAGCGCCGCGCCGCGGCCCGAGCCAGATCCGCGCGGCGACGAGCGCGACGCCCGCGGCGAGCATGACCAGCATCGGCTGGAAGATCATCTGGAACTGGGGGACGCCGAAGTCGAACTCGGCCTGGAACGTCGAGAGCCCGAGCAGGAACGCGCCCGGGAGCGACACCCGGCGCATCCAGCGCGCCCAGGGCACCTCGCGCCGCGGCCGGCGTCGCGGTTGCGCCGCACCCGCCTCGACCAGCAGCACCGCGAGGCCGACAGCGTCATCGCCGCGCCGCCGATCAGCATCAGGTGCGTCGGCCCCCACAGCGTCACGTCCTGACCGAAGAGGCGGTGCCAGACGTCGTCGAGCGGGAAGCCGATCAGCGAGAACGTCCCGCAGGCCGTGATCAGCACGCCGCCCAGCGGCGCGTACCAGTCGCGCGTGATCGGCACGGCCACGCGGCTGGGCTTCTCCAGCGGCAGGCACATCGAGAGAAAGCCGGAGGCGAAGACGCCGAACAGCCCGGCGAGGATGAAGTAGTGCGCGACGTTGGCCAGCGGCCCCTCGTCACGGCCCTGCGCGATGTGCAGGGAGATGTCCCACAGCATCCCGAACAGCGCGGTGATCAGCGAGACGACGATGATCCCGGCCGGGATCGCCGCCCACGCGGGCAGGCCGGACGACACGTTCGCTGAAGCGGCCGAGCCGCGCGAGCACCTGCACCCGCCCGCTGCGGTGCCCCAGCCCGAGCCAGAGCAGGACGACGGTGACGAGCAGTGCGGCGCCCGATGGCGATCGCGACCTGGTCCAGCGCGGCGCCGCCCGCGGGTTTCGCGGCGAGGAGGGCGAACATGCCGGCGCAATGTATCGTCGTTTGACGTCACGTTGTGTGACGTAACACCGAAAGCGATATCCTCGACCGTGCGTGCTGACGATCGACGAGCTGGCGCGGGAGACCGGCCTGACGGTCCGCAACGTCCGCTCCCACCACGCGCGCGGGCTGCTCCCGCCGCCCGAGGTCCGCGGCCGGACGGGCTACTACGGGTCCGAGCACGTCGAGCGGCTGCGGCTGATCCGCGAGCTGCAGGACGAGGGCCTCAAGCTCGAGGGCATCAAGCGCCTGCTCGGCGACTCCGGCGAGCGGCTGCTCGCGCTCAAGCGCGCCGGCCGAGGAGCCGGCCGAGACGCCGGAGGTCGTTACCGCGGCCGAGCTGAGCGAGCGGCTCGAGATGGGCGAGCGACGACGCCCGCGAAGCTCGTCCGCAAGGCCGAGAAGCTCGGCGTCCTCATGCCGCTCGGCGACGGCCACTTCGAGGTCCCGAGCCCGGCGCTGCTCGCCGCCGCCGAGGAGGCGGTCGCGCGCGGCGTCACGCTCGCGCACGCGCTGGCCATGATCGAGAGCGTCAGCGCCACTCGCGCGCGGCCTCGAAGGAGTTCGTGAAGCTCTTCATGGAGGACGTTGAAGCCGTTCGCCGACGCCGGGATGCCCGACGAGCGCTGGGAGGAGCTCGCGCGAGTCGATCGAGCACGTCCGCCCGCTGGCCGCGCAGGCGCTGCTGGCGGTCTTCCGGCGCACGATGGACGAGGAGGTCGAGGAGACGTTCGACGAGCTGGCCCGCCGTCTGGCGCGCGAGCGCAACTGACGCGCCGTAAGCTCCGCCCTGTGTCAGACGACGCCAGGCGCCCGACACCGGTTCTGCTCACGCTCGTCGCCGCGGGCATCGCGTTCTCGCTCTCGCAGACGCTGGTCGTCCCGGCGCTGCCGGCGCTCGCGCGAGGAGTTCGACGCCTCGCCGCGGCCGTCTCGTGGGTGCTGACCGGCTTCCTGCGTCTCGGCGTCGATCGCGACGCCGATCGTCGGCAAGCTCGGCGACCTCTACGGCAAGGGCCGGATGCTCACCGCCGTGCTCGTGCTGTTCTCGGTCGGCGCGGTGATCAACGCGCTGGCGCCGCTCGATCGAGGTCGTGATCGCCGGCCGCGTGCTGCAGGGCGTGGCCGGCGGCGTGTTCCCGCTCGCCTTCGGGATCGTGCGCGACACGTTCCCGCGCGAGCAGGTCGCCGGCGGGCTGGCGATCGTCAGCGCGATCTTCGGCATCGGCGGCGGCATCGGCCTGCCGCTGTCGGGCGTGATCGTCGACAACCTCGACCTGCAGTGGCTGTTCTGGATCAGCCTGATCGCGCTGCCCGCGGCGCTCGCCGCGCACCGGCTCGTGCCGCCCTCGCCGCCGGTCGAGAACACGCGCGTGGACTGGCTGGGCGCGCGCTGCTCTCGGGCGCGCTGGCGGCGATCCTGCTCGGCGTCTCCCAGGCGGGCGAGTGGGGCTGGGGCTCACCCGCGAACGTCGGCTGCGATCGCCGGCGGGCTCGCGCTGTCGGCCGTCTTCGTTGGGTCGAGGGGCGCGTCACCAGCCGCTGATCGACCTCGCGTGCTGCGCAAGCCGGCGGTCGCCGCGACCAACCTGACCGGCTTCCTGGTCGGCGTCTCGATGTTCGCGAGCTTCCTGATCTTCCCCAGTTCGCGCAGTCGCCGGAGAGCACGGGCTACGGCTTCGGCTTCACCGTCACCCAGGCCGGCCTGTTGCTGATGCCGACCGCGCTCGCGCAGCTGCTGGCCGGGCCGGCCGCGGCCCGGCTCGCGCGAGCGGGTCGGCTTCCGCGCGCTGCTCTCGATCGGCGCGGTGCTGATCACGCTCTCGTTCCTGATGGCCACGTTCGTCCACAGCAGCCGTGGGAGCTGATCGTCGGCCGGCGTCCTGCTCGGCGGCGGGCATCACGTTCTCCTTCGCGGCGATGGCGAACCTGATCGTCGACGCCGTGCCCGCAGTCCGAGGTCGGGATCGCGACCGGGATCAACACCGTCATGCGCACCGTCGGCGGCTCGTTCGGCGCCGCGACGGCGACGGCGATCCTCGCGGCCGCCGATCGAGGGCACGCCGCTGCCCACCGAGGGCGCCTACACCGCGGCGTTCGCGTTCTCGTGCGTGGCCGGCCTGCTGGCGCTCGCCGCCTCGCGGCTGATCCCGCCGCCCGCGCGGCCCGAAGCGTCCGCCTGGAGCCCGTCGACACGACGCTCAGCGCGCCGGGCCGTGCGTGGTGATCGAGAGCCCGCCGCCGGGGCGGGCGCGCTCATCGCCTCCAGCCGGCCGTGGAAGGCGCGCGCCACGCGCAGCGCGTGGGACTTGGCCAGCTCCGCCCGCGGGCCCTCGAACAGGGAGTCGACGGTCTCGCGCCAGAGCACGAGCCAGCGCTCGAAGTGACCCGAGCGCAGCGGGACCTTCATGTGCAGCTCGGCGTGCGGGCGGAAGGCGCCGCCGCGGTAGGTCTGGGCGCCGAGCAGGATCGTCTCCCAGAAGGACGCGATCTCCGGCACGTGGGCCTCGACGTCGAGCTTCGCGACGTCGGTGAAGATCCAGCCGATGATCGGGTCCACGAGCGCGCGCTCGTAGAACGCGCGCACGAGGCGCTCGCAGTCGGCCCGGTCGGTGATGTCCGTCACGCAGATCACATGTATCAGGCGCGCGGGTTGCGCGCTCTTAGTGGCGTCAACCGACCCGAAGGGACTCAGGACGTGCAAGCACGAAGCTTGAAGTGGGCCGCGACGATCGGATTCGTCGCCGCCGGCCTCGCCGCCCCCGTGGCACTCGCGCAGGAGGACCCGGCCAACGTGGTCTACAGCGCCGAATTCGAGAACGGCAAGATCGTCAAGGCCGGCCAGTCGCCGCTCGGCAAGGAGAGCTTCGGCCGCGCCGAGCTCAAGCAGAAGGACGTCAAGGAGGACCGCGCTTCCGCCGGAGGGCAAGATCCAGCCCGCGCTGCTGGACCTGCTGGCCTCAGGCGACCCGCACAAGCCGGTCGAGATCGTCGTCAACTACCGCGACCCGCTGACGATCCCCACGTTCCCGATGCCGGTGCTCGACGAGGACCGTGAGAGCCCGCGCAACAAGGAGATCCTGGCCCAGATCCAGGGCATGATCGGCGACATCAAGGCCCGCCGCGCCGACCTCTACAAGCAGCAGTCCGCCCAGCTCGAGCAGCTCGGCGGCAAGGTCCTGAACACCTACTGGCTGATCCAGGGCACGCACGTGAGCCTGCCGCTGGAGGCCGTCAAGCGCCTGTCGGCCGACGACCAGGTCGACCTACCTCGAGCTCGCCGACGGCGTCGAGAAGCCGCCCGCCGACGCCAACCCGGACAACGACCTGATCGACGCCCGCGCGCAGATCTTCTCCGACCCGTACTTCAACCTCAACCAGACCAACGGCTGGATCGGCCTGCTCGACACCGGCGTGCGCACGACGCACGTCGCCTTCAACTCGCCCGATCACATCGCGGTCGCGCAGGACCTGACCGGCGACGGCGACCCGTCGGACCAGTGCGACCACGGCACCGCGTCCGCGGGTGAGATCACCGGCAACGCGCGCCTGGGCAACAACTGGCGCGGCGTGTCGGCGATCAGCGTCGACTCCTTCGACGTCTACGGCAACGACTGCTCCGTCGGCTCGGCGCACACGGTCGACGGGCTTCGAGGCGGCCGTCAGCTGGGCGGACCGCGTGATCGTGGCCGAGATCCAGCTCAACGCCGGTGAGGCCAGCGCCTCCAGCACCGCCGCCGACGCCGCCTTCGACGCCGGCTCGGTCGTGATCGCCGCCAACGGCAACTTCGGCCCCGGCGCCGGCACCGTCCGCTCGCCCGGCAACGCCCACAAGGCGATCGGCATCGGCGCCGCCGACCTGCAGACCGACGCGCTGATGAGCTACTCGGGCCGCGGCCCGTCCGCCGACGGCCGCTACAAGCCGGACCTCGTCTTCCCGACCAACATCGAGGCGCCGCGCGCCTCCAGCAACACCGCGCTCGGCTCCTTCGGCGGCACCAGCGCCGCGACCCCGGTCGCCGGCGGCGCCGCGGGCCTGCTGCGCAACTGGATGCGCGGCGGCGTCGGCTCGATCGACGCCGGCCACGTCTACAGCCACATGATCCTCGGCGGCCAGACGGCGTACCCGTTCAACAACAACACCGGCGCCGGCCCGTTCCAGCTCGGCACCGGCGGCCACGCCTACTGGGGCAAGACGAACATCGCCAACGGCGCGCGCGTCGACATCCCGATCTCCATCCCGGCCGGCAAGACGAAGTTCGAGGGCTCGCTGTGGTGGCCTGAGGCGACCAGCGGCCACAACGACGTCGACCTCGAGCTGATCGCGCCCGGACGGCACGGTGCGGGACTCCAGCGTCTCCGTCGTCAGCGTGTTCGAGCGCGCGAGCGTGACCAGCGGCGTCTACGCCGGCACCTGGAAGCTGCGGATCAAGGGCTACTCGGTCAGCGGGACCCAGAAGACCTTCTGGTCAGCCCGGACTCGCTAGCAATCACCTAGGTCGGCGACCTTGACGGACGTGGCGCGTCCATTGGCGACGCGCCACGTCCAGACCGACGAGCGGCGGATGTCGAGTCCGTCGCGCTTGCCGGTGACGTGGCCGATCACGATCACCGAGCCGGGGATGAGGCGGAAGTCCTCGGCGTGCAGGACCAGTTCCTCCCACTGCTCGGCCACGTCGGCGAAGTACTGCGCGGACGCCGTCGTGGCCGCGGTAGGGCTCCGCGCGGCCGACGAGCCGCGCGGTGCCGCGCAGGTCGAGTTCGCAGTCCGGGGCCACGTAGGCGAGCATCCCTTCGAGGTCCCGGCGGGCGAACGCGTCGTAGATCGCCCGCACGATCTCAGCCTCGTCGGTCAGGCCGGCCGGGTTGCCGTAGTAGTCGGGACGCGCCACGGGCCGTAGAGCGTGACACAGCCGGCGGCGCGATCAGCATCCGAGCGCGTCTGCGGTAGCTCTCCTCGACGGTGACCCCGGGCTTGCCCGCCGGGACGTCGCCGTTGCCGTTGAGGGCGTCGGCGTACTGCCAGACGACCTCGGGGTAGTCGCCCTCGGCGTTCATCTCGAGCAGGATCGGCCAGCTGCGTGAGGTCGCGAGCGCCTCGGCGGCCTCCTTCCCGCCGCGCTCGATCCAGGCGCAGGCCACGGCTCCCGCGACCTTGCTCCGAGCTGGTAGCGGTCGCGCGTCTCGCCCGTCGCCTCGGGGGCGACGAACCCCGGCGGGACCGGGATGCCGCGGAGCATCTCCTGCGACCGTCGTCGGCCTGGGCGCGCGGCGCCACCGCGCTGTCGGGAAGCGCTTCCAGCCACTCCTCGGCGCTCGACCCGGTGGATCTCCTCGAGCGTCTCGACGAAGGCATCGGGGAAGGGGCGACGCCGCGCGCCAGCACGTCGTCCCAGCGTCGCGACGAAATCGTTCGTGCCCTCGAAGCGGCCGACGGTCGCCGGCGCGCCCGCGACCCGGGTGCCCCGCAGCCGCTCGATCCCGTCCTTGAGCGGTCCTTCGTCGCCCCAGGAGAGCTCGAGCGTGCGCCCGTCGCGCGCGAAGGTCATCTCGCCCCGGCCCGCGCTCCACTCGTCCACGCGCGTGACCTCCCAGCCCTCGACGAGCAGGCGCGGGGAGGACTCGGCGGCGCGGATCGCGGCCTCGGCGAAGCTGCTCGCCGCCGAGCTGGGTGGCCAGGAGCGCGAGCACGGCCGCGCCGACCGCGACCGGCGTGAGCAGCAGCAGCGGGCGGCGACGCCGCTGCGCGGCTCGAACGCGCGGCCGGCGGGGGGCTCGACGGGCGGGGCGAGCTTGCGCAGCAGTTCGAGGTCAGGCACGGGAGGGCTCCAGGATCGGGTCGGCGCCGAGCGCGCCGCGGGCGCGGTGCAGGCGCGAGCGGACGGTGCCGACGGGAATGTCGAGCGCGCGGGCGATCTGCTCGTAGCAGAGGTCGGCCCAGACGTGCAGGAGCACGACCTCGCGCTGGCGGCGGGGGAGGCGCGCGACGGCGGTGATCGCCTCCTCGGCGGTCGCCGGGTCGATCTCCGGCACGTGCTGGGAGGCGACGCGCGCGTACGCGTGCAGGCGCCGTCGCTCGGTCCGCCAGTGCCGGCGCATCAGGTTCGACGCGATGCCGAGCAGCCAGGGGAGCGCGTCGGCGTGCGCGCCGTCGTAGCGCCTGCGGGCGGCGAAGGCGCGGGCGAACGCCTCCGCCGCGACCTCCTCCGCGAGCTCGGCGCCCACACGCCGCTGCGCGTAGGCGTGCACGGCCGCGTAGTGGCGGTCGAAGACGGCGCCGAACGCCGCCGGCTCGTCGAGCGAGCGGCGGATCGCGTCTGCGTCGGTGGGCGGCATGTCATGCGATTGCCCGCGCGCGGGCGCTGGGTTCCATCTTTGTCTAGGGTCCCGTGACAATGAGCCAGATCGGGGTCACCGGGCTCGCCGTCATGGGGGCGAACCTGGCACGCAACATCGCACGCCGCGGCGTGCCGATCGCCGTCCACAACCGCACGGCGTCGAAGACGAGCGACTTCATGGCCGAGTTCGCCTCCGAGGGCGACTTCACGCGGCGCCGAGACGCTGGAGGAGTTCGTCGCGGCGCTCGAGCGCCCGCGCCGGATCATCGTCATGGTCAAGGCGGGCGCGCCCGTCGACGGCGTGATCGACGACCTCGCGCCGCTGCTCGACAAGGACGACATCATCATCGACGCCGGCAACTCGCACTTCGTCGACACGCGCCGGCGCGAGCGAGGAGCTGACGCGAGCAGGGGCTGCGCTTCATCGGCACCGGCGTCTCCGGCGGCGAGGAGGGCGCGCTGAACGGCCCGTCGATCATGCCCGGCGGCGCCGCGCGAGGCCTACGGCGAGGTCGAGGAGATCTTCACCACGATCGCCGCGCAGGTCGACGGCGAGCCGTGCTGCGCCTACATCGGCGCCGACGGCGCGGGCCACTACGTGAAGATGGTCCACAACGGCATCGAGTACGCCGACATGCAGCTGATCGCCGAGGCCTACGACCTGCTGCGCTTCGGCATCGGGCTCGACGTGCCCGACGATCAAGGGCGATCTTCGACGAGTGGAACGCGGGCGACCTCGAGTCCTTCCTGATCGAGATCACCGCGACCGTGCTCGGCAAGACCGACGACGTCGACCGGCAAGCCGCTGGTCGACGTGATCGTCGACCAGGCCGAGCAGAAGGGCACCGGGCGCTGGACGGCGCAGGACGCGCTGGAGCTGGGCGTGCCGCTGACGGGCATCACCGAGGCCGTCTTCGCGCGGTCCTCTGAGCGCGTTGCGCGACCAGCGCGCGCGAGGCGTCCGGCGTGCTCGGCCGGCCCGAAGCCGGGCGGCGCTGCCCGAGTCGCTGGTGGACGACATCCGCGCCGCGCTGTACGCGTCGAAGGTCGTCGCCTACGCGCAGGGCTTCGAGCAGATGGCCGCGGCCGCGCGCACGTACGACTGGGACCTCCAGATGGGCGAGCTGGCGAAGATCTGGCGCGGCGGCTGCATCATCCGCGCCCGCTTCCTGAACCGCATCACGGACTCCTACGACGAGCAGCCCGGACCTCGTGAACCTGCTGATGGCGCCGTACTTCCGCGACGCCGTGGCCGACGCCCAGGACGCCTGGCGCAAGGTGATCGTCGCCGCCGTCGAGCAGGGCATCGCCGTCCCGGCGTTCTCGTCCTCGCTCGCCTACTACGACGGCTACCGCCGCGAGCGCGGCCCGGCGAACCTGATCCAGGGCCAGCGCGACTTCTTCGGCGCGCACACCTACCGGCGCGTGGACAAGGAAGGCTCCTTCCACACGCGCTGGTCCCAGGACGGCACCGAGGTCCAGACCGACTGAGCATGCTGATCCTCCTGCCGCCCTCCGAGGGGAAGACCGCGCCTTCGGAGGGCGCGCCGGTGGACCTTTCGTCGCTGCCGTTCGCCCGGCTGACGAAGACCCGGGAGCGGCTGCTGGACGTGCTGTCGCGGCTGACCTTCCCGCGCGCGCTGAAGTACCTCGACATCGGCCCGGGCCTGGCGGACGAGGCGCAGCGCAACCTGACGCTGCGCGACGCGCCCGCCGCGCCCGCGCACGAGGTCTACACCGGCGTGCTCTACGAGCACCTCGGGCTCGGCTCGCTGCCGGGCGAGAACGTCCTGATCGCGAGCGCGCTGTGGGGCTTCGTGCGGCCGTCGGATCGCATCCCGGCCTACCGGTTGTCGATGGGCGCGACGCTCCCGCGGATCCCGTCGCTGCCCGCGCTCTGGCGCGACCCGCTGCGGCGCGCGCTGCCCGACGACGGCCTGATCGTCGACCTGCGCTCCGGCAGCTACGCCGCGGCCTGGAAGCCGAAGCAGGCGACGGTCGTCGGCGTGCGCGCGTTCGTCGACGGCAAGACCGTGTCGCACATGGTCAAGGCCACGCGCGGCGACGTCGCCCGCATCCTGCTCACCTCGGGCGAGACGCCCGAGGCGCCCGAGGACGTGGCGACGATCGTCCGCCAGGCGGGCCTGACGGTCGAGCTCAACGGCAGCAACCTCGACGTCATCGCGTAACACTGGGGTCGGCTGGTGCACCCCCGGCCGGACGCGATGTACCGTTGCCAGCTGCACCTCGCCCAGGTCAACATCGCCCTCCCGCGCGAGCCGCTCGACGCGCCGCTGCTGCGCGACTTCGTCGCCGCGCTGGACCCCGGTGAACGCGCGCGCGGACGACGCGCCCGGGTTCGTCTGGCGGATGCAGACCGAGGACGGCGACAACACCGCGGTGAAGGGCTTCGGGGACGACCGCCTGATCGTGAACATGAGCGTCTGGGAGTCGCTCGAGGCGCTGAAGGCTTTCGTCTATCGCGACGACGCGCACCTCGCCGTGATGCGCCGCCGGCGCGAGTGGTTCGTCAAGCACGCCGAGGCCTTCCAGGTCCTGTGGAGGATTCCCGAGGGGCACATCCCGATGGTGCAGGAGGCCGAGGAGAAACTCGCCCACCTGCGCGAGCACGGCCCGACGCCGGACGCGTTCACGTTCAGCACGGCCGACCTCTGTCCCGCGTAGGGGAGATTCAGCGCCAAGCGGACATGTAGTGCTCGATGGAGGACTTCGAGCGGTGCTTCGAGCGCAACTACGGTGACATCGCCCGCTTCTGTGCCCGGCCGCGCGGCCACGGCCGAGGATGCCGAGGACGCGGCCACCGACAAACGCGTCAGCTCGAGGTCACGGTCAAGGACGGGCTCGTCCGGCGCGTCCGCGCGGGTGCGGAAGTGACCGAGTACTTGAGCCTCGGCGAGCCACAGTCCATCGAGCGTCCGTAGGTCACCGAGGTGACATCAGAACCGCCTCGCGCGTGCCGATACAGGGGGTGTCAGACAGCGAAGGCGCCTCGAGGGCTGAGACCTCAAACGATGTCCCCCTGCCAACCTTGCCCGATCTTCTGATGGCCGAAGCCCGCCCCGAGCGGGCTTCCGCGTTTAATGCCCTGCATGGAGCAACTGCTCGAGCATCAGCAACCGTCCTCCGACGAGCGCATCCTGAAGTGGGTCGGCGCCCTCGCCGCCCTGACCGCCGCGGCGCTGCTCGTCAGGCGCTCACGGAGCCTCGCGGACGACTGACCGGGCGGCCTTGTCGTCGCGCAGCCCGAGGAAGCGCGGGTGGCGCAGGCGGCCCGCGCGTCGTCCACTCCGCGAAGCCGATCTGGCGCGACGAGCCGCGGCTCGACCCAGGTCGCGTCGCGGAAGCGCGGGGCGTCGGCGAACGGCGACTCGTCGCGGCGCAGCGCGCGCAGCTGCGCGCCGAGCGTCGCGCAGCGTCGCGCGGTCGAAGCCCGTGCCGACCTTGCCGGCGTAGCGCAACGTCGTCCGGCGTCGTAGACGCCGACGAGCAGCGCGCCGAACTCCTCGCGCGAGCCGCGCGGGGCGGTGAAGCCGCCGATCACGAGCTCCTGGCCCTGCTCGCACTTGAACTTCAGCCAGTCGCGCGAGCGGCTTGGCGTGTAGACGCTGTCGGCGCGCTTGGCGATCACGCCCTCCCAGCCCTTGCGGCAGGCCTCCTCGAACATCGCCTCGCCCGCCTCGTTGCGGTAGGCGTTGAGGCGGACGGGCCCGTCGAAGGACAGCGCGTCGCGCAGCAGCGCCTTGCGCTCGCGCAGCGGCAGCCCGCGCACGTCCTCGCCGTCGAGCCAGAGCACGTCGAAGACGTAGTAGAAGATCGCGGCGCCCGGATGCCCGAGGCGCTGGAAGCTCGTCTGCCCGTGCTCGAAGGCGACGACCTCGCCGTCGACCGCGAAGCGCGAGTGCCCTGCGCATCCAGCGCCTCGGCGACCCCGGGAAGCGCCCGTTCAGCGACAGGTCGTTGCGCGAGAGCAGCCGCACCGGCCCGCCGTCGCGGATCGCGATGCAGCGGATGCCGTCCAGCTTGCGCTCGAAGATCCAGTCCGGGTCGCTGAAGCGCTCCTGCGTGAGGACCGCCTTCATCGCCTCGGCGGTCGTCGGCGCCGGCGCTCATCGCCGGCGCCATGGCGCAGCCCGTCCATCAGCAGCCGCAGCAGCGTGCGCGCCTGCTCGCTCGTCGTCGACGAGCCAGACCGCGCCCATCGCGCGCCAGACGTCCTCGGCGTCGACGTCGGAGCGCAGCGTGCCCGCCTCGACGCCCGCGGCGAGCAGCTCCGCGATCGCCGCGACGATCTGCGCCGCGCGTCTCGGCGAAGATGTCCGACCCGCCCGCGACCAGCGACTGCAGCGCGCCCTTCATGCCCTTCTTGGCGTCGAGTAGGCGACGAAGCGCTCCATCCACAGCTCCAGCGCGACGTCCGGCGCGTGCTCGGCGAGCAGCTCGGCGGCGGCCTCGTGGAGGTGCGTCGACCTCGGCGCGGTAGGCGGCCTCGACCAGCGCGTCGCGGGTGGGGAAGTGGCGGTAGAGCGTGCCGATCCCGACGCCGGCGGCCTTGGCCACGGCGTCCAGCGAGACGTCGGTGCCGCGCGGCGGCGAACAGCTCGGTCGCCGCGGTCAGCAGCTTCTCCCGGTTGCGGATGGCGTCAGCGCGTTTGGTCATGGTCATGATGAAACGGAGGGTCCCTCCGGTTCGGTGCTACATTGGTCCAACCGGAGGATTCCTCCGCTTCGATTCTAGGAGGCACGCAACAGATGTCCAAAGTCTGGTTCATAACCGGCTCATCGAAGGGCTTCGGGCGGGTCTGGGCCGAGGCCGCGCTCGAGCGCGGCGACCGGGTGGCCGCGACGGCGCGCAACGCCGACACGCTGACCCCGCTCGTCGAGGCCTACGGCGACAACGTCCTCGCCCTCCAGCTCGACGTCAACGACAAGGCGGCGATCGACGCCGCGGTCAAGCAGGCGCACGAGCGCTTCGGCCGCCTCGACGTCGTCGTCAACAACGCCGGCTACGGGCTCTTCGGCGCGATCGAGGAGCTCACCGAGGAGCAGGCGCGCGCAGCAGATCGAGACGAACCTGTTCGGCCCGCTGTGGGTCACGCAGGCCGCGCTCCCGATCATGCGCGCGCAGGGCGCGGGCCACATCATCCAGGTCTCGTCGATCGGCGGCGTGAACGCGTTCCCGATCCTCGGGCTCTACCACGCTTCGAAGTGGGGCCTGGAGGGCTTCAGCCAGTCGCTCGCGGCCGAGGTCGCCGAGTTCGGCATCAAGGTCACGATCGTCGAGCCCGCCGGCTTCTCGACCGACTGGCGCGGCCCGTCGGCGGTCGTGGCGCAGCCGATGGCCGAGTACGACGCGGTGCGCGACTACCGCGCGCGGCTGTTCACCGGCCCGCTGGCCGAGCCGGGTGACCCGCAGGCGACCGGCTCGGCGATCCTCGAGCTCGTCGACGCCGACGAGCCGCCGCTGCGCGTGTTCTTCGGCACCGGCACGCTCGAGATGATCAAGCGCCGAATACGAGCAGCGGATCGAGAACTGGGAGCGCTGGGACCACCTCGCGGTCGCCGCGCAGGGAGGGGTGACCGCGTCATGAGCACCTTCGGCTTCGAAACCACCGCCCTGGAAGTCGTCGAGGGCATCGACCTCTCCGGCAAGCGCGCGATCGTCACCGGCGGCGCGTCCGGGATCGGCGTCGAGACCGCCCGCGCGCTGGCCAAGCGCCGGCGCCGAGGTCACGATCGCGGTCCGCGACGTGGACGCGGGCGAGCGGGTCGCGACCGAGATCGGGCGCGCTGAGCGTCGCCTACCTCGACCTGGCCAAGCTCGAGTCCGTCGAGGCCTTCGCGCGCGGCTGGGACGGCCCGCTGCACATCCTGGTCAACAACGCCGGCGTGATGGCGCTCCAGGAGCTGCACGCTCAACGACGCACGGGCTGGAGATGCAGTTCGCGACCAACCACGTCGGGCACTTCGCGCTCGCGCACGGCCTGCACGGCGCGCTGCGCGGCCGAAGGCGCGCGGATCGTCTCGCGTCAGCTCCAGCGGGCACCTGCGCTCGCCGGTGATCTTCGACGACCTCAACTTCGCGTTCCGCGACTACGACGCCGTGGTCGGCCTACGGCCAGTCCAAGACCGCGAACGTGCTGTTCGCGGTCGGCGCGACCGCCCGCTGGGCGCGCGACGGGATCTACGCCAACGCGCTGATGCCGGGCGGGATCGCGACCAACCTGCAGCGCCACGTGACCCGGAGCTAGATCGAGCAGGCCGCAAGGCCTCGGGCATGCGCGCTCAAGACCGCCCGAGCAGGGCGCCGCGACGTCGGTCCTGCTGGCGACCTCGCCGGAGCTCGAGGGCGTCGGCGGCCGCTACTACGAGGACTGCGCCGAGGCCGAGGTCGTCGAGCGGCGCGGCGAGTGGGGCAGCGGCGGCGTCGCGCCCTACGCGCTGGACGCCGACAACGCCGACCGCCTGTGGGAGCTGTCGGAGCGACTGCTCGGGCGCCGACCGGTAGCGTCCTGAGCGTGATTCACTCCTGGGGGCGATGGCCGCTGCCGTCCCGCGCCGCGAACATCGCTCCTCATGCCTTGCATCGCCAAGCTCATCCTGGATGTGCTCTTCGGTCCCGAAGAGCAGGTCGCCTACGTGTCGGTGACGACGCGCTGAGGCGCCTGGTCACCATCCCGATCAGCCACTACTGCGAGAAGGCGCGCTGGGCGCTCGAGCGCGCCGGCCTCGACTATCTCGAGGAGCGCCACGTCCAGGGCGTGCACCAGTTCGCCTCGCGCCGCGCCGGCGGCCACGGCACGCTGCCGGTGCTCGTCACCGAGCACGGCGTGTTCGCCGAGCTCGGAGTGGATCATCCGCTACGCCGACCTGCAGCTCGCGCCCGAGCAGCGGCTGTTCACCGGCGACCCCGAGGTCGAGGCGCTCTGCGCGCGAGCTCGACGCGGCGCTCGGCCCCGACGCGCCGGCGCCTGATCTACGCGCACATGCTGCCGCGCACGCGAGCTGATGCTGCCGTACAACAACCAGGGCGTCCCGGCCTGGGAGGCGCTCGCGCTGACCGCGGCTGTTCCCGCTCGCGTCGCGCTGGGCGCGGCGCGAGCTGCAGATCAAGGACACGCCGACGAGGACCGCCGCCGCGTCCTGCGCGGCCTTCGACGTGGTCGCCGAGCGCCTGCCGACGGCCGCCGCTACCTGTGCGGCGACCGCTTCACCGCCGCCGACCTGACGTTCGCCGCGCTCGCGGCGGCGGTCGTCGCTGCCGCCGCAGTACGGCGTCGCGCTGCCGCGGCTCGACGCAGCTGCCCGCGCCGGTCGCGCGAGGACGTCGCGCGCGTTCCGCGCGCACCCCGCGGGCGCCTACGCGCTCTCGCTGTTCGCTCGATCGAGCCGCCACCGGCGCTGATCGCGCGCCGCGCTCGGCGTCGTAGCGCTCGAGCGCCTCGTCCTGCGTGCGCAGGCGCGTCGTCCATCGCGCTCGCTGCAGCGCCTCGATCAGCTCCGGCCGCGCCGGCCAGGATCGGCTCGTAGCTGGCGCGCGGCCGACCTCGTAGACGAGCGCGCCGTCGACGGCGCGCACGGTCGCGCTGCGCGGCTCGCCGGTCAGCAGCGACATCTCGCCGATCACGGTCGCCGGTCGGGCGCTGTGCCGAGGTCGACCTCGGTGCCGTCGTCGCGGCGCAGGAAGACCTCGACCGTCCCCTCGACGATCACGAACAGCGAGTCGCCCTCCTGGCCCTGGACGATGATCCGCTCCATCGGCCCGAACGTCAGCGGGCGCGCCGTGCGGGCGAGCAGCGCGATCTCGTCCGCGCGCAGGATCGAGAACAGCGCCGTGCCGGCGAGCAGGTCGGCGAGCACGCGCAGCGGCGGCTCGTAGTCCGTCGGGCAGCTCGGCGCCGACCTCGAGGCGGTCGGCGTCGTAGCCGTCGCGACGCTGCAGCAGCGCGACCCGCGACGGCTGGTTCATGTGCGCCTCGAGCAGGCTGACCTGGCGCGGGACGCACTCCTCGCCGGTGTGGTCCATCAGCCCGCGCTCGCTGCGCCCAGTCGGCGACGTGGTTCATCGAGTCGCGGTACTGGTTGCAGGCCGCGGCGAACAGCCCGTCCTGGTCGCCGAGCAGCTTCGGCAGCGGCCCGGGACGCGCAGGACGCGGCGCAGGCCGAGGTGCCCCGCCGGTGCCAGAGCACGAACTCGGCGCACCTCGGGCGGCAGGTGGCCGAGCTCCGGGAACGCGTCGGGCGTCTGGCGCAGGACGGCGCGCTCGGCGTCGCGGAAGACGCGGTGCCAGGTCTCCTGCGCGTTGTGCGGGTTCGGCCCGGCGAGCTCGATCGCGTGCTGCAGGTCCTCGTGGTGGACGTGCAGGAACTCGAGCGTCGCGCGCCGCTTGTCGAGCAGGTTCTGCGCCGACACCGGCCCGGCGCGCGGGCGCGCCGCGGAGCGCGATCTCGCGCAGCGTCCCAGACGCCGCGCCAGCCGCCGACGTTGATCCGGCGCCGGATCTGCTCGAAGGCGTCGCTGTGCTCGAAGCGCCTCGCGCTCCTCCGGCGTCAGCAGGTCGCCGACGTCGTCCTTGACGGCCTCGATCGATGCCGAGCGCGGTCAGCAGCTCGAGGTAGAGGCCGACGCGCACGAGCCAGCCCGGGGTCGGCGAGGTTGCGGCGCTTGTGGACGATGTCGCCGACCAGCGCGCGCGTGTACAGCTCGGCCTTGTGGGCGCCGATCAGCAGCACCGGGAACCACGGGTGGTAGGCGTGCGAGAGGCCCGGGCGCCTGGCGCTCGGTGTCGGGGATCACGAGCTGCTCGACGATCCGCTCGTAGAGCGAGCCCAACTGCGCGACGTCGTAGACCTCGAGCCGGACGTCGGCCTCGGCGACGGGCGCGCCGTCGCGCATGAGCCGCACGCCGACGTCCAGCGGCTGCGAGAAGAGCGTCGCGAACGAGTACTCGCCTGGCAGGTCGCGCAGGCGTGAGCAGGTACGTGCGGTCCTCGTCGAGCGCGCGTCTCGCGCAGTTGCCCGTCCGGCGTCGAAGACCGCGGGCGCGGCCGGGCCGCCCAGGCCGTCGGTGAGCCGCACCTCGCAGCGCGCAGCCCGCGGCGCCCGTGACCGCCAGCAGCAGGTAGCAGTCGCCCTCGCAGGAAGGCGACGGGGTCGCTGGAGCCCATCCCCGGGTGGCGCGCCTCGTCGGTCGGGCGCCGCCCAGGGGAGAACGGGATGATCGAGACCGTCGCCACGTGGCGACGCTACATCAACGCCGCGTCCAGTAGAAGTCGGCGCCCGCGGGGATCGGCGTCGCCGCGCGCGGCCAGCTCGGCGCGCACCTTGGCCGGATCGGCCTGCATGATCGCGACGACCTCGGCCGTGGCCAGCGGCTCGCTCGCCCAGGTCAGCAACTGCGCGACCGACTCGGGCTTCGCCCGGCGCGTCAGCCCGAAGTTGGCCAGCGCGGTCTCGTAGGCCTCGACCGGGTTGAAGCCGGGGATCGTGAACGTGCGCCCGTTCGCGCTGAGCTCGTAGCTCGGCGCGGTGTAGCGGCGCTCGTGGGGCGGGCCGCCGAGCTTGTGGTCCAGCGCGCGGGCGGCGGGCGAGGGGGCGCGGGCGGCTTCGATGTCCGCGCGCAGCGCGTCCTCGACCGCGGGGGTCGCCGACCAGCGCGCTCAGCTCGTCGCGTCGAGACCGATGTCGCGTCGCCGCGGCGGCGAGCAGCGCCGGGTCGTCGAGCAGGCCGCCGACCATCGCGCGCACGCGCAGGCGCCGCAGCAGCGCGGCTTCGGCTCCCGGCGCGTTCAGCCGCGCGGCGACCACCGCGCGGCAGGCGGGCTCGGACGAGAACGTCCGCGGGTACGGGTTCGGGTCGATCGGCATCCCGTATTTGCGCTGCAGCCCGGGCGCGCCCTCGGCGAGCTTGGCGTCCTCGCCGGGCTCGAGCGTGAGCACGATCATCCGCAGCCGCCAGCGCAGCTGGTCGCCGTAGTGCCAGCGCAAGCGCTGGCGGACCGGCTCGGCCGAGAAGGCGAACGGGCAGGCGGGGTCGGTGAAGAGCGTGATCTCGAGGGCCACGCCGTCTCAGGCTACTGGCGCGCCGTTGAGCCCGTAGATGCTCACGGGAGCCTTGCGGCCGCGGATCTCGATCGTGCCGACATAGGCCACGCTCGGCTTCTCCTTCTGCAGCACGGCGACCGTCGTGCCCGAGATCAGCACCTGCTCGGCGTGGTTCTTGGTCTCCTGCTCGAGCCGTGAGGCGACGTTCGCGGCGTCCCCGACCGCCGTGTACTCGAGCCGCCCGGCCGAGCCGATGATGCCCGAGCGCAAGGTCCCGCTGTTGATGCCGACGCCCATGGCGAACCCCTCGCCGAGGTTGGACTCGGCGATCCAGCGGTTCAGTGCCTCCAGCCGCGGCCCCGTCATCTCGCGGGCCGCGCGGACCGCGTTGTCGGCGTGATCCTCATGGGCCTCCGGCGCGCCGAAGAGGGCCACGATCCCGTCGCCGCGATAGCCCACGATCGTGCCGTTGTAGGAGCAGATCGATTCGCTCATCTCCGTCAGATAGCGGTTCAGGACGCGCTGCGCGTCGTCGTCCTCGAGGATCTCGGAGAAGCGGGTGAAGCCGCGCAGGTCGCAGAACAGGCAGGTCGTCTCGGTGGTCTTGGTCAGGCTGCGCAGGTCGCCGCCGTTGCCCCACGCGCGCACGACGTCGCCGACCGCCGAGCCGGGGACGAAGAGCCCGAGCGCCTGGCGGGCCGCGTCGCGCTCGGCCGCGACCCAGGCGAACAGCACGGCGAAGACCCCGACGCCGCTGAGCCCGAGCGTCACCAGCGGTTCGACCGCGGGCAGGATCAGACCCGCCTGGAAGGCGAGCTGCACGACCCCGACATAGACGACGGCGAAGGTCGCGACGATCACGACGGCGATCGGCCCGAAGCGGATCGTCGCCAGCGGCACGAGCAGCCCGAACAGGGTGATCAGGGCCGGCGTCAGCCAAGCGGGCGCCGCGCGCAGCGGCGCGTCGGCCAGCAGCGTCGCGATCGCGTTGGCGTGCAGCTCGGCGCCGGACATCTGCCGCTCCCGACCGACGGCGGTCGGGTGGACGTCCTGCACCTCCGCCGCCACCGCGCCGACCACGACCACGGCGCCGCGGAACGCTGCGGGATCGGCGCGTCCGCGGTAGACCTTCGAGAACGAGACCGTGCGGATCGTCCCGGGCGGGCCGGCGAAGTCGATCCACGCCTTCCCGTCCGCGTCGAAGTCCGAGCGCGGCACGGAACGCCGGCGCGCGACCTCGACCGTGCCGACGGCCAGCCCGGGTAGCCCGTCGACCTCCCGGCTCAGGCGGCGCACCACGCCGTCCTTGTCACGCGGCATCAGCGTGTGCCCGACGCGGCCGCCGAGCGCCTCGACCTGCTCAGTGCCGCCGAGCACGCCGGTCTCCCCGTATTCCGTGACGTCGCCGGTCGCGAGCACGATCCGCCCTCGCGTGTTGCGGACGGCCTCGATCAGCGCGTTGTCCGCGCGGCGCTTGGTCTGTTCGGTGAACTGCACGTCGTAGGCGATCACCTTGGCGCCGGCGGCGTCGAGCCAGTCGATGACCTTCGGCGTGCATGGTGCGGTCGATCGGCCAGCCTTCATCGAGGTCCTGGTGGGTCTGCTCGTCGATCTGCACCACGACGAGGTCGTCCGGCGGCGGCTGGGCGCCGCGCACCGCGAAGCGCCAGTCGACCGTGCGCAACTCGCTTGAGTCCAGCGGCGGCGTGAAGCCGATCACCAGCCCGACGCCGGTCATCACCGCACCGACGCCGAGCAGCGCGATCGAGCGTGAGCTTCTCACCGCGCCCGCGCGAGGTAGTTCTGGCCGGCGCGCACCTGGATCGTGCGCTTGCGGATCAGGTCGCGCACCTCGACGACGCCCTCGCGGACCTCGACGTAGGTGCCTTCGCAGCGCACCTCCGTCAGCCACGACGTGCCGCGCGCGGTCGCCCTGACCTGGTCGGTGCGGGTCTGCACCGTGCCGCGCTTCTTCCGCTTCTTGGCGACGTTGCCCCAGAGCTTCTCGGGCGCCGGCGCGGCGC
This sequence comes from uncultured Acidimicrobiia bacterium, assembly GCA_963825765.1. Lineage (GTDB taxonomy): Bacteria > Actinomycetota > Acidimicrobiia > Acidimicrobiales > AC-14 > CAWGUU01. Next base: position 28,315 of record CAWGUU010000003.1, read on the forward strand.
GCCGGCCGGCGGACGCGCGGGCGCGGCACGCGCGGGCGGTGAGCCGCGGGAGCCGGAGCACCGTGAGGGTTTCCGTGCCGGCCGTCTGGTCGACGGTGAAGCGGCCGCCCTCGAAGCGCCCTTCGAGCAGGGCCCCGTTGCGCGCGCGGGTGATCAGGTTGACGGCGCCGGCGCGCGTGTCGATGGCCGACCCGAGCGGGATCGCGCTGCGGTCGCTGAACGGGACGAAGCGGTTGGCCTCGGGAATCCGCAGCCGGACCGTCCCTTGCGGGCGCGCGAGCGCCAGCACGCGGTACTTCGGCCGCCGTCGATTCCCGCGGTCGACCGTCTCGCAGTCGCGTGCGGTGTCCTGGCGGTCGACGATCGCCAGGTCCTCGCCCGGCCCGCAGTCGACCACGTCGCGGCCGCCGTCGCGGGCGCGCAGGACGTCGGCGCCGGTGCCGCCGAAGAGCCGGTCCAGGCCCGCGCCGGGGTCGGCGAAGTCGTCACCCGAGGACGCGTTGAGCTCGTTCTCGCGGCCGTCGCCGGAGAGCGTGTCCGCCACCGCGCCGCTGATCACGATCTCGACGTCGGCGGCGACGTTGTCGCCCTCGTTCTCCTCGCCGTCGTTGGGGAGGTCGTCGAAGGTGACCCTGATCGGGGCGTTGCGATCCTCGTAGCTGACCGCGTCGCGCCCGGCCTCACCGCTCATGCGGTCGGCGCCGAAGCCACCGTCGAGGCGATCGTTGCCGGGGCCGCCGGCGAGCGAGTCGTCGCCCGCGCCGCCGTTGAGGTCGTCGTTGCCGTCCGCGCCGACGAGCACGGCGTCGCCGCCGAGCAGCGTGTCGTTGCCGTCGCCGCCGTCGAGCGCATCGATGCCCGGGCCGCCCGCGAGGGCGTCGGTCCCGGCTTCGCCGGTCAGCGTGTCGGAGCCACCGCCACCGCGGAGGTCGTCCGAGGCCGTTGCCGCCGCTGAGCGAGTCGTCACCGGCGCCGCCGCGCAGCGTGTCGTTGCCGTCGCCGCCCGCGAGCGAGTCGCTGTCGCCGCTGTTGACGCCGCCCTCGAGCGTGTCGTCGCCGCCGAAGCCGTTGAGCTGATCGCCGCCGGGGCCGCCGTCGAGCACGTTCGGGCCGTCGTCGCCGGTCAGCGTGTCGCCTTCGAGCGCCGCCGATGATCCGCTCGACGTCGGCGGCGACGTTGTCGCCCTCGCCGGCCTGCCCGTCGTCGGCCACGCCGTCGGTGTCGATCGTGAGCGGGGCGACTCGGAGCGAGTAGTCGGCGGTGTCGGTCCCGTCGCCGCCGACGAAGATGTCGCGCGCCAGCGGCGCCTCGTCGTCGACGTCGGCCGGCGGCTGCAGGTAGTCGTCGCCCGGCCCGCCCTCGAGCCAGTCCGCGCCGATCGGCCTCGAACGGTCGCGGGTCGAGGCGGTCGTCGCCCGGTCCGCCGCGCACGGTGTCGTCGCCTTCATCGCCGGCGAGGGCGTCGTTGCCCGGTCCGCCGTCGATCGTGTCGTCGCCGGCGCCGCCGTTGACGAATCTGTCGTCGCCCGGGCCCGCGTCGAGCGTGTCGTCGCCGGCGTCGCCGTTGACCAAGTCGTCGCCGGCCCCGCCGAACACGTCGTCCTCGCCGTCACGGCCTTCGAGCGAGTCGGGTCCGTCGCCTCCTCGCAGCTCGTCGTTTCCGGTCCCGCCGTCGAAGCTGTCGGAGCCGATGCCGCCGCTGAGCACGTCGCGCGCATCGCCGCCGTTCACCACGACCGGAGCGATGGCGTCCGGATGCGGCGGCGCGTACGGGGAGCCGACGATCGCCGAAGGTGTCGCCACGGTCACCGAGCTCGACCTGGAGCGAGATGATGCCGTCGGCGGGGCAGCGCGCCGTGTCCGCGTCGACCGTCTCGCAATCCGCGCCCGGCGTGATCGTGACGCTTGTCCCGTCGAGAGCGAGCCCCGTCTCGGTGACCAGGTAGTAATCGCCGTCCGTGGCAATCGAGACCCTGTTCGCCTCGCCGTCTTCGGCCTCGTAGACGACCTCAGGCGCCTCGATGCGAAGCTCGGACGCGTTCGCGGTCGTGGCGGCGAACGCCCCGAGCGGCGCGCAGGCCAGCAGTGCGCGGGTGACGACAGCTCGCAGCATCGTCAGAGCTTCGCTGCCGCGCGCGGGGGAAAGTCGAGGTTGTTATCCGGCGAGGGCGGCAACACCTGGTCGGGCTGCGGCGGCGTGCCGGACGGGAGCACTGTCCGCCATAGGGCGCCGCTCCCGACGACGTACGCGGACCTGGCATTCCAATCGATGTACGTCTCGAGCTTGCGGCATAGCCCTCGCACATGGGCGCACGTGCCGCTGAGGTTGGGACCCTTGAACAGGTAGAGGCCCGGCTCCGTCGGCAGATCGTCGAGGACGCCCAGGACCTTGACGGGAGGGTGCACGAGGGCGACCACCCACGCCACCGCATCGTGCAAAAACCCCAAGCTGCGCGCCCGCGGCGCCGGGGGAGCCGTCTCCACGCGAGATGCTTCGTCCGGCTTAGTCTCGACCTCGACTTCGACCATGTCCGCCACCCCTATGCTGGGTCTACTGAACGCTCTCGCTCCCTTGAGCGAAATGCTTTTCACATCCCCTTGAGGGACATGGTCAACCTGGTGATACGTCCAGTGCGCGAGTGGCGGCGGATGCCTTTACGCGCGCTGATGCACCGACGGGCGGTTTGTCGTCACGCTGACCGGCGGAGCGTGACGCTCTTGATCAGAGCACCCGGGTCGCCAGGCCCGGGTACTCGAGCACGAAGCCGTCGTCGCCATAGACGAGCTCGATGTGGGCGTCGAACGTGTCGCAGTCGTAGCGGTACGTTCGCTCCGAGACACGCTCGTAGGCCTGCTCGAGCCGCATCACCTCCAGGCCGAAGGCGCGCACGTAGGCGGCCGGTGCGTCGGTCGCGCCCCGGGCGACCGGGAAGGCGTTGGTGGCGGCGGAGGACTCGAGGTCGACGTCGAGGCAGCCGTCGAGATCGGGGCGGCGCTCGCCGTCGACGAGCCAGTGGCCGTCGCCGTCGGCCTCGAGCACGACCGTGCCGGGCTGGCCGGTGATCTCGGCGCGACGGGTGCGCCAGGCGTCGTCGAGTTCGATCGCGTAGCGGACGGCGAACGGCGTCTCGTACTCGACCGCGGCCGTGTGACCCTCGATGCGCTGATCACCGATGAAGACGACCTCAAAGCCCTCGCGGGCGGTGTGATGTCTGAAGGCGGCGTGCGGCATCTCGTCTCTGAGTCCTCCTGGCGTCCGCAGCGTTACACACGACTCACCTGAGACGGGCGGAACACGAGCTGGTCTCGTCGCTCGCGAGCCAGCTCCCGAAGCACCTCGACGACTGGGGCGCGGCCGACGGGGCCCGGCTCGGGACGGCGGTGATTGCACAAGCTCTTCGAGGCCGAGCAGACGAGCGTGGCCGAGTGGATCCGCCGCCGGCGCCTGGAGCGTTGCCGCCGGGACCTGCTGGACCCGGCGCTGCGGACGACGCCGGTCGGCACGATCGCGGCGCGCTGGGGCTGCACAACCCGGCACACTTCAGCCGCCTGTTCCGCGCCAGCTACGGGCTGCCGCCGGCCGAGTTCCGCCGCCTCGCGGCCTGAATCGCAACTTCGCCGCCCGACCGGCCGTTGAACCCCGCGTGCGGGTTCTCCTGGTCATCGCGGCGGTGCTCGCATTCACGCCGTCCAGCGCCTTCGCCGGCACCATCACGGCCACCCGCTGCCCGTCCTGGGACCGCGAGTGCACGCAGCTCGCGACCTACGCCGCGGCGCCCGGCGAGCGCAACGACGCCACGTACGTCCAAGAGGCCGGGCAGGGCGTCACGGTCCGCGATGCGGGCGCGCCGGTGACGCCGGGCCGCGGCTGCGTCGCGCTTGACGCCCACGCCGCGCGCTGCTCGGCCTGGGATCTCAAACTCGAGCTCGGCGACGGTGACGACCGTGCCGCCCCATCGGGCGCTGGAACGAGTCGGGTGAGCGTGATCGCCGGGCCGGGGGATGACCACGTGACGGGCGGCGAGGCCCGCGAGTGGCTCGACGGCGGCGAGGGCGCGGACACGCTGCTCGGCGGCGCCGGCGACGACATCCTGATCGGTGGCCCGGGCCGCGACGTGCTTGACGGGGCGGAGGGTGCCGACACCGCGTCCTACATGGAGGATCCGCCCGTCGTCGTCGACCTCGCCGATCCCGGTCCCGACGGCCCGGCGGACGACCCGGACACCGTGACCGGCGTCGAGCACGTCTACGGAAGTGCCGGCGCGGACGTGCTGCGCGGCGATGCTGGCCCCAACCTGCTGCAGGGCGGCGCCGGAGACGACATCGTCGACGGTCGCGAGGGCGACGACGAGCTCTACGGCGCCACGGGCCGCGATCGCGTGCTCGGCGGGCCGGGCGACGACGAGCTCGCCGGCCGACTGGTCGATCGACGTGGGCACGCTCCGCCCGACGGCAGCCCAGCCCGAGCGCACGGGGGATGAGATCGACTGCGGCGACGGCACCGACGTCGTCACCGAGCAGGCCGCCGACATCCTTCACGCCTGCGAGCGGCTCGAGCTGCCGCTCGGGTTCCTGGCCCCGACCTTCGATCCGCGGCCCCGGCTCGACGGCCGCTCCGCCGTGCTGCGGCTGCGTTGCGCGGGGGAGCTGCGGGCGGCCGCGCGCGGGTGCCGCGTGCGCGTCACGCTGTCGGCCGGCGGCAAGCGGATCGGCACGCGCGTCGTCAGCGTGAAAGGGACAGGCCGACGCGGTCCGCGTCCCGGCGCGCGGCCGGCCGGGCGCCGTGCGCGTGACGCTGCACTATCTCGGGAACGCCGCGGACCGCGACCGGTCCACGACCGTCTACGTCTACCGGTTCTGAGCGCCGACCAGCGCCGCGGCCTGCAGGGCCATCTCGAGCTCCTCGTTGGTCGGGATCACCAGCACCTTGACCGACGAGCCGTCGGAGGAGATCACGGTCTCGCCGGCCGCGTTGCGCTGCGGGTCGACGTTGATGCCCAGCCGCTCGAGCCCGGCCAGCGAGCGGGCGCGCACGATCGGGTCGTTCTCGCCGACGCCCGCGGTGAAGACGATCGCGTCGGCGCCGCCGAGCGCGGCCAGGTAGGCGCCGACGTACTTGCGGATGCGGTAGCAGTAGACGTCCAGCGCGAGCTCGGCGGCGGCGTCGCCGGCGGCGACGCGGCGGTGGACCTCGCGCATGTCGTTGTCGCCCGCCAGCGCGAGCAGCCCGCTGCGCGAGTTCAGGACCGCGTCGATCTCGTCGGTCGAGAGGTTGCGCGTGCGGCGCAGGTGCAGCACCAGCGCCGGGTCGACGTCGCCCGAGCGCGTGCCCATCACCAGGCCTTCGAGCGGCGTCAGGCCCATCGAGGTGTCGATCGACTGCCCGCGCGCGACGGCGCGACGCGCTGGCGCCGTTGCCGAGGTGCAGCACGATCACGTCGACGTCGTCGAGCGGCCGAGCAGCCGCGCCGCCTCGCGCGAGACGTACGCGTGCGAGGTGCCGTGGAAGCCGTAGCGGCGGACGCCCCACGCGCGCGGGACGGCGTAGGTGTACGCGCGCGGCGGCAGCGTGGCGTGGAACGCGGTGTCGAAGACGGCGACGTGCGGGACGTCCGGGAACGCGCGGCGCGCGACCTCGATCCCGCGCGCGTTGACCGGGTTGTGCAGCGGCGCCAGCACGGACAGGTCGTGGATCGCGGCCAGCACGGCGTCGTTGATCAGCACCGGCGCGGAGAAGCGCTCGCCGCCGTGCACGACGCGGTGCGCGACCGCGATCACGCCCGTCCAGCGGCGCCTCGGCCAGCACGCTCGTCCAGCGCGGCGGCGTGATCGGTGACCGCGCCGACCGTCCCCGACGCCACGACCGCCCCGCGCCGGGTCGACGACCGACCACTTCAGCGACGACGACCCGCAGTTGACGATGAAGACGCTCACTGCTGCGCCTGGATCGCGGTGATCGCGACGGTGTTGACGATGTCGTGCACGGTCGCGCCGCGCGAGAGGTCGTTGACCGGCTTGTTCAGCCCCTGCAGCACCGGCCCGATCGCGATCGCGCCCGCGCTGCGCTGCACGGCCTTGTAGGTGTTGTTGCCGGTGTTGAGGTCCGGGAAGATGAACACCGTCGCGCGGCCCGCGACCTCGCTGCCCGGGCAGCTTCGTCCGCGCCACGCCGGCGTCGACCGCGGCGTCGTACTGGATCGGGCCCTCGACCGACAGCTCCGGCGCGCGCGAGCGGACGATCTCGGTCGCCTCGCGCACGCGCTCGACCTCGGCGCCCGAGCCCGAGCGCCCGGTCGAGTAGGAGAGCATCGCCACCCGCGGCTCGATCCCGAACTGCGCCGCGGTCTCCGCCGAGGAGATCGCGATGTCCGCCAGCTGCTCGGCGCGTCGGATGCGGGTTGACGGCGCAGTCGCCGTAGACCAGCACGCGGTCGGCGAGGCACATCAGGAACACGCTCGACACGATCGAGACGTCCGGGCGCGTCTTGACCAGCTCGAACGCCGGCCGGATCGTCTCCGCGGTCGTGTGCGTCGCGCCCGAGACCATGCCGTCGACCATCCCCAGCGCGACCATCAGCGTCCCGAAGTAGGAGACGTCGGAGACCACGTCGCGCGCCGCGTCGACGGTCACGCCCTTGTGCGCGCGCCGCGCCGCGTACTCCTGCGCGAAGCGCTCGACCAGCTCCGGGTCGGCCGGGTCGAGCACGTGCGCGCCCGTACAGGTCCAGCCCGAGCCGCCCGGCCGCGCCGCGGACCTCGGCCTCGGCGCCGAGCAGCGTCAGCTCGACGACGCGCCGGCGCAGCAGGATGTCGGCCGCCCGCAGCACGCGCTCGTCGGTCCCCTCGGGCAGCACGATGTGCTTCGGCCGCGCCCGCGCGCGGTCGAGCAGCGTGTACTCGAACATCAGCGGCGTCACCGCCTCCGAGCGGGCGACGTCGATCCGGTCCAGCAGCTCGTCGCCGTCCACGTGCGTCTCGAACAGCGCCAGCGCCTTGTTGATCTTGCGCGGCGCGTCGCGGCGTGATCGCGCCCTCGCGCGCGCTCGGCCAGCGACGACCGTCTCGAACGTGTCGTGCTCGGTCAGGACGACCGGCGGCGACGCCGCCGAAGCTGCCCAGCGGGCCGAGGATCTTCTCCGGCGGCCGCAGCCCGCCGGTCAGCACGACGCCGGCGGGGGAGGGGAGCTCGGTCGAGGCGTGCGCGAACATCGCCGCCAGCAGCACCTCGGCGCGGTCGCCGGGCGTGATCAGCACCGCGCCGTCGACGATCCGCTCCATCAGGTTCGGCAGCGTCATCGCCGCCACGATCAGGTGCAGCGCCTCGCGCCCGAGCAGCTCGTCGTCGCCCGCGATCACCTCGCCGTGGCAGGCGGCGGCGACCTGGCCGACCGTCGGCGCCATCAGCAGGTCGACCTCCGGCAGCGCGTAGACCGGCACGTCGCCGTCGGCGGCGACCGCGTCGAGCGTCGGCCGCGCGCACCCGGTTGGCGACCACGCCGACGACGTCCGGCCCCCAGCGCCGCCACGGTCGTCAGCGCGACCGACGATCGCATCGCGGACCTCGTCCGGCGTGCGGTCGTGCCCGCTGACCACGAGCAGCGCCGGCAGCCCGAGGTTGAGCGCCACGCGCGCGTTGAACGCGAGCTCGCCCGCCGTCCCGACGCCCGCGAAGTCGGTGCCGACGACGAGCACGCCGTCGCACTGCGCGGCCAGCGCCCGGTAGCGCGCGACGATCTCCTCCAGCGCGCGCGCCTCGTCGGCCCGCACCTCCTCGTAGCCGACGCCGCAGGACGCCGCGTAGGGCACGAAGTCGGCCGTCGGGCGCAGCAGGTCGATCAGCGGGTCGTGCTCGGCGTCGGCGACGACCGGCCGGAAGACGCCGAGCCGCTCGACCCGGCGCGCGAGCAGCTGCTGGACGCCGAGCGCCACCGCGGACTTGCCGGTCGCCGGCTCGCAGCCCGCCACGTAGACGCCGGGGGTCATGCCCGGAGCGTGTCAGGTCAGGCGCACGGACGCGTCGCCGAGCGCGACCACGTCGCCCGGGTGCAGCTGGCGCCCGCGGCGGGTCTCGACCTCGCCGTTGACGCGTCACCTCGCCCTCGGCCAGCACGCGCTTGGCCTCGCCGCCGGTGTCGACCAGCCCGGCCGCCTTGAGCAGCTGGCCGAGCCGGATCATCCCGTCGCGTGCGTGGAACTCGTCCATCCCGCCGACCATCATGACGGCCACATGGAGCTCCGCCACCTGCGCTACTTCGTCGCCGTCGCCGAGGAGCTGCACTTCCGCCGCGCCGCGGAGCGCCTGCACATGTCCCAGCCGCCGCTCTAGCCAGCAGATCCGCCAGCTCGAGGAGGAGGTCGGCGCGACGCTGCTGCTGCGCAACCAGCGCAAGGTCGAGCTGACCGCGGCCGGGGCGGCGTTCCTCGTGCGCGCGCGCGAGATCCTCGACGCGGTCGAGGACGCGGCGCGCCAGGCGCGGCGCGTCCAGCGCGGCGAGGTCGGGCGGCTGGCGGTCGGCTTCGTCGGCTCGGCGATGTACTCGTTCGTGCCCGAGCTGCTGCGCGCGTTCCGCGAGCACAAGCCGGACATCGCGCTGCGCCTGCACGAGCTCGGCACGACCGAGCAGCTGCGCCAGCTCGAGGACGGGCGGCTCGACGTCGGCTTCGTGCGCCTGCGCGGCTCGCGCGCCCGGGCTGGCGTTCGAGACCGTGCTCGAGGAGCCGGTCGTCGTCGCGCTGCCGGACGTGCACCCGCTCGCCCAGCGGCCGCTGCTGCGGCTCGCCGACCTCGAGGGCGAGCCGCTGGTGCTGCTCACGCCCGCGGGCTCGCCCGGGCCTGCGGGCGGCGCTGGCGGGGACGATCGCGCTGCTCGGCGGCGAGGAGCGGATCGTGCAGGAGGTGGCCGAGATGCAGACCGTGATCGGGCTCGTGGCCGCGGGCGTCGGGCATCTCGCTCGTGCCGGAGTCGGTGCGCGCGCTGGTGCGCCACGGCGTGACCTACCGGCCGCTGGCGGGCGACGCGCCCGTCGTGCAGGCTGGCGATGGCGTGGCGCGCGGCTGACGAGTCGCCGGTGCTGCCGGCGTTCCTGGAGCAGGCACGCGCGACGGCCCCCGCCGAAGGAGAGAGAGGTCGGCGGGGGCCGAGCGCGTAATTGACGTCGCCTCGACCCCGGGGAGGAGAGATATGTACCGGAGCCGCTGCGAGGTGGGGAGCCACCAAGTCGTCGAGAGAGGAATGTAGGACGACCCGCGGTGATTGGTCCAATATCGAATTCGTCGCCCAGTGATAGCCAAGACGTCTTGCAATCGTTGACGTCTCATCCACGCCCAATCTTGTCGGGTCGCCGTGGGCGCTGGTAGGTTCGCGTGCGTAAGGCGCGACGGTACGGATCGCCGTGCGCCATGAAGCAGAGAGGGATCGAGATGCGAGGTCGGTCGTGGGCCGCCATCGGAGGCGTATTCCTGAGCCTGGCGCTGAGCGCCACGGCGAGCGCCCAGTTCTCCCCGGCGCCAGGAGCCTGGGCGACGTACTATCTGCCGAACCTCGGCAACGGGGGCTACGACGCGCAGCACTACGACGTCACGCATCAACTACGACCCCGCGAAGCACTTCATGACGTCGAGCGCCGACGTCACGCGCGCGCGCGACGCAGGGGCTCTCGGAGTTCTCGCTGGACTTCCTGCCGACGACTTCACGGTCGCGGGCGTGACGGTCAACGGCGTCGCCGCGACCTGGACGACGCGACGTGACGCGGCCACCTACAAGACAAGCTCGTCGTCACGCCGGCCGCCGGGATCGCGAACAACACGACGCTTCACGCGTCATGGTCGACTACGCCGGCAACGCCGCGCAACTTCGTGGACCCGGACGACTCGTTCGAGGGCTTCATGCGCACGACGTCCTCGCCGGCGCGTTCGTGGTCAACGAGCCGATGGGCGCGATGGCCTGGTTCCCGAACAACAACCACCCGCGCGACAAGGCGACCTACGACTGCCACCTGACGGTGCCGAGCCGCCTACAGCACGCGCCGGCAACGGCGAGCTGGTCGTCGACGCCCCGGTCGACAACGGCAACGGCACCAAGACCTGGAACTGGAAGCTCGACGCTACCCGATGGCGAGCTACCTGTCGACGTCGACGCGTCGGCCTCTTCGACTACACGCCAGTACGTCGGCGCCGACGGCCACGGGCGCGAGCGGCGCAGCCGCTGAAGCTCTACGACTTCATCGAGACCGCGCTGCCGGCGACCACGAAGACCACCAACAACACCAACCGCCGCGCGCCAGGACGCGATCGTCAAGTACATGGCGGACTACGATCGGCGCGCCGTACCCGTTCGACTCCCACGGCGTCGTCGCGGCACCGCTCGCCCGGCGCGGCTACGCGCTCGAGGTCCCAGACCAAGTCGCACTTCGGCTCGGGCTCGATCCGCGTCGGCACGCTCGCGCACGAGATCGCGCACCAGTGGTTCGGCGACAGCGTCGGCCCGGCCACGTGGCGCGAGATCTGGTTCAACGAGGGCTGGGCGACCTGGTGGGCGCAGTGGTGGTCCAACAAGCAGAACGGCGCGCGACCACGACCGCGCAGTCGTTCACTGAACAACTACAATCGACGCGCAACCGACCGACTGGAACATCGCCGCCGGCCAACCTGGCCGGCCCGCGGCGGACCTGTTCGACACGTTCCCGGTCTACACCCGGCCCGGCATGATGCTCGAGGGCTACCGCCAGATCGTCGGCGACACGGCGTTCTTCGCCTTCCAGAAGGCGCTCGACGACCGAGCACGCCTACGGCACGATCACCGGTGACCAGTTCAAGGCGCTGGCCGCCGGATCGCGGCCGAGAAGGCCGGCTTCGAGGCCTCCAACCTGGCCAAGCTCGACGAGTACTTCGCAGCAGTGGATCTACGGCGCCGGCAAGCCGACGATGACCCCGACGACGTTCTTCCAGAGCACGAGCGTCACCGGCGACGGTCGGCGGCACGGTGCCGGCGACGCTGTCCCTGACGCTCGGCGCGCCGGTCAGCTTCGGCGCCTTCACGCCCGGCGTCGCGCGCACCTACGCCGCCTCGACGACCGCCAACGTGATCTCCACGGCCGGCGACGCGACGCTGTCGGTCGTCGACCCGAGCACGAACCCCCGGCCACCTGGTCAACGGCACGTTCGCGCTGGCGCAGCCGCTCGAGGCCAGCGTCCGGCTCGACCGCCTTCGCCGCCGCTCAGCGGCAGCGCCGCTGACGCTGAAGACCTACACCGGCCCGGTCAGCCAACGACCAGGTCGACGCTGGACTTCCAGCAGCGCATCGGCGCCAACGACCCGCTGCGCACCGGCACGTACTCCAAGACGCTCACCTACACGCTGAGCACGACGAACCCGTAGTCCGCTAAAGCTAAGGTCCCGGCGATGCTGACAAGCCTCGTCGGGTCCTATCCCCAGCCGGAATGGCTGCTCGATCGTGAGAAGCTGCGCGGCGCGCCTCCCGCCCCGGGTACGCGCGAGCGACTTCTGGCGGATCGACCCGCAGTACCTCGAGGAAGCGCAGGACGCGGCGACGCTCGCCGCGATCCGCGACCAGGAGCGCGCCGGGCTGGACATCATCACCGACGGTGAGATCCGGCGCGAGTCCTACTCCAACCGCGTCGTGACGGCGCTCGACGGCGTCGACGTCGACAACCCGGGCACGACGCTGGACCGCAACGGCAACCCGTCGCCGGTCCCGCGCGATCGTCGGCCCGGTCGCGCGCCGCGAGCCGATCCTGGTGCGCGACGCCGAGTTCCTGCGCGCGAACACCGACCGCACGATCAAGGTCACGATCCCGGGCCCGTTCACGATGGCCGATGCAGGCCCAGAACGACCACTACGGCGACCCGCGGGACGTCGCGTTCGCGTTCGCCGACGTCGTGCGCGCGGAGGTGCACGACCTGTTCGCCGCCGGCGCGGACATCGTGCAGCTCGACGAGCCGTGGATGGAGTCGCGCGCCGAGCAGGCGCGCGACGTTCGGCGATCGAGACGCTCGAGCGCGCGCTGGACGGCGTGCGCGGCACGACCGCCCTGCACATCTGCTTCGGCTACCCGCTGTTCGTGCCCGGCCACGCGCGCGAGTACCGCTTCCTGGCCGAGCTGGCGGCGGCGCCGGTCGACCAGATCTCGATCGAGACCGCCCAGGCGCAGCTGGACCTCGAGGTGCTCGGGCAGCTCGCGGGCAAGACGATCATCCTCGGCGTGATCGCGCTCGACTCCGACGAGGTCGAGAGCGCCGGAGACCGTCGCCGAGCGCATCCGGCGCGCGCTGCCCTACACGCAGCGACCTGATCGCGGCGCCCGACTGCGGGATGAAGTACCTCACGCGCGAGGCCGCGTTCGGCAAGCTGCGCTCGCTCGTCGAGGGCGCACGGACGGTCAGCGCCGAGCTCGCCCGCGCGCTGATGATCGTCACACGAGCGTCGAGCTCCACAACCCCTGGTTGTGCAAGTCGACGCTCGCACGCTCGAGCTCACCGCGAGGGCGCCGCGGACGCGGGCGACGACCGCATGCGGCCGCGTGACGGTCTCGCGCCAGGTCGTCCGCAGCACCGTCTCACCGGCCGCTTCGAGCACGGCTTGGCGCGCATTGTCGTCGGCGCGGGCCAGCAGGTGGTCGTGGAAGCGCCGGCTGTCGGCCTCGAGGATGACGCGCCGGTCGGGCCAGCGGAAGTCGGGCACGTAGCCGAGGTAGGGACGATTGACGTCCGGTCGCGGCAGCCCGGCGCGGGTCAGCACGGCCAGGACGACGTCCTCGTTCTCGCTGCGCGTCGGCGCGGCGTCGGCGAGGATCGCTCGCAGCTTCCTCGACGCCGCGGTGATCGCTCGTCATGAGGTCGGTGGCCTTGATCTGGCGCTGGTTGAGCGCCTCGTTGACGGCTCTCCGCAGCCGCTTCTCCGGCTCATCGGCCGCGAGGTCCATCAGCGTGCGCGCCGGCAGACGTGACCGGGATGCCCTTCACGTAGACGCGCTCGACGCTGGCGCTGCGATGCACGCGGATGCCGGCGTGCACCTCGGCTGCGGCGTCGGTCACCTCCGGCGCCCGGAAGTCCCACGTCGACCCATCCGTGGAGCGCCGCCGCCGAGAAGTGCGACAGCACGGCGCCGGGACCGCAGGCGAGGACCGCCGCGAGGAAACAGCCTTCCAGCGGCGGGTTCGGCACGACCGAGTAGACGCCGCGGAAGCGCCGGAACAGGCGACCCGCCTTCACGCGCTTCGAGACGGCCTGCTGGGAGAGCCCGCAGTGCCGCAGGTCGTCGAGCGTGACGATCGTCCACTGGCGCGCCGCGACGTTGGCGATGCGAGCGTCGACTCGCACAAGCTCTGGTGGTGGATGTCGGATGTCGAGCACGCGGGCAGGATCGCCCGCAGCGCTCGCACGGAACAAGACGCGTTCGTTACGAATGAGTGCCGACTTCGCAACAACTCTGCGCAGCGGCGCACGAGCGTCGAGTTCCACAACCGCTGGTTGTGAAACTCGACGCTGCGAACGCTTCAGTACAGCTGCACGTGAGGCGAGTCGCCGCGCCCTCGCGTGAGCGCGGCGAGCTTCGCCCACACCACGTCGGGGTCGACGGCGGCCTGGCCCGACCCAGGTGCCGTAGCCGCAGTCGCTGCCGGCCATGCACGTTCTCGCGCCCGACGAGGTCGGCGTAGCGGCGGATGCGCTGGGCGATCAGCTCCGGGTGCTCGATGAAGTTGGCCTTGGACTCGATCACGCCCGGGATCAGGACCTTGCCGTCGGGCAGCTTGACGTCCTCGAAGATCTGCCACTCGTGCGCGTGGCGCGGGTTGGCGGCCTCGAAGGCGATCGCGTTCGGGCGCGCGGTGAAGACGAGGTCGACGATGTCCGCGAACGGCACGTCGCAGTGGTGCGGGCCCTCGTAGTTGCCCCAGCAGACGTGCATGCGCATCAGCTCGGGGTCGATGTTGCGCGGTGGCGTGGTTGAGCGCCTCGATGTTGAGCTGCGCCTCGCGCGCGGAACTCGTCGAGGTCGCGGTCCGCGAACTGGATGTGGCGGCCCATCGCCGAGGTCCGGGCAGTCGATCTGCAGCAGCAGCGCCGGCGCTCGGTGATCGCCTCGTACTCGACCCGCATCGCCTCGGCGATCGCGTACACGTACTCCTCGCGCGTGGCGTAGTGGTCGTTGCGGAAGAAGAGCGCGATCACGCCGGGGGAGGCGGCGTTCATGAACGCCTCCTGGCCGTCGGGCAGCGCGGCCTGCAGGTGCTCGACGTCGACGCGCGCCGCCTCCGGGTCGCGGACGGTGATCGGCGCGTCGCAGGCGGGCGTGCGGCGGCGCGAGCGGCCCGGGTCGCCGAAGACCTTCTTCTGCAGCGCCGGGAAGTCGACGAGGTCGGCGTAGGTCAGCGGCTGGCGACGTCGCCGCCGAAGCCGTCGAGGCGGTCGGTGATGTAGGTGACGTAGCTCGGCTTGCCCATCTCGCCGTCGCAGACGACGTCGACGCCGGCCGTCGAGCTGCTTGCGCCGACGACCTCGGCGACCGCGGCGCGCGTGCGCTCCTCCAGCGCGACCGGGTCGACCGGCACGCCCTCCTGCTTGGCGAACATCGTGCGGATCAGGTCGTCGGGGCGCGGGAGGCTGCCGACGTGGGTGGTGAGGATGCGTTCGGTGGCTGCGCTTCATAGGTCGGCGGCGACGTGCTCGACGGTGTTCTCGAGGTGCGCGCGGGTGGCCGCGGCGGCGCGCTCGGGATCGCGGGCCACGCACGCCGCGAGGATCGCGCGGTGCTCGGCGTCGAGCCGCGCGACCGGGAAGTCGGCTGCGGCGCGGTAGATGTGCAGGTAGGCGCTCGACGCGTCGCGCAGCGCGGCGATCATCGCGACGAGCTGCGGGCGGCCGGAGTGCTCGTAGAGCGCCGTGTGGAAGCGCTGGTTGAGCGCGATGTAGCGCGCCGCGGGCGGGCCGTCGCGCATCTCGTCCAGCAGCGCCTCCAGCGGCGGTGCCCAGGCGGGCTCGAAGCGCTCGGCGGCCTTGGCCGCGGCCAGCGACTCCAGCGCGGCGCGGATCTCGTAGTGCTCGCGCAGGTCCTCGACGCTCGGCAGGAACACGACGGCGCCGCGCTGCGGGTGCGCGCGCACGAGGCCCTTCGCGCTGCAGCGTCGCCAGCGCCTCGCGCACCGGCGTCGTGCTCACGCCGTAGCGCCTGGGCGATCTCCACCTGGCGCAGCCGCGCTGCCCGCGGGCCGCTCGCCGGCGAGGATCTCGGCCTTCAGCCGCTCGGCGACCTGGCCTGCGATCGTGCGCGGCGCGGTCAGCGTCATGCGTGCGGCAGTATTGACGTCGAATTTCGATTGTGCAAATTTTCCTGCGGGACACGGCAGAGGAGGAGATCGCATGAAGCAGCCGCTCAAGGGACCGCACCACTTCACGGGCATCACCCGCGACGTCGTCGCCAACGTCGACTTCTGGTGCCGCGTGATGGGCATGCGGTTCGTCAAGAACACGCTCAACTTCGAGACGACGTTCCGCTACCACACGTACTTCGGCGACGAGGAGGGCAACCCGGGCAGCGTCGTCACCTTCCTCGAGTTCAACGAGGCGCCGGCCGGCGTCCCCGGCGACGGCGACATCCACCGGATGGTCCTGCGCGTCGCTCCTACGACTCGCTCGAGTACTGGATGGACCGGCTGATCGCCAACCAGCACGCACTCCGAGCTGCTGCGGCTGGACCCGACCTCGCCGCAGTCGCTCGTCTTCTGGGACCCGGAGGGCCACGAGGTCGAGCTGATGGTGTCCGACACGACCGGACACGCCGCTGCTCGCCGACGCCGACGACATCCCCGCCGAGCACCGCATCCTCGGCCTCGAGGGCGCGCGCTCGTTCACGACGATCGAGGAGCAGGTGCCGTTCGCCGCGCACCTCGGCTTCCGCGCAGGACGGCAACCGGCTCGTGCTCGACGGCGAGCGCTCCGGCCGCTGGTACTTCTCCGAGCCGCACCGGCCGCCCGTCCAGCGACGGCCGCGTCGGCGTCTGGCACCACATCGCCTACGACGCCGGCGACGGCGAGGAGATCCAGCGCGCCCGCGACGAGGCCAACGAGGGCGTGCGCCCGTGGACGAAGATCTTCGACCACTACTTCTTCGACAGCTGCTACTCGATGTCGCCCGGCGGGCGGATGGAGATCTGCACGACCGGGCCTGGATTTCAACTCGACGAGAAGCTCGAAGACCTCGGCGACCGACTCTGTCTCTCGCCTCGAGTGGAGCCGCTTCGCGCCAAGCTCGAATCCGAGCTGACGCCGATCGTCAACCCGCGCCCGCGCTCGAAGAAGAAGGCCGCGGCCAAGCCGCCTCGAGCAACGGCGCCGCGGCGACGGAGCCTGCGACCGTCGCCTGAGCTCACCCTGAGCTTCGACAACGGCCCGGACCCGGAGGCCACGCCCCGGGTCCTGGACGTCCTCGCCGAGCGCGGGCTGAAGGCGACGTTCTTCGTCGTCGGCGAGCAGCTGCGCGCGCACCGCGCGCTGGCCGAGCGCGCGCACGCCGAGGGCCACTGGATCGGCAACCACACGCTCACCCATCCGCGCCCGCTGGGCGAGCGCCGGCGACGCGCGCGCGCGAGATCGAGGCGACGCAGGCGCTGCTCGGCGCGCTCGGCACCCCGAGCGCCTGTTCCGCCCGTCGGGCGCGGGCGGCGACCTCGAGCCGGGCCTGCTCAACCCGCCGCGTCGTCGACACGCTGGTCGCCGGCGGCTACACGTGCGTGCTCTGGAACGCGGTCCCGGGCGACTGGAAGGACCCGGACGGCTGGGTCGAGACCGCGCTGCGCCAGGTCGCCGAGCACGACTGGACGCTGCTCGTCCTGCACGACGTCGCGGGCGCCGCCGCCGACCGGCTCGAGGAGTTCCTCGACCGCGCGTCGACGCCACGGTCCGCCAGGACTTCCCGCCCGCCTGCGTCCCGATCCGCGCCGGCGAGGTCGTGAGCATTGACACCACGGATCGGCTGACGCGATGATCGGCCGATGCCGGAGGACCTCGCCCCGGGAACGCCCGCGGAGGTCGTCGAGCGGGCGAAGGCCGGCCCGCGCGTGCCCGCGCTTCGACGCGGCGCTCGGCCGCGAGGTCACGGTCGGCGATGGCCGTGCGCGCAAGCACCGGCTCGTCGTCATCGGCGACTCGCTGACGCACGGCTTCCAGAGCGGGGCGATCTACAACACCGAGCTCGCCTACGGCGCGATCGTCGCGCACGAGCTCGGCGTGGGACGGCTTCCGCTTCCCGCGCTACGGCGGCCCGGGCGGGCTGCCGGTCAACATCGAGTACATCCTGCGCGACCTCGAGCGGCGCTTCGGCGAGGCGATCGACCCGTGGGAGCTGCCGGCGGCGCTGCTGCGCGCGCGGGCGCTGATGGACGAGATCGAGGACTACTGGGAGCGCGGCGCGGGGGCGCGGCCGCCGGCGGACGCCGAGATCAAGCACGCGCAGGCGGTCTTCGGCTACGACCTGCGCGACGCGCTGGTGCGCAACGCCGAGCGCTCCGAGCGCGTGATCAAGACGCCGAACGACGACCCCTTCGACCAGATCGTCGAGCACTACCGCCCGCGCGCGGCGCTGCACGTCCACCCGCGCGCCGACGACGCGGCGAAGCGGATGACGTTCCTCGACGCGGCGCGGGCGCTCGGCGCGGACGGCGGGATCGAGACGCTCGTCGTCTTCCTCGGCTCCAACAACGCGCTCGGCGCGGTCACCGACCTCAAGCTCGCCTGGAGCGGCGACGACTATCCGCGACCTGGCGGCCAAGAACGCCTACACGGTCTGGCGCCCGTCGCACTTCGCCGCCGAGTTCGCCGAGCTGGAGGCGCAGGTGGCGCGCATCGATGCGCGGCACGTGATCTGGGCGACCGTCCCGCACGTCACGATCGCGCCGCTCGCCCGCGGCGTCGGACGCAAGCTGGCACCGCGGTCGCGCTACTTCCCCTACTACACGCGGCCGTGGATCGACGACGACGATTTCGATCCCGCGCGACGACCCGCACCTCACGGGCCCGCAGGCGCGCGCCATCGACTACGCGATCGACGCCTACAACGACACGATCCAGGCCAGCGTGGCGCGCGCCCGCGCCGCCGGCCGCGACTGGTACCTGCTCGAGATCGCCGGCATGCTCGACCGGCTGGCCCACCGCCGCTTCATCGAGGAGCCAAGCGCACGCCCGCCGTGGTGGACGCCGTACCCGCTCCCACCGGCGCTGCGTGCGCTGCGCCCGCCGCCCGACTCGCGCTTCCTGACCGGCGACGGGAAGGGCGGACGGGCGAGCGGTGGCTGGTTCTCACTCGACGGCGTCCACCCGACGACCGTCGGCTACGGGCTGATCGCGCAGGAGGTCATCGACATCATGCGCCTCGCCGGGGTCGAGTTCCCCGGCGACGGCCGCGTCGATTTCGAGCGCCTGATCGCCCGCGACACGCTGATCGAGCACCCGCCGCAGAACCTGCGTCCCGGGCCTGAAGACCCTGGCCTGGGGCGACGACGCGCTGGACTGGTTCACGCGCATCTTCACTTCACGGTGAAATCCGCGCGCATGCCCGCCGCGTAGTGGCCCGTGAGGTTGCAGATCAGCGCGTAGTGGCCCTTGGCGAGCGAGAGCGTGAGCTTCTTGCTGTGGCCGCCCGCGATGTCCTCGACCTCGCCGACCGTGCCCTTCTCGCTCGCGCGGCCGCCCGACACGGGCAGCTTGGACGCGGCGCGCGTGGTCTTGATGACGACGAGCTCGTGCTCCATGTCGCCGTGGTTGGCGACGGTGAGCGTGACCTTGCCGTGGCTGACGCTCTTGGGCGAGACGGCGACCTTGAAGTCGCTGAGGGTCACCTTCGCCGACTTCGAGCCGGCGGAGGCGCTGGAGACGATGACCACGACCACGACGGCCGCGACGATGAGGGCGCCGAGCGCCAGGAGGGCGCGGCGGGGAAGTCCGAATGGCATGGAGAGGGCTACGCGGTGCGTCGGGCGGGGTTCGCGGCCCTATGAGAGCAGCCCGGTGCGGGCTCATGAAGCCGGCGATCAGCGTCGCGAGCAGGCGGCGCAGGCGGCCCTCGAAGTCGGGCTGGAGCAGGTCGGTGCCGGCGTACATCTCGGCCACGTGCGGAGCGGGATTGGTCAGCGGCCACAGCCCGGCGGTCATCGTCAACGTCGCGGTCAGGAGCTCGAACGCGTCGTCGGTCGTGAGCGCGGTCGCGCCGGCGATCGCGGCCGCCAGCGCGTGGACGAGCTCGATCGTCGCCGCCGCGGAAAGCGCGCACGGTGTCGGCGCTGACGTTGCGCTCGAGCACGGCCGCCTGCTCGCTCAGGAGGTCGCAGAAGAGCGGGCGCGCGGCGAGCGTGCGAGGCGAGCGCCGCCGCCACGTCGTCGCCGAGCTGCTCTGACGCCTCGGCGGTCCACTCGCGCCACTCGCGCAGCAGGAGCGTGAGGAAGATGTCCTCGCGCGACTCGAAGTAGCGCAGCAGGTTGGACTTCGCGAGCCCGACGCGGCGTGCGATGTCGCCGAGCGAGACGTCGCGCACGGCGCGCTCGCCGGCCAGCTCCCGCGCCGCGGCGAGGATCGCCTCGCGGCGCTCCTCCTTCTGTTCGGGACGGCGTGCGCGCTGATAGCTCATTCCGCTCGCAGTTTAGGGGAACGGTGTTCTATAGTTAGGAGAACACCGTACTCTTAAGGAGGACCCGACATGGCTCAGACCTGGCTCATCACCGGCAGCTCGCGCGGGCTCGGGCGCGCGCTCGCCGAGGCCGTCCTCGCCGCCGGGCACAACGTCGTCGCGACGGCCCGCGACCCCCGGCAGCTCGACGACCTCGTCGCCGCGCACCCCGACCGCGCCCGCGCCGTCGCGCTCGACGTCACCGATCGCGAGCAGGCGAGGCAGGCGGTCGAGGCCGCCCTGAAGGCGCTTCGGCCGTCTCGACGTGCTCGTCAACAACGCCGGCTACGCCAACGTCAACTCGATCGAGGACTTCGACGAGGCCGACTTCCGCGCGCAGATCGAGACGAACCTGTGGGGCGTCGATCAACCTCACGCGCGCGGCCCTGCCGACGCTGCGCGAGCAGGGCGCCGGGCACATCATCCAGATCTCGTCCGTGGGCGGGCGCGATCACGGCGCCCGGGCATCGGCCCGTACCAGACCGCGAAGTGGGCGGTCGAAGGCTTCTCCGGCGTGCTGGCCAAGGAGGTCGCGCCGCTTGGGATCAAGGTCACGATCATCGAGCCCGGCGGCTTCCGCACCGACTGGGCCGGGTCCTCGATGACCGTCCACGCGATCCGCGACGCCTACCAGCCGACGGTCGGCACGATGGCCTCGCTACCGCGAGCAGGCCACGCCGCTCGGCGACCCGGTCAAGGCCGCCGCCGCGATCCTGGAGATCGCCCAGGTCCCCGAGCCGCCGCTGCGGCTGCTGCTCGGCAGCGACGCGTTCGCGGTGGCGCGCGCCGCCGACGAGGCCAAGATCGCCTCCGACGAGGCCTGGAAGGACCTGACCGTGTCCACCGACCACGACGAGGGCGCGATCGACCATGAGCGTCTACGCGCCATAACCGAAACACGCGTGTAGAGCGATCGCGGGCAGCTCCGACCCCGGGGCATGACCAAGATCCGCGCAAACCTCGCAGTCAGCCTCGACGGCTTCGCCGCAGGCCCCAACCAGAGCGCCGAGAAGCCGTTCGGCGAGGGCGTCGACGACCGCCTGCACCGCTGGATGTTCGAGGACGCCGACGCCAACGCCGAGGAGATCGAAGCCCACACCTCCGCCAAGGCGTACGTGATGGGCCGCAACATGTTCGGCCCCGGCCGCGGCGCCTGGGAACCGAGTGGAACGGCTGGTGGGGCGCCGAACCCGCCCTACCACGCGCCGGTCTTCGTGCTCAGCCACCACGAGCGCGAGCCGGTCGAGATGGAGGGCGGGACGACGTTCCACTTCGTCACCGACGGGATCGAGTCCGCGCTGGAGCAGGCCCGGGCGGCGGCCGGGGACGGGGACGTCTGATCGCCGGCGGCGCCACGACGGTCAACCAGTACCTGGCGGCGGGCCTCATCGACGAGCTGCGCCTGCACGTCGCCCCGGTCGTGCTCGGCGCCGGCGAGCGCATCTTCGACGGCGTCGGCCCGCTCACGCTCGAGCCGATCTCCACGCGCGCGACGAAGTTCGTCACCCACCTCACCTATCGCCGCCTTAACGACAGCCTAAGGATCGTACACACGCGGTGGCGCAGCCACCAGAACGTGCCGCCGAGCAGGGCAGCGGCGAGCAGCAGGAAGCCGATCAGCTCGTAGGCCTGCAGCGTCCAGTAGCGGCTCGCCGGCATGAAGACCAGGTGCTGCTTGACGCCCAGGCTCGCGAGCCGGTCGAAGCAGCCGGGGTCGGACTCGATGCCGGGCGGGCGCGAACTCGCGCGCGGGCACGCACCCGATCGACCCAGTTCGGCAGGGTGTGCGGTGACGTTGCCCGCGCGGTCGAGCGGCTCGTTGGCGATCTCCCACGCGCCGGGTGAGTCGATCGCGATCGTGAGGTGGGTGACCGGGCCGGTCGGCACGCCGGTCGGCCGACGCCGCTGATCCCGATCCCGCGCATGTTCTCGGGGGTGATCGCAGTCGTCCGCTCGGTCGCCCCCAGCTGCGCGCGCACGTTGGGCGCGGCGACCTGGACGACGATGAAGAGCGCGAGCGTGATCGCCATCGCCGGCACCGTGCGGCGCACGACGGTGCCCGCGGCCACGCCGAGCGCGAAGGCGAACGCGGTGTAGCCGATCGGCACGATCCCGCGGGCGGCGAAGATCGGCGGCTGCATGCGGGTCTGCTCCAGGAACCCGTTGCCGCCGCGCGCGCCGGCGTTGAGGGCATCGTCGATCGGGCCGCACCACCAGGTCACGAGCGCGGTCAGGACGCCCGCGCCGACGACCGCCGCCAGCCCGGTGAGCCCGACCTTGGTCGCCAGCCAGCGCGTGCGCGAGATGCTCTGCGTCCAGGCCAGCCGGTGCGTCCCGGCCTCGAGCTCGCGCGCGACGAGCGGCGCGCCCCAGAAGATCCCGACGAGCGCGGGCAGCACGAGCATCGCCAGCACGCTGACCGTGTAGAGCGTGGCCGCGCTGCCGCCGGTGCTGAGCGTCTGGATCAGCGCTTCGCCGGTGCTGTCG
The DNA here is from genome assembly GCA_963825765.1 of uncultured Acidimicrobiia bacterium. Lineage (GTDB taxonomy): Bacteria > Actinomycetota > Acidimicrobiia > Acidimicrobiales > AC-14 > CAWGUU01. The sequence goes on from CAWGUU010000003.1 coordinate 50,482, forward strand.
GGCAGCGACAGCAGGACGAAGGCGGCGGCCAGCGCGGCCAGCAGCGCGTAGAGCGCGGCGCCCTGGACGCGGAACTGACGCCATGCGAGCCACGTCATCGGACGACCTCCAGCTCGGCCGCGCGGCGTGGTCGGTCACGCGGCGCTCCATGTAGGCGAGGACGATGTCCTCGAGCGTGGGCCGGGCGATGGTCCACGCGGGGTCGACGATCGGTTGCGCGTGCGGACGACCAGCGTGCTCTGGCGTTCGGTGTGGCTGGCCGAGATGACGTCCCGGAAGTCGGGCGCCTCGGACCGCGGCCCGGTCAGCCGGTGGTGGGTGGCCAGGATCGTGTCGAGGTCGTCGGCCAGCTGCACGCGCGAGCCGACCAGCACGATCAGGAAGTCGCAGACGCGTTCGAGGTCGGAGACGAGGTGCGAGGACAGCACGACGCTGAGCTGGTGCTCGGCGACCGCCTCCATCAGGCTCTGCAGGAACTCGCGCCGGTTGAGCGGGTCCAGCGCGGCGACCGGCTCGTCGAGCAGCAGCAGCTCCGGGCGCTTGGCGATCCCGAGCGTGAGCGCCAACTGCGCGCGCTGGCCGCCGGACAGCTTGCGCGCCTTCTGGCCCAGGTCGAGCCCGAGCCGCGCGATCCGCTCGCGCGCCAGCGCCTCGTCCCAGCCGGGGTTCAGCCGCGCGCCGAGGCGCAGGTGGTCCTGGACGCTGAAGCTGCCGTAGGTCGGCGTGTCCTGCGCGACGAAGCCGACGCGGGCGCGCTGCTCGGCGTCCTCGGCCGGGCGGGCGCCCAGCACCTCGATCGTGCCGGCGCTCGGCGCGAGCAGGCCGGCGGCGAGGTTCAGCAGCGTGCTCTTGCCCGCGCCGTTGGGGCCGACGAGGCCGACCACGCGGCCCGCGGGCACCTCGATCGTGCAGTCCGCGAGCGCGGTCTTGCGCCCGTAGCGCTTGGTCAGGCCCTCGGCCCGCAGAGCGGCGGCGCTCACGCTACGTGCGCCCGCGCGCTGGCACGAAAGGTGGAGGCGAACAGTGCCTCGATGCTCTCGTCGTCGAGGCCGGACAGCGCGCGCCTTGCTCAGCCAGCGCTCCAGCTCGGAGCGCAGCGGCCCGTGCGCGGCGACCGAGGCGTCGGCGAGCGTGCGCGTGACGAAGGTGCCGAGCCCGGGGCGCGCGGCGACGAGGCCTTCGTGCTCGAGCTCCCGGTACGCCTTCAGGACCGTGTTGGGGTTGATCGCCAGCGAGGCCACGACGTCCTTGACCGTCGGCAGCTGGTCGCCCTCGTGCAGCAGGCCGAGCCGGAGGGCGTGACGGACCTGCCGTACCAGCTGCTGGTACGGCGAGAGCCCGGACCCGGCGTCCAGGTGGAACTCGATCAGAGCCATAGCTCTAATGTACTACGACACTAGCTAAATGTCACTCTGCCCGCACGGGAAGGTCTTTCGTGATCTCCGCCAGCGTGCGCGCGGCCCACGTGCCGTCGCGGCCGAAGACGTCCTCGCCGTCGAACCAGTCCGCTGTGGCCGCGATCGCTTCGCGGAAGTCGGTGCCCCGGTACGGCAGGGCCTGCTGGCGGCTCGAGTCGCGATCGATGTAGAGATCGACGCTGTAGCCATCGAGCCAGACGAGGCCGACCGCGAGGTAGTGCGCGTCCCGCGGGTCGAGCGTGATCTCGACGGAGTTCGCGTTTCGCGCGATCCACCGTGGCCTCGACGACGGTGCCGTCGGCGGCGGGCACGTTGAACCGATCGATGCCACCGGACTCGAGCCGGACGACGCGGCCCGACGCCCCGCCGCCGAGCAGGCCGGACCGTTCGAGCATCTCCCGGTGGCTCGGCTGCGGCTCGCCGGTGACCCGCGCCCGTGCGATGAACGCGAACTCGAGCCAGTCCCAGGCGTGCACGGGATAGCGCGCGTAGGCGTCGTAGGGCGGCACGCGCTCGGCGGCCAGGTCGCGCGACAACCGCTCGACGACGGCGTCGATCGCGTCCGCGCGGCGGTCTCGCTCGGCCTCGATCAGTTCGACGGCAGCGTTGCGGATACCGGTCTCGGCCGCGAGCGCGAGCGCCTGCTCGGGCAGCGCGCAGACATACAGGGTCTCGATCGCGAATCCGGCGTCGCGGCGCAGCACGTCGTCAGGCTTGCGATCGCCGTGGGAGTCCCGGGGCTCACGGAAGTCGGCGACGGCGCGCGCGGCCCACTCCCGGCCCTGCTCGGGCTCGCCGGCCAGTGCGAAGTAGCCCGCCGTGCGTGAGCACACGTCGCCGGCGTACTCGCCGTGCCCGGCGATCGCGTCGACGGCGTCCGTCGCCGCCTCTCCGAAGAGGCGGCGCGACTCGGCCAACTGATCAGCCCAGCGCACGGCGCGCGCGAGCACCTCGAGCGTGTCCCAGTCGCGGTACTCGTCGAGCTCTTGGCGGGCCAGCTCGACGCCGTCGGCGAGCTCGCGCTCGGAGATCGTCCAGGTCACAGCGTCCGCGCTCCCGCGTCGACGTCGACGAGCGTCACGTTCCCGATGCCCTTGTCGGCCTTGAACCGTTTCACCGAATCGTCCACCTTGCCGTACGCGCGCGCTCCGGGGAGCCGCGTGTGCATGACGCTTACGTCGTACCGCGCGCGGCGGTTGCCCGTGATGTCCCGCAGGTGCGCCGCGGCTTGGCGCTCGAGCGGATCGCTGCTGCGCGCGAGGTTGCGGATGAAGCCGCGGTCCGCGGCGTTCGCGACCCAGGCCCGCTCAGGCTGCACGTAGGTCCCGTTCTTGAGCTTCTTCGTGATCTTGCCGGAGTCGAGTGGCTTGTCGGTGGCCCAGGTCGCCTTCGCCTCGATGATGATCGGGCGGTTGGTCCGCGTGTTGAAGGCGATGATGTCAGGGCCTCCGGCGGGGCCGCCTGGGCGCGGGCGACCCGTGTAGAGGACCTTGATCTCCTTGTTGCGCGCGAGCAGCGCGAGCGCCGCCTCGTGACCGTATGCGCCCGTGCGCTGATTGCCGGTCGCGTCGGGCCAGTGCTTCCTGATCGCGGCGTTGATCGTTCTCCGATCGCCTGCCGTGAGCCCACGGCTGAGGACCCGTGCGCTGCGACCCAGGTAGTGCAGGTCGTTGCCCGCGCGCATCAGCTCGAGCACGCCGTCGTGCCTCAGGCCGCCGGCGCGCATGCGGCTGTAGCCGGGGATCGCCTTCGACAGCAGCACGCGCAGGACCGTGCTGTCCTTCCCGAGGTAGACGCCGAGCTTCTCGGCGATCGCGACCGCCGCCCGCGGGTTGCGGGCGATGTACTTGGCGAGCCGCGCGGGCACCTTCGGCGCCTTGGCCAGCGGGATCAGCCCCACGGCGGCGATCGCGGTGCCGACCGGCTTTCCCGCGAGCACCTGCTTGACGAGATCCACGACGGCGGCAGGAGTCAGGAGGCCGCCGACCGTCTGTCCCAGGATGGCCGAGACGGAGTCCCGGCCGTCGCGGGAGACCACGCCCAGCGTCCTGGCGGCCTTCCAGCAGAGATTCGAGTCGACGCACAGCACACCGACCGCGAAGCGCGCGGTCTCGACGCTGGCCCGCTCGATCGCCTTCAGCGTGTCGCAGGTCGCCTTGCCCAGCATCCGCCGGCAGACATCCCAGCTGCCGATGTTGATGCCCGCGGTACCCGCCCGCACCTCGGCCGCGTCGTCGACACCGTCGCGGTCCGTGTCGCGGGAGAACGCGCTCAACCCACGCCGGCGTTCGACCCTGTCCGGCACGCGGTCGCGGTCGCTGTCGCGAGCGAGTTCGCGCGCCGCCTTGAGCTGCTTCGCCAGCGTGCGCCGCCGCTCCTTCGCGGCCGGGCAGTCCTGCTCGGCGTTGACGAGCCGGCAGATCTGCTCGACGGTCGCCGCGCCCATCCGCGCAGCGAGGCCCATCTGCGCCATGACGCCGATGATCATCGCGACCACCAGCAGCACGCCCACGTACTCGGTCGCGGTTTGACCGCGCGCAGCGCTCAGGCGTTTTCGCACGCTCGGACGCTCCCGCGGCGGGGCTCGCGCCGCCAGAGGCCACAGGCTCAACTTCCGTTCGGGACCGGCCCAGGACCGGTGGGGCTACTAGGGCTTGGGCGGAACCACGGGCGCGGCGTGCTCGTCGCCGGCCTGGACCTGCTCGAGCCGCGCGCGCAGCCGGTCGCGCAGCTCGTCGGGGGTGTAATCGGACTGCGGGCGGCGGTTGCGGGCCGCGATCGCGCCGGTCGCCGCCACCCCTGCCGCCCCGGCCAGGCCGAGGAGCTTCCATCGCGCCTTCATGGTTCGCGTACCTTACCGGCGGTGAACGTCTCGGAACTGCCCTTCGACGAGGCCATCGCCACGGCCGCCACGGGCGACATCTGGTTGTTCCGCGGGCGCTCGCTCGCCGACCGCGCGATCCAGACCGTCACCAACAGCCCGATCAACCACGTCGGCATGGCGGTCGCGCTCGACGACATGCCGCCGCTGCTCTGGCACGCCGAGCTCGGCCGCTCGCTGCCGGACGCCTGGACGGGCGAGCGCCACCGCGGCGTGCAGCTGCACAAGCTCGCCGACGCGGTGCGCACCTGGGACCAGAAGTACGGTCAGCGGGGCTGGGTGCGGCGGCTCGAGGGCGGGACGATCGAGCGCCACCACGAGGACCGGCTGATCGAGACGATCGACAAGTACAACGGCAAGCCGTTCCCGACCACGCCGGGCCTGGCGCGCTCGTGGGCGACGGGCCGCATCCGCCGCCGGCAGGCCTCGCGCGAGACGATCTACTGCGCGGAGCTGGTCGCGGTCACCCTGCAGCACATGGGCCTGCTCGGCGACAAGCGCCCGATGAGCTGGTACGACCCGGGCAAGTTCTGGTCGCGGCGACGAGGTCGAGCTCGAGCCGCCGTTCAAGCTCGGCGGCGAGATCTCCGTGCAGTCGGGATGAACGTCGGTGTGATCGGCGCCGGCCTGATGGGCGCGACGCACGCCCGCCTGCTCGCGCGCTCGATCCCCGGTGTCTCGGTGGTGGCGATCTGCGACCCGGCCGGCACGCCGGTGGCGGACGAGCTGGGGATCGCGACGGTCCACGCGGACGCGCTCGAGCTGATCGCCGACCCCGCGGTCGACGCGGTCGTCGTCGCCTCGCCCGCCGCCACGCACGAGCCGTACGCGCTCGCCTGCATCGCCGCCGGCAAGCCCGTGCTGTGCGAGAAGCCGCTCGCGACCACGGCGGCGGCCGCGCTGCGGATCGTCGAGGCCGAGCGGGCCGCCGGGCGCCGCCTGGTCACGGTCGGCTTCATGCGCCGCCACGACCCGGGCTACGTCGACCTGAAGGCCCGCCTCGACGCTGGTGAGATCGGCGCGCCGCTGCTCGTCCATTGCGCGCACCGCAACGTCAGCGTCCACGAGTTCTTCGACTCGGCGATGATCATCACCGACTCCGCCGTGCACGAGATCGACGTCGCGCGCTGGCTGCTCGACGACGAGATCGCGCGCGTGACCGTGCTCGCCCCGCGCCCGTCGCGCCGCGCGCGTGAAGGGCTGCGCGACCCCACTGCTCGTGCTGCTCGAGACCGCCGGGGGACGGATCGTCGACGTCGAGGCGTTCGTCAGCGCGGGCTACGCCTACGACATCCGCTGCGAGGTCGTGGGGGAGGACGGCACGCTCGAGCTGCTCCGGCCCGCCACGGTCGCGGCCCGTACGCGGCTGTCCGAGCGGCTGCCGATCGCTGAGGGCTTCGAGCAGCGCTTCGCGGCCGCGTACGTGAACGAGCTGCGGGCCTGGGTCGCGGGGCGAGGCGCGGGGCCGAGCGCCTGGGACGGCTACGCGGCCGCCGCGGTGTCGGAGGCGGCGTTGCGTCGCTGGAGACCGGGCGCCCGGTCGACGTGCGCCAGGCCTGACGCCAGGAGCGGCGCTCCTCGAGCTCGCGCACGATCCCGACCGCGAGCCAGAACGGCCAGGACGGCATCGGGGGCTGCCGACCGCGCAGTCTGGGCCACAGCCGCAGCCCGAGCTGCACGAAGTCAGCGCGACGGGCGGCGGGACCAGCCGAGGAGCGTCCGCCAGCGTCACCGCATGACGCCGCGCGGCGCGGCGACGCGCGTCGCGGCGCAGGCCGATTCGCAGCTCGCCGAGCGTGACGAACGCCATCATCGCCAGGCGCCACGATCGGCGGGTCCGGGCCGACACCACCGCCGCGACCGCGAGCTCGCCGACCGTCGCCACCCAGCCGGCCGGCGCCTGGAGATCGTCCGGGCGGCGCGCCAGGTCGCGCTCCTGCATCAGCCGCACGAACGACCGCGGGTCTTCGCCGTAGCGTTCGACCAGATCGTCATGCGTGGGGTCGCCCTCGGCCGCGAGCGCGCGGGCCTTTTCCAGCAGCGGCGAACCGGGTTCCGGAGCAGGCCGGTAGCGGAGGCCGATCGGGTTGACCAGCAGCAACGCGTAGGTCCAGTGCACCTGACCACTCTACCTGCGCTCCGCATTTCTGGGCCTCGCGCGTTCGCGGGGCTTGAACGGGTTCCTCCCCCATCTGAGGGAGGGGGCTAAAGGACTTCCGAAGGGCTGCCGACGGATGTTCTAGGTCGCAACATTCTCTCGGGTTGGGTCCCCAAGGTCATGGGACCGCCGACCGGGTCAATCGGAGGTTCCTTCCTATGCGTCGCATCGCTCAGCGTCTCGCTGTCTCGTCCCTGCTCGCCCTCACGGGCGCCGTCGCCGCTCCCGTCCGTGGCGGCCGCGTGCTCCGGCGCGGACAGCTCCCCGTCCTCGCTCGGCGAGGCCGGCACGGCGCGAGCGACGCTCTGCCTGCTCAACGAGGAGCGCGCCTCGCGCGGCCTGCGCAAGCTGCGCTCGGACGCCCGGCTGCGGCCGCGCCGCCGACGGCCACGCCCGCGACATGGTCGCGCGCCGCTACTTCGCGCACGACTCGAAGTCGGGCGCCTCGTTCGTCACCCGCATCAAGCGCACGGGCTGGACGCGCTCGCGCCGCTCGTGGCACGGTCGGCGAGAACATCGGCTACGGCTCCGGCTCGCTGGCGACGCCCCGCTCGATGGTCCGCGGCTGGATGAACAGCGCCGGCCACCGCGCCAACATCCTCTCCCGCCAGTTCCGCCTGATCGGCATCGGCATCGCCAACGGGCGCCCGACCGGCGGCGGCGGCGCGACCTACGCCACCGACTTCGGCGGCTAGCCAACCCTCGACCAACCCTCAAGGGGGTCAGACCCCCTTGAGAGTTAACGAGGGTTTGACCGGCGGTTGATGCAGCGGCGGTGCCCGAGCGGCGATAATGCGGTGAGTGGCACGAGCTGAAGCTGTCCGGCGGCGCCAGGCCGGGGTGCTCGTGGTCGGCGCCGCCGAGCCGGAGATCCAATCCTGGCTACGCGCCGCGGGGCATGCCCCGCGGGCGGTTCGGCGTGCCGACGCGGCCGGTCCCGCGCTCGAGGCCGAGCAGGTCGACCTGGTCATCGTCGACCGTGACTCGTCCGGGCTCGACGCGCCCGCGGTGTGCCGCCTGCTGCGCGACGACCCGCGCCTGGGGGACGCGTGGCTGCTGGCGATCACGGTCGCGGCGAAGGGCCGGATGGCCGACTCGGTGCTCAACGCGGGCGCCGACGACTACCTGCACCGCCCGTTCACGCGCGCGGAGCTGATCGCGCGCACCCGCGCCGGCCTGCGCGCCGCCGAGCAGCGCGCCAACGACCGCCTGCTGCGGACGCTGATGGAGAACGTGCCCGGCGCGATCTACCGCTCGCGCCTGGCACGAGGACTTCGTGCTGGAGCTGATCAGCGACGAGATCGAGCGGATCTCCGGCTACCCGCCGGCGGACTTCCTCGCCTCGCGCAGCGCACGATCCTCTCGCATCGTCCACCCCGACGACATCGACGTCGTGCTCGAGGCCGTCGCGCGAGGCGACCGAGAACCGACGAGCCGTTCGTGCTCGAGTACCGGATCGTGCGCGCCGACGGCGAGGTGCGCTGGGTGCTCGACCGCGGCCAGCCGGTGCCCGGGCCGGGCGGGCGGCTGTGGCTGGACGGCGCGATGTTCGACATCACCGAGCGGCGCGCGGCCGAGGAGGCGCTGCTCGCGCACAAGGTCGAGGCGGCGCGCACGGCGGAGCTGCGCGCCTCGCGCCAGCGCATCCTCGAGGCCGCCGACGCGGCGCGGCGCAAGATCGAGCGCGACCTCCACGACGGCGCGCAGCAGCGGCTCGTCTCGCTCGTGCTCGACGTCCAGGTCGCCAGCGCCGCGCTGGCCAAGGACCCCACGGGCGCGGCCCGTTCCTCGAGCGGCTCGGCACCGAGCTCCAGGAGGCCTCCGCCGAGCTGCGCGAGCTCGCGCGCGGCATCCACCCGGCGGTGCTGACCGAGCGCGGGCTGGTCGGCGGCGATCGGCGCGCTGGCGACCCGCTCGCCGTTCCCGGTCGAGGTCGTCGACCCGCCGCGCGGGCGGCTCCCGCCGGCGATCGAGGCGACGGCCTACTTCACGGTCGCCGAGGCGCTGACCAACGTCGCCAAGTACGCCGCAGGCCATCGCACGCCGTGGTCCGCGTCGTCTGCGAGGGCGACGACCTGGTCGTCGAGGTCTGCGACGACGGGATCGGCGGCGCGACGATCGGCGTCGGGCTCGGGCCTGAGCGGGCTCGCCGACCGCGTCGGCGCCAGCGACGGCACGCTGAGCGTCGAGAGCCCGACCGGCGCGGGCACGCTGCGTCCGCGCGGTGCTGCCGCTCAACGGCGCGGGGTAGGCTCGACGCGCATGGCCCGCAACGAGCGGATGGTCTACTCGAGCTCGGACGGCGACCTGCGCAAGGCGCGCGACCCGCCGCTGAAGGCGCGCCAGGCCGCGCGGCGGGCGCGTGAAGGTCAAGCGCGAGACGTCGGGGCGCCGCGGCAAGGCGGTCACGACGATCTCCGGCGTGCCGCTCGCCGACGACGGGCTCAGGGAGCTCGCCGGGCCGCCTGAAGAAGCGCTGCGGCGTCGGCGGCTCGGTCAAGGACGGCGTGATCGAGCTCCAGGGCGACCATCGCAACGTGGTGATGGACGTGCTGCGCGCCGACGGTTACGACGTCGTCGCCGCCGGCGGCTGATGGCGATCATCCCGGCGCGCCGCGCCGTCGCAGTCCGCCTCCGAGCGCGGGCAGTCCGTCGAGGTCATCAACACCCACGGCACCCAGGTCGTCGACACGTGGGCCTTCGTCGACGCCGGCGAGTGGATGTCGATGGAGCACTCACGACTGCACATGGGCCGGGTGAACCCGGTCGTCGGTGACACCTTCGTGACCAACCATCGCCGCCCGATCCTCACCCTCACCGAGGACACCTCCGGCGGCGTGCACGACACGCTGCTCGCCGCCTGCGACCGCTACCGGTACGAGCTGCTCGGCGCGAGCGGTGAGCACGACAACTGCACGGACAACCTGCACGCCGCGCTCGACTTCACCCTCCCGTGCACGCCGAGCCCGCTGAACCTGTTCGAGAACGCCCGCCCGGCGCCCGACGGCACGATCGAGATCGCCGCGCCGATCTCCGACGCCGGGCAGTCACGTCACTTTGCGCGCGGAACTCGACGTCACCGTGCGTGCTCTCGGCCTGCCCGCAGGACATGGCGGCGACCAACGGCCCCGGCCCCACCGACGCCGAGTACCGCATCGTCACCGTGTGACATCCACGATTAACGGTGAATGGTCACTCAGGCCCGCGCGGCGCCAGTCGTGAGCGTAGGCCGCCGCGACCGGTCTCAGGAGTGAGAGCAGCACGTGGTCCAGGCGCCAGCCGCCGCGATCGTCCTTGAACGTCCACGAGGCTTCGCGGTGCTCGTAGCCGTGCAGGGCACGGAAGGCGTCGGTCCACCCGAGATCGCGGATCAACGCCCGCTCGGCGCGGTCCCAGCGCTCTCCGCGCTCCGGGCGCAGGCGGCCCTTCGTGTCGTGGGCGAAGGTCAGCACGTCGCCGCCCTCGAACTCGCGGCGGGGCGTGTTGAGGTCGCCGCAGAGGATCCGCGGGGCGGGCTCGAGCGCGGACAGGAAGCTCGGCGACCGCCTCGTGCGTGCGGATCTTGGCCAGCTCCGGCGCGGGGGCGATGGGGGAGTGGAGGTTGATGACCTCGACTCCGTCCACCGCGCAGAGCAGCAGTCGCTCCGGCCATGGGACCTCAGGCGCGTCCAGGCGGGTCAGCGGCGCGCGCGCGGCGGTCAGCACCGCGAGCCGGCGGCGCGTCGGCGCGGCGCGGCAGGGAGGCGACGGCGGACTCGATCGAGAAGCCAGGCCCGCCTCGGTCAGCGCCGCGCGCCAGAGCGGTTCGGTGCGGGCCGTGACCTCCTGCAGGCAGACGAGGTCGGCACCGACCGCGGCGAGCGCCGAAGCCTGATCCGGGAGAGCCCGGACGCGGCCCGCGACGTTCCAGGTGACCACGCGCAAGGCCGCGCAGTATCATGCACGAAAGCGATCGACGTGGTCAGGAATTCCACATCGACGGATGTTGGACTAGGCGCCACGGTCCGAATGTTGACAGGATGAACAGGCCCGATTGACCCGGGCACTGAGCGCCGGCTGACCACCGGCGCTTCCCACGCGGAGGGATCCGCGGACCCCGTCGGCCCGGCGGCGCGAGCAAACCTGGGAAGGTCGCGCCGCCGGTCCGCGTCCGACGCACGCTCAGCGCGTCAGCACCAGCTTGCCGAACACGTCGCCGGCCGCGAGCGCCTCGAACGCCTCCCGCGCGTCCGTGCATCGGCAGCACTCGCTCGACGACCGGGCGCACCTCGCGCTCGACGCACAGGCGCACGAGCCGGCTCGAGCTCGTCGCGCGTGCCCATCGTCGAGCCGACGACCGAGAGCTGCAGGAAGAACACGCGGTTGAGGTCAGCTTGCGGGTCAGGGCCGCTCGTCGCGCCCGAGATCACCAGCACGCCGCCCGGCTTCAGCGACTTCAGCGAGTGGCTCCAGGTCGCCTGCGCCGACGGTCTCCATCACCGCGTCGACGCGCTCCGGGAGCCGCGCGCCCGGCTCGAAGGCTGCGTCGGCGCCGAGCTCGACGGCCCGCGCGCGCTTGGCCTCGGACCGGCTCGTCGCCCACACCCGCAGGCCCGCCGCTCGCCCGAGCGCGATCAGCGCGGTGGCCACGCCGCCGCCGGCGCCCTGCACCAGCACCGTCATCGCCCGGCACCACGCCGGCCGCGCGTGAACAGCATCCGGTAGGCCGTCAGCCACGCCGTCGGCAGGCACGCCGCCTCCTCGAAGCGACAGCTCGGGCGGCTTGGGCACCAGGTTGCGCGCCGGCACGGCGACCCGCTCGGCGAACGTGCCCGGCGTGGCGCTCCGACAGCAGCGAGCGGCGCGGGTCCAGCGTCTCGTCGCCGCAGCCACGTCCGGATCGGAGATCACCGAGTGCACGATCACCTCGCGCCCGTCGGCGTCGACGCCGGCGGCGTCGCAGCCGAGGATCATCGGCAGCCGCTCCGCGGGCAGGCCGACGCCACGCAGCGACCACAGGTCGTGGTGGTTCAGCGACGCGGCCCGCACGGTCACGGTGGTCCATCCGGCCGGGCACGTCAGGCTCGGGCCGCTCGCCCGACCATCAGACCGGAAAGCGGATCGTCGGCGTTGATATGTGCGGCATAAACAGCGAACACGGCGCGCAACCTTAACCCGCTCGCGGGGTTGAGTCCCTCACGCCCACTGCCGACAGAACGCCTAGATGCCCCGAATCCTCCCCGCTGCCCTGACCCTGCTCGCCCTCGCCGTCCCCCTCGCACTGCTCCCTGCCCAAGCGCATGCCGCCAAGGGCATGGAGATGGCCTTGCAGGACGACGACGTCTTCCTGTGGGAGGCCGGCCTGAAGCTCGACTCCGCGCTCGACCACGCCGTCGAGTTGCGCACCAAGCGCATCCGCGTGAACGTGCTCTGGTCGCGCCTGCTCGTCGACGGCGCCGACAAGCGGACGGTTCCGGCCGGCGGCCCGAAGTACGACTTCCACCGCCTCGACATCCTCCAGCAGGCGGCCGCCGAGCGCGGCATCAAGCTCCAGCTGACGATCACCGGCCCCGCGCCGGCCTGGGCCACGCGTGATCACCGGGTCGGCAACTACGCCCCGGACGCGCGCAAGTTCGGCGAGTTCGCCCGCACCGTGGCCGACCCACTTCGAGGGCCGCGTGGACCGCTACTCGATCTGGAACGAGCCCAACTGGAACACCTGGCTCGTCCCCGGCCAAGAGCGCCGCGAGCCTGTACCGGCAGATGTACGTCAGCGGCTACAACGCCGTCAAGGGCGTCGACCCGCAGGCGAAGGTGCTGTTCGGCGAGCTGGCCCCGATCGGCGGTGGCCGGGCGATCTCGCCGCTGAAGTTCCTGCGCGACGTCACCTGCTCCAACGCCGCTTACAAGGCCAAGAAGAGTGCGCGCCGCTGAAGGCCGACGGCTTCGCGATCCACCCCTACCAGTTCCAGCACGCGCCCAACAAGGCCGCCGGCAAGCCCGACGACGTGCCGATCGGCGCGCTCTCGCGCCTCACCTCGCGCGCTCGACAAGCTCGCCAAGCGCCAAGCGCTGGCCACGCCCAGCAAGCGCAAGATGGAGCTCTACCTGACCGAGTTCGGCTACCTGACCCAGGGCAAGCCGCGCCCAGAAGCCGAAGGTGCGCGCGCAGTGGCTGCACGACGCCTTCCACGTCGCGCGCCGCAACCCGCGCGTGCGCCAGCTGCTCCAGTACCAGCTCGTCGACCCGCCCCGCGAGCGAGCTCTGGCACACCGCGATCCTCGACCGCAACGGCCGCCCGCTGGCGACCTACGCGGGCCTCGCCAGGGCCTCCGCCGCCAACCGCTGAGGCGGCGCGCCGGTCAGCAGCCAGCCGCCGTCGGAAGGGCGGCGCAGGCTGCCCTGGCGCCCGAGCACGCCGAGCGCGGTCGACACCGTGGGCCGGCGGGCGCCGACCAGCTCACCGAGCCGCTGGTGCGACAGCGCCAGCGGCACCACGACGCCGTCCGGCGTGACGCGGCCGAAGCGCGCCGCGAGGTGCCACAGCAGCGCGTGCAGGCGCCGCTCGACGCCGGTCAGCTGGGCGATCGCCTGCGTCACCGCGAGCCGGTGGGCACGCTCGTCGACCCGGTGCAGCAGCATGGTGCCGATCTCCGGCCAGTGCGCCAGCAGCTGCGTCACCCGCCGGTCGAGCACGGCGGCCAGCACGCGTGACAGCGGCTCCCAGCGGATCTCGAGCTCGAGCAGGTCGTCGTCCTGCCCGCCCCGCGGGCGCAGCAGGTCGCCCGGCCCGAGCAGCTCGGTCGCGACCACCTCGTCACCGCTGACGATCGCACGCGCCAGCACCCCGCGCACGAGCAGCAAGCCGGTGCTCGCGGGGTCGACGTGATCGATCGCCCCGGGGTCGAGCTCGACGACGTCGACGCCGAGCTGCGCCTGCGCCTGCAGGAAGCGCTCGGGTGTGAGCTCCGCGCCAAGTTCGGGATCGAGGGCGAGAAGTGGGCGGCGTGCGCGCGGCCCTGCGGACTGCAACAGCATGGTGACTCTCCGGACCGGAAACCGATGGTCAGGAGCCGCCACGGGCCGCTGGAGGGCGGGACTGGCTTCACCTGGTGCGTGCTTGGCGCCGGCACCGCTCTGCTGTTCAGCTCGGCGCTCGGCCGCGAGAATTCTATCGGCCTGCAGCGCGCCCGAAACGACATGACGTATACGATCGCGACGTCGGCGTCACAGGAGGAGAGAGCCTCGTGAAGACCAGGGCAGCGATGCTGTGGGAGACCGGTCGCGACTGGGAGGTCGTCGAGCTCGATCTCGACGAGCCCAAGCAGGGCGAGGTGCTGATCCGCTGGGTCGCCGCGGGCCTGTGCCACTCCGACGAGCACCTGCGCCACGGCGACATCGTGCCCCGCTTCCCGATCGTCGGCGGCCACGAGGGCGCCGGCGTGATCGAGAAGGTCGGCCCGGGCGTCTCGCGGCGTCAAGGAGGGCGACCACGTCGTCACGCTCGTTCCTGCCCGTGTGCGGGCACTGCCGCTTCTGCGCCACCGGGCACTCGAACATCTGCGACCTCGGGCGCGACGATCCTCGACGGCTGCCTGCCCGACGGCACGTTCCGCTTCCACGCCAACGGCGACGACGTCGGCGCGCATGTGCATGCTCGGCTCCTTCAGCCAGTACTCGATGATCTCCGAGACGAGCTGCGTCTCGGTCGACAAGGACCTGCCGCTGGACACGGTCGTGCTCGTCGGCTGCGGCGTCCCGACCGGCTGGTGCTCCGCCGTCTACGCCGCCGACGTCGTGCCGGGCGAGACCGTGATCATCTACGGCATCGGCGGCATCGGCGCCAACGCCGTCCAGGGCGCGGCGCACGCCGGCGCGGCCAACGTGATCGCCGTCGACCCGCTGGCCAACAAGCGCGAGATGGCCGAGGACCTCGGCGCCACGCACACCGTCGCGAGCGCCGAGGAGGCCCACGAGCTCGCGCAGGAGCTCACCCGCGGCGTCGGCGCCGACAAGGCGATCATCACCGTCGACATCGTCAACGAGGAGGTCGTCGGCGCGGCCGTCAACGCGATCCGCAAGGGCGGCACGGCGGTCATCACCGGCCTCGCCGACCCGAACAAGCTCACCGTCCAGCTCTCGCGGCGCGGTCATGACGCTGTACGAAAAGACGGTCAAGGGCACGCTGTTCGGCTCGGGCAACCCGATGCACGACATCCGCAACCTGATCGGCCTCTACCAGGCCGGCAAGCTCAAGCTCGACGAGCTGGTCACCCAGCGCTACACGCTCGACGACATCGGCCAGGGCTTCCAGGACATGCTCGACGGCAAGAACATCCGAGGCGTGGTGATCCACGACGCACTGACGCCGCGCCGTCCGCTGCTGGCGCGGGTCGACGAGCGGATCGTCGGCCTGCGCCGCGAGGCGGAGGTACTCGCCGCCGCGCTCGCGAGCGGCTGCCACGTCGTCCTCGAGGGCCCGCCGGGCACCGGCAAGTCGACGCTGCTGCGCGCCGTGGCGGACGGCGCCGGCTTCGGCGTCGAGTTCGTCGAGGGCAACGCGGAGCTGACGCCCGCGCGGCTGGTCGGCCACTTCGACCCCGCGCTCGTGCTCGAGACGGGCTACACGCCCGACATCTTCGTCGACGGCCCGCTGCTCAGCGCCCTGCGCGACGGCGCGGCTGCTCTACATCGAGGAGCTCAACCGGGTGCCGGAGGAGACGCTCAACGTGCTCGTCGGCGCGCTGGCCGAGGGCGAGATCCACGTCCCGCGGCTCGGGCGCGTGCCGCGCCGCGCCGAGCTTCCGGCTGATCGCGGCGATGAACCCGTTCGACGCCGTCGGCACGGCGCGGGTCAGCCAGGCGATCTCGGACCGCATGTGCCGGATCGCGATCGGCTACCAGGACGCGCCCGGCGAGCAGCGAGATCGTCGAGCGCGTGACCGGCGCGGCCGAGCCCGCTGATCGCCCCCGCCGTCGAGCTGACCCGGCTCACCCGCGAGCACCCGCAGGTGCGGATGGGCGCCTCGGTGCGCGGCGCGATCGACCTCGTCCGGCTCGGCCGCGAGCTGAGCGCGCTGCGCGGCGAGCCGGAGCCCGCGCCCGGGGACGCGACCTTCGCCGACGCGGCGATCGCCGCGCTGTCCGGCCGCCTGCGGCTCGACGAGGGCGGCGAGCAGACGCCCGAGGAGATCGTCCTCGAGCTGATCGAGCGGCTCGTGCCGCGAAGCCGGAGCCGAGCCGCCGGGAAAAGCCGGCAGGCCCCGCGCGCCGGCGGCGGGCGCGGGCCGCTCGCTGAGCGGCGCCGCGGCGCGCGACGTCGTCAAGCGAGCGCGGCCGCCGGACGCTCGCGCGCGACCAGCTCGCCGGCGCGCCACGCGCAGCTCGAGCAGGTCTCGCCCGCGGTCGGCCGGCTCGACGAGGCACGCGTTCCACGAGCTCCTGCGCTCGCGACGCCGACGCCGCGGTCGCGCTGCTCGCCGACCTCGCCGCGGCCACCGACCCGCAGCTGCGCGTCCAGGCGCGGCGGCTCGCGGCGCGGCTGTTCGTGCGCGCCGGGCGGCTCGGCCCCGGCACCCGCCGCGGCTACCGGCGGCTGAGCCCGGGCAGGCCGGGGGAGAGGGCGACCTCGACCTCGACCTGACCCTTGAGGTTGCCGGCGGGCGGCCGAAGCACGCCGACCAGCTGATCGCCCGCCGCTGGACCGCGCCGCGCCGCGCGCTGTGCCTGCTCGTCGACCACAGCGGCTCGATGCGGGGCCACGCGCGTCGGGCTGGCGGCGATGGCGGCGGCCGCGGTCGTGCTCAACCGCACCGAGCGCGCCAGCACGAGCGTGATCGCGTTCGCCGCCGACGCGCTCGTGCTCCAGGGCCAGGGCGAGCGCGCGCCCGCCGGCCGCGCTGGTCGACGACCTGCTCTCGCTGCGCGGCAAGGGCCGCACGGACCTCGCGCTGGCGCTGCGCACCGCGGCCGCGCAACTGCGTCGCGAGCCGGCCGCCGAACGGCTCGCGATCGTGCTCTCCGACTGCCGCGCCACCGCCGGCGACGACCCGCTGCGCGCGCTCGCCGGTCTCGATCGTGTTGACGTCCTGGGAACCGAGCGACGACCCGGACGCGGTCGCGGCGGGCCGGCGCTCGGCGTCTCGCGCGCGCGGGCGCTACCTGTCCGCGACCGCGCTTTCGCGGACCTTCAAGCTGGTCTACTTGCGCTGCTTGCCTGAAGGAAGCGTGGAGCCATCTGGACGAATGGTGGCTTGACGCAGCCTCTCATCTCGGGATACGGTCGCCCGCACTCGGGGTGTGATCGTGCCTCACGGGGAGAGGTGCGTCCTACGATGCTCCGCTCGGTCAACTACGGGTCCACGCAGGTTGTTGCAGGAGGGAGAGTGGCAGCGATGCCCTCAGTCGGTCGCATACAAGAGCTTTCGGTGCTCGGGCGTCGCAGCCGCGGCCCTCGGCGTGCCCGCGAGCGCGCATCGGCGACCAATGAGGTCTGGCTGTGGGCGTGCCACGGCCCCGACGGTCAGGCGCCTCGGCGACGCGTTCGCCGGTACCAACGTTCGACGCCGTACGGCGACGGCTGCGACGACGCGCTGGCACGCAGCGCGGACTGCCGGCGGCACTGCTCGGCGGTCCCGCGCCGGGAGCGTCGCGCTCCGGCGACACGGCCAGCGGCTCGCTGACCGTCGCGGCCGCCCACCCGGGCGTGCACGCACGGTGCGCCTGCAGCGCCGCGTCGCCGGCGTCGAGCCAGCGACGTCGACGTACTCGGCGACGGCCCTCGACAGCGTGCGATCGAGACCGACGAGCCAGCGACGTCGCCGCCGGCGACCGGTCGTCGACGTCACGTCACCGGCACGAGCTCGGCGGCTCCGTCGACCTGGCGCTGCGAGTGCAGCCGTGACGCCCGGCGGCTGCGCCGGCGGCGGCCCGGCCGGCGCTCGACGTCGGCCGCGTCGGCATGAAGGTCGCCGACACGCAGGCGCCGAGCGGTCGCCGTCGGCGGCATCCCGCAGCCCGGCCGCGCGGCATCCGCTCAACGCTCGACGTCCAGGCCACCGACGCCGGCACCGGCCTGCGCACGGCCGACGGCGTACCTCGACGGCGTCACGGTCTCCGACGCGCTGGCCGACGTTCGGCGGCTCGGCAACTGCCGCGACCTCACGCCCGGCGACGCGCGCGTCGACATGCCGCTCGACGCCGACTGCCCGCACGTCGAGCACGTCAAGCTCCGCGGTCGCTGCACGACCGACCTCGACCGACGACGTGCGACAGGCTCCACGCGCTCGACGTCGCGACGTCGACTGTCGCCGGCAACGTCGAGCGACCTACACGACACACGATCGAGGTCCTCAACAACGTCGACCTCGGCACCGACGCGCAGACGCTGAACATCGGCACCAGCGGCATCGACCGACCGCCGAACGCCACGACCAACAACCACGGCAGCAGCGGCGGCGTCGCCGGCGCGCAGCGCGCAGCCTGCACGCTCGCCGCGCCTGTCGGTCGTCGCTCGCCGCAGAAGCCGCTGCGCGTCTCCAAGGGCGTGCCCGGTCCTGCAGACGAACAAGCGCTACCGCTTCACCGGCCGCCTGACCTGCGTGATCAACGGCAAGCGCGGTCGGCGCCGAAGCGCGCCCGCATCGACATGCTCAACAAGGTCGGCAAGAAGACGATCGACAAGTCCGGCACGACGGTCCGCGACAAGGGCAGCCTCACGATCATCCTGGCCTACACGAGCTCGCGCACGCTGACCTTCCGCTTCACCAACAGCGACGGCCAGCGGTCGCAGGTGAGCATCCGAGATCAAGGTCGAGAAGAAGAAGAAGTCCAAGCGCTAAGCCGGGCGACGGCAGGGAGGAAGTTGGAGATGAAGCGGTATGATGGCGCTCGGCGCCGTGCTGGCGGCGCTCGGCGCCGGCGGCGCGGCGCTCGGGCAGAAGGCGGCGGCCGGCGGGGCCGCCGCCCAGCAGACGGACGGGCGGGCTGTCGATGATGCCCGCGCTCGATCGAGCACGGCGCGCAGCCGGGCGCGCTGGCCACGCTGACCGTGGCCAACCGGTCGGCGGCGCCGCTGGCGGTCACCGTCGACGCCGCGCCCGTGGGTGCAGGCCGCCGACGGCAAGGTCTCGCCGAACCGGCGCGCGACGCTCGCCGGCGTGAGCGTCGAGCCAGCCGTCGTTCACGCTCGCGCCCGGGCGCCGAGCAGCAGGTCACGGCGACGCTCGAACTCGGCGCCCGCCGGCCGGCTACGCTGTACGGCGCGCTCGAGGTCGTCGGCCTGCCGACCGACGCGGCCACGCGCAAGGGCGTCGTGCTCGGCTACCGGCGTCGTCGGCGCGATGCGGATCCTGCCCGCGGCGCCGAAGTCCGGCCTCACCGCCGGCAACGTCAAGGCCGCCAAGGGCACGGCCGTGTGCCGGTCAAGAACACCGGCAACACGCTCGACGCCGTCAGCGGCACGGTCGCGGTCAAGGGCGCGCGCGGCACGCAGCAACCTCACGTCGCGGCCGTCAAGATCCTGCCCGGCAAGACGGTCAACGTCCCGCTCGGGACGCAAGCTCGCCAAGGGCTCCTACACGGCCAAGGTGCACGCTCAACCAGCGCGGCAAGACGGCGCTGACGGCGACCAAGAAGTTCAAGGTCAAGTGAGAAGCTTCGAGTCGCGTCCGATTTCGGCGTCCGGGCGGCTACGCTCGACGCGGTTCGGTTGGAGCCCTGACCACGGTCTGGGTGGGGCGCTCCGAATCCGGCGCTCCCGTGTTGGTGCTGTCGGTGGTCACGAAGAGAATCCTGGAAGGGAAGCAATGAAGCTGCGAACGATCCTCGCCGGTGCGGCGCTCGCCGCCCTCGGCCGCCCCTGCGGCGGCCTGGCGCAGACACCGCCCGATCCGGTCAGCGGCGGCACCGAGGTCGGCGGCACCGTGCCGAGCTTCCTCGAGCTGATCCTGCACGCAGCCCGCCAAGGGCTTCGCGACGTTCACGAAGGCCAAGACCTACGCGATGTCGTTCGACGCCGCGGTCACCACGACCGACGCGCCGACGCTGCTCACGCTCGCCGACGGCGACGCCGCGAGCGGCTCGAAGCTCGGGCACATCTCGAGTCGGCTCCAAGCGCCTGCCGCTGCCGCTGGAGGCCCGCGTCGGCAAGGCGGCGTTCCAGCCGCTCGACAGCTCGGTCGACCCGCTGCTGACGCGGTGGACCGAGCCGGCGACGCGCACGAAGACGACGGTCAAGCTGCGCCAGAAGGTCAAGGGCAAGGCCACCGGCAACTACCGCAAGGTCGTGCTGGTCACGCTTTCCACGGAGACGCCGTAGCGGCGCTCCCGACTCACCGAGATAGAGAACCAAGGAGATACCCGAAGTGAAGCTCGTTAGGAGTCGGCTTGTCGCCGGCGCTCTCGGCCTTGCCGTCGCGGGGACCGCGACCGGCGGTGTGATCGCTCGGGCGGACGACTCGGCGCCGCGGGCCGCAGGCCGCCCAGCAGGGCGGCGTCTCGATCACGCCCGCGATCGTCGAGCGGACCGCCAAGCGCGGCAACGTCGGCACGTTCACGGTCAAGAACACCACCAAGGACACGCTGCGGGTCACGGTCACCGTGCGCCCGTGGATCCAGAACCGCGCCACCGGCGCGGTCGCGGCTCAACAAGCGCGCGAGCCTGTCGCCGTACGTGCGGGCCAGCCCGCAGACGTTCAACCTCACGCCGGGCTCGCGCAGCGTGCAGCTGAACATGCGCCGGATGACCGCCGCCGGCTCGCTCTACGGCGGCATCCAGGTCTTCGCCAAGCAGCAAGCGGCCGAAGGCGCCGCAACGGCATCATCCCGCAGTGGGACCTCGTCGGGCGCCTGCGCCTGAACCCGGCGCGCAAGCGGCCGAACCTGCGCTCGGCGCCACCGACGTGCGTCGGCCGCGGCAACAACCGCTCGCTGATCCTCGCGGTCCGCAACATCGGCAACACGCTGGACCCGGTCGGCGGCACGGTCAAGATCACCGGCCCGACGGCGCGCAACGCGAACGATCCCGCAGGTCGGCGTCGTGCCCGGCCAGGTCGTCTACCTCAAGGGCGGCGCGCTGCGCGGCATGAAGGCCGGCAACTACACCGGCCACCTGGTCGGTCACGCAGGGCGGCAAGCGCTACACGGCACGGCGCACCTTCCGCCTCTAGGCACTCGAGTCTGGCCGACCCGTGCGCAGTGGACCGGACGCGCGCGAGGCTCCATCCGCCTGTCAGCCATAGAGTCGCCTTTCGTGACCGCTCCGCACCGCCCGTCCTGCACGCGCTGGAATCCGAGGTCATGGAGGAGCTGTGGGCGCGCTCTGAAGCCACCGTGCGCGACGTGCAGGAGGCGCTCAACGCGCGCGGCGAGCAAGATCCGCGCGTACACGACGCTGCTGACGGTGATGACCCGGCTCGACGGCAAGGGCCTGCTGGTCCGCCGCCGCGCCGGGCGGCTCGACGTCTACGCGCCCGCGATCGCGCGCGACGCGTACCTGCAGGCGCGCGCCGAGGCCGAGGTCGCGGCGCTCGTCGAGGACTTCGGCGACCTCGCGCTCGCGCACTTCGCCCGCCACATCGGCGGGCTCGACCCGGAGCGGCTGGAGAAGCTCCGCGGCTCGCCGCGCGGTGACTGACGCGCGCGGCCTGCGACGCGCCGAGTTCGCGGTCGCCGCGTTCGGCGCCACCGCGTTCCTGCTCGCGCTGCTGTTCGTGCTCGACGCCGTGCGCTTCCACGGCGACGTGCTCGCCGCACGCGCGTCGCAGGGCTGCCGCGCGGCGAGTTCCACGCGCGCGGGCTGCTGCTGCTGTCGCTCGCGCTGTTCGACCTCTTCGCGCTGGCACGGGCGCTGCGCTCGTCTCGCGCGGGCGTGGCCGCGCATCGCCGGCGTCGCGGCGCGGATGCCGGTGCTCGAGCGCGCGCGAGATCGGCGGACCGGCGCGTCGCGATCGTGCCGGGCGCGCGGCCGCTGGCGTTCTGCGCCGGGCTGCTGCGCCCGCGCGTGTACGTCTCCGACGGGCGCGCTCGAGCGGCTCGGCGAGGACGAGCTGGCCGCGGTCGTCGCGCACGAGGGCCATCACGCCGGCCGCCGCGACCCGCTGCGGATCCTGGTCGCGCGCGCGATCGGCGACGCCTACTCGCTGCCCGCGCTGCCGCGCCGCGAGCAGGCGCTGGCCGAGCTGGCGGCGGACGCGGCCGCCGTGCGCCGGCGCGGCGCGGCGCCGCTGGCCGCGGCGCTGCTGGCGTTCGACGCCGCGGCGGGATCGCGCCCGAGCGCGTCGACCGGCTGGTCGGCGACGCCGCCGCAGCGACGAGGTCCCGCGCGCGCTCGTCGCCGGCGCGGGCCTGGTGATCGCGGCGCTGGTGGTCGCTGCTCGCGTCGCGGTGCTGTCTGGCCACCCGCGGTTCTGCCTGCCGCTGGCCTCGGCGCCGGCGTGGACGCTGTGCGCGATCACCGCGCGCTTCGTGGCGATGGCCCCGGCGTGGCTCGGCTGGCGCCGCGCCGGGGCGTTCCTCGC
Organism: uncultured Acidimicrobiia bacterium; assembly: GCA_963825765.1. Classification (GTDB taxonomy): domain Bacteria; phylum Actinomycetota; class Acidimicrobiia; order Acidimicrobiales; family AC-14; genus CAWGUU01. Next base: position 72,437 of record CAWGUU010000003.1, read on the forward strand.
CTGACCGCGTCGCGCCTAGCCCTTCTGTCTTGCTTCTCGCAGTCCGCCGGCGACCTTGACGCGCTTGCGCGTTGCCCTTGAAGCGGGAGACGATCACGGTGTCGTTGCCCGGGCCGCACTTGACGGTCGCGCTGCCGCTGGCGGTGATCGCGTAGACCGTGTCGTCGCCGGCGCCGGCGTCGATCACCGTGCGCTTGCCGGCGACGCGGATGTTGTCGGCGCCGTTGCCGCCGAAGATCCGGCTCGAGACGCCGTTGCCCTGCAGGAAGTCGTTGCCGTCGCCGCCCATCACGGTGTTGATGCCGCGGCCGGCGTAGATCGTGTCGTCGCCGAAGCCGCCGCTCGATGAAGTCCTTCTGGCGCGGGCGCGCGGCACCGCCGCTGTCGTGGCGCGGCGTCGCCCCAGAGGATGTCGTCGCCGCCGTTGCCGTAGAGCTTGTTCGAGCCGGCTGCGCCGTTGAGGCGGTCGTTGCGCTCGGTGCCGTGCTTGGTGCCGTTGCCGCGACCAGGTGATGCCGCGGCTCGGGTCGCGCTCGGCGGCCAGGTCGATCACGGTCTCGCAGTCCGGCTGCGCGGCGAGCAGGTTGCGGTTCGTGCGGCCCTTCGGCTTGGGCGTGTTGTAGACGGTGTCGTTGCCCTCGCCGCAGGAGATGCTGCGGATCGCGCTCGGCGGGTCGGAGTTGAGGTGGATCTGGTCGTCGCCGGGGCCGGCGTCGATGCGGTCGGGCCCGGTGTCGGAGTGGATGATGTCGTTGCCGTTGCCGCCGTTGATGTCGTCGCCGCCGCTGCCGCCCCGCAGCGTGTCGTTGCCGTCGCCGCCGTTGACGATGTCGGGCGCCTCGCTGCCTTCGAGCACGTCGTCGCCCGGGCCACCGAGCAGCGTGTCGTGGCCGAAGCCGCCGACGCCCTTGTCGTTGCCGTCGTCGCCCTGCAGGCGGTCGTCGCCCGAGCCGCCGTCCATGCTGTCGTTGCCGGCGCCGCCTTCGATCGCGTCCGGGCCGGTGTCGCCGGTCAGGATGTCGTCGCCGCCGAGGCCGCGGATCTCGTCGCGGCCGCCGAGGCCGTTGATCACATCGGCCTGTTCGGTCCCGGTGAGCCGCTCGGCGGCGCCGGTGCCGACGATCGTCTCGGCGAACGCGGTGGCGGCGAACGCCAGCGCGCCGACGAATGAGAGCAGGGCCACGCGGCGCACCAACCGCCCGGTGAAGCCCGACCCCACCTCGTCGGGAGGCGACTGCCTGGCTGCGCCCTTCGGGTACCGCACCGCCGAGGGGCCGTCGGAGATGGACAGGGCCTCCTTGAGCATCACCTCGAGCTCCTGGGCCGACGAGGGGGCGAACACCGTCATGCCCGGCACCTTGGTGAGCAGGGCCAGGTCGAGGATCCCGTGGTGGGACGGGCCGTCGTCTCCGGTGATGCCGGCCCGATCGACGGCGAACACCACCGGCAGGCGGTGGAGGCCGACGTCGAGGTTGACCTGGTCGAACGCCCTGCTCAGGAACGTGGAGTAGATGGCCACCACCGGCCTCATACCGCCCATGGCCAGGCCGGCGGCGGCGGTGACGGCGTGCTGCTCGGCGATCCCGACGTCGATGAAGCGGTCGGGGTGGCGGGTCTGGAACGGGATGAGCCCCGTCGGGCCCGACATCGCCGCGCTGATGGTGACGATGCGGGGGTCGAGGTCGCCCGCCTCCACGATGGCGTCGGCGAAGGCCTGGGTGTAGCCGACCGGGATCCAGGCCGGCGGCCCGGTGGCGGGGTCGAAGATCGGGGCGTCGTGGAGGCACTTCTCGTCGTCGTCCTCGGCCGGCTTGTAGCCCCTGCCCTTCTGGGTCACGACGTGGACGATGATGGGCTCGTCGAACTCGGCGGCCCGGCCCAGGACCTCCTCCAGCAGGGGCAGGTCGTGGCCTTCGATTGGCCCCACGTAGCGAACCCCGAGGGCCTCGAAGAAGGCGTCGGGCGCCAGCACCTCGCGGAAGGCGGCTCGAACGCCGCTCATGCCCATCTCCAGCTGCTGGCCGATCATCGGCACCCGTCGCACCAGCTGCTGCAAACGGTTCATGTTCCGCACGTAGGACGGGTTCAGGCGCAGCCGGGCCAACCCTCCCCCCAATCGGGAGACGGTGGGGGCGTAGGAACGCCCGTTGTCGTTGAGGACGATGAGGACCTTGCGCCCGCTGTGACCGATGTTGTTGAGGGCCTCGTAGGCCATGCCGCCGGTCATGGAGCCGTCCCCGATGACCGCCACCACCCGCCTGTCGTCCTCCTTGCGCAGCTCGATGGCGCTGGCCAGGCCGTGGGCGTAGCTGAGGATCGTGGAGGCGTGGCTGTTCTCGACCCAGTCGTGCTCCGACTCGGCCCTGCTCGGATAGCCCGACAGCCCGCCGGCCTGGCGCAAGGTCGTGAAGCGGTCGTGGCGACCGGTGAGGATCTTGTGCACGTACGCCTGGTGACCCGTGTCCCAGAGGATGATGTCGCGGGGCGAGTCGAACACCCGGTGCAGGGCGATGGTGAGCTCCACCACCCCCAGGTTGGAACCGAGGTGACCACCCGACACCGACACCGACTGCACGATGAACCGCCGGATCTCGGCCGCCAGTTCGTCGAGCTGCTCGGGTTCGAGGCGGCGGAGGTCGTCGACGCTGGCGAGGGTCTCGAGGAGCATTTGCAGCCGCGACCGTATCCCCCTGCGGATCCCTGCCGGTAGTCAGCCGGTGGTCGGCCGCCACTAGCGTGGCCCGCCGGTGGACCTCGACAACTTCCAGTACCTGATTCTGATGGCCGGCTGCCTGGCCATCACCCTGCCCCTGGAGCTCCTCCTCGGCGCCCGGGTGTGGCGCCAGCCCGGGCGGCTGTTGACTGCGTTGATCGGTCCGCTCGTGGTGTTCGTCGTCTGGGACGCCGTGGCCATCGCCCGGAAGCACTGGCACTACAACCCCGACTACGTCACCGGCTGGGGCCTCGGCAACCTTCCGATCGAGGAGCTGGCGTTCTTCGTCGTCATCCCGATCTGCGGCCTGCTCACGTACGAGGCCGTCCGCCGCCTGCTGACCGAGCGCGACCAGGTCGTCGCTCAGTTCAAACGCCTCCTACGGCAGTCCTGACGTGGAGTACACGTGGGCGGCGCTCGGCGGCGTCGTCGCGGTCGTCGTGCTCGAGCTCGCCTGGCTGAAGACCGGGATCTTCGCCACTGCGACGTACTGGATCGCCTACGCCATCGTCGTGTTCTTCCAAATCCTGGTGGACGGCTGGCTGACCAAGCTGTCGGCGCCGATCGTCATCTACGCGCCCGACAAGTTCACCGGCTGGCGGGCGCCGTTCGACGTCCCGGTCGAGGACTACCTCTTCGGCTGGGCCCTGGTGACGCTGACGATCATGTTGTGGGTCCGGGCCGGTCGCGGTCGAGCCTCGACAACCGGCGAAGCGACCACACCAGCAGGAACACCGCCGAGGCGCCCACGATGACCACCTGCCCCCACAGGGCGGCAAGGGCGAGGGGAGGGACGCCCAGGCCCACGCCGGCGAGGATCATCCTGGTGGGCCGCTCGCCTGGCGTGACGACTTGGTGGTCGGCCTGGTGGTCCTGGTGGCGGGTTCGGGCCGCCAGGGAGCCCCGCGCCCGGACGTACTCCAGCCACCACGTGGCGGCCACCGAGGCCACTGCGAGGGTGACCGCGGTGGTGGTCGAGCCGGCCACGACGGCGAGGGCGGCGGGCAGGGCGGCGTCGGACAGCCGGTCGAGGGCGGAATCGAGCAGGAACCCGACCGACGTCGTCCGGCCGGACTGCACTGCCACCGCCCCGTCCAGGGCGTCGAGCAGGCCGGAGACGATCACCGCCAGGCAGGCGGCGGCCGGTCCGACCCAGCCGTCGATCATGGCCAGAGGGAAGGTGGCGACACCCACCACACAGGCGGCGACGGTGACGGCGTTGGGCGAGACGCCTGCTTTGGCTACGGGTCGGGCGATGGCGGCCATGGCCCTCAGCCAGCCGCCCACGAAGCCGGCCGGCGGCGTGGTCTGGTGCAGGTCGGCCCAGTCCCTGAGGTGCTCGTCGCCCGGCTTGCCGTCCATCGGGCCTCAGTTCACTCGATAGGTGCCGGTTGTGGGGCGACCGAGCGTCGCTACGGCCGCCAGCCTCGCCGGATTGGCGCGCATGAGCCTGGCCGCCCGCCGCTTCCTGTCACCGCAGCCGGCCGCCCCTCCGATCGACGTGCGGGTGGTGATACCGGCCCGGGACGAGGCGGCGACGGTGGCCATGTGCGTGGCGTCGGTGGTCGGGCAGGCCACCGAGGTGGTCGTCGTGGACGACGGCTCGTCGGATGGGACGGCGGGGGCAGCATCGGGGGCCGGCGCCCAGGTCGTCCCGCTCTCCGGCGACCCGCCGCCCGGTTGGCTCGGCAAGCCCCGGGCCTGCGCGGCGGGAGCGTCCGGCGCCCGGACCGAGTGGCTGGCGTTCGTCGACGCCGACGTGAGGCTGCACCCTTCGGCGCTCGCGACCATGGCCGCATCCACCCGGTCGACCTCGACCAGCATCGCCGGTGGCCTGGAGTGCCGGACGTTCTGGGAGCGGTTGCTGCTGCCCGAGCTGGGCCTGGCGCTCGCCCAGGAGGGACTGCCGCGGGACTTCGCCAGCGGGCAGTGCTTCCTCGTCCGCCGTGACCACTACGAAGCCGTGGGCGGCCACGGCCACCCGGCGGTGCGGGGGTCGGTCGTCGACGACCGCGACCTGGCCCGCGCCCTCACCGGCCACGATCCCCGGCTGGCCCCGAAGCTCATGCGGGCCAGGATGTACCGCGACCTCGCCGGGATCCGGGCCGGCCTGGTCAAGAACCAGGCCGCTCTCTACCCGGGGCCGGCGGCCACGACGGGGCGCCTGGCCTGGCTGCTGGCTCCCCTCGCGTCACGCCGCCCGTGGGCCGTCCTGGTCGTCAGCGCCGCCGGCCGGGCGGCGGCCGGTCAGAACCCCCTCTATGGCCTTCTCGCCCCCCTGGCCCGGGTCGTGCTGGCCGCCATACACGTCGAGAGCGTCTGGCGCCGCCGCACCGGCCGCCCGGTGAGGTGGAAAGGCAGGTCGCTCAGGAGTTGAGTGTGCAAAAGACCCTCATATAGGAGGTCTTTTGCACTCTCACCGGCATCCGATCCGAAACCTGAGGTAGACCCGGGGAGTGAGCATGGAGGAGCGCGATCGCCTCGTGCGCCTCGCCGCATTCGACTGGCTCGCCGGCCAGATGGAGCTCCGGGGAGACGTGCTGCCGATCACGGTGCTGCGGCAGGGCTTCGGGTGGAAGGGCCACCGGGTGCCGCTCATGGGACCGCAGGGCATCTTCAAGCCGGCAGTGCTCCCGGGGGCTCCGCTCAGCATCACGACGGTGCCGGTCGTCGAGGGCCGCGACAGGCCCTACGAGGACGAGGTGGGGCCTGACGGCCTCCTGCGCTACCGCTATCGCGGCACTGACCCTCGTCATCACGAAAACGTCGGACTTCGACTGGCCATGGCCCACCAGGTCCCGCTGGTGTACCTGTTCGGCACCGTACCCGGGTGGTACCGACCCGAGTGGCCGGTGTTCATCGTCGGGGACGACCCGTCCACGCTTACGTTCACCGTGGCGATGGACGATCCCCAAGCCCTACGCCCGGATCTGACCGTCGACGTTGTCGACGAAGCCAGGCGTCGGTATGTGACTCGGCTGGCGCGACACCGCCTCCATCAGCTCGCGTTCCGACAGCGGGTGCTCCGCGCCTACCGGGACTCCTGCACGGTCTGCCGGCTCCACCACATCGAGCTGCTCGACGCAGCCCACATCCTCTCCGACACACATCCCCGAGGTGAGCCCGTCGTCACCAACGGGCTGGCTATGTGCAAGCTCCACCACGCCGCGTTCGACCGCCAGATCGTCGGGATCCGGCCGGACTACGTCGTCGAGATCCGACACGACGTCCTCGACGAGATCGACGGACCGATGTTGCGCCACGGCCTGCAAGACCTCCACGGCCGCCGGCTGCTCGTCATTCCTGCCAAGAGGAGCCAGCACCCGGACGCCGAGTCCCTGGCGGAACGCTACGAAAGCTTCCGAGCTGCGGGCTGATCAGCGCAGCGTCACGTCGCTCCCGAGTTGAGAGTGCAAGAAAGTCGCACATAGCGACCTTTTTGCACTCTCGACAGCGGCTGACTATGGCGATGACGACGCCCGGCGCCGCCAGGCGTGGGGCCGGCGACGGCGGCGGACTCGGGCGACCACGAGCATCATGAGGAACATGACGATCACGAGCGAGGCGGCGAGGACCTGGCGCCACCAGTGGTCGAGGAACGTCCGGGCGCTGGGCGGCGGCGGCCGGGTGCCCGGTTCGAGGACCAGCTGTTGGGCGACGTCGGCCGGGAACTGCTGCACGTAGTACGGCCCGAGCCCCTGGTAGACGGTGCCCAGCAGGGGCGACCACATCGGCCCGACGCCGGCAGCCGGCTGCTCGGCCGCCGCCGCGTACCACCGCGGCGGGTAGTCGTGGCGGTCCTGGAAGTCCCACCGCTCGAACTGGTCGGGCGGCAGCGAGACGTCGACGATGGCCTCCAGCCCCGGCTCGTTGCCGTAGGCCCGGCCGAACTCGGAGAAGTAGTTGTCGACGAAGGTCCGGCCCGGCGCCCGGCCGATCTGCATCTGCCGCAGGTACGGCACCAGGTCGTTGCTGGCGAAGCCGAGCGCCGTGATGATCTCGTCCGGCGAGTCGAACAGGCTGAGCTGGGCGGGCGCAGCCGGCAACGAGAGGGCGCCGATGGTGGCGACCTTGGCGCCGTGGCTGTGCCCGAGGATGTGCACCATCCCTCCCCGCTCTGCAAAACCGGGGTCGACGGCCTGGTTCAACGCCACACCCAGCCGCTCGCCGTTCGGCACCGTGCGCGACTCCGAGATCCGGGCCGCGAACGGCGTGTCGCTGGTGGCCGACTGGTCGAGCCAGCTGAACGCCAGCACCATCGCGTCGGGATCGAGCGTGGCCAGGGCCGCCGCCATCGGCGCCATCCACGACTGGGTGTACGGCTCACCGTCGTCGTCGACCGCTGTTGGGTCCCAGGCCAGCAGCGGCCCGGGTCCCGGATAGTTGTCGACTGCCTCCCGGTACCCGGGGCCCCATCCGTGAACCAGGACGTAGAGGTGTCCACCGGTGACGCCTCCCGCGGTGATGGGAACGAAGGTGGTGCTGTTCCACCGGCCGAGGCGGGCCAACGGCGCGATGTGGGGCGACGGCGGGTCGGCCCCCGAGCCGCAGCCGGCCAACAGAACCAGCGACAGCACGACTACGGCGAGCACCCGCCGGTGCCCCAGCCGCACCACCGGCGACCCCCGCATCGGCGACCCCCCCACTGGCCTCAGCTCCCCGCGCTCACGACGGGCTGGGTTCCCCTGTCGCTCACAAGAACGACCATGAGGTTGGCCACCAACGCCGCCTTCCGATCCTCGTCCAGCGAGACGATCCCATCCTCGCTCAATCTGCGCAACGCCATCTCGACCATGCCGACCGCCCCCTCGACGATCCGGTGCCGGGCGGCGACGACGGCGTTGGCCTGCTGGCGCCGCAGCATCTCCCCGGCGATCTCGGGGGCGTAGGCCAGGCGGCGCAGGCGGGTGTCCAGCACCGACAGGCCGGCGTCGGCCAGCCGGGCCTGCAGCTCGGCCTGGAGGGTCTCGGCCACCTCCTCGGTGTTGCCCTGCAGCGAGTGGACACCCTCCTCGTAGGCGTCGTACGGGTACCGGCTGGCCACGTGGCGCACCGAGCTCTCCGACTGGATGCGGACGAAGGCCTCGTAGTCCTCGACGTCGAAGACGGCCCGGGCCGTGTCGACCACCCGCCAGGTGATGACGGCGGCGATCTCGACCGGGTTCCCGGCGGCGTCGTTGACCTTGAGGATGTCGCTCTCGAAGTTCCGGATCTTGAGTGACACCTTCTGGCGGACCGTCAGCGGGTTGACCCACCAGAACCCGGAGTCCCGCACCGTCCCGATGTACCGACCGAAGAACACGAGGACGCGCGACTGGTTGGGCGGGACGACGATCAGGCCGACCACGGCCAAAAAGGTCAGCCCCAGCAGCACGACCGCCAAGGCGACGAGCGCGGGGTGGGCCGTGCCGAACAGACCCAGGCAGACCACCACGACCACCACGGCGGCCACCACCACCGACGCTCCCGGCAACGTCCGGGCCGGCCGTTCCTCCGAGGCCATCGTGAACCCCCCTCCCCCGATGCCCACATCGGCCACACCAGCCACACCAGGCACACCAGGCACACCAGGCACGCCAGTCACCGGGCTGGCGTGGTCGACACGAGCGCGTAGTCCGACACGTCGATGTACGAGATGTCGCCGACGAACGGCGAGCCGACCCGGAGCCCGATGTTGCGAGTCTCCTTGAGCACCAGGCCGGTGTCCACGGCGAACCAGTCCTCCACCACCGCCGCGCCCTTGGTGGCGCCCTCGAAGATCGTGGTCCAGCGGACGTGGCGGGCGTCGACCGGCTCCCCGCCGACGTAGACCCGTTCGTCGCCCAGGTAGGCGGTGATCTGGCGGGCGACGGTGTCCTCGTCGCGGCACTCCCATTCGACCTGGCCCTGGGTGGGGACGTCGGAGGCGTCGAACGACCCTCCCGTGCAGGTGAAGTCCTGGGTGCCGTGGGTCCACCAGTAGGCGATGTCGGTGCCGTAGGACGCCAGCCGGGGGCCGCAGCGGTCGTAGTACTCGACGTGCTGGACCAGGAAGTTCTGCTCCTCCCGCACCCCACACCCCTGCCGGGTGACGATGCGGTAGGTGGTGGAGCTGTACGGGCGCTCGTAGTCGAAGAACGACACCCGCTCGCCTCCCCTGGTTCGGTAGGCGTAGACCCCGGGCTCGGGGAGGCCGTCGACCACCTCGGCCGCCGCCGGCCCGGCGCGGCGGAACCGCTCGACCGCCTGGTCACGGTCGATCGAGCCCTCCCACAGGGTGCCGGCCAGCAGGAACAGACCCAGCCCCAGCACGACCACGATGGCGAGGCCCAGCAGGTGGCGCCGGGCCGACGTCTGCACCATGCGATCAGCAGCCTCCCATGCGGTGCCTCCCGGGGCGGAGCACCCCGAAGGCCACCGCCAGCTTCTTCCAGGTAGGTACCCGCACCCGGGAGGAGAACACGTCGTAGTCCGCGGCCTCGATCTCGTCGAGGATGCCGGAGTACAGCTTCCGGGCGCCACGGATGCAGCGGGCCGACGACGGCGGGAGCATGGGGATGCCCAGGTCGGCCGACACGTAGATCTCGCGGTTGCGGGCGATCTCGAAGGCCATGACGTCGCGCCAGGCGGGCGTGACCTCCCGGGCCCACGGGTCGGCCCCGAACTTCCTCAGGTCCTCCTGGGGGATGTAGACGCGGCCCCGGTCGAGGTCCTCGTTCACGTCGCGCAGGAAGTTGGACAGCTGGAAGGCGTTGCCCAGCTCTCGGGCGTGCACGAACGCCTCCGGCTGGAGGGGTTCGAGGATGGGCACCATCATCTCGCCGATGACGGCGGCCGACCCGTCCATGTAGCCGAGCAGGTCGTCGAACGTCTCGTAGCTGAAGACGGTGAAGTCCATCGTCATCGACCGCATGAACCGGCGGAAGCAGTCGGGGTCGATGTCGAAGGCCCTGACGGTGTGGACCACCGCCTTCAGCACAGGGTCGTCCGACCGGCCCCGCTCCAGGTCGGCGAAGAAGCGGTCCCCGAAGTCGGCCATGGCCCGCTGACGCTCCTCGACGGTGGCCGTCGAGCCGAGGTCGTCGACGATGTCGTCGGCGTACCGGCAGAAGCCGTACAGGGCGTGGACGTGGTGGCGCTTGACCTTCGGGAGCAGGTGGGTCGACCAGTAGTAGGTGGTGCCGTGGCGACGGTTGAGCTGCCGGCACCGCTCGTAGGACTCGTCGAGGGTGATCACCGGCCGGCGCCAGGGGGGACCTGCTCGACCCGGTCGGCCGCCAGCCGTCCCGACAGGAGCACGATCGGCACGCCCACGCCCGGCACCGTGCCGGATCCGACGAACACCACGCCGGGCGCCTTGGCGTTCACGTTGTTGGGACGGAACGGCCCGGTCTGCAGGAACGTGTGGGCCAGGGCGAACGGCGTGCCCCGGGACATGCCCATCCGCTCCCAGTCGGAGGGGTCGGTGAAGCGCTCGAACTCGACGTCGTGGACCGGGTAGCCGAGGGCGGACACCCGCTGTACCAGGTCGTCCCTGATCTCGTCGCGGTCCGTGGCCCAGTCGATGCGACCCTCGAGGTTGGGCATCGGCTCCAGCACGTACAGGGAGCTGCACCCGACCGGCGCCAGGGTGGGGTCGGACACGCTCGGGCTGGTCACCAGGATGGAGGGGTCGGGCATGCGCACGCCCCGGCTCATGACCGCCTCGAACGCCTCCTCCCACAGCCCGCCGAAGTGGATGTTGTGGTGGGCCGAACCTTCGGGCATCGATCCCTTGACCCCGGCCAGCCACACCGCGCACGACGGCGAGTAGCGGCCCTTTCGGGCGGCCCGCGGCGGGCGGACGTCGGGCAGCAGCTCCTCGTAGGCGACGGGCAGGTCGGGGTTGAGGACAACCGCGTCGGCGTGCGCGACCTCCCCGTCGGCCAGCCGGACGCCCGTGACCCGGCCGCCGGCGCCGCCCGGGCGCACAAGTCCCACGACAGTCGAGCGGTAGCGGAACGACGCCCCCGCCTTCTCGGCCGCCACCGCAAGCTCCCGGGCGATGGCGTGCATGCCGCCCTCGGGGAAGTAGACGCCCTCGACGGTGTCCATGTAGGTGATCACGCAGTACAGAGCCAGGGCCTCGAACGGCGACAGGCCCGCGTACATCGACTGGAAGGAGAAGATCTTCTGCAGCCGGGGGTCGGTGAAATACGACCCCACGACCTTGGACAGCTTGCGGAAGCCGCCCATCCGCGCGACGGCGGCGATCGGCCGCGGTGGCCAGGCCAGGTCGAGGGGCGAGTCGAAGTTGCGGTCGATGAAGTTGGGCAGCTCGAGGCGGTAGAGGTCGGTGAGCCAGTCGCAGAACCGTCCGAAAGCGGCGGCCTCGGTCGGCCCCGCGAAATCGCGGATCTCCGCCGTCATGGCCTCCCGCCCGTGCCAGACCCGGAGCTCGGTGCCGTCGGCGAAGCACGCCCGGTACATGGGGTCCACCGGGAGGAGCCGGAGGTGCTTGTCCATGTCGGCCCCCGCGGCGGCGAAGGTGTCGGCCAGGATGCCGGTCATGGTCAGCACGCTGGGGCCGGTGTCGAACCGGTAGCCGTCGGCCTCGAGCAGGCCGGCCCGCCCGCCGGGGACGTCGCCCCGCTCCAGGACTTGCACGTCGTGGCCCCGGCCGGCCAGGTGGCAGGCAGCCGAGAGGCCGCCCAGGCCGGCCCCCACGACGACGACGCGCACGGCCAGAACCTACCCCGGCATCCTGCGGCGGCGGCCTCTACCTTGCTGGATCGTGGACCCCGTGGAACAGGCAGTGGCGGAGATCACCGAGGCCCTGGTGCCGCTCGGGACCCCCGAGCGAGCAGTGGGCGCCAAGGCCTACCTGAAGAGCGACTACGAGTTCCTCGGTGTGGCGACACCCGACGGCCGCCCCGTGTTCACGGGCTGGCTGCGCCGGGCGCAACCGGACGTCGCCACCGTCCTCGCCGTCGTCGACCGGCTGTGGCAGTCGACGTGTTCGAGCACAGGTGGGGGGCGACCGAGCTGCTGAGGGCGAGGGCGAAGCACCTCGGGCCGGAGGTGCTGGTGAGGATCGAGGCCATGGTGGGCGACGCCGGCACGTGGGCGCTCGTCGACCCGCTGGCCTACAGCGTCGCCGGCACCATGCTCACCGTCCATCCCGCCGCGGTGACCGCAGTCGACGGGTGGGTCGAGGACACGTCGTTCTGGGTCCGGCGGTTGGCCATGCTGTGCCTGTCACACCCGGTGCGGGCCGGCGTCGTGCCCTTCTCGGTGCTGGCGGGCGTGGCCGACCGGCTGCTGGACGAGCGGGAGTTCTTCGTCCGCAAGGCGATCGGGTGGGTCCTGCGGGACCTCGCCAAGAAGAACCCTGTGGCGGTGGCGGGCTTCCTGCGGCCGCGCATGGCTCGGGTCAGCGGCGTGACGTGGCGGGAGGCCCGCAAGCCGCTGCCGGCGGCGGTCGTGGCCGAGCTGGAGGCGCTCCGCTAGCGAAGCGAGCTACGAGAGCTCGACGCTGCGGACGTCGGGTCGCTGCGCGATGGCGGCGAGCAGCTCCGACACCTCGACACCCGCCGACGGCACCACCTCGGCCTCGATCGCCACGCCGTCGTCCGAAGAGCTCATCTTCATCCTCTGGAGGGCCAGCGGCAGCGCGACGAGCGCCCGCACCACCTCCCCGGCGTCGGCCCCGGCAGCCAGCTCGATGACCACCTTGGCCCGGTCGCCGCCCAGCCGCCGGCGCATCCACCGGCGGGGAATGCGCAGCCCTTCGAGGCTGAGGAGGAGGGCGGCGGTGGTGATGGCGGCCGCGACGAGGCTCCCGATGCCCGCCGCCAACCCCACCGCGGCAGTGACCCACAGGCTGGCGGAGGTGGTGAGGCCCCGCACCGTCGCCCCCTCCTTGAGGATGGCGCCGGCGCCCAGGAAGCCGATGCCGACGACGACCTGCGACGCCACGCGGGTGACGTCCACCTGGTAGTTGCTGTCGGCCCGGGGCTGTATGTAGGCGTCGAACCCGTGCACCGAGATCACGCCGAACAGGGCGGCGCCGACAGCCACTGAGATATGGGTCCGCAGCCCCGCCGCCTGGTGGGAAAGCTCCCGGTCGAGCCCGACCATCCCGCCGAGCAGCAGGGCCAGCCCGATGCGGGCGAGCACGTCGAAGTTGGAGACGACCGGCTCCACAGAGCCGAACCGTACTTTGGCCAGGCTGCGGCCGCTCAGCTGCCGGCGACGACCTCCAGGATGGCGTCGAGAGACAGCAGGGTGCCCTTGCCCCGCGGCGACCCGCCGATCAGGTCGCTGCCGCCCCACTGGTCGTCGGTGGGACAGGCCTCGATCTCGTTGAGGCAGCGGTAGGCGTCGACCAGGTCGACCGGCACGAACGGCGACGCCTTGGCCAGGGTGACCACCCGTCGCCCGGCCGACTCCCGCTCGGCCACCACCGCCTGGATACCGGCCCGCCCGACCGCCATGCGGGCGTAGGGCCCACTCTCCACGATCGCCGCCACCGAGCCCAGCTTGGCCACGACGTGGAACTCGCCCCAGGCCGGCCGGCTCTCCCCCCTGCCCTCGACGAACGCGCTGATCCGCTCCGACACGTCGCCGATCAGCCGCCGTAGGCCGTCGGCGTCGCCGGGCAGGCCCGCGTCCCGGGCGACGTGGTAGGGCTCGAAGACCCAGGCCAGCTCGGCCAGCAGCTTCTCGTCCACCCACGCCGGGCACCAGTAGGCGCCGGTGGTGTCGAGGATGCCCTCGGCCGCCACCAGCCGCTGGACGGCGGGGTGGTCGGCGAGCTCCGGGTGGTGGAGCACCCACACGGCGGTGCAGACGTCGGGGTCGGCGTCGTTGACGTGGACGTCGGCCTCGGGCTCGCCCTCGGGCTGCATCTGACCCCACAGCCCCTGGGACACCGACAGCAGCACCTGCTCGCAGGTCGCCCGGGTGGAGAGGCGGTCGACGCCCTCGTGGTGGTTGAACGACGCGTGCGGCCCGGCGGCCGACACCTTGGAGGGGCCCTGGACGCAACCGTCGAGGGCGATCGCCGGCGCCTTCATCTCGCAGAACCGGCCGAAGGTGAACGACTGGCCGGGATGGACCCGGAGGCGTACCTGCGGACGTACGTCGCTGCAGATCATCGGCACGGGTCGGCCTCGATTTGGCACCGGGACGGTTGCTCCGTCAGAGTGCGATATACACGTCGCATGGTCTCCCCTCCCCACGGGTAGTCCCAGGCTTACACCGACCGGTAAATGTGCGCAATACGTCACTGTGCATTCACATGACCGACGCATCATACTGAAACGATCGTGGACGCTGGTGATGTCGACTCTGCTGTAGAGATTCCCTGGACCGAGTGCTCACTCGGACAGCTGGTGCAGGCGGCCCGCCTGCGAAATCGGGGCGGACGGCGGTCCCAGGCCAGGGTCGCCGAACTGCTGGACATGAGCCAGGCCACGGTCGGCGCCATCGAGCGCAACGACAGGGTGCCGGGGCTCGACGTGCTCACCAGGTTGGCCGTCCTCTACGAGCCCGACGAGGACGCCCGCCTCGAGCTCCTCACCCGGTGGCTGGTGAAATGGGTCGAACGCAAGGTGGAGACCGTGGTGGCCGGCCAGAGCACCGACGCCGGCCTCCTCCAGCGGGCGGCCGCCGGCCTGGCCGAAACTGTGTCCGCTCCGGACCGGGCCATCACCCAGTTCCCGTGCTCGCTCGAGAACTTCCCGGAGCGGTTCCAGCCCCTCGTCGCCGTCTTCCCCGACCGTCGGGAAGTTCCTCCGGACAGTCCGGCCGACCTCTTCATCCGCAGCGGAGCGGTCACCGACTTCCAGTTCCTCCCCCTGCTGAAGGGCATGACCGAGCCGCTCACGATCTGCTCGGACAAGTTCTTCGTGCTGATGAAGGACGACTGGCTCCGGGAGCGCTTCTCCGGGCGCCACCTGCTGGTCGTCGGGTCGAGCGGGGTGAACTGGCTGACTCGCTCGCTGGCTGGCACCGCCCTGTTCCGCCCGCTCATCGAGCCGACGTGGCGGGCCTGGGACGACGACTACCGCGCCACCGAGGAGCTCGACGACCACCGCATGCTGGGCGTGTTCTGGCGGCTCGTGGAGCGGGCCCAGTACTCCCAGGACCGCCGCGTCGACCCCGCCTCGATCCCCGCCGGCCTGCTCGGTCCGGCCCAGCACGACCGGCTGCCCCGGGCGACGGAGCTGGCCCGGCGGATCCTCGGCGGGAACACCGAGTCGAACATCGTCCAGCAGTTCCGGGTGCCGGGCTTCGCCGACCCCGCCGACGGGGAGCGCCACGGCCGCCTGCCCGGCGAGAACACCGACTTCGCAGTGCTCTCCCTCGCCCCCCACCCCTTCGACGACTCGGGTGACTACTTCGCCATCGTCGTGGCCGGGATCAGCGGGCCGGGCACCGCCCACGGCCTCAAGGCCCTGCTCACCGAGCAGCGGCTGTTCGCCGAACATCCCTTCGGCGGGGTGATCAAGGTCCACCTGCCGGCACGCGAGGAGGGCTGGCCCGGACGCTTCGAGAAGGCCGACTGGATCTGGCAGACGGCGCCGTACACACCGGCCAAGGTGCTGGCCAACCTGCGCCAGGCCCGGGCCACACCCGACGGGCCCGCCCGCCGCCCCGCCTTCCAGGGGTGGGACCAGCAGGCGCTCGACGACGCCATCGCCTTCGTCGAGCGGCTCACGACGGGTTCGACGCCGGCCGGCGGCGACGCCCTGTCCTGAGACCTCCCGACGGCAGTACCCTCGATCCCATGGCCCTTGAAGGCGACTACGAGCCCAGTCCGTACGAGTGGGTGCGGGACCAGGTCGAGGCATACGAGAGCTCGGGAGGCCAGCGGGGCAACACCCTGTTCGACACCGGGATGCCGGTGATCATCGTGACGACGCGGGGCAACAAGACCGGCAAGGTCCGGAAGTTCGCCCTGATGAGGGTCGAGCACGACGGCGAGTACGCGCTCGTCGCCTCGAAAGGCGGGGCGCCGACCAATCCGATCTGGTACCGGAACCTCACGGCCAACCCCGAGGAGGTGACGATCCAGGACGGCCCCGCCCCGGTCGACGTCGGCGTCCGTGAGGTGAGCGGCGACGAGCGGGCCGCGTGGTGGGAGCGGGCGGTCGCCACCTTCCCTCAGTACGCCGAGTACCAGACCCAGACCGACCGGGAGATCCCCGTGCTGGTGGCCAGCCCCCGCAGCTAATCGGGCCTCACGCCGGCGGGTCGAGTAGGTGCCGGAAATAGCGGGCCGGTGAGTCGAGGAAGGCTCGCACCTGCTGGACGACGTCGAGCTCCTCCCAGCTGCGCCGCTCGACGCCGTCGTCGCCGAGCTCGTAGATCCTTGCGCCGGGCAGGGCGAGCAACACCGGCGAATGGGTGGCGATGACGAACTGGGATCCGGCCTTGACCAGGTCGTCGAGCATGCCGAGCAGGGCCAGCTGGCTCCGGAACGAGAGTGGCGCCTCGGGCTCGTCCATGAACCACAGGCTTCGTGCGCCCATCCGCTTGTCGAACACGGTGAGAAAGGCCTGACCGTGGGAGAGCAGGTGCGGCGACCGCCCGCCGAAGTCGGCGAGGAGCTGGGCTTCCTCGAAGGGGACGTTGCTCCTCGTCTTCGCCGACTGCTCGGCGGCGGTGGCGACGTCGAAGAAGCTCTCGGCCCGGAGGAACCACGCTCCACCCAGCGGGACGCCGCTGAGCACGGGACGGGTGCGACACGGGAGCCAGTCCCCCGGTTTCGGGCCCTTCAGGTCACGGTTGCCGGCCCCGCCCTCCGCCGGGCAGCCGCACGCCACGGCGATCGCCTCGAGCACGGTCGACTTGCCAGAGCCGTTCTCCCCGGCGAGGAACGTGACGCCGTCGGCGAACTCGAGCCCCTCCATGGCGGCGACGGCCGGCAACGACCACGGCCACGCATTCGTGTCGACGCCGGAACGGTCGACCGCGACGCCTCGGAGCCAGGACACGTGCCCCAGCCTGCCAGCAGGTTGCCGGCCAAGGCCCGGCCATGTCGATCATCTGCCTGGATTCCGGGGTAGACCTCAGCGTGTTCCGCAAACTGCTGCTCCTCTTCGTCGTCGCCGTCGTGGCCGTGCTCGTCGTGGCCGACGTGTTCGCCCGCCGCGTCGCCGAGGACCAGCTGCGGCAGCAGGTGGTGTCCAAGGTTCGGCCCGACGGGCCCGTCTCGGCCAGCATCTCGTCGTTCCCCTTCGTCGGCCGCCTGCTCGCGTCGGGGACGATCCCGGAAGTCGAGGTGTCGCTCGTCGACGTCACCGTCCGCGGGTTCACGTTCGCGTCGGTGGGGGTGGTGCTGGAGTCGGTCCGCATCGACCGCGACGCGCTCGTCCAGGACCGCCGGGTGGCCCTCCTGGCGATCGGCAAGGGCACGGCGGTGGTGGAGATCTCCGCCGACGAGATCTCCCGGCTGGTCAAGGTGCCGGTGGTGCTCGAGAGCGGCAGGGCGCGGGTGCGCCTGGACGGCCGGCTGGTGGATGTGGCGGCGAGGGTCGAGGGGAGCAGCCTCGTCGTGGCCGCCGCCGGCGTCACCCTCGGGGCCGTCGACATCCCGCCGCTGCCCCTCGTCAGCTGCCTGAGCGGCACCGAGATCCGGCCCGGTCGCCTCCGCCTGACCTGCAGCATCGACGAGGTGCCGGTCGAGCTGGCCGGGCACTCCCTCCAGACGCGGCTCTGACAGCCCGGTCACACGATTCATTGCGCTCGTAGCGCCCCAAATCGGGCCCACAACAGCGAAATAGGGGCGCTACCGATGATCCAAACTGACACCCCCAGCGGCGCCGCCCGCGCCGAGGATTCCCCTCAGTGGTCGCGGCCGGCGACGTAGTAGGCCAGGTCGCTCAGCGCCCGCCTGGCCTCGGCCGTCAAGGGCGCCCGGTCCATGGCCACGACCGCCTCGGCCACCAGGCCGTCGATGCGTTGCTCGATCCGCTCGACCGCGCCGCTCTCGATGAGGACCTCCTGCAGTGCGGTGATGTCGTCGTCGGAGAGGTCGTCGGCGCCGTAGCGGTCGAGGCCGGTGCCCCTGCCCACCACCTCGGCGGCGAGGGCGAAGAGCACCGTCGGCTTGCCCTCCCGGAGATCCTCGCCCACCGGCTTGCCGGTGACGGCACCGTCCCCGAACACGCCGAGCAGGTCGTCGCGCAGCTGGAAGGCCTCGCCCAGCGGCAACCCGTAGTCGCTCAGGGGCCCCGCAAGCTCGTCCAGGCGTCCGGCGAGGGCGGCGCCGAGGTGCAGCGGCCGCTCGATGGTGTACTTGCCCGACTTGAAGCGGCAGATGCGCTGGGCGGCGTCCTCACCGACCCGCCCCCGGGCGGTGCCCACCAGGTCGAGGTACTGGCCGACGTTGACCTCGACGCGCAGCTCGGTGAACACCTCGCCCGCCGCCTTGGGGGCGCCGGCGAGCAGCCTGTCGGCGTACACGAAGGCGAGGTCGCCAACCAGGATCCCCACGCCCTCGCCGAAGCGGCGGCCCTCGCCCCGCCACTCCCCCAGGGCGTGGCGGGCCTCGAAGCGCACGTGGACGGTCTCCATCGCCCGGCGGGTGGCAGAGCCGTCCATGATGTCGTCGTGGATAAGGGCGAACGTGTGGAGCAGTTCCAGGGCGGCACCGGCGTCCACCACCATGCGGTCCTCGGGGTCGCCGCCTGCCCCCACGAAGGCCCAGTAGCAGAACGCCGGCCGCAGCCGCTTGCCACCGGCCCGCACCAGGTCGCGCAGGGCCTCGAACGGGTCGGTCAGCTCGGCGTCGACGTCGGACCAGCGCGCCAGTTCCTCGGCCAGCACGCTTTCGATCCGAGCCTCGACCCGGCCGGCGATCCAGCCGAGGCTGGACGGCGCGGCAATGGTTGTGGGGACGACCCTCACGGCGTCTGTTCGGTGGCGGGGCCAGGACCGGATGTCACCGGGCTGGACGGGAGGGGTCGGGGAAACCGGTCACGCTGGGTCCACGAGGCCAGCGGGAAGCCGATGGCGGCACCGACACCGAGGGCGATCGCCCCGCCGACGGCGTCGAGCACGAAGTGGTTGGCCGTCACCACGACGGCGAACAGGGTGCATGCCGGGTAGGCGACGGCCAGCACCTTCGCCCACCTGGACCGGAACGCGGGAACGAGGACGCACGCGCACCACAGGGCCCAGGCGAAGTGGAGGCTCGGCATCGCCGCGTACTGGTTCGAGATCTTGCTCATCGTGCCGGAGTCGAACGACCAGGGGCTACCGAAGACCCGCAGGGTGTCGACGTAGCCGAAGGACACGGGCATGAGGCGGGGCGGCATGAGCGGGTAGAAGGCGAACCCGAGGAGGGCGACGGCGGTGGTGGCGGCCAGCGTGTTGCGCCACCGCCGGTAGCGCTCGGGGAAGCGCCGGAACAGCAGGACGAGGGCGAAGATGGTCACGAAGAAGTGGAACGTGCCGTAGAAGAGGTTCCAGAACTCCACGAACAGGCGCCATCCCAGGAACGCCTGCTGGATCGCCTCCTCCCGGTAGATGCCCAGGATCCGCTCCAGATCGACGATCTGCAGGGCGTTGCGCAGGGCCCGGGCCTCCGACACCGAGGCCGACCCCTGGGTGTTGCGGATGACGCTGTAGACCGCGTAGAACGCGGCCACGTACAGGACCTCCCGCCACCACCGCAGCCCGTAGTCGAGCCTGGGGCGGTCGGTGCCTGTCGATTCCTCACCACCGACAGTGGGTTCTCCCCCGTCGACCTCGACCTCGACCGCGACCAGCTTCACCGGACGGTGGCCGTCCGATGGGATTGGGTCGGGGACCGGCTCGGTTGGGCGCTGGCTCACACCATCGCTCGCAGCGGGCGGGTACCCACCGCGAACGCGGGCGCGCCGAGCAGGCTCACAACCAGGTTCATGCAGTAGAGGAGCAGGCCGAGCGCCACGGCCTGGGCCGGAGCCACCCCGAGAGGGGCGAGCAGGAGCACGAGCGCCCCCTCGCGCAGGCCCAGACCACTCACCGACAGGGGGAGGACCTGGGCGATGGCCACCACCGGCACGAACGCCATGGCCGCCGACCACCCGACGTTGAGCCCGAGGGCGTGGGCCGCGGCCCACGCCGCCAGCACGATCGTGAGCTGGTAGGCGAGGGCGGTCACCAGCACTTTGGCCGCCTCTGCCGGCTGCCGGCGAATCTGGCCGAGGCCGAGGTGCACGGCGCTGATAAAGCTGAGCCAGCGGGCGTGGCGGCCGGTCAGGCGCGCGCCCAACCGGGGGTTGCCGGCCACGACGAGGATCACCGCCAGCACGGCCAGCGTGCCCAGCGACAGGGCCAGGGCCAGCCTGGTGGCCGTGCCCATGTGGAGCAACGAGGGGTTGCCGAGGAGGGCCACGAGGGTGATGAACGGGAGCACCACGAACCCGGTGAGGCGCTCGAGCACCACCGAGGCGAAGGATTCCGGGGGTTGGCCGTTGCCAGCCGACAGCCGGGTGACGCGCAGCACGTCGCCGCCGACGGTGGTGGGCAGGAAGTTCGACACGAACTGGCCGGCCAGGTTGTGCGACAGCAGAGGCTGGAGGTCGGTCGGCAGGCCGATGGCCTGCAGAACCCGCTGCCAGCGCAGCGTGGCCAGCAGCACCGCTCCCAGGCTGACGACGAGGCCGGCCACGACCCACGACCAGCTCGAGAGCTGGCGCCGGGGCAGCAGGGTCAACAGGTCGTTCAGGTCGAAGCGCGTGAAGAGGACGGCGAGCATGGCGGCGCTCGCCACGATTCGGAGGACGAGGAGCAGCTTTCCCTGGCGCCCCATCCCCTCAGACTACGCAACCGGCGCCCGTTCCGCCCCGCACCCGCGTGAGCAGGTCGGCGTCCTATCGTGCCCTCGCATGCTCACTCGCCGGCTCGACCTCGGCGTTCTCGAACTGGCGGTGTGCGAGCAGGGCGAGGGCGGTCGAGGTGTCCTCCTGGTCCACGGGTTCACCGGCGCCAAGGAGAACCTCGCCCCCACCGTCACGCTCATGGCCGGGCGCGGATGGCACGCGGTGGCCCCCGACCTGCGAGGACACGGGGCCAGCGACGCCCCCGGCGCAGAGGAGGACTACGACTTCGGGATCATGGCCGGCGACCTGGTGGCGGTGGCCGACGCCCTCGGCTGGGGCCGGTTCGCGGTCGTCGGCCACTCCTTCGGCGGGGCGCTGGCCCAGCTGGTGGCCCTCGAATCGCCGCACCGGCTCGACGCGCTGGTCCTGGCCGGCACCTTTCACGGGCCGGTGACCGCCGTCGACCCGGACCTCGTCGCGCTCGGTGCCGCCATCGTCCGGGACGCGGGGATGGAGGGGCTGGCGCAGGCCCTGGCCGCCCGGCGGAAGGCCGACCCGAGCCGGCAAGGTGCCGTCGAGGGGCTGGATTCCGGCCAGGAGGCGGTTCGGGAGCAGCAGCTCCTCGCCTGCTCGCCTGCCATGTGGCTGGCGCTCGCCCCCCGGTTCCACACCCAGGCCGACCGCCTCGAACGGCTGGCCACCCTCAACGTCCCCACCCACGTCATCGTCGGCGAGGACGACATCGTCATGCGTGACGACTGCGAGCGCATGGCGGCGACGATCCCGGGGGCGGGCCTGACGGTGATCCCCGGCGCCCGGCACTCGCCCCACGCCGAGACGCCGGACGCCTGGTCGGAGGCCCTGACCGGATTCCTCGACGGCGTGTCCCCGACCGTCAGGCCGCCGACCGGCGGATGATCGGGGCCAGCGGGCTCTGGTCGAGGTGGTCCAGCAGGTCGGCGACGTCGCGATAGACGGCGACGGCACCGGCCTCCTCCAACTCCAGCCGGCCGATGCCGCCGGTGAGGACGCAGACGCACTGCAACCCGGCTCCGGCGGCGGCCTCGACGTCCCAGACGGTGTCGCCCACGGCTATGGCGCTGGTCGGATCGGCTCCCGCCTTCTCCATGGCCGCCAGGAACACGTCGGGGCACGGCTTGGCCTCGTCGACGTCGCTGGCGGTCACGACGCCGTCGATGGCGTCGTCGGCGTCGATCGTGGCGAGCAGCGCATCCAGGTTCTCCTTCTCCGACGACGTGGCCAGGACGGCCTTGGCCCCGGCGGCGTGGATGGCCCGGATCAGGTCGCCGGAACCGTCAAACGCCCGGATCTCCTCCTTGAGGGCGTCGAAGTGGCGCGTGCGGGTCTCCTGGACGTCGTCGCGCTCCTCACCGATGAGCTCGCGCATCAGCACGTCGGAGCCGGCGCCGATCATGGCGTGCACCCACGCCGTCGGCACCTGACAGCCGTGTTCGACGAACGCCCGCCACCAGGCCAGGGCGTGGATGTAGCCGCTGTCGACGAGTGTCCCGTCGACGTCGAGGAGGACAGCCGGGTTCGGGCACGGGGAGGACATGCCGAGGCTCTACCCCGAAGTAGGGGATGGGCCACCGGTACGATCCACCGATGATCGACGAATCCGTGGTGGCCGACGTCCTGTCCGCCGCTCTTCGCACCGGTGCCGACTTCGCCGAGCTGTTCGCCGAGGAGCGTCGCTCGTCGTCGGCCCACTTCGACGATGGCAAAGTCGAGGAGCTGACGTCGGGGCGCAGCCTGGGCGTCGGCCTCCGGGTCGTCCGGGGCGACACGACGGGCTTCGCCCACACGTCGGACCTGAGCGAGCCCGGTCTGCTGGCGGCGGCCGAGGCCGCGTCGGCAGCCGCTCGCGGTGGCGGCGGTGGCGTGCGGGAGGTGGCGCTGACCCGCCGGGACCCCGAGCGGGCCCCGGTGCAGGTCCTGCCCCAGGACGTCCCCAAGTCCGAGAAGGTCGAGCTGCTGGCCCGGGCAGACGACGCCGCCCGGTCCGAGGGTGACGCCATCCGCCAGGTCAGCGCGTCCTACGTCGACGGCCGTCGCCGCATCCTGGTGGCCAACAGCGACGGACTGCTCAGCTCCGACGACCAGGTCCGCACCCGGTTCATGGTCTCGTGCGTGGCCACCGGCGACACCGGCATGCAGACCGGCTACGAGGGCCCCGGCGGAACTGTCGGGTTCGAGTTCTACGACGACGTCGTCGTGGAGGAGGTGGCCCGCACCGCCGCCCGCCGCGCCCTGAAGATGCTCGAAGCCAGGCCCGCACCCAGCGGCACCCTGCCGGTCGTGCTCAAGCGCGGGGCCGGCGGCGTCCTGTTCCACGAGGCGTGCGGCCACGGCCTGGAGGCGGACCTGGTCGGGCGGGACGCGTCGGTGTTCAAGGACCAGATCGGCCGACAGGTCGCCAGCCCGCTCGTGACCCTGGTCGACGACGGCACGTACGCCCGGGAGTGGGGCACGTACGCCATCGACGACGAGGGCCACCCGGCCCGGCGCAACACCCTCATCGAGAACGGCGAGCTCACCGACTACATGTGGGACGAGCTGCGGGCCCGCAAGCACGGGCGCCAGTCCTCCGGCAACGGGCGGCGGCAGAGCTACCAGCATCTGCCGATGGTGCGCATGACCAACACCTACGTGCTGGCCGGCGAGGACGACCCGGAGGAGATCATCCGCCAGACGCCCTACGGCATCTACTGCGTGCAGCTCGGCGGCGGCCAGGTCAACACCGCCACCGGCGACTTCGTGTTCGGCATCACCGAGGCCTACATGATCGAGAACGGCGAGATCACCGAGCCGGTGCGCTCGGCCAACCTCATCGGCAACGGCCCCGAGGTCCTGCGGGCCATCGACGCGGTCGGGAACGACTTCGACACGTGGGCCGGCACCTGCGGCAAGGACGGCCAGGGCGTGCCGGTCTCGGCCGGCCAGCCGACGCTGCGGGTGGCGGCCATGACCGTCGGCGGCACCGCAGGTGCCTGATTCCCTACAGAACGGCGCCCTGCTCCGGAGTGGCCCAGCGGGTGGCCGGGCAGGCGAGGCCCGGCGAGCAGGTCGAGGCCTACGTCAGCCGGTCGTCGCACACCCAGGTGAAGGTCTTCGCCGGCGACGTGGAATCGCTGTCGTCGGCCGACACCGCCGGCGTCGGCGTGCGGGTGATCGTCGACGGCCGCCAGGGCTTCGCCTACTCCGGCTCGCTGGACGAGACCGACGTGGCCGAGGTGCTGGCCGAGGCCCGAGACAACGCCACCTTCGGCTCGGCCGACGAGTTCCTCGGCCTCGTCGAGCCGGACGGCGTCGCCCCCGCCGACCTCGACCTCTTCCGACCCGAGCTTGCCGAGTTCCCCACGTCGGAGAAGGTCGAGCTGGCGCTCGAGGTCGAGCGGGCCACCAAGGCCGCCGACCCCCGCATCCGCGGCCTGGAGAGCGCCGGCTACGGCGACACGTCCTACGAGTCGGCCATCGCCTCCAGCCGGGGCGTCACCGTCACGTCCCGCGGCACGGTCTGCTCCCTGTGGGCCGACGCCCTGGCCGGGGAGGGCACCGAGACCCAGACCGGGTACGGCTACTCCGTCGCTCGCACGCCTCAGGAGCTGGATCTGGCCAAGGCGTCGGGCGACGCCGCCGAGCGGGCCACCAGGATGCTCGGCGCCCGCAAGCCCGCCTCCCGGCGGCTCACCGTCGTCTTCGACCCCAAGGTCACCGCCTCGTTCCTCGGGGTGCTGGCGTCGGGGCTCAGCGCCGAGGCCGCCATCAAGGGCCGCTCGCTGTTCGCCGGGCGGGAGGGCGAGTCGGTGGGCGTTCCGTTCCTCACCCTTGTCGACGACCCCACCGAGCCCGACGCCTACGGCGCGTCCCGGTTCGACGCCGAGGGCCTCGCCAGCCGCCGCAACGTGCTCATCGACGGTGGGGTCCTGCAGGGCTTCCTGCACAACTCCTACACCGGCCGCCGCTGCGGCCTCGCGTCGAACGCCGCCGCGGTGCGCGGCGGGTTCCGCACCACCCCCGGCGCCGGCAGCCGGGCCCTCGCCCTCGCCCCCGGCACCCGCTCCCAGGACGAGCTGCTGGCCGAGCTGGGCGAGGGTCTCCTCGTGCAGTCGGTCAGCGGGCTCCATTCGGGCACCAACCCGGTCAGCGGCGACTTCTCCGTCGGCGTGGAGGGCCTGATGGTCCGGGGCGGCGAGCGGGCCGAGCCCATCCGGGAGGCCACCATCGCCTCGACCCTCCAGCGCATGCTGCAGAACATGGTCGCCGTCGGCAACGACCGGGAGTGGCTGCCCGGCGCCGCCGCCGGCGTCACCCTGGTCGTCGCCGACCTGACCCTGAGCGGCTCGTAGAGCTCTAGGACGCCGCTGATCATCGCATCGGCCGCTTCGCGGCCGGGCGCCTGACCAGCGCACTTGGGTGCGAAATGCCGTTGTCAGGCGCCGAAGACGGGCTTGATCAGCAGCGTCCTAGGGCACCAGGGCCAGGCTGTGGCCCATGCCTGCGGCGACAGCCGTCACGCCGGTCAGCCCGTTGACCGCAACTGGCGCCACGCGGTCGACGATGGTGCCGTCGCCCAGCTGCCCGATGGCGTTCCACCCGAAGGACGACACCGTCCCACCCGGGCGCACGACCAGGGTGTGGTAGCCGTTGGCCGACGCCGACTGGACCCCCGTGAGGCCGGGGATGACCGCCGCCGTCTTCGACCCGCCGCCCCGCCCGATGACGTTGGCCAGGCCCCACGACCGTAGCTGTCCGTCGGTGCCCAGCCCCAGGCTGTGGCTGTAGCCGGCCATGACCGACTTGACCCCGTTGGCCCCCACGACGGTGGCGGGAAGCGCCCTGTCGGTGGTCGAGCCGTCGCCCACCTGGCCGAAGTAGTTCCATCCCCACGCGGCGACGGTGCCGGTGGTCCGCGCCGCCACCGAGTGGTAGAGCCCGGCGGCGATCGACGAGTAGCCGGAACCCGAGACCTTGACCGGTGTCGACGACGAGACCAGCGACCCGGTGCCCAGCTGTCCGTAGCCGTTCCAGCCCCACGCCCGGATGGTGCCGTCCGAGAGGAGCGCCAGGCTGTGGAGGCCGCCGGCGGAGATGGCCACAGCTCCGCCAAGACCAGGGACCTTCACCGGCTGGTACCGCTCGAGCGACGTGCCGTCGCCGAGCTGGCCAAGGGCGTTGTAGCCCCACGCCCAGACCGTGCCGTCGGACTTCAGGGCCAGCGAGTGCATGAAGCCGGCGGAGACGGCCGTGACGCCCGACAGACCCGGCACCTGGACGGGAGTCGGGGAGGTGAACATCCCCGGACCGGCGCCGAGCTGGCCGACGTGGCCGAGACCCCACGCCCACACCGTCCCGGCCTTGACCGCCAGCGTGTGATAGCCGCCGGCCGAGACGCTGTCGACGTCGTCGATGAGACCGTCCGCCACCAGCGGCTTGTCGAGGGTCAGGCCGTCGCCGAGCTGGCCGTAGACGTTGTAGCCCCACGATCGGGCCAGGGCCGGCACCACGGTGTCGTTGGCCAGGAACGCGCTGTTGGCGGTGTTCCAGTGGGTGGCCAGGTAGCTGCCGGCGGCCGGGTTGGTGGAGAAGTAGTCGTCGTGGTTGCAGTCGAAGCGGTTCTCGCCACCCAGCAGGGCGCAGATCAGCTGCATGAGGCCGCCGGAGCCGTCGTTGTAACACATCCGGTCGTTCTCGTCGGTGCAGTGGAGGCCGGGCGTGGCGTGGGGCGCCGAAGGCTGCACGCCACCGAGGTTGTGCATCAGCTCGTGGGCCTCGACCGACCCGTTCGGCTGGCCCCAGCAGCCGTTGTCGACACGGGCGATCATGCCCTGGACCTGCGTGTGCCCGTTGTTGTAGTTGGAACCAGGGGTCGCGTTCGGCGAGTCGTCGTAGTAGATCTCGCCGATGCCGCAGTAGACGTTGGCGTCGACGTAGACGAGGTACTTCCGGTCCGCCCGGTCGTACCCCATGTCGAACAGCTCGTTGACGGTGTTGTCGAAGTTGTCGTCGCCGGTGGTGCTCAGGGTCACCCGGTCGACGACGAGGTTGCAGGCGGGGTCGGTGACGTACCGGAAGTGCCGTGTCCCCCCGGTCTCGGCGGCGCTGGCCCGAGCCACCTCGTCGGCCGCCGCCGACCACGTGACGAACGATCCGGCCAGCGATGCGTAGCGATCGGCGACATTTGACGCACGGGCGTAGATCACCTGCACCCGGTAGCCGTCGGTGCCGTTGCCGTAGCAGGGCACCGAGGTCGCGGGTGCCACCTCGGCAGGTGTAGCGGACTGCAGCTCGGCCGCGGGGCGGGCCCGCTGGACGTCGACGCCGTCCGGGGCGGGGTCCGGGCCGTGGGTGCACCTGGCGCGGCCGCTCTTGCCGGACGCGCCGCTGGCGAGGGCGAAGTTGCCCCGGCAGGCGCCGTCGGCGGCGGTCTTCACCAGGCCGTCGTGGACCACGCCGCGCCTGGCGTTGTCCGGAGGGGCCTGGGCCGAGGCGGGCGCGGCGGGAACGACGACGAAAACGGCCCCGAAGGAGGATAGGGCGAGGAGAGAGAGGGCGAGGAGCCCAGCGGAGCGGGTGTGGCGCACGCCCGTCGTATCGGCAGAACCGCAGCCCCACTGAAAACTACGATCCCTCAACCGTGCTCGGCGCCGTCGATCAAATCCCCCTCTGGCACGCCATCGTGCTGGGCATCGTCCAGGGGCTCTCCGAGTTCCTGCCGATCTCCTCCAGCGGGCACCTGATCCTGGTCCCGTGGCTGTTCGGCTGGCAGGAGCTCACCGGCGTCGCCAACGCCGACCTCAACCGGACCTTCGACGTCGCCCTCCATCTCGGCACCCTGGCGGGCGTGCTGGTCTACTTCAGGAGCGAGCTGGCCAGGCTGGCGGCGGCGGCGTGGACGTCACTGCGCCGGCGGTCGATCCGCGAGCCCGACGAGCGCCTGGCGTGGCTGCTGGCGCTGTCGGCCGTGCCCGGCGCGACGGTCGGTGCCGTGCTCGAGGCAACCGTCGCCGACCACCTGAGCCAGATCTGGCTCATCGGGACGCTGCTCATCGTCGGCGGCGTCATCCTCTACGTGGCCGACCGGGCGGGTGGGCGGCGGCAGGTGACGGATTTCGGGCGTCGGGACGCCCTGATCATGGGGACGGCCCAGGCCTGCGCCCTGGCTCCCGGCCTGTCCCGCTCGGGGATCACCATGAGCGCCGGGCTGTTCCTCGGCTTCGACCGGGTGTCGGTGGCCACCATCTCGTTCCTCATGAGCGTCCCGATCACGGCGGGCGCCTGCCTCTACCAGGGCGCCAAGGTGGTGTCCGAGGGTGGGCTCCCCCCGGGCACGGGCGGGGCCTTCGTGGCCGGCGTGGTGGCCTCTGCGGTCACCGGCGCGGCAGCCATCTGGCTGGTGCTGCGGGTGGTGAAGACGTCGACGTTCCTGCCGTTCGTCATCTACCGGGTGGTGGCGGGGACGGCGGTGCTGCTCCTGCTGGCGACGGGGCTCCGCTGAACGGGTCTGGGCTGACAGGAGCGGCGAGGGCAAGGGTGACGACGCCGGTGGTCACTGCGAACGCCACCCTGGCCGCATCCTGAGGGGCCACGGCCACCGTGGCCGAGTCGTCGCCCACGTCGACGACGAGGGCCGCCCTCGCCACCGGGAACGTGGGATCGACGCCCGCCGCGCCGGCGCCGGACGGGTCGAACGTGGCCAGCACGTCGACCGTGTCCCCCGGCACCAAGGGCAGGGGCGCCCCGCCGTTGGGCACGGCCACGGCCCGGCTGCCGGGCGGGAGGAGGGCGGCCACGCCCCTCAGGCCCGAGGCGGCCAGGTGGCCCTCCATCACGGGGAGCCCGGCCAGGACGGCCACGACGACGGTGCGGCCCACCGCCACCTCCGTGGACGCGAGCGAGTCCACCGGGGCCAGGGAGCCGGGGACCTGGCGGACGACGACGTCGCCGGGCGCCACCTCGGCCCCCGGGTCGAGGCGGTGCGTCGCGAACAGCACCGGCCGCAGCGGGCCGTAGTGCGCGGCCAGGGAACCGGTGGTGTGCACCGTCCGGGCCGCCACCAGCCCGGTGAGCAGGGCGAGGAAGCCGACCATCGCCCAGTAGGCGAGCGGCGAACGGACGAACCTCCGGCGGATGGAAAAGGGCCGGCGGGTGAGAGCGGGCCGGTGCACGGGCACCTCCTGCGGCAGAAGTGATTCACACAGGAGGAAGTGGCATCACGCTAGCCCGAGCGTCGGCCCGACGCAGCGGCGTACCGTGCCCTCCATGCGCACCGACGCCGGCGTCCGGCCCGGCGTGGACCCGCCCACTCCTCCTCCCCGCCGCCGGCGGGTCCCCACCATCTTCGGCCTGGTTCCCGACGGAGCGACCCGCAGGCGGCCGAGCGACGTCGTCGCCGCCGTCGTCGTCACGCTCCTCGTCGTGGTCGCGGCATGGATGGCCCGCCACCCCGGCGACGTCGGCAAGTGGACGTTCGAGCTGGTCACCGACCTGCCGGAGGGCGTACGCAACGCCTTCCGGGTCGTCTACCTCGCCGGGTGTATCTCGGTCACGGTCGCCCTCGTGGGTGCCTTCGTCGTCCGCCGCCACGTCCGCCTGGCAGTGAGCATGGCCGCGGCCGGGCTGACCACCTGGGTGATCGGGCTCGGGATCCTGGCCGTGCTCGATCCGAGCGCAGCCCGGATCGCCGCTGGCCTCGGCGGCACCGGGGAGGCGCCCGGCTTCCCCGCCGTCCGGTTGGCGGCCGCCGTCTCGGTCCTGTTCGTGGCCGCGCCGTATCTCACCCGACCGGCCCGCCGGCTGCTTCACGCCGTGCTCCTCGTGAGCGCGGTGAGCGCGGTGCTGGCCGTGGAGGGCCTCCTGACCGACGTCGCCGGCAGCGTCGCCCTGGGCTGGGGGGTTGCCGCCCTGGTCCACCTCGTCACCGGCTCGCCGGCCGGCACGCCGTCGATCGAACAGGTGACGGACGCGCTCCACGACCTCGGCCTCGAACCGTCCGCTGTGCGGTGGGTGCCGGGACCCTGGCACTGGTCGAGCTTCCAGGCGACGCTCGCCGGCGAGGCCGGCCACGGCGAGGCCGGCGAGGTCGGCGTCGCGGTGATCGGCCGGGACGCCCGTGACTCCCGATTCTTCGGCCAGCTGTGGCGGTCGATCTGGTACAAGGGCACCGGCGCGAACCTGATCTGGAGCCGCCGGCACCAGGTCGAGCACTGGGCCTACCTGCTGCTGATGGCGGAGAAGGTCGGTGTCCAGGTGCCCGGGGTGGTGGCCGCGGGGTCCGCCGGCCGGCGCGACGACGCCCTCCTGGTGACCCGGCGCCGGCCCGGGACGGCACTGGCCGACATGGAGGGCGGCGACCTGAGCGACGCCGTCCTCGACGACGCATGGCTCCAGCTGACCCGTCTCCGGCACGCCCAGATAGCCAAGGGCGGCGTCCGCACCGACGCCGTCATCGTCACCCACGACGGGCGCGCCGTGTTCGAGGACTTCTCGCATGCGTCGTACCCGGCGCCCGCCTCCCGGATCGCCAACGACGCCGTCGACCTGCTCGTCGGGTCGGCGGCGGTGGCCGGGGTGGAACGGGCCGCCGCCGCCGCCCACCGGGCGCTGGGCTCGGAAGGACTCACGGAGCTGCTGCCCCTCATCCAACCCGGGGCGCTGTCGCAGGGCGCCCGCCGCCAGCTGAACCCCGACAAGTTGACCCTGGCGGGGCTACGGGAAGCCTCGGTCGCCCTCACTGGTGCCGAGGAGCCCAAGCTGGCCGCGCTCCGCCGGGTGACCACCACCGACCTGCTCATGACCGTCGGCACCATCGTCGGGGTCTACCTGCTGATCGGGCAGTTCGCCGGCCTGTCCGGCGTGGGCGCCACCTTCAAGTCGGCGTCCTGGGAATGGGTGGCAGCCGCCTTCGCCATCTCCCAGCTCCCCCAGATCGCCTCGGCCGTCGCCATGATCGGATCGGTCATTGCCCCGCTCCCCCTCGGCCCGGTCGTCGGCGTGCAGTACGCCAACAACTTCACGGGCCTTGTCGGCGGATCGATGGCGGACGTCGCACTCGTCATCCGCTTCCTCCAGCGCCAGGGGCAGCCGGCCGGCGTGGCGGTGAGCTCCGGCGTGCTGAACAACCTCGCCGGCAGTGCAGTGCAGTTCGTCCTCATCCCGGTCACGCTCGTGCTCAGCGGCTCGACCTTCGACTTCTCGGGGGGCGAGGCCAGCGGAATCTTCAAGCTGGTCGTCCTGGCCATCGTGGTCGTCGGCGGGGTGGGTGGCTTCCTGCTCTTCGTCCCGAAGCTGCGCCACAAGGTGGAGGCGCTGATCCGGCCCCAGTGGGACGCGGCCAAGGACAACGTCAAGCAGGTCCTGAGCCGCCCCCGGAAGTCGCTCCAGCTGTTCGGCGGCAAGCTGGCCTCCCAGATCGTCTTCGCCATGGTGCTGTGGTGCTCGGTGACGGCCTACGGGGGGCACCTGTCGCTCGTCCAGCTCATCTTCGTCAACAGCGTGGCGTCGCTGATCGGCGGCGCCGCCCCGGTGCCCGGCGGCATGGGTGTCATCGAGGCGGGGCTCATCGCCGGCCTCACCGCGGCCGGCCTCAGCAAGGAGGTGGCCGTCGCCGCCACCTTCACCCACCGGCTGTTCACCGCCTACCTGCCACCGGTGTGGGGCTGGTTCGCTCTCGCCTGGCTCAAGCGGCGCGAGTACATCTGACCGGGCCCGCGTCCGCGACTCAGTCCGGCCAGTCGACCCCGGCGTCGGGGACGCCCACGGCGCACGGGCAGGCCCGCTCGGCCGGGATCGCCGGCACCGCCCGGAGCAGGGTGGCCTGCACCTTCTCGACGTTCTCGGCCAGGACGCGGAGCACCACCTCGATGGTGACCGACTCGATGCCCTCCACGCCCTCCAGGCCGGCGTCGTAGTCGGTGACCAGCGCCACGCCGGAATAGCAGATGCCCAGCTCCCGGGCCAGGATCGCCTCCGGGTACTGGGTCATGTTCACGACCTCCCAGCCGGCCGAGCCGAACCACCGTGACTCCGCACGGGTGGAGAACCGCGGGCCCTGGATGACGACCACCGTGCCCCGCTCGTGGACCGTGATCCCCTCGCCCCGGGCGGCGTCGATCACCGCCGCCCGCAGCTCGGGGCAGTACGGGTCGGCGAAGGACACATGACCGAAGTTGGGGCCGTGGAAGAACGTGTCCTCCCGTCCGCTGGTGCGGTCGACCAGCTGGTCGCACACCACGAACTCCCCGGGCTTGACGTGGGGCTGAAGCGACCCCACCGAGCAGGGGGCGAGGATCCGGCGCACGCCGAGTCGCCGCAGCGCCCACACGTTGGCCCGGAAGTTGACCCGGTGGGGCGGCAGCTCGTGGGTCGGGCCGTGGCGGGCCAGGAACGCCACCCGGCGGCCGGCCAGGTCCCCGACCGCGATGGGCGACGAGGGCGGCCCGAACGGCGTCTGCACGGCAACCTCCTCGAGATGGTCGAGGAAGCGGTAGAAGCCGGTGCCGCCGAAGATGCCGATCTCCGCCGACGGGAGTCCCACGTGTCCGGACCGCCCGGGCGCTACGCCGTCTTGGCCGCGTCTTTGGGGCCGCCGCCGGAGGACGACCCACCCGACGACGAGGAGGACGAGCCGGACCTGGACGACGACGAGTCGCCGGAGGAATCGCCGGAGGTGTTGCCGGCGCCCGACGAGGACGACTCCTTGCGGCCCGATCCATCCGAGCCGGCCGATTTGTCCGAGCCGCCGGATCCATCCGAGCCGCCGGATTTGCCCGACCCATCCGACCTGTCCGATCCATCCGACCTGTCCGATGTGCCCGAGTCGCCGGACGACTCCGCCGGCTCGCCCTTCCTGTCCTTGTCGTGCACCGCCAGCTTCGAGCCCTCCGACCGGGGTGGGCTGCGGTGGTCGTTCCGGTAGAAGCCCGGGCCCTTCAGCACGATGCCCACCGAGCCGAACACCTTGCGCAGCCGGCCGGCGCACGCCGGGCACTCGGTGAGGGCGTCGTCGGCGAACGACTGCACGACCTCGATGTGCTCGCCGCACGACTTGCACGCGTACTCGTACTTGGGCATTCAGAGCCTCGTTGGCAGACGAAAAAGCCGGTTGGCAGGCAATCGAAGGACAAATGGGCCGGTTGGCAGTCAAATTGGCCGAGTGCCAGTCTAGCCGTCCCCCCGTCGCTGCCCCCCTGACCCGATTCCAGGCGCCGGCCCAAAAGAACCTGTGCGGCATCTGCCGCGATCCTCGAACCCGCCTCTACGATGGCGGTAGTGGATGACCTGGCCGGGCGCATCGGCGAACTGGAGAGGTCCCGCGCCGCCTTCCTCGACGCCCTCCACCACCTCGGCGAGGTCCTCGCCTCCACCCACGATCGGCCGGAGCTGATCGGTGCCCTCCTGCGGACGACGGCCACGTTCCTGAACGCGCCGGTGGCCGTGTTCTACGTGTCCGTCGCCGGCACCGAGCGTCTCCGGGCCGCCGACGCCGTCGGTGTGGAGATCCCCCTCCCCGACCTGGGGCCGGGCGAAGGGCTGGCGGGCACCGCGTCCCAGGCCTGGGACATACGTCGCTGGCCGGCCGACGCCCCTCACGCCGTCCCCTCGCCGGCGGAGCCGGCGGCGGGTGCCACTACCGCCCTCGCCGTGCCGGTCCGCTCGGGCGGGCACCGCTTCGGCATCCTGGCCTACTACGGACGCAACGAGGCCAAGCCGTACGTGGAGGACGACCTGGGCCCCCTCTCGGCGCTGGTCCGCCAGGCCGAGACGGCCATCGACGCCAGCTTCCTCTACGAGGAGACGAGGCGGCTCTCCCTCACCGACGGCATGACCGGCCTGTGGAACCGGCGCCAGTTCGACCTGCGGATCGAGCAGGAGCTGTCCCGGGCGGTCCGGTTCTCGGAGCCGTTCTCCGTGCTGTTCTGCGACCTCGACGACCTCAAGCCGATCAATGACACCTACGGGCACCAGGCAGGCGACACTGTCCTCATCGAGACCGCCCGGCGCCTCACCGACGCCACCCGGGAAGTCGACATCGTCGCCCGCTTCGGCGGCGACGAGTTCACGCTCCTGCTCCCCAAGACGGGCCTGGCCGGCGCCCTCCGGCTGGCCGCCAAGATCCACGCCGCGGTGGGATGGCAGCCGTTCTCGCTGGACTCCTACGCGGTGGACGTGTCGGTCTCGGTCGGCGTCGCCTCCTACCCGGAGCACGGGTCGTCGACCAAGGAGCTCCTGGCCGCAGCCGACGGCGCCCTCTACCGGGCCAAGGCGGCCGGCGGCGACAGGGTGGAGCACGCCAAGGCGGGCGACGTCCTCGGGGGCGACCGGTGACGCGGCGGGTGCGCAAGGCCGTCATCCCGGCCGCCGGGCTCGGCACGCGGTTCCTGCCCGCCACCAAGGCGCAGCCCAAGGAGATGCTGCCCGTCGTCGACAAGCCGGCGATCCAGTACGTGGTCGAGGAGGCGGTGCGGGCCGGGCTGCGGGACATCCTCATCATCACCGGCCGGGGCAAGCGCTCGGTCGAGGACCACTTCGACCGCTCGTTCGAGCTGGAGTACTACCTGGAGGCGGGGGGCAAGTCCGACCAGCTCAAGCAGATGCGGGAGATCGCGGAGATGGCCGACATCCACTACGTCCGCCAGGGCGAGCCCCGGGGCCTGGGCCACGCGGTGGCGGTGGCCCGCCAGCACGTGGGCGACGAGCCCTTCGCGGTGATCCTCGGCGACGACATCATGGTCGAGACCTCCCCGGTGCTCCAGGAGATGCTCAGCGTCCACGAGCGCTACGGGCGCTCGGTCGTGGCCCTCAAGGAGTTCGCCCGCCAGGACATCTCGTCCTACGGGTGCGTCCTGCCCGAGGAGGTGGAGGACGGCCTGGTCCGCATCCTCGGCATCGTGGAGAAGCCCAAGCCCGAGGACGCCCCCTCGAACTTGGCGGTCATGGGCCGCTACGTGTTCACCCCGGAGATCTTCGACGCCCTCGACAGGGTCCATCCCGGCGCCGGCGGCGAGATCCAGCTCACCGACGCCATCGCCATCCTGCTCGAGGAGCAGGCGGTCTACGGGTTCCTCTTCGAGGACGGTCGGTACGACATCGGCGACAAGCTCGACTACCTCCGCGCCACGGTCGAGATGGCCCTCGACCGCGAGGACCTCGGGCCGCAGTTCCGCCAGTTCCTCGCTCAGCTGGTCCAGCGCAAACGCCTCCTTTGATCCCTATCGAAGCAGCCCGCCGGCGCATCCTCGACGCCTGCCTGCCGCTCGCACCCGTCGTTGTCCCACTGGCCGACGCCCTGGGCCGGGTGCTGGCCGAGCCGGTCGTGGCCGGCCACGACGTGCCCCCCTTCGCCAACACCGCCATGGACGGCTACGCCGTGCGGGCGGCGGACACGGCCGGTGCACCGGCCCGCCTCCGCGTGGTCGGCACCCTGTCCGCCGGGTCGGCGCCCGACGTCGAGGTTGGGCCCGGACAGGCGGTGCGGATCATGACCGGCGCCCCGATACCTCCCGGAGCGGACGCAATCGTCATGGTGGAGCGGACGTCGTCGGCCGACGACGGCTCGGTGGTCGTGATCGAGGTCGCAGCCTCCCCCGGCGACCACATCCGGCAGGCGGGCGACGACCTGGCGGCCGGCCAGACCGTGTTCGAGCCCGGCGACGAGCTGACGCCGGGCCACCTCGGGGTCCTGGCCAGCCTCGGGTTCGAGCAGGTCCGGGTGGTGCCGCCGGCCCGCGTGGGCGTGCTGTCGACGGGCGACGAGCTGGTGACGGGACCGGCGCCCCTCCAGCCGGGGCAGATCCGCGACTCCAACCGCCCGACGCTGCTGGCTCTGGTCCGGGAGGCGGGCTGCGTGCCCGTCGACCTGGGCACCGTCGGCGACGACGAGCCCGCCATCCGCAAGGCCATTGAGGACGGGCTGGCCCGCTGCGACGCCCTGGTGACCTCCGGTGGGGTGAGCGTGGGCGACTTCGACTACGTCAAGGCTGTTCTCGATGACCTCGCGCTCGGGGACCTCGGGCGGATGGACTGGTGGCAGGTTGCGGTCAAGCCGGCCAAGCCCCTGGCCTTCGGCGTGGTCGGCGGGCGGCCGGTATTCGGGCTGCCCGGGAACCCCGTCTCGTCCATGGTGTCGTTCGAGCTGTTCGCCCGTCCCGCCCTCCGCCAGATGACGGGCCACGCCCAGCTGCTTCGCCCCGAGGTGGCCGCCGTGGCCGACGAGCCCCTGCGCCGCCGTCCCGACGGCAAGGTCCACCTGGTCAGGGTGGTCGCCACCCACGGCGACGACGGCCGCCACCACGTCAGGTCCTCCGGCGGTCAGGACTCCCACCTGCTGCGGGCCATGTCCCAGGCCAACGCGCTGGCCGTCCTTCCCGACGGCACCGGCGTTCATGCCGGGGAAACAGTAAGGACACTCCTGTTGCGTACAGTTTGACGATGGTCCCGGTGCCTCTCGTCGATCCGTACGACCGCACCGTGCGTGACCTGAGGATTTCTGTCACCGACCGCTGCAACTTCCGCTGCCTCTACTGCATGCCCGAGGACGGCATGGAATGGCTCCCCCGGGAGGAGATCCTCACCTTCGAGGAGATCGAGCGGGTCGCCCGGCTGTGCGTGGAGCGGTTCGGCTTCACGGGCATCCGGCTCACCGGGGGCGAGCCCACCGTGCGGGCCGGCCTCCCGACGCTCGTCGGGATGCTGTCCCGGCTGCCGGTGGACCTGTCCCTGACCACCAACGGCTTCAGCTTCCCCCTCCTCGCCGACGACCTGCGGGCCGCCGGCCTCAGCCGGGTGAACATCTCCTGCGACTCCCTTCGGCGGGAGCGGTTCGAGGAGATGACCCGCCGCGACGCCCTGCCGCAGGTGCTGGCCGGCATAGACGCCGCTCTCGCCGCCGGCTTCGCGCCGGTGAAGGTCAACGCGGTGCTCGTGCGTGGCTTCAACGAGGACGAGGTGGTCGACTTCGCCACGTTCGGCCGCGAGCGGGGCGTCGTCATGCGGTTCATCGAGTTCATGCCCCTCGACGCCGACGAGGCGTGGACCGGCGCACAGGTGGTGCCGATCGCCGAGATCGTCGCCGCCATCGGTGCCGTCTACCCCCTCGACCCGGTCGAGCCGCGGGGCAGCCAGCCGGCCGAGCGGTTCCGCTACCGGGACGGCAAAGGCGAGATCGGGGTGGTCCCGAGCGTGACCAAGAGCTTTTGCGGCACCTGCGACAGGGTGCGGCTGACCGCCGACGGGATGTTCCGCAACTGCCTGTTCGCCACCCACGAGACCGACCTGCGGACCCTTCTGCGGTCGGATGCCAGTGACGACGACCTGGCCGCCGCCATCGTCGCCGACGTCGGCTCCAAGTGGGCGGGTCACTCGATCGGCCAGGTGCAGTTCGTCCGGCCGGCCCGCAGCATGTCCCGGATCGGCGGCTGACACAGCGGGCCCCGGGGCCCGGGCAGCCATGCCTTAGACTGCGCGGCGATGACCGACCGCGGCCTGACCCATCTCGACCCCCTGGGGCGGGCCCGCATGGTCGACGTCACCCCCAAGGAGGCCACCCACCGCCGGGCCCTGGCCCGGTGCAAGGTGATCATGCACGCCGACACCACCTCGTTGGTGGCGAGCAACGCCATCACCAAGGGCGACGTGCTGGCGGTGGCCCGGGTGGCGGGAATCCAGGCCGCCAAGCAGACCCCGAGCCTCATCCCCCTCTGCCATCCGCTCCTGGTCGGCTCGGTCTTCGTGAACTTCAACATCGGCGACGACCACGTCGAGGTCGAGGCCCAGGTTGAGACCGTCGACCGCACCGGTGTGGAGATGGAAGCCCTCACCGCCTGCGCCGTCGCCGCCCTCACGATCTACGACATGTGCAAGTCGGTCGACCGCTCGATGTCCATCGGCGAGCTCACGCTCTGGGAGAAGACCGGCGGCCGCTCGGGCATCTACCGGCGGACTCCGGCCGAGGAGGATACCTGATCGCCGCCACCACGGCCTTCCCCACGCCCGTCGCGTCCATGTGTCGTTTGCCACGCGCGGTGGTCGGCTGGTAGGAAGTACCCCGGCGGACACACGTGCAGCATCCGCGTTTCGCTGACTGTGGCGAGCTACGGTCCCTCGAGGTAAAGGACGGTCGAGGAGCGTGACCTTGGTTTTATTGGTCCTCGCAGCGGTTTGGGCTGCAGTACTCATTCCTCCCGCCCTCCGTAGGCGGACGGAGGGGCGACCGAGTGACTCCATCAGTCACTTCCGCCGGCAGCTGGCGGTTCTCCGCCGCACCGGCCCCAGGTCGAGCCGAGTCGGTGCGAACGATCATTGGTCTCCTCCCTACGTCGCCCCGCCGCAGCTGGCCAGCGTCAGTCACCTCGCCACCGCCCGCGCCCGCCGCACCGCCGGCCCGATGGGCCCTGCCGCCCGCCCCCGCACCTCGGCCGCCCGCAACCGCACCCTCCGCCGCCGTCGTGACGTCTTCACCATCCTGCTCGCCGTCGCCGCCGGCACCCTGGTGCTCGGCCTCCTCCCCCCGCTGCGGGTGCTGTGGATGGTCCACATCATCACCGACGTCCTGCTGATCGCCTACGTGGCCCTGCTCATCCAGCAGCGCAACTCCGCCGCGGCTCGCGACATCAACGTTCGTTTCCTGCCGAACACCGGCTTCGACCCCTCGCTGATGCCGGGTGAGCCGGCCATGCTGAGGCGGTCGGCGAACTAGCTGGACGACTGACCGGCCCGGCGCGGATCCGCACCGATCTGGCTGGCCCGTCTGTGACCCGCGACCCCTGGCTGTGACCTTGGATCGCGGCCCAGAGCTCGCCGCCATCGGCGACGACGTCCGCCGCCACCTCGGTGCCGCCTCCGGCGCCCGCGAGGTCGCCATTCCCGCCTGCCGGCGCACCATCCAGGCCTGCAGCAAGTCCATCCGTGCCGTCCACCGCCGCGACCCCGCCAACGCCGGCCGCCTGGCCGACGAGGCTGCCGCCTTCCTGCGGGAGGCCCAGGAGGCGCTGAAGCCGCATCCGGCGCTGGCCGCCAGCGGGCCGCTGCACGACGCCGAGAAGGAGTACGCCGAGGCCCGACTCACCGCCGCCCTCGTCGACGACGCGCCCCTACCGACCTGGCTCGACCTGGGCGTCACCGCATCCGCGTGGCTGGGCGGGCTGGCCGAGGCGGCCAGCGAGCTGCGCCGCCACCTGCTCGATCGGCTGCGCACCGGAGAGCTGGCCAAGGCCGAGGCTTTCCTCGACGCCATGGACGAGGCCTACGGCCTGTTGATCACCGTCGACTACCCCGACGCCGTCACCGGCGGCCTCCGCCGGTCCACCGACGCCCTGCGGGCGGTGTTGGAGCGGACACGGGGCGACATGACGACGACAGTGCTGCAAACCAGGCTGCAACGGGCCCTCGAACAGAGGTTCCCCGAGGCGCCCTGACCCCATCAACTACGGCGATGCAGCGAGCCTGGACCCTTCGCAGTTCGGAGCGGACGCCCGCGGTCGTCGAGCAGCCCGCGGTCGTCGAGCCGTCAGCGGCCCCACAGTCCGAGCCCTCCCAACCGCTCGGGACGACCGGGACGACGGGATGGTGGCGGATCCCGGATCGCTGGTTCGCCGTCGTCGTGTTCGGAGGAACGGCCGCGGCGATCATTGCCGTCTCGGTGTTCGCCTTCGTGGCGTGGGGCGTCCCGCGCCCTCGAGCGAGGCCGTTCGCCCCGCCGCCCGACCATTTCCGGTGGCTGCAGGCGTGGAGCTGGTGGGACGGGGCCTGGTACGTCGGGATCGCCCGCGACGGCTACTACTTCGTACCCCGCGGCCAATCGTCGGTGGCGTTCTTCCCCGCCTACCCGCTGACGGCGCGGGCTGTCGCCGTCGTCGTGGGCAACCAGCTCGGGGCCGCGGTGCTCGTGACGATCGGCTGCGGATTCGCCGCCACCACGTTCTTCCACCGATGGTGCCTGCGATGGCTCGATCCGACCCAGGCTCGGTACGCCGTGGTCAGCCTGGTCCTCTATCCCTGCGCGTTCTACCTGATGGGAGCGGTCTACGCCGAAGCCCTGTTCCTCGCCGCCGCCGTCGGCGCCTTCCTGCTCCTGGAGGACGACCGGCCGGTGGCCGCCGGCCTGGCGGCCGCGCTGGCCAGCGCCACCCGGCCGTTAGGAATCGCCGTGGCGATCGGCCTCTGGCTCCGGGCCGGCGAGCTCGGCTACTTCGCGCGCGGCAGTCTCTCCGGCGCTGCCGCCCGCCGGTGGCTCCGGACGGCCGGGCTCCTGCTGGCTCCCGCGGGCCTTGTCGCCTTCTGCGCCTACCTGGCACTGGACTTCGGAAATCCGCTCGCCTTCGTCCAGGCCGAGTACGGCTGGGGCCAGTCGCCCAGGTGGTCGACGTGGTTCAAGGTCTCGTGGTTCCGTTCGATGGCCCGGCACCCGTGGTGGAACGCAGGCCACGCCCATCTCGTCGGCCACGCCGCCATCACCGTGCTGGCGATCTGCCTGCTCCCGGCGGTCTTCTCCCGGTTCGGCCGGGCTTATGGCGTGTACGCGGCGGTGATCGTCGTCGGAGCCGCCGTCGCCACCAAGGACTTCATCGGGATGGGCCGGTACGTGATGGTCGCCTTTCCCTGCTTCGCCGTCGTGGGAGCGGCGGCGTCCCGGCGCCCGGTGGCGGGCAAGGTCGGGCTGGCGGCGAGCAGTTGCCTGCTCGTCACGCTCGCAGGCCTCCACGCGCGCGGCCTTCTCATCTCCTAGTCTCCCGGGCGGGCCCAGGGTGCCTACGACCGCCGGCACCGCCGCTAACCTGACAAGGCCCCGGGGGTGTAGCTCAGCTGGTAGAGCGCCACGTTCGCAACGTGGAAGTCGGCGGTTCGAGTCCGCTCACCTCCACCCCTATAAGTGCAGGTCAGAGGGGGTGTCTACTGTCGAGTGCCCGAGCCGCTTCTGCGGTCGGCGGGTGATCCTGGCCGAGGCTGACATCGAGTCGTATCTCGAAGCCAACCGCGAGGAGCACTCGCCCGGCTTCGCGTCGGCCGGACTCCAAGCCCGCCGCGACGAAGTCCCAAGCGTCAGGCAGCCAGAGAGGGGTAGTTCCGGACGAGGACGATGGCCTCCGTCTGACGCGCCTCACCGGCGATCCGAAGAAGTTCGGCGGTGACGTCCTCGGCCACGTATGCCTCACCACAGTTCTTGCACACCTCGGCGGGAACCTCGTTGACGACCAAGGTCCGGCCATCCCGGTCGAACGTCACCGTGGTAGTTCCCGGGCTGGTGTCACCGTTGCGGCAGACGATGCAGTTCATCGGCTCTTCTTCCTGCGTCTCCTGAAGTCGGGCTCCCAAAGCGCGGGATCGGGCGGGTACGCGGTCTCGACCACGATCTCGTCGTCGATGTTGTCACGAACCGCGACGTGGAGTGCCCTAACCGACACGTGCCAAGCACGAGTGGTGACGGGTAGAACCGGTCGTCGGGTCTCGATGCGCCGAAACTCCTCCTGCGCCCAGCGCTGGAACCAGTACGGGCTGGGTCGCGGGGAGGGTGGGACGCCTTGGAGGCGACAGGCGGCCACTATGGAGGCATTCCGCGCCGCGTCCCAGGGCCTGTCGCCGCGGTGCTGACCCAGAACGCACTGTCTGGGCAGCTCTAGCCCACTCGAGCCTGGTCCAGCGCCTCGCACGCCAGGGTGTTGCCCAGCACGATGGCGCCGAGCTCGGGAACCTTGGGGCCATAGATGGCAACGAGCGTGCTCCGGTTGACGAGCAGCACGGGTGAGGTCGGATCGACCCTTCCATTTCGGCCGAAGAGGTGGCCCCTGAGCATCAGCCACCCGGCGTGCCAGAAGATCGACCACGCGTTCGGGAGCTCACGCCCAAGGGGGGACGCCCCAGTACCCCGCCCCAGCGCGAGGGATAGGCGGGCCTCCTCGATCACCGCCTCCGCAGCGGCGTCGTCGGGGTGGAAGACGTAGATGAGCTCGTCGCGCGGGATGGCGCTCCTCAGATCCAGCGCTGTGGCCGGGTACTCGGCCAAACCGGCGTCGATTGCGTGAAGCGGATGCATGCTGGTTAGGGCTCCTTTTCGCTGGGTGCGAGTGTGTCCAGGTATTGCCACACCACCGTGGGATCAGCGGTGAAGCCGGTCATGCCTCGTGCCGTGGTGGCCAACAGGCGGTTCAGAAGCCTCAAGCGCCCGTACACCCAGGCCAACCCCCCAGGTCGCCTGAGCACGTTGTGCACCGCGTAGCCGACGCCGACGTCGAGGATGTCGTAGCTGTACGCGTGCCCGATCACAACGCACGGGCCAGCCGATGAGCCCGTCGTGGGGTCAGTGCTTTCAGCGTCGTCCTCCGCTGAGGACTCGGCCTTCTTGTCGC
Source organism: uncultured Acidimicrobiia bacterium (assembly GCA_963825765.1). Taxonomy (GTDB): domain Bacteria; phylum Actinomycetota; class Acidimicrobiia; order Acidimicrobiales; family AC-14; genus CAWGUU01. Next base: position 114,289 of record CAWGUU010000003.1, read on the forward strand.
CGAACGCGTACACCTCCCGCGTGGAGTGGGCGTAGACCAGCGTCCACCGAGCCGTAGGGTCGAGGTCGTACAGCTCGAACGCCAGGTCGGACCGATTTCCCTCGAGCCGGCGAGGATCGGAGCGCAGGAACTCCCGCTCCGAGGGCCATTGCTCAAACCATGGGTGGACAGTGCGAAGGGCGAACACCCGGTCGTGGTCGTCGCCATCGGCGTGTTCGATCGCCCGATCAACGCTCAGGTCCATCTCCGGCACCGCTGGCAGTGAAGCATCGCCGGTCCCGGCACCGACGGCGATCTGCTTGATCCTACTGACGCTGAGGTCCGCGGCTTCCGCTAGCTCACGAAGGCTTGTCTTGCCATTCGCCTTTGCCTGGGCGATTGCACTGTCGCGGCTTCGCTTTGCCCGGGCGTACTCACGTGTTGCCGCCCGTACCAGCTCAACGCCGGTCGGCGGCGGTCCCGGATCGTTCTTCAGGTCGAGCGCACGGCGCCTCATCCCTCGACTCTATGTGGCTAGTTTCTCATCCGTCAAGAGATAATTTCTTAACCCGATAGGATCTCCTCCTGTCCATCGGGAGATAGCTTGATGGCCGGGCGAGCAACTTCCCCCCGACCCGGCGACTCAGCATCTCCGCTGCCCACCCGCCTAGCACCGCAGACCGCCCCCATTCACAAACCAGCGCGAGGCAGTCACTGGGCAGTAAGGATGAGAGCCACCAGGACGTCACGTCCAGGGGCCCGTGCGCCTGCTATGCCGCCACGCCTCGCCGCCGACCGGGTGGACGACGACGTGCAACCGCCATCTGGGCACAGGTCGGCTCCTCCACCTCCACCTGGTGGCTCATCGTGACCTCCGTTTGGCCAACATCTTCCTCGGCGACGACGGCGTCATCTGGATGATCGACTTCGGGGTTCAGCGAGCTGGCGGAGTCCGACCTGCTCCCTGGCCACGACCAGGCCGAGCTGGTGCCATCCTCGTCCGGTTCCACGCCGGACGGTCTCGGCCATGACACACTCGCCTGCGTGCAGTCGGCGGCTGACAACTAGTGGCCCCAGCTCGCTGGTGTTTCCCTCCGCTCGATCTGGCTGCGCGTGCGGTCGTTGCTCTGCGAAACCGGTCCTCTGACGCCCTGGCGCGTCGAGGTCGGCACGACGAGCGGAAGGCGGGTAAGTATCCACAGGAGGAGAGCCGTCCCACCGGTGTGAGATTCCCGAGGTCGGTCTCATCACCAGACCCGAAGGAGGGACCACCCAGTCATTGTTTCGACGTCGTCTTCAACGGGAGGCAGCCCCTGGCTATCCAGGTTCCTCATGCACGCCAACCCGGCGATGCTGTAGAGCTCCTTGCCGGCTATACCAGCGCCATGCCCGCCAACTCGGCAATCCTGGCCTTCAACTTCATGATCTCGGGATATCTTTTCGACCCCTGAGCCCGCGCTCCATCGACCTGTTCACGTTCTACTGCGCGGGTACCAGCGACGCTCCGAGACCGACGGGTCAGCTGTCGATCGGATCGATCTGGAGCTCGAGGTTTGCGGCGCGGAATGTCACGGTGAAGAACCGGAAGAACGAGCTCTGGCCGAGCAGCCCCCAGCCGTACGGCCAGGGATCGCAGAAACCGACGTCCGCCTCCCAGACAAGCTCTCCAGTCGAGAGCCGGACAGTCGTGAAGGCCGCCGTGGTCGCGCCGGCGGCGACGCCAAGCACCGCCGTCGGTGCCCCGTCGAGCTCGATCGCAGCCGCCTCGGCGACCCACCGGGGTAGCAGCGTGTGCACGGCGCCACTGTCGACCAGGCAGGGGACGAGGACGTCGTCCATGTCGCCGATCGTCATATCGAGGATGGGCCGCGCCCAGCCACCGGCCTCCGCTGGCATTTCGGTGTAGCGAACGATCAAGGAGTCGCCAACGCCGAGCCGGCTTCCCCTGCCGTGGCCGGCACCCGCCACACCCGCGCCCGTAGGCCGTGACGGCGCAGCCACCGCAGCACGGTTTCGGGGTCATCAGCCGAGTAGAGAATCTCCGCGCCGTCCTGTGCCACCCATCGTCCGAGGTGTGCTCCCAGGGCGGCCGCCTCCGCGCCGCCACGCTGCTCGATGCCGGGACCGGCGTTGGTCGCCCGGTCGTGGCTGCGCCGATGGACACCGAAGCCGACCCGGCGGAGGATGGCCCGGGCCTGATGGCTGGTGAAATCGGCCCGGTCGAGCCCACTCACCAGCGCCAGCGCCTGCTTCGGCGGGAACCGAAGGCCCCTTACCACCACGTAGTGCTCCTTTACCGGCTCAGGGTCCACACCTTCGAGCGCGGCCTCGACGATGCCCGTGTCGAGCTCCAGTTGCCGACCGGCAACAGTCGCATGGGTCATCATCCTCGAGGTCTCCCTGACTCGTTCTCTCTGGTTCTTTCTCTCTGCTCTCTACTTATCGTAGGTCGGACTCCGGCGATGTGCCGAGCCGTACGTCAGAAGTCGGCGTTCCTTGGGGTTCTCGGGAACGGGATCAGGTCCCGCACGTTGGCCATGCCGGTGATGTAGGCCATCGTCCGCTCGAAGCCGAGGCCGAAGCCGGCGTGTGGCACCGTGCCGTACCTCCGCAGGTCCCGGTACCACGAGTACACCTCGCGGTCGAGACCCATCTCGTCCAGGCGCCGGTCGAGGACCTCGAGTCGCTCCTCGCGCTGGCTGCCGCCGACGATCTCGCCGATCCCCGGCGCCAGCACGTCCATGGCCGCAACTGTCCGCTCGTCGTCGTTGACGCGCATGTAGAACGCCTTGATGTCCTTCGGGTAGTTCATGACGACGACCGGGCGGCCGACGAGCTGCTCGGTCAGGTAGCGCTCGTGCTCGGACTGGAGGTCCATGCCCCAGGCGACGGGGAACTCGAACCGGACACCCTCGTCGACCGCCTTGGAAAGGGCCGCCACGGCGTCGGTGTAGTGCATCCGCTCGAACGTCGCCTCGACGAGACGCTCCACCCGGCCGACGCACTCGGAGTCGACGCGCTCGGCGAAGAACCGCATGTCGTCACCCCGATCGTCGAGCACCGCCTTGCAGACGTACCGGAGGCACGCCTCGGCCAGGTCGGCGTCGTCCTGGAGGTCGGCGAAGGCGATCTCGGGCTCGACCATCCAGAACTCGGCGAGGTGCCGGGCGGTATTCGAGTTCTCGGCCCGGAACGTCGGGCCGAACGTGTACACCCGGCTCATGGCCAGGCAGTAGGCCTCCACGTTGAGCTGGCCGGAGACGGTGAGGTGGGTCTCCCGGCCGAAGAAGTCCTGGGCGAAGTCGACCCCGCCGCCGCCACTGCCGTCCGCGGCCACGCGTGGCAGGTTGGCCAGGTCCAGCGTCGACACCCGGAACATGGCGCCGGCGCCCTCGGCGTCGTTGGCGGTGATGATCGGCGTGTGGACCCAGTAGAAGCCCCGCTCGTCGAAGAAGCGGTGCAGTGCCATCGAGAGGGTGTGGCGCACCCGTGTGACCGCCCCGAACGTGTTCGTGCGGGGTCGCAGGTGGGCGACCTCCCGCAGGTACTCGAAGGAGTGCTGCTTGGGCGCCACCGGGTAGGTCTCGGGATCGCCGACCCAGCCCACGACCGCCACCGACTCGGCCTGGACCTCCACCGCCTGGCCCTTGCCCTTCGACTCCGCCAGCTCGCCGGTGACGACCACCGAGCACCCCGTCGTGAGCCTGGAAACCTCGCTCTCGAAGTTGGCGAGCGAGGCCCGGGCCACCACCTGGATCGGGTCGAAGCAGGAACCGTCGTGCACCGTGAGGAATACGAGCCCCCCGCCCGACTTCGATTCCCTCCGATTCCGAACCCAGCCCTTGACAACGACCGCCGACCCGACGGGCACCTGACCGCCCAGGGCGTCCACCACCCGCACAGGCGTCACCGGAGCCGTTCGGCCAGCAGCTTCTGCACCACCTGCGGGTTGGCCTTGCCGTTCGACGCCCTTATGACCTGACCGACGAAGAACCCGAACAAAGGCGTCTTACCGCTGCGGTACAGGTCGGCCTTGGCGGGGTTGGCGGCGACGACCTCGTCGACGATGGCGCCGATCGCCCCCTCGTCGCTCACCTGGCCGAGCCCCCGCTCGGCGATGATCCGACCGGGCTCGCCGCCCCGTTCCACCATCTCGGCGAAGACGTCCTTGGCCGCCGCTCCGGTGATCGCTCCCGACTCGACGGCCGCGACGAGGGCGCCGAGCCCCGCCCCGGTGATCGGGAGGTCGGTCAGCTCGCGGTCTCCCAGCGCGTGCGGGAGCTCGTTGACGATCCAGCGCGCCACCGCCGCTGCCGGCGCACCGGCGACGACCGCCTCCAGGAACAGGTCGCCGGTGGCCAGGTCGCCGGTGAGCAGGTCGGCGTCGGCCTCGGACAGCCCGTGCTCGGCCGGCCACGCCGCCAGGCGCTCGGCCAGGACCGGCTGGCGCACCCTCGCCTCCGCCCGGTACTCGACCCGGCTCCGCTTGGGCGGGCGCGACTTCGCCTTGTCGGACTTCTCGCGACGCTCCGCCGCCGCCCCGGCGACGGCGTCGGCGTCATGGACGTGCCACGAGTCGCGCAGGGTGACGATGCGATTGAGCACGAGGCCGTCCGGCCCCGAGTCCTCGATGTCGACGACGAAGTACCCGACCCGCTCGAGCTGCCAGCGACTGCCCGGCGCGGCCTGGGCCATGCTGGGCTCGAGCCTGGCGCCGCCGACGACGTGCAGCGAGTCGGGGTTGAGGTGGTCGGCGAGGTCTTCCTCGCCGTCCTCCGGGCGCGGCACCCTGAACAGCCGGTCGTACAGCCGCACCTCGGCCGGCACCGCGTGCGCCGCCGACACCCAATGAATTACACCCGACACCTCGACCCCTGGCGGGTTCCGGCCGACGGAATCGGGCACGTGGCGGCCCCGCAGCTCGACCACCTCGCCGTTCTCCTCGACGACCTCGTCGCACGTGATGGCGTACCCGTGGCGCAGACGCACCGTGCGCCCCGGAGCCAGCCGCTGGTAGCCGGGCGGGGGGTCGAGGGCGAAGTCGTCCCTGTCGATCCACAGCTCCCGGCCGAACGGCAGGGTCCGCTCCCCCGGCTTGCCCACGTCGGCGGGGAAGGAGGGGGCGACCAGCTCCTCGACCTCGTCCTGCGGCCACGACGTGACCGTCACCTTCAGGGGGCGCAGCACGCCGAGCACGCGGGGCGCAGTCCAGTTGAGGTCGTCGCGTACGCAGTACTCGAGCTTGGCCATGTCGACGGTGGAGTTGACCTTGGCCACGCCGATCAGGTCGGCGAAGGCCCGGATCGCCTCCGGGCGGTACCCGCGGCGGCGCATGCCGGCGATCGTCGGCATCCGGGGGTCGTCCCAACCGGCGACGTGGCCGTCCTCCACCAGGGTGAGCAGCTTGCGCTTGCTCAGCACCGTGTAGTCGAGGTTCAACCGGGCGAACTCGATCTGTTGGGGCCGGCTGAAGCCGTGCCGCTCGGAGACGCCAGTGGCGTCGATCACCCAGTCGTAGAGCTCGCGGTTGTTCTCGAACTCGAGCGTGCAGAGGGAGTGGGTGACCCCCTCGATGGCGTCGGAGATCGGGTGGGCGTAGTCGTACATCGGGTAGATGGGCCAGGCGTCCCCGGTGCGATGGTGGGTGGCGTGGCGGATCCGGTAGAGCAGCGGGTCGCGCATCTTCATGTTCGGGGCGGCGAGGTCGATCCTGGCCCGCAGCACGCAGGTACCGTCGGGCAGGGCGCCCGACCGCATCTGGCGGAGGATGTCGAGGTTCTCCTCGGGGCCCCGGTCACGGTATGGGGACGGTCGCCCCGGTTCGCTCAGGCTGCCGCGATACTCACGGATCTCGTCCTCGCCCAAGTGGTCGACGTAGGCCTTGCCGGCCCGGACCAGGTCCTCGGCCAGCAGGTACATCTCCTCGAAGTAGTCCGAGGCGTAGAGAGCCCGGTCGCCGAACGAGAAGCCCAGCCAGCCGACATCGCGTTCGATCGACTCGACGTATTCGACGTCCTCCTTCACCGGGTTGGTGTCGTCGAAGCGGAGGTTGCAGTGCGACCCGTACTCCTCGGCGATCCCGAAGTTGAGGCAGATCGATTTGGCGTGGCCGATGTGCAGGTAGCCGTTCGGTTCCGGCGGGAACCGGGTGACCACCCGACCGCCATGCCTGCCGGTGCGGAGGTCGGCTTCGATGATCTCCCGGATGAAGTCCGACCGGGTGGGCTCAGCGCCAGCGTCGCGTGTCACTGCGAGGCAACTCTACCGACGCCGTCGCTCCAACTGCCCCGGGCGGCGGCCCTCACAGCGAGAGCGGCTGCCTCAACCCCAGGACCACCCGGTAGGCGGAATCGTCGGCCGTGGTCGGCCCCATCGAGTGGGACACGCCGGCCTGGAGCATGCGCATCAGCCGCCACGTCGCCTCGTCGGCCTTCGCCACCACCTCGTCGTGAGCTTCGACCCACCGCTCGTGGGCCTTCTTGGTCCACAGGTGATAGTTCACGCGGTCGTTGTGCAGCTCGAGCATCTCGAAGCCGTTGGCGCCCAGCGCCTCGGTGAAGTCGGGCATGTAGACCAGCCTGAACTTGCCGGGCCAGATGTGCTTGGTGACGATCGACGCGATGCCCCACCTCCGGTTCGAGGTCCCGAAGTCGCAGTACACCCGGCCTCTCGGGGCCAGCAGGGTTCGCACCCGCTTCATGACCAGGTCGTAGTCGGACAGCTCCTCCATCACTCCCATCATGCTGATGGCGTCGAAGCGCCGGTCCGGCTCGAACGTGAAGAAGTCCTGGTAGAGCACCGTGCCCTTCAATCCCTCCTCCACCAGCCGGGCCTTGGTGTACGCGAGCTGGTCACGGGAGAGGGTGAGTCCGGTGACGTCGATGCCGCGCCGGGCGCTGAAACGCGTCATGCCGCCCCAACCGCAGCCGACTTCGAGAAGCGACTGGCCGTCGCCGAGCCCCAGCGAGGTGAATGCTGCGTCGAGCTTGCGCTCCGATCCCGCCTCGAGCGTGTCGTCGTCGCCGTCGTAGATCCCCGGGGTGTAGCCGCTGTAGTCCCTGTCCGTGCAGATCGTCTGGACGTTGTTCATGTCGTAGTGCTTGGCGACCCATTTGGGGTTCAGGCGCTTCCGCCCGACGATGAGCGGGGACAGGTGGGCCCAGGTGGTGAGAAGGGCATTGCGGTCCTTCACCATGTGGCGGAGCTCCATCACCTGCAGGAAGTCGCCGTCGAAGTCGATGTCGTCGCGCATGTAGGCCTCGGCGATGGCCAGCTCGTTGAACGATCGCACCGCCTCCAACCCGGTGTCGTTGTGGATCTTCACCTCGAAGGCCGGCTCGCCGACCCCCAAACTGGCAACTTCCCCTGCAGGACCGCTGATGGCCCACGTAACTCCGTCGGGTCGTGTTTTCGCCCGAACGTCGGCCACGAACTCATCGAAGGCCTCGCTCATGTGCCGAGCGTACGACTCATGCCATTCGCTTCGTCGGACGACCGCCTACTGCCGGCTCACGTCGTCCGTTACCATCCCCGCTCGGGGGTTGGACGTGGGTTCGTTCGTGCGACGATCGCGGTGTCGACGTGTCCTGGGCCGGCGTGTCTTGGGTGCGGTGTCAGCCGGCGCCCTCGCGCTGACCCCGGTGCTCCTCGTCGCCACGCCGGTGCCGGTCGCGGCCGACGTCATCGTGCCCGCAGCCGGATGCTTTGTCTCAGGCCACTGGCAGACCGAGGGCGCGCCGCGCACGTCGCCGGAATTCCTCCCCGGCGACGTGATCACCATCCCCCTCGCCGACACCGTCAAGTGGGCGGGCAACGAGAAGGGCTTCCGCCTCTCCGACACCGGTCCCAGGCGGACGATCTCGGGCGAGGTGGTGGTCGACCTGCCGATCGGCACGATGACCGTCGACAGCTGGGGTGGCGAGAGCGTCAAGTACGCCAACGAGGGCCTTCGTCCCTACGACCTCCCCGGAATCCTGGGCGGGGTGAAGATGCGCCTGCACGGCGAGCACCGTGACGACGGCGTCGTCGCCTGCTCCGGGACGATCAACGTCAAGGTGGCGGGCTCCCCGTTGACCAACCCGATGACCTACGTCGCCCTCGGGCTGCTGCTCATGTCGGGCGCCGGCCTGGTGGGAGCCGGCCGCCAGGCGCTCCCCGCCGCACCGAGCGGCTTCGAGGGCTACACCCGGCGATGAGGTCGAGGGGCCGCCCTGGGCTGGGCGCGATCGCCGGGCTGTTCTTCGGGCTGTCGATCGCCGTGCTGCTGGTCCTGTTCGGCCTCGTCGCCCTCGACACGAGCCTGCTGATCGTGTTGCCGCTGCTCTTCCTCGTGGTCGGTGGCGTCTGGGGATTCCTCGCCCCCCTCCCGCCGAAGGGCCAGGGGGGGTCAGCCCAGTTCCGCGATGAACTCCTCTGACGTCATCGGCTGGGAGAACATCGGGTAGTCGTAGGCGATGGCGTTGTCGTGCTCCTCGATCGACGTGGCGGCCACGCAGTCCTTCAGGGTGATGACCCTGTAGCCGTTCTCGTAGCCGGTGCGCATCGTCGACTCGACGCAGCAGTTGGTGAGGAAGCCGCCCAGGGCGATCGTGGTGATGCCCTTGCTGCGCAGGATGAAGTCCAGGTTCGTGCTGGCGAAGGTGTCGAGACCCCGCTTGCCCTCGACGACGATGTCGCCGTCCTCGGGCGCCATCTCGTCGTCGATGGCCGCGCCCCAGCTGCCCTTGACGAAGGCGGAACCGTCGACGACCCCCTTGAGGATGCCGTACGGGTGGGCGCTCAGCTCGTTGTAGCCCTCGGCGAAGGTGATGGGGGCGTGCATGACCGTCGCCCCGGCAGACCGGGCGGCGTCGACGACGCTCTTGGTGTGCTCCATCATCTGGGTCTTGTCCATGACCGCCTCGACGGCGCCGTGGAGGACGCCACCGTCGGACGTGAAGTCGTTCTGGTACTCGATCAGGACGACGGCTGTTGTGGACGGGTCGATCGGCATGGCTGATGCCCCCTCTTCTGGTGCCCCCTCTTCGGGTGCTCCCTGTGGGCTTCCCTGGCACACCGAGGCTAGGACTTATCAGACAAACGTACAAGGGGTACCCTGCGGTCGGTGGTCGCCGACACCAGCACCTTCGGGCCCCTCAACCGCACGCCGCTGAGCCTGCAGGTATCCCGCCGGCTCCGGGAGGCGATCGTGTCCGGCGAGCTGTCCGAGGGTAGCCAGCTCCCCACCGAGCAGGAGCTCACCGAACGCTTCGGCGTGAGCCGTTCGACGATCCGTGAGGCGCTCCGGGTGTTGCAGGCCCAGGGGCTGCTGAGCGGCGGCGACAGCGTGTCGACGAGCCGACCCCGCGTGTCCTACGACCGCACCGGCGCCAGCGCCTCCGAAGCCCTGGACAACGCCCTTCGCCTGGGACAGGTCTCCCTCCCCGACCTGGTGGAGCTGCGGCTGCTGCTGGAGGGGGCGGCCGCGGCCAACGCCGACCCGGACCGGCTGGGCGTGGCCCGGGCCGCCGTGGCCACGATGCGCAGGCCTGACGTCGACGTCGACGCCTTCCACGCCGCCGACGTCGACTTCCACCTGAACCTGGCCGCGGCCAGCGGCAACGCCGCCTTCGCCCTGGTCATGAGGGCCCTGCGGGATCCCATCGCCGGCTACCTCCGATGCTCCTTCGACGCCCTCGACGACCCGCGGCCGACGTTCGAGCGGCTGGCGGGTGAGCACGCCGCCATCCTGGAGGCCGTCGACGCCGGCGACGGCGCCTCGGCCCGACGGCTGGTCCAGTCGCACGTCTGGGACTTCTACTCCCGCGACAGGGCGTAGCCCCGGTGGGCGGGACGCTCGAAGAGGAGCTCATCCGCCGGCTCGGGCCCGACCGGGTCGACGTCGACCCTGTCGCCCTGGACGCCCACCGCCGCGACCACGCCGCCTTCGCCCCCGCCGGCCGTCCTGCCGTGCTGGTGCGGGCCCGAGACCTCGACGACATCGTCGCGACCCTCCGGGTGGCCACCGCCCGCCGAGTGCCCGTGGTGACCAGGGGAGCCGGCACCGGCCTGGCCGGCGGGGCCAACGCCCAGGACGGCTGCATCGTGCTGTCGACCGTCGCCATGAACCGCATCCTCGAGGTGAACGTGGCCCGGCGAACGGCGACTGCGGAGTGCGGGGTGCTCACCGGCGACCTCGCCGCGGCGGTGGCCGCCAGCGGCCTGTGGTACCCGCCGGACCCGGCCAGCCTGGCCTTCTCCACCATCGGGGGGAACGTCGCCACCAACGCCGGCGGGGGATGTTGCCTGAAGTACGGCGTCACCGGCGACCATGTGGCCGCCCTGACCGCGGTGCTCGCCGACGGCACCGTCGTCCGCACCGGGTCGACGAGCCGCAAGAACGTGGCCGGGCTCGACCTCACCAGCCTGCTGGTCGGCTCGGAGGGCGTCCTGGCGGTGATCGCCGAGGTGACGGTGCGCCTACGCCCGGCGTCCGCCCCGCCCAGCACCCTGCTGGCGTCCTTTCCTTCGACTGCCGCCGCCGTGGCCGCGGTGCTGGCCATGGAGGACGTCGCCGGCTTCTCCCTCCTCGAGCTGATGGATCGCACCACGGTCGGCGCCGTCGAGCGGTTCTGCGACATCGACCTGGCCGGCGGCGCCGACACCGGCGCCGTGCTGGTGGCTCAGTCGGACTCGGCCGCCGGCGCCCACGACATCGAGCTCGGCACCGACGCCTGCCGGACGTCGGGCGCCACCCACGTGGTCAGCGCCACCGACGTGATCCGGGGTGAGCAGCTCGTCAACGCCCGCCGGGCCGCCCTCCCCGCCCTCGACCGGCTCGGCACCACCCTTCTCGACGACGTCGCCGTCCCCAAGCCGGCCATGGCCGCCATGCTGGCCGAGGTCGAGGCGGTGGCCCGGCGGCGGAAGGTGGTCATCGGCACCTTCGGCCATGCCGGCGACGGCAACCTCCACCCGACGATCGTCTACGACCCCACGTCGGACGAGTCCGTGGCGAGGGCCAAGCTGGCGTTCGACGACATCATGGACGCCGCCCTCGCCCTCGGCGGCACCATCACCGGCGAGCACGGCGTCGGCGTCCTCAAGCGGGATCGACTGGCCCGCATGGTGGGCACGGCCGAACGGGAGCTGATGGTCAGGATCAAGGCAGCCTTCGACCCCGACGGCATCCTCAACCCGGGCAAGGCCATCTGACCTGAGCATTCTGCTCGCGATTGACCCGTCCATGACCCGGAATTGCGCGAGCAGAAACACGATTGTGGGAAGGAGACGGACATGACGTCAGCGGAAGACCCGTGGTACTGGTGCATGCACCACTCGCGGGCCGAGCAGGGCGCGTCGGCGGGTTGCGCCCCAGACCAGCGGCTCGGCCCTTACCCGTCGAAGGACGCGGCCGAGCACTGGAAGGAGAGCGTCGAGGCCCGCAACGAGTCCTGGGACGCCGAGGACCGGGCCTGGGAAGGCGAGGACACCTAGGCCGCCGAACGCCGGCTACTCGTCGCCCCGGAGGGCGTTCTCCCAGCCCCAGTCGCCCTTCTTCTCCACCGTGGACGTGGGCAGCGGGCGGCCGAGCAGCACCTTGGCGGCCAACAGGAGGGCGACCGCGGCCAGGGCGGACAGCGGCAGCCCGTCGGGGCTGACCGTGTGGAACGACCACTGGTCGTCGACGGTGCCGTCCAGGTCGGCGTCGAACATGTTCACCCTCGCCACCGTGGGCCCGCCGGTGCGCACGAGGGCGAAGGAGAAGTCGGACCGGGATTTCGGCCGCCGGAGGACGGCTACCGGGGCGCTGGTCTCGTCCCTGACGTCGATGATCCCCTCGAGCAGGTCGGGCCGCTTGAGGTACGTGCCGATGGGCGCCCCGTCGGCGCCGACGGCCACCAGCCCGTCTTTTGCCGGCTGGTAGCGCTCGAGCCGGAACAGCTCGGTGCCGTCCACGTCACGGCACGACAGCGGCGGGACGGCCCGGACGTCGCGGCCCTCCACGTCGGCCTCCATCAGCCCGTCGGAGCCCACGAAGATCAGCGACGACTGCTTGGTGGCCCGCAGCAACGTGCAGTCGGGACCGTCCCGGAAGGGCGGGAGGTGGGCGGGGCGGGGCAGGTAGAAGCCCCGCACCAGGGTGGCGGCGATGGCCTGGGCCGCCGCCTCGGGGTCAGGCTCCAGCTCGGCCAGGCAGTCCGGGCAGGACTTCATGCGGGCCGGCCACGCCTTGGCGCAGTGGCGGCACACCTTGGTGGCAGCCAGGTCGTCGACCAGCTCGACCAGGCAATCCGTGCAGGCGGCGGTGCCCGTCCACCATTCCCGACCGCACGATGGGCACCACCGCGCCGAATCGCTCATCGGTTACCGGCACCGTCAGGCGCGTGCCAGCAGGACCTTGAACTCGAGCGTTCCCTCGGGGTCGACAGTGACGAACCCGCCGACGTTGGGAGCGGTGATGTTGTAGTCGGAGAAGGGGAACTTCAGCGTCCCGACGGCCTCCCCCTGGGCGCCGTCGAGGCGGACGTCGACGGGGAGGGTGACGTCCTTGGTGACGCCGTGGATCGTGAGCTTGCCCGGCACGTCCACCTTGACCACGGCGCCGTCGGCCACCGTGGCGGGAAGGGCGACGGGGCCGTTGCTGGCGAACGTGGCAGTGGTGAACGTGGCGGTCTGCAGGCCGTCGGTGCGGATCCTGTTGTCGCGGCGGCTCTCGTCGCTGGCCAGCTTGGTGACGTCGACCTCGACGTTGACAGTGTCGGCGGTGAGGTTGGCGCCGCTCTGGCTGATCACCACGCTGCCGGTGACCGCCTCGGTGCGCCCGACTGCGTCGCTCTGGGCCGGGAGGCTGGCCAGCTTCTCCCTCACCCGGTACCCGGCCACCGACCCGGGCGCCACGTTCCACGTCCCGGCGAGGCTGGAGGCGTCGGCCGGCGCCGCGCCCGGCGTGGTGGTCTGCGACGGCGTGGAGATCGACAGCTCGTCGGGCGAGTCCTTGGTGAAGAACAGCAGGTAGACCGCCACCAGCAAGGCGAGCGGGAGGACGATGGCCGCGCCCACGATCAACCCCACACGCGCCAGCCCGACCTCGGTCTTGACGGTGTTCACGACATCCTCCAAGGCTCGTGAGCGGCTCGAACGCCGACGCTGGAGTCGCCGGCCCGGCGACAGGCGGGGGGGAGGGGTCCGTCGTCGCGGCCGGCGACACCAGTCGGCGGTGCTGCTTGTCGCCTATTCAGCCCTACCCGCCTGTGATTCACCTGTGAGCGCCCTGAGAAGTCCCTGCGGTTCAGGCGGGGCGCCCCGAGGGTCAGGCGGCTCGGGCCGCCCGTGCCACCTGCTGGCGCCGGCGCCGCAGGCGCTTGCGCTCGGTCTCGTCCAGTCCGCCCCACACCCCGTCGTCCTGGCGGGTCTGGATGGCGTACTCGAGGCACTCCAGCCGCACCGGGCACGACGCGCAGACGGCCTTGGCCGGCCCCGCCTCATCGTCAATGACAGGGAAGAACAGGTTGGGGTCCATGTCTCGACAAGCGGCGTCCTGCCGCCAGCTCTCGAGCGATCGCGTCGTCATAGCCATAGCAATGGTGCAACACCCCTCCTGCGCCGAAATTCCGCGTCGGGGCCGGAGTTCTGGCCCCGTTTGCCAACCACCACCGGCCTCTGCCACGGTTCGGTCGTGGGACTCACCCGATACGTCCATACGGTCGGCGGCATGGCCATGGGCGACGCCACCGCCCTGGTCGACGGGAACCTCACGGTGGGGAGCGACGAGGCCGCCGACCACTTCGCCTCGCCGGCCTTGGCGTCCGTGCGGCTGTCGGTGGTGGCGCCCGGCGACTCAGCCCGGCTGGTCAAGGTGCTCGACGCGGTCGAACCCCGGTCCATGGGGGCGGGCGGCGGGGGGATCTTCCCTGGGTTCCTCGCCACGGCCGACGCAGCTCCGGCCGGCTCCGGCGGTGTGCACATCCTCCGGGGGGCGGCCGTCGTGGTCGCGGGGTACCTGCCGCGCGCCCAGGAGGCGGTGGTCGACATGTCCGGCCCGGCCGCGGACCTGTCGCCGCTGGCGTCGACCTTCAACCTCGTGGTCGAGTTCGAACCGGCCGAGGGCGCGGCGTGGGAGGACGTCGACGACGCCCTCCGCCACGGGACGCTGGCCCTGGCCGCCGCCCTGGCCGAATCGGCCCTCGACGTCGAGCCCGACGTGGTCGAGGAACCGCCGGCCCCGATCGACCCGGCGTCGGACCTGCCCAAGGTGGCCGTGCTCACCAACCTGCAGACTCAAGGCCCGTTCAAGGACGTCTTCGTCTACGGCACGTCCTTCGCCGGCCAGCCACCCACCCTCCTCGACGAGACCGCCCTCGACGCCGGCGCGGTGGTGAGCGGCCAGTTCGGCCACCCGTCGCTCAAGAACCCCACCTACCTGCACCAGAACAACCCGGTCGTGGCCGCCCTTCGGGCCCGTCACGGGCGGGACCTGTGGTTCTCTGGAGTCGTGATCTCGCCTGAGCCGGTCGAGTCGGCGGCCAAGGAGCGGGTGTCGGCCGAAGCCGCCCAGGTCTGTGCCGACGCCGGGTTCGACGCGGTGATCGTCACCAAGGAGGGTGGGGGCAACGCCGACGCCGACATGGCCCTCAAGATGGACGCCCTCGAGGATCTCGGGATGGTCGCCGTCGGGCTGTTTGCCGAGATGTCGGGCGTCGACGGCACCGGGCCACCGATCGTCGTGCCGCCCGAGAAGGCCACCGCCATGGTCAGCACCGGCAACTACGACCACCGGCTGAGCCTGCCCGCCGTCGAGCACGCCTACGGAGGCGACACGCTGGCCCTGCTCGACGTGCCCGCCACGTCCGAGATGGAGCTCCCGGCCGCGGTCATCTACGGCGGCTGCAGCCCGGTGGGCTGGGGAAAGTTCCGGGCGGTGATCTGACCGTGAAGATCGTCCACTACATCAACCAGTTCTTCGCCGGCGTGGGCGGGGAGGACGCCGCGTCCGGGGGGCCGTCGTCGGCCGAGGGCCCGGTGGGACCGGGCCGGAAGCTGGCCCAGCTGCTCGGTGACGACCACGAGATCGTGGCCACGGTGTGGTGCGGCGACGACTACGCCACGGCCACGGCCGGCGCCATGGACGAGATCCTGGCCCTCATCACGGCCGCCGAGCCCGACCTGGTGGTGGCCGGCCCGGCCTTCACCAGCGGCCGCTACGGCCTGGCCTGCGCCCGGGTGGCGGCGGCGGCCACCGGGGCGGGATTACAGGCCCTGGCGTCGATGCATCCCGACAATCCCGGGGTCGACGAGGCCGGTGCCGCGCCGGTGGTCGAATCCGGCGAGGTGGCCCGCACCATGGCCAAGTCGCTCGACACCCTGGTCGGCGCCATCGGCGTCGTGGCAACCGGCGAGGCGCTCACCGCCGAGAACGGTCGCATCGGCAGGCTGCCCCGCTTGTCCGTCTTCGACGACCACAACGCCGCCGAGCGGGCCGTCGACCTGGTGCTGGCCCGGCTGGGCGGCGACCGGGACGCCACCGAGGTGCCGCTCCCCCGGTTCGACCAGGTCACGCCGGCCGCGCCGGTCGACGATCCCGCCACTGTCATGGTCGCCTTCGTCACCGAGGGTGGGCTCGTGCCCGACGCCAACCCCGGCGGGCTGGAGTCGGCCCGGGCCACCCGCTGGCTCCGCTACCCGCTCGAGGGCCACGATCGTCTCGAGAGCGGCGAGTGGCGCTCGGTGCACGGCGGGTTCTCGACGGTGGCCGCCAACGCCGACCCCAACCGCATCCTCCCGCTCGACGTCGCCCGTGAACTGGAGTCCGAGGGCCGTATCGGCAGCATGATGTCCGAGTACTTCGTCACCACCGGCAACGGCACGTCGGTGGCCAACGCCCGCCGGTTCGGCGTCGAGTGGGCGGCCGACATCCGCCGCTCAGGGGCCCGAGCCGCCATCCTGACCAGCACGTGAGGGACGGGTACGCGTTGCGGGGCAACGCTCGCGAAGGAACTGGAGAGGGCAGGGATCCCGACAGCGCTGCTGTGCAACCTGACCTCGATCGCCCTGCGGGTGGGCGCCCCCCGGGTCGTGCGTACCCGGGGCATCCCCTACCCGGCCGGCGACCCGTCGCTTTCGCCCGAGGACGAGCACGACTGGCGCCGCCGCCTGGTCGAGCGCGGCCTGGAGGCCGTCACCACCGCCGTGTCCAAACCCACAGTCTTCGAGGTCGCAGATGCCTGACGCCGTAATCCGGGCCGCCACCCAGGTCCTGGCTCACACCCCGAGCTTCGCCTCCCACGGCTCCAAGCCGCGCCGGGAGCTCCCCAAGGACGCCGACGTGAAGGTCGCCTTCGAGTCGTCGCTGCGCAGCTACGACGACGCCGTCGCCTACGCACCCCACCAGGCCTACGTGAACGCCATCCACCCCCGCGACCTGCCGCCCAGGCCGTGGACGGAGCCTCACGAGAGCGATGCCTCCCGCTTCGCCCCGGCCGGCGAGATCATGCCCGAGGACGAGCTCCTCGGCCTGCTGGCGGCGGTCGACGACTTCGGCCTCCTCACCATCTCGGACGAGGTGGCCGACCGGGCCGCCGCCGCCCTGGCCGGGCATCCCCTGGCCAAGAGGTTGAACCTGGACCGCATCGACAAGGCGCGCGGCAACGTGGAGGCGGTGGCGGCCGAGCCGGGCGCCATGGCCGTCGGCCGGGCGGACGGGGAACCGCTGGCGGCCATGCGTTGCGGCCAGCTCGGCGACGAGTCCCTGGCCAGCGTCGTCCTCCTCGACAACCTGGCGGCCAAGGCCACCGCCACCCTTGCCATGCTCCACCTTCTCGACACGCACGACCTGGACCCGCTCTCGATCCCCTACGTCCTGGGCTGCGGCGAGGAGGCCATCGGCGACCGCTACCAGCGGGGCGGGGGCAACATGGCCAAGGCGGTGGCCGAGGCCGCCGGCCTCAACGACGCCTCCGGCGCCGACGTCAAGAACTTCTGCGCCGCCCCGGTGCCGGCGCTGGTGATTGCGTCGAGCCTGGTCAGCGCCGGTGTGTTCGAGCGGGTGGCGGTCATCGCCGGCGGGTCGATGGCCAAGCTGGGCATGAAGTTCCAGGGCCACCTGAAGCACGGCCTGCCGATCCTGGAGGACGTGCTCGGCGGGGCCGCCGCCCTGGTGGAGGCGGGACCGAGCAGCTCATCGAGCGGTGGCTTCCCGAAGGTCAGGCTCGACATCGTCGGGCGCCACACGGTCAAGGCCGGCGGGTCGAACCCCCAGGTCATGGAGGCCCTGGCCGTCGCCCCCCTCACCGCCGCCGGCATCGCCCTCACCGACGTGGACGACTTCGCCACCGAGCTCCACAACCCCGAGATCACCGAACCGCAGGGGTCGGGCAACGTCCCGGAGCGCAACTACAAGACGATCGCCGCCCTCGCCGCCCGCAAGGGCGACATCGATCGCAGCGAGATCGCCACCTTCGTTACCGAACGGGGCATGCCCGGGTACGCTCCGACTCAGGGCCACCTGGCCTCGTCGCTCTGCTACCTGCCCCACGCAGTCGAGCGGCTCACCACTGGAAATGCGGAGAGAGTCATGTTGATCGCCAAGGGAAGCCTGTTCCTGGGTCGGATGTGCCAGCTCTCGGACGGCATGAGCGTGATGCTGGAGCGCTCGTCGTGAGCGCCGGTATCGCGGAAGCCACCCGGGACACGTTCCAGGACCTCGTGTCCGAAGGGACTGTCCTCGTGGACGTGTGGGGGCCCGACTGCCAGCCCTGCCTGGCCCTCGAACCCCACGTCGAGAAGCTCGCCGAGGCCCACGCCGAGGAGCTCAAGGTCGTGAAGCTGGAGGCGCCCAAGGCCAGGCGCCTGTGCATGTCGATGGGCCTGATGGGCCTGCCGATCTTCCTCCTGTTCCGCGACGGCGCCGAGGTGGCGCGGCTCGGCGGCGACGGGGTCAGCGAGGCCAAGCTCACCGCCTGGCTCGACGAGCAGCTTGCAACACCAAATCGATGAGACGCCCCGACGGGAGGAGGTGAGCTGATTTGTTCGAAGGCAAGCAGGTGATCGCCCTCGGCGAGCGTGACGGGATCCCCGGCACCGCCATCGCCACCTGCATAAAGGCCGCCGGCGGCACGGTGGCGTTCATGGCAACCGAATGCTTCGTCTGAACGGCGTCAGGGGCCATGGACCTGCAGAGCCAGGAGACGATTCTCCGGCTGTCTGAGACCCACGGAGCATCCAACCTGATCGTGATCCTCGGAGCCCCCGACCCGGAGGCTGCGGAGATCTCGGCGGAGACGGTGATCCTTGGAGATCCGGCGTTTGCAGGCGCCTTGGCCGGGGCCCAGTTGGGCCTCGACGTGTACCACGTGCTGGAGGACGAAGTCCGCCAGCAGATACCCGACGACGTCTGGGAGGACCAGATCGGCGTGATGTCCGACGTCCTCGACGCCGAAGGGCTGGCCGAGGCGGTGGCCGCCATGCGCGCCCAGAAGCCAGACAGCTGACAGTTGAGGAGTTTTGAGAGGCTGAGTTGTTGAGAGACGCTCCTTGAGGACCCACAAGACCACCGTCGACGAGATCGCCGACGGCGTCTTCAGGATCTCCACCTACCTGCCCGAGGTCACCGACGAGGGCTTCACCATGAACCAGTTCCTCCTGCTGGCGGAGGACCCGCTGCTCTTCCACACCGGGCCTCGCCAGCTGTTCTCGGACACGATCGAGTTCACCGGCCGGGCCATGCGACTCGAGAAGCTGCGCTGGATCTCGTTCGGGCACGTCGAGGCCGACGAGTGCGGGGCGCTGGCGCAGTGGACGTCGGCCATCCGCAGCGCCGAGGTGGTGGTGGGCGACATCGCCGCCGAGGTCTCGGTGCGGGACATGACCGACCGCAAGGTCACCTCCCTCTCCGACGGCAAGCTTCTCGACCTCGGCGACAAGCGGGTGCGCTACCTGGCGACTCCCCACGTGCCCCACGGCTGGGACGCCGGGATCCTGTTCGAGGAGACCACCCGCACGCTGCTGTGCGGCGACCTGTTCACCCACCTGGGCGAGGGCCCGGCCGTCTTCGACGGCGACATCGTCGAGCAGACCCTGTTCGCCGACGAGAAGATCGACGCCACCGCCCTCACGCCCTTCACCGCCCCCACCATCCGGCGCCTGGCCGAGCTGGAACCTGACACGTTGGCGACGATGCACGGCTCCGCCTACGACGGCGACTGCCAGGAGGCGATCCACGCCCTGGCCGACGCCTACCAGCGCCGGCTCGAAGCGGCAATGCCCTAGCACCAGTCGGCGCCGTCGCGCCGACTTTGCTGCAACGGTAGCGTCGTGATCGCGGCCGAATTCGCGAGGAAGATCACGACGCCACGGATGATCCGAACGCGTTCAAAAGCTATGGCGTGTCGCTGCCGTCAGAGCGGTTCGATTCCAGGTGCTCCTGCTCGGAGACGATCCGGTCGTTCTCGGCAGTGTTGACGTTGGTCGAGTTGTTGTTGCCCTGGTTGGAGATGTGAACGATTGTGATCGGCCCGCTGATCTCGACCTCGTGGAGCTGAAGCCCGACGTCACCGAACCCCCGCGTGTTGATCTGTGTGGTCCCCGCGGTGGCGATGTCGACGGCCTCCTCGGGCGCCTGCGTGTGGGACGGACTGTCGGTCGCAGTGGAATCGAGCTCGACGTTCGAGACGTCGGCGACGCGCAGGCTGCCTGACAACCGGGGGGATCTCGATCCGAGCAACACGAGTGCAACGGCGAGGAGCGCGCCGACGAGGAGCAGGCTCAGAGCTGCCGGGACGAGCCAACGCTTCTCGATGTACATCGACGCCACCTCCGGGTTCGGTTGTGACGGAGCCTGGCATGACCTCGAAGGTCCGAATCCGTCGGGTGACCTGTCAGAAGGAGCGGGTTCGGGATGAGGGCGGGACGATGGACGTGACTCTCCCCTGGATGGTGTCTCGGCCGATTGGGCCGTACGCGGCGAGTCCCTGGAGTTGAGACGGTTGTCTCTCATGACCCAGTACGAGTCGGGCGAGATCTTCACCGGTCCGAACGCCGAAGTGACGATGCCCCGCGGGAGGTACGGCTCGTCGAGCGCCTTGCCGTTGACGAACACCCTGTCGTCATGCGCCTCGAGTGTCTCCCCTGGATGGCCGATGATCCGCCCGACGATCTCTCCCCGGTGCCGCCCTCCCGGATGACCACGATGTCGCCCCGCTCCACAGCTTCTACGCCCGTCGTCAAGCCGATCCGGTCGCCAGGTTGCAGGCTTGGAACCATGTTCACACCGGCGATGTTCAGGACGCGGTCGGGTCCGTCCGCCGAGGTGCAGGACACCGCCCCGACCACACTCGCCAGAGCCACGACCGTCAGGACAACGACCCGCTGTGCCCTTTCCACTCGCCGGGGCTCCTGACGACGGCGGCGCGCTCCCCGACCGGTCGCGCTCCCGGGCGCTGGAGGACATTGCCGGTGGCCGTGTCGGTCGCGGCGGCCCCGGTCGCTCTCACCGATGGAAGCGTAGACCTCGACCTGAGCTCCGCAGCGGGGCTGGTACTCGACTTTGGCTACGGTGACGGCTCCGGTGGGGCGCTGGGGTGTCGCCGGGCGGATGACCGTCAACGGGACCGGGAGCGCGGATGACTACAGGTGACGTCACCCTCCTCACCGACCACAGTTCCCGGGAGGGGAGCCGGGAGGTTCTCGTTGCGGCCGTCGAGCTCCTGACCGGATCGGCGCCGCTGTGTCTCGATGCTCGGCATTTCATGACCGGTGGGACAGGTCGGGCGAGAGTCGTCGACGGCAAGGTCCAGCTGGAGGTGGCGTCCGAAGGCGTCGTCGCCACGCCCGGGGTGCTGATCATCTACGAGATCCAACCTGAGTCACGGCGGCGCTTCGAGGCGTTTCAGGGCCGGCTGCGGCGCTTCGGGGTCGACTGTCTGGGCCTGGACGCCCAGGCTTGGCGGATGGCAACCGAGAAGGACCTGACCGTGCAGCGGTTCCTGCGGGACGGCGTCGCCCACATGGAGACGGTGACGCTTCGACGGCCACGGCCGGAGCATGCGCAGGAGGTCTTCGACCGGCTCGGTCGGGACGTCTGGGCGAGGCCGACGGTCGGCATGGGCGGCAGCGACGTCTTCCACGTCACCACTCACGAGCAGCTCAACGTCGCCCTCGAGCACTACGAGAGGCTGCAGATGGACTGGCTGATCGCTCGGGATGCGCGGAACTTCGACGAGCAGGGTCGGCGTCATCAGTTCCGCGTGAACGTGCTCGAGGGTCGCGTCCTGCGGGCGTGCGAACACGTCCAGACCGATCTCGACGCGCCCTGCAACGAAGCCCGGGGGGCGGTGTCCTCCGACATTCCCCTCGAGGACCTGCCTGCCGAGGTCGCCCGTGCAGCCATCGAGGCCACCAGGTCGCTGGGTCTGCCGTTCAGCGGAGTCGACCTGGCCGTCGAGAACGGCGTCGTCGTGTTCGAGGTGAACGTGCACCCGGTCTTCGGCCTGCCGGGAGGGCCGGCGGAAGTGGCCGTCCCGTATGTGGAGGCACATCTTTCCCGGCTGGCCAACGTCGCCCGGGGGCCCGAGGCGTCCTAATGGGGTCCACCGCCTGCCGGACGCGATCCGAGAGGCTGTGGCCGAGCCGCCGGCAGGTCAGCACTCTTGCGTCCAGGGCCGTGAGCCCTAGTCCTAGATCGTGGCGCCTGCCGGTCGGTGAGGTGGACCTTCGACGGCTGGTGGGATGACGTGCTTCGAGCACTGAACCATTAGGAAGCTGCTGGTCGCCTCAAGGCTCGACATCCGACGACGACCAGGAGGTGCCAGGTGGGACAGGTGTTCGTAGGCCATGACTGGGCGGAAGACCACCACGACGTGCACGTGGAAGACGGCGACGGCAAGCGGCTGGCGAAGGCCAGGCTGCCGGAGGGCATCGATGGTGTGGCCCGGTTCCACGAACTGGTGGCGACCTTCGTCGACGACCCGGGCGAGGTGACCATCGCCACCGAGACCGACCGGGGACTGTTCGTGGGAGCGCTGGTGGCATCGGGCTACCAGGTGCTGGCGGTGAACCCGATGTCGACGTCGCGCTACCGGGAGCGCCACTCCACCTCGGGGGCCAAGTCCGACCCCGGTGACGCCTTCGCGCTGGCCGAGCTGGCCCGCACGGATGCGCACAACCACCGTCGCGTGGCCGGCGACAGCGAGGCGGCCGAGGCCGTCAAGGTCCTGGCCCGAGCCCATCAGTCGATGATCTGGACCCGACAGCGCCAGGTCAACCAGCTGCGCTCGACGCTGCGGGAGTTTTATCCCAACGCCCTGACCTGCTTCGACGACCTGGCCTCGGGCGATGCCCTGGCGGTGCTGGCCATCGCCCCCACACCGGCCCTCGGTCGCCGGCTGTCGATGTCCAAGATCGCCTCGGCCCTGCGCCGAGGTGGTCGCCAGCGGCGCACCGACCAGCGGGCAGCCGAGATCCAGGCCGCACTGCGGGCCGACGCGCTGGAGGCGCCGGGGCGGGTCTCCGAGGCCATGGGGGCATCGGTGAGGGCCCTGGTGGCGGTGATCACCGAGCTCGTCGCTCAGACCGCCCAGCTCGAAGCCAGCCTGGTCGAGGGTTTTGAGCAACACCCGGCCGCCAAGGTCATCCGATCCCTGCCAGGACTAGGGATGGTCCTCGGCGCCCGGGTGCTGGGCGAGTTCGGGGATGACCCGAACCGCTATGCCGACGCCAAGTCTCGCAAGAACTACGCCGGCACGTCACCTATCACCCGGGCCTCGGGCAAACACCGCGTCGTGCTCGCCCGCTACGCCCGCAACAAGCGCCTGGCCGACGCCACCTACCAGTGGGCCTTCTGCTCGCTTAGCTCCAGTCCCGGGGCCCGGACGTTCTACGACCAACGACGGGCCACCGGTGACACCCACCATCGCGCCCTGCGGGCGCTGGCCAACCGTCTCGTCGGCGTCCTCCACGGGTGCCTGCGCCACAGCACGCTCTACGACGAGCACACCGCCTGGGGGCACCGCATTGCCGTTGCCGCTTGACAGCTACGACCCGTGGGATGTCTAGGACCGAGCTGGGATCTCCTGGACCGCCCAGCCGTTGCCGTCCGGGTCGGTGAAGAACACGAAGCGGCCCCACGGGAAGTCCTGGACCGGGCCGGTCTCGACTCCCCGCCCGACCAGCTCGTCCCTCGCCGCCTCGATGTCGGGGACGACCAGCTGGAGGCCCTGCGCCGAGCCCGGTTCGGTTTGCATGATCCCGGACCCGATGGCGATCGAGCAGGCCGACCCCGGCGGGGTCAGCTGGACGAAGCGCATCTCGGCGCTGACCCGGTGGTCGTGGTCGAGCACGAACCCGGCTTTCTCGGTGTAGAACGCCTTGGCCCTGTCGACGTCCGACACGGGCACGGCCACCAACTCCAGCTTCCAGTCCATCGACGAAGCCTAGGACGCCGCTGATCATCGCATCGGCCGCTGCGCAGCCGGGCGCCTGACCAGCGCACTTGCGTGCGAATGCGGTCGTCAGGCGCCGAAAGACGGGCTCGATCAGCAGCGTCCTATGGCGATCCAGTCAGAGCTGCTCGGCCCCGATCGACTGGCGGAGCCGGATCCATCGGTAGCCGTAGCCGTTGAGCTCCAGCTTGGAGGGGTCGGGTCGCGGGTCGCCGTAATCGCCGTCCCCGAACACCTCGGTAGGCGCGTCCGGCAGTTCGCCGACCTGGTCGGAAAGGTCGATCACGCACGACTCGTCAGCCAGGTTGGTGAGGGCCAGCATCACGCCCGATGGCGCCTCGTAACGCAGGGCCACCACCGACCGCTCCTTGGCGTCGAGGGGCTCGAAGCGGCCGGTGGCGAACTCCGGGCACTCGCGGAGGGTGTGCAGGGCCCGCTCCATCCACGACAGAAGGGAGTGGGGATCGCGGCGCTGGGCCGTCACGTTGACCTTCGGGTAGCCGAACGGGCCATCGGCGATGACGGGACGGTGCACGGCATCGGCCGGCGCCGTCGAGAAGCCGCCGTTGGGGGCATCGGACCACTGCATCGGCGTCCGGACCGAGTCTCGTTCCGGCAGTGAGAGGTCGTCGCCCATGCCGATCTCCTCGCCGTAGCGCACCACCGGCGTCCCCGGGAGGGTGAACTGGAGGCTGTAGGCCATCTCGATCCGCCGGCGGTCGCCACCGAGCATCGGGGCCAGCCGGCGCCGGATCCCCCGACCGTACAGCTGCATCTCCGGCTCTGGACCGAACTCCTCGAAGACCTGGTTGCGGTCGTAGTCGGTGAGGCGCCCGAGGTCGATCTCGTCGTGGTTGCGCATGAACGTGGCCCATTGGCACGTCGTGGGGATCGCCGGCGTCATGGTCAGGCCGGTGAGGATGGCGCTGGCGTCTCCGGTGGCCAGGCCGAGGAAGACCTGCTGGTTGAGCAGGAAGTTGAAGAGCATCGGCAGCCGGTCGCCGCTGCCGAAGTACTCGGTGAGCTCGGCCGGCTCGGCGTTGGCCTCGGCCAGGATGAGGGTGTCGCCCTTCCGCCACGACATCAGGGCGCGGAGCTCCCGCAGGTAGTCGAAGTCCTTGGGCGGGTTGGGGTTGCCAGGCTCGGAGAGCTCGATCACGAAGGGGGCGGCGTCCATGCGGAACCCGGCCACCCCGAGCTGGAGCCAGAAGGCGGCGATCTTCTTGACCTCCTCCCGCACGCACGGGTTGGCGGCGTTCAGCTCCGGCTCGAAGTCGTAGAAGCGGTGGTAGTACCAGGCCTTTGCCTTGCGGTCCTTGGTCCACGTGGCCTTCTGGATGCCTGGGAACACCATGCCCTGGTGGAGGTCCGAGGGACGCTCCTCGCTCCACACGTAGTAGTCCCGGAACGGGGAATCGGGGTCGGACCGCGCCGCCTGGAACCAGGGGTGCTTGTCGGACGTGTGGTTGACGACGAGGTCGATGATGACCCGAAGGCCCCGGTTGGCGGCCTGGTGGATCAGCTCCGCGAAGTCGCCGAGGTTCCCGAGGCGGGGGTCGACGCCGTAGAAGTCGGCCACGTCGTAGCCGTCGTCGCGGTTCGGGGTGGGATGGATCGGGTTCAGCCACAGGCACGTGGCGCCGAGGCGCTCGATGTAGTCGAGGCGGCTGATCAGCCCTGGCAGGTCGCCCACGCCGTCGCCGTTGGAGTCCTGGAACGTCTCGACGTCGAGGCAGTAGATGACGGCTTCCTTGAACCACCGGTCTCGCATGTCCCGTGCCTACCCGCCTGGCCGGCGAACGAACGGAGGCCCGTCACTACACTGGCCACAGGGCGTGCCGGGAAGTCTGGCCGGCGACTCCATTCGCCGCGACCCTCCGGAGCCCGCCATGGCCGCCGCCGACAGCCCGCGGCCACCCGAGCCCCGGCCTGGCGGACCGACCCCGCTGCTGCCGCGGCCCCTGCGGGACTTCTGCGGACCGAGGCCGCCGGCGGCCTCGTGCTCGTGGTCGCCGCCGCCGTGGCCCTGGTGTGGTCCAACTCCCCCTGGGCCGACGGGTACGAGCACCTCTGGCTCACGCCGGTCGACCTCGCCATCGGCGCCGTCGGCTTCGCCGGCGACCTCCGCCACCTGGTGAACGACGGCCTCATGACCCTGTTCTTCTTCGTCGTCGGCCTCGAGATCAAGCGGGAGTTGGTGACCGGGGAGCTCCGGCGGTGGCGCACGGCGGCGCTGCCCGCCGTCGCCGCGGTGGGCGGGATGGTCGTGCCGGCGCTCATCAACCTCTCGCAGTGGTGGCGCCCGGCGGCGTCGGGCGGCGCGGCTGGGGGATCCCCATGGCCACCGACATCGCCTTCGCAGTAGGGGTAGTGGCCCTGCTGGGGCGACGGGTTCCGGCATCGCTCAAGCTGTTCCTGCTGGCCCTGGCCATCGTCGACGACATCGGCGCCATCGTGGTGATCGCCGTCGTCTACTCCGACGGGATCTCCTTCGAGCCACTCTTGGCCGCCGCCCTGCTCGTGGCCGCCATGGGCCTGCTCCGGCTCCGTGGGTTGCAGTGGCTCCCGGCGTACGTCCTGTTGGGGACGGGCGTGTGCTTGGCCTTTGCGAGTCGGGGGTGCACGCCACTATCGCCGGCGCCCTGCTGGGCCTGCTGGCCCCGGCCCGGCCGGTGGCGCGCCCGAACCAGCTGGAGGTGCCTGACCGATCGGAGCGAGCTGGGCACAGCGGGTGGGCATCGCCGTCGTCGCCGATCGCCTGCAGTGTCGCTGTTCGTGGCCGAGGGGGCGTTCGACGAACCCGGCCTGGTCGACGCGGCCAAGGCGGGCGTCCTGCTGGCCTCGATGCTGGCCGCCGCCCTCGGAACGACCCTCCTGCTCGGCGCCAGCCGCAGCTCCAGACGCGCCTGACAGGCCTGATCGACCCACCTGGTAAGACTCGCACACGCGCCTTGGAAGACAGGCCGGTAGCCTGACCAGGGTGCCCTCGGCACGGGAACACGAGACGATCCGCACCGCCGGGGAAGCCCGGCTGCGGTACATGCCGGGGATCGACGGGCTGCGGGCCCTGGCGGTGGCGGCGGTGTTCGCCTACCACGCCGACCTGGACTGGGCCCAGGGCGGGTTCCTCGGCGTCGACCTGTTCTTCGTCATCAGCGGTTTCCTGATCACGGCGCTCCTGCTGAGGGAGTGGCGGACGTCGGGCAGCCTGCGGACCCTGCGGTTCTGGGGGCGGCGGGCGCTACGGCTCCTGCCCGCGCTCGTCGCCCTTCTGGTGGTGGTGTCGATCGCCGTCCCGCTCCTGGCCTCCGACCAGGGCTACCGCCTCCGGGGCGACGTGCTGGCCGGGCTTGGGTACGTCTCCAACTGGCGGCTCATCTTCGAGGACCAGTCCTACTTCCAGGAGATCGGCCGCCCGCCGGTGCTGCAGCACCTGTGGAGCCTCGCCGTCGAGGAGCAGTTCTACCTGCTCTGGCCGCTCGTCCTGTTCGCGCTGTTGACAACGATGAAACGTCACGGCCGGGAGCCGGGCCAGCTGATCTGGCCGGTGCTGGCCCTGGCGGCGGTCTCCGCCGGCCTCATGGCGGTGCTGTACGACCCGGACCTCGACCCGTCGCGCGTCTACTTCGGCACCGACACCCGCGCCGCCGGCCTGCTGATCGGCGCCGCCCTGGCCTGTATCCCGCTCCGTTGGGCCTCGTCCCCCAAGTTGGGCTTCCCACGGCGGCTGGCACTCGAGGCCGTCGGGTTGACGGCTGTCGTCGGGCTTGGTCTGTGCGTGGTGAACGTCGACCAGTTCGACCCCCGCCTCTACCGGGGTGGGTTCGTGGCGGTGGCGGTGCTGGCGGCCGTCGCCGTCGCCGTGGCGTCGCACCCCGCGTCGTGGGTAGGGAGGGTGCTGGGGTGCCGGCCGATGGTGTGGCTCGGCCGCCGGTCGTACGCCGTCTACCTGTGGTTCTGGCCGGTGCTGATGATGACCCGGGCCCACAGCGACGTCCCCCTGAGCGGCCTCCCGCTCCTGGCCCTGCAGATCGTGCTGACGCTGGCGCTGGCCACCGCGTCCTACCGGTGGGTCGAACGACCGATCCGCGCCGGCGCGCTGGGCCGGGCGTGGCGGGAGCTGCGGGAATGGGTGGGTCGCCGCCGCCTCCGACCGGGCCCGCTCGCCGCAAGATGGACACTCGGCCTGGGCATGGCCACCGCCGCCATCGCCGTCGCCGTCGCCGCCGACCACCCGGTCGAGGCCCCACCGTTCGCTTCGGCCTCGGTGAGGTCAGCCGCGCCGGTCTCCACCACTGCGGCCATCCCCACGACCACGGTGCCGGTCGTGGACGCGGCCGCCGAGACGACGACCACCCTGGCGCCGGTGGCCGAGCCCGCCGTCCCGGCCGAGCCGCCAGCGGTCGCGCCCGCGGTCGCCCCGGCATCCACCCCGCTGGGCCATGTGACCGCCATCGGCGAGTCCGTGCTGCTCGAGGCCCAGTCCCTGCTGGAGGCCGAGATACCGGACATCACCGTTCTGGGCGAGGTCGGCCGGCAGGTGACTGCGTCACTGGACCTGATCAGGGAGCTGCGCGACGCCGGCCAGCTGGGCGACGCCGTCGTCGTCCACGTCGGCAACAACGGGATCGTGCGGGCCGACACGTTCGAGGAGCTGATGCAGGTCCTCGACGGCGTGCGGCGGGTGGCGGTGGTGAACGTCAGGGTGCCCCGGCCGTGGGAGGAACCGAACAACGACGTGTTCGCGCAGACCGTGCCCCGTCACCCCAACGCCGTGCTCCTCGACTGGAAGGCGCTGGGCGAGGCCAACCCCGATCTGTTCGAGTCCGACGGCGTGCACATGAACCAGGACGGCATCCGGCTCTACACCGACCTCCTGCGCAGCGGCCTCTGACGCGTACGGACAGGCCCGGCGGCTGCGACACTGGATCAACAGCAACACTTGGCATCAAGCAGGGCACGGGGCAGGAGGCCTCCGATTGGTCGACCACACCATGATCGGCAAGATGGGCCGGGTCACCGGCACCGTCGCCCCGGGGAAGCTCGGCGAGGTGATGGTGCAGATCCGGGGCGGGAGCGAGGCGTTCCACGCCTACGCCCACGACGGCGAGGAGACCCTCACGCCCGGCACGCGGATCGTGATCGTGGAGTACTACCCACCGCGCACTGTTGTCGTCTCCAGGATGTAGCAGGTCGTCTCCCGGATGTAGCGCTTCCCCTAGGAAGGTGGGATTGACATGGTTCTCACGCTGATCGTCGCCCTCGGAGTCCTCGTGTTCGCCGCCCTCGTGTTCAAGGCCATGTGGCGGGTGGCCGAGCCCAACGAGGCGCTCATCATTTCCGGGCTCCGCGAGCACACCCCCAGCGACGCGGTGAGCGAGAGCCTCGGCTTCAAGATCGTGACGGGAAAGGGCACGCTGGTGATCCCCGGCGTCCAGACCGTCCGCCGGCTGACCCTCGACCTCCGGGAGGCGGCGCTGGCGATCGACTGCGTCACCCACCAGGGCATCCGCCTTGGCATCAAGGGCGTGGTGATCTTCAAGGTGGGCGACGACTTCACGTCCATCGCCAACGCCGCCCGCCGGTTCCTCGACCAGCAGGACCAGATGGACCACCGCGTCCACAACGTGTTCGCCGGCCACCTGCGGGCCATCGTCGGCAACATGACGGTGGAGGAGATGATCCGAGACCGCGAGAAGCTGACCCAGCTGACCCGGGAGTCGTCGGGGATCGAGATGGAGAAGCTCGGCCTCATCGTCGACTCCCTGCAGGTCCAGGAGATCGAGGACCCCACCGGCTACATCGAGAACCTCGGACGGCCGCACGCGGCGGCGGTGGCCAGCCAGGCCCGGATCGCCCAGGCGGCGGCCGACAGGGAGGCCACCGAGCGGGAGCAGGAGGCCGACGCTCTGAAGGCCGAGGCCCGCCGGGCCAGCCAGGTCAAGCAGGCCGGCTACCAGGCCGAGATCGACGACGCCGAGGCCAAGGCCAGCCTGGCCGGTCCCCTCGCCGAGGCCCACGCCCGCCAGGAGGTGGTGGTCGAGGAGACCCAGGTCGCCCAGCTCGAGGCCGAGCGGGAGGAGCAGCGCCTGCAGGCCACCGTCCGCAAGCCGGCCGACGCCAAGGCCTACGAGCAGGTCACCCTGTCGCGGGCCAACCGGGACGCCCGCATCTCCCAGGCCGAGGCCCAGCGCCAGGAGGTCGAGCTGCAGGCGGCCGGCCATGCCGAGCGGGTGAAGCTGGAGGCGGGCGCCGAGGCCGAGCGGGTGCGGCTGGCGGCGGCGGCCGAGGCCGAGCACGTCCGCCTCGACGCCATGGCCCGCGCCGACGGCACCCGGGCCATCGGCGAGGCCGAGGCCACCGCCACCCAGGCCAAGGGCCTGGCCGAGGGCGAGGCGGTCCGGGCCAAGGGCACGGCCGAGGCCGACTCCATCGCCGCCCGGGCCCACGCCCTGGCCGAGAACCAGGACGCCGTCATCGGCCAGCAGCTGGCCGACAAGTGGCCCGAGATCGTGGCCGCGGCGGCCAAGCCGTTCGGCGACATCGACCAGATGATCGTCCTCAACGGCGCCCAGGGGCTGTCCGAGACCCTGGCCCAGGCCATGTCCCAGGGCGTCGCCGGGCTCCAGCTGGCCCGCAGCCTTCTGGCAGGCGGCAAACACGAGAACGGCGGCAACGGCGCGCCGGAGAAGGCGACGACGGAGGATGTCGTCGATCGCTGAGCCGGGCACACCGGCCGGGGAGGCGATCCACCTGGGGGAACGCGGCCGGGTCGCGCACAGCGGGGCGCGGGTGCTGCTCGGCACCTGCTCGTGGACCGACGCCACCCTGGTCAAGGAGACCGACTGGTACCCGCGACGCTCGATGACCGCGGCGCAGCGGCTGGCCTACTACGCCAGCCGGTTCCCGGTGGTCGAGGTGGACAGCACGTACTACTTCCCGCCGACGCCCGAGCTGACCGCGGCCTGGGTGGAGCGGACCCCACCGGGCTTCACCATGGACGTCAAGGCGTGGTCGCTGCTGACCGGGCACCCAACCTTCCACCACTCGCTGTGGCCCGACCTGCAGGCCGAGGTGCCGGCCGAGCACCGCGACAAGCGCCGGCTCTACAACAAGCACCTGCCGCCCGACGTGCTCGACGAGGCCTGGGACCGGTTCCGCCACTCGCTCATGCCGCTGCAGTCGTCCGGCAAGCTCGGGGCGGTCCTGTTCCAGTACCCACGCTGGTTCGGCCCCAAGGAGGCCAACCGCCGGGAGATCGCCGAGGCCGTCCGGCGACTGGACGGGATCCGCCTGTGCGTCGAGTTCCGCCACGCCCGTTGGATGGAGGGCGGCGAGTGCGAGACGACCCTCGAGCTCCTCGAACAGCTCGGCGCGTCGTTCGTCTGCGTGGACGAGCCCGCCGGCTTCCCCTCGTCCATGCCACCGGTGGTGGCCGCCACCAGCGAGCTGGCCGTCGTGCGCTTCCACGGCCGCAACGCCGAGACGTGGGAGGGGCCGGTACCGTCGGCGGCCGAGCGGTTCAGGTACCTCTACACCCCCGATGAGCTGGGCGAATGGGTCCCCCGGGTGGCCGAGCTGTCAGCCTCGGCCGACGAGGTCCACGTCCTCATGAACAACTGCTGGCG
This sequence comes from uncultured Acidimicrobiia bacterium, assembly GCA_963825765.1. Classification (GTDB taxonomy): domain Bacteria; phylum Actinomycetota; class Acidimicrobiia; order Acidimicrobiales; family AC-14; genus CAWGUU01. Next base: position 145,310 of record CAWGUU010000003.1, read on the forward strand.
GGACTACGCGGTGGTGAACGCGGCCCAGATGGCCGATCTCCTGCTCGGCGTGGGTCTCGGTCAGGACGGGTCGGTCGAGGGGCCGCTGCCGCTCAGCGGTGAGGCGTGATGGGCGACCATGAGCCACGACCCGTCCGGATCCCGCACGAACAGGTTGAGGGCGGCGACCGTGGTGGTGCTGGCGGCGTCGAGGATGTTCTCGTCGACGGACACCCAGGCGACGTCGCCGAGGACCTCCGCCGTCTCGTTGGTGAGGATGAACTGCAGCCGCTGGGCGTTCTGGAAGAGGGCGTAGAACGAGGCCGCCACCCGGCCCCAGCCGTGGAGGCTGGCCCAGCCGGGGTGGGTGCACAGGATCCGGTCGGAGTGCTCCCAGACCTTCGACATGTCGTCGAGGTCGCGCGCCTCGAAGGCGGCGTAGAAGGCGCGGTTGGCGGCGAGGACGCCGTCCGGATCGCTGATCGGAGCACGCTACCGTTCCCCGCCGTGGCCCACGTTTCCTCCACCGACGGGGTCAAGGTGGCGGTCGCCGACCTCGGAGGCGACGGCCCGCCGCTGCTCCTCGCCCATGCCACCGGCTTCTGCGGAGGCGTTCTGCGGCCGATGGCGGAGTCGCTGGCAGGGTCGTTCCACTGCTGGGCGCTCGACCTGCGCGGCCACGGCGCCACGACCACCCCGGCCGACGTCGACTACGCCTGGCGGGGGTTCGCCGACGACGTGCTCGCCGTCGTCGACGCCCTCGGGCTCCAGGGGGCGTTCGGGTTCGGCCACTCGTCGGGTGGCGCCGCCCTGCTCGACGCCGAGGCCCGCCGACCGCGCACCTTCACCGCCCTGTACTGCTACGAGCCGATCCTGTGGCCCGATCCGCCGACCCCCGACTCGCGGAAGGCGCTGATCGAGGGCGCCCTTCGCCGCCGGGAGATCTTCCCGTCGGCCGGCGAGGCCTACGTCCACTTCGCGGCAAAGCCCCAGTTCGCCGGGCTGCCCCACGAGGCCCTGCGGGCGTACATCAAGTGCGGGTTCGCGCCGGTGAGCGACGGCAACGGGGACGACGGCTCCATCCGTCTCCGCTGCCACCGCGAGACCGAGGCCGCCGTCTACCGCCAGGCGCTCGTCCACGACGGCTTCTCCCGCCTCGACCAGGTGGCGTGCCCGGTGATGATCGCCTCGGGCGATCGGAGCGAGGCGCTCGAGCCGGGGACCTTCGAGCGCCAGGCCGCGGCCATCCCCACGGCCTGGACCGAGGTGCTCGAAGGTCTCGGTCACCTCGGTCCCCTCGAGGACCCCGCCGGGGTGGCAGGAGCGGTGCTCGAGGCTCTGACCTGAGCCTCAGCCCCACCACACCTTCCGAACTGGGGCCGCAGGGTCGCGCATACCGCGACTGTGTCGCACCAGTTCGCTGGGGGGCATCCGCGACGGTGTCGCATGCCGTCGGTAGCCTGAGTCTGATGGCACTGGCGCTCCCGAGATCACTCACCCCGTCCAAGGTGGCGTCGTTCAAGGACTGCGCACTGGCCTTCCGCTTCTCGGCCATCGACCGGCTGCCCGAACCGCCCTCGGCACCGGCCACCAAGGGCACGCTGGTGCACCGCACCCTCGAGCTGCTGTTCTGCGAGCCGCCGGAGAACCGCAGCCTGCCCACCGCCCTGGGCTGCCTCGACCAGGCGGTGGCCGAGATGGCCACCGACCCCGAGTACGTGGGGCTCGACCTCGACGCGGGCGCCCGGGCCGAGTTCGTGGCCGACGCCGAGTCCCTGGTGCGGCGCTACTTCCGGTTGGAGGACCCCTCCACCATCCGCCCCATCGGCCTCGAGCTGATGCTCGAGGCCACCATCGGCACGCTCACCCTCCGGGGCATCATCGACCGCCTCGAGCTCGACGCCGACGGCGGCCTCGTCGTCACCGACTACAAGACCGGGGCCGTGCCGAGGGTGGCGTACGAGCAGAGCCGGTTGGGGGGGGTCCACTTCTACGCCTTCCTCTGCGAGCAGGTGCTCGGCCGGCGCCCGGCACGGATCCAGCTGCTCTATCTGTCCGAGCCCGTCGCCATCGTGGCCGAGCCCTCCGACCAGTCGATCCGCGGCCTGCAGCAACGGGCCTCGGCCATCTGGACCGCAGTCGAGAAGGCGTGCGACAGGGAGGACTTCCGGCCCCGGCCGTCTCGCCTGTGCGACTGGTGCTCGTTCCAAGCGTATTGCCCGGCCTTCGGGGGCGATCCCGCCCTTGCCCGGGAGGCGGCGGCGGCCGCCCGCACGCCCGTCGTCGCCTAGCTGGGGGAAACCGGCTCCGCCGGGTCGGGCGCGTCCTTCCGGGCCTCCTCCACCGCCCACAGGTACCCGCCGAGGGCGCCGGCGACCAGCACGAACTGCAGCACGCCGATGCCGGTGAGCGACAGCACGACCAGGGCCACGACCACGCCGGCGACGCGGAACCGGTCGGCGTTGGTGGCCACGGTGGCCAGGAGCCGAGGGTTGCGGGCCGTCGCCTTTGCCTCGCTCAGGATCGTCAGCAGCCAGGGGGGACGGCCGGCCAGGTAGGCCACGACGCCGACGAGGACCGCCGCCACCAGGATGCCCCACCCGACGCTTCGCAGGGTGGCGAGCGTGGCGGTCAGGACGCTGTCCGCCGCTCCCCTGGCTGACTCGCCGCGGACCCGCCCGATCAGCTCCTCCTTCAGCCGGCGGATGGCGACGGCCGCCAGCAGTAGCCCGACGGTGACGCCGAGCGCCAGCTGCACCAGCCCCCGCCGCCTGTTCACCGCCACCAGCACCGTGGCCAACACCAGGCCCACGCTGAGGAGCACGAGCGTCCACATCAGGCGGTCGAGCCGACCGACGAAGGCCTGGGCGTCGTCGAGGTTCGTCCTCGACATCACCGTGACCTCGCCGAAATGCTCGGGAAGGGTGATCCCGAGCACCGACGAGAGCGTCTGGCGGGCCGAGGCGGGGATCTCGGTGACGGAGATGTCGGGAACGGTGACCCCCGAGACCACCAGGTTCACCCCGCTTTGCACCACTCTCTGCAGGATCTCCGCCACGATGGGCAGCAGGTTGACGCGGACCTCCTCGCCCTCCAGCCTCAGGTTCGGCAGCTTGTCGTAATCGGCTCGCAGGAGCGAGACGAGCTTTTCATGGCCGATGTCGTTGATACGGCCCCACAGGTCGCGGAACTCCTGGGAGTCGATGAACCTGGTGACCTCCTTGCCCACCAGGTCGTTGCCCATGTTCGCCACCGGTCCGGCGATGAGCTGAGGGACCAGCTTCGGCAGCTGAGGAATCTCCGTCAAGGCGTCCGCGATCCGCTTGTCGAGGTCGAGAACCGTGACGAGCTCATCGGTGATGGAGGTGGCCAGCGCAGCCTGCACGGCCGGGTCATCCGCCAAAGGCACCACCAGCTCCAGGTAGCGGTCCTGGTCGAAGACCGTCGCGTGGGCCCAGTAGGCGACGGTGCTGACCAGCACGCTGAGGGTGGTGAGCACGACGAGGACCCACGTCGTCACCCGGCGGATCCGCCTCCGCCGCACCCCGTCCGCGGGCGGGCGCTCGGGGGGCGCCGCGCCCACGGCCGTGCCGTTGCCCGGTTCCGGCAGTGCCACGGGCGGAGGCTAGTGGGTGGCGCCGAGGGGCGACTGGTGAGCGGCGCCCGGCGGCACCGCTACCGTGCAGCCCAGTGAGCCGCCGATCCGACCTCCGACGCCACATGTCCCGCTTCGACGAGGCCGTCGACAGCGGATTCGACCACCTGCGGGGCCGGCCGGTCGTCGACAGGGTGCTCTACACGGCCACCGAGCTGGGCGACTTCAGCCTGATCTGGCTGATCCTCGGAGCTCTCCGGGGCCTGCGCTCGGAGCGGGACTTGCACGCCGCGGTGCGGTTGGGATTGAGCCTGGGGGCGGAGTCGTTCCTGGTGAACGCCCTGATCAAGTCGCTCATCCGCCGGCGCCGGCCGATCACCGAGATGGCACACCCCCACCACTTCCGGCGGCCGTTGACCACCAGCTTCCCGAGCGGCCACGCCACGTCCGCCTTCAGCGCGGCCATGCTGCTCAGCGACGACGACGTGCTGTGGCCGCTCTACCTGACCGTCGCCGTGATCGTGGCGTCCAGCCGGATCCACGTGAGGATCCACCATGCGTCCGACGTGGTGGGGGGCGCAGCGATAGGCGTGGCCCTGGGACTGCTGATTCGGAAGATCGCCCCGCTGCCGCCCGCCAGGAGTGTCCTGCCGGTGACGCCTACGGCCCCCGCGTCGCCTGTGCCGACCGCCGGGAGCTGAACCGAGCCAGGGCTAGTTGACGCCGACCGCCTCGAGGGACTCCAGGTTGGCCAGGTCGGCGGGCGCCGAGAGCACCGAACGCACGTCGAGAAGGAGGTCGGTGACCTCGGCGGTGGAGACGAGCTCCCGCCGGTTCATCCAGCCCAGGCTCCGGTCGATGATCCGGAGAGCCTCCGCAATTGCCTCGTTCTCGATCGTGGCGCTCATCGTCTACTCCTAACACCGGTAGGGGCTGCGCTGTTCCTTTATGTAGTTCGTCACAACCGGACGCTGGCTGAAGCCCCAGGCCGTCAAGTCAATTGTCTCACCCTCCTGGGATGCTTCAAACCATGAACGAGCAACTGCCCTTGATCGGCACCGAGCACCGCCCGTGGGTGATCGACCAGCACACCCGCCAGATCGGCCTGGAAGGCCTCCGCCAAGCCCGTGCCGCGCTCGCCGGGGGGCGGGCCGACCACCACTGCCAGGGCGCCGACGCCGCGGTCGACCGGCCGGCCGCCGCCTGAGCCACCCACCGGCCGACCCCATACCGACGGCGCACGAGGAGCGCTACCGTTGGCGGTCACGGCCGCCGGTCCGGCGCTCGCCCTTCCCCGCGACAACTCCTGCCGAGGAAGAGGCACATGACCAGGCTCGCTTCGGTCCGACTCCTGCTCCTGCTGGTGGTGGTTGCGGTGATGTGCGCCGCGGCCGGCTGCGCCAGGGGCGTCCCGCCCGCTCCCCCGCCGCCGCCGGCCGTCGCCCTGCCGACGGGGCTCGACACCACCATCCAACGGGTCGTCGACGGTGACACGGTCGTCGTGGCCGGAGGTCACCACGTACGGCTCATCGGCATCGACACGCCGGAGACCAAGGATCCCCGCAGGCCGGTCCAGTGCTTCGGCCGCCAGGCCTCGGAGTTCGTGTCCACGATGCTGCCGAAGGGCAGCGGCGTGCGGCTCGTGGGCGACGTGGAGAACCGGGACGTCTACGACCGCACGCTGGCGTATGTCTACCGGCTGCCCGACGGGCTCTTCGTCAATGCCGAGCTGGTCCGCGAGGGCTACGCCAAGGTCCTCACGATCCCTCCCAACGTGGCCCACTCCGACGAGCTCGTGGCCCTCGCCGGGGAGGCGCGCGACGCCGGCCGGGGCCTGTGGGGCGCCTGCAGGACCGCCTGAGCAGGAGGTGCAGGCGCTGAAGGAGCGCCGGGCGGGGAAGATAGCGGCCATGATCATCACCGAGAAGACCAAGCGGGCGATCCTGTTCAAGCCCCACGACGCGAAGCGGGTGGGCGAAGGCTGCTACTACATGGACCACATCGTCTGGCTGAACGGTGAGCACATCGAGATGGGCGACGGCGTCGGCTTCAACTACGGCTGCTACGTGAACGGCTTCGGTGGCCTGATCGTCGGCGACGGCACGCTGTTCGGCCCGTACACCATGGTCCACACCGCAAACCACCAGACCGACGACGTGAATCGGCCCATCGTCGAGCAGGGCTGGATCGAGTCGCCGCCCGTCCAGATCGGCGCCCAGTGCTGGGTCGGAATGGGCGTCTGTATCCTCCCGGGCGTGCGCATCGGCGAGGGATGCGTGATAGGGGCGGGGAGCGTCGTCACCAAAGACCTCGACGCCTACGTGGTGGCGGTCGGCAACCCGGCCAAACCGGTCAAGAGCCGCCGTTGACCAGGATCCTGTTCCTCCAGCAGCAGCCCTGCATCCGGACGCTCAAGTACGCCCTCGGCCTGCGTGCCCTGGGCGGCTTCGAGCTGGGCTTCGCCTGCCAGGGCCAGACGCTGAGCGAGTGGTACGGCGAGGGTGACGACCTGTTCGACAGGTGGTGGCGGATCGGGGCCGATCCGTCCGACGTGGCCCGCGTGGTCGAGGAGTTCCGACCCGCCGTCATCCACAGCCACAACCTGCCCGACCGCCTCACCGTGGCGGCCCTCGAGGTCGTCGGCGGCGACGTCCCGGTCATCCACGACGTCCACGACCTGCAGAGCCTGCGAAACACGCCGTACGAGGACGGCTTCCCGGAGCCGGCCGACCCCCTCGTGCTCGAGAAGCAGGCGGTCGGGGGCTGCGCCGCCCTGGTGGCGGTGTCGGACGAGATGCTCGACGAGATCACCGCCCGCTACGGGCGCCCCGAGCGGTCGCTGTGCTTCGCCAATTACGCCGTCGGCCGCGACCTCCCGGCGGCGCTGCCGCCGCCCGACCGGCCCCTGTCGTCGCCGCCGCGGGTCGTCTACCAGGGCACCCTGTCCACCAACGGTGGCCATTACGACCTGCGGGAGATCTTCCGGAAACTTGTCGAGGAGGGTGTGTCGCTCGACGTCTACGCGGCCCGGCCCGCGCCCGAGTACGAGCAGCTCGCCGACGACCTCCCCGGGCTGACGGTGCACGCGCGCATGCCGCCCGCCCAGCTCCTGACCGAGCTGGGCCGGTACGACTTCGGGTGGGCCGGCTTCAACTCGTCGCTCAACCGGGCCCATTTGGACACAGCCCTGCCCAACAAGGCCTTCGAGTACCTCGGTTGCGGTCTCCCGGTGCTCACACTCGACCACCGCGCGCTGCGCCGCTTCGTCGAGCGTGAAGGCGTCGGCATCTCGCTGGCGTCGATCGACGGCCTCGGGTCCCGGCTGGAGGACCTCGACCTGGTTGCCCTGCGCAGGCGGGTGGCCGAGGCCCGCCCGGCTCTGACGGTCGAGGCCAACATCGCCACGATCGCGGAGCTCTACCGGGAAGTGGCAGGACCGTGAGCGCGGCGCCCCAGGTAGCGGTTGTCGGCTGTGGGCCCTGGGGGCGCAACCTGGTTCGCACCTTCGGTGAGCTGGGAGCCCTTCGCCTCGTCGTCGACACCGACCCGGTAACGGCCAAGGCGGTGTCGACGGAGTACGACGTTCCTGCCCGCGACCTCGACGCCGCCCTCGACGACCCCCTGGTCGAGGGCGTGGTGGTGGCGGTGCCGGCCGCTCAGCACGTCGCCGTGGCCCGCCTGGCGCTGGCCGCCGGCAAGGCGGTCTTCGTGGAGAAGCCCTTCGCCCTGTCCGTCGCGGAGGCAGAGGAGCTCTGCTCCCTCGCCGACGAGTGCGGCCGCGTGCTCATGGTCGGCCACCTCCTGCGCTACCACCCCGCGTTCGTGCGGCTCGAGGCCATGGTCCGCGACGGCTCGCTCGGCCGCCTGCGGTACGTCTACGCCAATCGCCTGAACCTGGGCCGGATCCGGCGGGAGGAGGACGTCCTCCGCAGCTTCGCCCCCCACGACGTCTCCATGGTCCTCGCCCTCGCCGGCGCCGAACCCGAAGCGGTGTGGGCGGACGGCGGCGACTACCTCCAGGACGGCGTCGCCGACGTCACCACGACCAACCTCCGCTTCGCCGGTGGCGTACGGGCCCACGTGTTCGTCTCCTGGCTCAACCCGTTCAAGGAGCAGAAGCTGGTGGTCGTCGGCGAGGACGCCATGGCCGTGTTCGACGACCTCCAGCCGTGGCCCTCGAAGCTCCGCCTCTACCGCCACACGGTCGGATGGACCGACGGCAGCGCCGAGGTGGTCAAGGCCGAAGCCGAGCCCGTCGCGCTGGAGCCGGCCGAACCGCTGGCCGTGGAGTGCGGCCACTTCCTCGACTGCGTCGCCGGGCGGTCGTCGCCCCTGACCGCCGGGCGGGAGGGCCTGGGCGTGGTCCGGGTGCTGGACCAGGCCGCTTCCTCCCTGCGGCGGTCGGCGGCGTCGGTGCACGAGAGCGCCTACGTCGACCAGCCCTCCGAGATCGGCGAGGGCACCCGCATCTGGCACTTCAGCCACGTGCTGGCCGGCAGCCGCATCGGCCGCGACTGCACCATCGGCCAGAACGTCATGATCGGGCCCGACGTGGCGGTCGGCGACCGCTGCAAGATCCAGAACAACGTCAGCGTCTACCGCGGCGTGACCCTGGAGGACGAGGTCTTCTGCGGGCCGAGCTGCGTGTTCACCAACGTGGCCAACCCCCGGGCCGACATCGATCGGGCCGCCGAGCTCCGTGCCACCACCGTCGGGCGGGGAGCCACCATCGGCGCCAACGCGACCGTGGTGTGCGGCCACCGCATCGGCCGGTGGGCATTCGTGGCCGCAGGGGCGGTGGTGACGTCGGACGTGCCGGCCCACGCCCTCGTCGCCGGCGTCCCGGCCCGTCGCATCGGGTGGGTCAGCCATGCCGGCGAGCGGCTGGGCGACGACCTCGTGTGCCCTCGCACCGGGCGGCGCTACGCCCTCGTGGGGCCGGACCAGCTGGAGGAGATCCCCGACGACGAGCCCGATGCCTGAGCCGCCTGTCGATTTGCCGCTCGTCGATTTGCCGCTCGTCGATTTGCCGCTCGTCGATTTGCCGCTCGTCGATTTGGCGGCCCAGCGGCGGCGGATCGGCGCCGAGATCGACGGGGCCATGGCCGCGGTCGTCGATCACGGGCAGTTCATCCAGGGGCCCGAGGTCGCCCGGCTGGAGGACGAGCTGGCGAGACGCTGCGGCGTGGCCCACGCGGTGGGCTGCTCGAGTGGCACCGACGCCCTGCTCCTGGCCCTGCTGGCCTCGGGCGTCGGTCCCGGTCAGGCGGTGTTCGTGCCCGCCTTCAGCTTCGTGGCCACGGCCGAGGTCGTCGCGCTCGTGGGGGCCACACCGGTCTTCGTCGACATCCGGGCCGCCACCTTCAACCTCGACCCCACCAGCCTCGGCGACGCCGTCGGGGCCGCCCGAGAACTGGGGCTTCGCCCGGCCGGGGTCATCGCCGTCGACCTGTTCGGCCAGCCGGCCGACTACCCCGCCATCCGGTCCGTCGCCGACGACGCGGGGCTGTGGGTCCTCGCCGACGCCGCCCAGAGCCTCGGTGGCACGCTCGACGGGCAGCCGGTGGGCTCGTTGGCCGACGTGACCGCCACCAGCTTCTTCCCGGCCAAGCCGCTCGGCTGCTACGGCGACGGCGGGGCGGTGTTCGTCGACGACGGCGACATGGCCGACCGGGTGCGGTCGCTGCGCGTGCACGGCAAGGGCAAGAGCAGGTACGACAACGTCCGGATCGGGATGAACAGCCGTCTGGACACGCTTCAGGCGGCGGTGCTGCTGGCCAAGCTGGCGATCTTCGACGATGAGCTGGCCCGACGCCAGCGGGTGGCGGCACGCTACGCCGAGGGCCTGGCCGGTGTGGTTGGCGTGCCGTCGGTGGCGGCCGGAGCCACCTCGGCCTGGGCCGCCTACACCGTGACCGCCCCCGGCCGGGACCGGCTGGCAGCCGCCCTGCGGCGGTCCGGGATCGCCACCGCGGTGTACTACCCCCGCCCCCTCCACCATCAGCCGGCGTTCGCAGCATTCCCCGTGGCTCCGGGAGGCCTGGCCGTCTCCGAGCGGTTGGCGACCGAGGTCCTGAGCCTGCCGATGCACCCCTACCTCGAGCCCGCCGCCCAGGACCGGGTCGTCGACGCGGTCCGGCTGGCGCTCTCCCTGACCCGCTAGCGGCAGGTCGCTCCTAGTGTTCGGGGCATGCCGCGACTGATAGCCAGCCCGACCGTCGTCCCCGCCGCCGGCGACCCGCCCAAGGTGATCAAGGAGTTCGTGGGACGGGTGAACTCCTCGACCGAGGCGGTGTCGGTGGCGGTGATGGAGAGCCCGCACGGGTGGGAGGAGCCCGGCCAGACACCCACCTTCGACGAGTACACCGTCGTGCTGGAGGGCATGCTCGTGGTCGAGTCCCACGACGGCCCACCGTTGCGCGTGGCCGCCGGGCAGGCGGTGCACACACCGGCTGGGCAGTGGGTCCGCTACTCCACGCCCGATCCCGGGGGCGCCCGGTACGTCGCCGTCTGCAGTCCGGCGTTCTCGCCCGAAACCGTCCACCGGGACGCAGGGGAGTAACGCCGGGCCGGGTACCGTCGGGAGTCGTGCAGTCCCTCGCCGAACGGCTCGGCCACCCGGCCGACGCCCGCCTCCTGATCGTCACCTGCGACGACCTCGGATCCAGCCACGCCGCCAACGTCGGCGTCTACGAGGCGCTGCGGGACGGCATCGGCACCAGCGCCAGCCTGATGGTGCCGTGCCCGTGGGCCCGGGAGGCGGCGGCGCGCTATCTGGGGGAGGACATCGGCGTCCATCTGACGCTCAACGCCCACTACGACCTCTACCGGTGGGGACCGATCACCCACGCCCCCTCCCTCCTCGACGGCGACGGTGGGTTCCCCCGGACCCGGGAGGACTTGTGGGAGCACGCCGACGTCGACGAGGTGCGCCGGGAGTGCAGGGCACAGATCGAGCGGGCCATCCTGTGGGGCTTCGACGTCAGCCACCTCGACTCCCACCTGTCGGTCCTGGAGCTGCGACCCGAGTTCTTCGACGTGTACCTGGAGCTGGCGGTCGACTTCCGACTGCCCATCCGATTGGGGTCGGCTTCGGAAGAGGCGGCCGGATTCCCGTTCCGGCGGCTGGCCGAGGACGAGGGCGTGGTGTTCCCCGACCACTTCCTCGCGGTCCGCAACGTCGGAAGCCGGCGGGTGATCGAGCGGGCGTTGCACGACCTCGCCCCCGGCGTGACGGAGGTCCACGTCTCGCCCGCGGTCGACTCGGAGGAGCTGCGGGCCATGGCCTCCGACTGGTCCGGACGGGTCGACGACCACGACGTGGTCGTCGCGGGGAGCTCGACCCTGCGGGCTCTCGCCAGCCGGTCCGGCGTCGCCTTCATCGGCTACCGCGAGCTGCGCGAGGTCCAGCGTCAGCTCTGAGTCACCAGTCCCAGCACAAGGGGGGGCTGGCTCGGCGTCGACACACCCGCCGCCGGCTCGTTGGAGATGGCGAAGCCCTTCACCGCTCCGGTGGCCCGGAACGCCGACTGCAGTGGGTCGGGTCCGAGCAATCCGATCGAGACGGGGTTGTCGCCGACGATCGCCCAAAGCTGGTAGCCCCGGCCCGGTGCGACCTGGGGCAGGTTGTCGGCGACCAGGTAGCCGCGACCGTCGGGCAGCACCCAGGCGTCGGCGAACAGCGCCCCGTCCTCGGACTGCAATGACACCCTCTTGGCGGTCGGGTCGACCATGGCGGCATTGATGGTGCGCTCCAGCTCCTCGCCGTGGGCCCCTTGCGCGATCTGGTCGATGCGCCGCCCGTCGTCGACCACCTTGAAACCCAGGACGCCGATGACCGTCACCGCCGCAACCGCGGCCACCATGGCCGCGATGCGCAGCCCTCCACCGCGGCGGGACGGAGCGGAGGCGATTGGCACCACCACAGGCCGGACGGGCGGGGTGAGTGGCGGGGGGACGTCCTCGAGCGAACCGCTGATGCGCTCCCAGAGGCCCTCGGGGGGACGATCGAGCCCGGCGGTCAGGACGGCGGCGACCTCGCGGTGCTCCGTCACCTCGACCTGGCACATGCGGCAACCGACGAGGTGGTGGTCGACAGCGTCGCGCTCGTCGTCGTCGAGGGCGTCGAGGGCGTAGACCCCGAGCAGCTCCGAAGCCTCGACGTGGGTCAGCTCTCGGCCCATGGCATCCCTACTCCTGCTTCGACGAGGTCGTGGCGCATGCGCCGCAGCCCCGAGCGGATGCGACTCTTCACGGTTCCCTCGGGGGTGTCGAGCATCACCGCGACCTCGCGGTACGTATGGCCCCCAAAATACGCCAGCTCGATGGCCCGCCGCTCGTCGCCGGGGAGTCCGGCGACCACCTCTTTGACCTGTTCGGCGACGGTGAGGTCGACCACCTCCCGCTCGATGTCGTCCCGGGGCTCGACCGGTTCCCTGGCGTCGCGCTCCTCCCGGCGCTTGCGCGAGGTCTCGGACCGCAGCAGGTCGACCGACCGGCCGTGGGTCTGGGCCAGAAGGTAGGACCGCAAGCTGCCACGCTCGGCGTCGAAGCGCTCCGGGCGGTTCCACAGACGGAGGAAGACCTCCTGCAGCACCTCCTCGGCCAGCACGCGGTCGTTGAGAAGGCGCCGGGCCAGGGCGAAGGCGACGCCGGCGTGGCGGCGGTAGGCCTCGGCCAGCGCGTCCTCCCGCCATCGCCCGATGGCGACGACGAGCGACGCGTCGCTGGCGTCGCGGAAGGACTCCACGGTCACACCTGTCTCTTGTTGCACAGCATGTCCAGGCGCACAGTGTCCCTTGTTCGGCACCGAGGGTGCACCTGGATGTGTCCCTCGGCCCCGGGGGCCGCTGACGGGGCCGACCGGGGCGGCCGTAGGATCGCCGCCGTGGACGACGGCGGCCTGGGGGCTTCGATCGAGGAGTCCCGGGATCTCCACGCCGACGCCATGCTGGTTGTCCGTCCCGCGGTGCCCTCCCTGGTCGAGGTCCGCGGGGAGCGGCGGGCCCGGCGGGAGGAGGTGGACGCCGGCGAGATCGACAGGTTCAACCTGGGCCGGCGGCAGCTGCTGGCCACGCTGGGACTCGTGACTGGAGGCATTTTCGCTGGCGGGGGGGTCGTGGCGGCAGCCGGTGGCGGACTCGGCACGCTGGTGGCGGCGATCCTGGCCACGCCGGCGCGGGCCGACACGCCCCTCGACGTCCAGATCCTCCAGACCGCCTCGTCGCTGGAGCGGCTCCTCGTCGACACCTACGCCATCGCCCTGGGAAGGGGGCCCCTCGGCATCACCGCGCCGGCCGTCGCCGGGATCGCGTCGATCGCCGTGCCGGGGGCCAAGGACTTCCTCACCAAGTTCCTCGACACGACGCAATCCCAGCACGACGAGCACCGCAAGGCCTTCCAGGCCCTGACGACGGCGCTCGGGGGCAAGGTGCAGGACGGCCCCAACCCGAAATACGCCTCCGCGGCCGCGGTCGCCAACCTGGGCACCCCCGTGCAGCTCGTCGACTACGCCGCGGTGCTCGAGAAGATCGTCACCGACACGTACCTGCTGGACCTGTCCCTGCTCGAGGACGTGCGGTCGAAGGAGCACATGGCGGCGGTGATGGGCGTCGAGGCCCAGCACCTCGCCATCCTCAGGGCCATCTCCGCGCTGCTCAGGGTGGGGGCGCTGGAGTCGATCCAGGTGCCGGCCGACGTCACCAGGCTGCCCGCCGCGTTCGGCAGCCTCGCCTTCCCTGATGCCCTGCACACGACCAACGAGGCCGCCGGTGTCGCCCCGCCCGAGTCCGGTGCCGTGGCGTGAACGAGGGTCTCCTGCCCACTCGGTGGTCGCGGCGACGGTTCCTGGTGGGCGCCGGCGTGGCCGGGGGGGCGCTGGCCGCCACCGCGTGTGGGGGCGGTGGGGGCGGAGGTGACGGCTCCGGGCCGGCCTCGACCGCCGGCGCCCAGGTGACCACGCCCATGCTCAGCGACGACCTGGCGCTCGCACGGCTCGGTGGGGGCCTGGAGCAGATGGCGATCGACCTCTACGACGCGGCGGTGGTGGCGACGGCCGACGGGCGGCTGGGAGCGGTGCCGCTGGCCCTTGCCACCTACCTGACGACGGCGAGGAACCACCACGCCGAGCACCTCACCGAGTGGAGCGGGGCGCTGCAGGCGGGCGGTCTGCCGGCGGTCACGACCGCCGACGCAGCAATCGAGCCGACCCTCCGGAAGATGCTGTCCGATGCCAAGGACGTCGCGGGGGTGGTCGGGCTGATCGCGGTGGTCGAGGAGATCCTCGCCGACACCTACCTCCGCTCGATCCCCACCCTCCAGGACAAGAGCTCGATCACGACGGCTGGCCGGATCCTGATCGTCGACCAGCAGCACCGGGCCATCGTGAGCTACATGCTCGGTACGTACCCGGTGCCGGAGCCGTTCCAGATACCCGACAAGGCGGCGTCCTAGTCGGGTGAGGGGTAGCGGGTTACCCCGGCTGACCGGTGTAGGCGGCGGTCGTCCGGTCCGCGGCCCCGGCGGCCTCGACCGGATCCGTCCCCGCCGTGATGCTGGCGTCGCGCCACAGCTCGCTGCTCAGGGTCACGAACCGCCTGCCGTCGTCCGACGCCATCCATGCCTCGAACGCCGGCTTGTCCACGGGCTCCCCGGACGTCAGGTGGAGGGCCAGGCCCATGAGGCCGAGCTCCCACCCGACCCCCGTGGCGCCCGGGCCGAACTCGGCCCAGCGCTCGGCGTCGATGTGGGCGACGTGCTCGAGCACCAGGCGGGTCCGGCCCTCCGATCCGGGCCCCAGTCGGACGTCGATCCAGCTGACGTCGCCTCCGTACTCCCATGTGGCGGCGAATCCGTCGGGCGGGTCACACCGCTGGATCGTCCCCCCGGCGTTGCCCTCCAGCTGATAGCTCCCACCCAGGCGCAGGTCGCCCGACACGGGCAGGAACCACAGTGGGATCCGTTCGGGGTTGGTGCAGGCGTCCCACAGCTCGTCGACGGCGGCGTCGTAGTCCTGGCTGATGACGGCGGTGCGCTCCACTCCCGCCTCCACCACCCGGCTCCCCACGTGCCGCTGAGAGGCGTCGATCTGGCTGGTGACGTCGATCATGGTTCCTCCTGATGGTCGCCCGGCGTCCAGAACCGCCGGATAGATGAGTTCGCGCGCCTCGGTTCGTCCCTGTACCTGCAGGCCCGAAGAGGACGAGGATGGGAGGACCATGGGCGAGATCTCGGAGCGCTATCGGAGGGTGGCGGGGCGGTTCACCCAGCGGGCCGGAGCCGTGCCCGACGGGGCGTGGGAGAACCCCGCGCCCTGCGACGGGTGGCTGGCGCGCGACGTCGTGCGGCACATGGTCGAGTGGGTGCCGGGGGTGCTCGGCCTCGACGTCCCGGACGGCCCGTCGGTCGACGACGACCCGGCCGGGGCATGGAAGGTCGTGAGCGACACCATCCAGGCCCGGCTCGACGACCCCGAGGCGGCGGCCAAGGAGCGCGACATTCGGCCGGGTCGGTTCTCGTTCGAGAACGCGGTGGACATGTTCGTCACGGGCGACGTGCTGGTCCACACCTGGGACCTGGCGCGGGCCACCGGCCAGGACGAGTCGCTCGACGCCGACGAGGTCCACAGGATGTTCGTGGGGATGGAGCCGATGGACGACGTCCTGCGCAAGAGCGGCCACTTCGGCCCACGGGTAGAGGTGCCGGCCGACGCCGACGAGCAGACGAAGCTCATCGCCTTCACCGGCCGCAGACCCTAGGAAATGTGGCCCTGGCACGCCCGGACACGTCAGTATTCGGTGACGGACCGGATCTTCTCCTGGATGGCCTTGTACTCGGGGCTCTGGGTGAGCGGCAGCAGGCCCATGAGCTTGCCCATGTTGCCGGTGACCTTCATCCGGCCCTGCATGAAGGCGGCGTTGGGGTCGAGCTCGCCCTTCTGGATCCGCACCGAGTCGTCCCACGTCAGGGTCAGGGTGAACTCGGCGTCGACGTCCTCGCCGAGCTTGTCCTCCAGCAACTTTCCGTTCTCGACGACCCAGTAGTACTTCACGTCACCCTCGGGGCCGGATGTGACGTGGTATTGCATCCGGGCCGTCGCCCCGGGCCGCTCGGGGAACTCCTGGGCCAGCTCCCGCTGGGTGTCGAGCCACTCCTGCGTCAGGTACTTGGACATGGCACGAACCCTAGCGATTTCGGGCTGGCTCCCGAAGGCCGGCGAAGAGGTCGTCCTCGGGCACCGGCGCGTCGACCACGGAGCGGGCCAGGATGTAGTCGTCCCACGGGTACTCGCGGTCGGCGTCGGCCGGAAGGCCGAACCAGAACGGCGACGCCGGGTCGATCTGGGTGGCGTGGGCCCGCAGGGCGTCGCGGCGAACGTCGTCCTCGGGCGCGACCTCGATCCGGGTGGTGATGCGGTGGTCGAGGCTCGGCCGCTCGAACCACTCCTCGCTGAACGGCGACTCGATGCCGAGCTCGAGGAACTTGTTGTGCATGGCCAGCAGGCGAGCCTTGGTCCAGGCGCTGTAGTAGAGCTTCGACGGCTGCCACGGCGGCCCGGCCTCGGGATACGCGTCCGCGTCGCCGGCGGCGTCGAAGGCGACCACGCTGACGTCGTGGACCCGTATGTGGTCGGGGTGCGGGTACCCCTCCTGGTCGTCCGCGTAGGTGACGACGACGTGGGGCCGCTCCCGGCGGATGACCTCCACCAGCCTCGCAATCGAGTCCCGGAGCTCGACGGCGGCGAACGCCTCCGGGTTGGTGTTGGCCTCGGCGCCGGGCATGCCCGAGTCGCGATAGCCGAGCATGACCACCTCGTCGTACCCGATGATGGCGGCCGCCCGGTGCAGCTCGTCGATGCGGACCTCGTGGAGCCGGTCGCGCACCTCGGGGCGCTCCATGGCCGGGTTGAGGATGTCGCCCTCCTCGCCCCCTGTGCAGCACACCAGCACGCACCGGACCCCTTCGCGTGCGTAGCGGTGGACGGTGCCGGCGCCCTTCGACGACTCGTCGTCGGGGTGGGCGTGCACGGTGAGCAGTCGGAGCTGATCCATGGGATTACCACGCTACCGCCGCGCCTGGGCCAGACTGCCCGGCGTGAAAGTCGCCTTCGTCGGATCGTTCTCCACCGGAAAGACAACGCTGGCCAACCTGTTCGCCCGGGAATGGGGTCTCCCGTTGCTCCCCGAGGTCGCCCGCGAGGTGGTCAAGCTCGGCTTCCCGCTGGACATGAGCGCCACCGCCGAGACCGAGACCCTCATCTTCCTCAAGCAGTGGCGGGCCGAGGTGGTCCACGAGCGGTTCGTGGCCGACCGGTCGGTCTACGACGTGCTGGCCTACGCCGACTGGGTCATGGAGCACAACCCGCCGGACCGCAAGGAGAACCACCTCTGGTACGAGTCGAGGGAGATCGCCATGCTCGACCTGCGGGCCCGGTACGACCACGTGTTCTACCTGCCGATCGAGTTCCCCATCGTGCTCGATGGCCTCCGGCCGGATGACACCGGCTTCCAGGCCGACATCGACACCCGGATCGTCAGCCTCCTGAAACAGGCCGACGTCGCCTACTCCACGCTCACCGGCTCGGTGCCCGAGCGCCAGGAGGAGGTGCGGAGGATCGTCGGCCCGGCCGGCTGACGCCTGTCGTCATCCCCGCTCAGCAGACGTTTCCTCAGTAGTCCATGATCCACGGGACCTCGTGAATGGCGGCGTACTCGGCGAGGGCGAGGAGCACCGCCGCTCCGAAGGGTGCCACCTCGTCGACGGGTGCACCCGTCCCGGGTGGCCCTGCCTGGCGTGCCGCCTCTAGATCGCCGGGTGAAAGACGCATCGTACGAGCGTTGAGGGTGTTCAGCTCGGCCAGGAGCTGGTCGACGCGGCCCATCGTCAGCAGCGTCCCGTTCGGCGTCGGCGCCCTGAAGACGGCCGGCGCCTCCCTGATCGGTAGGCACCATTGCGCGCCGGCGAGGAGGGCGGGGTAGCGGGCCGGCGCCTGGCTCGCCGCCTTGACCGCCTCGGACTCGCCGAAGTCCCGCGGGAGCACCGCCACGGTCGTCGTCCGGCGCAGCCCCTTGCGTACCTTCCCGCCCGGGACGAGATCGGGGCGTTCGTCGAACGCCGCCAGTTGGACGACGGCGCCGTAGCCGTCCCAGTCCGGCTTGTCGGTCGCGTACGGCGTGTCGAGAGCATCCTGCCACCCACCCTGGACACCGAGCGCGTCGAGCAGACCCTGCACCCACTTCTGGACGGCACTCTGGATGATCGCGG
The DNA here is from genome assembly GCA_963825765.1 of uncultured Acidimicrobiia bacterium. GTDB lineage: Bacteria > Actinomycetota > Acidimicrobiia > Acidimicrobiales > AC-14 > CAWGUU01. The sequence goes on from CAWGUU010000003.1 coordinate 163,146, forward strand.
TGTCGCGAACGGCGTCCTCGGGTTCGTCGGCGCGCACCACCTCGACCGTCGTCCCGCTCGCCTGGCCGGCCTGCTGGACGATCGTCAACCAGTCCCCGGCGATGTAGCGGGAGACCGAACCGCAATAGATGTCGAGACCCACGCCGAGACGCTAGGCGAGCCGCTCGTTCCTGCGGTCCCGCTGCCTCCCGCCCCCCCTCAATCGACGGGCTCGCCGATCTCGCGCAGGGCGGTGGCCAGGGCGGCTCGCAGGCGTCGGGCCGTCGAAGGCGACAGGTGGCCCACCAGACCGGCTCCCGGGTGCCCGGCCTCCTCCACGGTGAGCTCGACCCTGGGGTCCTCGCACTCGTCGCAGTCGTCGAGGAACGCCACCGTCCAGGACAGCTTGGCCCGCTCGGGATCGCCCGCCGGGTGGTCGTCGAGCCCGTAGTCAGCGAGCTTCTTCACCGGACCCGCGGCTCACTCACCCGTCCCGCCCTTTGTCCTCGTCCACGGCCATGTCCTCGTCCACGGCCATGTCCTCGTCCTCGCCGCCGGGGGGCTCCCACATGACGTCGAAGCCGAGAAGGGTGCGGAACCGTTCGACCAGGGCCTCGTCGTCGAGGTCGGCCGAGAAGATGCCCTTCGGCTCGGACGAGTAGACCTCGGCCGCGATGTTCAGCTCCTGGTCCAGGCTCCACACCTCGGGGTCCTTCTGGAAGTCCTCGACAGGGTCCTCACCGCTCATGGCACCGACGATAGAGCGGTTTCCGTGCGACGATGCGCGACGCGTGGCCTCGCTGATCCTCGTCGACGGCAACAACGTGATGGGTGCCACGCCGGACGGTTGGTGGCGCGACCGGCCGGCTGCGGTGCGGCGGCTGCTCGTCCGGCTGCAGTGCCTCCACCGTCGCAGCGGCGCCGAAGTGGTGCTCGTGCTCGACGTCCCCCAGTCCGACCTGCCCGATGGCGACCACGACGGGGTCACCGTCCGCTACGCCCGCCGCAAGGGCCGCGACGCCGCCGACGACCGCATCGTCGAGCTGCTCGACGAGCAGCCGGCGACCGACCTGGAGGTGGTCACGTCCGACCGGGCCCTCGCCGACCGGGCCGTCGAGCGGGGCGCCACGTGCACCGGCGCCCGCGCCTTCCTCTCGCTCCTCGCCGACGCCGGGTGCTGAGGAGCACGCACGACCACGAACCGCCTGCGCTGTCGCCGGCCCCCGACCGTCGCCCGGCTGCGGAGGTTACCGGCAGCCGCTCGGGCGTGGACGCTGGCTAGCGTCGCCATATGGCCGACGCCAACACCAGGGTGTACCGCAAAGGCGTGCTCGAAGCCGAGGGCTTCCCGGTCGCCGACGTGTCCGAGTACCTCGAGGAACCCGACACCCTCCTGTGGGTCGACTTCTGCGCCCCGACCCACGAGCAGCTCACCGAGCTGGCCGACGAGCTCGACCTCCACGAGTTGGCCGTCGAGGACGCCGTCGCCGAGCACCAGCGCCCGAAGCTCGACCATTACGCCACCCATCTGTTCCTCTCGTGCCACGCAGTCCGGGTCAACGTCGAGGAAGGCCGGCTCGACGTCAGCGAGATCGACGCGTTCATCAACCGCCGCTGGCTGGTGACGGTCCGCAGGGACGACGGCTTCCCCCTGGACGCGGTGAAGCAGCGGTGGGACGCCAGCTCCGATCTCGCCGTCCACGGAGCCGCCTTCCTCGTGTACGGCCTGCTCGACATCGTCATCGACGGCTACTTCGGTGCGTCGGAGAAGTTCGACGAGTACTACGACAACGTCGCCGAAGGGATCTTCGCCGAGCACCCCGTCGAGCCGTCGAAGGCCCGGCACTGGTTTCAGATGCGCCAGGCCCTGGTCCGGTTCCACCGTCTTGTGGTCCCGATGCGGGAGGCGGTGAGCTCGCTCATGCGCCGGGAACACTCGACGGTGACCGAGGAGCTCTACCCGTACTACCAGGACGTCTACGACCACATCCTGCGGGTCAGCGAGACGACGGACTCGCTGCGTGACCTTGTCACCAGCATCGTGGAGACAAACCTGAGCCTGCGCGACTACCGCCAGAACCTGGTCATGAAGAAGGTCACGAGCTGGGCCGCCATCATCGCCGTGCCCACGCTGATCACCGGCTACTACGGGATGAACGTCCCCTACCCCGGCTTCGCCAGGCGCTGGGGCTGGGTCGTGTCGATGGTGGTCATGGTGCTGGCATCGTTCGCTCTGTACGTCAATTTCCGCCGGAAGGAATGGTTGTGACCGTTTTGATAGGGTCACCGCCCGTGTCCAGAACCGTGAGATCCGTGGCGTGTCGACCCAATCGCAAACTCTCTTTGGTTGGACTGCTGATGGTCGCTTTGGCGCTGGTCGGCCTGGCCGCCTGTTCCAGCGGCACGAAAAAGATCGACGGCTGTGAGATCAAGGCCGCCACCGAGTGCGCCGGGAAGAACCTGGCCGGCGCCAACCTCACCGGAGCCACCCTGACTGGGGCCAACTTCGCCGGCGCCAACCTCACCACCGCCAACCTGACGGGGGCCAACCTGACAGGCGCCAATCTGACGGGGGCCAACCTGACTGGGGCCAACCTGACGAAGACCAACCTGACCGGGGCCCAACTCCAGAACACCAACGTGTCGAACACGATCAGGTGCGGCACCATCCGCACCGACGGCACCATCGACAACGAGAGCTGTACGCAGCCGACGGCCGCGCCGACGACGAAGGCAACGGTTGCACCGGCAACCACGGAGAAGCCCGCGACGACGGCGGCTCCGACCGTGCCCCCGACCGCGCCCCCGACCACGCCGCTTCCGACGCTGCCGCCGACCACGCCGACCACGTAAGAAGGGCGGGGCACCGCAGGCGACACCGCAGGCGGGCACGGCGCTGATGGGCGACGTCGGCTGACATCGACTGGACGGACCTCGACCGCCGGCATTGGCTGTGCGAGGCGCGCTCGGCGCCGCTACTGTGCGGCCGGTGTCACCGGCGGGGCCGATCTACGCGACGAGGACCCAGCCTGAACGCGATTGGTCGCGGCCGATGCCAAGCCGGCGACGTCGCCGCGTCGGGCGGTGGCCGCGCCTGGCGATCTTCTTGTCGGTCGTGATCACCGCAGCGGCCATTTCGATCCCGGTCCTTCGCACCGATCCGCCGCGAGCAATGGTGGACGGCCACCGGGTGGAGATCACGTCGAAGTCCTTTACCGTGACCGACGCCGTCAAGGCGGCCGGTGTCGTCCTTTTGCCCAGTCCGGTCTACTCCGCCACCACCCACACCCTGCTCGGCAACGACGGGCCCCTGCCCGAGCTCGTGCTCAACGGCCAGACGGCGAAGCCGGACGACCTGGTCTACTCGGGCGACACGCTGCAGATCGTGCCGGTGACCGACACGATGGAGAAGATCGTCACCCGCCAGGAAGCGACGACCACGCTCGTGGGTCTACCCGAGGTCGAGCACGTCCTGTTCTACCCGGGCCACGGTCCTGTCGTCGAGAAGAATGTCGGCGAGCGCAGCGGCGAAGTCGTGTCGGAGTCGGTCGTCAAGCCCGCGGCACCGGCCGAGCCGGTCACGGAAAAGCTGGTGGCGCTCACCTTCGACGACGGCCCCGACCCGACCTGGACGCCCCAGGTCCTGGAGATCCTCGAGAGCGAGGGGGTCGTCGCCACATTCTGCATGGTCGGGCACATGGTGCGGCGCAGCAAGACATTGGCGAAGGAGGTGGCGGCAAAGGGCCACCTTCTCTGCAACCACACCACGAACCACGCCCTCCTCGGCAAAGCACCGAGGGCCACGGTCGCCTCGGAGGTCAACGGCGGCGCCGATTCGCTGAAGGAGGTGACCGGCGTGGAGGCAGCCTTCTACCGACCGCCAGGTGGGGAGACGTCCCCCATCGTCGTCGCAGTCGCGCACGAGCGGGGGCAGCGGGTGCTGCACTGGTCGTTGGACACGGTCGACTATCGGCGGCCCGCGGCGGCGGTAATGGTCGACCGGGTCATGGGCAAGGTCGGGCCCGGTGCTGTGATCCTGATGCACGACGGCGGTGGCAACCGGGCCCAGACGGTGGCCGCCCTGCGGCCCATCATCCAGGCGCTCAAGGCCCAGGGCTACGGCTTCACCACGCCGGATATGCCGGGCCCCGGCCCTGCAACCCAGGTGGCGGCAAAGCCTTGACCTCCAGCCACCGACCGAACATGGGTGGCCGCGGGCCGCGCGTCGTGGGGTAGGGCGCTGCGAAGCAGGCCATTGCCGAGGCCTGCTGCTGTAGGTTAGGGGTGCCTAACCTTTTTCCGAAGGAGAACCATGCGCCATTCGCTGCGTCGTTCCGCCGCCTTGGCCGTCGTCTGTGTCCTGGGAGCAGGCGCCTGCGGGAGCGACGACTCGCCGACGGCGCCCCAGGTGGCTGCGGAGAAGGAGGCGCTGTCGGCGTACGCCACCTTGGCCTACGAGCAGTACAGCGAGGCGCTGGCGGGGGCCAGGCAACTCCAGTCGAGCGTGGACGCCTTCCTCGCCTCCCCGACGGACACCACCCTGCAGGCGGCGCAGGCGGCATGGAAGGCTTCGCGCCCCGCCTACCTGCGCACCGAGGTCTTCCGCTTCTACGACGGACCGATCGACAACGCCGACAGCGGCCGCGAGGGGGCGATCAACGCGTGGCCCCTCGACGAGGCCTACATCGACTACGTCGAGGGCCAGCCCGACGCAGGGATCATCAACAACCCGGGGGCGTTCCCCACCATCACCGCCGATCTGATCGACGGTCAGAACGAGAAGGACGGTGAGGCGAACATCTCCACCGGCTACCACGCGGTGGAGTTCCTCCTCTGGGGGCAGGACCGGGACGCCGCCGGCGCGGGCAAGCGACCGGCGACCGACTACGTCGTGGGTGCCGGCCCGAACGCCGAGCGGCGGCGCGCCTACCTGGCGGCGGTCACGGCCCTGCTGGTGACAGACCTCCAGGGAGTCGTGGATGCCTGGGCACCCGCGTCGGGCGCCTACGCCGCCGAGTTCGTGGCACTCGACCCCGACGAGGGACTCCGGCGCATCCTTACCGGTTTTGGCACCCTGGCCGGTCACGAGGTCGGCGGCGAGCGGCTGGGCGTGGTCTACGAGACCAAGGACCAGGAGGACGAGCACTCCTGCTTCTCCGACAACACGACCGTCGACCACGCCGAGGACGCCAAGGGACTCGAGCAGGTGGCCGCCGTGCTCCTGCCGATGGTCGCAACCTTCGACACCGCGCTGGCGACCAGGCTCGAGACGGACACGGCCGCCGCGGTCGCGGCGACGGCCGCCATCCCCGCGCCCTTCGACCAGGCGATCCTGGGCCCCGACACGTCACCCGGCCGTCAGGCCGTCAAGGCGGCGATGGACGCCCTCGAGGCTCTCACCGCCACGGTGGTGAAGGTGGCCGAGGTGCTCAGGGTGAAGGTCAACACGACAGCGTGAACCGGCGGCGACACCTGGCGGTGGTCGCCGCGGCCACGATCGTGGTAGCCATGCTCGTCGCCTCCTGCCAGGCCGCCGACCGCACGGGGGCGCCGCCTCGGATCTCGCCGTCGCTGGAGGCGGGAGGAGAGGGGACGGTCTTCGACGAGACGATCAGCGCCTTCGCCCTCCCGGCTCGAAACCTCGGCGCCGAGGACCGTCGGTCCTTCGTCGTGGGCAACTCCTTCTTCAACGACATCTGGGTGATCGCCCCTTCCTCGACCGAGGGCCGTGACGGGCTCGGGCCCACGTTCAACGCCAACTCCTGCTCGTCGTGCCACTTCAAGGACGGGCGCTCCGCTCCACCGGCGCCCGACGAACCGGACGGCCCCGGGCTGCTGATGAGGTTGTCGGTGCCGGGCGAGGGGTCGAACGGCGGGCCGATCGGCGATCCGATCTACGGGGGCCAGCTCAACCATCGAGCGATACCCGGTGTCCCAGCCGAGGGTGGGCTGGTGATCACCTACGACGAGGTGGGGGGACGCTACAACGACGGCACCCCGTACACGTTGCAGCGCCCCACCTACCGGGTCGAACCGGCTCTCGGCCCCCTGGCCGCGGATGTGACCATGTCGCCACGGGTGGCACCGGCTCTTGTCGGCGTCGGCCTGCTGGAGGCGGTGCCCGAGGCGACGATCCTGGCGCGTGCGGACCCGGACGACGCCGACGGGGACGGGATATCGGGGCGTCCCAACCAGGTCTGGGACGGAGTCGCCGAACGCACGGTCGTCGGGCGCTTCGGGTGGAAGGCCAACGTCGCCACGGTGGAGCAGCAGGTGGCCGGCGCCTTCCTCGGCGACATCGGCATCACGTCCAGGCTTCAGCCGGATCAGAACTGCACGGAAGCCCAGACGGCCTGCGGTGCCGCGGTCGGTGGTGGCGAGCCCGAGCTGGACGACCACAAGCTCCAACGGGTCACCTTCTACACCCGCACCCTCGCGGTGCCCGCCCGTCGCCCCGCCGAGGCCGACGTTGGACGGGGGGGTGCCGTGTTCGAGCAGGCGGGCTGCTCGGCCTGTCACACACCGTCGATGCGGACCGGTCCGGACGAGATCCCCGAGCTGGCGGAACAGCCGATCCAACCGTTCACCGACCTCCTGTTGCACGACATGGGCCCCGGGCTCGCCGATGGTCGCACGGACTTCGACGCGAGCGGCACCGAGTGGCGCACGCCGCCGCTCTGGGGCATCGGCCTGGTGGAGGTCGTCAACGGCCACACCCGGTTCCTCCACGACGGGCGGGCACGCAGCCTGGAGGAGGCGGTGCTCTGGCACGGGGGCGAGGCCGAGGCGTCGCAGCGGCGCTACACGAGCCTGCCGGCACCCGACCGAGCCGCCCTGCTGGCCTTCCTTCGGTCCCTGTGACCCCTGCCGGTCACGGCGTAGAGCCGGTTCAGGGCGTCCTGCCAATTTGCGGGGTCCTGATTGCCCGCCCGCGGCTGCGGGCGACCGCCATGACCTCGTCAGACAGGCGTCGGCCGCCCAGTGAGGCCAACGAGGCGGCGAGGGGATCGTCGGCCGCCTGCAACCGGTCGTCGCCCGCGTCCCCGCTGCTCCGAAGGAGGCGGCCGGCGGTGCCCGCCGCGCCCAGGTACGGCACGGCGCCGTCCGGCGACGGGACGCAGAACCAGAAACCCTGGTCACCGCGCGTGGAGGGCCGCAAGCCGTCGACGACGATAGGCGTGCCGTCGGCGAGTGACACCTCCTCCTCGACAATGATGCGACGACCCGGATCGGGCCCCGCGAGCACGGCGCCGGTCTCGACCTCGAGCAGTTGCGTGCGCACCGCTCCACCTCCGGGATCGGCGACCACACGACCATCCCGCACGGCCGTCACACGGCCGATCACGACCGAGCTCGACCGGTCGACGAGCTCGGCAAGTGTGGTCGGTCGCGGACCGGCCACCGATCGGACCGGCACCGGGCGATTTGGCACCGGGCGATTTGGCACCGGGCGGGTCGACCGGTCGGGTTCGGTTGTGATCGCCCATGGAGCCCGAATCACGACCGCGACACCGGCGACCGCGGCGCAGAACAGGGCAATCATGGCCGCTGATCGCCATCCGAGGCGCTGTCGCACCGGACGATGGTAGGGCGAGCCAGGCGAACCCGGAGCCTACGCGCCGTCCTCCATCGCCCGGGTCGTCACCGTGAGCCGACCCTGCCGGCGCCGACCGGCACCAGCTCCTCCTCGCCGCTGTCCTCGTCCTCGACCAGCACGTAGCCGCACAGCGCAGCCAGGCGGGCGTGGCCCTCGTCGGGGCCGGTGGCGATCAGCTCGTCGCCGGCGCACAGGGTCGTCGTGGCCCGGGGCCGGTAGACGTAGCGCCCGCCCCGCCGGATGGCCAGGAGGTAGAACCCGGTCTCGGTCTCCATCCGCAGGGCGGCCAGGCTGGCGCCGTCGGCGGGTGATCCGGCCGCCACCGGCACCCGCACCACGATCTCGTCGGCCTCACCCAGGGCCACGGCCAGGATCGGGTGCAGCTCCTCCCCCTCCTCGATGAGCCACACCATCTGCTCGGCCGCGTCGCCGATCTCCTCCGCCGCCTGGGCCAGGCTGAGCAGGCCCCGCAGCGACGACGGGTCCACCTGGTCCTGGGCGGCCCGCAGCACCCACAGCTCCATTCGCTCCTTCATCTCGTCGAGCCGGTCCTCCAGGTGGTTGACCTCGGCGGCCAGGCTCTGGTCGCGCAGCACCAGGGCCGAGTAGGCCAGCCCCACCGCCACCTCCGAGATGTTCTTCATCTCGACCAGCACGTCGATGGCCCGGTCGAGGTCGGTGAGGCCCGCCTCCTCCTGGGGCTTGGGCGGGTGCCACTCGGGCGCGCCGGCGAGGGACCGCAGCTCGTCGATCCCGGCCGCCGCCCCCTGGAGGAACAGGACGTCTCCGGGGACGAGAACGAGGTCGCCCTCGAAGTCGGTCATCCACTGGCGCTCCCGCCGCACGGCGACGATCCGCATGCCCACCTCGACGGGCAGCTCCAGGTCGGCGAGGGTGCGATAGGCCATGGCCGAGCCGTCCCTGACCCGGACCCGGTGGGAGATCTCCTCGGCCTGGGAGAGGTCGGCAACCAGTGCCCGGGGGATCCCGAGGCGGTGGGTGACGATGCGGCTGATGTCGACGGCGGCGTTGCCCAGCCGCTCGATGGCGCTGACCACCTGCAGCACCGACGCCATCTCGTCGGCGTCGCGGGGCGAGCGGGCGGCCAGCACGCACACCGCCCGCATCTCGTGGATCAGCTCGGACAGGTGCTCCTCGAGCTCGTCGACCTCCTCGGCCATGGCGACGTCACTGAAGTAGACGGCCGCATAGGCCAGGTCGATCATCAGCTCGGAGGTGTCCTTCGCCTCCGACAGCATGGTTTTGAGATTGCGGGGTCGTTCGTCCATGGGGACTGGGCCGGAGCCTAGGCGCGCCTTCGATCGGGGTTTGGCCACCTCACGTGATACCCAGGCTGACGATCACGAGAATCAAGCAAACGGCGCCCACGAAGTCCACGGAGGACGTGACCACGGGGACTCCGTAGGTGTCGGGGTCGACGCCGAACCGGAAGGCGGCGATCGTGCCGTAGTAGGCGACGGCGATCACGAACAGGACGGCGCCGAGCCCGCCGACCAACGACGCCGCCACCATCTTGGGCAGGCCGGGGCTGGCCTGTCCCAGAGCCGTCCCCACCAGGTGGGCGCCGATGCCGTTGAAGAGGTAGACGGGGGCCCCCAGCACCAGGGCCATGGCTCCGTCGAAGCGGGCCTCGTGGCCGGGGAAGGGGTCGGGGGCCATGAGGCCGAGATGCAGCTTGGTCGACAGCCGGCTGGACAGGATGCCGCCGAGCGCGCCGGCGCTGCTGATGAACGCGGGGAACAGGATCAACAGGGCCGGGTACGTCGAGAAGACGTCCAGCTGCTTCTCGATGGCGATGCCGGCCATGGTGCTGAGGCAGGCGGCGGTCAGGAGGATGGGTGCCGATTCGCGGACGATCTGACGGAGCATGTCCCGACGGGACCGCCAGGCGACCACGAAGACGGCGACGCTGACCGCCCCGAGCGCGGCTCCGAGCACCCCGTCGGCAGCGCCGTCGCCGACCAGCAGGCTGGCGACCCACAGAGCGGGGAGGGTGAGGACGTCACCGAGGGTCGAGACCAGCGGGGCGGTCACGTTGTCGAGGTCCCAGTCGTAGCGCACCGAGCCGGCGGCCAGGGCGACGGTGGCCACGAGGACGACGACCGATGCCAGGAGCCCGCCGAGGACCGAGATCAGGGCGAGGTCGAACACCGAGATGGTGTTCATGACCCCGAGGGCGACGGCGACGACCTTGGCCACGACGGCCAAGGCCAGCGAGAGGCTGAGGGTCAGCACGAGGGAGGCGGCCACGTTCTGGCCCATCACCGTCTGCGGCCGCAGCGACAGTCGGAACGTGCCGACGTGGATCGACGTGCTCAGCCGGTTGCCGAGAGAGGAGAAGACATTGCCCCGCAGGCCGATGGCGGCCGGCACCAGCACCAGCAGACCGGGGAGGCGCTCGAACGTTCCGGTGATGGACCCGAGCACCGCCCCCGCCGCCAGGCTGGTGGCGCTGTTGAGGACCAGAGCCACCATGCTCTGGCGGGCGCCGTCGGCGCTGGGCCCGAGCAGGTCGAGCAGGCGCCGGATGAGCCGGGGCCGGCCCTGCTGGATGCGGGCGAGGACGTTGCGACGCTCCCGCTCGGCGGCGTCGGGCGGGAGGTCCCGCCGCCAGCTACGCCGCCCGGAGGAGGTGTCGGAGCCGGCGTCCTTGACCTTGACCTTGCTTTGACCTTGTGTTGGCCTTGGCGTTGGCCCTCGCCTTGGTCTCGACCTCAGCCGGCTTGGCGCCGCCCTTGGCCCGGCGACGGGCCGGCCTGTCGTCCCCCTTGGTGCCCTCGGACGCGGCCGACCGATCCTCGGCGCGGTTGCGACGGGGCGGGCGAGCCATGACTCGGCGGGTCCATCTGTGGTGCGTCCTTCATGACGAGGTCATCGTAGGCGGGCTCGACGCCGGCAGCCCGGCTCTTCCCGGAGCGGACTGATTCTTGCCGAGGGCGGGTTGGAACCGGCCGTACAGTCGTCCGATGGCTGACGCGGTAGTCGTCGGGGCGGGGCCCAACGGGCTGGCGGCGGCGGTGACGCTGGCCCGCGCCGGACTGTCGGTGCAAGTCCTGGAGGCGGCCGAATCGATCGGCGGCGGCACCCGGTCGGAGGAGCTGACCCTGCCCGGGTTCGTCCACGACGTGTGCTCCACCATCCACCCGCTCGGCGCGGCCTCGCCGGTGTTCGGGGACATGCCACTCGCCGACCACGGCCTGGAATGGATCCACCCGCCGGCGCCGGCCGCTCACCCCCTGCCGGGCGGACGGGCGGTCGTCCTGGAGCGGTCCCTTGACGACACCGCCGCCGCCCTTGGGGACGACGGCCGAGCCTGGCGGCGGCTGGTGGCGCCGCTGGTCCGGCGTTGGGACGACGTGGCCGACACGACGCTCGGCCCCCTGCTGCGCCCCCCTCGGCACCCCCTCGTCCTCACCCGGTTCGGCCTGCGGGCGATCTGGCCGGCCACCGCCCTCGCCCGGCACCGGTTCGACGGCGAGGACGCCCGAGCCGTCTTCGCCGGCCTGGCCGGGCACGCCGTCCTCGATCTGGCCCGGCCGATGACCTCGTCGTTCGGGCTCATGTTCGCGGCCAGCGCCCATGCCGTCGGGTGGCCCCTGGCCAAGGGCGGGTCGCAGCGGGTCGCCGACGCGCTGGCCTCCTACCTGCGCTCGCTGGGCGGGACGGTGGTGACCGGTCGGCGGGTGGCTTCGCTCGACGACCTCCCACCGGCGCGGGTCGTGCTCTTCGACCTGACGCCGCGCCAGGTCGTCGAGATCGCGGGCGACAGGATGGGCCCCATCCGTCGCCGGCGCCTGGGCCGGTTCCGCTACGGGCCGGGGGCGTTCAAGGTCGACTACGCCCTGTCCGGCCCGGTGCCGTGGGCGGCCGAGGGCGTGAACAGGGCGGCCGCCGTCCATCTCGGGGGGACGATGGAGGAGATCGCCGCCGCCGAGCGCGAGGTGGCCAGGGGCCGCCACGCCGAGCGGCCCTACGTGCTGGGCGCCCAGACCAGCCTGTTCGACCCGAGCCGGGCGCCGGCCGGGGAGCACACGTTCTGGGCCTACTGCCACGTCCCCCACGGGTCCACCGTCGACATGACCACCGCCATCGAGGACCAGATCGAACGCTTCGCCCCCGGCTTCCGCGACGTCGTCCTCGCCCGCCACGCCCATTTCCCGGCCGACCTCCAGCGCCATGACGCGAACTACATAGGCGGCGACGTGGCCGGCGGGTCCCACGGCGGCCTCCAGCTCTTCGCCCGGCCGGTGCTGGCCCTCGACCCCTACAAGCTGCACGTCAGGGGCATGGACGCCTTCCTGTGCTCGTCGTCCACCCCGCCCGGCGCCGGCGTCCACGGGATGTGCGGGTGGTGGGCCGCCCGCAGCGCGCTCCGCAGCCTCGGAGCCCGCTGACCGGGGGCGACGAGCGGCCGCAACCTCGGCTGGCTAGGTTTCCCTTACCCGGTTGGCCCGTATCGGCCAGCCCGAGCCAAGGGGGTCCTACCGTGCGCCGTCCCCTTCTTCTCACGGCCGTCGTGCTCGCGCTCGTCCTCGGGGCGTGCTCGTCGTCGTCGTCCGACACTTCTGCCACGACCGTTCCGGGCGGCCAGACGACATCTGGAGCCCTCGAGGGGGTGACGGTGCCTGACACCTTCACATCCCTTGTTCTCGTGCCGCTCACCACCGGAACGTTCCCGTTCCTGGGATCCGATCAGAAGTACCACGTCACCTACGACCTGCAGCTCACGAACGCCTCGCAGGTCCCTGCCACGCTCGAGAAGATCGACGTGGTCGACGGCCGCGATCCCACCAAGGTCCTCGCGTCGTTCTCCGGCGCGCAGCTCGTCGATCCGACCTGCATTCCGGGCGACTGCAACCGACTGCGCCTCCTCCCGTCCGCTGGCGCGCCGGACGCCGCCATCGCGCCCCAGGAGTCGCGCGCCCTGCTCCTCGACTTGACGTTCGACACGCTGGCGCAGGCGCCCAAGGCGGTGCTGCACCACCTCTACGGCACGGGAGCCGCCTCGCCGCCGGACAGGACCCCTTCGCCGCTCGACTACCTGGCGGCCCCGTACGACATCTCGGCGGGGACCCCTCGGGTCATCGGTCCGCCGGTGAAGGGCAAGAACTGGGTCGCACTCAACGGCTGCTGCGACATCGGCTGGCCCCACCGGACGTCCGTCAACTCGCTCAACGGCAAGCTCGCCAACAGCCAGACCTTCGCCATCGACTGGAAGCAGACCAACGACAAGGGCGAGTTCTACGTGGGCGACAGGACCAAGAACGAGAGCTTCGTCGACTACGGCTCGACCATCTACGCCGTCGCCGACGGAACCGTGGTCGCGACGCTCGACACCGAGGAGGCCAACGCACCCGGCATCCTTCCTGCAGCCGACCCGGTGCTCGGGCCGAAGCTGACGGTCAAGAACGTCGACGGCAATCACATCGTCCAGGACATCGGTGGAGGCGCCTATGCCATGTACGCCCACCTCCTCAAAGGCACGATGAAGGTGAAGGTCGGAGACAAGGTGAAGAAGGGCGACCCGATCGCCCAGCTGGGCAACACCGGGAACTCCAACGCCTCCCACATGCACTTCCAACTGATGGACGACCCCTCGCTGCTGCAGGCCAACGGCCTCCCGTACGTCATCGACGAGTTCACCTATCTCGGCCAGGTCCCGCCCCTCTCGGTCCTGGAAGCCGACGACTTCCTCTCCGGGACATTCCTGCCCGCAACACCGGCCGCCGGCCAGGCCCGCACCGACCAGCTGCCCTTGGTGCTGGCCATCGTCGACTTCCCAGGGCCACCGGGTAGCGGAGGGTAGGGACCACCGGCCCGCCGAGCGTGCAAGAAGGTCGGATTCAGCGACCTTTTTGCACGCTCACCTCACAGCCTTGACAGCTCCACAAGCACGGCCCGCTCGATCTCGCGGGCGTGCTCGCCGTCGGCCACCTTGGCTCCGTTGGCGTCGACGACGTAGAAGCTGTCGACGACCTCGTGGCCGAGGGTGGCGACCTTGGCGTGGCGGATGTCGAGGCTGAGATCGGCGAGGGCCCGGGTGATCCGGTAGAGCGTGCCGATGCTGTCGGGGGCCCGCACCTCGACGACGGTGGCCGTCTTCGACGCCCGGTTGTCGACGGTGACCGTCGTGGTGGCCGGGGCCGCGGCGCGGACCTCGCGGCCCAGCCGTGCGTACCGCCGGGCCCGGTCGGCGACGCCGGCCTCCAGCGAGAGCCGTCCCGCCAGGGCCCGGCTCAGGTCCGCCTCCACCTCGGCCCAGTCGGGCTCGCCGCCGAACACGGGCTGGACGTCGAACTCCTCCAGGGCCGTGCCGTCGTCACCCGACCACGCCCGCGCCGCCAGCACGTCGAGGCCGTGGATGGTGAGCGTGCCGGCGACCCGGCTGAACAGGCCGGGCCGGTCGGGTGCGGCGATGGTGACCGACTGGCCCCTGCCCTGCACGCATAGCGATCCGGCGTCCCGGGCCTGGGCGACGAGGTCGAGGCCGTGAGCGGTGGGAAAGCTGCGAGCGGTCGCCGGCGCCGGTTCCCCGGACATGTGAGCGGCCACGCGCTCGGCCAGGTCGGTGACCAACCCCGCCTTCCAATCGCTCCAGGCCGCCGGGCCGGTGGCGAGCGAGTCGGCCTCGGTGAGGGGGTGGAGCAGCTCGAGGACCAGGGGGTCGCCGAGGGCGTCGGCCACCGCCGTGATGGTGGTCTCGTCGTCGAGGTCGCGGCGGGTGGCGGCGTCGGCCAGGAGCAGATGGTGGCGAGCAAGCGCGCACAGCAGGGCGACGTCGTCGGGTGGAAACCCCATCCGGGCGGCGATGGTGGCCATCACCTGCTCGCCGGTGAGGCTGTGGTCGTCGCCCAGCTCGGGAGTGAATCCCTTGCCGATGTCGTGCAACCAGGTGCCGACCAGCAGCAGGTCGGGTCGGCTCACCCGTCCGACCCGCGACGCGGCGCCGGCCGCCGCCTCGCACAGGTGACGGTCGACGGTGAACCGGTGGTAGGCGTTGCGCTGCGGACGGCTGCGCACCGCCGTCCACTCCGGCAGCAGCCGCACCAGCAGCCCCTTCTGGTCGAGGGTCTCGAGCACACCGATGGCGGCGCGCCCCGATCCCAGCAGGTCGACCAGCGCCGTCCTGGCATCGTCGGGCCAGGGGTCCCCCGGGCCCGTCGCCTCGACGGCCAGGCGCTCCAGGGCGTTCCGGCCGAGGGCCGTGCCCGTCGTGGCCGCGGCGGCCGCGGCGCGGAGCACGAGGGTGCCGTCGCCGGCCGGGTCGGCGTCGGGAGCCAGTTCCACCCTGCCCTCCCGGAGCAGCAGTCCCGGCCCGAGGCGGCGGTCGGACGCCGCCACCCTGCCCCTCGGACCCTGCAGCGCGGATTCGATCCGGTCCCACGTGTCGTCGCTCGTCCAGGCGATGGCGCGGGCCGCCGCCGCCACCCTGGCCATCAGCACGTCCGCGTCACGGTCGCCGAGAGCGGCGGCGACGGCGTCCTGCTCCTGCAGCAGGAGCCGGTCGGACGCCTTTCCGGTACGGCGGTGGAGCACGATCCGTACCTCGAGCAGGGTGGTCGAGGCCGCGGCCAGGGCGGAGTGGTCGTCGTCGAGGAGCATGCGCCGGGCGCACTCGGCCCAGTTCAGCGAGTGCACGTCGCGGAGCCCGCCCCTGCCGTCCTTCACGTCCGGTTCGAGCAGGAAGGCGACCTCGCCCGACTGCTCGTGGCGCTCCACGACCCGAGCCCCGAGCGCCCGCAGCCACCGGGCCGGCTTGGCCTGCCAGGACTGCAGGGCCCGGGTGGCCAGGTCGGTCGCCAGTCGCTCGTCGCCGGCGATCAGCCTGGTGTCGAGCAGGGAGGTGGCGGTGTCGAGGTCGTCGGCGGCCAACGACACCGCCTCCTTCACCGTCCGCATGCCGTGGCCCAGCTTCAGCCCGGCGTCCCAGAGCGGGTACCAGACCCGCTCGGCCAGCTGCGTCGTCTCCTTGCGGTTCTTGCCGTCGTGGACGAGGAGGACGTCGAGGTCGCTGCCCGGGCACAGGTCGCCCCTGCCGTAGCCGCCCACCGCCACCAGGGCTGTGCCCGTGTGCCCCGAGGCTCCCGGGTCGCCGAACAGGTCGACCAGCCAGGAGTCGGCCAGGGCGGTGTAGGCCCGACAGAAGTCGAGACCCCGGAGGGACGGGTCGGCCAGCAGCGCGGCCCGTCCCTCCTTTATGGCGTCAGAGTGCGTCGTGCCCCATCTCCCCTGTGCGGATGCGGATCACATCCTCGACGGGCACCAGCCACACCTTCCCGTCACCGATCTTGTCGGTGCGGGCGGCGGTGACGATGGCGTCGACGATGCTGCGGGCATCGGTGTCGTCGGTGAGGATCTCCACCCTGACCTTGGGGACGAAGTCCACGGTGTACTCCGAGCCGCGGTAGACCTCGGTGTGGCCCCGCTGCCGGCCGAACCCCTGCACCTCCGACACGGTCATGCCCTGGACGCCGAGGGCCCGCAGGGCCTCCTTGACGTCGTCGAGCTTGAACGGCTTGATGATCGCGGTCACCAGCTTCATATCAGCCGATCCTCCCCATTGACCCGAAGTCGCCGGCTGTGTAGGCCGACTCGGCGTGTTGTGTCAGGTCGAGGCCCTCGGCCTCCTCGTCCTCGGTCACCCGCAGACCGATCGTCGCATCGATGATCTTGGCAAGTATGTACGAGATCACGAACGAGTAGACCAGCGTGGCGAGCACGGCCACGAACTGCTTGCCCAGCAGGCCGGCCCCGCCACCGGCGAGCAAGCCGCCGTAGGCGTCGGTTGCGAAGATGCCCAGCAGGAGCGAGCCGGTGATCCCGCCGACAAGGTGGACGGCGATCACGTCGAGCGAGTCGTCGAAGCCGAACTTGAACTTGATCTGGCAGCAGAGGAAGCAGATGACCCCGGCCAGCAGGCCGATGACGATCGAGCCCATCGGGTTCACGAACCCGGCGCAGGGGGTGATGGCGACAAGCCCGGCCACCAGACCCGACGCCCCGCCCAGGGTGGTGGCGTGACCCCGCTTGAGCTTCTCGATCAGCAGCCAGGACAGCATCGCCGCCGCGGCCGCGGTGTTGGTGTTCACGAAGGCGATGGCGGCGGTGTTGTTGGCGCCCAGGGCCGATCCGGCGTTGAACCCGAACCACCCGAACCACAGGATGCCGGCGCCGATCATCGTCCACGGCAGGGCGTGTGGTGGCATCGCCTCACCCGGCCAGCCCTTGCGTTTTCCGAGCACCAGGACGAGGGCCAGGGCGGCGACCCCGGCGTTGATGTGCACCACCGTGCCGCCGGCGAAGTCGAGGGCTCCCAGCTCGAACAGCCACCCGTTGGGACTGAAGACCCAGTGGGCCACCGGGGAGTAGACCAGGATCAGCCAGGCTCCGAGGAACGCCACCCACCCGCCGAACTTCAAGCGGTCGGCCGAAGCCCCGGTGATCAGCGCCGGCGTGATGATGGCGAACATCATCTGGAACACGACGAAGGCCAGCGGCGGGATCGTGAGCGCCAGCGCGTCGGTGTAGCCGGGAATCTGAGCGGTCTCGCTGAGCAGGCCCTTCAGGCCGGCGAAGCTCAGGTTCCCGAGCAGGCCCCCGCCGACGTCGGGGCCGAAGGCCAGGCTGAAGGCCACGAGGACCCACAGCACGCTCACCAGCCCCATGCAGAAGAAGTTCTGCATGAGCATGGCCAGCATGTTCTTGGCCCTGACCATCCCCCCGTAGAAGAAGGCCAGGCCGGGCGTCATGAACAGGACCAACGCCGCCGACGCCAGCACCCACGCGGTATTCCCGCTATCGATCTCCATCGCGTGCCCTCCCCTTGGGCGGTAGTTGGCGGCACGGTAGGCAACGAACCTGTCGTCCGTATTTCGCTTGTGTTAAGGGGATGTTGCGTCTCGTCGGCGGCCGCGTGGCCACCGTGCCGAGTGCCCTGCACGGTGCCGATTAGCGTCGACTGGGGATGGCCCCTGAGACCCCGTCGCCTCCCACCCGGTCGCCGGGTCCGAGGTGGCCGGTGGCCCTGGTGACCGGCGCGTCAAGCGGGATCGGCGCCGCCTTCGCCCGGAAGCTGGCGGCCGCCGGCTCCGACCTGGTGGTGGTGGCCCGGCGCGGGGATCGGCTGGCGGCACTGGCGGTGGAGCTCGAATCGGCCGCGGGGGTTCGGGTCGAGACGCTCGTGGCCGACCTGACCGGCCCCGACCAGCTCGCCGTCGTCGAGGCCCGCCTGCGCGATCCCGTCCGGCCGGTCGACCTCCTCGTCAACAACGCGGGCGTCGGCGGCCACGGTCCGTTCGCCGAGCTCCCCGTCGACGAGGAGGAGCGTCGCATCCGCCTCAACGTGCTGGCGCCGGTGCGGCTGGCGTCGGCCGTCCTGCCAGGGATGATCGAGCGGGGACGGGGCGGCATCGTGAACGTGTCGTCGGTGTCCGGCGAGCAGCCGATCCCCTACGTGGCCACCTACTCGGCCACCAAGGCCTACCTGACCACCTTCAGCGAGGCCCTGCACGAGGAGGTGCGCGGGCAGGGCGTGACGGTCGTGGCCGTGCTCCCCGGATTCACCCGCACCGAGTTCCACGACAGCGCCGGCATGTCCCGCAGCCTTCCGGGCCCGGTATGGATGTCGAGCGAGGCCATCGCCGAGGGGGCCCTGGACGCCCTGGCCAAGGGACGGGCGGTGTGCGTGCCCGGCGCCGGCTACCGCGGGCTCGTGGCGCTGGCCCGGCACGCGCCGCGGGGACTCGTCCGCCGCGTCGCCGGCCTAGTTGGTCGGCGGGCGTGATGCCGACCGAACCGACGTCCACTCAGGCCTCCCCCACCAGCTCGGCCTCGACGTCGGGCCCGGGCTCGGGGGCGCCGGGCGCGGCCGGTTCGCCCCGAAGCGAGATGGCGCAGGTCACGCCCGCGATCGTTCCCTTGGCCGCCGCCACCTGCACCAGCTGGATGCCGGGCGTCACGTCGCCGGCGGCGTAGACGCCGGGGACGCTCGTGCGGCACTCGTCGTCGACGGCGACGCAGCCCTGCTCCGTCAGCTCGCACCCCAGCTGGACGGCGAGGTCGGTGCGGGGCCGGTGCCCGATCGAGAAGAAGGCCAGGTCGCAGGTCAGCACCTCGCCGCCCCTGAGCCGCACGCCCAGCAGGTCGCCCCTCGTGCCGAGGAAGGCGACGGCGTCGTCCTCCAGGACCGCGACGCCGTTGCGGTCGAGCGCCGCCCGCCGGGTGTCGTCACCCTCGAACCGGGCACCGTCGGTGACGATCGTGACGTCGGCCGCCCAGTCCAGCAGGGTGAGGGCGTAGCCGGCCACGTCCGCGCTCCACCCGAGCACGACGACATGGCGGTCGCGCGCCTCGTAGCCGTCGCACGTCGGGCAGTGGAAGGCCGACGCCCCGTAGTGGTCGAAGAAGCCGTCGACCTCCGGGAAGAGGTCGACCACCCCGGTGGCCAACACGACCCGCCGGCACCGGAGGCCGCCACGGTCCTGCACGCGGATCGAGAACGTGCCATCGGCCTCGGTCCGCGCCGACGTGGCCCGGCCGTCCTGGAGCTGGGCGGTGGGGTAGGCGACGAGCTCGGCCCGTCCCCGGGCCAGAAGTTCCTTCGGGTCGGTGGCGTCCCGGCCGAGGTAGCCGTGGGTCTGCTCCACGTACTCGTTGCGGTACTCCCCGCCGTCGAGCACCAACACCCGGCGGCGGTGACGGGCCAGCCACGTCGCCGCGCTCAGCCCGGCCGGGCCACCGCCGACGACGACAGCGTCGAGGGTCGGCGGTGGACGGCCGTCCTCTCCAGGCTGGGTCAGCGGGCCCCGACCTTCTCCTTGAGCGCGTTCCGTGCCCTGTCCGCGACGCCGGCGCCGGCGCCGGCGACCAGGTTGGCGGGCGGCTCGTCGGGGGCCTTCGGGTGGGGCTTGGTGGGGGCCGTCTTCTTGGCCTCCTCCATCTTGGCCCCGAGCTCTTGCAGCGGCTTGCGCTTCATCTCCTTGCGGACCTCGGGGAAGAGCTCCTGCTCCTCCTCCTCCACGTGGTGCCTGACGCTCTCGATCAGCACCGTGGTCTTGGCCCGGAAGCGCTCCGCCTTCGGATCCATGCCGTCGATCTCGGACAGCAGCCACTTGGCGACGTGGTGCTCCTCGAGGGCCTCGAGGATGGTGTCGTCGGCGTCGGGCATCGCCTCGCGAACTGCCGGATAGAAGATCTGCTCTTCGATGGCGGCGTGCACCGAGAGCTCCTTGATGATCTCGTCGGCGATCTTGCGGCTCGCCTTGGGGTCGTCCTCCGACTTCTCGAATTGTTTGAAAAGTCGTTCCACGGTCTTGTGATCCTGCTTCAGCAACGTGATGGCATCCATGCGCCTGTCATTCCCTGCTCCAAACCGTCGTTAACGTGAGGTTCATCGAAATCCGGACGACGCTCACCCCGTCCCCCGCCAGCGTGGGCGCCGCCCGCCGGTTCGTGCGCGACGTGCTGATCTCCCGGATGGTCGGCTTCGGAGTCGTCGACACCGTCGAGCTGCTGACCAGCGAGGTCGTCACCAACGCCCTGGTGCACGCCCGCTCGGCTCCCGAGCTGCGGGTCGAGGTCCGCTCCGACGCGGTGCGGGTGGAGGTGTGCGACACGAGCGAGACTGAGCCGGTGCTGCAGCAGCCTGGCCCGGACAGCGCGTCCGGGCGGGGCATGGCCATCGTCGAGCAGCTCGCCACCGGATGGGGCGTGGAGCGCGTGCCCCACGACGGCAAGCGGGTGTGGTTCGAGGTCCGTACGTGAAGGTTGTCCTCTTGGCCCTGCCCGTGAACGTCCAGCTCCGCAGCATCCAGCACATCTCCGACCTGCGCCATGAGCTGCTGATCGTGCGCTCGGGCGAGGAAGCGGGGCGGGTGGGCCACGATCCCCGGCTGGGAAAGCTCCTCGACGACATCGACCCCGACGGCATCGTCGGCGCTGCCGGGCGGGCGCAGACGGAAGCGGCCAAGGCCGACGGGCTGGACGAGATCGACGTCGAGCTCGACCTGTCGCCGGAGACGGCGCCGTCCTACGAGCGGATGGTGGCGGCGCTGGAGGAGGCCGACGACCTGTGCCGGGAGCTGGAGCTGCTGACCCTGGCCGCACCTCCGGAAGTGGCGGACTTCCGTCGCTGGGCCGCGGCCGAGATCGTCGGCCAGCTCACGGAGAGCACGTCGCCGGAACCCTTCGCCGGCTGACCCCTGTCTAGTCCGGTGTGACAGTGCTCAGCCGCCTACCGGCGAGCCGCAGGCCGGTGACCCGAACGGGCCCTCCAAGCCCTTCTTGGACACCGCGGTGACGACGAAGCAGCGGGGGCCGGGGGCGACGCCGCCCGTGGGCCACGGCCAGAAGTCGGCGGCGTCGACGATGCCGATGCGGCCGGGGGCGATCTCGCCGAGAGCCTCGGGCGTGACGACGGCCAGGTGCCACCACGTGCCGGCGCCCTTCTTCTCGTAGACCCGGTAGAACGCGACGCCGGCCGACGGCGGCAACGGGTCCCACGTGACGACGACCTCGCCGCTGCCCCCGCCGGTCTCAGCGGTCAGGCCCGAGACCTGCGGCGGCGGTGGGCAGCAGCGCCACCGCTGGAACCATCCGCCGGAGGGTCCTATCGACGCCATCGCGTCAGGGTAACCCTCACCGGAAGTCGCGGGACCGGCCCGACTCCACCGCCAGCGACAGCGCCTCGATGCTCTCGGCGATCAGGTTGGTGACCCCCTCGGCCCGCTCGAGCCTGCCCTTGACCAGCAGCGCCGCCGCCGACCGGGCCACCCGCCGGTGGGCCGCCCACACCGCGGCGTTGCAGATGACGTTGAGCATCCCGGTCTCGTCCTCGAGGTTCACGAAGATGGTGCCCCCCGCGGTGGCCGGGCGCTGGCGGTGGGTGACGGTGCCGCCCACCTTCACCCGCCGGCCGTGGGGCACCTTGGCGAGGCCGCCGATGCTGACCGCGCCCATGGCGTCGAGGCGGGGCCGGGCGAACTGCACCGGGTGGCGGTCGGGGGAGATGCCGGTGGCCCACAGGTCGGCGGCGGTGACCTCGGGATCGGTCATCGACGGCAGCTGCGGGGCGTCGGTGCCGCAGACGACGCCTGGCAGGCGGTTTGACCCGCCTTGGGCGACCGCCCCCGCCTCCCACAGCGCCTCCCGGCGGGGACTGTTTCGATCCCCTTTGGCGAAACAGCCGAAGGCGCCGGCGGTGGCCAGCGCCTCCACGGCCGGGAGGGGGGCGCCGGTGCGCCGCACCAGGTCCTCCATGCTGTGATAGGGACGCCGCTCGGCGATGCGGGCGGCCAGGGCGTCGCCGACGTTGCGGACGGACCCGATGCCGAGGCGAAGGGCATGCGAACTGGTGACACTGGACCGTTCCTGGCGCGGTTGTGCGTCACCGGTTCGCTGGGGGGTGGGCTCCAACGTCGCCTTGGCTGCGCTGGCGTTGACGTCGGGGCCGAAGACAGTGACCCCGTGGCGGCGGGCGTCGGCCACGAGGGTGTTGGGCGAGTAGAAGCCCATGGGCTGGGAGTTGAGCAGGGCGGCGCAGAAGGCGGCCGGGTAGTGCAGCTTCATCCAGGACGACGAGTAGACGAGGTAGGCGAACGACACCGAGTGGCTCTCGGGGAACCCGAAGTTGGCGAAGGCGGAGAGCTTCTCGTACACCTGGTCGGCGACGCCGCCGACGATGCCGTTGCGGGCCATCCCCTCGTAGAGACGTCCCCGCAACGCCTCCATCCGCTCGGTGCTGCGCTTGGACCCCATGGCCTGGCGCAGCTGGTCGGCCTCGCCGGCCGAGAACCCGGCCACGTCGATGGCGATCTGCATCATCTGCTCCTGGAAGAGCGGCACGCCCAGCGTCTTCTTCAGGGCCGGCTCGAGCAGGGGGTGCAGGTAGGTGACCGGCTCCTTGCCGTTGCGGCGACGGATGTAGGGGTGCACCGACCCGCCCTGGATGGGGCCGGGACGGATCAGGGCCACCTCCACCACCAGGTCGTAGAAGGTGCGGGGGCGGAGGCGGGGCAGGGTGGCCATCTGGGCCCGGCTCTCCACCTGGAACACGCCCACCGAGTCGGCCCGGCACAGCATCTCGTAGACCTCGGGCTCCTGGGGGATGGTGGCCAGGTCGACGTCGACGCCGTGGGCGTCGCGGATGAGGTCGACGCCGAGGTGGAGGGCGGTGAGCATGCCCAGGCCCAGCAGGTCGATCTTGACCAGGCCGACGGCGGCGCAGTCATCCTTGTCCCACTGGAGCACGCTGCGGTTCTCCATCCGGGCCCACTCCACCGGCACCACCTCCACCACCGGCCGGTCGCAGATCACCATCCCCCCCGAGTGGATGCCCAGGTGGCGGGGAAAGCCCTGGATCTGGCGGGCCAGGTCGAGCACCGGCTGGGGGACGTCGCAGTCGTCGGCCGGCGTCCCTGTTGCATTGATTGGGAGCTGGTAGCCGTCGACCTGCTTGGACCAGGCGTCGAGGGCGCCGGGGGGATGGCCGAGGGCCCGGCCCATGTCGCGCACCGCCGACTTGGGCCGGTAGGTGATGACGTTGGCCACCTGGGCCGCGTTCTCCCGCCCGTAGCGGTTGTAGACGTACTGGATGGCCTCCTCCCGCCGGTCGTGCTCGATGTCGACGTCGATGTCGGGGGGACCGTCGCGCTCGGGTGACAGGAACCGCTCGAAGAGCAGCTTCAGGCTCACCGCGTCGGCGTTGGTGATGCCCAGGGCGTAGCAGACGGCGCTGTTGGCCGCCGACCCCCGCCCCTGGCAGTAGATGTCGTTGCGGCGGCAGAACTGGACGATGTCCCAGACGATGAGGAAGTAGCCGGGGAAGCCGAGGGCGTCGATCATGGCCAGCTCGTGCTCGATCTGGCGGTAGGCGCCGGGCACCCGTTCGGTGGGACCGGGCCGGCCGTAGCGCTCCTCCGCCCCCCGCATCGTGAGCTCCCGCAGCCAGCTCATCTCGGTGTGGCCGTCGGGCACCGGGTAGTCGGGCAGGTTGGGGGCGACGAGGCGCAGGTCGAAGGCGCAGTCGCGGCCGATCTCGGCCGCCCGCTCGACCGCGCCGGGGTAGCGGGCGAAGCGGCGGGCCTGCTCCGCGCCCGACCGCAGGCAGGCCGACGCCGACGCCGGCAGCCAGCCGTCGAGCTCGTCGAGGGACCGGCGGGCCCGCACCGCGGCGAGGGCGGTGGCCAGGGGACGGCGGGCCGGGGTGGCGTAGTGGACGTTGTTGGTGGCCACCACGTCGACGCCCGCCTCGGCCGCCAGGGCGACGAGGGCGTCGTTGCGAGCCGAGTCGAGGGGGTCGCCGTGGTCCCAGAGCTCGACGGCCACGCTGTCGCGCCCGAAGGCGTCTGTCAGGAGGGCCAGCTCGCGGCCGGCGGCGGCCGGGCCGCTGTCGACGAGGGCCGCCGGCACCGTGCCTTTCCGACAGCCGGTGAGAACCTGCCACCGCCCACCGTGGCTGTCGGCCAGGTCGTCGAGCGACGCTTTGGGCAGGCCCTTCTCGCCCGCTCGCATGTGGGCGGCGCTGGCCGCCCTGCTCAGGCGGGCGTAGCCGTCGGGGTCGCGGGCCAGCACCAGCAGGTGGCGGCCCTCGGGGTCGGGCGCGCCCTGCTGCGACCGGCGCGGGAGGTCGAGGGTGAGCTCGGTGCCGAAGACGGTGGGCACGCCGAGGGCGGCCGCCGCCTCGGCGAAGCGGACGATGCCGTAGAAGCCGTCGTGGTCGGTGAGGGCCAGGGCTTCCAGCCCCAGCCGGGCCGCCTCCTCGGCCAGCTCCTCGGGGTGGGACGCCCCGTCGAGGAAGCTGAAGTTGGAGTGGCAGTGCAGCTCGGCGTAGGGGACGGACCGGTGTCGATCGGATAGTGGGCGGCGAGTGGTGGCGGGAGAAGGGGGTGGGGGTGGCTGGTACGGGCCCCGCTTGTTGGACCAGGCCGGGCTGTCGCCCCCGTCGGCCGTCGGCGGCCGGCCCGACAGCCGCCGCTCGAGCTCCGACCACGGCATCGGAGGATTGATCCACCCCACATCCGCCGACTGTAGCCGAACGTATGTTCGATACCTCTCGCGAGGACGTGCAGCTCAGTCAGTCGTAGGTGGCCTCCACCGACCAGCGGCCACCCTCCACGACGAGGAGGTGGGCGGCGCCGTCGGCGGTGACGACCTGGGCACGCGCCCGGCGACGGTGGGCGGCGGGATCCCACCATCGCTCGTCGACCGGCCACGGCCCGGCCCACGCCGTGACCTCGACGACGGGCCCACCGGCCAGCGACAGCCAGGCCGGCGGAGCGGTGGCGGTGGCCCGCCCGGTGACGGCCACCGGTCGCCCGGCGGCATCGGTGACGTCGGCCGGCGGAGGCACAGGATGGACGGTGGCCGGTGCCGGCGGCGGGATCCTCCCCGGCCACGGCGGCGGGGGCGTGGTCGGCCCCGGCGAGGAATCCCCCCACGGGCTCAGGCTGATCTGCTCCGCCGGCCCGCGGCCGCCGCCGCCGGTGGCGGTGACCACCGACGCCTGGCCGAGCACCCCCTGCACCCGGGCCAGGGCCCGCGCCGCCCGCTCGGCCGCCGCCCTGTCGCCCCCCCAGAAACCCTGCTGGCGACCCTCGTCGGGCCCGACCTCCTCGGGCGTCAGGCGGAGCAGCACCATGCCACCGCCGGCGTCGTCACCAGGGTTCTCGGCGCCCGGCCGTCCGCTGAGCCACCCGTCCAGCTGCCAGCGGACCCGTTCGGCCATCGCCGCGGCGGTGAGGCCGCCGTCGTTGCGCCAGCGCCGGGCCAGGGTGTCGCCGTGATCGGTCTCGGCCTCGACCAACACCCGGGTGGCGGCCAGGCCCCGCTCCGCCAGCGCCTGGTGCAGCTCCTCGGCCAGCGACCTGGCCACGAAGGCGATCGTGTCGGCCCTGTCGGCGGGAGGGTCGAGCTCGGCCGTCACCACCAGGTCGGGCGGTGGGGTGCGGGCGGCCAGCGGTCGCTCGTCGAGGCCGCGGGCACGCCGGCAGGCGGTGGCCCCCTCGGTGCCGAATCGGGCCAGCACCGCCGGCACGGGCAGGGTGGCCAGGTCGCCCAAGGTGCGGATACCCAGCCGCACCAGCAGCTCGGGCAGCTCGCCGGGGAGGACCGAGACGGGGAAGGGGGCGAGGAACGACCGGCTCTCCCCCGCCGGGACGACGGTGGTCACCGGGCCCGGCGCTGGCGACCCGGCGCGGGCGGCGAGGCCGGCAGCCAAACGTCCGTCGGCCACCCCGACGCAGCAGCGGGGAACGCCGTCGCCCAGCCCCGCCAGGACGTCGTCGACGGCTGCGGTGACCGCCGCCGCCAGCGCCCTGTCGCCGCCGAAGTAGCGCGACGGCCCCCGGGTGGCAAGGGCGCACGCCCCCGGGCGCAGGATCTCCACCGCCGGCGTGAACGCCTCCACCGCCGCCACCACCGGCTCGAAGGCCCGTGCGTCACGGCCCTGATCGTCGGCCACCAGGACCAGGCCGGGGCAGCGGGCCTCGGCCTGCCGCCGGCGCAGTCCCGTCTCCACGCCCTCGGCCCGGGCCGCGGCCGAGCACGCCACCACCCGGTTGGCCGCCACCACCGCCACCGGCCGGTCGAGCGCCGACCCCGACGCCACGACCGGCCAGTCGGGGCACACGACAACCAGGTGCCGAACCGTCACCCGACCTCGCTCATCTCGGTCGAGGCTTCGACTCCTCTTGCGGGAGCTGGCACAACTCCCCCTTCAGCTGACGGCAACCACAGCTCGGCCCGGCGCCGGCGGGCGGACGCCCCCCGCCCGCCGGCCTCCACCTCGACCAGCCGTCCCCGGAGCCGCCCGTGGCCCTTCTCCAGCCCGTGCCACTCGGAGCGGGTGACGGCCAGCCGGACGTCGGGCGCCTCGGGCCACGCGACCGCGCCCGACCCGACGACCACGACCACCAGGACCGCACCGCGCTCGCGCGCCCGTCCCGCCAACCGGCGGGCGTCGGCGGGGCGCACCGTCCGGGCGGCCGAGTTCCAGGCCAGCACCAGGTCGAAGGCGTCGAGCAGGGTGGCGACCACCCAGGCCCACCCTCCCGGCCCGTGACCGGCGGAAGGAGCGGGCACCAGCGGGAACCGCTCGAGGGCGACGCCCAGCTCGGCCGCCGCCACCAGCCCCAGCGCCGGGCGGCCGACGGCGGCGCACCACGACCCCTCCGCCGACGCCGCCGCGGCCACCGCCAGGGCGAGCGACGTCGAGTGGGCACCCTCGACAGCAACCACCGACCCCCGCCGCACACCCCCCGACGGGAACAGCGGCTCGAGGGCGGTGAGCACCGGCAACCGCTGCTCGCCCGCCAGGGAGACCGGAGCGGCCAGCCGGGCAAGGTCCCCGATCGCCGATTGCCGGACCGCCGATTGCCGGACCGCCGATTGCCGGACCGCGACCATCCACCCATCCTACCGAGGCATGACCGCCAAGGCGAACGCGTGTTCGATAGCAGCGCATGCCGTTTCGATCACCCGTCGCGCCCCTATCGGGCGGATCCAGCCCGATTTTGGGGCGCTACCGCTGCAGGAAGTTGCGAAGGCCGAAGGGTCAGCCGGTGGCCATGGGGTCCACGACCTCCACGCCCTCGCGGTAGTAGGTGAAGAGGTCGCGGATGATGTCGTCCATCCCCTCACCCGTGGCGCCGGCCACCAGGTCGACGGTGACCATGTTGGAGTAGATGTGCACGCCCTCGACGCCACCGGCGGCGAACAGGCGCCGGGCCAGCTCGTCGGTAGGCCTGTCACCCGTCACCGACTCCGCCTCGGGATACCGCTCGTGGCCCATACCGGTGAGGCTTCGGTTGAGCTCGAAGACGGCGTGGTCCGACTTGAGCGTCGGCTTGCGGGTGACGGTTATCAGCTGTCCCATACCGGTCAGGAACAGTAGCCCGCTGGATAGGCTCGCTCCGGAGCGGCGCCGGCGCGGGGGAAGGGGCGACATCGTGGAACAGGACCAGCGGCCGGTACCGGTCAAGACCATCCTGGTCACGATCGGCCTGGTGCTGGCCACCGCCGCCGTGCTGTACCTGGTCCGGCTGCTGGCCCGCATCGAGATGCTGCTCGTCATCTCCCTGTTCTTCGCCGTCGTGCTCACGCCGTTGGTCGACAGGGTCCACGACCGGATGCGCATCAAGCGCGGCCTCGCCGTCGGCCTGGTGTTCGTGCTCGTCATCGCCGCGGTGGCCCTCATGATGTTCATCATCATCAAGCCGCTGGTCACCGAGACCCGGGAGTTCGCCAGCAACTTCCCGACCTACCTGAGCGACGCCCGCGCCGGCCGAGGTGCCCTCGGCGGACTGGTCGAGCGCTACGAGCTCGACAAGCGGTACGAGGAGAACAAGGACACCATCGAGAACGCCTTCCGCAACGCCGGCAGCAAGGCGTTCAGCTACGTGGGCAAGGCCTTCTCCGGGGTCTTGACCCTGCTGACCATCCTCGTCCTGAGCTTCATGATGCTGCTCTACGGCCCGGATCTGACCAACAGCGCCATGTCGGCGATCCCACCACACCGACGAGAACGGGTGAAGGCGGTCGCCGCCGACGCATCCAAGGCGGTGACCGGCTACGTCTCCGGCAACCTCCTGATCAGCGCCATTGCCGGCGTCCTGACCTACATCGCCTTGTGGATCCTGGGCGTTCCGTTCAAGGAGGTCCTCGCCCTGTGGGTGGCCTTCGCCGACCTGATCCCGCTGGTCGGCGCCACGCTGGGGGCGATCCCCACCATCGCGGTGGCGTTCCTCCATTCGGTGCCGGCCGGCATCGGCGTCGTGATCTTCTACGTCGTCTACCAGCAGTTCGAGAACCACGTGCTGCAGCCGGCCATCATGGCCAGGACGGTGCAGATCAACCAGCTGTTCGTGCTGGTCTCGGTGCTGGTCGGGGTCGAGCTGGGAGGCTTCGTCGGCGCCATCCTGGCCATTCCCCTCGCCGGCGTGGTGGCGGTCATCGTCCGCGACCTGTGGGACAACCGGCGGGGCCGGTTCAAGGACGAGGCCACCATCGGCGAGGACGAGGTGCCCGTCTCGGAAGCGATGGAGGACGAGGCCGCGGAACGGGACGAGGACGCCAGGGAGGAGGCCGCCGAGGCCGCCGAGGCCGAGGCCGACGCCGAGCCCGCACCGACGCCCGCCCCCACGCCATCGGGTGAGACACCCACCGCGACACCCACTGGCCCCAGTCCCGACTGATGGCGTCGGAGGTCGTCGAGGTCGAGGGCCACATCATCGACTCGCTCATCCTGGCCAAGATCCTCGACGTCATCATCGACGCCGGGGGCGACTACCGGATGATCGACGTCGACATCGGCCGCACCAGCGTCGATCCCAGCCGGGCCCGGCTGGAGGTGGTCGCCGACGACGACGTGCTGCCCGCGTTGATCGCGGAGCTGCACGTGCACGGGGCCAACCCGGTGACCAGCGAGGATGCCGTCCTCGAGCTCGCCGACACCGACGGTGTGCTGCCGGTCGGGTTCTACTCCACCACCAACCTGCCGACCGAGGTCCGGGTCGGGGGCCGGTGGCTGGCGGTGGCCAACCCGGAGATGGACTGCGCGGTCGTCGTGCGTCCCGATGGTGGGGATCACACGAACAGCTCAGCCCGGACCGAGCCGATGCACCGGGTGAGAGTGGGGGATCCGGTCGTCGTCGGCACCGGCGGCGTGCGGGTCAGCCCGCTGGCCAGGCCGCGGGAGACGAGCCCGTTCGAGTTCATGAACTCCGACGTCTCGTCGGAGAAGCCCAAGGAGCTGCTCGTGGCCCAGGTGGCCGAGCGCCTGCGCCGCGCCCGGACCGCTGGCGGCAAGATCCTGGCCGTGTGCGGGCCGGCCCTCGTCCACACCGGGGCCGGCCCCGACCTGGCCCGGCTGGTTCGCGGCGGTTGGATCGACGTGCTCTTCGCCGGGAACGGCTTCGCCACCCACGACATCGAGTCGAACGTCCTGGGCACGTCGCTCGGCGTGCCCCTGGTCGGCAGCGCGCCGTTGGAGGGCGCCCACAGCAACCACCTGCGGGTGATCAACGAGGTGCGGCGCCGGGGATCCATCGCCGCCGCCGTCGCCGACGGCTACATCGGCGGAGGGGTGCTCTACGAGTGCGTCGGCCACGACGTGCCGTTCGTGCTGGCCGGCTCGGTGCGCGACGACGGCCCGCTCCCCGACGTGATCACCGACGTGGTCGCCGCCGCCGACGCCATGCGGGCCCTGATCGCGGGCGTCTCGGTGGCCCTCATGCTGGCGTCGACGCTCCACGCCATCGCCACGGGGAACATCCTCCCGGCCGGCGTGGAGACGTTCTGCGTCGACATCAACCAGGCCGTCGTCACCAAGCTGGCCGACCGCGGCAGCCACCAGGCCCTCGGCATCGTCACCGACGTGGGCCTGTTCGTGCACAGCCTGGCCGAGCACCTGCTCCCTTGATGGCGCCCCTGAGGTGGGGTCGCCGGTTCCTCGTGTGCCCACCCGACCACTTCGGCGTGCTCTACGAGATCAACCCGTGGATGCACCGGGAGGTGAAGGTCGACGTCGACGTGGCCCGCGACCAGTGGAGCACGCTCGTCGCCAACCTGCGGGCGGCCGGCGCCGAGGTCGAGGTCCTCGACCCTCAACCCGGCCTCCCCGACCTGGTGTTCACGGCCAACGCCGGCACGGTCAACGCCGGGCGGTTCGTGCCGAGCCGGTTCCGTCACCCCGAGCGCCAGGCCGAGGTCCCCCACTTCCAGGCCTGGTTCGAGGCCGCCGGCTTCGAGGTGGAGCACCTTCCGGCCACCGTGTCCCACGAGGGGGCGGGCGACTCGCTTCCCTTCCGGGACGTGTTCATCTCCGGCTACCGCCACCGCTCCGACGCCGCCGCCCACGCCCCGCTGTCCCGGCTGGTGGGGGCGGCCGTCAGGCCCATCGAGCTGGTCGACCCCCGCCTCTACCACTTGGACCTGACGTTCTGCCCTCTCGACGACCGCCGCGCGCTGGTGGCCCCCCATTTCTGGGACGAGTACGGGCGCCGGGTCGTCTCCGCGCTCGTGCCCGAGCCGTTCCCGCTGGAGGACGACGAGGTCCTGGCCTTCGCCGCCAACTCGGTGGTGGTCGGCACCACGGTGGTGATGCCGGCGACACCGCCGCGGGTGGGGCGTCAGCTGGAGGCGTGGGGGTTCGACGTGGTGGAGTCGCCGGTCGGCGAGTTCATGAAGGGTGGCGGCGCCTGCCGGTGCCTCACCCTCGCCCTCGACGTTGCCACTGGGACATCGAGGGAGGTCGGTCGAAAGCCCTAACTCCTGTGCCGGCGCTCGTGGAAGACGACGCTGACGATGGCCAGGCCGAACGCGATCGAAACGACGGCGATGACCAGGTGGACGAACTTGAACGCGGTCGAGCGCGTGTCGTCGCCCAGGATGTTCCAGACGAACACGACCCAGACGAAGATCGTCCAGGCCGCGGCGCCGAGCAGGATGTTGATGTTCCGGCGGCTCACGGGACGACGGTAGCCGCGGCGTCCGGGAACAGCTCGCCCTGATCCAGCTCCCGGTAGAAGCGGGGGACGCCGGCCCAGGGCAGGTGGTCCATGAAGACCCAGGCCCGCCGGTGGATCGCCGTCGGCCCCCACGCGCACAGGGCGGCCTTGTGCCGGGGGCACGGGTAGCCCTTGTTGAGCTCGAAGTCGTAGCCGGGATAGTGCTCGGCCTCGGCCCGCATGATCCTGTCCCTTGTCACCTTGGCCAGCACCGACGCGGTCGCGATCGACAGGCAGGAGGCGTCGCCCCGCACGATCCGGGTGACGTGGCCGCCGCCGACGAAGTCCCACCGGCCGTCGACCAGCACCGCGTCGGGCGCGGCGGGCAGGCCCAGGCCCTCGATGGCCCGGCGGGCGGCCAGCCGCTGCGCCTCCGACATGCCGAGGTCGTCGCACTCCTGCTGACTGGCGTGGCCCACCGACCAGGTCTGGCACCACGCCGCCAGCCGGGGAAAGAGCCTCTCGCGCTCGGGTTCGGCCAGCATCTTGGAGTCCCTGACCTTGTAGACCCGGCGGTCCCGGGGGAGCACTGCAGCCCCCACCGACAGCGGGCCGGCCCACGACCCCCGTCCCACCTCGTCGACGCCCACCACCGTCTCGTGGCCCGTGTCCCACAGCGCCCGCTCGACGGCCAGGCTGGGAACGGTGCGCGGGCTCATGCCGGGGCCGACGCTAACCCATCGAGTGTGCAAAAGACCGCAATATAGAGGGTTTTTTGCACACTCACCATGTATCTCCTGGCTTGTCGCTACAGCAGACGTACCGCAGCCGGGCCCTCGGCGACCCGACCGATCGCCACGAAGCCGGCGCTCGCCAGGCCAGGGTCGCCGGCGGCGGCCGGGGTGACGGCAGCCAGCAGCCCCCCCGACGTCTGGGGGTCGTAGGCCAGGGCCTCGAGCGCGGCGGGCGACGCGTTCAGGACCTTGCCGGCGAGATGGGCGCGGTTGCGGGCGTCGCCGCCGGTGCGCACTCCGGCCTCCGCCGCGGCCAGGGCGCCGGCGTACAACGGCAGGGCGGCGGTGTCGACCTCGAGCCTGGCGGCGGAGCGCTCGGCCATCTCCCAGGCGTGGCCGGCCAGCCCGAACCCGGTGACGTCGGTGACGGCGTGGGGTGCCTCGGCCAGCAGGGACAGGGCCTCGGCCGCGCCCCGGTTGAGGCGGCGCATGACGGCGATGGCGGCGGCCTTGTCGTCGGCGCCGCCGCCGGCCAGGAGGATCCCGGTGCCGACCGGTTTCGACAGCATGAGCACGTCGCCGGGCCGTGCGCCCGACTTGGTCCAGACCCGGTCGGGGTGGACCAGGCCCTGGACGGCGAGGCCGAAGATGGGCTCCTCCGAGCGGATGGTGTGCCCGCCGGCGACGGTGCCCCCGGCCTCGACGACGACCGCGGCCGCTGCGGTCAGGATGGCGGCAACCGCCTCGACCGGCATGCGCTCGGGGAAGGCGGAGATGTTGAGGGCCAGCACCACCCTGCCGCCCATGGCGAACACGTCGCTGCAGGCGTTGGCGGCGGCGATGGCGCCGAAGTCGGACGGGTCGTCGACCAGCGGGGGGAAGAAGTCCGTGGTCGACACCAGGGCGGCGTCGTCGGACAGGCGGTAGACGGCGGCGTCGTCGAACGGCGCCAGCCCCACCAGCAGCGACGGGTCGCCGCTCGCCGCCAGGGACCGGAGCAGGCCGGCAAGAGGGGCGGCGCCCCACTTGGCCGCGCACCCGCCACAGGTCGTCCACTCCGTCAACCTGATTGGAGCCGCGGCTGTGTCGGTCATCGGGCCAGTATCACCCAGCCCCGATCACATCCGAGTCGTGGTTTCCTGCTCGACCCACCGCAGGTAGGGCTCGCTCCCCATCGCCACCGGCACGGCGACGATCTCGGGCACGTCGTAGCTGTGCAGCTCCCGGATGGTCGCCTCCAGCTGCGGGTACCGGGACGCCGTCGTCTTGGCCAGGCACAGCCACTCCTGGGTCACCTGGACGGCGCCCTCCCACCAGTACCGGCTCTCGATGGGCCCGACGACCTGGACACAGGCGGCCAGTCGGGCCTCGACCAGCGCCCGGGAAATGACGTCGGCCTCCTCGCGCGACGCCGTCGTGGTCACCACCTGCAGGAACGTCTCCATGGCGGCGACCCTACGCGGGTATCCGCCGTCGCTGGGCGGCGTGGGCCTAGCCTCTCCGGCCGTGGCTCGTACCGTCGCCATCGTTCCGCACACCCACTGGGATCGGGAGTGGTACCAGCCCTTCCGGACGTTCCAGCTGCGCCTGGTGGAGGTGCTCGACGACCTCCTCGACCTCCTCGAGGCCGACCCGTCGATCTCCCACTTCCTGCTCGACGGCCAGATGGCGATGGTCGACGACTACCTGGCGGTGCGGCCCGAGTCGGAGGCGCGGCTGCGGCGGCTAGCGGGAAGCGGACGGGTCGACGTCGGCCCGTGGTACGTGCTGGCCGACGAGTTCCTCGTGTCCGGCGAGACGCTGATCCGCAACCTGCAGATGGGCCTCGAGCGGGCGACGGCGTTCGGCGGGGCCATGGAGGTCGGCTACCTGCCCGACATGTTCGGTCACGTGGCCCAGATGCCCCAGCTCCTGCGCCTGGCCGGCTTCGAGCACGCCGTCGTGTGGCGGGGCGTGCCTGCCGCGGTCGACCGCACCGCCTTCTGGTGGCAGGCGCCCGACGGGTCGACGGTGAGGGCCGAGTACCTGCCCACCGGCTACGGCAACGGCGCTGCGGTACCCGACGACGCCAAGGCCTTCCTCGGCCGCGTCCGCGCCCACGAGGCCGCGCTGGGCGGGCTCCTGCCCTCCACCGCCCCCCTGCTGTGGATGAACGGCGAGGACCACGCCGCCGCCCAGCCCGGGCTGGGCCGGGTGGTGGGCGAGGCCAACGCGCTCACCACCGACCACCGCCTGGAGATCACGTCCCTCCCCCGCTACTTGGCCAGCGCCCCCGCCGTCGACCTGCCGTCGTGGCCGGGGGAGCTGCGGTCGGGCGCCAGGGCCAACCTGCTGATGGGTGTGGCATCGAACCGCGTCGACGTCAAGCAGGCCGCGGCCCGGGCCGAGCGGGCGCTGGAGCGGATGGCCGAGCCGCTGTCGGCCCTGTTCGTCGAGCCCCACCGGTGGCCTTCCGCCCAGCTGCGCCTGGCCTGGACCGACGTCGTCCTCGACGCCGCCCACGACGCTGTCTGCGCCTGCTCCGCCGACGAGGTGGTCGACGCGGTGCTGGTCCGCTACGCCGAGGCCGCCCAGATCGCCGACGGGCTGGCGGCCCGCGCCCTCGTCGAGCTGGGCTCGACGGTGTCGGCGAGCGGTCCCGTGGTGGTCAACCCGTCGGCGCGCCCTCGCAGCGGGCTGGTGGAGCTCGTCCTCGACGGCATCGGGGAGGAGGACGGCGGCCAGGTGGTCGGCGGCAGGTCGGGTTCGGCGTCCGAGAGGGCGGTGCCGGGAGGCGACGTCGCCACCGTCCTCGGACAGATCCGCAACGACGAGCTGGCCTGGGGTGGCGACATCGTGGCCGTCGAGGTGAGCGACGACGAGTCGGGCCTCGACCTCGTCGTGCGCACCGGAGTGCCTTCCGGGCCCATCGCCATGGTGACGGCGGAGCTCGCCGACGCCACCGCCCGGTCCGGCGCCCGCCGGCGCGACACCGTCCACCTGAGGATCGAGCACGCCCCCTACCGGCGGGTGCTGGTCCGGGCCGAGGACGTCCCCGGCTTCGGCTGGTCGGCGTGGTCACCGGCCAAGGCGTCGTCCCCCGGCGTGCGGGTGGTCGACGACACGCTCGCCAACGGGCTGGTCACGGTGGAGGTCGACCCCCTGGAGGGCACGTTCTCCCTCGACGGCCTGGCCGGTCTGGACCTCCTGGTCGACGACGGCGACGCCGGGGACACGTACAACTACTCGCCACCCGAGCTCGACGTGGCCGTCGACAGCCCGACGGAGGTGACGGTCCACGTCGAGGAGTACGGCCCCCTTCGCGCCGCGATAGGCATCGTGCGCACATTCGAGTGGCCCGAACGGCTCGATGCCGGGCGGGAGCGGGTGGGCCAGCGATCGGTCGACGTGGTCACCCGGCTCGAGCTGCGGGCCGGCGAGCGCCTGGTCAGGGTCACCACCAGCTTCGACAACCCCTGCCGCGACCATCGGCTGCGGGCGTGGTTCCCACTGCCGACGCCGGCCACCTCCACCCGCGCCGAGTGCGCGTTCGCCGTCGTGGAGCGGGGCATGGAAGCCGAGGGAGGTCCCACCGAGCGGGGCCTGCCCACCTTCCCGTCCCGGCGCTTCGTCTCCGCCGGCGGTCTCACGGTGGTGCACGAGGGGCTGCTCGAGTACGAGCTGGTCGACGACGGCAAGGCGCTGGCCCTCACCCTCATGCGCAGCGTGGGCGTCCTGTCGGGCACCCGCCTGATCTACCGGCCCCATCCGGCCGGGCCGCCGCTGCCGGTCACGGGCGCCCAGATGAAGGGGCCCCGGGTCGCCCGCTACGCCCTCGCCGTGGGCGACGAGGATCCCTACGCCCTCGCCGACGACGCCTTCCTTCCCCTCGCCGCCGTCACCGGCTCGGGCTACGGGCCCCGGCCCGCCACCGGGTCGGCACTGCGGGTCACCGGCGCCGAGGTGTCGGCGCTGCGGCGCACCGACGCCGGCCGGCTGGAGCTGCGGGTGTTCAACCCCACCGCCGAGACCGCCACCGTCGACCTCGACGGGCGGTCCGGCTGGCTGGTCGACCTGCGCGACAGGCCCCTGAGCCGCTTCGACGGGGCGTTCGAGCTGAAGCCATGGGCGATCGCCACGATGCACCTCGACTGAGACCCGGTTTTCTGCTCGCGCAATTCCCGCATATAGGCGGTCAAATCGCGAGCAGAAAACCGGCTACATGCGCTCGGGAGCCTCGATCCCGAGAAGGTCGAGCCCCTGGGCCAGGACCTTGCCGGTCAGCTCCGACAGGGCCAGGCGGCTGCGGCGGGTGTCGCCCTCGGCCCTGAGCACCGGGCAGTGCTCGTAGAAGGCGGTGAAGGCGGTGGCCAGGCGGTAGAGGTACTCGGCCAGGCGGTGGAACTCGAGCGTCTCAGCCACCTTGCGCACCGCCGGCTCGAAGGCGAGGAGCTGCAGGGCCAGGGCCCGCTCGGCCGGCTCCGGCACCTCGATCGTGTCGGGCACGCCGGCGGTGCCCTCGCCGGCCCGGCGCAGGATCGAGCGGATCCGGGTGTGGGCGTACTGCAGGTAGGGGGCGGTGTTGCCGTCGAAGGCCAGCATCCGATCCCAGTCGAAGACGTAGTCCTTGGTGCGCTGGGTGGACAGGTCGGAGTACTTCACCGCCCCGATGGCCACCGCGTCGGCCAGCGCCGCCCGCGTCTCCTCGTCCAGGTCGGGGTTCTTGCCGGCGATCAGCTCCCCCGCCCGTACCACCGCCTCGTCGAGGAGGTCGATGAGGCGGACAGAGGCACCGGTGCGGCTGCGCAGCACCTTGCCGTCGGCACCCAGCACCGACCCGAAGCCGACGTGCTCGGCCCGGACCGGGGGCACCAGCCACCCCGCCTCCCGCGCCGTCTCGAACACCATCTCCAGGTGCTGGCGTTGGGGCAGGCCCACCACATACAGCAGGCGGGTCGCGCCCAGCTCGTCGATGCGGTAGCGGATGGCGGCCAGGTCGGTGGCGGCGTACCCGAAGCCCTCGTCGGTCTTCTGCACGATCAGCGGCAGGGGGTCGCCGGCCCGGTTGACGAACCCCGCCGGGAACACGCACTTGGCGCCCTCGCTGTCCTGCAGCAGCCCAAGCCGGTCGAGGTCGGCGACGACGGCCAGCAGCCGGTCGTTGTAGAAGCTCTCCCCCGCCACGTCACCCGGCTCCAGGCGCACGTGCAACCGGTCGTAGACCGTCTGGAAGTACCGCAACGACTCGGCCACGAGCACGCCCCACAGCCGCCGGCTGGTCTCGTCGCCGCCCTGGAGCAGCACCACCCGGGCCCGGGACCGGTCGCGGAACGACTCGTCGACGTCGAACTTCTTGCGGGCCGCCTTGTAGAACCCGTCGAGGTCGCCGACCGACAGCTCGAAAGCGGCCTCGGTCTCGCCCACGTCGACGAGGTGCTCGATGAGCATGCCGAACGGGGTGCCCCAATCGCCCATGTGGTTCTGGCGCACGACCGTGTGGCCGAGCCACTCCAGCACCCGCACGGCGGCGTCGCCGATGATCGTCGAGCGGAGGTGCCCGACGTGCATCTCCTTGGCCGCGTTGGGCGCCGAGTAGTCGACGACGACGGTCTCGGGCGAGGCGGCCACCGGCACGCCGAGGCGCCCGTCGGCGGCCATGCCGGCCACCAGCCGGCCGACGACGTCGTCCCGCAGCACCAGGTTCAGGAACCCCGGGCCGGAGATCTCCACCGAGGCGCACAGGTCGCCGAGCGCCGCCTGCTCCACGATGTCGGCGGCGATGTCGCGCGGTGACCGGCCCAACCGCCGGGCCAGGGCCAGGGCGCCGTCGGCCTGGAGGTCGGCGTGCTCGGACCGGCGCACGCCGGGGTCGGCGAGGCCGCCGGCGACGGCGGCGAACGCGGGCGCCAGCCGTTCGGTCAGCAACCCCTCGACGTCGGCCATGCGGCCAAGCTACGCGAGGGCTCGATTTACGGTCGGAGCATCGGCCGCGGCGGTCGCTCGCGGCGTCCGTTCTGGACGAGGAGGATCGATGCGAGTAACCGGCATCAATGCCAACCTTCCGGTCGCCGACATCGCCGCTGCCCGTGACTTCGACACCGACTACCTCGCAACATGGTGAGCCACAGCGACGAGTAGGTATACCTGCCCGCAGGCGACACATCGGCGAGGATCAGGCCGATGAAGATGCGGTTGTGACCGCCGAGGTTCTCGACGCACGCGCCCTGGGGCGCGCCACCCTCGCCCGCCAGCTCCTGCTGCGCCGGTCCGAGCTGTCGCCCCTCGACGCCGTCCGGCACCTGGTCGGGATGCAGGCCCAGGTCCCCCTCAATCCCTACCTCGGGCTGTGGTCGCGGCTCGACGGCTTCCAGCCCGACGACCTGGGCCGGCTGCTGGTCGATCGCGAGGTCGTCCGCATCGTCGTCATGCGGGGAACGATCCACCTGGTCACCGCCGACGACGGCCTGCTGCTCCGTCCCCTCGTGCAACCGGTGCTCGACGCCGAGCTGGCCCGCCACCCCGACTTCGGGCCCTCCCTGCGGGGCGTCGACATGGAACCCGTCCTGGCCTTCGCCCGCCCGCTGCTGGCCGCGCAGCCCCACACCGGCAGGCAGCTGCGGGCGGCGCTGGCCGAGCGCTTCCCCGACCTCCACGCCGCCGCCCTCGCCTACGCCTGCCGCAACCTGCTGGCCTTCGTGCAGGTGCCGCCCCGCGGCGTGTGGGGCCGGTCGGCCCAGGTCACGTCCACGACCGCCGAGGCATGGCTGGGCCGGCCCCTGGTCGCGTCCCCGTCGATCGACGAGGTCGTCGTGCGCTACCTGGGCGCGTTCGGGCCGGCCACCGTCGCCGACGTCGCCAGCTGGTGCCGGCTGACCGGCATGCGGGAGGTGCTCGAGCGGCTGCGCCCGAGACTGCGCACTTTCCGCGACGAGCGCGGCCGGGAGCTGTTCGACCTCCCCGACGCCCCCCGGCCCGACCCCGACACGCCGGCGCCGCCACGGTTCCTGCCCGAGTACGACAACGTCGTGCTGTCACACGCCGACCGCAGCCGCATCATCCCCATCGCACTACGCGACCGCGACCTGACGGGCGTGGGCAAGGTCCAGGGATCGGTGCTGTCCGACGGGTCGCTGTGCGGCGTCTGGCGCGTCGACACCGACTCGGCGAGCGGCGCGAAGACCCTTGTGGTCACCCATGTGG
The DNA here is from genome assembly GCA_963825765.1 of uncultured Acidimicrobiia bacterium. Classification (GTDB taxonomy): domain Bacteria; phylum Actinomycetota; class Acidimicrobiia; order Acidimicrobiales; family AC-14; genus CAWGUU01. Next base: position 202,097 of record CAWGUU010000003.1, read on the forward strand.
TCCCTCTCGGCTCCGACGCCACCGACGACCTGAACGAGGAGGGCCTCGCCATGGTCCGGTTCCTGGAGCCGGGCGCCACCACCTACGACGTGCGTCTGGTCGCAGTCGCCTGACCCAATCCTGTCACCAGAGCCTTACCAGGGCCGGCTTCAGCTCGGGGACGCCCGACAGGTCGATGAGGAAGTCGTCCTCCAGGACGCCGAGCAGCTCGCCGGGCGTCTGCACCACCCTCCGCACCGATTCGGCGCCGATCTGGTGGACGGTCAGCTCGCGGCCCCGCAGGGCGTAACGCCGGCCATCCGTGGCCGGGCGCGACGCCATCAGCCCGGTGACGAAGTGCGACCCGACCGACGTCGAGATACGGCGGTTGGCGGCCTCGTAGACGGCCAGGGTCTGTGGTTCCAGCCCGAAGCGGTACAGGGTCCGCCAGTCGTCGGCCACCTTGGCCTGCACGAGGAAGTCCCCGCCGTCGGCCGTCAGCCGGAAGGGCTCGTGGGGCGTGGCCTGCTCGACCCCGGGCTGCAGCCGGAGCGGCCCAGTGGGCGTGAGCCCCCCGAACCCGACGTCAGCCACATAGGGGCCCTCCGCCACATCGGGGCCCTCCGCAAGCGCGACCCGCACGAGCATGTGGCTCGGCGCCGGCGGCGGCCCCGGCGGCCGGTTCCACAGCACGCTGGCCACCAGCCCCGCGGTGCGGTAGCCGAGCGCCCCGAGGGCATGGGCCAGCAGGGTGTTGTGCTCGAAGCAGTACCCGCCGCGCCCGCCCGCCACCAGCTTCGCCTCCAACGAAGCCATATCCAGGCGCACCGGCCGGCGCAGGAACGGGTCGATGTTCTCGAAGGCGATGCTCCTGCTGTGGCGCAGGACGATCTCCGCCAACGTGACGAGCGTGGGGCGTCGGTCGCCGTCGTAGCCGAGACGGGCCAGGTAGGCATCGAGGTCGAACGCGGGCGCGGCGGCGTCGGTCATCCCCGACATCGCTAGCACCGCCCGCGGCCCCGGGTTCAGCGGTCCGGCGGGTGCCCCCGAGTACGATTCCGGCATTGGCGACGCCGCGGCTGTCACACATCCTGGACTGGGCCAGGTGGTGAGCACCGAGCCCGAGGAGCGCCCAACGCTGGCGTTCGGGCTGTTGGGCCCGCTGCTCGTCGAGGCGGCCGGCCGGCGCGTCGAGCTGAGCGGCTCCCGCACCAAAGCCCTCCTCGCCATCCTGCTGGCCCACGCCAACAGCGTGGTCTCCGCCGACCGCCTGATCGACGACCTGTGGGCGGGCCAGCCCACGCCCGGGGCGACGGCGACGCTGCAGGGCTACGTGTCAGACCTCCGGCGGGCGCTGACCGACGCCTTGGGCCAACCGGCGCCGGTGGTCACCCGCCGCCCCGGCTACCTGCTCCGGGTCGAGCCCGACCAGCTCGACGTGCTGCGCTTCGAGCGGCTGGTGGGCGCGGCCAGGGCGTCGGATCGCGGGCAGGCCACCGCCAGGGCCAACCTCCTCCGCCAGGCCCTCGCCCTGTGGCGGGGCCCGGCGCTGGCCGACTTCGCCGGAGAAGACTTCGCCCGGCCCATCGCCGCCCGCCTGGAGGAGTCCCGGCTGTGGGCCCTGGAGGAACGGGTGGAGGCCGAGCTCGGCACCGGCTGCCATGCCGAGCTGGTCACCGAGCTCGGCGCCCTGGCCGAGGAACACCCGCTCCGGGAACGGCTCTGGGGCCAGCTGATGCTGGCGCTGTACCGCTGCGGCCGCCAGGCCGAGGCCCTCCGCACCTACCAGACCCTCCGCCGGCACCTGGGCGAGGAGCTGGCCATCGACCCCAGCCCCGCCCTCCGACGCCTCGAGCACGCCATCCTCACCCAGGACCCGTCCCTCGAGGTGGAAACCGGGCCGCCGTCGCCCGTCGAGCCGGCGGCCGCGCCTTCGGCGCAGGTGGCCCGGCCGGAGCGCCCGCGGCACAACCTCCCGGTCAACCTGACCCGGTTCGTCGGGCGGGCGCGCGAGCTGCAGGAGACGCGCGAGCTGCTGTCCGGCACCCGGCTGCTCACCCTCGCCGGCAGCAGTGGGAGCGGGAAGACGAGGCTGGCCAAGGAGCTGGTCGCCGCCGACGCCGCCCAGTGGCAGGACGGAGTCTTCTTCGTCGACCTCTCGGCCCTGTACAAGCCGGAGCTGGTCCCTGCCGCGGTGGCGACGTCGATGGGGCTCACGGGGCCGGGCGCGGATGCCCAGTCGCTGTGCGAGCACATCGGCGATTCGCAGACGCTGCTGTTGCTCGACAACTGCGAGCACCTCGTCGACGCCTGCGCCGAGCTGGTCGAGTCCGTGCTGACGAGCTGCCCGGAGACGACGGTGCTGGCGACCAGCCAGGAGGAGCTGCGCATCGCGTCGGAGACGGTGTGGCGTGTCCCGCCCCTGAGCCTTCCCGGGGCCGCCGGGGCCCCCCAGCCGGAGCAGTTCCTCGCCTCCGAGGCGGTGCAGCTGTTCCTCGACCGGGCGTCCTCGCCGGAGCTGGCCGAGGACCCATCGGCGCTGGAGGCCATCGCCCACATCTGCCGGCGGCTCGACGGCATCCCGCTGGCCATAGAGCTGGCTGCCAGCCTGGTCACCGTCCTGCCCCTCGAGGAGATCGTGCGCCGGCTCGACGACCGACTCGCCCTTCTCACCAGAACCCACCGCCGGGCCATCTCCCGGCACCGCACCCTGCGGGCGGCCATCGACTGGAGCTACGAGCTGCTCGAGCCGTCCGAGCGTGAGCTGTTCGAGCGACTGTCGGTGTTCGTGGGCCAGTTCGGCCTGGAAGCGGCCCAGGCGGCGGCGGGCGAGGGCGACTTCCTTGCCGACCTGTCGGCCCTGGTCAGCAAGTCGATGGTCGCCACCGTGCCAGGCCCCGGTGGGTCCCGGCGGTACCAGCTCCTCGACAGCCTCCGCCTCTACGCCCTCGAACGCCTGCGGGCCGCCGACAGGGAGGACGATGCCCGCCGGCGCCACGCCGCCTACTACGGGTCGTTCGCGGTGGCGGCCGACGCCCAGCTGCACGGGCCGAACGGCGTCGACTCGTCGATGCGGGTGATCACGGAGCTGCCCAACATCCGCGCCGCGCTCGAGTGGTCGTTCACCGAGGGCGACATCGAGGCGGGCGTGCGGCTGGCCGGCGCCCTGCGTAGCTCGTACTTCGGGCGGATGGGCCAGCTGGTCCAGGTGCGGGCGTGGATCGAGCTGGCGCTGGGCATGGGCGAACGGCTCTCGCTCCCGCTTCGCCTCAAGGCCCTGACGGCCGCCACCACCCTCGCCTCCACAGAGGGGGACTACCGGTGGGGGTCAACGGTCGGCGACGAGGCAGTGGCCCTCGCCGAGGAGCTCGACGACCCCCACGAGCTGGCCTTCGCCCTCCTGGGCCGCGGAGCCATCGCGGTCTTCGAGGGCCGCGCCGGTCAGGCCGTCGGGCTGTTGGAACGCAGCCTGGCGTACTGCGAGGAGATCGGCGACGCGTGGACCAAGGCCTCGGCCCTCACGTTCCTCGGGATCGCCGCCAGGCGGTCGGGCGACTCCCACCTGGCCCGCAGCCAACTCTTGGAAGCCCTTACGATCTTCAGGGGTCTCCACGACGAATACTCCGAGGTCTCGCCCCTCGTGCAGCTGGCACTCGTCGCCCAGCAACTCGGCGACCTGGACGAGGCCATCCGATCCTGCAGCGAGGGCATCGAGCTGTCCCGGCGACTCGGCGATCGGCAGATGATCCACGGTGCACTGTGCATCGGCGGGCTCCTGGAGCTGGCACGAGGGCAACCGGAGCGGGCGCGCGAGCTCCTGCTCGGCAGCCTGAGGGCCGGTCGGGGCCTGGAGCATCACCTGTTCGTGGCGCTGGCCGTCGAGGGGTTCGCCGTGCTCGCCCAGCTCGAGCGCCGCGACGCCGACGGCGCCCGCCTCTGGGGGTACGCGGACGAGCTGCGCCTGGCCAGGGCGATGCCCATGGTCGGCGACCGGCTCGCCAGGTGGGAGCGCCTGCTCGCCCAGGCCCGCGGCCGGGCGGGCGACGAGGTCGTCGACGAGGCGATCGCCGCCGGCCGGCGGCTCACCTACGCTCAGGTGCTCGAGCAGGTGCGGGCCGACCCGGCCTGAGCTCGGTCACCCAGCGGCGCGCCCAGCGGATCCCAAGGATCGGCCCAGCGCCGCCGCGGACGATGCGGTCGAACCACATGCGACACCCCGCATGTGCCCGTCGAAGGGACCGCACGATGCCCGCCACAGGTCTTCTCCCGCAGCCCGCCCACCAGGACAGCTCCCCGCCGCCGGCTGACCGCGCCGACGCCCAGCTGGAAACCGCCCGCCTCGTCGAGGGTGCCGCCCGCTCCGACAGCAGCTCGTGGGAGGCGCTGGTGGAGCGTCACGGGAGGATGGTGGCGGCGATCGCCAGGGGCCATGGGCTCGCCGACGCCGATGTCGCCGACGTCACCCAGACCGTGTGGCTGCGGCTGCTCGAGCACATCGACAGGATCCGTCACCCTGAGCGGGTCGGGGGCTGGCTGGCCACGACCACCCGCAACGAGTGCCTGCGGTTCTGGCGCCAGCGCAACAAGGTCACCCTGCTGGCCGACCCTGGCCTCCTCGACCTCATGGTCGACGAGTCCGAGCCCGAGCCCCGCGTGGAGACCCAAGACCGTGACGTCCAGCTGCGCTCCGCCGTGGCTACGCTCCCCACCCACCAGCAGGCGATCCTCGGCAAGCTCATGTCGGACCCCGCCCCCAGCTACCTCCAGGTGGCGAAGGAGCTCGACATCCCCGTGGGCTCGATCGGGCCCAACCGCCAGCGCTGCCTGCGCGCCCTCCACGGCAAGTGCGTGAGCATGAGCATCGGGATCGCCTAGGCCCGTGACCGACGGGGCGCGCCCGCCCGGGTGCCCGGCGGTACGGTGTCGGGACTGTGCGGAACGCCCCGGCGCCCTCCAGTCCGCCGCCGAAGAGCATCCCCCGGCGGGACCGACCCCGCGAGCCGCGCCCCAAGCCGCCACCCGAGCTGACGGTCGATGGCGCCGAGGCCGAGCTGCTCGGCGTGACCAGGGTCACCGCCGCCTTCCCCACCCGACCGCGGATCGTCTCCACCGCCCACGGCCCCCTGCGGCACGTCCTGCTGTGGTACCCGCCCCACGACCCGCGCGGGCCGTTCTTGTTCAGGGCCGCGTACGGCGACCTGCTCCGCACCCTGCCCGCGTCCACCGAGGTCACCGTCGTCTGTCACCCCGACGTGGCCGACGAGCTGGAGGCGTTGGTGGAGGCGTCCCGGGCCCCCGCCGCAACCACCCGGATCGTCCTCACCCCGCCGTCGGTCGGGTTCACGGTGTGGGCCGAGGACGCCTTCGTGGTGGTCGACGACGTGGGCTCGAATCCGCCGGTCACCTACCTGCTGGAGCCGGAGCGCTTCCCGCGGGCCGGCGACTTCGCACTGGCGGAGCTGGTGGCCACGGCCACGCCGCTGGAGACGACCCAGAGCCCCCTGATCTTCCAGGGCGGCAACGTGCTCATCGGCGACGACTTCGTGCTCGTCGGCGTCGACTACCTCGACGACAGCATCCGGGCGGTGGAGGAGGGCGGCGCGGTCGAGGGGTACCCGTTCGACGGGACGGCCCAGGAGAAGCGGCGGTTCGTGGCCAACCTGTTCCGGCAGTCGTTCGACCCTGCCCGCCAGGTGCACTTCCTCGCCTCGACCCCGCGGAACCGCCCGACGAACCAGTTCGTCGTGCTCGACGGCGAGCGGTTGCTCGACGACGTCGAGGCCGGCAGGGGCGCCCGCCAGCCGATCTTCCACATCGACATGTTCGTGACGCTGGCCGGGCGGGGGGCCGACGGTCGCTACCGCCTGCTCGTCGGCGATCCCGTCCTGGCCGATCGGCTCCTCGGGTGGGACTCGGTCCCGCACGATCTACGCACCGAGTACGACGAGATCGCCGCCCAGCTTGCCCGGCTGGGATTCGACGTGACCCGCACGCCCCTGCCCTACGTCTCTGTCGTGGAGTCCGAGGCCCGGGTGCGCACCTGGTACCACGCCACCACGAACAACTGCCTGGTCGTTGTCGACGGCACCGCCACACAGGTGTCGCGCCGGGTGTGGCTCCCGACCTACGGCCACGCGCCGTTCGACGAGCTGGCGGCCACCGACGCCGACCACCGCCGGCGGTGGGAGTCGATGGGCTTCGCCGTCACCCAGCTAGGCGACTTCCATGCCTTCGCCATGCGCATGGGCGCGCTCCACTGCATCAAGAAGTACCTGGCCCGCTGACCTGGCCCGCCGAGGAGGGCACAATGAGGCCATGGCGATCACCGGTGCCCATGTCCTGCTCTACTCGTCCGAACCCGACGCCCTCCGCGCCGTCATGGCCGACGTCTTCGACTGGAAGCACGTGGATGGCGGCGGCGGCTGGCTGATCTTCAACCTCCCCCCGGCCGAGATCGCGGTCCACCCCGCGGAGGCGCCCTCCCACCAGCTCACGCTGATGTGCGACGACCTCGACGCCACCCTCGCCGACCTCCGGGCGAAGGGCATCGAGGTGAAGGGCGAGCCCGAGGACGCCGGCTGGGGCATCACGTCGATCCTCGTGCTCCCCGGCGGCGTCGACGTGATGATCTACCAGCCGCGGCACACCACGGCCATCTGAACCGGTCACCCGCTGGCCGGTTCGCAGACCCGTCTGACCTTCAAGGCACGAATCAGGGCTGCCGGAACCGCTCGGCGACGTACTCGGAGAGCTCCGCGACCAAGTACGCGACCTGGACGATCACGCGATCAAGTGCAGTTGAACCCAGGTACACGTGCGAGTCGATGCTTTCGATATCCAATACGACGGAAACGTCGTAGTGAGCAATGCCAGAAGTGTCTGCTGCAGCAGCAATGGCATCGACTACCGATATTTCCCGTTCACTGCTGGAGCCGACATCGAATCGTGCGACTGGTTCACCTAAGTACTGCTCGATATCGATGATCACTTGCGACGGATATTCTCTCACGATCGACGCACGCGATATTTCGATCTGTGTCTCCAGACCAGCCACTGGCGGTGGTGCAGAGCTGGGAATCGAAAATACTGGCAAGGCCAGGTCCCCGTATGCAGCGAGACGAAACAACAAAGGATTCCATGTTGGTATCGTTCGCCCAGTAGACAAGGCCCCGCAACTGCGAAGCGAGCACGGGGACCATATGAAGCGAACCGCCCTCTGCTTGCCCAGCGAGGTCGCGCATCGTTATCGCGCCATCGTTAAGCTCTTGTACCTGTTCAGATTGAGTCTTGGAACGCCGAGCGCGCTGTTTGTCAACGAAAACCGCCTTGCCAGCAAACCGTCGGCGTCTCTCGGCGATCCAGACGGAGCACAGCTGATGGGCGCTCGGCTCATCAAAGCTCTTACCGGAGGCGGGCACAATCCGTTCCCTAAGGACTGCAGCGTCAGTTGTTTCTGACAGTAGCCTCAGCGGGTTCCCACCTCCTCGATATGCCCGTCCGGGTATCCCTTCCACTCCATGATCGTCCCCTTGTTCCCAACCGGAATTTGAAGGAACGGCGTAGCCGCATTCATGGGCCACGGTGAGGGTAACCCGATCACCGCAAACCAGGTGAACGCGTCGTTGGCTGGCACGTCCTACCTCCTAGGGCCGACACGCGGACTGGCAGACACGCCTTCTCCTTGAAAGGATGTGTTCGCAGTGACACGGTTTGGCCCGCGCGTTGAAATTGCGTTTGGCATCGGTCTGAAGCATTCGTTCGGCGATAATGGCCGGCCGCGGCGAACACCTCGTACATCGGCGAGAGAACCGCTACCCCTCTTTGCAACCGAATCCCATAAGTGTAGTCTTAGCCAGCTGGTCACGGGTCGCGGCTCCCCGCAGACTTCCTCGGGTGTGAGCTGCCATGGGAGCGGACACGTATGCCGTCCGAGTGACGGTGGATGGAAGGCCCTAGGTGGCGAGGCAGAGGCACCAGAACCCTGACTACGAGAAGCTGCTGCGCGAAGCTGAGCGGCACGGATGGAGGGTGGAGCGCGGGAAGGGCTACTTCAAGGCGCTGTGCCCCTGCTTCGAGAAGCACTGGATCTCCGTACCCCTCACGCCAAGTAGCCCTCGTACACTCAGGAACATCCGAAAGGCGTTCGAGCGCAAGCTGTTGGAAGGACAAGGCACCATGAAGATCGAGGTTTCCTTCACCGGCAGGCTGACGGTCGAGCCGGAGTACCACGGCGAGGTCTTCGACACGGACGCCGAGGTCGAGCGGGTGCTCAGCGCCATGACTGCGGAACTCCTGAAACTGGTCGAGGACCCCGTCGTCACGGGCAGCCTTGCCACGGGTGCGGTCGAGGTCACAATGCTGGCCGAGGGACCCTCACTCGATGACGCCGTCTCGTTTGGGGCGAGCGCTCTGCGCAGCGCGCTGCACTCCGCGGACTGTTACACGGAGGGCTGGAAGGTTACCCCGATGCGCGTCGAGTGGCTGACGAGCCACGCCGCCACCGTGGACGCCTAGCAGCCTCCTCAACCTGGTCGCGGCCTGGGCCACCCTGGCCACTGCACTCCCCCGACCCCACGGAGCTCTGGAACCGGTCACCCGCTGGCCGGTTTCGGCTGGCAGGATGCCGGTATGCGGGCCGACCGCCTCGTCGCCATCCTGTTGATGCTGCAGTCCAAGGGCCAGGTCACCGCGGCCGAGGTGGCGGAGGAGCTCGAGGTCTCGGAGCGCACCGCCCGTCGCGATCTCGACGCCCTCGGGGTGGCCGGGCTGCCCATCTACTCGCTGCAGGGCCGCGGCGGCGGGTGGCGCCTGGCCGGCGGCGGCAAGACCGACCTGAGCGGCCTGAACGCGGCCGAGGCGCGGGCCCTGTTCCTGGTGGCGGGGCCGGCGGCGACGACGCCCGAGCTGAAGGCGGCGTTGCGCAAGCTGGTGCGGGCTCTGCCGGAGCCGATGCGCACCGGCGCCGAGGCCACGTCGGTGTCCATCGTCGTCGACCCGGACGGCTGGGAGGGCCCGAGCCGGAGCGCCCAACGCATCCCCGCCCATCTCGACGAGGTCCAGCGGGCCGTCGTCGAGGGCGAGCAGGTCACCCTCGGCTACGTCGCCCGGGACAGGACCGCCAGCACCCGAGTCGTGCATCCCCTCGGCCTGGCCAGCAAGGGGTCCGTCTGGTACCTGGTGGCCGACACCGACGCCGGCCTGCGCACGTTCCGGGTCGACCGTGTGACCTCGATCGACCCCACCGGCGAACCCGTCGTGCGGCCGGAGGGGTTCGAGCTGGCCGAGGCGTGGCGACTCATCACCGACGAGATCGACCAGAAGCGGGCGCCGGTCGTGGCTCACGCCCTCGCCCTCAACCCCCAGGTCGCCCGCTGGTGCCGGTCGACGTTCGGTACGCGGGTGCGTATCGGGCCCTCCGGGGACGACGGCCGGGTGGAGGTCGAGCTGCGCGGCCACAGCGCCCGCTCCCTTGCCGCGGAGGTCGCCGGCTTCGGCACGTGGCTGGAGGTGGTCGACCCACCCGAGGTCCGCCGGCACCTCGCCGACCTGGGCCAGGAGCTGGCGGCGACCTACGCCGAACCACCGGACGGCGGGATCCCCTAGCCGGCCTGGATTCCCGTAGCCGAGGCCGGGGCAGGCTCCGGGTGCATGACGACCGCCGACGACTTCACGCTGGGGGTGGAGGAGGAGTTCTTCCTCGTCGACCCCGCCACCCGCCGGTTGGTGCCGGCCGCCGCCGACGTCCTCCGCGGCGCACAGGCACGGGCCGGCAGCGAGGACGCCGTCCAGACCGAGCTGCTGCAGTCGCAGATCGAGACCGGCACCGCCGTCTGCCACACCCTCAAAGAGGTCCGGGCCGAGCTCGAGCGCCTGCGCGGGTCGGTCTCGGAGGCGGCGGCCGCCGCCGGGTACGCCATCGCCGCCGCCGCGAGCCACCCGTTCGCCTCGGAGGAGGGCAGCCCGGTCACGCCCAAGCCCGCCTATCTCCGCCTCGAGCACGACTACCGGCTGGTGACCCACGAGCAGCAGGTCTGCGGGTGCCACGTCCACGTCGGCATGGCCGATCCCGAGGTGGCGGTCCAGGTCATGAACGCAGCTCGGCCGTGGCTCTCGGTCCTCCTCGCCCTCAGCGCCAACTCCCCCTTCTGGAAGGGACGCGACACCGGGTACGCCAGCTTCCGCTCCGAGGTCTGGCAGCGGTGGCCAACCGCCGGCCCGTCCGGGTTCTTCTCGTCCCGGGCCGAGTACGACCAGCTCGTCCACGACCTGCTCATGGTGGAGGCGATCGACGACCCCGCCCGCATCTACTGGGACATCCGGCTGTCGGCCCGCTTCGACACGGTGGAGTTCCGGGTGGCCGACGCCAACCTCACCGTGGACGACACCGTGATGATCGCCGGGCTGGTTCGTGCCCTCGTCCGGACCTGCCACCGCCACGTCTCCGAGGGCGGACCCATGCCGGCGCCGCGGTCCGAGCTGGTGCGGGCGGCCAACTGGCGGGCCGCCCGCTACGGCCTCGAGGGCGCGCTCGTCGACCTGGCCACTAGCCGTTCCCGTCCCGCACGGGATGTGGTCCGGGCATTCCTCGAACTCCTGCGGCCGGCCCTCGACGAGGCCGGAGAGTGGGACGAGGTGGACACCGAGGTCCGCCGGGTGCTCGCCGAGGGCACGGGCGCGGCCCGGCAGCGGGACGCCTACCGCCGCCGGGGCCGACTGGAGGACGTCGTCGACTTCGTGCTGGCCCAGACCCGGCCCGCCGACCGGTAGCGGCGACGCCCGGCGGTCGCGCCCGAATACCGTGGCGCCATGGCCAAGACGTGGGTGTGCCTGCTCCGTGGGGTCAACGTGGGTGGCAAGAAGGTCGCCATGCAGGACCTCAGGGAGCTGATCGAGGGCCTCGGCCACGAGGACGTGGCCACGTACATCCAGAGCGGCAACGTCGTCTTCCGGGCCAGGTCGGGCGGCGTCACGAAGCTCGCCGGCGACATCCAGAAGGCGATCAAGAAGGAGCTGGGACTGGACGTGAGCGTCCTCCTGCGATCACCTGACGAGCTGGGCGAGGTGACCGGCGGCAATCCGTTCCCGGGCGTCGAGGACAAGCTCCACGTCACGTTCCTCGACGCCAAACCTGCCGCGTCCAAGGTGGCGGCGGTCGATCAGGACGCCTACGCACCCGACGCGTTCGAGGTCGTCGGGCGGGAGGTCTACCTGCACTGCCCCGACGGCTACGGCCGTTCCAAGCTGATCAACTCGTTCTGGGAGAAGAAGCTGGGCGTGGCCGCCACCACCCGCAACTGGCGGACCGTGAACAAGCTGCTCGAGATGGCGAGTGACTGACGAGCCGACGCCGGCCATCAGGCTGCGGGAGGTCACCAAGCGGTTCCCCGGAGCCGACCGGGACGCGGTGGGCGGGCTCAGCCTCGACGTCGCCAAGGGATCCACTGTCGCCCTCATCGGGCCGTCGGGCTGCGGCAAGACGACGACGCTCCGCATGATCAACCGGCTGGTGGAGCCCACGTCGGGCACCATCGAGATCGAGGGCAAGGACGTCACTGCGACGCCGGTGGCCACCCTGCGGCGAGGCATCGGCTACGTCATCCAGCAGGTCGGCCTGTTCCCCCACCAGACGGTCGCCAAGAACATCGCCGCCGTCCCCAACGCCCTGGGCTGGGACAAGGCCCGCACCAAGGCCCGCATCGCCGAGCTGGCCACCCTCGTCGGGCTGGACGACTCCCTCCTCGACCGCTACCCCGACGAGCTGTCCGGCGGCCAGCAACAGCGGGTGGGCGTGGCCCGGGCGCTGGCCGCCGACCCGCCGGTGCTGCTGATGGACGAGCCCTTCGGCGCGGTGGACCCGGTCGTGCGGGGCCGGCTGCAGGACGAGCTGCTGGCCCTGCAGGCCCGCGTCCACAAGACGATCGTCCTGGTCACCCACGACCTCGACGAGGCCATCAAGCTGGCCGACCGCGTCGCCCTCATGAACGTGGGCGGGGTGCTCGAGCAGTACGCCACTCCCGACGAGCTGCTGCGGGCCCCGGCCAACGAGTTCGTGGAACGTTTCGTCGGGGAGGACCGCAGCATCCGTCGCCTCACGCTGGCCACAGTCGCCGACCTCCCGTTCGACGGTGGCCCGGTGGTGGAGTCCGGCGCGTCGGCCGACGAGGCCCGGGCGGCGATGGCCGCCCACCGCTCCGAGTGGTTCGGGATCACCGACGACGGGGTGTTCCTGGGGTGGGTGCCGGCCTCCGCGCTGGCCAACGGCCAGGACCGGTCGCTGGACCAGCTCCCCCGCTCGCTGCCGGCGGCCCAGGTGGAGGCCACGAGCACCCTGCGCACGGCCATGGAGGTCATCATGACGTCGGACACGTCGGTGGCCGTCGTCGACGACGGCGGCCGGTTCGGCGGCGTCGTCACCCTGGAGCGCATCCGCGCCGCGCTGGCCGACACGGGCACCCCGGCGGGATGAGCCTCGCCCAGGCCACCAACCCGATCATCCGGTGGGAGTACCTGGCCGACGAGTGGGACCAGATCCAGACCGCCCTCGTCCAGCACGTCCAGCTCACCCTGCTGGCGGTGGCGCTGGGACTTGTGGTCGCGGCCGGGCTGGCCACGATCGCCCTGCGCAAACGGTGGACGGCGGGCCCGATCACCGCCTTCTCCGCCTTCCTCTACACGATACCGAGCGTCGCCCTCTTCGGGCTGCTGGTGCCGTACACGGGCCTCAGCCTGTCGACGGCGGTGATCCCCCTGGTCGGTTACACGCTGCTGGTGCTCGTCACGAGCATCCTGATCGGCTTCCGCTCGGTACCGGCGGCGGTGCGCGACGCGGCCGAGGGTATGGGGCTGAGCCCGGCCCGGCGGGCGTTCACGGTGGAGCTGCCGCTGGCCGTGCCCTACATCGTCACCGGGATCCGGGTGGCGGCGGTGACGACGGTGGGCCTGGTGACGGTGGCCGCCATCATCGGCCAGGGCGGCCTCGGCCGGCTGATCCTCGACGGGCTGCGACGCACGTTCTGGACGCCGATGACGGTGGGCGCGTCGCTGTCCATCCTGCTGGCGCTGACCTTCGACCTGGTCATCTGGGTCGTCGGCCGGGCTCTCACGCCCTGGACGCGGGTTCGGCGGGGGCAGCCGCGGTGATCGGGGTCGCCGGCGGCTTGCTGGCTCAGGCCGGCGTGCCCATGGACATCGGCCTTTTCGAGTGGCTGTTCGACGCCGGCACGTGGACCGGCGCCGACGGGATCCTCTCGTCGCTGGGCGACACCGTCCGCCTGTGCGCGGCGGTGGTCGTGGTGGCGACCCTGCTGGCCGTCCCAGCGGCAGCGGCCCTGGGCCACCTGGGCAGGGGCGAGCTGGCGGCGCCGTGGTTCGTGAACGTCGGCCGGGCCGTCCCCACGTTCGCGGTGGCCGGACTCCTCGTCCCCATCTCCCTGCGGTGGGGCTACGGCTTCGAGCCGTGGCCGATCTTCATCGCCCTGACCCTCCTGGCCGTGCCGCCGATCTTCCTCACCACCTACACCGCGGTGAAGGGGGTCGACCCGGTGGTGGTCGACGCCGCCCGGGGCATGGGGTTCGGCGACCGCCACGTGCTGCTGAAGGTGGAGATGGCCCTCGGCCTGACCGTCGTCCTCACCGGCGTCCGGGTCGCCGCGGTGCAGGTCGTGGCCACCGAGCCGCTGCGCGCGTTCCTCGGCGGCAACGGCCTCGGTCGCTACGTTCGCGACGGATTGGGGCAGAACAACGACACCCTGGTGCTCGGGGGTGCAATCCTGGTGGCGGCGCTGGCCCTGCTGACGGGGTTGGCGTTCACGGCATTCGAGCGCCTGGTGGTGCCGCGAGGGGTACGACGCCTCGGGCATGGCAGAAATCGACGATCAGGAGACGACCATGAACCAGATGCGAGCGCGAGGCGGGCTGGGCAAGCTGTTGATCCTGTTGGCAGTCTTCGGGCTGCTGACCGCGGCCTGCAGTAGCGGCGACGACGGCGGATCGAGCACCGGCAGCACGCTGGAGGGCCCCAAGATCAAGATTCGGGGCCAGGACTTCAGTGAGTCGGCCACCATCGCCCAGGTCTACGGCCAGTACCTGAAGGCCGAGGGCTACAACACCGAGATCCTCACCCCTGCCGGCCAGCGCACCGAGGCCATCGCCGCCCTCAAGAAGGGCGACGTGAACCTCATCGTCGACTACATCGGTGGATCGGCAACCGCCCTGGTGCCCGACTCGCCGACCTCATCGAGCGCCGCAGAAGTCATCGCTGTCATCCGCCCGGCGTACTCGGCCATCGGCGCCACTGTCTTCGACTACTCGCCGGCGGTCGACGGCGACGCCTTCGTGGTCCGCGGGGACTCGCCGGCCACCAACATCTCCGACGTCGGCCCGCTCAACTACGTGTTCGGCGCCGGGGCGCAGTGCTTCGAGCCCAACCGCACCCAGTGCTTCAAGGGCTACACCGAGGTCTACGCGATCACGTTCAGGGACACCAAGACGATCGAGTTCGGCCCCCTCCTGGGCGAGGCGCTGGCCGCCAACGAGGTCGACGCAGTCCAGTGGAACTCCACGGCGCCCCAGATCAAGGAGAAGGGCTTCAAGGTCCTCACCGACGACAAGGGCATCCACCCGGCGCAGAACATCGCTCCCATCGCCGCCAACGCCGTCGTCGGCGCCTACGGCGACGGGCTCAAGGCGGTCCTCAACGACCTGAGCTCCAAGATCACCACCGACGACCTGATCGCCTGGAACGTCGAGACCGACCTCAAGAACCGCGAGCCCGACGACGTGGCCAAGGAGTGGCTGCAGAACAAGGGCATCATCTCGTAACTCACGCGCCGACCGGCGCCTCGTGGAACGTCACCATCCACCAGTCGAGGCGTTCGCCCGACGGCGGGGTCCAGTTCCCGGTGATGGTCGCCTCGCCGTTCCCCGGCGGTGCCGGTCGGCCACAGCCCGTCAGCCGTCGGCCCTTGCGGTCGGTGAAGACCAGGCCGTCGGGGTCGTCGGCATTGCCCCGGATGTCGAATCGTGCCCTGGTGGTGGAGGCGATGATGATGGCTGCACAACGCCACCAGGTTCCAGGTGTCGGTGGGACCGCCGTCGAGCCAATGGACGATGTGGTGGATCTGCAACCAGGCGGTGTGGTCGCAGCCCGGGACCCGACAGCCCCGGTCTCGTTCCTCGATCACCATGCGGGTGCGCTCGGGGACGATGCGCAGGGCCCGGCCCACGCTGACCGCCACCCCGTGGCGGTCGTGTTCGACGGTCTTGACCCGCCCGTCACAGCCCAGGTGGCGCAGCACGGCGTCGGGCAGGCCCGGGCCCAGGTGCAGGTTGCCGGTGCCGTCGGGGTGGAGGTGCACCACCACCGTCTGGGCGTCGTGATGGCCCCGGGTGGCGTGGTCGGCGGCCAGGGCCCGTTCGGCCACCGCCACCAGGGCGTCGGCCCACGACTCCAGCTTCTGGCGTTCCCGCTCCAAGCTCAGGGCCCGGGCGACCTTGGCCCCCTCCTCGGCCCCCAGGGTCCCCCAGCACCGCCACCAGCCGTCGTCGTCGTGGCCGAAGTCGACCCGGCGCCGCTCGGGCTCGGGTTCGGGCTTGTCGGCCTCGAACACATACTTGGACAGGACCCGCGACAGTTGGCTGACGGTGGCCTGGCGGGCGAACTCGGCCACGGAGGCATCGGCCGACGCCGGGGCGTGGCGACAGATCAGGGCCACCTGGTCCTCGCTCAGCTCCCCGGCCTCGAAGGCGGCCCGGGTCTGGGGCAGCTCACCCAGCCGCCGGGCCATGGAGACCAGCCGCTGAGCCCGCTTGGGCGACACCCCGCACTTCCAGCCCACCCAGTGGCACGGCGAGAGGATGTCGGCCCCCTCCCACGACCCCGTGGCCAGCACGTCGGCGATCAGGCCGACCAGGCGGCCGGCGGCGGCGTTGGCCACCCCGCACACCTGGGCCACCTCGGCCTCCAGGGCCATGGCGGTGACCTCCCGCTCCGTCGCCGTGCTCATCCCTCCATCATATCGAACACGTGTTCGCCCACGCAAGGAACCTACGCGAGATTCAGCTGTCGCTGTCAGGCTCGAGCGTCAGCGCCGCAGCCAGTTCCTCCCGACTTGAAAGGCCGAGCTTGCCGTAGATGTGGTTCAGGTGGTTGCCGACGGTTCGGATGGACAGGTACAGCCGATCGGCGATCTCCCGCTTGGTCAGGCCACGCGCCGCCAGCCCGGCCACCTCGCGTTCCCTGGCCGTGAGCCAGCCAAGGGCCGGGTCCTCCGCCCCGGCTCTCAGCGCCGGGGTCATCACCCCCACGCAGGCCGCGGCCAGTCGTTTCGACCTCGCGAGGGAGAGCACCTGAGCGGAACGATCGCCGGCGCGGCGGTGGGCCTCGGATGCATCCGTCGCTGCTTCTGCGGCCAGGAGCAGCGCCCCGAGCTGGGCAAATCGGATGGCAGCCTCGTCCAGGCCCCCCCCGTCGCCCGCGACCACAGCCGAAGCGTGGGCGGCGTAGACCCCCACGATGGGGCCCTCGGCGTAGGAAGACGCCAGTCGTCGGGACACCGCGGGGGCGTCTCCCAATCGGACTACCGCGTGCAGACCCATCGCCTCGTAGCCGAAGTGGCCAAGCTCCGCCGCCTCGTCGGCGGCTGCCAGCGCAGTAGCCCGGGCGGCGGACTCGCGGCCGCCGGCGGCAGCGACCCATGCCCGGGCCAGACCGACCTCGAAGTCGTGGATGCGAACAGAGGGGTGACGGCGTTGCTCGCACTTGGCGAGAAGCTCCTGAGCCTCGATCGTGTGGCCCAGGAGCGCACTGGCATGGGCGGCAGAAGCGAGGCACCTGGTGAGGAAGGCGCCCGGATCGTGGGCCCGCAGCAGGGCGGCACCCTCCCGCAAGCGCTGAACGGCGGTCCCGGCGGCGCCTCGGGCCAGGGCCGCTCGCCCCATCAGCAGGGCCCACAGCCCGCGCAGGTCACTGGCGGGATGGGAAGCGACGATGTCGTAGACCCGGCTGGTCACCTCCTCCATCTCCTCGAGGCGGCCGGCCAACAACAAGGCGAGAACCTTGCCGGCGAGAAGCTTCCCCGCCAACTGCGGCTCGGCGGCCGAGAGCCGCTCGGCGGCAGCCAGACCCGCCGTCGCCTCGCTGATCGCCAGCTCGGCCTGGCCACACAGTCCCCAGGCGGGGACCGCAGCGATGAGCGCCCGAACCGACGCCCCGGTCCCGGGGCTCGACCGGGCCAGCACCGCGGTGGCCGTCGCCAGTGCGTCCACGGCCCTGCCGTTGAACACGGCCAGGTAGGCCCGGTGGGCGGCCAGCTCATCGGCGGCCCCACCGGGGGGCAGCCGTCGCTCAGTTCGCAGGAGGAGCTCGTCTGCCTCTCGGGCTCGGCCCAGACCCCAGAAAAGGTTCGAGGATGCGACGATCGTCTCCTCGACCACGTCTGGGCCGTCCTCGCCGGTAGAAAGGTCGTCGAGGGCTTGCTGAGCCTCCTGGAACCGGTCCTGCCAGTACAGCGACTGGGCGAGCGCCATCCTCGCCTTCGACCCACCGCCGTCGTCTCGGGCGGCCCGAGCCAGCCGCTCGGCCAAGGGGTGGTCGGACAGCGCGCTGGCTCGACGAGCGGCGGCCAGGAGCAGCTCGTGGCTGACGGGTTCGCCGCTGTCGAGGCGCCAGCACGCGAGCCGCAGGGTGTCGTCGTCGCGGCGCGCGCCCGTGGCCGCCAGTCCATCGGCGAGCTCACCGAGCAGCGAGCGCCGGCGCATCCCGCCCAGCGCCGCTCGAAGGGTCTCGGCGTACACAGGGTGGCAAAGCCGGACCTGGGCGCGACGGCCGTCGTCGGCCACGACGAGGAGTCCGTTGGCCTCGAGTGAGTCCAGGGCGGAGGCGGACGCCATGCGAACGACGAGGCACGGTCCGACGGGCTCGGCCAGAGCCACGATGTCCAGGACCCGGCGCTCCTCGTCACTCAACTCACGGAGGCGGTCCTCCACGAGGTCCTCGAGGCGGCTCCCCCCACCAATCGATCCGCTCCACGACCACACGCCACCCCGCTCGGCCAGCGCACCCCGCTCCATGCCGCTCAGCAGGAGCTCTCGCAGGTACAGGACGTTCCCGGCGCTCATCTCCCACAGGCGATGCCTGGTGGCCGCGTCGACGTGGCCACCAAGGGCCACTTCCAGGAGGTCGTCCGTGTCAGTACGTGACAGCGGTTGGAGCTCCACTCGCTCGGCGAGGCCGTCCTTCCAAAGGGCGAGCAAGGGATCCGGCAGGCGCACCCCACCCCGCACAGTTGCCAGAACGAAGGCGGCGCCCGTCGTGGCCAGCAGGTGCGCCAGAGTGGCCGAGCGGTCGTCGAGCAGGTGGGCGTCATCGATGCCGACAACCAGAGGGGTGTCCGGACTCCGGCGACGAATCTCGCCCCCGGCCCGTTGCAGGACGTCGAGTGCGGCCATGGGCGATTCGGCGGCCACTGGCAGCAGATGGGCGAAGGCCCCAAACGGGATGGCAGAGGCAGCACGCGTCGCCGCCACCCACGCGGTGGTCCTGCCCTTGGCCTCCGCAAGTCGTAGGGCCTCGGTCGCCAGCCGGGTCTTCCCGACCCCGGGTGGACCGGAGAGGACGACGCCGCCCAAGGCGTCCGCCGCCAATGCCGCCTCGATCGAATGGAGCTCGTCGCTGCGTCCGACCAGGGGCAGTTCCGACTGCCGTGCCGCCGTTGACACGCCCCTGAGCGTAACCCCGCGGGGCCCAGCCCCGGCAGGCATTTTCTGCTCGAAAAATGAGTCCCCCGGGACTCATGACCGGGCGGCCCCTTTTTGGGTCCAATGTCCTCGACAGCGACAACCGCGCCGGGTCCGACATGGCCGGGCGCACGGACCACTGGGAGACAGCGCCATGCTCAACCCCCTTGCCAACCCCGATGTCGACACCCTCGGCCCCGAGGCATACCTGCAGCTGAAGGCCCTGGTCCGTGCCGCCCAGGGGCCGACGGCAATCGTCGTCAACCCCGGCATCGGACTGGCTCGCATTCACGGCGTGCTCAACGTCGAACCGGGTGTTCCCACCGACCTGGCCATGCGGTTCCTCCAGGACCAGGCCGTCCTGTTGGGGGCCGATTCGGCCACGTTGGAGCCAGTTCACGTCGACGACGTCGGCAACACCAAGGCTCTGCGGGTCTGCGTGCGACAGACGGCGGCGGGCGTCCCGGTTCTGGGCGCCGGCTGGGCCGTCGACGTCGTGTCCAGTGACGAGGACCAGCGCTACCAGATCGTCGCCGTCGCAGGACGGGCCAGCCGGGCGGCACTGGTCGATCCCACACCGACTGTGTCCGCCGAGAAGGCCGCCGCGGTCATGGCCGAGCATCTCCAATTCCCGGACGGCGCCGCGTCACCGGAGGTCGAGCTCGTCGTGTTCGACCCCGAAACCGTGCTGGGCGAGGCCGGCGAGGTCCATCTGGCCTGGTTCGCGGCGCTCGACGCCGGCGAAAAGGCAAGAGTCGTGGTGATCTCCGCGCTGGACCGAACGGTGCTGCTCGACGCCGAGGGCCCAGGAGGTGCCGCCGGGCCGTGCCGGGGGCTGATCCGTCCCGACGCTCCATTGCCTCGCTTCGCCGTCAACGACCGCACCGGCGTCCCCAGCTTCGTGTCCTTCGGGCGGGAGGGACTCTGGCTGCCCGAGACCCTCTCCGGCGACCCCGAGGAGGTGGCGCTTGCCTTCTTCGAGCGCCATCCCACTGTGTTCGGCACCTTCGAACCCCACAACCAGCTGCGGGTGGATCACATCGAGAGCGACGAGGCGCCGCCACACATGACCCATGTCGCGCTCCAGCAGGTCTACGGCGGGATCCCGGTGTACGGGGCCGTGCTGCGAGTCCACCTCTCCCCGTCGCTCACGATCACTTCCATCAGCGGGAACTACGTGCCGTGGCCCGCCGTCGTGCCCACCGTCGAGAACCTCGACGCCGCTGCTGCCCGCAAGTCGGCAGAGAGCCACCTCGTCGACGTCCGTAGGAAGCTGGGCAAAGACGCTCTGATCGAGCCGGACGGCGCGCCGCTCGAGGATGCCGCGGACGCTCTGGTGGTGCTGTCGCAGGCGCTCGCCGGGCCGGCGACACCCAACACCGTGGCCTGGCAGTTCCGCGCTCCCGAGGCCGATGTGTTCGTGAGTGCCCGGACCGGGGACCTCGCCCTCCTGGCGCCGAACCAGTGCCCGGCACGTCGTATCGTCCACGACGCCAGCAGCGGCTCGGCGGTCACCGTGCTCGAGGACGGGAACACCCGACCGGGCGCACCGGCAACGAGGTCGGAGCACCTCGAGCTCGACCGGTTCATCAACGCAGTCCTGGGATTCTGGTCCCACCTCGGTCGTGACAGCTTCGACGGCAGCGGGGCGGCGGTGGAGGGCGTGGCCAACTTCATGTTCGCCAGCCCCAACGCCGTGTGGCTGAGAAGCCGTCGTCAGGCGCTGTTCTCACCGGGGTGGGCGGTGAGCGACGTGGTGTCCCACGAGGTGACCCATGGCGTGATCAACGAAACCGCCCGTCTCGTCTTCCTGGACGAGTCCGGAGCCGTCAACGAGCACTACGCCGACGTGTTCGGGAACCTGGCCTTCCCCGACGCCAACGGCGCCGGCAATTGGCTGGTCGGCGAGGACGTCCCCGCGTCCGACCGCAACTTCGCTCCGTCGCTGCGCAACATGAAGACCTCGACACCGGCTATCTATGGAGAGTTCCAAAGCCGCGGGAATGGCTGCGGAGGCGTGCGTGACGTGCTCTCCCCCACCTGCGACGCAGGCCGAGTCCACACCAACAGCAGCATCGGCAACCGCGCCGCCGTCCTGCTCAGCGACGGCGACGGAACGGCCGCCCACACCGGCATCGGCCGAGCCCGACTGGCCAAAGCCTTTGCCGAGACCCTCTGCCGGCGGATGCATCCCTGGGCCAACTACCTCGACGAGGCGCTCAACACCTGGCAGTCCGCCAGCGACCTCGCCCTGCGGGCGATCGTGGCCACCGACCCGGCCAACCCTGCGACGAGATTGCCCTTCGATCAGCGGGTCCTGGACGAGGTGGCGTGGGCGTTCAGCGCGGTAGGCATCGACCGTCGTCTGCTCGCCGGGTGGCACCGGGTTCCCGGTGGCTCGACCCCCGCTCGGCTTGTCTTCAACCCGGGCGAGCGGCTGCCGGCGGGTTCCACTGTGCAGGACGTCGAGCTGATCGTGGCGGTGACGGACACCGATCCGATCTGGACGGGACGGGCGTCCGGCTCCAACGCCACCGTCAGGTTCCCGGGCGACATCTTTTCGCTCGCGGTCGTGGAGAGCGCGCTGTCCCCGGCTGTCGCCGACGACAGCGCCCAGGTCACTGTCGCCGTGACGCGACAAGGGACCGGCGATTTCCACGTCCAGGCCGCCCTGACGCCCACATTGACCCTTTCCCCCGAACGCAGGCTCCCGACACCGACGTTCATCCACGAACAGTTCCTGACCGGAGCCTCGGGCCGAGACGCCGTGGCCGGGGCGCTGCTGCCGGAGGGCGCCACCATCACCCGGGTGGTCGCCGAGCTGCTCGACGACCGGGGCTCGGTGGTGCACACGGTCGGTCGAGGAGAGCCAGAACGCGCAGTGCCCACCGGGCCCTTCGGGTGGCTCTCATGGGCGGTCCGCTTGGATGACGCGCAGATGGGCCGTAACCCGGCAGCCACGGTGTCATGGCGTTTCGACACGAGCGCTGTGGTCCGCTACCGGCTCGTCTACTTCGTCACCGCGCCCGACTGGCTGGCCGTACGCCTCAACGGGATCCGCGCAGACCGTTTGCCGTGACGCCCGGCGCCGCCGAGGTGTTGGCGTCACGGGACGCCGCCGCCATCCCGTGCCGCGCGTGCTGAAGTGTCCCCGTGGATCCCGAGGCTGCCCTGAAGACGCTGGCGGCGGCGCTGGACGGCGGGGGCGAGGTCCGTGCCGGCCAGATCGCGATGGCCGAGGCCGTCGCCAACGCGGTGCGGGACGAGCGGCCTCTGGTCGTCCGTGCCGGCACCGGTACCGGCAAGACCTGGGCCTACCTCACCGGCGCTCTGCTGGGAACCGACGGCACAGTTGTCGTCGCCACCGCCACCAAGGCGTTGCAGGACCAGCTGGCCGGAAAGGACCTCCCCTCGATCGCGGCGGCAGGGCTGCGGCCGGGCCTGACGTGGGCGGTGCTCAAGGGCCGGAGCAACTACCTCTGCCGTCAGGCGGCGTCGGAGGTCGCCAGGGCGAGCGACGCTCCCGAGCTGGCCCTCGAGGTCGACGCCGGCCGTGGCGCGATCGGCGACCAGGTGACCAGGCTCCTGGCGTGGGCCGACGACAGCGAGACCGGCGACCGGGCCGAGCTGTCCTTCGAGCCGAGCCCGGCGGCGTGGTCGTCGGTGAGCGTCGGGTCCGACCAGTGCCCGGGAGCGAAGGAGTGCCCCAGCGGGAAGGACTGCTTCGCCGAAGCCGCCTACGTACGGGCCCGGGAAGCCGACGTCATCGTCGTCAACCTGCACCTCCTCGGCGCCCATGTCGCCTCCGGCGGCCACGTCCTGCCCGACCACGACGTGCTGATCCTGGACGAGGCCCACGAGGCTCCCGACGTCATGGCGAGTGCCCTGGGCGTCACGCTCACGCCCGGCCGCGTCACGGCACTGGCCCGGCTGGCCTCGGCCACCGCCCTGGCCCGTCACCGGGACAGCCTCGATCGCGTGCTGGCGCCGCTGGTCGGCACCCGGCTGGCCAACGGGGCCAAGGGCGAGGCGACGGTGAGCGAGGCACTCACGGACCTGGCCCAGGCGGTGCGGACCGACCGATCGGGGCTCCGTGGCCGCATGGACGACCCTGGCCTCGAGGCGAGACGGGATAGGGCGGCCAAGGCGCTCGACTCCCTCGCCGCCGACGTCGACACGATCCTCGAGGCCGACGACGAGGACGTCACCTGGGTCGAGCAGTCCGGCTCCCAACCCGTGCTGCGGGTGGCGCCCATCGACGTCGGCGGCGAGCTGGCGCGGGTGGCATGGGCGTCGGCCACGCCGATCCTTACGTCGGCGACGATCCCGCCCGGCCTCGGCGGCCTGCTCGGCCTGGGCGGCGATGCCTTCGACCTCGACGTCGGCAGTCCCTTCGACTACCGCCGCCTCTGCCTGCTCTACGTACCCCGCCTTCCCGATCCCCGCCACCCCGACCACGAGGGCCAGGCCCACGCCGAGCTCGAGTTCCTCATCGACGCCGCCGGCGGTCGCACCCTGGCCCTGTTCACCTCGTGGCGGGCCATGCGGGCCGCCCACGCCGCCCTCGCCGACCGCCTGCCCTACCAGGTCCTCGCCCAGGACGACCTGCCCAAGCCGGCGCTGATCGACGTGTTCCGGTCGAACCAGACGTCGTGCCTGTTCGCCACCATGGGGTTCTGGCAGGGCGTCGACGTCCCCGGCTCGGCCTGCTCGCTCGTCGTCATCGACCGCCTCCCGTTCCCCCGGCCCGACGACCCCGTCGCCCAGGCCCGGCGGGAGCGGGCCGGGCCTGCCGCCTTCGCGACCGTCGACCTGCCCCTGGCGGCGACCCGGCTGGCCCAGGGCGCCGGGCGCCTCATCCGCAGCAGCACCGACCGCGGGGTCGTCGCCGTGCTCGACCCCCGGCTGGCCGAGGCCACCTACCGCCCCGCCATCCTCACCGCGCTGCCGCCCATGCGTCGCACCCGCGACCGGGCCGACGTCACCGCGTTCTTCGCCGACGCATACGGTGAACCGGGCACCGGGTGACTCGTCGTCGTGCTCGACCGGGTGACGCTCATTGGACGGGCGAGGACCCCTTCAGCGTTCCCAGCCGTAGCGGAGGGGCGCGCCGCAGGGTGGTGGAACTCGCGTGGCCGTCCCACCACAATGGGTGGCGTCCTGTTCGCAGTCGCCGGGGGCAACGTGATCCAAAGGCCGAGACACGCCTGAGGGCGGCACCGGTTCGCCGGTGCCCACGGCCGCGCCGCCCTATGGCTCCGACGATGTCCGTCACCGGCTGATGGCCATCGTCGTGGGGCTCGGCGTGGAACCCGAGGTCGTGGAGAAGGCGTCGCCGCACCACCTGCTCGACATCCTCGACATCCCCAGGGCCGGGGTGTTCTCCCCGCTCACGATGCAGGAGCGCATGGCCGTGCTCGACGCGCGGGCCGACGCTCGCGAGGAGGACGAAAACGACGCGGCCGACGAGGCTGCCGCCAAGGTGGACCCACCCGACACGTGGGAAGGCGGGGATGCGGAGACCGGGCCCCACGCGAAGGGGGCCGACGAGCTGATCGCCACCATCAACGCCCTGCGGGTCGAGATCCTCGCCCTCCGCCAGGTGATGGACGATCTCCGGTGGGACCTGGCCGAAGCGCGCCGCACTCCAGACACCCCGCCCCTGCCCGACGCCGAAGTCGAACCCCTGACCGACGCCGACGCCGAACCGGCGACCGACTTCGACGCCGAGGCCGAGCCCCCGCTCGACGCCGAGGCCGAGCCTCCGCTTGCCGCCGAGGCCGAGCCCCCGCCCCCGGCGGTAGACGTCGCGGCCCAACCCGAGCCCGCGATCTTGCTTGCGCCTGGGCCCGAGGCGGCGGCCCCGGTTGCCCCTCCCGCGCCACCCCGACGCGGCCGCCCGGCCCTTTACGTCGTGCTCGGGGTGCTGGTCGGGCTCATCGTGGTCGCCCTGCTGACGGGAGGCGTCATGCTCGCCCTCGCCATGGGCGTCGCTTTGCCGCGGGGGTGGCCGGGGCTCCGAGCGGAGGTGGTCGGTGTCTTCTAGCCCGCTGCGGATTGCCGCCGTCCAGGCCGCGCCGACGCTGCTCGACCGCCGGGCGTCCACCGAGACCGCCCTCGAGCTGATCCGCACCGCCTGCGGCCAAGGCGCCGGGCTCGTGGTCCTCCCGGAGGCGTTCGTGCCCGGCTATCCCGAGTGGGTGTGGCGGCTGAAGCCGTGGGAGCAGCGGGCTGCCGTCCTGCAGGCCCGCCTGTTCGACGAGTCCGTCGTCGTCGGCAGCCGCACCACCGACGTCCTGGCCGATGCGGCCCGCGAGTGCGAGTCCTTCGTGTCCGTCGGCGTGAACGAGCGGGCCGACCGCAGCATGGCCATGTACAGCACCCAGCTGCTGTTCGGGCCCGACGGCAGCCTGCTGGCCCGCCACCGCAAGATCATGCCCGTCGGCGCCGAGCGGCTGGTGTGGAGCCTGGGCGACGGCTCGGGCCTGCAGGTGACGGCCACCACGCTCGGCCGCATCGGCACCCTCTGCTCGTGGGAGAACTACAACCCGCTGGCCCGCGCCGCCCTCCTTGCCCAGGGCGTCGACGTGCACATCGCCCCCACCTGGGACAGCTCCGACGTGTGGCCCGCCACCCTGCGCCACATGGCCAAGGAAGGCAGGATGTTCGTCGTAGGCGTGAGCTCGTGCCTGCACGGGTCCGACGTCCCGGCGACGGTGCCCTTCCGGGACGACCTCTACGGGGGCGACGACGACTGGCTGGCCCTCGGCAACTCCGCCATCGTCGGGCCCGAGGGCGAGATCCTCGCCGGCCCACTCGAACGGGAGGAGGGCATCCTCTACGCCGACGTCGACGTGCCGGCCTCCCGGGCGGCGCGCCACCAGTTCGACCCGTTCGGCCACTACGCCCGCCCCGATCTCCTGCGCATCCACGTCGACACCCAGGCGCGGGAGCCGGCGTCGTTCGCCGGCAACCCCGAGGACGACTGAGCGACCGGCTAGGGCAGCCGCGAGAACCAGAGCAGCGACGTGGCCGCGGCGCCGAGGGCGAAGGCGAGGCCGATGCCCACGAACCACGAGGTGACCTCGCGCTCTTCGGTCTTGTAACCGACCGAGCTGCCGATGTCGGCGTAGACCTTGCGCAGCTCCTTGGCGGTGGCCGCCTCGAAGTGGGTGCCGTCGGTGGCCTCGGCCAGCTGGGCCAACGCCTCCCGGTTCACCGGCACCGAGATCTGGCGGCCCTCGACCTCGACGAACCCGGCGTCGGTGCCGAAGGCGATGGTCGACACCGGCACCTTGGCCTCGACGGCCGCCGCCGCCGCCATCTCGTTGGGACGGCCGACGGTGGTCTCGCCGTCGGACATCAGCACGATCCGCGCCGGCGGCGGCGCCTGGCCGGGCTGGGTCGGCACCGAGGCGATGGACCCGAGGCTGGCGTACACGGCCTCGCCGATGGCGGTGCGGGGGCCGAGCACGAGGTTGTCGAGGTTGCGCTTCACCAGGTCGTGGTCGGTGGTGGGCGACACCATCACCTGGGCGGCGCCCGAGAACGCCACCAGACCGATGTTGAGCCGGGCCGGCACGATGTCGACGAACGACTTGGCCGCCGCCTTGGCCGCGGTGATCCGGTCGGGCTCGACGTCGGCCGCCTCCATCGACAGCGACACGTCGACGGCCATGACGATGGTGGCCTGCTCCCGCGGGACCTTCACCGGCCGCGTCGGCTGGGCGAAGGCGACGACGGTGAGCCCGAGGGCGGTCAGGAAGGCGGCGGCAGGCACGTGGCGGCGCCACCCCGGGCGCTTGGGGGCGACCGAGTCGAGCAGGTCGAGGTTGGTGAAGCGCACCGCGTAGGTCTTGCGCCGGCGCTGCATGTACACGTAGGCGGCCACCAACCCGGCCACCACGGCGAGGAGGAGCAGCCTCGAGGGCGACAGGAAGCTCACCGGCTCCATCCTCCCATCGACGACGGCCCGATGGAACCCAAACCGCTCATCTGGACACCCGGGCCAGGCCGTCCCGGCGACGCCGAGCCATGAGCACGAAGCCGACAACGTCACGGAGCCAGTCGCGGTCGGTGCGCAACACCAGGTGGGACGCGCCGGCCGACCGGATGGACGAGGCGATGGCGGCCCGCTGGGCGGTGGCCGCCTCGGCGTAGCGCCGGCGGAGCGACGCCTGCGCCGTCTGGATCTCCCGGCGGCGGCCGGTCTCGGGATCCATCAAGGTGAGGTAGCCGACGTCGGGAAGCTCCAGCTCACGGGGGTCGATCACCTCCACGGCCAGCACCTGGTGCCGGGAGCACAGCGCCCGCAGGGGCCGCTCCCATCCCGGCGGGGCGAGGAAGTCGGAGACCACGACGGTGAGCCCCCGGCGCCGGGGCGGGCGCATCATGCCCACCAGGGCGGCGGCCAGGTCGGTGGCGCCGCCACCGTCGGCTCGGGGACGGGTGGCCATGGTGTGGAGCAGAGCCATCATCGCCTGGCGACCGGACCGGGCGGGCACCCTGACGGTGCCGTCGGGACGCACGATGACCGCGCCCATCCGGTTGCCCATGCGGGCGGTGAGGAAGCCGATGGCGGCCACCGCGGCGAGGGCGAGGTCACGCTTCTCGCACAGGGCGGTGCCGAAGTCGAGGCTGGCCGAGCAGTCGACGAGGGCCCACGTCTCCAGCTCGCGGTCGGCGATGAGGTCGCGCACGTGGGGGACCGTCGTGCGGGCGGTGACGTTCCAGTCGATGCGGCGCACGTCGTCGCCCTCGACATAGACCCGGCTCTCCCCCGGCTCGCTGCCGTGCCCAGGCACCAGGCCGAGGTAGTCGCCCTGCAGGAGGCCGTCGAGGCGGCGGGTGATGATCAGCTGGAGCTGGCGCAGCGCCTCCTGCGGGTTCTCGACGCCGGCCCGCGGCAGGGTGGCGCCCACCGCCCGGGGCAGGGTCCGACTTTCCGCCCGAGGCGGTGTGACGGCCCGCGAGGTCGGCTTGCTCACGCCGAGAGTTCCCCGGTCACGCCGAGAGTTCCACTGCCCCGGTGTCCTGGCTCGGGGCCAGGCGGGGCTGCGGCACGGCGGCGAGGACCGTGGAGATGAGGTCGTCGACGGGCGTGCCGTCGGCCAGGGCCTCGTAGGAGAGCACCAGCCGGTGACGCATGACGTCGTGGGCGACGTCGACCACGTCCTGGGGCAGCAGGTAGTCGCGGCCGTGCAGCAGGGCCATGGCCCGGGCGCCGGCGATCAGGCCCAGGCTGGCCCGGGGGCTGGCGCCGTACTCGATGGCCCGGGCCAGGTCGGGGATGCCGGCCTCGGCCGGGGTACGGGTGGCCTGCACAAGCCGCACGGCGTAGTCGACGATGGCCCGGTGGGCGAAGACGGCGTCGGCGGTGGTCTGGAGACGCACCAGGTCGTCGAGCGACAGGACCCGGGCGGCGTGGGGCGGGTTGACGCTCATCCGCTGGACGATCTCGATCTCCTCGGCCCGGTCCGGGTAGTCGACGACGATCTTCATCAGGAACCTGTCGCGCTGGGCCTCGGGGAGCGGGTACACGCCCTCGGACTCGATGGGGTTCTGGGTCGCCAGGACGAGGAAGGGCGAGGGCACCTTGTAGGTGGTGCCGGCGATCGACACCTGGCGCTCGGACATGACCTCCAGCAGGGCCGACTGGACCTTGGCCGGCGCCCGGTTGACCTCGTCGGCCAGGACGAAGTTGGCGAACACCGGTCCCAGCTCGACGTCGAAGCTCTCGGTCGACGCCCGGAAGATGCGGGTGCCGACCAGGTCGGAGGGAATCAGGTCGGGCGTGAACTGGAGGCGCACGAACGTACCCCCGACCACCTCGGCCAGCGTCTCGACGGCGAGGGTCTTGGCCAGGCCAGGGACGCCTTCGAGCAGGCAATGGCCGCGGGCCAGCAGGCAGACCATCATGCGCTCGACGACGCGGTCCTGCCCGACGATCACCTTTTTGACCTCGAACAGGGCCTGCTCGAGGGTGGCCGCCACCGGCCGGTCGGCAGGGTCACCGGTCGTCTTGCGAGGGCTGGTTGGTGTCATGTTCTCCTGTGTCGTCTTTCGCTTGTCCTGTTTCTGGCCCCCGCCATTCGAGAAATGGTACGCACCGATTCCTGTGGAGTGGCTGGCAGGCGCCTGGGAAAGTCTCATCGGGGGCTGAACTCGGGCCTGCTGACCCGCTGCATCAGGCAGGGGACGACCTCCGCCGGCGGCTTGCCCTGCTCCAGGACAGCCACGACCTGGTCGGCGATCGGCATCTCGACCTCCGCCGCGGCGGCCAGCTCGGCCACCGCCGACGACGTGCGGATCCCCTCTGCCACCATGCGGGTACCGCCGACGATCTCGGCCAGGGAACGGCCCAGGCTGAGCTGCTCGCCGACCCAGCGGTTCCGGCTGTGGCGGCTGGTGCAGGTCGCCACCAGGTCGCCCATGCCGGTGAGGCCCGAGAACGTCAACGGGTCGCCCCCGAGGGCCACACCCAGGCGCGCCAGCTCGGCCAGCCCCCGGGTCACGAGGGCGGCCCGGGTGTTGTCGCCGAAGCCCATGCCGTCGGCGATGCCGCAGGCGATGGCCATGACGTTCTTGAGGGCGCCGCCCAGCTCGCAGCCCACCACGTCGGGGTTGGTGTAGACGCGGAAGGCGCCGGTGGTGAACAGCGCCTGGAGCTCGGCGGCCAGGGCCTCGTCGGCGGTGGCGACCACGCTGGCCGTCGGGTGGCCGGCCACGATCTCGTCCACCAGGTTGGGGCCGGTGAGCACCGCGCAGGGCTGGCCGGGGGCGACCTCGCCCACCACCTCGGTCATCCGCCGGAGGGTGCCCTGCTCCACCCCCTTGGTCAGGCTCACGACCGGGACGGCGGCGCCCAGCCAGGGGCGGCCCGCCGACAGCACCGAGCGGAAGCCGTGGGACGGCACCGCCATCACCACCACGTCGGCCCCGTGCAGGGCCTCCTCCAGCGACGAGGTCGCGCGCAGGCCGGTGGGAAGGTGCAGGTCGGGCAGGTAGTCGGGGTTCCTGTGGCCGGCCTCGATCGCCGCCGCCAGCTCGGACCGGCGGGCCCACAGCACGGTGTCGACCCGTGCCGCGGTCATTGCGGCCATCGCCGTACCCCACGAGCCGGCTCCGACGACCGCGACCTTCACTGGCTCACCACCAGTGGGAAACCTTACCGAGCGGCCGGCAACCGGCCCGCTACTGCCTGGTGCCGACGAGCGCCGTGCGCTGCATCCCGGTGTCACCGCGGCACTCGGGGTTCTGGCTGTCGGTGGCGGTCACCACCCCTCCCTCGAAGGCGGTCGCCTGCCAGCGGCCGTCGGTGCCCTGCCTGGCCGCCGTCGGCCGCAGCGTCACCTCGACCGTCGCCTCGGCGCCGCCCGGTACGCGGACCGCTCCGGTTGCGTGGTCGATGCAGTCGTTGGGGCCCTGTTCCTTCAGCACGTAGTTCTCGCCGACCCTCGGCAAGGCGAACTCCCCGGGCGAGCCGGCCACCGTCAGGCGGTAGTCGCAGGGCGTCTTGGAGCAGTCGGACGAGATCACGTATGCCTTCACCGCGGCGCTGCCCGCCGAAAAGTCGAAGACGCCGCTCGCTTCGATCACGTTGACGATCACCGCCCAGGTGCCGGCGATGTCGGACCCTGCGATCTCGGCCGGCGAGGCCGGCGGCGTCGTCGACGTCACTGTCCGGGTCGGCGACTCGCCGGCCCTGCGGTCGACAGTGACGGTGGCGACGCCGAGCAGGACGAGGATGGCCACGGCCAGCCCGAGCACCGTGGCGTGGGGGATCGGGAGTCGCTGGCGGCGGGACAGCCTCGACTCGAGTGGCGTCGGCTCGGGCTCCTGCTCGGGGCCATCGGGCGAGGCGACGGGGCGAGGGGCGACCGCGGTGCCGGCCAGGCCGGCGACCGCCTTCTCCTCCCAGCCGTCGCCGAAGCACTCCCCCGCCAGCTTCTCGAGGGAGGCCCGGAAGGTGTCGGCCCGCGCCGGACGCTTCTTCGGGTCCTCCGACAGCGACCGCCGTACCAGCCGGGACAGCTTCTTCCCGGCCTGGGACAGCTTGGGGGCGGGTCGCGAGGAGGCGTCGGCGGTCGCGCCGGCAGCCGGCACCGTCTCCTCGAGGGTGTCGCCCAGGAGGCCGTGGAGCACGGCGCCGGCCGAGTACACGTCGCTGCGGGCGTTGAGCCTGTCGCCCCGGACGGCTTCGGCGCTTCGAAACGCGTCCTCCCCGGCGTCGGGGTCGGGCGGCAGCGGTATGCCGAAGTCGGTGACCAGAGGAGTGCCGTCGGCGGCGACAACGATGTTCTCCGGCCTGACATCCCCGTGCACGATCCCCTTGGCGCTGGCCAACCCGGCCAGCACGCCGGCGACGACAGCCACCGACTCCTCCGGCGTCAAGCCGCCGTTGGCGGCGATCAGGTCGAGTCGCCGGCCGTCGACCCACGGCTCTACGACCCATACCCGCTCCGGATCCGCCAGGCACGCCAGCACCGGCACCCGGTTCCGGTGCTCGTCGAGGTCGACGAGCATGACGACGAGCGCCCGGTACGCCGTCATGAACACCTCGTCCTCGCGCAGGGCGGGAGCGAGCTCCTTGACGGCGACCCGGCGGCCGGACTCGAGGTGCACGGCGCGCCACACCGTGCCCCGCGGGCCCTCTCCGACCTTGGTGTCGAGGGCGTATTCGTCGAAGCCGGCTACGTCGGTCGCCTCCTTCGCTGCCGGGACACGTGGACGTTCGCGGCGCGAGGCTAGCGGGGAACCGGTCGCGGGAGGCTGACCGGCGGTCCCGTACACTCGGCCACGCGTGCAACGCGACGAGCTCGTCATCGCCCAGCTGTCCGACCTCCACTGCGGATCGCCGTTCTTCGACGGAGACCTGCTCGAGGCCGCCGTCAGGGAGATCATCGGCCTCGACCCCGACCTGGTGGTCGTCGGGGGCGACCTCACCCAGGAGGGCTACGCCGGCGAGTTCGGCCTGGCCCAGCACTACCTCGACCCGCTGTTCGCCCACGGCCTCACCGTCCTTGTCATCCCCGGGAACCACGACTCCAAGAACGTCGGCTACCTCCACTTCCGGGACACGTTCGGCGTGGGCGACGTGGTCGACAAGGGCGACAGGGTCATCTCCCTGGCCTTGCCCGGGCGCAACGGCCTCGACCCGCTCAGGGTGAAGGTCGTCGCCATCGACTCCTCCAAGCCCGACCTGGCCGAGGGCGAGGTGGGGCGTGAGCGCTACACGTGGATCCGCGACCAGTTCGCCGACGACGCCGACTACAAGATCTTCGTCCTCCACCACCACCTGGTGCCCGTGCCGGGCACGGGGCGGGAGCGGAACACGGTGTGGGACGCGGGCGACGTCCTCGCCCTGCTGACGGGCCTGAAGGTCGACCTGGTGCTATCGGGGCACAAACACGTGCCCCACGTCTGGCTGCTCGACCACGTGCTCATCGTGAACTCGGGCACGGTGTCGTCCCACCGGCTGCGGGGGTACACGCGGCCGTCCTACAACGTCCTCGAGGTGTCGGCGGAAGAAGTCCGCGTCACCCTGAAGTACCCCGGGACGGGTGAGCGCCTGGCGGGCGTGCTCAACCGTGACCGGATGGCGCTGACCTCGAGCCCCGAGCTCGCGGCCATGTTCGCCAAGAGCACCTGGGGGGCCTGATGTCCGAGTACGTCCGACTGTCCTCGACAGCGGTCGATCCGGCCGACATCGGCGAGATGCAGCGACTGTTCGCCGACGACGTCCGCCCCGCGTTCATGGCCAGCGCCGGCTGCCTGGGGATCGAGCTGGCGATCTGCGTGACCCACAACGCCGGCGGCCTGGTCGACGCCGAGGCCATCTCCCGCTGGTCCTCGCGGTCGGAGATGGACGCCGCCATCGCCTCCCGGGAGATCCAGGAGGCGATGGTGCGGATCCGCCAGATCCTGCGCCAGGAGCCCGTGTTCAAGGTGCTCGAGATCCTCCAGTGAGCTCGGCGGTCTCGGTCGGGCCGCTCGCCGTGCTGGTCCCGGTGAAGTCGTTCTCCGAGGCCAAGCTCCGCCTGGCTCCCGCTCTGGGCTCGGTGGAGCGGGCGGCGCTGGCCCGGGCCATGGCGTCGGCGGTGGTGGCGTCGGCCTCGCCGTTGCCGACAGCCGTCGTGTGCGACGACGCCGACGTGGCGGCGTGGGCCCGGGAGTTGGGCGCCCTGGTGGTGTGGGAGCCGGAACGGGGGCTGAACCGGGCGGTGGAGGCGGGGGTCCTGCGGCTCGGGGCGGCGGGGGCGCAGCGGGTGATCGTCGCCCACGCCGACCTGCCGTTGGCCCGGCGCTTGTCGTGGGTGGGTCGGTTCGTGGGCGTGACGCTGGTGCCCGACCGCCGGGACAACGGCACCAACGCGGTGTGCGTCCCTGTCGGGGCAGGGTTCACGTTCTCCTACGGGCCGGGGTCGTTCGCCCGGCACCTGGCCGAGGCGCACCGGCTGGGTCTGCCCGTGCGGGTGGTGCGGGGCACCGCCCTTGCCGCCGACGTCGACCTGCCCGCCGACCTGGCCCTCGCCGCGGCTCTGTCTTGACGGGAGGAGATCAGGCGTGAGCGTCAATCTTTCGCCGCCGCCGGCGCGGGCGCTGGCGATCGGCGCCCACCCGGACGACGTCGAGTTCGGCTGCGGGGGGACGTTGGCCAAGTGGGTGGCGGACGGGTGCGAGATCTCCCACCTTGTCTGCACCGACGGGTCGAAGGGCTCCTGGGACCCCGACGCCGACGTGGCCGAGCTGGTCTCCCAGCGGCAGGAGGAGCAGCGGGCGGCTGCACGGGCGCTGGGCGGGATCGGCTCGGTGGTGTTCCTGGGGTGGCCGGACGGCGAGCTGGAGTCGGGGCTGCGGCAGCGGTGGGAGGTCTGTTACTGGATCCGCCGGCTGCAGCCCGACGTGGTGCTCGGCCACGACCCGTGGAAGCGGTACCGCCTCCACCCCGACCACCGCAACGCCGGCCTGCTGGCCGTCGAGGGGATCGTCGCCGCCCGCGACCCGCACTTCTTCCGCGAGCAGGGGGCCGAACCGCACCGCCCGTCGGCACTGCTGCTCTGGGAGGCAGACGAGCCCGACCACACCGAGGACGTGACCGCGTTCCTCGACGTGAAGGTCGCGGCGCTGATGGCGCACCGCAGCCAGTACCGCTCGACGATGAAGATTTCCGACCCGACGTCGGAGTCGGAGGTCGGCGCCTTCCGCGACCGCGTCCGCGAGACGGCCGTCGAGCACGGCCGCGACGCCGGCTTCCGCTACGGCGAACGCTTCAAGCTGATCACCAAGCTGTAGCCGCCGGCTGTGAGTGTGCAAAAACCCGCATATATTGCAGTTTTTTGCACACTCACGCTGTGGTTCGGCATCTTTCAGGCGTGACCGTGCAAAAAGGTCGCTATATCGACCCTTTTTGCACTCTCATGTGTTCTCGGACCCGGCCGAAGCCCCGTCCGACTCGTCCGGCGCTGACGTAGGGAACCCACCCTCGGGGGTCAACGCCTCAGCCGCCGGCTCGGAAGCTGGCTCGGAGCTCGGCTCCGACTCGGACTCCGACTCGGACTCGGACTCGGAGTCCGGTTCCGGCTCGGGTTCCGGTTCCGGCTCGGGTTCCGGCTCTGGCTCTGGCTCGGGTTCCGGTTCGGGCTCGGGTTCCGGCTCTTCCTCCGTGCCGCCCTCGTCGGGTTCCGTCACCTGCTCGTATTCAGGGAAGCCCGGCTCCGGCGCCAGCGCCTCCGGGACGGGCTCGACCTCGGCAGGGTCGGGCGGCTCTGCCGGCTCCCCTTCGACCTTCTTCTTCTTCTTCCCCTCGTCCGGTTGCGACGCCTCGTCGGCCACCTTTTTCCCCTTCGTCTTGTCCCGGCCGCCCTTCTTGGCGGCCTTGCCTGCCCGCTTCGGCGACGCGTTCTTGGCGTCGGCCCTCTTGTCCCGGTCGTCGAACAGGATCGTCAGCGACCCGACGCCCGGCCACTTGACCTTCTCCCCCTTTCGGGCCGCCTTCCGAACATTGTCGAAGAAGGCGTCGAGTGCGCTCTCGGCCTGATGCTTGGCGATGTCGGCGGCGTCGGCGACCCGCCTGATCAGCTCGGACTTGTCCACGCAGCACCTCCAGGAATGGCCCAATTCGACCCGACGTCGGGACCGAGGTCAAGGAACAGCCGCCGGGGCGCCAGTATTGGGGCGTGCCCCGCCGAGCCACCTGCGTCAATCTCGTCGCCGCCGTCGCGCTCGCCGTGACCCTGGCATCGTGCGGCAACAGCGAGAAGCGCCAGAACGTCCGGCCGCCGGCCCCTGGCGTGCCCACCGACATCACCCAGATCAGCGGCATCTACCGCTCGGTCCACCAGGGGGTGCTCCAGCTCCGGGCCACCGGGGACTTCATCATGATCATCCCCGACGGCGTCGGCGCCACGTCCGGCAGCTTCGCCCTCGACGACGGCACCGTGCTGGTGTCAACCGAAAACTGCGGCACCGACATCGGCACCTACAACCTGAAGGTCACCGGGGAGCCGAAGCCGGGCAAGGCCGCCCTCGTCTTCGAAAAGGTGCAGGACCCGTGCGAGGAGCGGAGCCGCTACCTCACGATCGACCCCTGGGTCTATGCCGTCTCCTGACCTGCCGCCCGCGCCGGCGACCCGATCTCCCGGGCCACCAGCGCGGCCAACGTGGGCTCCACCAGGTCGGGCGGGTCGTCGGTGGAAACCTCGTCCTCCCCGGTCACCCCGGTGAGCACCAACGCGAAGGGGACGCTGAGCCGGCGGGCCATGAGCCCGTCGGTGGACGGCCGGTCGCCGACCATGATGGCGTCCTGCAGGTTCCCCCCCAGCCGCTTGCGGATCAGCGTCGCCATCGGCGCGTACGGCTTTCCCGCAACCGTCGGCTTGACCCCTGCGGCGGCGGCCACCGCGGCCAGGATCGCTCCGCCGCCCGGGATGGGCCCGTCCGGCGTGGGATAGGTGGTGTCGTCGTTGGTGGCGATGAGGCGGGCGCCGCCGTGGACGGCCTGGAAGGCGACGGTGAGGCGGTCGTAGTCGAAGTCCCGGTGGAACCCGACCACGACGGCGTCGGCCGAGCCCTCGCGCACCACCTTCACGCCCCGCTCGGTGAGCGCCTCCTCGACGCCGGGACCGGCGCACAGCAGCGCCGTCTCCCCCGGCTCCAGCAACGTGGCCGCCGCCTGCGCGGAGGTGGCAAGGTCGTCGGGCGACGTGGGGATGCCGAGCCGCTCGAGCTTCTCCACCAGGTCGGCCACCCGGGGACCGGCGTTGTTGGTGACGTACAGGATGCGGCGGCCGGCCGCCCGCAGGTCGGCGATGGCCTCCACCGAGCCGGGAATGGGCTCCTCGGCCAGCCACACGACGCCGTCGAGGTCGAGGATCCACGTCACGGCGAACGCCGGTTTCTACGCATCCAGGCTTCTACGCATCCGGGGTTCTTAGCACTCAGGCGTTGAGCAGGCGCGCGGTGCCCCGCCGCCCCGGCAGCTTGAGCACCTCGATGGCCGACGGCAGCTGCTCCTTGATGGCGACGTCGTGGGTGACAACCAGCACCTGCCGGAACCGGCTGCGCAGGCGCTCGAGGGCCAGCAGCATGCGCTCCTTGCGGTCGTCGTCGAGCGGGCCGAACACCTCGTCGAGAACGAGCAAACCCACCGCTCCCCCGGCCTGGAACCTCACCTGCTCGCTGACCGCCACCCGCAGCGCCAGGTTGGCGAGGTCGGTCTCCGAGCCCGAGAACCGGCTCATGCCGTACAGGAGGCCGGCGTCGCGGATCCGGATCTCGTAGGTGTCGGGGTTGACGTCGAGCTCGTCGTACTCGTGATCGGTCAGCTCGGCGAACAGCTCGGCCGCCTGGGACGAGAGCCGTGGTCCGACCGACGCCACCAGGGTGTTTCGGAAGGCGTGGAGCAGATCGGCCAGACGGCTGAGGTGGCGGGCGTCCTCGCCGAGGATGGCCAGCTTGGCGTGCTGCTCGATGGCCTCGGTGAGGCGCCGCCGCTCGGCGACCGCCCGGACCCGGGCCTGCCCGGCGGCGTTCCCGGCCTTCCGCGCCCCGAGCGCGGCGTCGTCGGCGGCCACCCGCAGCCGGTCGCGGGCGGCCGAGCAGGCAGCCAGCTCCTCGGGCCGGAACGCCAGCGACATCACCTTGTCGCGCAGCATGTCGAGACGGCCCTGGACCTCGTCCACCGCCGCCCGCTCGACGTCGAGCTCGGCCACGACCGCCGGTCGGCGCTCGATGCGGCCCCGTACCCGATGGCACTCGTCGGCCGCCTGCCGGCGCCGCTCCACCTCAGCCGACAGCGAGGCCGCCTCGCCGTCGGCCACCGGCCGGCCGTGGGCGGCTTCGGCTCGGGCCAGGGCGGCCTCGGCCTCGGCCCGCCGAGCCCGTGCCGTCTCGATGCCGGCCCACGCCTCGCGCGCCGTCCGGAGCGCGACGGCGAGCGCGCTGGCCGTCTCGGTCGCGGCGGTGGCCACCGCCCCGGCCCGGTGACGGTCGAGCTCGGCCTCGACCACCCGGCGCTCGGCCACCATGAGCTCCTCGGCCCGGTGGGACTGAACCGCCTCGAAGGCGTCGCCCAGGGCTTGGCCGCACAGCGGGCAATCGGCCTCCCCGGTCAGCTCGCCCGAGCGCTCCACTGCGACCCGCGCCCGGTCGCGGTCGGCCCGGGCCGCCTCCAGCCGGGCCTGCACCGCCGACACCTCGCCGCGAGCCGACTCCGCCGCCGCCCGAGCCTTCTCGTAGCCCTCCTCGTCGGGCAACGGCGGGTCGACGACGACCGGCACCGCGGCAAGCGCCGCCCAGGCCGCCACCACCGCCTCCACCGACCGCAGCCGGGCCTCCGCCTCCCGCCACCCGTCGGCGTCGGCCGCCAGCGACGCCAGGCGGGCAGCGTCGGCGTCGAGCCCGGCCAGCGCCTCCACCAGCTTCTGCACCGCCACCAGCGTCCGTTCCAGCTCGGCCCGCGTCGCACGTCCCTCGGCGACGAGTCGCTCGTGCTCCTGGCGGGCGGCCTCCAACCGGTCGTAGGCGCGCATCGCAGCCTCGAACTCCACCCGCGCCGCCTCCAGCGCCGACTCGAGCTCCTCCGCCGTTGCCTCCAGCGCGACGGCCAGCGCCTCCGCCTCGTCGGCCTCGGCCTGCAGGTCGCCCACGTCGGGCAACAGCTGACGCAGCCGATCGAACGCCTGGCCAGCGGCCCGGGCGTCCTTGCGGGCCAGGTCGCGGGCGCCGTCGAGCGGCGTGATGCCGAGCAGCTCGAGCACCAGCCGACGCCGCTCGGCCGGGGGCTGGTCGGAGAAGGCCGACAGCTGCTTCTGCTCGGCGAACACCGAGGCCCGGAAGGCGGTGTCGTCCATCCCGAGGATCGACTGCACGTAGCGGGCGGTGTCGCGCACCCCCTCGGCAACCTGCTGAGCGTCGGCGTGGGCCTGGGCCCGCACGGCCGCCCCGGCCCCCGCGATCGTCCGCCGCACCAGGTAGAGGTGGCCCTCGTGCTCGAACTCGACCTCGGTGACGCAGTCGGCCCGGACCCCGGCGGTGCGGATCTCGTCGTTGGCGGTACGTGACCGCCCGAACAGCGTCCAGCGGATCGACTCGACGATCGTGCTCTTGCCCGCCCCGTTGGGCCCGTAGATGCCGACAAGCCCGGGCGGCAGCTCCAGGTCGAGGGGATCCTGGAAGACCCGGTAGTTCTCCAGGTGCAACCGGGTGATGCGCACGTCAGCCGGTGGCCGCTTCGATGGCCCGGGCCAGGTAGTCGTCGCCCAGCTCCCGGATGCGGGGCCGGTCGAAGCCGGTGAGGTCCTGGCCGTCGACGTAGCCGGCCCACTGAGCCGGCAGCGACTGGAGCTCGGGCAGCTCGACCATGCCCTCGGACGCCCGGAACTGCGGTTCGAGCTTGAGCAGCAGGGCGCCCGCCGACGCCTCCCGCACCGCCTCCCTGTCGAGCAGGTGGAACGCCTCCGGGTCGACCTCCTCCAGGTACAGGCGGGCCACGGCGCCGGCCGGCACGTCGGCCGCCCGCTCCAGCACCGCCGCCTCCACCTCGGTGGGCGACAACCCCAACGCCAGCACCGACGGGAGGGTGACGAGCGGGCGCTGGCCCACCAGAGGGACGTGGCGGCACTCGCCGGAGTCGGTGTCGAGCACGACGATGCCCTTGTCCTCGTCGGGGCTGTCGGCGAAGGAGAAGGTGTCGGTGGACCCGGCGTACCAGATGCCGGGGGCCACCCGGGTGTGGAAGTGGTAGTGGCCGAGCAGGACGAGGTCGGACTTCAGGAGGGCGGCGTCGACCTCGATCTCGTTGATGTCGGCGTGGCGGGGCTCGACCTGGGGGACGCGTGGGTGGGTGAGGAGGAGGTTGGTGTTGACCACGCTGCGGCCCTTGTCGGCCCGGTCGAGGGCTTCGAGGGTGGCGTCGACAGTGAGCATCTGCGGCACGGCGTGCACCGACAGGCCCTGGAAGTCGAAGCGCTCGTAGGCCATGCGGTGGGCGAAGCGCACGTCGGTGAAGGTGTCGGCCAGCGCCGAGTACGGGCTGCCCGTGCCCGGGAGCCGGGGGGTGTCGTGGTTGCCGGTGATGACCACCAGCGGGACGCCGTGCTCCCGGATCCTGGCGATGGCCCGCTGGGCGATGCGGTAGGAGCGGTACGTGGGCCGGGGGTGGTCGAACACGTCGCCCAGCCAGACCACCAGGTCGGGGTCCTGGAACAGGGCCAGCTCGACGGCGGCCTCGAACGACACCTCGAAGTCGCGCTCGCGCTGGTTGACGCCCTCGGGCGTGGTGAACGAGTAGTACGACCGCCCGAGGTGGGCGTCGCCGAGAGCCGCGATCTTCATCGCCGCGTCACCTGCATGTCAGTCCACCATGGCGCCGACGTTGGCCGGCGCCACCGGTCGGGGGACGGGTGGGGGCGGGCACTCGCGCACGACCTTCGACCACAGGTGGATCTTGGCCGGGAGCGCGAACGGCGCGTGCAGGTTGGCGATGAGGCACTCGCCGGGCATGAGCGTCTGGATCTCGGGACCCAGCGCGCCGATGTCCTGCTTGGACGACGACCGCAGGATGTTGCGGTCCTTCTCGTCGGCCAGGCCGAGGATGAAGAAGGTGTTGAACTGGCTGAGCAGCTCGCCGTCGAGCAGCTTGGGCTGCTGGGTGACGGCGCACAGGCCGACCTTGAACTTGCGGCCCTCCCGGGCCACGCGGGGGAACACGTTGGACTCCTTGTCCTTGCTGCCCGACAGCACCCGCTGGGCCTCCTCCAGCACGATGGCGACCACGGGCAGGCGGTCGTGGGCGTCGGGATCGTCGAGGTAGGCGGACGACCACTCGTCGAGCACCCGCCGGGTGAGGAACGAAGCCACCAGCACCTCCTCGGTGGACCCCAGCCCGCTCACGTCGACCAACACGACTTTGCCCTCCCGCAGGTCGCGCAACACGGCAGCGCCTACGGACACGTGGGCGTCGGCGGCGATGCAGGGCAGGGCGACGATGCGGCGGGCCCGGCGGTGCACGACCTGGAGCGTGCTCAGCGCCACCCGCCCGTTGAGCTCGACGTCGCGGAAGCCGGGCAGGTCCTCGAGCTGGGCGAACTCCAGCAGCCACGTCAGCCCGTCGGTGCCGTAATGGCGCTCCAGCTCGAACAGGGCCTCCTCCTGGGGGCGGGTCCAGTCGTGGGCGGTGCGCAGGTCGTCGACGGTGAGCTCGCCCAGCCCCACCCGCAGCGACGACGTGTTGGGCAGGGAGCGGGCGGCGTAGGTGCGCAGCCGGGTGGCGGCCCACGGGTGTCGCACCAGCTCCTTGCGGTACTCGCCGTGGGGGTCGACCAGCAGGAGCCCGTAGGCGCCCTGGGCCCGCATGACCCCGCCGGCGATCACCATCATCAGGTTCGACTTGCCCATGCCGGTGGTGGCGAAGACGCCGACGTGGGTGGCCAGGCTGGACCCGGGGATGCCGACCTCGAAGTCGACGACGGTCTCGCCGCTGCGCAGCGCCCCTACCGGCAGGTCGCCCATGCGGGTTTGTAGGAAGGCGAAGTCGGCGGGCTCGGGCGCCACCACCCGGGAGAACTGGGTCGGCAGGCTCTTGGGCTTGCGGAACTCCAGCCCGTCTGGCGTGAGGTACCCGAGGCACCGGCACGACGCCACCCGGTAGGTGCGGCGGGCCTGCTCGTAGATGCGGTGGGCGCCCTCGTCGCCCCGGGCGTCGTCGGCCAGCAGCGTGCCCGCCACCCGCTCGGCCCAGCCCGGCTCGCGGTGCTCGCTGCCGTAGGTGACGTCGACGATGCGGAACAGGTACCGGCGGCCGGTGGCGTCGTCGACGCCGACCAGCAGCTCGCCGAGGAACAGATCCTCGTCGGGCCCGGCCCGGAAGGCGCCCTCGAGGACGTTCTTGCCGAACAGGCGACCGCGGCTCAGGGGATCGGCGCTCCCGGCCACTTAGAAGCGCTCCATCAGGCCGTGGCGGTCGGCGAAGGCCCGGTCGCGTACGTCGACCGGCACGCCCACGCTGTCGAAGTGGCCGTCGACCTCCAGCCACGCCTCCTCCCGCACCCACCCGGGGCAGGCGGCGAGACGGTCGGCAACCGTCAAGGGGTACGGGTAGCCGGGGAAGGCGGCGTCGTCGCACAGGCCGGCCAGCGCAGCCAGCACCGGCTCGGGGTCGGCCTCGGCGGGGAGGTCGACCCGGAAGGCGAAGCGGGCGTCGGGGTCGAGGCGGGCGGCGACAACCTGGATGCCGGCACCGACGTCGGACCGGATGCGGGCCAGGCGGGCCCACCACCTCGAACGCGGCCCGAGGGCGGCCTGGGCCTCGACCTCGAGCTGGCCGATCAGGGGCGCGCCCCCACGAGCGAGCGAGGAGCGCTTGGTGACGCCGGCCACCAGCACACCCCGGTCGGCGGCCCGGGCCAGCAGTCCGGCCAGCCACGACGAGGGGATGCGCCAATCGGGCACGAGATCCCCGTCGACCAGCACGAACGCGCCGGGCGGGCCTTGCTCCACGCAGGCGGCGACGGCGGCCCACTCCTCGCGGTCACGGAGCAGGTTCACGTCGACGGCGGCGTCGGGCCGGATGCCCATCCCCAGAGCAGCGGCCGTGGCCCGTTCCTCGCCGCAGCCCAGAAGCCAGGCCCGCAGCTCGCCCTCGTCCTCCATCACGCAGGCGCCGCCGCGGAAGCACACCCGCGCCGCCCTCGTCACCATCAGCTGCACGCACCGGGCGTCGGCCACGAGGGCTTGGCCGCCGTCGACGGCCCAGACCTCCTCCGGAGGCGCCGACACCCCAAGGGGCGACACCTCGATGAGCGGCTCGAACAC
This sequence comes from uncultured Acidimicrobiia bacterium, assembly GCA_963825765.1. GTDB lineage: Bacteria > Actinomycetota > Acidimicrobiia > Acidimicrobiales > AC-14 > CAWGUU01. The sequence continues at coordinate 244,124 of CAWGUU010000003.1, forward strand.
AAGGTCGCCGCCCGAGGGGTCGCTCAGGCCACCGCCACCGGCGGTGAGCAGCGTGGCCAGCCGGCCGGCGGCGGCAACGAGCGAAGGGGCAGGCACCAGGTCAGCATCCCAACAGGGTCGGACAATTACAGGCTTGTAATATAGCTCTCGAGAGCGTCCTGCATCTCGGACACGGCGGTGGCGGCTCGCCAGAGGTGGTCCTCGGGGGACGTCCCGTAGCCGCTGTGGGCCTTCCGCCAGTCACGGTCCCAGTAGCGGTCGAGCGTCTCCCGGAGATGCCGGCGGGAAATGGCCACCTCCTCACGGAGCTGCTCGACGAACAGCTCCGGCGACGGCTCGACCACGGTCACCCCGTCCAACCGCCTGGCCCGCAGCGCCTCGATCACGCTCTCGTCGAGGCCGGCGTCGGCGGACCAGAAGCGCACCAGGCGACGGTTGGCGTGGTTCCACACCGGCCACGTCAGCGGCCGGTAGGCCCAGAGGAACGGGCGCTTGCCCAGCCGCAGCTCCCCGCCGACCCACTCGCCGGCGGGGTTCAGGGCCATCCACGGCAGGTCGTCGGGTGGCTCGTCCAGCACGAGCACGACGGCGCCCGACTCCAGGGCGTCGGCGTCGCCGAGCAGCTCGCCCGTCACCCACAGCTCCTCCAGCGGCCAGCCGAAGTCGGTGTCGCGGAACTTCAGCCGCTCCGTCGCCACCTCGGCCATCTCGACCAGGTGCCCGATCGCCGTCGACCGCTTCATCGCATCCATTCTCGCCTCAGGAACTCGACCTGGTGAGGATCCTGTCGGCAGGAGGAGAGCGGCGATCGAGCGCACCCGTCGGCGGCACCTGTCGATCGCCGGATCGGAGGTTTCAGGCCGTGAGACCGAACATGTTGCTGAACCAGTAACAGCCTGGATCTGAATTGGACGACAGGACGACGCAGTACGAGCCGACCGGTGAGCTCGATGCAGTTGCCAACTGGTACAAGGCCTGACCATTCCGATCGACGCTCACATCGACGGCCGTCACGTATCGACCAGCGAAATAGACGTTGAGGACGGCTGACTCGCCTGAGCGAAAGCCGGCCAAAGCTATGGGGATGCTCGTGCCCCGAGGCACCTCCAGCCTCCCGGGAGACGCATAGCCTCGGAGCGGAAGGACTTGGAGGCGATCCTCGGTCGCCGGCTCGAGTACGAATGCCCCTGTCGCCTCGAGCCCTCCCTGCGTCGCAACGATGTCGTACCGGCCCAGCGGCTGCCCAGGTGCGGTGTACCAGAACGTATAGGCGATACCGGCTCCGCCGGGACCGGTTCCACTGAAGTCTTCAATGCTGTATCGCTGCGTCGTACCGTTCGGAAAGTGGAAGGAAGCAGACACCGGCGTGTCGGGAATGAATCCCGGAAAGCAGATGTCGAAAAACCTTGCCACTATTGGAGTACGAGCTGGGTTCCAGCATCGTGTTGGCGGGCGACATCTCACGCAACGTTGTGGCGCGCAAGGAGCTACGTGAGACTGTCCTGCGTCGAGCGGCGGCTTTGGCCGAGTTCGTCGTCGGCCTGAGCTACTCGACGGTCGACCAGTGGCAGCCGGCGCTCGAGCATTTCCAGAAGGCTGAAATCCAGGTCGGCTGGCCCGAACAGGACGGGAAGGAGGTGTTGTATCTCTTCCTGGGCAACGCCGCACTGAGGCTCGAAGACCTGGACTCGGCACAGAAATTCTACGATCGAGCGCTGGAATTGAATCCTGACTACTCCAGGACACAGATCGGAGCGGCAGAGGTGCTCTTTCACCGAGACCGCGGCTCCTGCGAACCAAGCGATGTCGACGCGGCAGGACTGAACGAGGCCCTCGACAAGTTCACACGCGCCGAAACCGCCAGGCTTCAGCCTGCGCTCGCGGACATCAGGACCAAGGTCGCGTTCGGACGGGGCAGGATATTCCTGTGCCTGAGCCAGGCGCTTGTCGCGGACCATTGGGGAGATGCCGAGCGAGAGTTCCGGCAGGTGGTCGACGAATTCGGGAAGGGCAACCAGCGGGTGAAGACCATGACCGCCGAATCGCACGCCAACCTCGGGTTGCTACACCTCCCGGCCGCAGGCGACCCTGACGCGGAGGCGAGTCTTCGCCGCGCTGCGTCGGAATACCGGGAGGCATTGAGACTCACCCCCGAACGGTCCACCGGTCATCGCAAGGCGTTTTTCTGGAGCATGCTCGGCTTCATACACGGGCAATTGGGCGAGACAGCGACGGCCGAGGACGCCTATGACCACGCCATCAGCCTGACGAGCGACGACCCTGCCACCCGCGCTCGCTACGAGACGGATCGCCAGCAGCTGCCGCGGCGACCGTCGTGAGTGCGGTCGACCCGGTCCGGTGGCACCGCCTCCGGGACGAGTACGAGGATGCCGCGCCCTGACCCTAGGCTCCCCCGTGGATGCCCGAGTCGTTGGAGTTGCCCGCCCGCCTGGAGCTCCCCCTGTTCGTCTACGGGCTGCTGAAGCCCGACCAGCCGGCCCACGCCGGGATTGTCGGGGACCTTGTGGCCGGCGCCACCCCAGCGAGCATCACCGGCGGCGCCCTGCGCTACCGCGACGGCCTGCCGCTGCTCGACCCGGACGGCACCGCCGGCGTCGAAGGCGTGATCCTGCGGTTCGCCCCGGGCCAGGAGCGAGCCGCGTACGACGCCGTGTGCGGCTTCGAGCCCCGCCAGCACTACCGCTGGCTCATCACCGACGCCACGGTCGCGGGCGATGACGGGGGCCAGCTGGTGAAGGTGAACGTGCTCCAGGGCCGCCACCCGGGCCGCGGCAGCCCCGACGAGTGGTTCACGTCGTGGTCGGCCGATGCCGACCCCACCCTGCGCTTCGGGCTCCATACCGTCCGCCGCCTCGCCCTGGACCACGCCGTCGAGCCCTTCCCCACCCTGCCCGGCGACAGCCCGTTGCTGTGGGAACGGTTCTTCGGCCTCCAGTCCGCCTACCTGCTCCTGTGGTCGGCGGTCGAGCGCTACAGCGCCTTCGCCTGCCCGCCCGCCGAGGAGCCCCTCGCCCGCGTCTACCGCCTGGGCGACGAGGCCGCGTTCCGTGAGTGCGTGCTGGCGGCGGGCGTCGCGCAACGGGCCAAGGTCGCCGACAGCCGCGACCCGGCACGGTCCCGGCGCATCCGGGAGGACGGTGGCGGGGCCATGTACGCCTGGGAGTCGGTGCGCACCACCCTCGGCCACCCCGGTCGCACCGCCTACGCCGACGGCGCCCTCCTCCGCCGCTCGCTCGTCGAGCTGCACGACGCCTTCCGGCTGCTACTGCTGACGAGCCTGCCCGGGCTGGCCGGCACCTGGCGCGACCTCGACCCGGCCGGCACCGCCGACCGCTGGCTGCTACGACCAGTCGTCGCCCCGGAGGGCCTCGGCTAGGACTTCAGGTGCGTGCCGAACCAGTCGAGGACGTCGGCGTAGGCGGCCTCCGCCTGGGTCGGTTCGTAGTTGGGCCGACCGGGGGTGTTGTTGAAGAAGGCGTGGTTGGCACCCGGATAGGTCTTGATCCTGTGGGTCAGGCCTGCCTTCTCGAGGGCGGCGGTGGCGGCGTCACGGGTGGCGTTGACCCGCGTGTCGAGCTCGCCGTACACGCCGAGGACTGCGGCCTTGGTGCCGGACAGGTCGGCGGCCGGGTCGATCGTGCCGTAGAAGGGCGCGGCCGCCGCCAGCCGGCTCTCGGGCGTCGCCAGCAGGGCCCACGTCTGCGTGCCGCCGAAGCAGAACCCGATGACGCCGAGCTTGACGCCCGGCTGGCGACGGGCCAGTTCGTCGAGGCTCGACTTCAGGTCGGCAAGGAGGCGGGGTTGACCGGCGGCGTTCAGGGCCGCGCCGGCGTTGTCCTCCCCCACCGTGGCGCTGCCGCCCTCCTCCGAGAGGAGGTCGACCGCCAGCGCCGAGTAGCCGTCGCCGGCCAGACGGGCGGCCACCGACTTGATGTGGTCGGTGAGTCCACGGTTCTCGTGGATCACGAGCACGGCACCCTTGGGGTTTGCGGCCGGGGCCCAGGCTCCGGTCAGGGGGACGGTGCGCCCGCTTGCATAGGTGATCGCCTCGGTGGCCGCGGCGCCGGCGGCGGTGGTTGCCGGAGTCGACGTTGCCGGATTCTGGGTGGACGGGGTCTGGGCCTCGTTGCCGTCGTCGCCGCACGCGGCCAGCAGGGTTGAGGCGGCCATGGCCGACAGGCCCATCATCCCGAGGCGGCGGAGCGCCTCCCGCCGGGTGATGGCACCTGCGACACAGTCTTCGGCGACCTCTTCGACAAGGTAACGCTGGTAATGGTCCATGCCCGATGGTACGCACCGGGCACACATTCGGATTGGTCGCCGGGCGAGTGGTCGGCCGACCGCGCTGTGTGAGATCCGCCGGATCGGGGAACGTACGAACCATGACTGCAGACGCATGGTTGTGGGTCATCATCGTGTGGTTCGTCGTCGGTTTGATCGTGGGAGGCATCGCCCGCCTGCTCGTCCCCGGTCCGACACCCCTCGGTCTCCTGGGCACCGCCGGCGCCGGTGTGGCCGGGGCCATCGGCGCCGGGTTCGTGGGGCAGTTGCTGTTCGGGCCGGGCTTCACACCGGGGTGGATCGCCTCCATCATCGGCGCGGTGATCGTCGTGGCCCTGGTGACCCGCCGCCGCCGCGAGTACTACTACTGAACCTGCCCCACCGGTATACGAACGTCAGTTCGTCCAGCGGCTAGGCTGGCCACAATGCGGTGGCGCCTGGACGGTGACGGGGACCAGCCCCACCTCTTCGAGGAGGAGGTGGAGCGCCACGTCGGCCGCGGCGAGTTCCGGGGCATGGAGTTCCTCCACGTCAAGGCCGGCCGCATCATCAACGAGGTCCCCAAGGCCTCGCAGCTCCCCTTCCGGTACACGATCAACGCGTACCGGGGATGCAGCCACGCCTGCGTCTACTGCTTCGCCCGGCCGACGCACACCTACCTCGACCTCGACTCCGGCCACGACTTCGACAGCAAGATCGTGGTCAAGGTCAACGCCGTCGAACGGGTGCGGGCCGAGCTGGCGCCGGGTCGGTGGGCCGGCGACCACATCGCCATGGGCACCAACACCGACCCCTACCAGCGGTGCGAGGGCAAGTACCACCTGACCCGGGGCATCGTCGAGGTCCTGTCGGAGGCGTCGAACTCGTTCTCGATCCTCACCAAGTCCACGCTCATCCTGCGCGACCTCGACCTGCTGGCGGAGGCGGCGAAGCGCACCGACGTGTGGGCCGCCTTCTCCATCGGCACCCTCGACGAGGAGGTCTGGAAGCTCACCGAGCCGGGCACCCCCCATCCCCTCCGGCGGGTGGACGCCGTGGCCAGGCTGAACGAGGCGGGTGTGCGCTGCGGCGTGCTGATTGCCCCGGTCCTGCCCGGTCTGTCCGACTCCCCCGACCAGCTCGAGGCGGTGGTGAAGGCATGCGTCGAGGCCGGCGCGCGGTCGATCTCGACGATCCTGCTCCACCTGCGGCCCGGCGTGAAGGAGCACTACCTGGGCTGGCTGGGCGACGCCCGTCCCGACCTGCTGGCCCGGTACGACGAGCTCTACCCCCGCGCCTACGCCCCCAAGGACGCCCAGCGGCGACTCAGCGCGCTCGTGGCCCAGCTCGTCGAGCGCCACGGCGGCCGCAGCACCCGTCCCGAGCACGCCCGCAGCTCGTCGCCGCCGAAACCTCGGCCGCCGGTTCCGACCGCGGCCCGCCAGCTGGGACTCGAGCTCTAGGAGCCCTCGGGTGACACGCCCCGGGGCATCACCAGGCCCGAAGGGTGCTCTTCATCGTCGTCGGGGCGGGCTTCGCCGGGACCCCGGCGGCGCTCCTCCTCGACCTTGGCCCTACCCACCTGCACGATGCGGACCAGGGTGACCAGGCCCATCCCGCCGACCATGTTGGCGAGGGCGGCCCATGCCGCCGCACCCAACCAGTCGAGGTAGCCGAACGGGGCGCCGGCGTGGAGGGCGGCGAACATCACCAGCGACAGGACGATGGCGTGGTTCATCTTGGCCGCCGCCAGCAGGAAGCCGGCCGACGCGGCGGCGGTGAGCTTGCCGACGACCGCGTCGGTGCTCGTGACCATCCACGTCATGAGCGTGATCACCATGCCGGCGACGACCCCGGCGGCGAACGACTTCAGGTTGATCCCGAGCTCGGCGTAGTGGGTGGCGACCTCGACCCCGGTCTGGTGCAGGTCCGGGAACCCGAGCATCACCAGGCCGGTGAAGACCCAGCCGCCGAGGAGGTTCATGCCGGCCGTCCCCGCCCACAGCCGCAGCAGGGATCGCAGGGAGGACTTGCCGGCCACGACGGTGGTCACCGGCACGAGGAAGTTCTCGGTGAACAGCTCGCTCTTGGCCAGGGTCAGGGCGATGAAACCGATGCTGAAGGCAAGCGAGGCCAGCAGCTCGTTGCCGGTGGCCTCCAGCACGACCAGCAGGGCGAGGACCCCGACTCCGACGTCGAAGCCTCCGACCGTGCCGGTGGCCAGCAGCTCGGGCAACGAACGACCGAGCCGCCGCTTGCCCTCGTCGATCGACTTCTCGAACGCCGTTTGTACCGACTCGGAATCCGACATGGGCCGGCCGCTCAGCCGGGAGGAGCGATGGTCTGGTCGTCGTCCGCGTTGTCGGTGTCGGCTCGGTCCTCGACCTCGTCGTCGGTGGCCCCATCGTCGGCCTCGACCTCGTCGTCGGTCGGCCCCTCGTCGGTGGGCCCGTCGTCGGCCTTGTCGTCGTCGGCGTGGCCGTCGTTCTCCCGGGCCATGGCCCCGCTGTCGACGAAGGACGGGCCGCCCTCGTAGCCGACGGCGTCCTCGGCGGCGGTCCGGGCCTCCCGGATGTGCTCGTCGAGCTCCTCCAGCAGGCGGGGATCGGGGGACGTGGCGTCGGTGTTCGACGGTTCCGGGTCGCTCATGCCCCCGGTCCTACCCAGATTCGGCCTTACCCAGTTTCATCCGTTGCGCCTCCGGCTGACCCGCCGGAGCCCGGCCGCTCGCGCCCCGCTCCCCGGGGGCGGGCGGCCAGCAGGCCGGCCAGGCCCACGACGATCAGCAGCGCCGGCCACAGCCATCCGGCGGCGCTCCCGGTCCCCTGGCCGAGGAACCCGAGCAGGGCCACACCGACGAAGAAGATCCCGGCCATCAACGACAGGGGGTCGAGGTCATGCCGCGGCACGTCGCACCTCCAGCTCTCCGACGCCCACCTGGGCGTCCAACACAAGTCGGCCGCCACCCTCGCGACCCGGGACAACTACGTCCTGCCTCACCGCCGTCCCCTCCCAGGACCGTCCGAAAAGCTCGAGGTTCCCGGCGTTGACCCTGCCGTCGAGCTCGACCTCGGCGCCGGCCGGCACCACCACCACCAGGTGCCCGATGGCGACGACGGCGTCGACCTCGATCGTCGTCCCCGTCGTGCCTGGCGCAGCAGCCAGATCGATCTGACGCAGGTCGATGATCATCTCGCCCGCCGCCAGCTGGTAGGGCGACCGCAGGTCGGCGACGGTAGCCGGGTTGTAGACCCGGTTCCCCGTCCCGCCGGCGATCGGGACGTCGAGGATCACGGCGCCGCCCAGGGCCATCGACAGGAGCAGGCCCACAGGAATGAGCCAGCGGGCTCGTCCCATCCACGTCCCGACGACGAGGGCCAGTCCGACCACCAGCACCGACAGGGCGAGGCCGGTCACCAGCGACGCGCCGGCCAGCACGAGGATCCCGGCCTGGATGGCCAGGACGCTGAAGGTGACCGCCACCAGCACCGAGCGGGGCTTGGGGGGCTTGGGCGCCCGGGCCGGCCGGGGCGGGGCCATCACCGGCGGCGGGATGGGCGGCCAGGCGGCCATGGCGGTCGGCGGCGACGGATCGGGCGGAACCGGCCGGGGCGGCCAGGCGGGCATCGGCGCGGTCGTCGCCACGAACGGGTCGGGCCCCGCCGGCGGCGCAGCCGGCGGGGCGGTCGGGTCGAGCTCCACCGCCGCCGAGCCGGTGGGTGACTCGGCGGCGGTGGTGTCCCCTGCGAGGGATGGGGACGGGTCGGGCGCAGGTTCGCCGGGCGATTCCGAAGGCGGGTAGCGCGATTCCGGAGGCGGGGCGGGCGGAAGCTTCCCGGCGTTGCGGCGGGACCAGAGGAAGGCTGCGCCGAGCCCGACGAGCACGACCCCCAACGTCACGTCGCCGTCCCCGCCATCGGTGATCTGGTTGAGCAGGATGATCAGGCCGATGCCCGCCACAAGGGCGGCCACCGCCTTGCGGGTCCGGTCCGGGCCCATCCACTTCAGGCCGGTCATGTCGCCGGCCCGGCCGCCGATCACACCACCCTGGTCGTCGGGGATCAGTGCCCAACCCACCAGGTAGAGGAGGATCCCGGTGCCGCCGGCGAGGGCGAGCACCACGAAGGCCACACGGATGACGATCGGGTCGACTGCGAAGTGCCGTCCCAGCCCGCCGCACAGCCCGGAGACCACCTTGTCCTGGGTCGAGCGGGTGAGGCGGGTCAGCGGAGGGGGGCCAGGTGGGGGCCCGCCAGAAGGGGGCCCGCCAGAGGGAGGTGATCCGGCAGACGGAGGCACGTCGTTGTCCTGTGCGGTTTGCATGAGGCAACAATGCGCCCACCGATGCCCACCGCCAATCCGGGACATCCCTGGCCCGACCCGCACCCGCACGGACCCCGTCCTCCGTGCCTGTCCCCGTGGCCGTGCCCGAGCGCCCATGGGATCATCGGTTCACAGTGACCGACGCGTCCACCGCCTCCCCAGGGCCACCGGCCCGGCCGAAGCTCGCCCGCAGCCGGGAGGGGCGGATCGTCGCCGGCGTCTGTGCCGGGCTGGCCCGGTACACGGGGCTCAACCCGCTTGTCGTCCGCCTCGGAGCGGCAGCCCTGACCCTCGCCGGGGGGCTCGGCGCCGTGCTCTACGTGGCGGCGTGGCTGCTACTGCCGCTGGAGGGCGACGACCAGTCGATGGCGGCATCGGCCCTCCGCGACCGGCGCTTCGACCCTACCGAGATCGTGGCCGTCGGCGCGGTGGTGCTGGGCGGCCTGCTGCTCCTGCGCTCGACGGGGATCTGGTTCGGCGACGCCATCGTGTGGCCGGTCGTGCTGTCGATGGTGGGCCTGGCCGTCATCTGGCGGCAGGCGGGCGACGACGACAGGCCCTCGCTGCTGCGGGTGGTCGACCGCCTGGGCGGGACCTCGGCGAACCCCGCCCCCGACGTCCGCTCCCGCCGGGCGGCGCTGGCCAGGGTGGTGGGTGGCGTCGGACTCGTCGTCGCCGGGATCGGGATGTTCCTGGCCGCCAGCGACGCCTTCTCCGCCGTGCGCCAGGGCGTGCTGGCCACCGCCGGCATCATCGCCGGGCTCGCGCTCATCACCGGCCCGTTCTGGCTGCGCATGGGCCGTGACCTGACCCGGGAGCGCCGGGAGCGCATCCGCTCCGAGGAGCGGGCCGACGTGGCCGCCCACCTGCACGACTCCGTGCTCCAGACCTTGGCCCTCATCCAGCGCAACGCCGACGACCCGCGGGCGGTGGTCACCATGGCCCGGCGCCAGGAACGGGAGCTGCGCAGCTGGCTGTACGAGCACACCGATGCGATGCCCGGACCCGACACCCTCGCCGCGGCGGTGACCCGGGTCGCCGAAGCAGTCGAGGCCGACCACGGGGTGACATTCGAGGTCGTCGCCGTCGGGGACTGCGCGCTGGACGAGCGCCTCGCCGCCCTGGTGGCCGCCGCCCGGGAGGCGATGGTGAACGCGGCCCGGTGGTCGGGAGCCGGCTCGGTGTCGGTCTACTGCGAGGTGGCACCGGACGAGGTCAAGGTCTTCGTGCGCGACTGGGGCGCCGGCTTCGACCCGGAGGCGGTGCCCGCCGACCGCCACGGCGTGCGCGAGTCGATCACCGGGCGCATGGCCCGACACGGCGGCGAGGCGGTGGTGCGCACCGCTCCGGGCGAGGGCACCGAGGTCCAGGTGCGGGTGGCGAGGGTGACCCAATGACCGAGTTGCAGCTGCGCGTGTTCCTCGTGGACGACCACGAGCTGTTCCGATCGGGCGTCCGGGTCGAGCTGGGCGACGACTTCGACGTGGTCGGCGAGGCGTCGGAGGTCGACGCCGCGGTGGACATGATCCTGGAGCGCCGGCCCGACGTGGTCCTGCTCGACGTCCACCTTCCGGGCGGCGGTGGCCGGGAGGTGGCCCGCCGGGTCGTGGCCGTCGCCCCCGACGTCTGCTTCCTGGCCCTGTCGGTGTCGGACGCGGCCGAGGACGTCATCGGCGTCATCCGGGCCGGCGCCCGCGGCTACGTGACCAAGACCATCTCCGGGCCGGAGCTGTGCGACGCCATCCGCCGCGTGGCCGACGGCGACGCCGTCTTCTCCCGTCGCCTGGCCGGCTTCGTGCTCGACGCCTTCTCCGCCGGGCTCGGACCCGCCGACGACCCCGAGGTCGACCAGCTCACCGCCCGCGAGCAGGAGGTTCTCCGGCTGATCGCCCGCGGCTACCCCTACAAGGCGGTGGCCAGGGAGCTGAACATCTCGGCCCGCACGGTGGAGACGCACGTCTCGTCGGTCCTGCACAAGCTCCAGCTGTCCAACCGCCACGAGCTGACCCGCTGGGCCAACGAGCGCCGCCTCATCTGACCCGATTCCGTAACGCACCGCGTCGGCCGGCTGGAACGGACCGGATCCCACGAGACCGGAGGGGCCGGCAGCGGCGAGGCCCACCTCCCCTCGCAGGGGTCGGTCACGCTGACCGGCGCGGCGCGGTTCGCAGATGAGACCAGGCGGCACCTGCTTGTCACCAACGCCGCCAGCGACGACCTCAGCGTCTTCGCTGTCGCGGACGGCGGCGCCAGCCTCGAGCTGCTGGGCCGGTGGCCGGCGGGATCGTCGCCCAGGAGCGTCGCCGAGCACGACGGCCTCGTCTACGTGCTCAGCACCGGCAAGCCCGGCGTGGTCGGGCTGCGCCTGACCGCAGTCGGCGGCCTGGAACCGATCGCCGGCGGCGACACCGCCCTGCCGTCGGCCGACGCCGATCCGGCGCAGGTCGGCTTCGTCCCCGACGGCTCGGCGGTGATCGTCACCGACCGGGCGGCCGACGCCATCCTCTCGTTCCCGATCGGCGCGGACGGCTCGCCCGGGTCGCCGGAGGAGTTGGCGTCGTCGGGCCCCACGCCCTACGGGTTCGCGTGCACGGCGGCCGGGACCCTCGTCGTCACCGAGGCCTTCGCGGCCCGTAAGGGCGAAGCGGCCGTCTCGTCCTACAGGGTGGAGGGGGCCCGCCTCACGCCGGTGACCCGGTCGGCAGGGAACGGGCGCAGCGAGATCTGCTGGGCGGTCGCCACCGACGACGGGCGCTGGGCCTTCACCACCAACTTCGCCGACGGCGCCGTGTCCCGGTACGCGATCGGCTCGGACGGGAGCGTCACGCTCGACGACCCCGCCGCGGGCGTGACGGTCGACGGACGACCGGGCCTCCGGGACGAGGCGCTCAGCGCCGGGAGCGGCTATCTGTACGCCCTGGACGCCGACTCCGGCTCCGTGTTCGGCTGGGCGGTGGGCGACGACGGGTCACTCTGGCCGATCGGGTCCTGGGACGGGCTGCCGCCGACTGCCGCCGGCCTGGCCGCCATCTGAGGCGGGGCGGGGCGCGGTCAGCGCGGCAGCGTCGTGTGCTTCAGCTCGTTCAGGTCGTCCCAGCCGGTGACCAGGTCGACGACCCGCTCGACGGTGCGAACGGCCAGGTCGGTGTCGCCCTCGGGCGACCGCATGACCCTGATGAACGCAGCCTTGCCGGCGGCGATCACCGTGGGGACCCCGAACACCTGGTGGTCGGCGAGGGCCCGCTCGTGGGCCTTGCGGAACGTCTCGAGCGGCGCCCCGCTGTCGACCTCCTCCATGACCGCGTCGGCGCTCGCCCCTGCGCCGGCCAGCGTCTCCCGGATGACCTCCGGCGACCGCAGGTCGAGCCCGTGCTCGTGGCGGGCCGCGAAAAGGGCGTGGTGCACGGCGAGGAAGTGCTCGGGAAAGCCGGCGCGCACGGCGATGCCCACCTGCATGGCCAGCATCCCGGGAACCTTGTCCGCTCGTCCCCACACGTCGGGATCGCCCTCGGCCACGTGGACCTGCTCGAGCGAGAACGGCTCAAAGGTGACCTCCCACGGGGCGCCCGCCTCCAGCCCGGTGAGGACGTGCTCACACAGGTTGCGGGCGAACGGGCACCGGTAGTCCCAGGTGATGGTGAACTCGAGGTCGGTCATTTGCCTGTCCAATGTCTACCCGTGATCGAGGATCCGGCCACACCGGGGCGAACAGGCACACCGGGGCGAACAGGCACACTGGGGTGATGGGCGCGCACACCGTCACCACCGAACCCGTCGCCGGACGGGTCCGCGTCGAGCTGGGGGGCGAGGTGCTGGCCGACAGCACCAACGCCGTCCTGCTCCGCGAGGGCAGCCTCCCGCCGGTCACGTACTTCCCGCCCGACGACGTCAGCATGGACCGCCTGGTCCCCACCGACCACCACACGACCTGCCCGTTCAAGGGGGAGGCGTCGTACTGGTCGTTCCCCGAGGGCGGCGAGTCCGGTGAGAACGTGGCCTGGAGCTACCTCGAGCCGATCGAGGGCCGCGGCGACATCCGGGGCCACCTGGCCTTCTACCGGCACCGCGTCGAGCTGATCCAGGTCGACTGAGGCCTGGTCGGGCGCCGCCGTTCGGTGTCGGCGGCGCCCGACGCGCCCTGTCAGGCGATCTGGGTCAGGGGGTCGGCCTCCACGGGACGGGGCACCTTGGGCGGGCGGCCACGGGGCCGCTTCACCGCCAGCACCTTGCCCTTGTAGAACAGCCGGCCACCCCACACGCCGTACGGCTCGCGCCGGCTGAGCGCCAGCTCGAAGCACGCCTCCCGCACCGGGCAGCCGGCGCAGATGGCCTTGGCCCGGGCGATGTCGTCGAGGTGCTCCGAGTAGAAGAGCGCGACGAGCTCGCCGGTGCCGCTCTTGCACCGGGCCTCGGCCCACACGTCCTCCTGGATCTCGTCCACCCACTGGGCCGACATCGCTGCTCCTCTCTCTGCCGTCATCGCTGGTGTCATGTCGCTGCCGCCATCTCGTTTCGGAAAAACCGAAAGCCGCCGGCTTGTGCCGGCGGCTCGGGCCTTTCCTGCGGAGGATCCGGATCGCTAACCCGGTGATGCACCTCCGAAGGCCCTCTGCCGCCCGATGTGGCCGTTGAGAATCGACCAGGCGAACCGCTTGCCCATGGCCATGGCCGGACGGGTCGCATCAAAGGCGCGACGGGCCCGGAGGCTGGCGTAGGACGTGGCAGTTACGAGCACGGCACCATGGTCGACGGCCGGCGCCCGCGCGTCAAACGAATTTCCGAATTTCCTGCGACAATCGGTCCATGCCCATGCGGACGGACTGCAAGAACTACGAGAGCCGGACCTACGCGGGCGGCGAGACGGTCCGAAAGTGCAACCTCGACCTGGCCCCCGAGGCACCGTGGCGCTGCCCGGCCAACTGCCAGGCCTTCGCCCCCCGGCTGGCCGACGTGAACTGGAAGCACGGCGAGCTGCTGGCCCCGCCGACCCCGCCGGAGCCCCCGACCCTCGACGAGCACGCCATCCGCCTGCTGGACGAGGCCGAGGACATCGTCAACGCAGCCGCGCCGGCCATCATGTCCGAGGTCGGTGCCGACCGGGCCCGCCGGAGCCTGGCCCGCGGCGGCGGCGGCCGCCAGCCGTGGTGGCGCCGGTTCGGCAAGCGCCGCTGACGCTGCCTCACCGAACTGGTTCCACACAGCGGGGCTTGGCCCCGTTGTGTGGAACCAGTTCGCTGTCTCAGACCGCGCGTAGCGCCTCGGTCGGAGCCATCCGGGCCGCCCGCATGGCGGGGTAGAGGCCGGCGGCGGCGCCGATGACCAGGGCCGCCACCAGGGCTCCGACCAGGGCGGCGGCGGGAACTACCACCGTCCACGACCTTGTCGACGCGTAGGCGGCGGTCACCGCCCCGCCGAGGGCGGCGCCGGCGACGCCCCCGAGGGCCGACAGCAGCAGCGACTCGGTGAGGAACTGCAGCCGCACCTGCCCCCGCGTGGCACCCAGGGCCCGTCGCAGGCCGATCTCGGACCGCCGCTCGAGCACCGAGATGACCATCACGTTGGCGATGCCCACGCCCCCCACCAGCAGGGCGACGGCCCCCAGACCCAGGAACAGGGCGGTGAAGGCGGTCTCGGTGGCGTCCTTGGCGGCCAGGGCGTCCGACGGCCGGCTGACCCGCACCTCCTCGGGGTTGGCGGGGTTGGCGGTGGCCGGCAGCACGTCCCGCACCGCTTGGACGGCGTCGTCGGCCGCCCGGGCGTACACCGTCGTCGGGTTGCCGCCGAAGCCGAGCAGGGACTGCGCGGCAGGGAAGCCGACCAGGGCCGACCTGTCGATCTCCGGGGCCAGCGGCACGGGATCGAGGATCCCGACGACGGTGAACCACTGGCCGCCGACGTACACGACGACAGCGGGGTCGGCCCGGTCGATGCCAAGCCGTTCGGCGGCCACCGACCCCAGCACGACGGCCGGGTAGCCCTCGGTGGCGGCGTTGAGGAAGCGCCCGGAGCGGACGGTGGCCCCGAGGACCTCGGGCAGGTCGGTGCGGGCGGCCTTGACCGCGATCCCGCCGGTCTGCGAGCTGGGGATGAGGTCGGTGCGGCGGACGTTCCCAAGTCCACCGTTACCTGGCACGTTCCCGGTGGCGCTCACCGTCTCCACCGGGCCGATCCTGCCGATCATGCCGACCGACTCGGGCGGCAGCGACGCGTCCTCACCGAATATCGTCTCGCCGGGGCTGACGGTGAGCAGGTTGGTACCGAGCTCGGCCAGCTGGGCCCGCAGGTCGGCCCGGCTCGAGGCGGAGATGCCCAGCACCGCCACCATGGCCGCGATCCCGATGGCGATGCCGAGGCCCGACAGCCCGGTCCGCAGCCGGCGGGTCCGCAGCCCCACGCTGCCCACCCGCAGCACGTCGATCGGCGCCAGCCGGTGGGGCGCCAGCCCACCGATCGTCGTGGCCGCGGTCACAGCGTCACCTCGACACGGCTCCGGTCGTGGCGGATGCGACCGTCGAGGATCTCCACGGTGCGGGGCAACCGGGCCGCCCGCTCCCGATCGTGGGTGACGACCACCACAGTCGTGCCGTCGGCGTTGAGCTCCGAGAGCACCGCGAACACGTCGTCGCTGGAGCGGCTGTCGAGGTTGCCGGTGGGCTCGTCGGCCAGCACCAGGGCGGGCCGGGCCACGACGGCTCGGGCGATGGCCACCCGCTGGCGCTCGCCGCCCGACAGCTGGCTGGGCCGGTGCCCGAGCCGGAGTCCCATGCCGACCCGTTCCAGCGCCCCCGCCGCTCGCCGCCGGCGCTCCCCCGCCGCCACCCCGTGGTAGAGCAGGCCCTGGGCCACGTTGTCGACGGCGCTCATGCCGTCGAGCAGGAAGAACTGCTGGAAGACGAACCCGATCCACCTCGCACGAAGCGCCGAGAGCGCCCGGTCCGAGAGCGTGCCGACGTCGTGCCCGTCGACCAGCACCTCCCCCGACGACGGGCGGTCGAGAGTGCCCATAACGTGCAGGAGGGTCGACTTCCCCGACCCCGACGGCCCCACGACCCCCACCAGCTCGCCGGCGTCGATGCGCAGGTCGACGCCCTGGAGGACGTGCAGCGGGGGCGAGGCCGGGTACACCTTGCCCACGCCCCGAAGCTCGAGGACCGCCGCTGTCATGCCGGCACCTCCACCGTGGTGCCCTCGGACAGCCCGTCGCCCGACACCTCGACCAGGCCTTTGGCGAACAAGCCGGTGGTGACGGCCACGATCCTCCCGTTCGAGCCGTCCGGGACGCGCACGCCGTACCCGCCCTCGGCCAGCGCCAGGAGGGCGTTGACCGGTACGGCCAGCACCCCGGTGCGGGAATCGCTGGTGATGTCGACCGTGACCGGCGACTGGTCGAGGGTGCCGGTTGCCGCCGGGTCGTCGAGGGTGACCGAAACGTCGACCACACGCGTGGCGCTGTCGCCCTGGCCGGTGGACCGGGCCACGGTGCCGACCTCGGCCACGGTTCCCGGCGTCGTCGTCCCGCCCGGCAGCTCGATCTCGACCTTGTCGCCGACCTTCACCAACGACTGCTTGGTGGCGTCCAGCTCGACGGCGACGACCCGGTCGGTGGACGTCCCGGTGAGCACGGGCGAGCCGGGCGGCGCGGCGGCGCCCACCTCGGCCCCTACCCCGCTGACCCGCAGCGCTCCGGGCAGGAACACCGCCTGGCCCGGCTCGACAACCCCGGTCCGGTCCACACCCAGCGACTCCTGCCACCGCTTGACCGCCTCAGCGGTGGCGGAGGTGAACGTGTCGTCGACGGTGAGCTGCGAAGTGGTGGCGTGGCCCAGGGCCACAAGGTTCTCCTCCAGCTGGCGGACGTCGGGCCCGTCCGCCATCCCCTCGGCGAAAGTACGCCACGCCGGGAGCACGCCGTAGAGCAGTGGCACCGGCCGGTTCTGTACCGAGAACAGCGACTGCCCCCGCTCGATCACCAACCCGGTCTTGGGGACGGCGGTCACGGTCCCCTGGAGCTGGTTGAGCGCCTTCAGCTCGCCGGCGTAGCCGAGCGTCCCGTCGACCTCGGTGCGAGACACGAGATCCTGGCGGGTCACCACGGCCGACGAGGTCACCGCCGTCCCGGAACCGACCGCATCGACGGGCGACCCGGACCGCATCGAGACGACCACGACGGCGACGCCGGTGGTGGCGACCAGGGCGGCGGCAACCGCCAGTGCCACCAGCGGGCGGGGTCGCCGGCCCGGGCGTTCGCCGGCGGTGCCAGCGTCGACCGGCGGCGGCGGCCGGTGGCCGTCGAGCTCCACCGGCGCGTCGAGGATCGCCCGGCTCACGATCGCCCTGCCCGCGACGCCGAGTTCGCACGGGTGGGGC
The DNA here is from genome assembly GCA_963825765.1 of uncultured Acidimicrobiia bacterium. GTDB lineage: Bacteria > Actinomycetota > Acidimicrobiia > Acidimicrobiales > AC-14 > CAWGUU01. The sequence continues at coordinate 261,095 of CAWGUU010000003.1, forward strand.
CGGATTCCCCGCTGGAATCCACGCGGGGGCCTCCTGCACCACCGGCACCTCTGGGCCCACCGGGGCCGAACAGGGAGCCGCACGCCTCCTGGGCGTCCTTGAACGTGTCCGACGACGGGTCGATGCCCTTGTCACCGATCTCGGCCCGGAACCGGCCGCCGCCGCCGGAGAAGTCGGGGTCGGGCATGTCGACCCCGTGCTCGCGCATGCACTCGGCGAACTCGAGCATGCGGTCCTGGGCCTCGGCGTCGATGGGACCGCCACCGTCCTGGACGAGGTCGTCGAGGATGTGGCGGCAGGCCTTGTCGGCCTCTTCGAACCCGGCCGGCGGCTCCGTCGGCTGCCCGGCCGTCGCACTGCCGGTCGAGGCGCCGGGGCCGGGGCCGACCCGGATGAACCCGTCGCCGCCGAACTCGGGGTCGGGCATGTCGACGCCGTGCTCGCGCATGCAGGCGGCAAAGTCGAGTCCCGCCTGCTGCGGGTCCCTCTTCTCCGTGGCGGCGTCGCCGTCGTCCTTCGAGCCACCAGCGGTGGCCACACCGCCGGTGTCGGCGTCCGCCGATCCCCCACATCCGGCCGCCAGCAGGGCCAGGGCCACAGCCACCGCGGCCAGGGTGGCGAGCACGCCCGCCCTGCCGGGCCGCCGCCATGTCGTCAGTCGTCCCACGAAAGCCTCCTGGCCGGGGCGGTCGAGCGCCGCCGCGGCCAAGGTGACTTGTACGGAAACGGGCCTGTCGACGCCGTAAACCGCCGTGGTTATGCCAGCGTTACCCAGAAACGCGCAAGATGGCCGTCGGAGGGTCGATGAGGGTGCTGGTGGTGGAGGACGAGGCGGTGATGGCCGACGCCATCGCCCGCGGCCTGCGCCGGGAGGGCATGGCCATCGACCTCGCCCCCGACGGCGACACCGCCCTCGAGCGGGTGGGACTCAACCGCTACGACGTAATCGTGCTCGACCGCGACCTGCCCGGCACCCACGGCGACGAGGTCTGCCGCCGGCTCGCCGGCGGGCACCCGGCAACCGGTCGGCCCGGCACCGGTCAACCCGCCACCGGTCAGCCGGCGGCCGGCCTGTGCCCCCGCATCCTCATGCTCACCGCCTCGGGCGGAATCGACGACCGCGTCGACGGCCTGACCCTCGGTGCCGACGACTACCTCCCCAAGCCGTTCGCCTTCGCCGAGCTGGTGGCCCGCATCCGGGCCCTGGGCCGCCGCACCAGCCCCGCCCTGCCGCCGGTGATCGAACGCAGCGGCGTCGCCGTCGACCCCGCCCGGCGGGTGGCGTCGAGGGAAGGGCGCTTCCTCCGCCTGACCAACAAGGAGCTGGCTGTGCTGGAGGTGCTGCTGGCCGCCGACGGGGCGGTGATCAGCGCCGAGGAGCTCCTCGAACGGGTGTGGGACGAGCACGCCGACCCCTTCACCAACGCCGTGCGGGTGATGATGGTCAAGTTGCGGCGCAAGCTGGGCAACCCGCCCCTGATCGAGACCGTCCCCGGCGCCGGCTACCGCCTGTCGTGACCGGGCGCTCGGCATCCACCTTCGGCCAGCCGACCCTGCGCCTGCGGCTGACCCTCATCTACGGAGGCCTGTTCCTCGCCGCCGGCGTCCTGCTCCTGACGCTCAACTACGCCCTCGTCCGCCGCGGGCTCGACCGCGATGCGGGCCCTGTCGGCGCCCGGATCGAGACCCTGGCCGGCGACCAGTTCGACTTCGTGCGCCCCGCCCCCGGGCCCGACCCGGCGACACTGGTCACCGCGGACGGTAGGCGCCTCGACCAGGTCCTGGCCGACTACCAGACCCAGCTGCGCGACACCGCTCTCCACGAGCTCGTCGTGCAGTCCAGCATCGCCCTCGGGCTGGTGGCCCTGGCGTCGGTCGGCGTGGGATGGGTGGTCGCCGGACGGGCCCTGCGCCCCCTCACAAGGGTCACCGCCACCGCCCGCCGGCTGTCGGAGGCCAACCTCCACGAGCGCCTCGCCCTCGACGGGCCCGACGACGAGCTCAAGGAGCTGGCCGACACCTTCGACGCCATGCTCGGGCGGCTGGAGGCCTCGTTCGAGAGCCAGCGCCGGTTCGTCGCCAACGCCTCCCACGAGCTGCGCACGCCGGTGTCGATCCAGCGGACCCTCGTCGACGTCGCTCTCGCCGACCCCGACACCTCGCCCGAGGAGTTCCGCACCATGGCGGCAGCCGTGGGCGACGCCGCCGACCGCAGCGAACGGCTCATCGACGGCCTGCTGGTGCTCGCCCGCAGCGAGCGCGGCGACCTCCCGCAGGAGCCGGTCGACGTGGCCGACGTCGCCGCCGCCGCTCTGGAGCAGGTCACGGCCGAGGCCGCCGCCGCCGACCTCCGGGTGGAGCGTGACCTGCATTCAGCCCCCACCGCCGGCAGCCGGGTGCTGCTCGAACGGCTGGTGGCCAACCTGGTCCAGAACGCGGTCCGCCACAACCAGCGGGGCGGGTGGCTCCGCGTGCGCACCGCCACCGAGGGCCAGAGCGTGGTCGTCAGCGTGGCCAACGGCGGGCCGGAGCTGGATCCCGCCCAGGTCCCGGCCCTGTTCGAGCCCTTCCGCCGGCTGTCCGCAGATGGTCGCCAACCCGCCGACCGCGTCGACTCGTCGCGGGGCGTCGGCCTGGGCCTGTCGATCGTGCGGGCGGTGACGGTGGCCCACCGGGGCGACGTAAGGGCCGAGCCGCTCAGCTCCGGCGGCCTGATGGTGAAGGTGCGGCTACCCCACCATCCGCTGCAGCAGGTCGAGCAGCGCCCGCCGGTCGTCGTCGGACAGGGCGGGGAAGCAGGGCAGGTCGCCGGCCGCCTCGGCGTAGACCCGGTCGTGGTGCGCCTGCCATAACGTCCGCCCCTGGGGCGTCAGGACCAGCCGCTTGACCCGCCGGTCGCTGGTGTCGGGCGTTCGCTCGACCAGGCCCCTGCTCTCCAGGCGGTCGACGATGCCGGTGACGTTGGACGCGTCGCAGAAGAGATGCTCGGCCAGCTCGCCCATCGACAACGGCTCCTTCAGGGCCTGGAAGGCCTTGGCCTGCTGTGGCGACAGGTCGAACTCGGCGGACCTGGCGAAGAAGTGCCCGGCCAGCCTGTTCATCGTCGCCATGAAGGCGGCTACCAACTCCTCGACCGAGGGCACCGGCTCGCGCTCGTCAGATGCCGAGCCTGCCGCACTCGAGCCCTCGGTCATCACCATGACGTCAACAATAGTTCACCTACAAAGTAGTTGACAAGTACCACCTTCTACAGATAACACTGTTCACAAGGTCAACTTGGCGTCGCCGGAACCGGAGGGAGAACGGCATGCTCGAGAGAACGGCGCGGTGGTGCTACAGCAGGCGACGGGCGGTCCTGGCGCTGTGGATCGTGGCCTTCATCGGCTTCGGAGTGGTCGGCAGGCTGGGAGCGGGGCCGTTCAGCACCGACTTCGAGACTCCCGGCTCGGAGTCGAAGGCCGCCCACGAGCTGCTGAAGAGCAGGTTCCCCGAGCAGTCGGGCGACGCCATCACCGTGATCTTCAAGGCCGACCGCGGCGTCGCCGACCCCGCAGTTCGGCCCCGGCTCGACGCCCTGATCTCCCAGCTGCGGACGAACCCCCACGTCGTCTCGGTGGTCACGCCCTACGACGCCCAGGGCGCCCAGCAGGTGTCGCCCGTCGATCCCACGATCGCCTTCGCCACCCTCCAGCTCGACATGCAGGGCAGCGACTTCCCGGTCGAGGACGCCAAGGCGATGATCGCCACCGCCGCCGAGGCCAACGGCGCCAATTCCGAGGGTGGGGGGGTCCGTTTCGAGCTCGGCGGCTTCGCCATCCAGAACGCCGAGTTCGAGAACGGCGGCAGCTCCGAGGGCGCAGGCACCCTCGCCGCCGTCGTCATCCTCCTGATCGCCTTCGGGTCGTTGCTGGCCATGGGCCTGCCGATCCTCACCGCGGTGATGGGCATCGGCATCGGCCTGGCCATCATCGAGCTGCTGGCCAACGTGGTCGACGTCCCCAACTTCACCAGCATCGTGGCCGCCATGATCGGACTGGGCGTCGGCATCGACTACGCCCTGTTCATCGTCACCCGCTACCGGGAAGGCCTGCACGCAGGCATGGACCCCGAGCGGGCGACCGTTGTCGCCATCACCACCGCCGGCCGGGCCGTGCTTTTCGCCGGCACGACCGTGGTGATCTCGGTGCTCGGCATGCTGCTGATGAACCTGCCCTTCCTCGAGGGCGTCGCCGTCGGGTCGGCCGCCGTGGTGCTGGTCACCATGATCGGCTCCGTCACCCTCCTGCCGGCCATGCTCGGCTTCGTCGGCACCAACATCGACCGCTGGAAGGTCCCGTTTATCAAGAGTGGCCGGACGGACCACCGGGCCGGGTTCTGGTTCCGGTGGAGCAGGCTCATCCAGCGCCGGCCCTGGACCTTCGCGCTGGCCGGTCTCGTCGCCCTGCTCCTGCTGGCGGCCCCCATCTTCTCGCTCCGGCTGGGCTTCCCGGGCGACGAGAGCGCCCCCGACTCCCGCACCAGCCGCCGGGCCTTCGACCTCTACGCCGCCGGCTTCGGGCCGGGCTTCGCCGCTCCCCTGCTGATGGTCGTCGAGCTCCCCGGCGGGCAGGGCACCGCCACTGTCGGCCAGCTGGAGGCCAACCTGCGGACCACCGAGGGTGTGGCCGCCGCCACCCCGGCCCGGCTCAACGCCGCCGGCGACACCGCCGTGATCACCGTCTTCCCCACCACGAGCGGCACCAGCGAGAAGACCGTCGCGCTTGTCGACCGCCTGCGCGACGAGGTGATCCCCACCGTCGTCGCCGGCACGCCGGTCACCGTGAGCGTCGGCGGGCCCAACGCCTCGTTCATCGACCAGAGCCAGGCCATCACCGACCGGCTGCCGATCTTCATCGCAGTCGTCGTCGGGCTCTCGTTCCTGCTCCTGATGGCCGTGTTCCGGTCGGTGCTGGTGGCCCTCAAGGCCGCGGTCATGAACCTGCTGTCGATCGCCGCCGCCTACGGGGTGCTGGTCGCAGTCGCCCAGTGGGGCTGGGGCAAGGACCTGTTCGGCATCTCCGCCACCGGTCCCATCGCCAACTTCATCCCGATGATGATGTTCGCAATCCTCTTCGGGCTGTCGATGGACTACGAGGTCTTCCTGCTCTCCCGGATCCGGGAGGAATACGTGAAGACCGGCGACAACAGCCTGGCCGTGGCCGACGGGCTGGCTTCGACGGCACGGGTCATCACCGCCGCCGCCGCCATCATGATCATGGTGTTCCTGTCGTTCGTCCTCGGTCCGGAGCTGGTGATCAAGCAGATCGGTCTGGGCCTGGCGGTGGCGATCCTCATCGACGCCACCCTCGTCCGGATGGTGCTGGTGCCGGCCACCATGGAGCTGCTGGGCAAGGCCAACTGGTGGCTCCCCCGCTGGCTCGACCGGCGCCTGCCCCACGTCGGGTTCGAGGGCGCCGAGGAGGCCGATCTCGACAGGGAGCTCGAGGAGCTCACCGCAGTTCGCCGGTAGGACGCCCCCCACCGGTAGAAGGCAAACGGCCGTGCGGCGAATCCGCCGCACGGCCGTTCGTCACGAAACCGGGAAGCGAGCGTTCAGCCGCCCTGCCCGCCCATCGGGGGGCTGTCGGTGATGGGCTCCTGGGGGTCGACGCCGGTGCTGTCGCGGGCGTCGGACGTGCCGACGGGCCGGCCGGTGGGGCCCTGGGTGCCAGCGTCGTCGCGGCCGGCTTCCTTGCCCTCCTCGTCGCTGACGTCCTCGCCCCGCCGGCTGTCCTGGTCGCCGACGTGCTCGGCTCCGGGCGCCGACGTCGGCGCACCGGGCTCATTGGGGGTCCCGGGATCGGGTGCCTCTTCGCCGCTGAGCATGCGCTCGACGCTTTCGGCTCGATCCTGGTTGGAAGCGCCAGTTGTATCGCTCATGTGTCCTCCTCGTCGAGCTCCCATGAGCTCGCTCCGCTGCTACCCACACCGGCCGTCTCTGAACCGGAGCCGTCGAAGGCCGCCGGTCACCGACCGGCCCTAACCTGGGAGCCGTGGGACTGACGCCTGTGCAGATGCGGATCCTCGCCAGCCTGATGGAGAAGGAGCGCACGACGCCCGACAACTACCCGCTCACGCTCAACGCCCTGCTGCTGGCCTGCAACCAGAGCACCAACCGCCAGCCGGTCGTCCAGCTCGACGACAAGACGGTCGGCAACGCCCTGCTCAACCTCCGGGGCATGAGCCTGATCCGCATCGACCACAGCCGGTCGAACCGGGGCGAAAAGTACCGCCAGGTGCTCGACGAGTCCCTGGGCCTCGACGGGCCCGAGGCTGCCGTGCTCTGCGTCCTCATGCTGCGCGGCCCCCAGACCCCGGGTGAGCTGCGGTCACGCACCGAGCGCCTCCATCCGTTCGCCGACCAGGAGGAAGTCGACGACGCCCTGCGGCGACTGGCCTCGCGCCCCGAGCCTCTGGTTGTCCGCCTCGAGCGCCAGCCGGGCCAGAAGGAGAGCCGCTGGGCCCAGACGGTGGGCGGCAACCTTCCGGCCGGCGAGGTGCCAACCGCCCCCGGCAGCCCAGGCGCCCCCGGGGCTACAGACGACGACCGCGACGATGGGACGCCGTGGGCCCCGAGCCTGTCGGCCGCCGCGGCCGGCGCCCCCGCCGTCGCCCGCCGGGCCGACGGCCAGAACGCCGAGAGCGAGCGTCGCATCGCCGCCCTCGAGGTCGCCCTCGCCACGGTCCGCGAGGATCTCGACCAATTGCGAGCCGAGTACGACGACCTGGCCAGGGAGCTGCGATGACCATCATCCGATTTTCCGGGACCCGATCTTCCGTCGCCCGACTCTCGATCGCCGCCGCCGTCGTCGTCCTGCTCACGCTCGTCGTGCTGCTCGCCCCCGTCGTCCTGCGGTCCGACACGGCCTGGGCGCAGGGGTTCGAGGCCATCCCCGCCTACGACGTCGACATCGCCATCGAGGCGTCGGGGGACATCGTCATCACCGAGGTCATCGACTACGACTTCGGCTCCGCCAGCCGCCACGGCATCTTCCGCAACATCCCGGTCCGCTTTCGCTACGACAACCGCTACGAACGGATCTACCCGCTGGACGTCATCTCGGTGCAGGGGTCGCCGGGCACGCCCGACGAGTACGAGGAGGAGACGTCGGGGGGGACAAGCGGCTGAAGATCGGCGACCCCGACCGCACGATCAGCGGGCGCCACCAGTACACGATCCGCTACCGCGTCCGCGGGGCGCTCAACGGGTTCGACGAGCACGACGAGCTCTACTGGAACGCCATCGGCGACGAGTGGCCGGTGCCGGTCGAGAAGGCCACGGTGCAGGTGCGGGCGCCGGGCCCGATCAGCGACATCACCTGCTTCGCCGGCCCCACCGGCTCGAACCTTCCGTGCGACACGGCGGAGAAGTCGGGCGACGTGGCCACCTTCACCGCCGGCCCGGTCGATTCCTACGAAGGCGTCACCGTAGTCGTCGGTTTCCCGAAGGGCCTGGTGGCCACCCCCACCCCGGTGCTGGACGAGCGCTGGAGCTTCAGCCGGGCGTTCGCGGTGACGCCGGTGACGTCGGGGCTCAGCATCGCCATGCTGGTCGGCATCGTGGCCCTGGTCGGGGCCCTGCTCTGGCGCACCGGCAGGGACCGGCGCTACTCCGGCTCCCACGTGGACGTCGCCTTCGGCAGTGAAACCGGCACCGACCAGGCGGTGCCCCTCATGGAGCGGGCCATCACGCCGGTCGAGTTCGAGCCGCCCGACAAGCTCCGTCCGGGCCAGGTCGGCACGCTCTGGGACGAGGTCGCCAACCCCCTCGACATCACCGCCACGATCGTGGACCTCGCCGTCCGGGGCTACCTGCGGATCGACGAGATCGACAAGCAGGGCTGGTTCGGCAAGGCCGACTGGAACCTGGTGAAGCTGAAGGACGGCGACAAGCTGAAGCGCTACGAGACGATCCTGTTCGACAGCCTGTTCTCGGGACGGGACCAGGTGAAGCTGTCCGAACTGAAGAACACCTTCGCGTCGGACCTGAAAAAGGTGCAGGACGCCCTCTACGAGGACACCGTCGAGCAGGGCTGGTTCCACGTCCGGCCGGACCGGACCCGTACCACGTGGCAGGTGCTCGCCGTCCTGGCCCTCGTCCTCGCCGGCGGGATCGCCGTCCTGCTGGCGATCTTCAGCCACGCCGCCCTGCTCGGCGTCCCGCTGGTCGTCGGCGCCCTCGTGCTCATGTGGGGTGCCAAGCGCATGCCCCGGCGGACGGCCAAGGGCACCGGCACGCTGCGCCGGGTCCAGGGCTTCCGCCGGTTCATCGAGGAGTCCGAGAAGGAGCGGGCCCGGTTCGCCGAACGCCAGCACCTTTTCTCGGAGTACCTGCCCTACGCCATCGTGTTCGGGGCCACCGACAAGTGGGCCAAGGCGTTCGCCGGCATCGACGGCCAACTCCCCCAGACGACCTGGTACACCGGGAGCCACGGCTACTTCACCGCCTACGCGTTCTCGAACACGATGGACGGCTTCGCCACCACCACGTCGGGCACCATCACCTCCACCCCGTCGGGCTCGGGCAGCAGCGGGTTCGGGGGCGGCGGGTTCTCCGGGGGCGGCGGGGGCGGCGGGGGCGGCGGTTCCTGGTGACGAGCGCGTAGAATCGGACCCGGCCTCAGAACGAGACCCGGGCCTCAGAACGAGACCTGGCCTCAGACCGAGACCCACACCTCGGGAGGGGCGTCAGTGCCCTGCTGGAAGTCGGCGGCGGGTCGTCGTCGTAGGAGTGGCCACCGCGTCCGTCCCGCGCCATGAGCACGGTCCCGAGCGACGTCTCGCCGTCGGTGCGATCCGTTCTCGATTCTGCACCCCGTGCGATCGTCGCCACCACACCGGACGGCACCATCCAGCTGTGGAACAAGGCCGCCGAGCGCCTCTACGGCTGGCACGAGGACGAGGTCGTCGGCATCGGGGTGACCGATCTGCTCGTGCCCCGGGCACTGGCCCGGGAAGCGCACGACATCCTGCCCAGGGTCGGCTCGGGCGGGCGGTGGTCCGGTGAGTTCTTCGTGCTCCGCAAAGGGGGCGGCACCGTGCGCGTGCTGGTGAGCCTCTGGCCGCTCACCGAGCCCGACGGCACCGTCGTGGGCGTGGTCGGGGAGTCGGAGGAGGTCACCGCCGAGCAGCTGCTCGACGCGGAGCTCCGGGCCCGGGGGGAGAGCCTCGTGCTCGGGCTGCAGGACGGGAACCTGGGCAGCTGGTACTGGGACACCACCACCGGGTCCGTCACCTGGGACACGTCGCTGGAGGCGTTGCACGGCCTCGACCCCGGCGGGTTCGCCGGCAGCTTCGACGACTGGTTGGCGCTCGTGCACCCCGACGACAGGGACGCCACCAGAGACACGCTGCACCGGCTTCATGACGCCACCGACAGCTGCCAGATCGAGCATCGGGTGTGCTGGTCCGACGGCTCGGAGCACTGGCTCCTGGCCCGTGGACAGGTGATCCGCGACGAGGACGGCGCCGTCGTCGCCGGTTTCGCGGGCCCCCTCACCGAGCCGAGGCTGGTGGCCCAGCAGGGGCCGCTGCTCGAAGCCGAGCGCGGGGCACGGATGGCGGCCGAGGGAGCGTCCTCCCGCCTGGCCGGGCTGCAGGCGGTGACCGCTGCCCTGTCCCGCGCCCTCGATCCGGCCGAGGTGGCCGACGCCGTGTTCGGCCACGGGCTCGCCCACCTCGGGGGCAACACCGCGTCCCTCTGCGTGGTGGCGCCGGGAGGCACCACCGTCGACATCGTCCACGAGATCGGGTACACGCAGGACGTCAAGGAGCAGTGGCGGAGCTTCCCGCTCGACGCCGCGCTGCCGGCCAGCGACGCCATCCGCACCGGCGAGCTGGTGCTGCTGCGCTCCATGCAGGAGCGGGACGAGCTCTACCCGGTCTTCGTCGGCACGCCGATGGTGGGCAGCCAGGCCTACGCCGTCGTGCCTCTGCCCGACGAGGACGGCACCGCGTTCGGCGCTCTCGTCGTCGGCTTCGACCAACCCCGTGAGTTCGACGCCGGCGAGCGCAGCCTGCTGATGGCGCTGGGCAGCCTCTGCGCCGGTTCCCTCCGTCGGGCCCGGCTCTTCGAGGTCACCCGCGCCGCCATGGAGGCGGAGCAGGAAGCCCGCCTGGCGGCCGAGAAGACCCAGGACCGGCTCGCCTTCATGGCCGAAGCGTCGTCGACACTTGCCTCGTTCCTCGACTACGAGCTGACGTTGTCGCAGGTCGTCGACCTGGCCGTCCCCCGGTTGGCCGACTGGTGCGCGGTCCACCTGGTCCGCGACGACGGTCGGATACGGCCGCTGGCGGTGGCCCACGTGGATCCGGGGCGGCTCGCCCTGGTGCGCGACCTACTGGACCGCTACCCGCCCGACCCCGACGCCGAGAGCGGGCTCGGCGCGGTCGTCCGCACCGGCCGGCCGGAGATCCACCGCCGCATCACCGAGGAGCTGGTAACGGCCACCATGGCCGATCCCGAACAGCGCGACCTGATCAACCGGGTGGGCCTTGGTGCCACCGCCGTGTTCCCCCTCCGGGCAAGGGGACGTGTGCTCGGCGCCATATCCCTGGCCACCGACAAGGGCGCCACGTTCTCGGAGGACTCCCTGTCGCTGGCCCAGGAGCTGGCGGTGCGGTCCGGCGTCGCCATCGACAACGCGCTGCTGTTCGACGACCGCTCCCGCATCGCCCGCCGGCTCCAGGCCTGCCTGCTGCCGGCCCGCCTACCGGTGATGCCCGGCCTCGAAGTGGGCGCCCGCTACCTCGCGGCCGGCGAGGGCGTGCAGGTGGGTGGCGACCTCTACGACGTCTTCCCGGTCGACCGCAGCGCGGTGGGCCGTCGTGGTCGGCGACGTACGGGGAAAGGGCGTGGAGGCGGCCGCCCTGACCGGCCTCACCCGGAACACCATCCGGTCCGAAGCCATCCACGGGCCGGCGCCGAGCGCCATCCTGGCCCACGTCAACGAGGTGCTGCGACGCGCCGACGCCGGCGAGCTGTCGGAGGCGCCGGTCAGCGAGCTCGACGCCTGGGAGCGGAGCGAGCCCCGGTTCTGCACGGTCGCTCTGGCCGTGGTGGAGCGCACGCCCGGCGGGGCGGCGGTCACCATCTCGATCGCCGGCCACCCGCTCCCGCTGCTCGTCCGCGCCGACGGCTCGATCGAGGAGGTCGGCAAGACCGGCAGCCTGCTCGGCGTCGGCGTCGACCTCGACCTGCACGACGTCGACGTGGACCTGGGTCCCGGCGACGTCCTCGTGTTCTTCACCGACGGGATCGTCGAACGGCACGAGGGCAAGCGGTTCTTCGACGAGGACGGCGTGGCCACCGTGGTGCGCTCGGTCCGGGGAATGTCGGCACCGGCCATCGCCGTCGCCATCGAGGAGGCAGCTCGCGCCTTCGTGGACGACGAGCCGCGCGACGACATGGCGGTCGTGGTCCTGCGCGTGCCTTGTACCGCCGAGACCGGCGGCGCGTGACGGCCATGGCGGGCGTCGGCTCCGAATCGCGCACGTCGTTCCCGTGCGTGCCGGCCAGCGCCGGCAAGGCCCGGCGGTTCGTCCGCTCGGTGCTGGCGGAGCTCGGATCGTCGGAGTTGTGCGGGATGGCCGAGCTGCTGGTGAGCGAGCTGGTGACCAACGCGATCCTCCACGCGGGGACCGACCTCGAGGTGGTTGTCAGGGTGATGCCCGGACGGGTGTCGGTCGAGGTCCACGACCGGGGCCCGGGGGCGGCGACCCGCCGGCACTACTCGGCGACGTCGGGCACCGGCCGCGGCCTGGTTCTGGTCGACGAGCTGGCTCGCGACTGGGGCACCGTCGTCACCGCCGACGGCAAGTTCGTGTGGTTCGACCTGGCCATTCCCAACGGGGCCGAGCACGCCGACGCGTCGCCGGCCGTAACCGGGTGACTGGCCGCAACCGGGTGACTGGGAGCCGCTGATGCTCGAGCTGGTCGAGATCCGCATCGTGGGCCTGCCGGTCGACGTCTACCAGCAGGCGGCCGAGCACAACGACGAGCTCATGCGCGAGTTCGCCCTCATCAAAGGACAGGACACCGGCGGCGAAGTCCCGACGCGCCTCCTGGCCCTGGTCGACGAGCTGCGCACGCGTTTCTCGGGCTTCACCACCCAGCCCGAGGCCGAGCTGTCCGAGGCCGCGGCCAGGGGCGACACCACCCTCGACCTCTTCTACCTCGTGCCGCCGGAAGCGGCCCGTGGTGCCGCCGCCTTGGACGACCTCCTCGACGAAGCCGACCGGTTCTGCCAGACCGGCGACCTGTTGACCCTCACCACGCCGCCCGAAGCCCTCGCCTTCCGCCGCTGGTTCCTCCGCGAGTTCGTGCGCCAGGCGGCGGGCGAGGCGCCGGCCCCGTGGCCCGGCTGAGCCCGGCGTCTGGATAGCCGCCGACGGCCGGGGGCATACTCGCCCCATGGCCGCCTTCCAGCACCGAATCCTTGACGCCGCGCCCGTGGAGACACTCGGGGACTACGTGGCGGCGGGCGGCGGCAACGCGCTCGGACTGGCCCGCAAGTCCGAGCCCGAAGGGGTCATCGGTGCGATCGAGCGGTCGGGGCTGCGGGGCCGTGGCGGCGCCGGGTTCCCCACCGGCACGAAGTGGCGGACCGTGTCCGCGAACCGCTCGGACACGTCGCCGGCCACCGTCGTGGTCAACGCCGCCGAGGGGGAGCCGGGCTCGTTCAAGGACCGGGCGATCCTTCGCCGCAACCCGTACAAGGTGCTGGAGGGTGCGCTCGTGGCGGCCAACGCAGTCGGCGCGGACACGGTCATCGTCGCCCTGAAGGCGTCGTTCACCCAGGAGCTGGCCAGGGTGCGCGGCGCCATCGACGAGGTGCGGGCCGCGGGCTGGGCCGACGGCATCGACCTCCAGGTGCTGGAGGGACCGTCCCACTACCTGTACGGCGAGGAGACCGCGTTGCTGGAGGTCGTCGCCGGCCGCAACCCGTTCCCCCGCATCGCCCCCCCGTTCCGCCACGGCGTCGACGAGTCGGGCCCCGACACCAAGTCGGCGGCCGACGAGGAGATGGCCGGCCCCGGCTCCGACACCGACGCGGCACCGACGCTCGTCAACAACACCGAGACCCTGGCCAACGTGCCGGCGATCGTGGTGGAGGGACCGGAATGGTTCCGCTCGCTCGGCACCGACGAGTCGCCCGGCACCATCGTCTGCACCATCACCGGCCGCACCCGCAAGCACGGCGTGGGCGAGTTCGCCATGGGCACGCCCCTGTGGGAGGTGATCGACGCCGTCGGGGGTGGGATGAAGGCCGGTCGTCAGGTCCGCGCCGTCATGTCCGGCGTGGCCAACGCCCTCCTCCCCGGCGACCTGCTCGACACTCCTGTGAGCTACGAGGGCATGAAGGACGCCGGCACCGGTCTCGGCGCCGCCGGCTTCATCGTCTTCGACGACACCACCGACCTGGTGGCGGTGGCGGCCGGAGTCTCCCGGTTCCTCGCCGTCGAGTCCTGCGGCCAGTGCACGCCGTGCAAGCAGGACGGCCTGGCCATCGCCGGCTTCCTCCAGCGGGTCGTCGAGTCGAAGGCCGACGCCACCGACCTCGACGTCCTCACCGAGCGGCTCGGCACCGTCACCGACGAGTCCCGCTGCTTCCTCGCCACCCAGCACCAGGTCGTGGTCGAGAGCGTCCTGCGCCTCTTCCCCGAGCAGGTCCGTGCCCACGCCGAGCAGCGGGCGCCGGCCGTCGACCCCGAGCTGATCGTTCCCATCCTCGACCTCGAGGCCGACGCCGCCCTGCTCGACGAGCACCACGCCGACAAGCAGCCCGACTGGACCTACGACGCCACGTACTCGGGCCAGTCCCCCGCCGACAAGGTCGACGTCGCCGACCCCATCGCCTGAGCGCGGGTCCCCCCTCGGCAACTGGTGACACAGGACCGCGCCATGCGCGGTTTTGCGTCACCAGTTCGGGCTGGGGTTGTCAGCCGGTGTTGCGGAGGCCGGCGGCGATGCCGTTGACGGTGAGGAGCAGGGCCCGTCGCAGCATCGGCGGGGGGTCGTCCGAGGCCCGAAGCCGGGCCAGGAGCCCGACCTGGAGGTGGCAGAGCGGGTCGAGGTAGGCCTTGCGGACCTCCAGGTTGCGCTGCAGCTCGGGTTGGCGGGCCAGCAGCCGGGCGTCGCCGGTGAGCCACAGCACCTGGTGGACGGTGAGCTCGTACTCCTCGACGATGGTGTCGAACAGGTGGTGGAGGGACGGGTCGACGAGGGCCCGCACGTAGTGGGCGGCGATGCCGATGTCGGTCTTGGCCAGGGTCATCTCGATGTTGGAGACGAACGTGCGGAAGAAGTGCCACGAGTCGTGCATCTCGTCGAGGGCGTCGGAGAAGCCCTCGGCCCGCGCCTGGGCCAGTCCCGTCCCCAGTCCGAACCAGCCCGGGACGATCTGGCGGGACTGGGTCCACCCGAAGACCCACGGGATGGCCCGCAGGGACGACAGCCCCTCACCCTCCTCCGGACGTGACGCAGGCCGCGAGCCGATCTTGAGGTCGGCCAGCTCGGTGACCGGGGTGGCCTGCATGAAGTAGTCGACGATGCCCGACGCCTCGACCAGCGAGCGGTACTTGCGGAAGGAGGCGTCCGACAAGTTGTCCATCGCCGCGTCCCAGCGGTCGAGCACCTCGGGCGGCTGTCGCGACTCCCGGTGCAGCAGCGACGCCTCCAGCACCGCCGCCATCATCGTCTCCAGGTTGTGGCGGGCGAGGGTCGGCGACCCGTAGCGCTCGTCGATGACCTCGCCCTGCTCGGTGACCTTCATCTGGCCCTCGAGGGTGCCGAACGGCTGAGCCAGGATCGCCTCCTGGGCCGGTCCGCCTCCCCGGCTCACCGTGCCGCCGCGCCCGTGGAACAGGCGCAGCAGGACACCGTGGCGCTGGACCACGTCGCGGAGGCGGCGCTGGGCCCGGTGGATCTCCCACTGCGAGGTGGTGATGCCAGCGTCCTTGTTGGAGTCCGAGTAGCCCAGCATCACCTCCTGGACGTCGCCCCGGAGCCGTACCAGCTCCCTGTAGAACGGGTCGCTCAGCAGGTCGTCGAGGATCTCGCCGGCCCGACGCAGCTCGTCGATCGTCTCCAGCAGCGGGACAAAGCCGATCCTCGCCACGCCGCGGGGCACGTCGACCAGGCCTGCCTCCCGGGCCAGGACGGTGGCGGCCAGCACGTCGTCTGCGCCGCCGGTCATGGAGACGATGTAGCTCTCGACGATCTCGTCGCCGTAATTGTCGAGGGCGACGCGTATGGCGCTGAACACCGCCATGGTCCTGGCCGGCTCCGGCGGCAGCACGGTCGTCGGTGCCAGCAGGGGCCGGCGGCTGCCCAGCTCGCGCGCCAGCAGGTGGAAGCGCTCCCCACGCTCGAGCTTGCCGTAGGCGACGGGCAGCTCGCCCAAGCCGTCGAACAGCTGGGCCAGCAGCTCGTGGTGCCTGGCCGAGTGCTCGCGCACGTCCATGGTGGCCAGGTACAGCCCGAAGGCGGCAACGGTACGGATCAGCCGGCTCACCACGCCCGCCGCCGCGGCACCGCCCCGGTTCTGCTGCAACGACTCCCTCATCACCGCCAGGTCGTCGATCAGCTGGCGGCGGTCGGTGTAGTCGAGGCCGGGGACGTGCGGGCTGCGGCCGGCGGCCCGGATAGTGGTGTTCAGCAGCTTCTGGCGGATGAAGGCGCACTTGAGCCGGTACGGCTCCTCGGCGTAGAGGCGCTGGGACTGCTCGAAGACCTCCGGCATAGCCGTCCTGTCCGCCTCGATGCTGCCGAGGAGCGGGTCGGACACGTCCACGATCCGGCTGGAGGCGCTCAGGTCGCCCAGCAGGTCGCCTACGGCCCCCAGCAGGAAGTTGACCGCCCGCTCGTGCTGCAGGCTCAGGACGTCGAGGGTGACCTGAGGCGTGACCGACGGGTTGCCGTCGCGGTCGCCGCCGACCCAGGTGCCGAACCGGAGGGGGCGGGCGGTGGGAGCCAGCTCCACGCCCAGGCGCTTCAGCTGCTGGTCGAGGTCGTCGAGCAGGTCGGGGACGACGTCGTGGAACAGCTCCTGGAGCAGATACAGGGTCGATGCCGCCTCCTCGGCCGGCTCGGGTCGCCCGCCCCGCAGCTCGTCGGTCTGCCAGAGCAGCTCGACCACCTCGGTGAAGCGTCGCTCCCTACGGTCGCGCTCGGGCCCTGGCGCTCCGGGCCCGGACTGGAGCAGCTCCCGCACCTGGCGCATCTTGGTCAGCACCGACCGGCGGGCGGCCTGGGTGGGGTGGGAGGTGAACACCGGCCGCATCTCCATGCGCCGGATCACCGACTCGATCAGGGCCTGGGGAGGCCGCTCGCTGGCGATCCTGTCGACCAGCGACACCAGCCGGTCCCCGTGCTCGGCCTGACTGTCCAGGCGGCGGGCCTCGTGGACCTGCTGGACCACGTTGGCGAGGTGGAAGTAGGCCGAGAACGCTCGCACCAGGAGGATCTCGGTGGGCAGGTCCACACCCGCCAGCACCTCGGGCAGCCGGTTGGCCCCGGTGCCGTCGGTGCCGTCCCCGGGCCCGGCGCGCCTGGCGTCGCCCTCGCGACCCGGCTTCCAGGACGTCCTGCTGGCCTCCTTTATCTCCTCCACCAACGGCCACAGGTCGGGCCCCTCGAGCCGGCCCAGCGACTCGCCAAGCACCCGACCCACCCAGTCGAGGTCGGTCCTTACCGCCTCGGCCAGCGTGCCGGGCTCGGCGACGGCCTGGAGGTGCCCGGCCGTCGGTCCTGCGCCAGCACCTGGCGCGTCGGCGCCCGGAGCGCTGGCCGCCGGCTCCGGCGACGGCGTCACGCGGGGTCGGCCCGCACGATCATGGACGCCAGCACCGGTGCCCCGTACGTGGTGACCATGGCCACGTCGGTGGCGTCCCGCCCGCGCCCGATCAGCACCCGCCCGGTGCGGGGGGTGTTGTTGCGGGGGTCGAACGTCCACCAGCGGTCACCCAGGTAGACCTCCATCCAGGCGCAGAAGTCCATCGGCGCGTGGGGCGGGGGCACGTCTATGTCGGGCAGGTAGCCGAAGACGTAGCGGGCTGGGATGTTCAGGCTTCGGCAGAAGGCCACCGCCAGCTGGGCGAAGTCGCGGCAGACGCCCTCGCGGCACTGGTAGGTGTCGAGCGACGAGGTGAACGCCTGGCTCCCCCCGTAGCGGAAGGTGGTGTTGTGGTGGACCCAGTCGCAGACCGCCTGCACCCGTGCCCACCCGGGCGCGGTGTCGCCAAAGAGCTTCCAGGCGTCGTCGAACAGCAGGTCCGACAGGCAGAACCGGCTGGGGAGAAGGAACATCAGCGCCTCGTCGGGAAGCTGGTCGACCGGGACCTGGACCGCCTCGGTGTTCACCGGGTCGGTACCCGGCCGGACCTGGACGAGAGCGTCGTAGGTGATCTTCAGCGAGCCCGCAGGCAGGGTCAGGCGGTCGCACAGGTTGCCGAAGCTGTCGGTGTAGCGGCTGACCGGCACCTCGGGGTCGGTGGTCCACCGTTCCGACACGACCCGTTCCTCGGGACGGGCCCGCACCTGCCACACCGACGGGGTCTCCACCGCCGACTCGTAGACGAACTCACACCCGACGCGCACTTTCATTGCACCGATCTTGCTACCCAAAAGTGAATGGGAGGTTTCGCCGAGGTCAAGGCCGCAGGTCCGCCGTGCTGCTGTACATTCCAACAGAAGCCAGGGAGGCCGCCAATGCGCAAGGTCATCGTGTCCCTCGTGGTGTCGGCGACGATGCTGGTCGGGCTGAGCGCCTGCGGCAGCGACGACAAGACCACCACTGGCCCAGGCGGGCTCACGCTGGTGAACGCCGACACCCTCACCGTCGCCTCCAACCTGCCGGCGCCGGGTTTCTGGACCGGCGACGACCCGTCGTCGATCAGCGGCGGCTATGAGTACGGCATCGCCAAGGACATCGCCCGCCGGCTCGGCCTGTCCAAGGGCGTGAGGGTGGAGAACGTCTCCTTCGACGCCCTCGTCGCCGGCCAGGCCCAGGGATTCGACATCGCCCTCTCCCAGGTGACGATCACCGACGACCGGGCCAAGATCGTCGACTTCTCCGTCCCCTACTTCGCCTCCGACCAGGGCATCCTCGTGAACCAGGGCACCCAGGTACCCGACCTGGCGGCGGCCAAGGGCCTCCAGTGGGGCGTGCAGCAGAGCACGACGGGCCAGACGTTCCTCGACACCGTCGTGAAGCCGGCCAAGGAGACGAGGGTCTACGGCGAGACCACCCAGGCGTTCACCGCCCTGCAGGCCAAGCAGGTCGACGCCGTCCTCCTCGACACCGCCATCGTCCTGGGCCAGGCCGCCCAACCCGGTTCGCCGTTCACCGTCGTGGGGCAGTTCGCGTCGGGCGAGGCCTACGGGGCGGTGCTGGCCAAGGGCTCGTCCCTCCTGCGCGTGATCAACGAGCAGCTCACGGCCATGCGCGACGACGGCACCCTCGACCGCCTGGCCGCCGAGTTCCTCACACCGGAGTTCGGCGCCGACCCGACGAAGGTGCCCTACGTAAAGGTGACGTGAGCGAGCCGCAGGCGCCAAACTCATTTGGCGAACCAATGTGGTGCGCTTCGTCCGGCCCGAGGCCGGATGTCACGGTTCTCATTGGTGCACCATCCGAAGCGATGGTGCACCAATGAGCGACGTCCGCGCGCGGAGGGGATCCCGCGCCCGTCCCGGAGGGCTCCGGGATCGGCCCCCCGGGCGCCCCGATCCAACCCGTCGGCGGCCCACCCGTCGGCGGCCCACTCGTCGCCGACTATCTCGCCGGCGAGCACGACGACCTGGGGTCGCCCTCGCCCGACCGGGGTCGACGGACCGTGGCGATCGTCGTGGGTGTGGTGGTCGCCGTGGCCATCGTCGGGGCGATCGCGTCGTCGTGGTCCGATCTGAAGAAGGTCCAGCAGACGTTCTTCAACTGGACCTTCCTCGCCGACAGCTTCCCCACCGTCCTCAAGGGCTTCTGGCTCAACGTGCGGCTGTTCATGGTGGCCGAGGCGCTGGTGCTGGTGTGGGCGCTGGCGGTGGCCCTGGTGCGGTCGCTTCCCGGACGGGCGGCAGCCCCGGCCCGCTTCCTCGCCGTCACCTACGTCGACCTGTTCCGGGGCCTGCCGGCGATCGTGACGATCTACCTGATCGGGTTCGGCCTGCCGCTGTCCGGGCTGCCGCTGGTCAGCGACATGACGTTGTTCCAGCTGGGCGTCCTGGCCTTGACCCTCGTCTACGGCGCCTACGTGGCCGAGGTGTACCGGGCCGGCATCGAGAGCGTGCACTGGAGCCAGGCGGCCGCCGCCCGGTCGCTGGGGCTGACCCACCGCCAGACCATGCGGTTCGTCGTCGTGCCCCAGGCCGTGCGCCGGGTGATCCCGCCGCTGCTCAACGACTTCATCGGCCTGCAGAAGGACACCGCCCTGGTCTCGGTCATCGGCCTTCTGGAGGGATTCAACCGGGCCCGCATCTACTCGGGCAACAAGTTCAACCTGTCGCCGATGGTGGGCCTCGGGCTCTGTTTCGTCATCATCACCATCCCGATGGCCCGCCTCACCGACTACATGCTGAAGCGGGACCAGCAGAGGATGCGGGTCGGTTGAGCGGGGCTGACGACACCGTCGCCGCCACCGCCGCCTCCATCGGGCCGCCCGGGCCACCCGCCGGGCCGCTGGTGGAGATCGTCGGCGCCGAGAAGAGGTTCGGCTCCAACGCGGTGCTGCGAGGGATCGACCTCGTGGTCGGCGAGCACGAGGCCATCTCCCTCATCGGGGCGTCGGGGTCCGGCAAGTCGACCCTGCTGCGCTGCATCAACGGGCTGGAGCCCCTCGACGCCGGGACGGTCACGGTGGCCGGCATCCGCGTCATCCAGGACGACGCCGCCCTCAACCGCATGCGGCGCTCGGTGGGCATCGTGTTCCAGAACTACAACCTCTTCCCCCACATGACGGTGGTTGCCAACGTGGCGTTGGCGCCCCGCCGGGTGCTCGGCCTGGACAAAGCCGCCGCCGAGGCCAGGGCCGACCGGCTGCTCGATCGGATCGGGCTGCTGGAGAAGCGGGACGAGTACCCCGACCGCCTGTCGGGGGGCCAGCAGCAGCGGGTGGCGATCGTGCGGGCGCTCGCCATGCAGCCCCGGCTCATGTTGCTGGACGAGATCACCAGCGCCCTCGACCCCGCCCTCGTGGGCGAGGTCCTGGACATGGTGCGGGAGCTGGTGGCGGAGGGGATGACGCTGATCCTCGCCACCCACGAGATGGGCTTCGCCCGCGAGATCTCCACCAGGGTGGCGTTCCTCCACGAGGGTCGCATCGTCGAGGAAGGCCCTCCCGGGCGCATCTTCTCCCAACCCGACCAACCCGAGACCCGGAAGTTCCTCGAGCGCATCCTCGCCGCCCGGCGGCTCTGATCCGGCGAACTGGGGTCACAGGGTCGCGCATGCCGCGACTGTGTCGCCCCAGTTTGTTGGGCTTGCCGCCGCACTACGTGGGCAGTGTCACCGATCCGTCGTCGCCGATGGTCCAGAACGGATTGTGGGCCACCTCCCACGGGTGGCCGTCGGGGTCGAGGAACACCGCCGAGTACCCACCCCAGAACGTGGGACCGGGCTCCCTCCCGATCGTCGCGCCGGCGGCGCGGGCCTCGGCCACGACCGCGTCCACCTCCTCCGCCGACCGGGTGTTGTAGGCGAGGGTCATGCCACCCCACCCCCCGCCGTCGCCGACAGTGGAGTCCTCGGCCAGCGCGGCCCGGTCCCACAGCGCCACGATCATCCCGCCGGCCTGGAAGAACACGACGTCGTCATCGGCCCCGGCATCGCTCCGCCAGCCGAGCGCCTCGTAGAAATCCCGTGCCCGCCGCAGATCGAGGACACCCAGGGTCACAAGGCTGAGCCGCTGCTCCACGTCACCGCATCCCGTACGAGCGATGGACCTCGAACTCGTAGATCAGGCGCCGCTCGTCGACCATCGTCCGTAGGAAGTCCTCCTCCTCGAGCTCGCCGCCGAACCAGCCCAGCGGGCCGCTCGGCCGGCCCTGCATCTCCCGGAACAACCGAACGCTCAGCTCCGGGGCGTCCGGCCCGTCGAGGATGGTCACCGTCGTCTCCAGTCCCAGCCACGCGAACGAGGGATCGTGGACGAACAGGGTGCAGCGCGGGTCCCGGCGCAGCCGTTTCGTCCTGACCCGATCCTGCGAGCCGCTGCTCCACAGCCTCCCGTCCACCAGCGCGACCGCCACCCGCGCCACCTTGGCGATCCCGTCCGCGCCGACCGTGATCATCGCCGCCCCGTGATGGTCCTTCAGGAAGTCGGCGTCCTGGTCGGACAGCGCCACCGTCAGCGTCGGATGGGCCGCCGCTGCATGAAGTAGACGATGGCGGCGGCGCCCGCGATCTCGAGGATGATGACGATCAGCGAGGGCAGGCTCAGCAGCGCGCCGATGGTGCCGCCGATGAAGGCGCCGCCGATCCCCACGAGAATCGTCATCCCGATGGACATCGGGTTGGGGCCGGGTATGACGAGCCGCGCCAGCGCACCCACGATCAGCCCGGTGATGACTAGCGAAACGATGAGCCAGAGGATTTCCATTTGCGCATTCTGCCTGTTCCGTCCCAAGCGCGACAGTCCGCCGCGAAAACGGTGCCACCATCGACGTGTGGCCTTGCCTGTCCTGCTACATCGCCTTCGAGCCGCCGCCCGGCTGGCCGCCGTCGCCACGCTCGTGCTGGCGGCCGCGTGTGGTGCCGGCGACCCCCAACCCGCGGTCCTCGGCCGGGCCCCAACCACCACCGCCACGACCACCACCGCCCCGACCCCCAATACGGCGGCCCCCACCACGACGGCGGCCATCGCCCCCACCCGGAGCGAGGCCAAAGCCGTCATCACGCCGTCGGGCGTGGTCGTGCCCGTCATCGCCTTCGACGACGCCGACGGTCGATGGCAGGTCCGCACTCCTTGCAACCGCACGGCGTCGGTCGCCGACGGCTCTCCCATCGCCCACGTCGACGTCGTCCTCGACCCCGGCCACGGGGGCGTCGAGCCGGGTGCCATCTCGCCCGGCGGGCTGCGGGAGGCCGAGGTCAACCTGGGGGTGTCACGCGAGGCCAAGACGGCGCTGGAGGCGGCCGGCTACACGGTGCTGCTGACCCGCACCGCCGACTACGAGCTGGGCCTGCTACCCCGGGCCGAGATCGCCCGGGCGATACAACCCCGCGCCTTCGTGTCCGTCCACCACAACGCCGATCCCGACGGGCCCCGCCCGGGACCAGGGTCGGAGATCTTCTACCAGATCGCCTCCCCCGACTCGAAGCGACTGGCCGGGCTGCTCTACGAGGAGATCGTCGCGGCCCTGTCCGCCTACGACGTGGCCTGGGTCTCCGACACCGACGCCGGCGTCAAGTACCGCCAGGGCCAGCAGGGCGACTACTACGCCATGCTCCGCCGCCCCGGATCGGTCGTGAGCGTCCTGACCGAGGCGGCGTTCATGTCCAACCCCCCCGAGGCCGCGCTGCTGGCCCGTCCCGACGTGCAGAAGGTGGAGGGGGAGGCGCTGGCCAGCGCCGTCGTCCGCTACCTCACCACGTCCGACCCCGGTTCCGGGTTCACCGAGCCGTACCCCCGCACCGAGCCGCCCGACACCGGACAGCCCCATGTGTGCCAGGACCCACCGCTCTCCTAACCCCGGTCAGCCGGGCGAGCGCGGCTTGACCGTGATCGGGGCCGAGGACCCGCCCTTCAGGACCCTGATGGCCAGCTGGCCGTTGGCCAGCGACGCCTCGACGGCGCTGCCGTAGCCGTCGGGCAGGTCGACCTCGCGCTCGTAGCCGCCGTAGTCCCATTCGTGCACCAGGTAGTCGCGGGGACCGGCGCTGCGCAGGCGGGCCCAGAACCTCACGCACTCGGCGTGCAGCTCGATGGTGACGTCGTCGGCCGTGACGGCCGGCAGCGGGGCGACGATCACCAGCGCCTCGCTGGTCTCGTAGACGTTCACCGGCACCGTCTGCGGGCGCATCGTCTCCTCGGTGGCGGCGGTGGCCTCCACCACCCTCTCGTGGCTGGGCTGCTGGTCGAGCGTGGGCTGGTCGGGAGCCATGACTCGACGGTACCCATGCGTGTCGCCCGGAACCACCCGTGGGTACACCGCGCCTATGGCCGCCACCACCACGATCAAGTACGGCTACACCCTCTCGAGCGAGGAGCACGCCCCCCAGGAGCTGGTCGCCAACGCCGGGCGAGCGGAGGACCTGGGCTTCGACTTCGTGTCGATCTCCGACCATTTCCACCCGTGGGTCGGCGCCCAGGGCCACAGCCCGTTCGTCTGGTCCGTGCTCGGTGCCATCGCCGCGTCCACCGAGCAGATCGAGGTCGGCGTGGGCGTGACGTGCCCCACCGTCCGCATCCACCCCGCGATCGTCGCCCAGGCGGCGGCGACGACGTCGCTCCTGTTCGACGACCGCTTCTTTCTCGGCCTGGGCACCGGTGAGGCCCTCAACGAGCACATCGTCGGCACCCGCTGGCAGCCGGCGCCTGTGCGCCTGGAGATGCTGGAGGAGGCGATCGAGGTCATCCGCTCGCTGTGGACGGGCGATACCGTCGACCACCGGGGCCGGTTCTACGAGGTGGAGCGGGCCAGGCTGTTCGACCCGCCCGCCACGCCCATCCCGGTCATCGTGTCCGCCTTCGGGCCCAAGGCCGCCTCCCTCGCCGCCCGCGTCGGCGACGGCTACTGGGGGACGTCGCCCGACAAGGAGATCGTCGCCCGCTTCGCCGAGGCCGGCGGCAAGGGACCGATGTACGCCCAGATGGACCTGTGCTGGGCCGAGGACCCCTCCGACGCCCGCAAGACGGTGCACACGGTGTGGCCCAACGCCGGCATCCAGGGCCAGCTGGCCCAGGACCTACCCACGTGGAACCACTTCGAGCAGGCGGCCGAGATGCTGACCGAGGACCAGGTCGTCGGCCCCATCCCGTGCGGCCCCGACGTCGGCAAGGTCCTCGACTCGGTGCGGGAGTACCTCGACGCCGGCTACGACCACCTCTACTTCCACCAGATCGGCCCCGACCAGGGCGGGTTCTTCCGGTTCTGGCAGTCGGAGCTGCAGCCGGCCCTGGCCGACCTTTAGGGCCAGATCGCCGTCGTCGACGGCACCGGCGACGACAGCGCGCCGGGCAGGAAGGTCGCCCCCGTGCGGTGCCAGTGGTGGAGCACGTCGTCGGCCGGGCAGCGGCCCCTGTCGACGTAGCGGTCGACGTAGGCGGCGACGGTGTCCATCGTCGCCCGGCCGACGCCAATCCGGGGCATGGCGTCGAGGGCGATGCGGAAGCAGGCCCGGGCCGAGTTGGCCAGGTCGGGATGGTCGAGGCCTTGGCGCGACGCCTCCACCCACAGGTCGGCGTTGCCCTGCGCCGCCAGCACCGCCCATCCCGCAGCCTCGGCGGCCGACGGGTCGTAGAGGAGGGCGGTGGCCACCGCCACCGGGACGGTCCACCACGGCGCCGGCAGGCTGTCGAGCATGCGCAGCTCGAGCCACCCCCTGGGCCGCACCGGCGGGAACAGGGTGGTGAGGTGGTAGTCGAGGTCGTCGAGCGTGGGGTAGCCGAGCGGGTGGCCGTGGCGGACCCAGTCGGCGAACGTCATCGGCTCGTGGACCGGGACGAACTCCCCGCTGGTCCTGATCAGCATGACCCTGGCGTCCATGACGTAGGCGCCCCACGCCGAGCGGCCGGCGCCGGGACCGCCGACGCCGCCGACGCTCTGGCTGCGGCTGCCGTCGAGCCGCCACCACGTGGCCAGCCGGGTCGACTTCCACCCGCTGGGGCGTCCTCCGGCCAGCGGCGAGTTGGCGAAGGCGGCGGCCATCATCGGTCCCAGCAGGTGCGACAGCCGCCACCGCCGGGCCGGGAACCACGGGTCGACCTCCAGGTCGAGGTTGAGCTGGAGCCCGGCGGTGGCGCACATCATGGTGTGGCCGGCGTCGCCCTGGGGGTCGAAGTAGGCGGCCATGGCCTCGTAGCGCGGCGCGTGGATCACCCGCTGCACGTCGGCGGCCGGATCGAGCCCGGACGCCACCAGCACGATCGACTCCCTGGCCAAGGCGTCGCCGACAACCGCCAGGTCGCCGGCCAGGGCTGCGCAGGCGGCGTCGACGCCGGCGGCAGGAGCCGTGCTCAGCTCCAGCTGGCCGCCGGGCTCGAAGGTGATGAGAGTCCCGCTGGGGAGCTCCCCCACCGACGCCGCCGCCTTGGACACCACGTCGTGCCGAGCCCGCCGGCCGTCCGGCCCCATCGCCAGCAGCTCGATCTCGATGCCGACCCGCTCCTGGGTCGGCCGGGGCGGTCCGAACCCGCGCCGAATGGCGTGCTCCACCGCCAGTTCGTGGCTCAGCATGGCAACGCTCGTCGGCACGGTCATCCCCTTCCGCCTAGGTCCTCCTACCCCGAGCCTGTCCTACCCATCCTGTCCGCTGCGTGACATTCGTTACGCGGCGTAACAGCCCGCTGTGTTGCAGGACAATGCGGGAGTGAGGAACGCCCGGCTCGAGGCGAGGGAGAGGATCGGCGGCGCGCACGACGTGCGGGTGCTGGAGCCGTCGCCCCCTGGCGTCGACGAGCCGCCGTTCTTCGCCGACGACCCGGTGGCCGGTGGCGAGGTGGCGCCGGTCGCCAGGGCCGACTCCCGGACCTGGGCCGACGTGTGCGACGAGTCCGGCGACCCTGCGCTGCGGGCCTGGTGCGAGGACCGCTGGCTGGTGCGACGGCCGCTCCGGCCGCTGACGCCCGACTTCGGTGTCACCCGCCTCGCCCTCCACGCCCTCGCCGAGCGGATCGTGGCGCCCGCCCGGCACGCGGTCAACGGCAAGATCGGCCTGCGCTACACCTACCGCGGCTTCGGCACGCCGTTCTTCGGCGACCGCCAGGTGCGGGTCGAGGACGGCGACCTCGTCGCCACCGACAACCGGCTCACCGTCAACCGGCTCGACGACCGACGGCTCCGGCCCGCCACCCTCCGCCAGGCCGCCGAGTTCGTCGGGGTGCCGGTGGGCGTCGAGACCGGCGTCTACACGCCCATGACACCCGACGACCCCGACGCTCCCCTCACCATCGACCCCGTGGCGGCCCGGGCCGTCGGTGACTGGTTCGGCTTCTGCGCCTCGCTCCTGGAACAGCTGCGGGCGGAGGCCGACGCGGACGCCGACTCGCCCGCTCG
Source organism: uncultured Acidimicrobiia bacterium (assembly GCA_963825765.1). Classification (GTDB taxonomy): domain Bacteria; phylum Actinomycetota; class Acidimicrobiia; order Acidimicrobiales; family AC-14; genus CAWGUU01. The sequence continues at coordinate 287,346 of CAWGUU010000003.1, forward strand.
GGTCCAGCTGTGGCCCGAACACTTCGACCTGGCTGTCGACCTGGGCCCCGACGGCGGTCGGGCCAACTTCGGCGGATCGCCGGGCGACGACGGCCATCCCGAGCCCTACCTCTACATCGGCCCGTGGGAACCGAGGGAGGGCGCCTTCTGGAACGAGCCCTTCGGCGCCTCGCTCCCCTATTCGGCGATCCTCGGCGGCGCCGACCCCCTGGAGTTCCTCCGACACGGAAAGGAGCTGTTGCGCCAATGAGCGAGCCGAACGGGAGCGAAACTGCGTGGGTCAAGGTCGACCCGAGTGACCTGGGAGATGGCGGGCTGGAGGAGGGTCGCATCACCACCGTCGTCGCCGCCGGCCGGGCCATCTGCCTCACCCGCACCGCCGCCGGCTACGGCGCCCTCGACAACCACTGCCCCCACCAGGGCGGGCCCCTCGGCGACGGCCAGATCGCCGACGGCTACGTCATCTGCCCGTGGCACGCCTACGAGTACGACCCCGCCTCCGGCAAGCCGCCGCCGGGGTTCAGCGACGGCGCCACCGCCTACGCCGTCGACGAGCGGGCCGACGGCCTCTACGTCGAGCTTCCCGTGCACGAGGACCGCGTCTCGCTGATGGACCAGATGGTCGACGTGCTGTGCGAGTGGGGCCTCGACACCGTCTTCGGCATGGTCGGCCACTCCAACCTGGGCCTGGCCGACGCCCTGCGCAAGGCCGAGGAGGACGGCCGGATCGTCTATGTCGGCATCCGCCACGAGGGCGCCGCCGCCTTCGCCGCCTCCGGCTACGCCAAGGTCTCGGGCCGCCCCGCCGCCTGCCTCACCATCGCCGGGCCGGGCGCCACCAACCTGCTCACCGGCCTGTGGGACGCAAAGGTCGACAGGGTGCCGATCGTCGCCCTGACCGGCCAGGTCAAGAGCCAGGTCATCGGTCCGGGCACGTTCCAGGAGGTCGACCTGGCCTCGGCGTTCAAGCCGGTGGCCAAATGGAGCCAGACCGTCCTCAGGCCCGAGAACGCCACCGAGCTGGCCGCCCTGGCCATGAAGCACGCCCTGGTGGAGCGCGACGTCGCCCACCTGATCTTCCCCGACGAGGTCCAGGAGCTCCCCGGGGTCGGAGAAGCCGGTGGCCCGCCCGAAGGCCGGACGGGTCGCGTCGCAACAGATCGCGCCGCCGGAGGACGAGCTGGCCCGGGCCGTCGAGCTCCTGTCGAAGGCACAGAAGCCGGTGATCGTGGCCGGCAACGGCGCGCGCGGCTTCTGCGACGAGATCCTCGCCTTCGCCGAGCACGTCGACGCGCCGATCATCACCACGTTCAAGGCCAAGGGTCTGGTGCCCGACGACCATCCGCTGGCCTGCGGCGTGCTCGGGCGGTCCGGCATCCCGGTGGCGTCCATCCACATGGGCCGCAGCGACTGCCTGCTCGTGCTCGGCGCATCCTTCTCCGACCACACCGGCATCGCCACCTACGTCCCGACCATCCAGGTCGACTTCGACCCGATGATGCTGGGCAAGTTCCACCCCGTCACCGTGCCCCTGTGGGGCGAGATCGGCCGCACCCTCCAGCTGCTGCGCGACGCCATCCCCGCCGCCGACCACCCCGCCCAGCGGGAGTCGGTGGCCAAGCAGTGGCGGCGGTGGCGCCTGGAGAAGGCCACGAGGAGCCTGCTCACCGACGGCCGGGGCAGGATGCACGCGGCCCACGTCTTTGCCGAGCTGGGCGAGGTCGTCCCCGAGGACGCGGTGATCGCCGTCGACGTCGGCAACAACACCTACTCGTTCGGCCGGTACTTCGAGACCCGCCGGGGCCAGACGGTGGTGATGTCCGGGTATCTGGGATCGATCGGCTTCGGTTTCCCGGCGGCGATGGGAGCCTGGGCGGCGACCCGCGGCACCGGGCGCAAGGTCGTCTCGGTCAGCGGCGACGGCGGGTTCGGGCAGTACCTGGCCGAGGTCACCACGGCCGTCCGCCACAACATGCCGATCACCCACGTCCTGCTCAACAACAGCGAGCTGGGCAAGATCTCCAAGGAGCAGGTGGGAGCCCTGCGCCCGGTCTGGCAGACCCACCTTGTCAATCCCGATTTCGCCCAGTTCGCCCGCCTGTGCGGGGCGCAGGGCTGGCGGGTCACCGAGCCCGACCAGCTCCGCCCGGCGCTGGAGGAGGCGATGGCGGTCACCGACGGCCCCGCCCTGGTGGAGGTCGTGACCTCGGCCCGCGACGTCTAGGGAGTTTCTCGCGTTCGCATCCTCGGTAGCGCCGTGATCTCGCCCCGAACGCGCCGGATCACTGCGCTGCCAGTGATTGAAACCATGGGTGACCGTCCGAGCACGAGCCGGGGCGGCGGGTCCAGAATGGGCCCATGACGCTGACCATGGGACACGGTCCGTTCGGCCACCAGCCGTCCGGCATCTTCGACTTCGAGCCGCCGGCCCACGTGGTGTTCGTCGAGCCGTTCCCCCGCCGGGTCAGGGCGGTCGTCGACGGGCTGAACGTGGCCGACAGCGAGCGGGTGATGCTCGTGTACGAGAGCCGGACTCTCCCCCACTTCGCCTTCCCCCGTGAGGATGTCGCCGCCGAGGCCGCGCCGGAACCGCACGTCGACGGCTACGTGACGATCCCGTGGGACTCGGTGGAGGCCTGGTACGAGGAGGACGAGCAGGTCTTCGTCCACCCTCGCGACCCCTACCACCGCATGGACACCGTCTCCACGTTGCGGGAGATCAAGGTCAGCCTCGGCGGCCAGGTGCTGGCCGAGTCCACCGGCGTGAAGGCCCTCTACGAGACCGGCCTGCCCATCCGCTACTACTTCCCCCTCCACGACGTCCGCCTGGAGCACATCGAGCGCAGCGAGACCGTCACCGAGTGCGCCTACAAGGGCACGGCCGTCCACTGGTCGGCCAGGGTGGGCGACACGGTCGTCCCCGACGTGGCGTGGACCTACGAGGGCGACGCGGTGCGGCGGGAGGGCGAGGCCGTCAGGGGGCGGGTGTGCTTCTACGACGAGCGGGTCGACGTCGACGTCGACGGCGTCCGCCAGGCCCGGCCCCAAACACCCTGGTCACGCCCCGCCGACTGATCGAGGTCATCCTGCGTCTCCAGGAGGGACGATCCACCGGGTCTGCTGACCGGTCACTGCTGAGATGTGGTCGAAATCGCGGTCGTAATGAAGCACGACGGCGGCATGGTGCTCGGCGACGGCAGCCGTCAGAAGATCGACGACGCCGGCGGCACGGTGCTGACTCCTTCGGGCGAGCTCAGCCTGGACAGCGCGGGCGCGGCGCCCGATCTCAGCGTGCAGCGGAAGGTCGGTGAAGCCGTAGTCGCGTTGTCGGGCGATCTCGGCATATTCAGCGGGGCTGCGGGCGGAGTAGAGCACCTCGAGATCGACGGTTGCACACGTCGCGAGAAGACCCTGGCGCCCGAGACGGTCCAACTCGACCTGCACCGGCGGATGGCCGATCCGAGCCAGCGCACTGGTGTCGGCGAGGTACAGGCCGCCGGGGATCAACGACGGGCTTCGGCCCGGACCTGCGGATCGGCAAGATCGGGACTGCCCCAGATCAACGGGTTGTCGAATGCCTCGGCGCGCCGTCGGCGCTCGGCCACGTAGGCCAACGCGGCGTTCACGGTCTCGACCTTGCTGGTGGTGCCCAGTTCGCGGGCGGCTGCGGCCAACTTTTCATCGTCAAGGTCGATGGTCGTTCGGCTCATCGGACCATGATAGCAACGTCAGCATACTTTATGCCTTGAAGGATGCTGACCCCGAAGCGAGGTCGCATCGACGGCTACACGGCGATGACGACCTTGCCCCGGGCGTGACCGTCGATCACGTACCGGACGGCCGCCGGCGCGTCGCTCAGGGGGTACGTCTTGTCGATGGACGGCGCCACCTTCCCCGCCTCGATGAGCTCCCGGAGAGCCGTCAGGTCGTCGGCGTTCTCCGACGAGACGAGGGTGCCCAGCTTCTGGCTCACGAACGGCGACAGCAGGATCGCCCGGATCTGGCGGTCGCTCCCGCCCAGCAGCCGGCCATCGGTCTCGCCTCCGACGATGACCAGCCTTCCCCGCTCGGTGAGGGCTCGGCGGAGGTGTGACAGGCGGCGAGTGCCGCCGATGTCGAGGATCACGTCGTAGCGGTGCTCCCGGTCTGCGACGTCGTCGTGCGTGTAGTCGATGACGTGGTCGGCGCCGAGGGACCGGACCAGGTCGACCTTGGCCGTGCTACACACGCCGGTGACCTCGGCGCCGAAGGCCTTGGCGATCTGCACGGCGAACGTGCCCACGCCTCCCGACGCGCCGATGACCAGCACCTTCTGCCCGGGCTGGACGTGGGCCTTGTCCCGCACGGCCTGCAGCGCGGTCAGCGCCGAGATGGGGACCGCCGCCGCCTGCTCGAAGGTCAGGTTCGTCGGCTTGGGGGCGAGCCGGTCCGGGCGCACGGAGGCGTACTCGGCGAAGGAGCCCTCGCAGGTGCCGTAGACCTCGTCGCCGGGCTGGAACCCGGTCACGTCCCTGCCGACCGACTCGACCGTTCCCGCCACGCTCCGGCCCGGGTTCAGGGCCTTGGGCCGGCGGAACCCGAAGCCGGCGAGGCGGATCGGGTAGGGAAGGCCGGCCATCACGTGCCACGTGCCCCGATCCACGCTGGCCGCCCGCACGTGGACGAGGATCTGGTCGTCGTCGATCGTAGGCCGGGCGACCTCGGCGAGCCGGAGGACGTCCTCGGGAGCGGAGCCGTACTCGTCCTGGACGATCGCCTTCATCGTGCCCACGCCGTCGGTGGTAACGGCGGGCGTCGGCTTCGTCGGACGGTCGAGGGTTGCTCTCTTCATGGGTCTCTCCGAGCATCGTTGGCTTACGTCGTAAGTAGGAGTGTAGGCTTACGACGTAAGTTCGTCAAGGGAGGCCCCCGACCGGACTCAGTCACCACTTCCACTTCTCGGCCAGGTCCTGGCGGACCGTGGCCGAATAGCCCTCGAGGGCGCCCAGTCGCTCCTCCGAGCTCAGGTTCATCTCCGAGGAACGCACGTGCCACACCGGCGCCCCGTCGTCTCGGCGGGCCTTGATGACCGCGAAGACCGACTCGATCAGGTAGCCGTCGCCGACACCCACGGTCTCCAAGCCGGCCAGCAGCTCGCTGAATGCAACGGGTACCGCGGGCTTGCCGGGTCTCGGCTTCGGTGATTGGCCCTTCCACGCCCTGGTGAGCCTCTGGCGCATCGAGGTGGTGAGGCCGTCGAGGACCCCCAGCAGCTCCTCCGCCGGCAGCGGCGCGCCGCCGCTGCGGACCAGCCACGCTGCGCTCCCGTCCTCGGCGCGGACCTTGAGGAGTGCGAACACCGACGTGACGTGCATCCCTTCGCCGAGCGCCGTGGTGCCATACCCGGCCAGCAGCTCGCTGAAGGGCAGACGTCCCTCAGCCACCGAACCCGTCCTCCACGACGCTCACGGGCGAGGAACGTACTCGCTCGTCCCAGGGTGGGAGGGTCGCCGTCGCCGTGGGACAGGCCGCGCCTCCCGCCCGCACCGGAAGGTACCGCCGTGCTCAGCAGACGAACTCGCCCACCCACCTCTGTAATGAGGCATGCGCGTGATCCCGCGCCAACGCGTCGGTGAGGTCGGCGACCACAGTCACCATGTCTCCTGCTACGTCGAAGACGCCACCGGCGACGCCCAGCTCCCGCACCACGAACATGGGAAGCCCGAGGGCTGCGGCCATTCCTGCCTCCACCTGGTTCCACGGCGTGGCCAAGGCGAGCCCTCCGGTCGAACGCTCGTCCTCGGTGCCCGGCCTCCACCGCCCGGAGGAGATCTCGACTTGGCGGAAGCCGAGGATGACAACCGCGCAGCAGCCGGCCATCGCTCGGCGTATGTCGGAAAGGACTCCGGCGGGTGGATAGTCGTTCCGCTCGATTGTCATCACATCGGCACCCGCCGCCTCCAGCGTGTCCTTGACGAGACGCCACGCCGCCTCCTGCGGTGGAGTCAGAACAGACGGACGGCTGACGAACACCTGCGAGCCGGCGACGGTCGTCCCTGCCTCCAACGGCTCGTCCGGGCCGACGAATAGACCGCTCTCGTCAAGATGCGTGGCGATCTCCGGAGGCACGGGGCGGCTACCGGCGAATGTCGCGCCCGCGAGGAGGGCGCCCGCGAACCGCGCGTGGGTGATGTCCGCCTGGTAGAAGTTCGCGCCGCGGAGGTCGGCCCTGGAGAACACGGTGCCGACGAGGCTGGCTTGGTAGAAGACGGACTCCCGCGCCACCGCTCCCTTCAAGGATGCGTGGGATAGATCCCCCCGGAAGAAGTCGGCACGAGAGACGTCGGTGCCGCCGAGGTAGGCGCCTTGCAGATTCGTTCTTTGCAGGTCGGCACCGACGAGCGACGGCGCATGGGCAAGACCGTCGGCGAGAAGCTTCTGGAAGTTCCCGGTGGGCTGCTGGCGAAGGATGCCCGCCGTGACCCCCAGAGCGTCCCGGGCGTACGCCGCGCCGGCGACTCCGACCTCCGAATCGGGGTCGAAGAAGCGACGAAGGCGGATCGCTGCGGCTAGCCGTTTGACATCGCTCTCCGACGCCAATGCCTCGACGACCGTCTCGAAGGCGCTGCCCACGGCCGCAATTCGGTCGCGCCTGGTGCGGTAGTTGAAGTAGCGCAGCATGCCGAGCACTGCGCCGACGAGCCCGACGAGCGCAGTGGCGCCGCCGACCCAGCTACTTGCGGTCTGCGCGAGCACGGCCCGAGCGTAGTCCTCGGTGATTCGGACACGCTCTCGAGACCCATCGACGAGCGAACCGCCAAGGAGAAGACCGCCGCGGCATCGAATCTGTGATCGAGGATGTCAGATACGTGCCAATTACCGGATCGAGTACGACGAGTCCGCAGAGGTTCCCAAGCGGGTTCGCGTTCGGCTCATTCCACAAGACCGGCAGCGATATTTGACACTCGATCAATGATCGCCTTCGCGAACGCGGCCACCGGCGCGATCGTTGAGGGGTAGACGCCCTGGATACCAAGAGCCACTACCAGACCAGTGAGACTCCCATCGGTGTCGAAGACCGGCGATCCGATTGACGATCTGTCAGGAACGGCCATGCTGCTGAACGCGAACGGCCCGAGGATGTTCGAGGGCGCAGTCACGTCCGATATTGCTTGTACCTTTCCGGTCTCTACTGCGACACCATCGGTTCCCGTCATCAGGAGCCCGATGAGTCGGTCGCCGTTTTGCAGCGTTGTGTGAACGGACAAAGGTACCGGTACCGCGGGTGGGGACGCTGGCTGCAACAACTCGATGAGGGTCCATGCGAACGTCACCGAGGTGGCCTGAACGATCCCGCGACAGGTCACCCCTCCGTCGATTCCGCTGGCCTCGATTTCTGTACCAACAGGAACATCCTTCGGTAAGGAAGAAATCAAGTGCCGGTCCGAAACAGCAAGCGTTCCAGTACATATGGTCTTTCCGCAACGGATGCGGAAAAGAGACGTCGCCATTGGTAGCACCGTTGCTATGACTGGAAAAGCGGGTGGCACATCGACCGACTCATCGGTTGTTTGTCTCGTGCGATCAACGCCGAGCCGCCGTAGGATTCTCGCGAGCTCAGTTGCGAGATCTCCTTCACCGATGGCTTCCAATGCGAGAAGGAGAAACGCCCGTGTACGCGCATCGTCTGATAGGAGGTGAGGAATGAGGTCGAGGATGACGCGCACGCGTTCCGAGCGGTCCCTGTCGGAGCGGTTCTCAGGAGTGGTCGACATGCGACCCGTCTGAGCAGGTCCAGAAAGGCAGCGACACGGTCAACTCGCCGTTGGGCGGCCCTCTACGACTGGTCTTGCTGCGTGTGGGCGACCCCGTCCTCGCCTACGAGCCACGCGCACCATTCCTCGATGCCTTCGCCGGTGCGGGCGCTGGCCCGGATGACCTTGGCCCGAGGGTTGACCTTGCGGAGGTTGTCGAGGAAGAGGTCGAGGTCGAAGTCGAGGTGGGGCAGGAGGTCGATCTTGTTGACCACGACCACGTCGACGGCCCGGAACATCACCGGGTACTTGAGCGGCTTCTCCTCGCCTTCGGTGATGGCGTACACCATCGCCTTGGCGTGCTCGCCGACCTGGAACTCGGCCGGGCAGACCAGGTTGCCGACGTTCTCGATGACCAGCAGGTCGAGCTCGGCGAGGGGCAGACGGGCGAGGCCCGAGCGCACCATGACCGCGTCGAGGTGGCACTCGCCCCCGAAGCCCTTGCTCGTGTTCACCAGGGCCACGTCGGCGCCGAAGCCCTCCAGCAGGTCGGCGTCGATGCTGGTGGCGATGTCGCCCTCGAGGATGCCGATGCGGTGCTTGCCCTCCAGGGCGGCGAGGGTTCGGCGCAGCAGCGTCGTCTTGCCCGCCCCCGGCGACGACATGAGGTTGACGGCCCGCAGCCCGGCGGCGGCGAAGTCGCTGGCGTTGGCGGCGGCCACGCTGTCGTTCTCCGACAGGATGTCCTCAAGCACCATCACCCGTGAGGGGCCCGTAGCCGTGTAGCCGCTGTGGTCGCCAACGTCCCTGTGCTCACGCTCGTGGCCATTGGGCCCGCCAGCGCCGGCGCCGCCAGTCTCGCCAGCCTCGTCGGCATGATCGTGGTCGTGGTCGTGCTCGTGGACGGTGCCGTCCGAATGCGGGTGGAAGCGGCCCACGGTCAGTTCTCCTCGACGTCGAAGGACACGATCTGGAACTCCTCGCCGGTCAGCAGGGTGACGTTCTGGCCGCCGCAGGCGGCACACATGAGGATCGGCTGGTCGAGAATGGCCTCGACCTGGCAGTCGTCGCAGGCCATCAGGGCCGGGACCTGCTCGATCACCAGCTTGGCGCCATCGAGCTCGGACCCCTCGGTGAGCATGCCCCAGCAGAACTCGAGGGCGTCGGGCACGACCTGGCGGAAGTGACCGATCTTGACCACGACGGCGGTCACGGGCAGCCCGTCGGAATGCTTGGCCACAGTGGCCGCAATGGCCTCACACAGCGACATCTCGTGCACGAACGACGCCTCCTCTCCGCTCGCGACCATACCGGTAGCCCGTCGGTTCGGCGCGCGGCGCCGTCGTCGTCCCGACCGAGGGCCGGTAGCCTGAGTGGTCCATGGGTGAAGAACCAGCAGCCTCAGACGCGCTCCTGGCCGGGTGGGACGAGCTCGATCCCACCCTGGCCGCCGACAGTCCGACCCCCCTGAGCGAGGCCGACCTCCGCACCTACTTCGACGGCCGGTCGCCTGACTGGGCGGTGGCGACGGCACCGGGCTACCAGGTCCCCCGGCGTAAGGTGGTGGGCGAGGCCGTGGCGTCGCTCCGGGCGCCGGTCACCCCCGCCATGGTGCTGCTCCTCGGCGCCGGCGGCGAGGGCAAGAGCACCGCCCTCCGCCAGATCGCCGTCGACCTGGTCGGCTCCGGACAGCGGGTCCTGTTCCGGGTGCCGGGCACCCCGCTCGACGGGGACGCCATCGCCGCCCTGCCCCCCGCCGAGACGGGATGGGTCCTGGCCAGCGACGACGCCGACGAGATCGCCTGGGACCTGGAGCCGGTCATCGAACGCCTGGTCAAGGAGGGCCGCCGGGACGTCCACTGGCTCTTGACCGCCCGCGACAGCGACTGGGACGCCGAGTTCCGCTCCGCCGGCCGGAGCGTGGAGCCCCAGTGGGATCGCCACGTCGAGGTGTGGCCCCGGCGGATGGCCAGGGCCCAGGCCCTGCCGCTGACCGAGGGGGACGTCGCCGACGTCGTGGTGGCGTGGGAGTCGGCCGACAGCCTTGGCGACCTCGCCGCTGTCGCCGCCGACGAGCGGGCCGCCGCCCTGCTGGAGACGGCCCAGGCCCGCCCCGGTCAGAGCTTCGCCGGCGGCACGTTCCTCGGCGCCGCCCTCGATCGCCGGCTCGGGGCCAAGGGCGTGTCCGCCCACGTGAGGACCGTCATGGAGCGCCTCGCCGCCGCCGACGATGGCAGAGCCCTGCTGGACGCCTTCATGTACGCCGCGGCGGCGGACGCGGTCGGCATCGACGGCGTCGACCTGCGGGTGGTGGCCGGGCTGGTGGGCTTCGACCCAGACCGCCGCCGTGAGATCCGTGACCGCCTGGCCGAGGCGGGCGTCGCCACCGGCGGCCGGGAGGCGCTGCGGCCCCGCCACCACGCCATCGCCACCGCCGCCACGCTGCTGGCCGATGCCGGCGTGGCCGACGTCGACCTCGAGCAGGTCTTTCGCAACCTGGTGCGGGGCACCGGCGAGACAGGGAAGACGGTGCGGCCGCTCGTGTCCGACGGCGCCATCATGACCGTGGCCCCGGCGCTGGCCGAACGGCTCCAGCGGGTCGGCGTGCCGGCCGAGCGGGCCACCAGGATCGCCTGCGCCACCGCCGACGAGGCCCAGCAGACCCTGTCCGACCTGCTCGTCTTCATCATCGCCAGGGGCCGCACCTACCTCAACGTGGGCAGGGCCGAAGAAGGCGCCGCCATCCTGCGGGCGGCGATCCCCGGTGCCCTCGAGCGGGAGGACTGGGAGCGGGTCGGTCGCAACTACCTCTACGAGATCAACCTGTGCGAGGGCCAGGTCGGCCGTCACGCCGAGAGCGTGCTGCTGGCCGGGCTCTCCGTCAGCGACGGACAGGGCCTGGGGCCGATCACCACCATGGACGCCCAGCTGGGCATGACCAGCCTGGGCACGGCGGTGTCGGCGATGGGCCCGGCCGGGCGCGACGAGCGGTTCACGCTGCTGCTGCGGGCCAGCGCCCACCTGAGCCGCTTCGTGACGCCCAAGTGGGACCAGCCGGCCCGCCTGCGGTTCATCGGATTCGACAAGGCGGCCGACGAGCTGGAGCTGCCGACCTGCTCCTCGCCGGTGGCGATCGGCTGGCTGGCCGAGGCCGTCGTCCTGGCCTCGGAGCTGGCGACGGGCGACGACCTCGCCGCCCTCATGGCCGACCTGTTCCCGAATGACGCGACCCCGGGTTTCAAAGTGTTGGAGAAGGCCCTGGCCACGCGATGAGCGCCATCTCGGAGCGCTACCAAAGGCTGGCGGCGGGGTTCACCTCAACCGTCGACGCCGTGCCCGAGGACCGCTGGGACAGCCCGCCGCCGTGCGGGGAGTGGACGGCCAGGGACGTCGTCCGCCGCATGTGCGAGAACGCCTCCCTGTTCTTCGGCTTCGTCGGCCGGGAGCTGCCCCGCGGGCCGTCGTCCGACGACGACCCTGCCGGCGCCTGGGCCAACACCCGCGACGCCCTCCAGCAGGGCCTCGACGACCCCGAGGTGGCCGGCCAGGAGTACGAGGGCGCGTTCGGCACCAACACCTTGGAGAAGGCGGCCGACCAGTTCCTGGGCATCGACCTGGTCGTGCACAGCTGGGACCTGGCCCGGGCCGCGGGCGTGGACGAGCGCCTCGATCCCGACGCAGTCTACGAGGTGTTCGACGTGGTCAAGCCCATGGACGGCATCTCGCGGGGCTCGGGCACGTTCGGCCCCAAGCTGGACACGCCCGAAGGCGCCGACGAGCAGGACCTGCTCCTGGCCTTCCTCGGCCGTCAGGTCTGAGCCGCCCCGCAAGGGGACCAGGCGAGGGGCGAGGCCGGCGACCGCAGAACTTCCTGTCACGGAACGACGGCAGACCGAATACTGTGGACGCACTTGGGGAAAAGCCGTGACGGACGGCCCTTCATCCAGACGCCAGGTCGACCACGGCCGTTGCTTCAGCCAAATGGCAACGCCCAACATGACGAGAGTGAGGTCGGGAGGCGGTGCGGCGAGACACGTGGCCTGCTGAGCTTGACGTTGCGCCTGCGCGCCGCCTCTCCCTCACCGCCGGCATCCGGTCCGCCCCGTGACGCTCTCCCAGACCGTCCTGCGCTACTGGGGTGGTGGCGCGGCGCCGGTGACGCAGGCGTATTACCCGGTCTACGGGTCGGCCGGCCGGCGGGACTGGCTCAGGGAGGCGGTGGTGGCCATGGGGGTCGTCACCCTGCTGGTTCCGGTGCTCGTCACGGGCATCCTGTCCGCGGCCCTGCTCTCAGTGCCGGGGTCGGGGCCACTGCCCACTCCCCTTCCGAGCATCGACTCCCAGATCACCCGGGTCTACGACACGACCGGCAGGGAGATCGCCACGTTCCACCGGTTCGAGACCAACGTGCCCGTTCCCCCCGAGGACATCCCCGCCGTGCTCCGTCAGGCGGTGGTGGCGGCCGAGGACAGGCGGTTCTACTCCCACCGGGGCGTCGACTCACGTGGGATTCTGCGGGCGGCGTGGGCCGACCTCATGGGCACCGGCTACGAGCAGGGCGGGTCCACCATCACCCAGCAGTACGTCAGGCTCACCTACACCGGCGACCAGCGCACGATCGGTCGGAAGGTGCGCGAGGCGAGGCTGGCGGCGCGGGTGGAAGCAGAGCTCAGCAAGGACGAGATCCTCTTCCGCTACCTGTCCAAGGCCTACTTCGGCGGCGGCGCCTACGGGGTCGGGGCCGCGTCCCAGCAGTACTTCCGCAAGTCGGTGCGCGACCTGACCTTGTCGGAGGCGGCGCTGCTCGCCGGTGTGCTGCCCGCCCCGAGCCGGTACGACCCCCGCGCCAACCCGTCCGAGGCCGAGCGACAGCGCCAGAACGTCCTGACCAAGATGGCCAACCAGGGCCTCATCACCCCCCGGGAGCTGGCCGAGGCGTCGGCCCAGACCGTCGTGCTGGCCGGCCCCGGCGTCGAGGCCGGCACCCGTGGCACCCTCGTCTACCCGCCCAAGGCCGAGGTGTCGCCGTACCCGTGGTTCGCCGACTACGTGCGTGCCTACCTGGTGGCGCGCTTCGGCGACGAGGCCGTCTACCAGCACGGCCTGCGGGTCGAGACGTCGCTCGACCCGGGCATGCAGGCGAAGGCCGACGCGGCTGTCGCCAACTCGCTCATGGGCACCCAGGCGCCGCTCGACATGTCGATGGTGGTGCTCGACCCCAAGACCGGCCTGGTGAAGGCCATGGTGGGTGGGCGGGACTTCACCCAGTCGCAGGTCAACCTCGCCCTCGGCGGCGCGTGCCCCGACCTCGGCGACGAAGCACGGGCCAGTGGGCCACTCTGCCTCAGCGGGGGCGGCAGCGGTCGTCAGCCCGGCTCCGCCTTCAAGCCGTTCACGCTGGCCAAGGCCTTCGAGGAGGGCTTCCGCGTCGACCGTTCCTACCAGGGCCCCGGCACCTACCGGTTCCCCAACTGCCGAGGCGAGGGCTGCACCGTCCACAACGTCGAAAGCGGGAGCTACGGGTCGCTCGACCTGCGCCGGGCCACCGCCTACTCGGTCAACACCGTGTACGCCCAGCTCGTGCAGGACGTCGGCGTGAAGGAGACGGCCGAGCTGGCCCATCGCCTCGGGTTGACCATGGTCAACCCGAAGGGCGTGCTCCCCAGCGGAGAGGACTACGGCGCCAGCCTCACCCTCGGTGCCGCCGAGGTGTCGCCCCTCGACATGGCCGCCGCCTTCGGCGTTTTCGCGGCGCGGGGGACGCAGTTCCCCGCCTCGCCGGTGGTCAAGATCACCGACAGCCAGGGCAAGGTGCTGGAGGACAACACGTCGAGGATCGGCAAGCGGGTCCTCTCCGCCGACGTGGCCGACCGGGTCACCGACGTGCTGAAGGATGTCGTGGCGTACGGCACCGGAAAGGCCGCCGACATCGGTCGCCCGGACGGAACCGCCGGCAAGACCGGCACGAGCGAGGCCGTGGGCGACGCCTGGTTCGTCGGCTACACCCCGTCGCTGGTGGCGTCGGTCTGGATGGGCTACGCCGACAGTCACCGGCCACTTGTGAACATCAAGGGCGTGAGCCAGGTCTACGGCGGGACGATCCCGGCCGAGACGTGGAAGGCCTTCATGACCGCGGCGCTCGAGGGAACGCCGCCCCTCGCCTTCGGGCCGGCTCCAGCGCCGGTGCTCGATCCGTTGCCGGCACCGGCCTCGCCGGCGAACCAGCCCCAGGTGCCGGCCCCGACCCCCGGAGGTGCGCCGACTTCCGGCGGAGCGCCGGGCCCGGCGCTCGACAGCACCGGCCTTCCAGTCGGGCTGTACCCGCCCTTTGCCCCCATCACGACGTACCAGCCACCCGTCACCGCGCCGCCGACGACGCCACCGACGACGCCACCGACGACCGAGCCGAGCAACTGCGGCCTGCTCTGCCGGGTGCTTCCCTGATGCTGATCCCGCTGATCGTCGTGCCGTGCACGATCATCGGATTCGCGATCGTCATGCTCCTCGACCGCGCCGGCGTGTTCCCCCAGCTCGACGGCGGCGGGGGCGGGGGCGGAGGCCATGCGAGGACGAGGAACCCGCAGATCGGCCGGAACCTGAGCCTGCTGGCGCTGGTGGTGATGGGCGCCTGGGTGCTGGCCTGGATCGTGCTGCTGATCGTCGGCCTCGGCGTGGTGTCGAGCTGAGCCCGGGGCTCAGACGCAGCCTCACCAGTTGACTTGACGGTGCTCCCGGCAGGCCCGGTCGGCCAGGCGTAGCCGCCCGCCGTGGTCGCGGGCCTGGCGCGCCGCATCCACGATCAGCGGCATTGCCTGCCGCTCGAGCGACACGACGTCCCACAGGTCGATCAGGACGTCGAGGTTCCCCTGAGCATCGATGATGTCGGTGAGGAGCCTGTCGATCCGGGCCCAGTCGCCCAGGCCGACCGCACCGTGGACGGTCACCACCACCGTCCCCTCCACCCGGCCGATCGTGAACGTGCACGCCCCCCCAGGCGTGCCATCCCGGCCTGTGTCCCGATGGTCCGTGTCCCGCCGGTCGGTGTCCGGCCGGTCGATGTCGGTGGCGTCAGCCGTGGCGAGCCCCTCCCGTGCGAGGCGTCTGGAACTCCTCTGGCATCGGCAGGCGCGGGCCTCGACTTGAGGAGTTCTCTAAATGGCCACGTGGACGTTGAACAGCACCAGCGGCCAGGCCAGGACCGCCAGCAGGGCCGAGAGGATCCCGGACAGGCTGTCGAGATGACCCAGGAAGCCGCGGTTGGCGGCGATGATCAGGCCGACGACGATCCAGATGACGAACCCGAGACTGACCGGTCTGCGCACGAGTGGCACCTCCGAAAGAGTGGACGGACGGGTTACGGGCAGTTCCCGATGTCGCTCTCCGACGAGGCGACGATCACGTCCACCTTGGCCAGACCAGTCACGTTGACCTTCACGTGGACGGCGTTGACGGTGAGACCGTCGTCAGGCGTCGAGAACGGGATCTGCTCGTTGAGCTTCAGGGACACGATTCCTACGTTCACCCCGGTGTTCGGCGCAACGTTGGTGGGCGACGCGATCACCACGGTGTTGCCGACCTTCAGGTAGGCGATCGTGGTGGAGCCGCTCGATCCTGCGCAGGTGGTCGTCGACGACGACTGGACCGCCCTGAGCGTGACCGTCGGTATCCCTGTGACACCCACCGTGCTGTCGTCGACGGATGCAGTCGCCGTCGAACTGGCGGGTGAGTTGACGGTGGTCACGTTGGCACAAAGGACGCTTGCCCGCACGATGCCGGTGAGCGACGCCACGCACGGCGTGGACGTCGTCGACGACTGTGTCGTCGAGACGTGTCCGGTGTCCGGCGTGACCACGTTCACGAGGGTGGCCCCGGCCAGGGTCACCTTGGCGCTCAGCCCGAAGGCCCGTCCCGTGAGGATCTCGGACGTGACGATGACCTGCTCGCTCCCGCACGGCGACGTGACCGGGCCGTTGTTGGCGTCGCCTCCGTAGACGGCGACCCAGTTGTAGGTGCCCTCGGTGGCGGCGACCACGTCGCCAGCTGTCGCCGTCCTGGCGACGACCGCGCCCGTCGTGGTGGACAGCGGGGTGCCGGTGCACATGGGGTCGGTCGGCCCGAACAGGGTGAAGGTCACGTTGCCGCTCGGCGACAGGCCGCCGCCGATGGTGGCCGAGTCCGAGATGGTGCCTCCGACCCCGACGCTGCCGGAGGGGGTCGTCGAAATTGTCAGGGGCGGCGGCGGCGGGATCTCGGCGCCGTCGCAGGTGCCCACCTTGTTGCTGTCCATGGTCACCGCGCCGGTGTGGGCGTAGAGGCTTCCGGTGCTGTTGGACCCGGTGGCGAGGGTGATCGACGTGTTCGCCAGAATGTTGCCGAGGAAAATTGTCCCGGAGCCGACAGTGGCGCTGCTACCGATCTGCCAGTTGACCTGGTTGATGCACTGGGTTCCGCCGTTGATGAGCACGACCGCGGCGTCGCTGGCCGTGGTCAGGGAGCTGGTGACCTTGAACAGCCACTTTGCCGTGGGACTCCCCTGGGCGTCGAGCCTCAGGACCCCGGTGAGCTGGGCCGAGCTGGCGAAGCAGTAGACGGCGGGCGGGAGGGTCTGGCCGCCCAGGTCCTGGCCGCTCAGATCGGTGTCGCACGGCTGACTGGCCGCGGCGGCGTAGGCGGTGCCGATATCGCCCTGGGCCGCGGTGGACACGGAGTCGGCGTTGTGGACCGTACCCGTGACGGAGCCGGGCGGGAAGCCCGAGATCGAGGTGCCAGGACTGACCCCGAGGTCACCGGTGATGACGCTCGGGCCGGTGTTGGTCACCGCGCTGGCGCCGAGCACGGCGAAGGTCGACGCCGAGCCGAGCGGGATGTCGGCGGCGGCGGCTCCCACCGGCACGGCGAGCACGAGCGACGCGAGGAGCAGCGCCGCGGCCAGCGCGGGGATCGCCCGGCTACCTACCCCTCGACTGCCAAGGCCTCGACGTCGGGCCAGAGGCGTGGCGGTGACCGAGGCGGTGCGAAGGCGGAGACGTTGCATGTTCCCTCTGTTTCGGGCAGGTGGTGCGGACTTCGGGCACGTTCCGGGTTTCGATCACGTGATTGACCGCTGCCCGGTCTCCGCACGCCCATCCCCCTCGCGTCGCGCATCTCCGACGCTGCCAGGGTCCGGGGCAGAGGGGCACACCTACGCCCCAACTGGACAATTGCCGAAATTACGGCAGTCATCCTTCGTTCATAAACGTATTCTCAAACGCGAGTGCGTGTCAAATTTAGGAAATTACGCGGCTCCCATGGCCTCGTATTTCACCCGCCGGGCCGTCGGCAGATGAGGTCGGCGATCAGCCCGGTCCAACCCGTCTGGTGCGACGCGCCGAGGCCGGCCCCGTTGTCGCCGTTGAAGTACTCGTAGAACAGCAGGTTGTCCTTCCACTCCGGGTCGGTCTGGAACCGCTCGATCCCGCCGTAGACCGGGCGGCGGCCGTCGGGGCCGGGGAGGTACAGGGAGATCAGCCGGTGGCGGAGGTCCTCGGCCACCGCCAGCAGCGTGTGCTTCTCACCCGATCCGGTGGGGTACTCGACGAGGAAGTCGTCCCCGAAGTAGCCGTGCATGCGGGCCAGGGTCTCGATGACCAGGTAGTTCAGGGGGAACCACACCGGCCCCCGCCAGTTCGAGTTGCCGCCGAACATCCCCGACTGCGACTCCGCCGGCTCGTAGTCGATGGACAGGGAGGTGCCGCCGACCTCCATCTTGTACGGGTGGTCGCGGTACTGGCGCGACAGCGACCGCAGCCCGTGGGGCGACAGGAAGCCCTCCGCGTCGAACACCGTGTCGAGCAGCTTGGCGATCTTGCTGGGCCCGACCACGCTGAGGAAGACGCGCTGGCGACCGGGCATCCCCACCAGCCGCCCCGACCGCCGGACGGAATCGGTGTCGAAGCCCAGGCGGCCCATGATGCGTCGGATGTTCTTCGTGAACAGCTGGGCGTCCCGGAGGTCCTCCTCCTTGACCGTGGCCGACGGGAGGAGGGGGATGAGCCCGACCATGGACTGCACCCGCACCGGTGTCACCGAGCCGTCGGGAGTGCGGAGCAGGTCGTAGTAGAAGCCCTCCTCGGCGTCCCACAGGCCCGAGCGGTTGAGGGCCCGGGCGATGGTCACGAAGTGCTCGAGGAACTTGATCCGCAGGTCCTCCATGGCCGGGTTGCGGTTGGCCAGCTCGTCGACGATGGCCAGCATCGTCAGGCAGTAGAAGGCCATCCAGCCGGTGGCGTCGGACTGCTCCAGGCTCCATCCGGGGGGGAGCTTGGACCTGTCGATGGGGCCGATGTTGTCGAGGCCGAGGAAGCCGCCGGTGAACAGGTTGTCGCCGGCCTCGTCCTCCCGGTTGACCCACCACGTGAAGTTCAGGAGCAGCTTCAGGAACACCCGCTCGAGGAAGTCGAGGTCGCGGCTGCCGTCGATCCGGAAGACCTGGAGGGTGGCCCAGGCGTGGACAGGTGGGTTGATGTCGTCGAAGTTCCACTCGTAGGCGGGGAGGGCGCCGTTGGGGTGTTGGAACCACTCCCTGCACATGACCAGGAGCTGGTACTTGGCGAACGCCGGGTCGACGTTGGCCAGGGCCACCGAATGGAAGGCCAGGTCCCACGCCGCGAACCACGGGTACTCCCACTTGTCGGGCATGGAGAGGATGTCGAAGGCCTCCATGTGGCGCCACTGGGCGTTGCGCAGCGTCATCCGGGAGACGGGCGGGGAGGGCTGGGCCGGGTCGCCGGCCAGCCAGCGACCTACGTTGTAGTTGTACAGCTGCTTGCTCCAGAGCATCCCGGCGAACGCCTGGCGCATGACCATGACCTCGGCGGTGGACGCCTGCAGGGGTGCCAGCTCGCCGTAGAACTCGTCGGCCTCCTCCTGGCGCTGGGCCATGACTGCCTCGAATGCGTCGGCCAGGTCCTGATCTCCCACCCCCGCTTCGGTCAGGCGTAGGCGCAGCTCGACCGTCTGGCCAGGGTCGACCTCGACCTCGTACCAGGCCGACGCCTTGGTGCCCACCGCGTCGGGGTTGACCGTCGCCGCCCCGTGGAGCACGTGGTCGTTGATGCCGTCCTTGGGGAACGGGGTGGTCGGAGGGCTGTCGAAGAGGCGCGGGGCGTTGGTCTCGTTCTCGCAGAACAGCAGGCGGGGCGCGTTGCCTGCCGGCCCGGTCCCCACCCGCAGCACGAACGGGCCCAGGTCGTGGTGGTCGACGACGACCTGCGCCGGGCCGTCGGCCCGCAGCACCGGCTTGGGCGCGTCGACGTCCCACGACCACGTGTTGCGGAACCAGAGCGTGGGCAGGACGTGAAGCTTCGCCCGCTCCGGTCCCGCGTTCTTGACCCGGATGCGCATCAGCAGGTCGGTGGGCGTGGCCTTGGCGTAGGCGACGTCGACGATCCAGTAGCGGTCCTCGTCGAAGATCCCGGTGTCGAGCAGTTCGAGCTCGGGGTCGTGGCGGCCCCGCTTCGACGGCCCGTTCTCCTCGACCAGGCGGGCGTAGGGGAACTCCCGCTGCGGGTAGTGGTAGCGCCACCGCTGCCAGGCGTGGCTGGGGATGGCGTCGAGGTACCACCAGTACTCCTTGGCGTCCTCGCCGTGGTTGCCCTCGGGCCCCGACAGGCCGAAGATGCGCTCCTTCAGGCAGGGGTCCTCGCCGTTCCACAGGGCCAGGGCCAGGCACAGGTTCTGCCTGACGTCGCACATGCCGGCCAGGCCGTCCTCGCTCCACCGGTAGGCGCGGGACCGGGCGTGGTCGTGGGGGAAGTACTCCCAGGCGTGGCCGTCGGGGCTGTAGTCCTCCCGGACGGTGCCCCACGCCCGCTCGCTCACGTAGGGGCCCCACAGGTACCAGGGACCGGCGCCGGTGAGGCCCTTGTCGAGGGCGCCGAAGCCCTCCACCCGCCGGCGCTCGGCGCCTGCCATTAGCGACGGAAGCCAGTCATCGAGGGAAGCCGGCGGGCATGCCGCCGTCGACGGTGAGGATCGTCCCGGTGGTGGCTTTCGACCGGTCGGACACCAGCCAGGCGACCGCCTCGGCCACGTCCGCGGTCGTGACCTTGACCTTCAGCAGGTTGCGGCCGGCGTAGTGCTGCTCGATCTCCTCGACGGGAACGCCGTGGGCCTCGGCCCGCTGCCGGCGCAGCTCGGGCGACCACAGGCGGCTGCCGTCGAAGACTCCGTCGGGGTTGACCACGTTGGCCCGCACGCCGATGGCCCCGCCCTCCACGGCCGCCACCCTGGCCAGCTGGAGCATGGCCGCCTTGGACGCCGAGTAGGCGCCGAAGCCGGGCCCCGGCGCCACCGCGTTGCGGGTGACGACGTAGACCAGGCTGCCGCCGAGACCCTGGGCCTCGAGGACGGGCCACAGCCGGCGGGTGAGGAGGAAGTGCGACGTGGCGTTGACGTCGAACGCCCGCCGCCACTCCGCCGGGTCGAGGTCGGCCAGCCTGCCGGCCGGCGCGATGCCGGCGTTGAGCACGACGGCGTCGATCCCGCCGAACCGGCCGATCGCAGCCCTGACCAGCTCGTCGACGACCGCCTCGTCGGTGAGGTCGCCGGTTACCGTCGTGGTGGCGTCGGGATCGAGGGCTTCGACGGTGGCGGCCAGGCCGTCGCCGTCCCTGTCGGCCGCCACCACCGCAGCCCCTCGTTTGCTCAGCTCTCGGGCCACGGTGCGGCCGATGCCCGACGCCGCGCCGGTGACCACGGCGACCATCCCGGCCAGCTCGGGCGGCTGGGGGGCAAGGGTGAGCTTGTGCAGCTCGAGCGGCCAGTAGTCGACGCCGAACACGTCCTCCTCGCCGAGGCCCTCGGCGCCAAATCCCTCTGGGCCGGCGTAGGCGTCGAGCGCCCGGGCCGCCACCGCGTGGGTGTGCTCGGCCACCTCCCCCACCACCCTGGCTCGCCGGGCGGTCGGCGCGGCGGCCACCGCGCCCAGGCCGGGAACCAGGAACGACGTGGGCAGGGGCTCGTGCATCGGGAGGTCGGGGGCGTCCCGGTCCAGCAGGTGGCGGTGGCGTTCGAAGAAGGACGCGTAGGCGCCCGACCACGCGTCCACCGCCTTGCCCACCTCGGCCGCGCCCTCGACGACGACCGACCCGGTGTGCAACCGCAGGATGTGGTCGGCGGTCGCGGGGCCCAGGGCGGCGAGGGCGGCGACGTCGGGACGGTCGGCGAACCGGCGCTGCTCCCGGTCGATGCGCAGGACCTTGCGCCCGGAGGCCGAGAGTCGCCCCCGCAGACGCACCAGCAACTCGTCGGCTTCGGACTCCCCGAGCGTACTGGGGCGGCCTACCGGCGCCTGGCGCGGCTGAGTCGCCCCGGTTCGCTGGTTTTCCAGGTAGCGGCCGGCCCGGTCGACCAGCTCGTGGGTGAGGTCCTCGGACTCCTCGTGGGACTCGCCCCACGTGACCAGACCGTGGTGGGCGAGGACGACGGCCCTGGCCCCGGCCAGGCAACCGACCCGCTGGGACAGAGCGAAGCCGGGACGGACGTACGGCACGTAAGCCACGTCGTCGCCGAGGGCGGCGGCCACGTGGCGGGGGCCGTCAGGGGTCTTGGTGAGGGCGCAGATGGTGTCGGCGTGGGTGTGGTCGACGTGGGTCGCCGGCAGGAAGGCGTGCAGCAGCGTCTCGATCGAGGGCCGGCCGGAGGTGGGGTCGGCCAGGCACCGCATGAGGTAGCCGACCATCTCCTCGTCGGTCATGGCCTCCCGTTCCTGGACGGCGACGAGGTCGTCGAGCCACAGGGCGGGGAAGTCGCGGGGCACGACGGTGGCCAGGTCGGAGCCGGAGCCCTTCACCAGCAGGCAGCGGCGGCGGCGGCCCAGGTGGTCGACGGCCCAGCCCTTGCTCGACGTGTTGCCGCCGCCGTGCACGACCAGCTCGGGGTCGGACCCCAGCCGGCGGCTCCGTTCGACCAGGCCCTGCAGCACCTCCTGCGGATCGCTCACGTCACGGTTTGGGGTCGTGCCAGAAGTCCCCGACCGGGAGGAGGGCGTCGGCCTCGCCCGGGCCCCACGTCCCCGGCTGATAGTGGTGGGCGCGGGCGTGGTTGGTCAGCACGTCGTCGACGACCCGCCAAGCCGCCTCGACTCCGTCCTCCCTGGCGAACAGCAGCGGCCTGCCCTCCATGGCGTCGCCCAGCAGCCGTTCGTAGGGCGAGGCCTCGTCGGGGTCCTGGTCGGCCAGGCACAGCTCCACGTGGCGGCCCACGAACGACTCGCCCGGCACCTTGTCCCGGCAGCCGATGGCGATGGACACCTTGTCCGGGCCCAGCCGGAAGCGCACGTAGTTGGTGTCGTCGAGGTCGACCGGCTCGTCGGGGAACACCCTCTGGGGTGGCCGGTGGAACTTGGCCATGACCTCCATGGCGGTCACCGGCAGGTTCTTGCCGGCCCTGATGACGAAGGGCACGCCGCCCCACCGCCACGAGTCGATCATCACCCGGACGGCGGCGAACGTCTCGACGTCGGAGTGCGGCGCCACGCCCGGCTCGTCGAGGTAGCCGACGAACTGGCCCCGCACCAGGTCCCTGGAGGTGAGGGGCCGCATCGCCGTGAAGACCTTCTCCTTGGCGTCACGGAGGGCCTCGGTGGTGCCGCCGACGGGGGGCTCGGCGCCCAGCAGGGCCACCGTCTGCAGCATGTGGTTCTGAATGACGTCGCGGAGCGCGCCGACCTCGTCGTAGAAGCTGCCGCGGCCCTGCACGCCGAAGCTCTCGGCCATGGTGATCTGCACCGACTGGATGTAGTTGCGGTTCCAGATGGGCTCGAGGAACGAGTTGGCGAAGCGGAAGTAGAGGATGTTCTCGACCGACTCCTTGCCCAGGTAGTGGTCGATGCGGAAGATCGACGACTCGGGGAAGACCGAGTGCAGGACCGTGTTCAGGTTCTGGGCCGACGCCAGGTCGCGGCCGAACGGCTTCTCGACGACGACGCGGGCGCCGTTGGCCGCGCCCGATGTCCCGAGGCCCTCGACGACCACCGGGAACAGGCTGGGCGGGATGGCCAGATAGTGGGTGGGGTGGGCGGCACCGTCGAGGGCAGCCACCAGCTTGGTGTAGGTGTCGGGCTGGAGGTAGTCACCGTCGACGTAGCGCAGGGCCTTGGAGAGCTTCTCGAAGGCGGCGGTGTCGTCGACCCCCCCGCCGTGGGTCTCGATCGAGTCCCGGGCCCGCTTGACCAGGTCGTCGACGGTCCACGCCGACGATGCCACGCCGATGACAGGGACGTCGAGGTTCCCCCGCTTGGTCATGGCGTACAGCGAGGGGAAGATCTTCTTGTAGGCCAGGTCGCCCGTCGCCCCGAAGAAGACGAGGGCGTCCGACTGGGTGCCGTGGGGGGTGTTCACGCCGACACCCTCCCGAACTGGGGCGACACCTTCCCGAACTGGGGCGATTCAGGCTCGCCATACGCCGGTAGGTAGCCCCAGTTCATGTCTTCTTCTCGTCGTGGCCGCCGAACTCCTTGCGCATGGCGCTGAGGAGCTTGCCGGCGAAGTCGCCCTCACCCCGGGAGCTGAACCGCTCGTAGAGGGCGGCGGCGAGGACGGTGGCCGGCACGCCCTCGTCGATGGAGGCGTGCACCGTCCACCGGCCCTCGCCCGAGTCCGACACCCGCCCGCCGAACTCCGACAGGGTGGGCGACTGGTGCAGGGCGTGGGCGGTGAGGTCGAGGAGCCATGACGCCACCACGCTCCCCCGGCGCCACACCTCGGTCACCTCGGGGACGTCGAGGTCGTACTGGTAGTACTCGGGGTTCTCGAGGGGAGCGGTCTCGGCGTCGGCGGTGGTCGACTGCGTGCCGACGTTGGCCTTGTGCAGGATGTTGAGGCCCTCGGCGTAGGCGGCCATGATCCCGTACTCGATGCCGTTGTGGACCATCTTCACGAAGTGGCCGGCGCCGTTGGGGCCGCAGTGCAGGTATCCCTGCTCCGCGGTGCTCGGCTCGCCGTCGCGACCGGGCGTGCGGGGGGCGGCGTCGACGCCAGGGGCGATCGTGCGGAAGATCGAGTCGAGGTGGGTGACGACCTCGTCCTCGCCGCCGATCATCAGGCAGAAACCCCTGTCGAGCCCGAAGACGCCGCCGCTGGTGCCGACGTCGACGTAGTGGATGCCCCGGGCCTTCAGGGCCTTGGCCCGCGCCATGTCGTCGCGGTAGTAGGAGTTGCCGCCGTCGATGATGATGTCGCCGGCCTCGAAGACGTCGGCCACCTTGTCCACGGTGTCGCCGGTGAAGGCGGCCGGCACCATGATCCAGGCCGCCCGGGGGACGGTCAGCTTGGAAGCGAAGTCGACCAGCGACGATGACCCCGTCGCTCCGTCTGTCTCGAGCGCGGCGATGGCGGCCTGATTGACGTCGTAGACGACGCACTCGTGGCCGTCGGCCATGAGCCGCCGCACCAGTCCGGCGCCCATGCGCCCCAATCCGATCATCCCGAGCTGCACTGTGACTCCTTCTGTCTCAAGGGGGCGATGAGGCCACGAGCGACGCCTTCGACTCGATGGCGGCGATGAGCTCCTCCCACGATTTCACGAACGACTCGGCGCCCTCGGACTGGAGTCGGGCGGCGAGGGCGTCGACGTCGACCCCGCCGGCGGCAAACTCCAGCAGGACCGCTTCGGCGTCGCCGCCGTCGGCCGGCATGAGGTCGCCCACCGAGCCGTGGGCCCCGAAGGCCAGGAGGGTGTTCTCCGGCATGGTGTTGACCGTCTGCTCCGCGGCCAGCGTGGCGATGTAGAACGTGTCCGGCAGGGCCGGGTCCTTGACGCCGGTGCTGGCCCACAGCAGCCGCTGCGGCTTGGCGCCGGCGGCGGCCAGGGCCTGCCACCGGTCGGAAACCAGCAGGTCGCGGTAGGCGTTGTAGGTCCGCCCGGCGATGGCGACGCCAAGAGGTTCCCGCGGAGGCCGTCGGGCACGGCGCCGGCCACGGCCACGTCCCATCGGGAGATGAACACCGACGCCACCGACCCGACGCCGAGATCGAGCCCGACCGCCAGCCGTCGCTCCAGTCCCCGCAGGTAGGCCCCGGCCGCGGCCAGGTAGTGCTCGCGGGAGAACAGCAGGGTGACGTTCACCGGCACGCCGGCGAAGATCGCCTCCTCGATGGCGGGTATGCCGGCGGGCGTGCCCGGGATCTTGATGAACAGGTTGGGCGTGGCCGCCTTGCCGTGGAGGGTCTTGGCCGCCTGGGTGGTGGAGGCGGTGTCGTAGGCCAGCTTGGGCGAGACCTCCAGCGAGACCCAGCCGTCGACGCCCTCCGTCGCGTCCCAGATGGGCCGGAACAGGCTGGCCGCCTTGGTCAGGTCGGTGATCGCCAGCTCGAAGAACAGCGACTCGGCGTCGAGCCCCTGTGGCGCCAGCAGGCGGATCTGGTCGTCGTAGTCGGCGCTGCCGGTGACGGCCTTGTCGAAGATCGTGGGGTTCGACGTCAGCCCGGTGACGGCCAGCCCGCCGATGTAGCGGGCGAGGGTGCCCGAGGCGAGCAGGTCCCGGGTGATGTTGTCGAGCCACAGGCTCTGGCCGACGTGGTGGAGCTCGACCGCGGCGTTGACGCTGCGCTCCCGCTCGAACTCCAGCACCTCGCCCAGCCGGCGCAGGTGGCGGGCCTCGGTGCTCGGCGTGGCGCCGACGAAGGCGGCCACCACCTCGGCCGCCACCTCCGACCCCATGACCCGCGAGCCGAGGGTGAGGACGTTGACGTGGTCGTGCTCCACCATCTGGTGGGCCGTGTAGTGGTCGGACCCGTAGGCGGCCCGGACCCCGGGCAGGCGGTTGGCGGCGATGGTGACCCCCGCCCCGCTGCCGCACACCAGGATCCCCCGCTCCGCCTCCGCCGCCGCCAGGCAGTCGCCCACCAGCTTTGCGATCACCGGGTAGTCGATGCCCTCGGGCGGAGCGGTGTCGGGACCGAGCAGCACGGGCTCGTGGCCGGCGTCGGTGACCGCCTCCGCCACCCGGGCCCGCAGTGGCAACCCGGCGTGGTCGGCGGAGATGGCGACCTTCACGGCCAGACCCGGCCGAACTGGTTCCACACAACGGGGCCTGACCCCGTTGTGTGGAACCAGTTCGCTGAGAGGCTCACGGTTGCACCAGCTTCCGGACGTGGTCGGCGACGTTCTCGGGCGTGAAGCCGAGCTTGGCGTAGACGACAGGGCCTGGGGCGGACGCGCCGAACCGGCGGAGGCCGACGACATCGTCGGCGAACTCGTGCCAGCCGGTGGGCGCGGCGGCCTCGACCGCGACCGTAGGCATACCCGGCGGCAGGATCGCGGCCCGCACGTCGGCCGCTTGGTCCCGGAACAGTTCGCAGCACGGCATGGACACGACCCGGGCCGAGATCCCGTCGGCGGCCAGCAGCTCACGGGCCGCCAACGCCAGCTCGACCTCCGACCCGGTGGCCACGAGGGCGGCGTCGTCGCCGGGCGCCACCACCGACGCGCCAGCGGCCACGTCGAGCACCGCGGGGTCGAGGGTGGGCAGCGACTGGCGGGTCAGCACCAGCACCGACGGGCCGCCCCACGAGATCGCCTCCCGCCAGCCCGCCGCCGACTCGTTGGCGTCGGCCGGCCGGAAGGTCCGCAGCCCGGGCGTGGCCCGCAGGCCGGCCAGGTGCTCGATGGGCTGGTGGGTGGGGCCGTCCTCGCCCAGAGCGATCGAGTCGTGGGTGAAGACGAACACGACGGGCAGTCCCATGATCGCCGCCAGCCGCACGTCCTCCCGCATGTAGTCGTAGAAGCTGAAGAACGTGGCGCAGAACGGGCGGAAGCCGCCGTGGGCCGCCATGCCGTTGCAGATGGCTCCCATGGCGTGCTCCCGCACGCCGAAGTGGATGTTGCGGCCCGACCAGTCGCCGGCGTTGAGGTCGCCGTACTTCACCAGCTGGGTGTCGGTGGACGGAGCCACGTCGGCCGAGCCGCCGACCAGCTCGGGCACGACGTCGGCGAAGTGGTTCAACACGGCGCCGCCCGATTTTCGGGTCGCCACCCGGGAGCCCACCTCGAACACCGGCGTCGACACGGACGCCCACCCGTCGGGCAGCCGCGCCGCCATCACCCGCTCGAGCTCGGACGCCTTCTCGGGCTCGGCTTCCCGGTAGGCCTCGAATCGCACCGACCAGTTGTCGTGCGCCGCGGCCCGCTCGGCCACCAGGCCGTGCCAGTGGCCGTAGACCTCCTCGGGGATCACGAACGGCGGGTACTCCCAGCCCAGGTTCTTCCTGGTGGCGGCCACGTTGGCCTCCCCCAGCGGCGACCCGTGGGCCTTGGCCGAGTCCTGCACCGGCGAGCCGTAGCCGATGTTCGTCCGGACGATCACCAGGCTGGGCCGATCGTCCCAATCGGCCTCGGCCACCGCCGCGTCCAACGCGTCGAGGTCGTTGACCGAGTGGACGCGGGCGACGTGCCATCCGTACGCCTCGAAGCGGGCGGCGACGTCGTCGGTGAACTCGACGTCGGCGTCGCCCTCCAGCGAGATGTGGTTGTCGTCGTAGAAGACGGTGAGCTTCCTCAGCCCGGCCGCCAGGCGCCCCGCGATCGAGGCGGCTTCGCTGGAGATGCCCTCCATCATGTCGCCGTCGCCGGCGATCACCCAGGTGCGGTGGTCGACGATCGTGTCCTCGGACGTGTTGAAGCGGGCGGCCAGCATGTGCTCGGCCATGGCCATCCCGACGCCGTTGGCGAAGCCCTGCCCCAGCGGACCGGTGTTGATCTCGACCCCGGCGGTCACGCCCCGCTCCGGATGACCCGGCGTGCGCGACTCCCACTGCCGGAACTGCTGGAGGTCGTCGATGGTCAGGTCGTAGCCGGCCAGGTGCAGGGACGCGTACTGCACCATGCAGGCGTGGCCGGCCGACAACACGAACCGGTCGCGGTCGATCCAGCCGGGGTCGGCGGGGTCGTGGCGCATGTACTTCGTGTACAGCCGGTAGGCGAGCGGTGCCAGGGCCATGGGCGTGCCCGGATGGCCGGAGTTGGCCTTCTCCACCGCGTCGACGGCGAGGAAGCGGATGGCGTTGATGGCGTCGCCGACGACACCCTCGGCGTCGGGCACCGGCGTCGTTCGGTCGGCGACGACCAGATCGTCCCGCAGGTCGCCGTCGTGGACTGACATCGTCATCTGGCTGACATGCTCACGCGGCCATCCTCACGATTGGGGCTCCCGCAGCGCCCGGTAGCGGCGGATGAGGGCGGTGGTGCTGCTGTCATGGTCGAGCGCGGGCTCCTCGTCGGCCTGCAGCTCGGGAATGATCCGGGTGGCCAGCACCTTGCCCAGCTCGACACCCCACTGGTCGAAGCTGTTGATGTCCCAGATCGTCCCCTGGGTGAAGACCTTGTGCTCGTAGAGGGCCACGAGCTGGCCCAGCACGTACGGGGTCAGGTGCTCGGCGAAGATCGTGGTGGTGGGCCGGTTTCCGGGGAAGGTCTTGTGGGGCACGAGCGCCGGCGCCACCCCCTCGGCCGTCACCTCCTCGGCCGTCTTGCCGAAGGCCAGGGCCTCGGTCTGGGCCAGGAAGTTGGCGATCAGCAGGTCCTGGTGGACGCCGACCGGGATGGCGGCCTTGGCGAACCCGATGAAGTCGCACGGGATCAGCCTCGTGCCCTGGTGGATGAGCTGGTAGAAGGCGTGCTGGCCGTTGGTTCCGGGCTGGCCCCACACGATGGGCCCGGTCTCCCACTCCACCGGCTCGCCCGCGAGGGTGACCGACTTGCCGTCGCTCTCCATGTCCAGCTGCTGGAGGTAGGCCGGGAAGCGCTCCAGGTACTGGCTGTACGGCAGGATGGCGCTGGTCTCGGCGCCGAAGAAGTTGATGTACCAGACGCCGATGAGACCGAGCAGGACCGGCAGGTTCCTGTCGAAGGGCGCGGTGCGGAAGTGCTCGTCCATGGCGTGGAAGCCGGCGAGCATGTCCCGGAACCGGTCGATGCCCACGGAGACGATCAGCGACAGACCGATGGCCGAGTCGAACGAGTAGCGCCCCCCGACCCAGTCCCACATCTCGAACATGTTGGCGGTGTCGATCCCGAAGGCGGCAACCCGCTCGGCGTTGGTCGACACGGCCACGAAGTGCTTGGCCACCGCCGCCTCGTCACCGACCTCGTGCAGGAGCCAGTCCCGGGCCGTGTTGGCGTTGGTGAGCGTCTCCAGGGTGCCGAACGTCTTCGAGCAGACGATGAACAAGGTCTCGGTGGGGTCGAGGTCGATGAGCGACTCGGCGATGTCGGTGCCGTCGACGTTGGAGACGAACCGGAACGTCATGTCCCGCTGGGTGTACGCCTTCAGCGCCTCGTAGGCCATGTGCGGGCCCAGGTCGGAGCCGCCGATGCCGATGTTGACCACGTTGCGGATCCGCTTACCGGTGTGACCCGTGTGCTCGCCGGAGCGGACCCGGGCGGCGAAGTCCCCCATCCGGTCGAGGACGGCGTGGACCTCGGGGACGACGTCGACGCCGTCCACCAGGATGTGGACGTCCCGAGGCGCCCGCAGGGCCACGTGCAGCACCGCCCGGTCCTCGGTGACGTTGATCTTCTCACCGGCGAACATGGCGTCGATGCGGCCCCGCAGGCCCGCCCGCTCGGCGAGGGCCACCAGCAGGCGGATGGTGTCGGCCGTGACCCGGTTCTTGGAGTAGTCGAAGTAGAGGCCATCGGCCTCGACCGCCAGGTTGGAGCCCCGCTGGTCGTCGGCGGCGAACAAGTCCCGCAAGTGGAGGTGGCGAAACCACTTGTAGTGGTCGGCGAGCTGCTGCCACTCGGTGGTGCTGGTGATCCGCCCCATCTCTGAGCGCCCGCTCCTGACTCGCCGACTCGCCGGGTCCGCCGAGCGTAACGGTTGGCGGCCCACGCTCACCGGGCGGGAGTGCGGCGGGCGGGCTCCCTTCCGAGGGGCTGCCGGGGTCGCGGGCGTGGCGCCACGTCCGGAACCGGGAGCGTCACCGTCTCCCCCATCTTCACCACGATGGCCTCGCCGTGGTGGGACGTCTCCAGCGGGTCGCCCTCCAGCAAGGAGTAGTGGGCCTGGCTCCGCTCGATGTCGACCTTCACCCGCCTGCCGCGGAACGTGAGGCGGAACGCCAGGCGGCTGAGGCGCTGCGGGAGCCTCGGGGCGAACGACAGCTCGCCGTCGTGGTCGCGCATCCCCCCGAAGCCGGCCACCGCCGCCAACCAGGCGCCGGCGAGGGAGGCGATGTGAAGCCCGTCGCGGGTGTTGTGCTGGAGGTCGCCCAGGTCCATCAGCCCGGCCTCGCCGAAGTAGTCGTGGGCCAGCTCGAGGTGCCCGACCTCTGCCGCGACCACCGCCTGGACGCATGCCGACAGCGACGAGTCACGGACGGTGAGGGCCTCGTAGTACTCGAAGTCCCTCGCCTTCTCGTCGGCGGTGAAGGCGTCGCCGCGGGTGTAGAGGGCCATGACCAGGTCGGCCTGCTTGACGACCTGCCGGCGGTAGAGGTCGAAGTAGGGATAGTGCAGCAGCAGGGGGTACTTCTCGGGCGGGGTGTGGTCGAAGTCCCAGACCTCGTGGTCGGTGAAGCGCTCGGCCTGGGGGTGCACGCCCAGGATCTCGTCGTAGGGGACGACCACCGACCGCGCCGCGTCGCGCCATCCGGCCGCCTCCTCCTGGTCGACGCCGAAGCGCTTGGCCAGGTCGGGGCAGCGCCCCACGGCGTCGGCCGCCGCCACCAGGTTCCGCTGGGCCATGAGGTTCGTGTACACGTTGTTGTCGCAGACGGCGCTGTACTCGTCGGGCCCGGTGACGCCGTCGATGCGGAATCGGCCTCCGGCGTCGTGGTGGCCGAGCGAGCGCCAGAGCCGGGCCGTCTCCACGAGGATCTCGAGGCCCGCCTCCCGCTCGAAGGCGTCGTCGCCCGTCGCCGCCTGGTAGCGGACCACGGCACCGGCGATGTCGGCCCCGATGTGGAAGGCAGCGGTGCCGGCCGGCCAGTAGGCCGAGCACTCCTCGCCCCGGATCGTCCGCCACGGGAAGGCGGCGCCCTTCAGGCCGAGCTGGGTCGCCCGGGCCTTGGCCAGGGCGAGCGTGCGGTGCCGCCACCGCAGCTCGTCGGCGGCGGCGTGGGGAACCGTGTAGGTGAGCACCGGCAGCACGAACGACTCGGTGTCCCAGAAGGCGTGGCCGTCGTAGCCGGGGCCGGTCAGGCCCTTGGCCGCGATGGCCCGCCGCTCGGCCCGGGCGCCGGCCTGGAGGATGTGGAACAGGGCGAACCTGACCGCCTGCTGCAGCTCGCTGTCGCCGTCGAGCTCGACGTCGGCCCGCTCCCAGAACTCGTCGAGGTACAGCCGCTGGCTGGCCACGAGCCTGTCCCAGCCGGCGTGGGTGGCACCGGAGAGGGCGGCCTCCACCTGGTCGCGTACCGACGACGTGGTCCGTCGGCTGGACCAACCGTAGGCGAGGAACTTGACCAGCCGCAGGCACTGGCCGGGCCGGACGTCGGCGGCGACGGTGACCCGCCCCAGGTCGGCGCGGGTGGAGGAGGTGACCTGCATCGTCGGCGGCCCCTCGACGGTGTGGTCCATCCCCGCCGCCATCGCCAGGTGGCTGGCCCGGGTGCCGTGCACCAGCACCGCCTTCGCCCCCTCGTTGAAGAACGAGACCGACTGCAGCGGGTTGGTCAGGGCCGCCGCCGCCCGGGGGTCGCTCGACGGCGGGGCGGGCAGGACCTCGTTGGCGACCAGCTCGGACTGCACGACGAGGCTGGCGGGGTCGTCGAGCGGTTCGACCTCGTACAGCATGGCGGCGACCGACCGCTGGACGAACGACACCAACCTGGTGGTCCGCACCCGTATGGCCTGGCCCGCCGGCGACACCCACTCGACGGTGCGGCGGAGGACCCCGGCCCGCAGGTCGAGGACGCGCTCGTGGCTGCGCAGGCTGCCGTAGCGGACGTCGAAGGGCTCGTCGTCGACGAGCATGCGGATGATCTTGCCGTTGGTGACGTTGATCACCGTCTGGCCCGCCTCGGGGTAGCCGTAGCCGGCCTCGGCGTAAGGCAGCGGCCTCGACTCGAACAGGCCGTTGAGGTAGGTGCCCGGGAGGCCGTGGGGATCGCCCTCCTCCAGGTTCCCCCTCAGCCCGAGGTGGCCGTTGGCCAGGGCGAACAGCGACTCGCTCTGGGCCAGCACCTTGAGGTCGAGACGGGTCTCCCGGATCGCCCACGGCTCGACGGGGAAGTTGCCGTTCTCGATCATGATTTCGGGAGGGGGGGTCGAGCAGCTCGGCGAGGTCGGTGACCACCTGCGTCGCTCCGTGGCGGCGCAGGTCGCCGGCGTGGCCGTGGCCGACGCGGTCGACGCCCACGACGGCGCCGAAGCCGCCGGCGGCGCCCGCCTGCACGCCCGCCAGGGCGTCCTCGAACACCGCTGCGTCCGCCGGGTCGACGCCGAGCGTGCGGGCGCCGGCCAGGAAGGTGTCGGGCGCGGGCTTGCCCTTCAGGTGCTCACGCTCGGCGGTGATCCCGTCGACCCTCGCGTCGAGCAGGTCGGCGATGCCGGCGGCGGCGAGAGCCTCGCGGGCGTTGCTGCTCGACGAGACGACGGCGGAGGGGAGGCCGGCGTCGCGTGCGGCCTGGAGGTAGCGCACCGAGCCGGGGTAGGCCTCGACGCCGCCGCCCCGGATCAGCCGCAGGACCAGGACGTTCTTGCGGTTGCCCAGCCCGGCGACCGTCTCGGCGCTCGGGGGGTCGTCCTTCTCGCCCTCGGGCAGTGTGATCCCCCTGCTGGCGAGGAACGACCGCACGCCGTCGTAGCGAGGCTTGCCGTCGACGTACTGCTGGTAGTCGGTGGCCACCTCGAAGGGGACGAAGGGCTCGCCGGTGCGGACGGCCCGCTGCCGCAGGTACTCGTCGAACATCTGCTTCCAAGCGGCGGCGTGGACCCGGGCGGTGTCGGTCAGCACACCGTCGAGGTCGAACAGCAGCGCCTTCACCCCCGCCGGCAGGCCGAGCATGGGAGCAACCTACCCGTCCCGCGCCCTCCTTCGGGCTCGAGGCCCAGACGGTGACCAGATGCCACCAAGTGGCCTCGGTACAAACGTCGGGGACGGTACGAGGCAATCTGGCGTCGTGGTCGCGAAATGATGACCCCGGACGTGTTCGAGGGCTGGCAGTCGCCGGAGGCGTCGGCGGGCGTGGTGGGCGCTGGGGACGGCGGGGCGGTGTCGGCCGTCTGGGGCGACGGGTCCCGCCGGAGCCGGTGGGCGTCGGTGACCAAGCTCGTCACCGCCCTGGCGGCGCTGGTGGCCGTCGAGGAGGGCACCCTGGGTCTCGACCAACCGGCGGGGCCGCCCGGCGCGACCGTGCGACACCTGCTCGCCCACGCCTCGGGGCTGGCGTTCGACGACGCACGGGTCCTCGCCGCCCCGGGCAGTCGGCGGATCTACTCCAACCGGGGGTTCGAGGTATTGGCGCAGACGCTGGAGGACGGCGCCGGCATGCCGTTCGAGCGGTATCTGGTCGAGGGAGTTCTCTCGCCGCTCGGGATGGTCGGCACGCGGCTGGAGGGGTCGGCGGCTGCCGGCCTGGTCGGCCCGCTGGACGACCTGTTGCGGCTGGGGGCCGAGCTGCTGCATCCCACGCTGGTTTCGGCGGAGACGCTGCGGCTCGCCACGACCGTCGCCTTCCCCGGCCTCGACGGGGTGCTGCCGGGCATCGGCGCGTTCGAGCCGCTCGACTGGGGCCTCGGGTTCGAGGTCCGCGGTCACAAGTCGCCGCACTGGACCGGGCACCGAAGCTCGCCCGCCACATTCGGCCACTTCGGCGCGACCGGGTCGTTCCTCTGGGTGGACCCCCAGGCCCGGCTCGCCGCCGCCGCGCTCAGCAGGCGCGATTTCGGGCCCTGGGCGCTGGTGGCGTGGCCCAGGTTCACCGACGAGATCTTGGACCGGTACGGCGCCGGGCAGTAGGCGACCGCCGCAGCAGACCGATTCGAGGAGCGTCGACGACTTCGCGGTCGCCCGTGACGTCGTGTGCGAGGTCTCAAAGGTCACAACGGTGGTCAGGGACGGTTGAGGGCATTGGCCTTACTCTGGCCGTAAAGTAAGGAGACTCACGTGGATGCTGCGGCGAAGGTCACGTCGAAGGGGCAAGTGACGGTGCCAAAGGCCGTTCGCGAGGCTCTCGGGATAAAGGCGGGTGACGAGATCGTGTTCCGGGTCGTAGGCAAGCACGCCGTCTTGGCGCGTACTCCCAACTTCCTCGATCTGGCAGGGTCGATTCGGGTGCCTGCGGCTAAGCGGAACGTGACGTGGGACGAGGTGCTTCGACGCACCCGAGCTGATCGAGCCCCAGCGCGGCGTTGAGCGCCTTCCTCGACACGAACATCCTCATTCGACACCTGACCGGTGACTCGCCGGCGATGGCGGAGCGGGCCACTCGATATCTCGCGGGCGAGCGTGATCTGCTGCTCACCGACCTGATTGTCGCCGAGACCGTCTACGTCCTGGAGTCCTTCTATGAGGCTCCTCGAAGCCAGATCGCCGAGGCTGTTCGCTCGTCGATCGCGTTCGACTCGATTGTCTGCGTCGATCCAGCGCTGCTGCTTCGCGCCGTCGAGGTGTACGAGACCGATCGACTTGACTTCGCTGAGGCCTATCTCGTTGCCTGCGCCGAGAGCACCCAGGTCGGCCGAGTGGCGTCGTTCGATCAGGCGATTGATCGCATCGACACAGTCGAACGGGTCGACGAGCCGCCTGGGATCTGAGGGACTCCGGCGACGAAGGCGACGCCGACGTTCTGGGTCACGACCCAAATCGCTAGCCTGCCAACGCGAGTGGCTCCTGCTGCTCTCTCGTGCTAGCATCTTCTGATATGGCGACGACGCGCACGACGTTCACCCTTGACGAATCCCTCGCCGAGCAGGCCCGCCGGCTCGGCATCAACATCTCCGCGGCCGCCCGTGACGGTGTTGCGGCCGCGGTTCGAACGGCGCTGACCCAGTCGGACCGCTCGGCATACGAACGCCGGCCAGAACACCCCGAGTCGTTCTGGGACGAGGCAGAAGCATGGGGTGATGAGTGAACCGCGGCGAGATATGGCTCGCCCAGGTGGGACGAATGCGACGACCAGTACTCGTGCTGACCCGCTCGTCAGTCCTCGACGTTCGTGCGTTGGTCACCGTGGCCGAGATCACGACGTCGGCGCGTGGCCTGGCCGCAGAGGTGCCCATCGACCCCTACACCGTGGATCTCGACCGAGAATCGGTGATCAACTGCGATGGGCTCCACACCGTGGGACAGGCCTCCCTCACCACCCTGGTCGGAGAGGTCACCGACCAGATCATGGGTCAAGTCTGTGCAGCCGTCAGCTACGCACTCGACTGCTGAACTCGACTGCGCACCCGGTCCGACGTCCCGGCGTTACTCCGTCTTGAGCATCGACCGAAGTTGCTCACGAAGCTCAGGTCCATCGGCGTGGCCGTGCACGTCGGCCGCATGCATGGCGGCAGCACGAACGACCTCTTCTTCCTCCCCGCTGATCGTGAGCGTGCAACCGGAGTCGCTTGGCATGTCTCGACAATCGACGATCTTGCGTGTCATCCCTACCTCTTGTGGTGGTATGCGGAGGACTTCGGCTCTGCGGCCGCCGAAAATACCTGGCCGGGAATTCGTCGCGCCACTTGCCTGGGAACACGTGTTCGTGTAGAGTGACCGGTACCGCTTCCCCCTCGGTCTGTGACCTGACGCGGGAGAAGCTCCATGGCAACCGATGCGATCGGTGTGCTGACGGCGGCGTTGGACGAGGCGGTGGCGGTCGAGCCCACGGTGCTGGGCGACGGCGAGGCGGTGGTGGCCCTGCACCGCCAGCTGGAACGCCTGCAGGCGGTGGTGACCCGGGCGGTGGCCGCCTTCGACGCCGGGGGAACCTGGTCGGCCGACGGGGCCCGCACCGCGTCGGCGTGGGTGGCCACGTCGACTCGCCAGCCCTTCCCGGCGGTGCGGCGACGGCTGCACCTGGGCCGGGAGCTGCGCCACATGAGTGCGACCGAGGAGGCGTGGCTGGCCGGCGACGTCGGCATGGCCCAGGTGGGGGTGCTGGCCGAGGCCCGTCAGTGTGAGAACGACGCCTTCGAGCGAGACGAGGCCCTGCTGGTGGGCCAGGCCAAGGACCTGCAGTACCGCCACTTCGCTCGCACCGTGGCCTATTGGTGCCAACTGGCCGATCCCGACGGGGCCGAAGCCAAGGCCAAGGCCGACTACTCCTCACGCCGCCTGCACTGCTCCCAGAGCTGGCAGGGACGCTGGTTCCTGGACGGCATCTTCGATCCCATCGGCGGGGCCATCTTCGCCACCACCCTGGAGCGGATCGAGAAGGAGCTCTTCGACGCCGACTGGGCCGAGGCCAAGGCCAGGGTCGGAGACGACGTCCGCATCACCGACCTGGCCCGCACCGCCGCCCAGCGCCGGGCCGACGCGGCGGTGGAGATGGCCCGCCGAGCCGGAGCGGTGCCTGACGGTTCGCGTAAGCCCGAGCCGTTGTTCACGGTGTTCGTGGGCTACGAGACCATGGCCGGGCGCATCTGCGAACTGGCCGGGGGCAGTGTGGTCAGCCCCGGTTCCCTGGTGCCGTGGCTGGATCAGGCGTGGGTGGAGCGGGTGGTCTTCGACGGCCCCGACCGCATCAAGAACGTGGGTGTGCACCGCAGACTCTTCGCCGGGGCCACCCGGCGGGCGGCGGAGCTGAAGCACCGGGAGTGCTTCCACGAGTTCTGCGACCAGCCCGCCGCCAACTGCGACATCGACCACGTCCAGCCCTGGTCCGAGGGTGGGCTCACCATCGACGAGAACGGCAGGCCCGCCTGCTCCTGGCACAACCGCTGGCGGAATCGGCAACGATCGGCCGCAGCGCCCGGACCGCCATGACGTCGCGCCCGGCCGGCGGGCTACTCCACGAGCTCGTCGGCGAGAAGATCCATGAGAAGGCCGTCGTGCCAGGTGCCGTCGGGGCCGCGCTCGTACTGGCGCATGACGCCCACCGGCTTGAAGCCGGCCTTGGCGTACGCCCTGATGGCGGCGGCGTTGTCGGCCGCGGGGTCGATCACCAGCCGGTGGTGACCGTGGTCGGTGAGCAGGTGCCGGGCCAGGGTGCGGACGGCGTCGGTGCCGACCCCGCGGCCGTGCACCGCCGGGTCGACGTAGATGTCGATGCTGGCGTGGCGGTAGTCGGGCTCCTCCTCGGCCGCCCACTGGATCCAGCCCACGACCTGCCCGTCGAGCTCGATCACGTACTTGGTCACGTCGGCCTCGGCGAAGTCCTCCTCGACGGCCGCGACCATGTCCGCCCCGCCCCGCCACCGTTCCCGCACCTCCGGCGTCAGGCGGATCTGCACGAGCGCAGGGATGTCGTCACGAGTGGCGGGGCGGAGCCGCACCAGCGCTCCCTGGATGACGGTCACGGCGCCTCCGTCGCCTTTTCCTGGCCGCTCTCGCCCGACATGGCTGGGAACCGGGCGGGCAGGATGGCGGCCCGCACCTTCTCGGGCATGCTGACGTCGCCGGCGGTGCGGCCGACGCTGAAGCTGCGCTCGCTCCGGCCGTGGCCGATGATGGCGCCGGCCCAGCGCAGGGTCGTCGTGAACCTGTTCCCGAAGGTGGTCAGGAACGCCAGGTGCACGAAACACCAGGCCAACCACGCCGGGAACCCGCTGAGCCTGAGCTTGCCGAGGCTCATCACCGCCCGGAACCGGCCGATGGTGGCCAGGCTGCCCAGGTCCCGGTACCGGAACGGCAGCGTCTCCGGCCCGGCCCGGAGACGGCGCAGGATGGAGTTGGCCGAGTGCAGCCCGCCCTGCATCGCCACCTCGGCCACGCCCGGCAGGTGGTTCAGCGAGATCATGTCGCCCACCACGAACACCTCGGGGTGCCCCGGGAGCGTGAGGTCGGGAAGCACCGAGATGCGGCCGGCCCGATCGAGCTCCGCTCCCGTGGCCTCGGCCAGCATCGCCCCGAGCGGAGAGGCCTGCACGCCCGCCGCCCAGATCACCGTGTGGGAGGCGATGTGCGACGAGCCGGTGCCCCCGGACTCGTCCTTCACCGTGACGTCGACGCCGCCGGCGCCGACGGCGGTCACCCTCGCGCCCATCATCAGCTCCACGCCCATGCGCTCGAGCGACCGCGCCGCCTTGACCGACAGCTCGTCGCCGAACGTGGCCAGCGGCTCGGTGCCCCCGTCCACCAGCACCACCCGGACCCCGGTCGGGTCGATGCGGCGGAAGTCGCCCTTCAGGCTGCGTACCGCCATCTCCCGGATCTGGCCAGCCAGCTCGACACCGGTGGGGCCCGCGCCGACGATCACCATCGTCATCCAGGTGACCCGCTCGGCGTCATCCACCGACGTCTCGGCCATCTCGAGCGCCCCGAGGACGCGGCGCCGGATCTCCAGCGCGTCGTCGATCGTCTTCATGCCGGGGGCGAAGAGAGAGAACTCGTCGTGGCCGAAGTACGACTGACCGGCCCCGGCGGCCACGATGAGGCTGTCATAAGGGATGTCCATCGCCGTCTGGAAGAACCGCTGGGTGTGAACGACGCGGCCCTCGAGGTCGAACCCGGTCACCTCGGCCATCTCCACCGTCACGTTCTTGTGGCGACGCAGGACGTGGCGCAGGGGGGCGGCGATCTGGCCCGGCGACAGGATGCCGGTGGCCACCTGGTACAGCAGCGGCTGGAAGAGATGGTGATTGCGACGGTCGACCAGCACCACGTCGACGGGCCGATAGCCGAGCAGCTGGGCCGCGGCCAGCCCGCCGAAGCCGCCGCCGACGATGACGACCCGGTGCCGGGTGGCTCCGCCGTACGCCGAGGGCCCCGCCTCGGCCCGGTCCCGCTGGTCGACCGCATGAAGCAGGGCCATCACGACGACGAGGGCGGCCGACAGCAGCCCGAAGGCGATCACCGCCCAGCTGACCGTGTCGTGGCTGGCTGCGGCCTGGTCCAGTGTGAGCGTCTCGGGGACGGCATAGGGAAACAGCGCCAGGCCCCACGCCCATACGAGGGCGGCGACGGCCCCCGCGGTCAGGAGGCGGGTCCGCCGACCGGCCCCCCGGCGCAGGGTCGCGACGGCGCCCACGCCGAGCACGATCGAGGCCAGCACCAGTGGAAGCCCCTCGTGGGTCAGCCCGTGCCGGACGTACGGCGCGTCGCCCCCGAGCACGAAGAAGGCGATCACCGCCACGACTCCGGCGCCGGCGGCCACCATCACCGCCCGGCGGCGAAGGAGATGCTCGAGCCGCACGTCGTCGTACCGCGACGCCTCCCCCGCCAGGTGGATCGCTCCCTCGAAGGCGGCAATGGCCACCGCCATCAGGCCGACCACCACCGATGTCGGGTTCAACCACGCCTCCAGGGACCCCCCGTCGTCGCCCACCACCACCCGTCCCGACGCCACGCCTCCCAGCACCGCGCCGAGGAGGAACGGCGTGACGACCGACGTCACCGACCACACACGGTTCCAGACCCTCGATGCCGCGGGAGACGACGCCGCTCTGCCCAGGACGTACGCCGCCACCCTCAGCGCGACAGCCACCAACGCCAGCGACAGCGGCACCGCCATCGTCGACCAGACCGACTCGAACGCCTCGGGGAAGGCGGTCCACAGCACGAGCAGCGACAGGACGAGCCAGACGTGGCTGGCCTCCCAGACCGGGCCCACCGCATGCCGGATCAGAAACCTGGGACGCTCGCCCTTCTCGCCCCGAGGGCAGAGCAGCGCCCAGAACCCGGCGCCGAAGGCGCCGCCGCCGAACACGACGTAGGCGGTGACGGCGAACCACAGGATGACCGCGGCGGCGTCAACCATCGTCCTCCCCTCCTGCCGGACAGCGAGGGGTCCACCGCTGGCCGGTCGCTGCTGGACAGGATACGTGGGTGACAGCTGCCGGCCCGGAGCCGGGCACGCGTGGACGGGAGGAGGCGGCCGGCCGACCGGGGGAGCCCCGTTCGCCCCGCGCCGCAGCCGACCTCGCGCGGTTCGAGCAGGTCATGGCGGTCCCGCTGGTGCTGTCGGCCGTCCTGCCGATCCTGATGTGGACGGTGGACCGCTGGTCGATCGTCGCCGTCGTCGTCTACCTCGTCTCGTGGGTCATCTTCGTCGTGGATCTCGTCGTCCACGTGCGTCTTCTGAACCGGTACCTCCACACCCACCGGGGCAGGTTCGACTTCGCCGTCGTGGTCCTCACCGGCCCGTGGGTCTTCATCCCGGTCCTCGAGCGGTCGAAGTTCCTCATCGCCGTCCGGTTCGCCCGGGTGGGCCGGCTGTTCCTCGTCACGAAGCACGCCCGTCGGCTGGTTGAGCAGCTGGGCCGGGCCTTCGTCGTCTTCGTGGCACTGGTGTTCACCTGCTCGTACATCGCCTACCACGCCGAACGGGGGGTGAACTCGGAGTTCAAGGACTACGCCGACGCTCTGTGGTGGGCGGTCGTCACCATCTGCACCGTGGGGTACGGCGACATCACGCCGATCACCGCCGAGGGCCGCTGGGCTGGGGTGGCGTTGATGGTCACCGGCATCGGGATCATCGGCGCCCTGGCCGGCAGCCTGGCGAGCTTCCTGCGCCTGGCGCCGCCGTCCTCGCCGCCGTCCGCCGGCGGCGACGCGACCCACGCCCGCGACAGCTTGCTCGAGGAGATCGCCTCCCTCCGGGCCGACCTCGTCTCGCTCAAGACTCACCTCGACGGCCTGGCGGTGGAGGCCCGGGGCTCCGACGACGACCCGTCCGCCGCCACCTAGAACGGTACGATCCCCCCGATCCGGTGACGAGCGAGGGAGCGGCAATGAGCGCTGACGACGGCGTGTTCCTGTTCGCAGGGCTGTACTCGAACCCGGACGACGCCTGGCTCGACTACGAGGTGCTCCGGGTCCTGCACGCCGAGGGCGTCGTCGGTACGTACGACGCCGCGGTCGTGACCAAGGACCCCGACGGCAAGGTGCACGTGCACAAGCACGAGAAGCCGACCCAGCACGGGGCGTGGACGGGGATCGCCGTCGGCGCCGTCGTGGGCATCCTCTTCCCGCCGTCGATCATCGCGTCGGCGGCCGTGCTGGGCGTCACCGGCGGGCTCGTCGGCCACTTCTGGGGGGGCCTTTCCCGCGGTGACGTCAAGGAGCTCGGCGAGTTCCTGGACGAGGGCGACGCCGCCCTTGTCGTCGTCGGCGTGTCGAAGCTGGAGGAGTACATGGACCGGGCCATGGCGCGGGCCACCAAGCGGATCGCCAAGGAGGTCGACGCCGACACAGAGGAGCTGACCCGCGAGATCGAGGCGGCGGAGGCGGGCTGAGCCGCCGCGCACCGGCACCACACCGCGTCCGCACGATCCCCAGGAGGGACATGGCCCTGCACCAGAAGCTCATCGACGACCTCACGCCCCTCCTGCTCACCCCGATCTACGCCCGCCCGGGGGAGTCGGCCCGGGCGCCGCGCCACTCCATCCCGGCGCAGGAGATGAGTCCCGACACCGCCTACCAGTTCGTCCGCGACGAGCTGATGCTCGACGGCAACGCCCGGCTCAACTTCGCCACGTTCGTCACGACGTGGATGGAGCCACAGGCCGAGCGGCTGATGGCCGAGACGTTCGACAAGAACATGATCGACAAGGACGAGTACCCCCGCACCGCGGAGCTGGAGCAGCGGTGCGTGAACATGCTCAGCCGGCTCTGGAGCTCGCCGGCCGGCGACGTGGCCACCGGCACGTCGACCACCGGCTCCAGCGAGGCGGCGATGCTCGCCGGCATGGCCCTGAAGTGGCGCTGGCGTGCCCGCCGGCAGGCGGCCGGGAAGCCCACCGACCGCCCCAACATGGTCATGGGCGTCAACGTGCAGGTCTGCTGGGACAAGTTCTGCCGGTACTGGGAGGTCGAGCCGCGGCTGGTGCCCATGGAGGGCGACACCTACCACCTCACCGCCGAGCGGGCCGTTCCCTACTGCGACGAGAACACCATCGGCGTCGTCGCCATCCTCGGGTCCACGTTCGACGGTTCCTACGAGCCGGTCGAGGACATCTGCGCGGCCCTCGACCGCCTCCAGGCCGACACCGGCCTCGACGTCCCAGTGCACGTGGACGGGGCCTCGGGCGGGTTCATCGCCCCCTTCATCGACCCCGACCTGGTCTGGGACTTCCGTCTGCCCCGGGTGCAGTCGATCAACGCGTCGGGTCACAAGTACGGGCTCGTGTACCCGGGCGTCGGCTGGATCATCTGGCGGGATCCCGACGCCCTGCCCGACGACCTCGTCTTCAAGGTGAACTACCTGGGCGGCGAGATGCCGACGTTCGCCCTCAACTTCTCCCGCCCGGGCAACCAGGTCGTGGCGCAGTACTACAACTTCCTCCGGCTCGGCTTCGACGGCTACCGCCGCGTCCAGCAGACCTGCCGCGACGTGGCCCGCTACGCGGCCGACGCCATCGCCGCCATGGGGCCGTTCAAGCTCATCACCGACGGCAGCGAGCTGCCCGTGTTCGCCTTCACCCTCGCCGACGCCGACGTGCCGTACACGGTCTTCGACGTGTCCGAGCGGCTTCGGGACCGGGGCTGGCTCGTCCCCGCCTACACCTTCCCCGAGAACCGGGAGGACCTGGCCGCCCTGCGGATCGTGATCCGCAACGGCCTCTCACGGGACATGATCGACCTGCTCGTCCTCGACCTCCGCCGCCACGTCGAGTACCTCGAGCAGCTCACGGCCCCGTTGCCCCTGACGGACGGCGAGGGCTTCCACCACTGAGTCATCGGAGGCGGCGGGCCACCCTGCGAACCTTCCCCCGGGGCGGCCCTTGTTGAAGATTCCATTAAGTCGACACCCTTCTCGTGCCGATGACGTAGGTGGCGGAACCCGATCTCGCCCCCTCGATCTTGCCCGCCGAGTACGGAGGTTTGCCCCCGCATGACCCTCACGGACTGTGCCCTCTCTCCGACCGGCGGGGTCGCCTCTCCGACCGGCGGGCCTGCGCTCCGACAGGTTTCGCTCCGGCGGGAGCTCGACACCCTCCCCACCGCTCCCGGTGCACCGCCGGAGAGGCGTCGCCGCAGTGACGGGTGGCTCGAGCGCTGGCTCGACACCTGCAGCGACCTCGCCCGCCTCCAGGCCACCAACCCGATGCTCGACGCCGTCATCGACGAGATCGACGGCCGCCGCATCCGCATCGGCGACCACTGGCTCTCCGACTTCGCGTCATGCAACTACCTCGGCCTCGACCTCGACCCGGAGATCATGGACGCGATCGAGCCCCAGGTCCGCCGCTGGGGGACGCATCCGAGCTGGTCACGGCTGCTCGGCAGCCCGACGCTGTACGAGGACATCGAGGACCAGCTGACCGAGCTGCTGGGCGCCCCCGACACCCTCGTCCTGCCCACCATCACCCACATCCACATGTCGGTGATCCCGGTCCTGGCCGGCGGCGGGACGATCTTCCTCGACCGCCGGGCCCACAAGACCATCTACGACGGGACCAAGATCGCCAGCAGCAACGGGGCCCGCGTCCAGCGGTACGAGCACGACGACCTGGGCCACCTCGAGGAGCTGCTGAACGACGCCCCCGGCGGCCACCGGCTGATCTGCATGGACGGCGTCAACAGCATGACCGGCAACGCCCCCGACCTCCACGCCTTCGCCACCATGGCCCGCGAGCACGACGCCATCCTCTACGTCGACGACGCCCACGGCTTCGGCGTCATCGGCGAGCGCGCCGACGACGAGCCCTGCAACTGGGGCAGCCGCGGCAACAGCATCGTCCGCCACTTCGGCGAGAGCTACGACAACGTCGTGCTGGTCGGCGGTTTCTCGAAGTCGTACTCCTCCCTGCTGGCCTTCCTCGCCCTGCCCACCAAGCTGAAGAACGTCGTCAAGATCGCGGCGCCCCCCTACCTGTACTCGGGCCCGTCGCCGGTGGCGTCCCTGGCCACGGTGCTGGCCGGGCTCGACGTCAACCGTCGCCGCGGCGACGCCATACGCACCGACCTGTACGAGAAGACGACGCGGGTCCTCGACGGGCTCGACAAGCTTGGCGTCGCCACCCCCAACACGTCGGGCTTCCCGATCATCGAGATCCCCCTCGGCGACGCGGAGAAGATCGACGACGTCGGGCGGTTCCTGTTCGAGCGTGGGATCTACGTCACCCTCGCGGCATTCCCCCTCGTGCCCCGCACCGAGGTCGGGTTCCGCGTGCAGGTGACCGCCGCCAACACCCACGAGGACGTCGACCTGCTCCTTTCCGTCCTGGCGGAGGCCACCGACCGTTTCGAGCTGGCCGGCGCCTGGGACGGGCCCCGCTAGACCCATCATGCGCGCACCCGGCGGCGTACTGGCTCCGCTGCGGGAGCGAAACTTCAGGCTCCTGTGGATCGGGATGTCCGTCTC
This sequence comes from uncultured Acidimicrobiia bacterium, assembly GCA_963825765.1. Taxonomy (GTDB): domain Bacteria; phylum Actinomycetota; class Acidimicrobiia; order Acidimicrobiales; family AC-14; genus CAWGUU01. The sequence continues at coordinate 331,456 of CAWGUU010000003.1, forward strand.
GCTGGTCGGCGACGGCATCCTGCTGGTCGCCCTGGCCTGGCAGGTGTACGAGCTCTCGAACGCTCCGGCCGCCCTGGCCGTCGTCGGGCTGGCCATGACCGTGCCCCACGTGGCCTTCCTGCTGCTCGGCGGCGTGGCCAGCGATCGCTTCGACCGCCAGCGGGTGATGATCGCGTCCGACCTGGTGCGCGGCGCCGCGGTGGGTCTCATGGGCGTGCTGTCGGTCACCGGGACCCTGCGCCTGTGGCAGATCTTTCCGATCATCGCCGTCTACGGGGCGGCGACGGCCTTCTTCGGACCGGCGTTCGACGCCTTCGTCCCCGACGTCGTTTCACGGGATCAGCTCACCCAGGCCAACGCCATCGAGCAGTTCGTTCGGCCGGGCGCCCACGGCATGGCCGGACCGGCTCTCGGCGGGCTGCTCATCGCCGCCGCCGGCAGCGGGGGGGCGTTCCTCGTCGACGCCCTCACCTTCGCCGCCTCGATGGGGTGCCTGCTGCGGGTCCGGCCCCGCGTCGCCGAGGCCGAGGTCGCCGATCCCGGGGACGAGGAGCTCTCCGCCACCGCCACTGCGGGCGGCGTCCTCGGCGACGTGAAGGAGGGCTTCCGGTACGTCCGCGGCAACGCCTGGCTCTGGGCCACCCTCCTGGCCGCCACCTTCGCCTACCTGCTGTTCACCGGGCCCGTCGACGTCCTGCTCCCCTACCTGGTCAAGAACGAGCTGAAGGCGGGGCCCGGCACGCTCGGGCTGATCCTCGCCGCCGGGGGCGTCGGCGCCATCGGCGCCGCCCTCGCCGTCGGGTCCTTCGGGATGCCACGCCGGACCATGACCTTCATCTACCTCGCCTGGACGGCTTCCACCTTCGTCCTCATCGGCTACGGCCTGGCCGGCGCCGCCTGGCAGGCGATGCTCGTGAGCTTCGTGTTCAACGCCCTGGAGACGGCCGGCACCGTGGTGTGGCTGACCACCAAGCAGCGTCTGGTGCCTCGCGCCCTCCTCGGCAGGGTGTCGAGCTTCGACTGGTTCATCTCGACCGGCCTGGTGCCGCTGTCGTTCGCCATCGTGGCCCCGCTCGCCGCCACTATCGGCGCCCGCCAGACCTTCATGCTCGCCGGCGGCCTCGGCGCCGCGGTCACCCTCGCCTTCCTGTTCGTACCAGGAGTACGTGACGTGGAAGTGATCGAGGAAGAACTCGCCCCCGTACCCGCATTTGATGCAACCGTAGGGTCGTAATTTGGGCCGAAAATCGGCAAATCACGACGCTTCGGTTTCATCAAACGCAGTCGTTGCATCAAATGCTTGCGGCGGTCGGCGGCGGGGCCTGATCGGCGAGCGCCCCGAGTCGCCGGGCGGTCGACCTCGGAAAGCGGACGACCTCGGTCCAGGTGAACCGGCCGCACAGCCAGCCGGTGGCGGCGACGACGCCGGTCTCCCGGCGGGCGTCGTAAAGGGGCTGATCCTTGTGCTGCTGGCCGTCGAGCTCGACGAAGAGACCCAGGTGAAGGCCAGGCGAGGTCGACCCGTGTCCGACCTACCTCCACCTGCCGGAGCGGGTCGGGCAGGCCCGGCACCCCTCGAACCAGCTGGACCATCAGCGTCTCCAGCAGGCTCTCGGTGGGCGGTGCGCCGGGCGGTCGGAGCGCCAGCACCCGGCGGACCCGCGCCGTGCCGGGGATGCGACCCCGGCCCAGCTCGGGCAGGGCCGATTCGAGCTCGCCGACGGTCACGAGCCGCCTACGCAGGGCCGACTCGAGGGCCTGTTCCCACACCAGGTCGTCGAAGTCGGCGGCCAGGTCGACCATAGTCTGCAGGCCATCGGCGCACCGGACGCCCCCGACCCGGACGATCCGCTCATCAGGCAACGACCGCCTCCGCGGAGGTTGGGCCGAACTCGGGGCGAACGCTGTCCAGCCCGTGCAGCACGCCGGCCAGGAGGCCGCCCACCACCGCGCCGCGGGCGAGCACCTCGGCCACCCGGCGGTCGAGCTCCGTCGGCTCGTCCGGACCCTCGCCGTACACCCCCTTGTGCACCCGCCGCCACCGTCCTGTGGTCTCGCCCCATCTCAGCTGGCTCGGCGTGAGCCCCCGATCGATCGCCTCCTGCGTCGTGAACAGCTGTCGCACGTTCTCGCCTCCGCGTCAGTACCTCACAAAGGGGGGAAGCGAGGTTTGATGTAACCGTAGCGTCGTGATTTCGGCCCGGATCGGCAAAATCACGACGCTGCGGTTACATCAAAAGCGGTCGGGCCGGCCGTGCATCACATGCGGCTGACGCCGGCGACGGGGGTCACGGGGAAGAGCGCCGACGCCGGGGCCGGGCGGCCGAGGAGGTAGCCCTGGGCGTGGTCGCAGCCGAGCTCGGATATGAGCTTGAGGTTGGCGTCGGTCTCGACCCCCTCGGCGACGATGCGCATGTCGAGGGAGTGGGCCAGGTCGATGGTGGACCTGATGATGGCCACCGCCCTGTCGTCCTCGGCGGCGGCGGCGAGGAAGGCCCGGTCCAGCTTGAGCTCGTTGACGGGAAGGTCGCGGAGGTAGGAGAGGGACGAGAACCCGGTGCCGTAGTCGTCGACCGACAGCTCGACGCCGAGGGCGTGGAGCCGGTCGAGCACCTCGAGGCTCTGCTCGGCGTCGACCATGAGGCTGTCCTCGGTGATCTCGAGCACCACGTTGCCGGGGTCGACGCCGAGCCGGTCGAAGACCTCGGCCACCTTCTCCGGCAGGTCCTCGTCGGACAGGTTGGCGGCCGACAGGTTCACCGCCATGCTCAGGTCGAGGTCGGCGCGGGCCCACCTGGACTGCTGGTCCATCGCCTGCTCGAGGACGGTCATGGCCAGGGACCCCATGAGGCCGCTCTGCTCGAAGAGGTCGAGGAAGCGGTCCGGCGTCAGCAGGCCCCGCTCCGGGTGCTGCCACCGCACCAGCGCCTCGACCCCGGTGACCTCCCCGCGGCCGATGTCGAGCTTGGGCTGGTAGTAGAGCACCAGCTCCCGGCGGGTGATGGCGTCCCGCACGTCCTCCATGAGCTCCAGCCGCTCGCGGGTGTGGCGGTCGCGGAACGACGAGTACACCTCCCACGCCTGGTGGTTCCGCTTGGCCTCGTACATGGCCACGTCGGCCCGCTGGAGGAGCGTGTCGGCGACGTTGCCGTGGTCGGGCGCGATGGCGATCCCGATGCTGGCGTCGACGTGCAGGGTGATGCTCTCGAGGTTGAAGCTGCGGCGGAGGTCCTCCCTGACCCGCTCCGCCACCCTGGTGGCCTCCGTGGAGTCGACAAGCGGTGAGATGAGCAGCCCGAACTCGTCGCCTCCCAACCGGGCGACCGTGCCCGCCCCCTCGACCACGCCGGCCAGGCGGGGTCCCAGCTGGCGCAGCACCTCGTCGCCGACGTGGTGGCCCAGACTGTCGTTGATCTCCTTGAACCGGTCGAGGTCGATCATCAGGACCGCGAGCTCCTCGCGCCCCGACCCCGGCTCGAGGCAGCTGATGAGGGTCTCGTAGAACAGCCGCCGGTTCGGCAGGCCGGTGAGCTCGTCGGTGCGGGCCTCCCGCCGGCTCTCGGCCAGCGTCTGCAGCTGCCGGTACGCCAGGGCCATGCGGGCGATGGCCACCAGGAGGGTGCAGGTGGCAAGGATGACTGCGAGCGGGATCACGTCGTGGAACGTGGCCCAGACCACGATGGACAGCGAGCTGATCAGGAAGAGGCCGGGGATGACCACCGGTTGGGTCTGCCGAGCCCTCTCGGTGCGGGTGCCCGTCGTCTGCCAGGCGGCGAGAGCCATCAGGAAGGTGCCGATCATCCACAGGCTGTCGAGCGGCGTGCCGGTCGTGTAGGACTCGCCGAGGGTCTGCAGGCTGTACACGCTGTCGGCGATGGCGAACAGGGCCATGCCGGCGCCGAGGGTCCACCACACCCGGTTGGGGCGCCAGCCCTGCACCGCGAACACCGCCACCAGCATGGTGACGAGCACGAGGTCGCCGATGGGGTAGGCGAAGTTGGTGGCCACGTCGCCCAGGTCGCCGACGTTGTCACGGGTGATGGCGGCGATGACGATGGCGGCCTCCAGGGCGGCGACCCCGAGGGCGGCGATGATGCCGTCGAGCCAGATGGCCCGCGAGCCCCGGCCGGGCAGCGTGTCGCGCACCAGGAGCCCCACGCCGACGTAGGCGACGGGGTAGAAGAGCAGGAAGAAGGCGTCCTGGATGGACGGGTACGGCACCGGGTCCTCGAACTGCACCACGGTCGTCCAGAAGAAGTTGCCGAACGCGAACAGGGCCAGGGCCACCGCCATCGCCGTCCACCCGGCACGTTGCTCGTCCCGCACCAGGGCCGCCCGCAAGCCGACCAGCACCGCGCACCCGAAATAGGCGAAGTTGCCGATCCAGCCGTCGTACAGGCTGATCGTCGACGGATGGGTGCGGAAGATCGTCGACAGCAGGTACAGCAGGACCAGCCCACCGGTCAGCGCGAGGAGCGCCCGCAACACGAACTGCATGGTCGGTCGGGCCACCATCTCGGCCCGGACCGGCGAGTCGTCGAGGTCGGCTTCGTCCCCGACGGGAGCGTCGTGCGACGGAGGGTCTCCACCGGGAGGGTCGGAGACGACCGCGTCAGTCACCGGCCCAGCCCCCTGCCGTTCCCCACGCGGAGGTACCGGGCCAGTGTGCCCGCCCTGTCCTCGTGAGACGTCGATGGCCACACGAACCCTCAGCCTGCCGCATAGTGAACCGTCGCTCGCGATCAGAACGACACTCCCCCATCGTACGGCAACAGCGGTGGCTCGATGCATCCCCTCTGACCAGCGCCGTTCCCGGCGCCGGCGGCTACGGGAGCCAGCCTGGGCAGCGCAGCTGGAGGACCGTGCGGACCGCGAAATCGGCGTCGGCAGCCGAAAGAGACGCCCCCTGGACGTTGGAGACGGCCTGCTGGACCGTCGACGTCACCTGGGCGAACGACTGGCCCTGGTCGAAGGACGTGCAGACCGCGTCGGCGAAGGTCCGCAGCTGCGGATCGTTCGGCTGGAACAGGGGGATGCGGCCGTGCAGCTCGGCGATGGCCGCCTGGACCTGGGCACTGGTGGGGTTGACCCTCTGCCCCGGCGGCAGCTTCGGAGGCACGGGAGGTGCCGGTTCCGGCGATGGTGCCGCCGCCACGTCGGCCTCGGGCTCGGGGGCGGCGGTCGTCGTCGGTGCTGTACGCGCCGTCTCCGGCTCGGCGGTGGGGGCGGGGGTCGGGGACTCGACGGCGGCGTCGACCGGCGACTCGGCGGCCGCCGCCAGGGCCAGGTCGGCCGGGGCCGCAGCCGGCGCCGGCTCGGCCGGCCCCGCGGGCGGTGCCGCCTCCGCGGCGCCGTCCCCTGCCGTGTCGGCCAGCCGGGGCACGGCGCCGACGGCGACGCCGACGGCCAGGAAGAGGACCGCGGCGATCATGCCGCCCAGCAGGGCGAGGCCGCGCGTGGTCGAGAGGGACGTGGTCGTCGAGCGCATGGTCAGGCTCCTGTGCCGAGGCAGGCGGCGGCCCGCTCGTCGATGGGCGGGTGGCTGGCGGTGAGGAGGCGCCACCACGGCAGGTGCCGGGGGGCCCCGCTGTCGTCGGCGGCGCGCTGCAGCATGGCGCCGAAGTCGTCGGGCCGGTGCAGAAGGTCGAGGGCGAACCGGTCGGCGGCGCGCTCCTGGGCCCGGTCCCGCCACGCCAGCAGGCAACGGGCCGGGAGCGCCAGCACGGCACCGACCACGAGCAGCAGGGGGTAGGACGCAGGGTCGCCGATCTGGGCGACGCCGGCCCAGTCGAGCAGCGGTGCGAACGACAGCACGGCGGCGGCGGCGGCCAGGGTGACCAGCTGGGAGAGGATGGAGAGCGGGAGGCGGCGGGCGGCATGGCCCAGGCGCCAGTGGCCGAGCTCGTGGGCGACGACCTGGTCGACGAGCTCGGGCGGCCAGGTGGCCACCGCCTGCTCGAGCACGAGCCGCCTGGTCGGGCCGAGCCCGACGACGTAGGCGTTGCAGCGCCGGCTGCCAGGCTTGCCGGCCACGACCACGCCGCCGGCCAGGTCGACGCCGGCGCGTACGGCCAAGGCCTGGACGCGCTCGGTGAGCTCCGGCGGGGCGGGGACGAGGGGCCCGGCCTGGGCCTTCAGGACGAACGGGGTGGCCAGCTGCCAGAGGACCGTGACGCCCGCGAACATCACCCAGGCGATCAGCCACCAGGCTTGCGTGGACCGCAGGAGTGCATACAACGGCACCGAGACGACGGCGCCGACGGTGACCGCGACGAGCGCGATCTTGGCCTCGCCTCCGGCCCAGCGGGCGAGCGCCCGGGGACGCGGGGGGAGGGGAACCGTGAACGGCGCCCGGGCGAGTGCCCGGACGCCGCTCACGACGGCGACGACGACGACCAGTGCCAGGCCCCATGCCTGGACACCGGTGGCATCCAGGATCCGCTGGGGCAGTTGGGCCGTGACGCACACCACCAAGGCACAGCCGGTCGCAAGCGATTCCGTCACGCCGAGCCCACGTTGCCTGGGAGGGAGGTTCGGGTCGTCGTGTCGGGGGACGTGCGCTTCGTGGTGTGGGTCAGCGCCAGCCGGCGGGTCGGCCAAGAGGGCGTCCCCACCGCGGGCACCGGTCGTCGACATGGTCATTGAACGGGGCAGTGACTAGGCGAGGATGCCGGCCAGGATGGGGCCCACGATCGGGATCATGGCGACGACGGAAGCGAGCAGGGGACCGACGACGGGAACGAGCTTGCGCATCTGAGTAGACCTCCGTTTGTGTGCTCTCCTCCACTTTGGGAGGGGGGCTGCCGGGGGGTTTGTTGTCCGGCAGAAGTGGTATCGGCCGGATCGGAAAACACTTAAGCGATTTGTTGTCGAAAGTTGTCGATCCGTAGTGCGGAGTTGATCGGTCGTGGTGAAAGCCCCGCGTTCCCGGCCTCCGCAGTTAGCCTGAGGCCGGTGGACGAGGGAGCCGACGCCGGCCTGCGCATCCTCGTCGTGGACGACGACAGGTCGACCCGCACCCTGCTCCGGCGGCTGCTCACCACCGAGGGGTACGCCGTCGACGAGGCGCCCGACGGCCCCAGCGCCTTGGAGATGGTGGCCGCCCTACCGCCCGACCTGCTGCTGCTCGACATCATGATGCCGGGGCAGGACGGCCTCGACGTGCTCCAGGGGCTGCGGCGCACGAGCGACGTGCCGGTGATCCTGCTGAGCGCCAAGGACGACGAGGCCGACCGCGTCCTCGGCTTCCGCTTCGGTGCCGACGACTACGTCGTCAAGCCGTTCTCCAGCGCCGAGCTGGCGGCCCGGATCGCCGCCGTGCTGCGCCGTGCGGGCGCGGCGCGGTCGACCGGCGGCACCCGCCTCGACTTCGACGAGCTGCAGATCGACCTGACCCGGCGGGAGGTGACGGTGAGGGGCAGCACCGTCGACCTGCCGGCGCGCGAGTACGACGTCCTGGCCTTCCTCGCCTCGTCGCCGCGGCAGGTGTTCTCACGGGAGCAGCTGCTCGAACAGGTGTGGCCACCCTCGACCGCCAAACTGTCGGGCGACAGGGCGCCGGGCACGGTCACCGAGCACGTCGGCCGCCTCCGCCGCCGCATCGAGGAGGACCCCGAACGGCCCAGGTGGGTCCGCACCGTGCGCGGCGTCGGCTACCGGTTCGAGCCGTGAAGGGCTCGTCAGGCGGTCCCGACGAGCGTTAGGGGTGTTCCGTGTGCCACCCTCCGGGTACGGAAATGACGCGTGTCGACGACAGGACGGGAGACCTGCGCCTCGTGAGTGGGGGGCAGCCGGCGTTCGGGGACGCCCGCCCGGACGGCGCCGAGGGCCCTGGAGCCACCGAACGCGGCCTCGACCCCCCCGCGATGGCTTCGGCCGACCCCGGGACGCGCCAGACCGGCCGCCGGCGTGGGCCGTCGGGCGCCGCCGGGTACCGCCCGCGCATCCTCGTCGTCGAGGACGACCCCAAGATCGGCGACGGCCTGCGCCGGGCCCTGGTCAGCGAGGGCTACGAGGTGGAATGGGTCCTGGACGGGTCCTCGGCAGCCCGGTCGGCATCCCTGGAGCCGCCCGACCTCGTCGTGCTCGACCTGTACCTCCCCGACGTCGACGGCGTCGACGTGTGCCAGGACCTCCGGGAGGCATTCCCGACGCTGCCGATCATGATCCTGAGCGCCCGTACCGACGAGATCGACATCGTGGTGGGGCTCGATGCCGGCGCCGACGACTACATGGTCAAGCCGTTCCGGCTGGCCGAGCTGCTGGCCCGCATCCGTGCCCACCTGCGGCGCCCCGGGTCGGCGGCGGCAGAGAAGACCACCGTCGGCGACCTCTCCATCGACCTCGGGGCGAGGCGCGTCACGGTCGGTGCCGCCGACGTCGACCTGCGGCCCAAGGAGCTGGACCTCCTCGTGCTGCTGGCGGCCAACGCCGGTCGGCTCGTGAGCCGGGACCACATCGTGCGGGAGCTGTGGGAGCCGGGGTCGTCGGGCTCGGCCAAGTCGCTCGACATGCACGTGTCCTCCCTGCGGAGGAAGCTTCTGGACGGCGGCAGCGCGACGCGGATCACCACGATCCGCGGCTCGGGCTACCGGCTCGACCCCTGACCGGACCCGCCTCCTCCAGATCCGCCTGCCCCAGACCCGATCGCAGCTGTCACCTCCTCGGTTGACGGCCGTGGGTGCGACGGCACCAGGAAGGCGACGGTCGGCGAGGGCGTCCGGCGACGCAGCAGCAGGCGACCGCCCTCGGCCTCGGCCAGCGCCCGGGCCAGGTCCAGCCCCATGCCGGTGCCGTCGGATGGGCGTCGGGGCCCGTCGGCCTGGATGCCCGTCCCCTCGTCGCTGACCTCGATGGCGACACCGCCCGAGACCTTCCTGGCGACCACGCTGATGGCCCCGGTGCCGTGCTTGAGGGCGTTCTCGATCAGGACCCCGAGCACCTGCCGGGCGGCCGCGTCCGAGCACCGCATCAGCGGCAGCGGCGACTCGACGCTGGTGACCAGCAGGCGGCCGGCGGACTCGACCACGCCCCGCCAGGCCCCGTCCAGGTCCTCGACGATCTTGTCGACGTCGAGAGCGGCGGGTGCGCTCCGGCGTCGGGGGGCGAGGGCGAGGAAGTCCTCCACCGTCGACTCCAGCCGCTCGACCTGCTCGAGGATGTCGCGCAGCTCGCTCCTGTCGACGGGACCCGGGCGGCCGGACGCCTGCCCGAGGGAGTTCTCGATGGACAGGCGCATGCCGGTCAGCGGCGTGCGCAGCTGGTGGGAGGCCTGGGCGCCGAAGGCCCGCCAGCGCTCCTCGCTCTGGCGCCGGTCGGTGATGTCGCGGCCGTTCAGGACGATGCCGGCGATGGCAGGGTCGGCTCGCAGGTCGCGCACCGAGACGTCGATGTTCAGCCACGCCCCTGCGGCGTTGTGCAGACGGAGCTCGATGGCTGTGGGCGAGGGGTCCTCCGGCGAGTGGCCGGCGATGAGCCGCAGCGCGGGGGCGGCGTCGTCGGGGTGGATGAGGTCGAGGCCCGACCCCCCGACCAGGCTCTCGGCCTCGTAACCGAGCACCCGGGCCACCGACGGGCTCGCATAGGTCACCGTCAGGTGCTCGTCGACCACCATGATCAGGTCGCTGGCGTTCTGGACCAGGGACCGGAACCGGGCCTCGTTCTCGGCCAGGCGGAGCTCGGCCGCCTTGCGGTCGGTGACGTCGCGCGCGTGGATGACGAGCCCCCCCACGTCGGGCTCGCCGGAGGCGTCGTTGACCACCACCTCGAACCAGCGCCACCGTCCATTGGCCTGCTGCATTCGGAGCTCGATCGGCTCTGGCGGGGCGTCGGCGCCGCTCGCCGAGGCCAGGATGCCGCTGACCCTGACGCGGTCGTCGGGGTGGACGAGCTCGATCGCCGGCAGGCCCGTGAGGTCCTCCGGGGCGATGCCGAGGAGCCGGCTCGACGCCGGGCTGACGAAGCGGAGGCGCCCGTCGGCGCCCATGACGCTGATCAGGTCGGACGAGTACTCGACGAGGGCGCGGAACCGGCGTTCGTGGCGCCGGGCGTGGAACTCCTCGACGAGCGCGACGCTGTCGAGGGCCAGGGCCACCTGCCCTGCGAGGGTCTCGATCGCCATCGTCGGCTCGATCGCCAGCCGGCGGGCGGTGGTGACCACGAAGGCGCCCCTGAACTCCTCCCGGCTCCAGAGTGGTACGAGCAGGAGGTGGGACAGCTCGTCGCCCTCCGCCCGGCTGCCGGCGGGGCCGGCCCCGTTGCCTGGCGATCGAGCCGACGATGGCGATCGGTCGGTGCCGGCCCCGCCGGCGGTCGATCGGTCGGTGCCGCCCCCGTTGGCGGTCGATCGGTCGGAGCCGGGGTGGGCGGCGAGGTCGACGGGGGTCGTGTCCTCGATCACCGCCGCCGCCCGCGACGCGAACATGGCCAGGGCCGTGGGTGGGAGCAGATCGGTGGCCACGGCGGTGCCGAACGCTTCCCCCGAGCGGTGGCCCTCCGACGCCACGACGACGAGGGCCGCCGGATCCCCGGCGGCGATGCTCGCGCGAGCCCAAGGTTGGTCGCCGGCGGCCAGAGCCAGCAGGGTCCGGGCCGCGGCGTCGTAGATCTCGTCCCTCGTCGTGCACACCACCAGGTCGGCGGAGGCCGTGCGCAGGGCTCGCTCGCGGGAGGCCTTCCGTTCCTTGGACCGCACCAGGCCGGCCAGCCGGGCGATGACGAGCAAGCCCATCACCACCGAACCGGCCGCCAGCACGGGCGTCGCTTCGCCGTCGCCCAGCGCCACGGCGAAGGTGAGCAGGGCGGGAACCAGCAGGAGGGCGGCGCACAGCAGGGCCAGACGGCGCCGGCTGAGCTTGACCTCGCGGGGGACCGGCCGGTCGGTGAGCTGCACCATCGACGGATGGGCGGCGGCCGCTGCGAACAGGACGTAGCTGAGGGCCGACGAGGCCACGATCCAAGGCCCCGCCGCCGAGTCGAGCGCGTAGAGGGTGGTGAGGGCGTCGGTGACGATGAGGGCGGTGAGTCCGCTGACCATGAGGTAGTAGCTGGCCGGGTGCCGCCCCGAGCCCACCGCCAACCGCACCGTCACCGCCACCAGCACCACGTCGGCCACGCCATAGGCCGCGGTCAGGAGCTTCTCGATGCTGCCGTAGGACGGGTCCCGCAGGTAGGGGTACACGACGTAGGCGAAGACGACGACGCCGACCGCGGTGGCGACGATGACGGCGTCGAGCAGGCTGTCGTCCTCGGCCGACGCCGACCGGCGCCTGACCATGTCGGTGGTGCCGACGATCATCAGCCCGTAGCCGATGAGGAAGAAGGCGTCGGCGGGAGAGGGGAACGGCGCAGCCTCCCCTGCAGGGCTGACGACCGCGACGACGGCCCGGCCGAGAAGGAAGGCCAGGCCGCCGGCAGCCACGAACCACCAGCCCCCGGCCGCCCCGGGCCGCCGGCGGATGCCGACGACGGCGACGACGATCGACGCCAGGCTGACGAGTGCGCCGAGCTCCAGCACGTTCAGTCGATCCCGGCGTCCCGGTCGGCCGCACCGGCCACCGTTCGACCTCGCGTCACCGGCCTAGGGTAGCTGTGCCGCCGTTCGAAGACCCTCCGAGCCGCCCCTTGTCCTTGCCCCTCACCATCGCCCCGTGGAATGTGGCCCGGTGACGAGCCCGGTGGTGTCCTCCCGTCCCAATGACCGGGGTCGGGTCGACACGCTTTCGACGATCGACGACGGGATGAAGGAACAGTTCCTGGCGATCTACCGGGCCGCTTTCGCTCCTCTCGAGGAGCTAGCCCCGGCACGACAGGGGCTCACCGACGAGGAGTTCAACGCCCAGATGGACGACGAAACCGTGCTCAAGATTGTCGGCTATAACGTCGGCGACGAACCAGTAGCACTCACGTTCATGTCACCCAATTTGGCGTCCGTCCCCTGGATCAGCCCACGCTACTTCCAGGTGAGGTTCCCGGAACACACGGCCCGGAACGCGGTCTTCTATTTCGGCGCGTTGCTGGTGAGGGAGCCGGAGCGCGCCGGGCCCTGGGCCGTCCTCGTGCTGGAGGAGGCCGCCCGCCACATAACTCGTGCCGGCGGCGTGGCCGTCTTCGACTGCTGCGCCCACAACGTGGACAGGAAGGTCCCCGAGCTGATCGCACGCATCACCCGCCGGATCTCCGTCCTGGAGACCGAGGAGCTCGAACCCCAGCGCTACTTCGCCTACACGTTGCACGGCTTCAAGTAGCTCCGGCCACGGCATGGCGTAGGCGGTGGATCCCATCGGCGCTAACGATGGCCGCTCCAGGCCAGCCGCTCCTTCTCGATGTCGGCGCCCCAGTGGCGACCGCGGGTCTGGGTCTCGAGCTCACGGACCCGGTGAGACCCGAAGAAGTCCCGGCAGACCCCGAGCACCACCTCGTGGTCGAAGTCGCGGCACGAGAAGATGTCGACGAAGGCCGCCCCGAGATGGGGGTACGTGTGAATGGCGGCGTGCGATTCGTACAGAATGACGACACCGGAGACGCCGCTATGGTCCGGTCCGCCGTCCTCTCTGCCGGTCAATGGGCCAGCCAGGACGCGCATCTTGACCCGCCGGACGAGCGACTGCAGGAATCGCTTCACAGTTTCCGGGTCGTCGAGCTTTTCCCGGTCTTCGATCGAATCGAGTCGCAACGTGAGATGAAGCCCGTACGTGTCGATGAGCAACTGCACACCTTCCCCTATGACTATCGTCCGACACAACTGTCGGACCATTTTGCTCGACAGTTGACGCCGACCGAGGGGAATGAGCGGCGCAGCACGGCGGCGGACCGGCGTGCACACGGTGACGGGGCGCGCGCGACGGCTTGCCCGCGGTGGCTGCGCGGACCGACCGATCGCTCCGCTGCTACGGCCGTCGGTGGCGCTCGACGACCTCGAGATGCCTCATGGCCGTCGTCGGAAGAGTCAGGCGCACAGGCCGCCGCCGGCTGGGGTGACGGCGACCTGTGCTCTGCGTTGACTCAACGTCGGGACGATACCCAACCGCTGTCGCGTTGACAAGGCGAGGGCTGGATGTTGATCTAGCGTTTACCAAGAGTTCTCACGGGACGTCCGGTGCCGACCCCGCGCGGACGTCCTGCGTCGTCGCGGTAGCACCCTGATCCCACCCCCGACCGCTCCCTCGACTGCAGGCTTACACTCGGTTCAGGGAGGGTGACGCGATGGGGCCCGAACAGGCACAGCTGCACAACCTCGGGCACACCGACCCGTCGCCCTCGCCGTCTCCGTCGATGTCGAAGAAGTCGTTCGAGAAGGCCCTCGCCGCCCAGCAGCTCGAGCTGGTGAAGATGCTCGACTGGATCCGCGAGAGCGGCCATCGGCTGGTGATCCTGTTCGAGGGCCGCGACGCGGCCGGCAAGGGTGGGACGATCAAGCGGATCTCGGAGCCCCTCAACCCCCGTTTCTGTCGGGTGACGGCCCTCCCCGCCCCCACCGAGCGCGAGCGCGGGGAGTGGTACTTCCAACGCTACGTCGCCCACCTGCCCACCGCCGGGGAGATGGTGCTGTTCGACCGCTCCTGGTACAACCGGGCCGGTGTCGAGCGGGTGATGGGGTTCTGCACCGACGCCGAGTACTGGGACTTCCTGCGATCGGTACCCGAGTTCGAGCGGATGCTCCTGCGATCGGGGATCCAACTGGTCAAGTACTGGTTCTCGGTGTCCGACACCGAGCAGGCCCGACGCTTCCAGGCCCGCATCGACGACCGGGCCAAGAACTGGAAGCTGTCGCCCATGGACCTGTCGGCCCGGACCCGCTGGGTCGACTACTCCAAGGCCAAGGACATCATGGTGGAGCACACCTCCACGCCGGAGTCGCCGTGGTGGGAGGTCGACTCCGACGACAAGCGCCGGGCCCGGCTCAACTGCATCAGCCACCTGCTCTCGCTCGTCCCCTACACCGAGGTCCCCCGTGAGCCGGTCGTGCTCCCGCCCCGGCAGGACGACACCGGCTACCGGCGACCGCCGAAGGAAAGCCTCAACTGGATTCCCAAGGTGTATTGAGGCCGCGGCTGTCTTTTCGGGAGTCAGTCAGGCGTTCCGGGAGTCGGGTTAGGCGGCGTAGCTTGGGCGTCGAAGCCGGGGCCGCAGGGCTGCGAAGCCGCACGCGAGGACGACAAGGGCATACGCGGGCCAGCGCAGCGGTGCAAGGTCGGCCGATGACGTCAGCTCACGGATGTTGACGACGAAGAGCAGGCCGGCGACGGCGACGCCGAGGCCGCGGGCGGGGACGAATCGGATGCTCCACGCCGCGAGGGGTGCGGCCAGCACTCCTCCGGCCAGCATCGCCACGACGACGGCGACGTCGACGCCGCCCCCGCCGATGGAGGCCAGCAGCGAGCCGGATGCCACGACGGCGACGGCCACCTCGGCGGTGTTGACCGACCCGATCGCGAAGCGGGGGGCGAGGCCGCGCTGGAGCAGGAACGGGGTCACCACCGGGCCCCACGCCCCGATGAGGCCATTGGTGACTCCGCCCACGGCGGCAACAGCTGTCGTACCTCGCTCGTTGTAGGTGACACCCTCCTCGTCCAGAGGCGCATCTGCGCCCGAGGTGGTGGGGAGCGCTCGGCTGAAACGGAAGAGGATCCGTGCGGCCATGACGAGGAGCAGCACGGCCAGAACCGGCTTCAACCTGTCGCCGTCGACGTTGGCGAGCACGGTCACGCCGACGAGGGCCCCGAGCGAGCCGGGGATGGCCAGGCGTCGAACCAGCCGGCGGTCGATGTTGCCGAACCGCCAGTGGGAGACGGCGGCGCTTATACCGGTGGCCACCTTGACCAGGTTGACGGTGACCGAGATGCCGGCAGGCGAGAGGCCGGTGCCGAGGAGGATGCTGGACGAGGTCGGGCCGAAGCCCATGCCGAGGGCGCCGTCGACGAACGAGGCGGCAAACCCGGCGAGGAAGACGACCAAGAGCTCGTTGATCTCCACAAAGGTAGTGGGAAAAGTGGAGTCGAAGCAACGGCCATCACATGTGTGGAGGCCCACATGCACATGGGTGTGAGGCGTTCTGGGACGATGGCGCCGTGTACATCTCGGCCAAGGTCGACTACGCGGTCCGGGTTCTCCTGACGTTGGCGGCGGCGCCGCCGGGATCGGCGATGAAGGGCGAGACGCTGGCGACGGCGCAGGGCCTGCCCGTCAAGTTCGTCGAGAACACCTTGGCGGAGCTGCGGAGGGCGGGAATCGTCACCAGCAAGCGTGGTTCCGAAGGCGGCTACCGCCTGGCCCGCCCCGCCGACGAGGTCGCGGTCGCGGACATCTTCCGCATCCTGGAGGGCCCGCTGGCCGAGGTTCGGGGCGAGCGCCCGGAGGACACGGTGTACATCGGTCCCGCCGAGCACCTCCAGCACGTGTGGGTGGCGGTACGCGCCGCGCTCCGGCTCGTGCTCGAGTCCGTCACCCTCGCCGACATCCTGTCCGGGGAGCTGCCCGTGTCGGTCGCAGACCTACTGGCCACGCCCGACGCGTGGGAGCGACGCCCGATGGGACCGGTCCCGCCTCGAGGTTGAGTCTGGCAACGGGATTCGCCGACACACGTATCGTACACGCTAGGTGTACCATGCGTGTATGCCCAGGGCCCGTACGAACATCGAGATCGACGACGGCTACGTCCGCACGATCATGGACCGCTACGGCGTCCACACCAAGACCGAGGCCGTCGATCTCGCCTTGCGCCATCTGGCGGGTCAGCCGATGACGCGGGAGGAGGCCCTGGCGATGCGCGGCATGCAGGCCATCGGCGAGGTGCCGCACGACGACACGCCGACTGCCGAGTGATCCTCGCGGACACGTCCGCCTGGGTCGAATACGACCGGGCGACTGGCAGTGCCGTCGACCAGCGGCTGACGGAGCTGATCCGTGACGAGGGTCCGCTCGCCGTCACCGAGCCGGTGTTGATGGAGGTCATGGCCGGCGCGCGTGACGACGAGCGGGAACGAGCCCTCCGTCGGCTTCTCCTGCGCTTCGATCTTCTCGCATTCGATACGGCCGCCGATTTCGACGCTGCTGCTCGCATCTACCGGCGATGCCGGCGAGAGGGAGTCACGCCACGGAGGATGGTGGACTGCCTCATCAGCTCCGTGGCCCATCGTCACGAGGCCACACTCCTCGCCCAGGACGCTGACCTCTCGAGAATCGCCCGGATTGTCGGGATCGAGCTCGACCAGGCCTCCCTCACAGCCTGACCCGCTCCCGGCGGTAGGGGCTGCACCCAGCTGCTCGATCACTCGAACAGGATTTTCAGGGCCACGATGAGGATCCCGACCAGGAGGGTGCGGGTGGCGCCCCAGAGCTGGTTGCGCAGGTGGTCGTGGCGCATCCGCCCTGCCACCCAGCCCCACACTCCGAGCGACAGCAGGGCCAGCCACATGGCCAGGAAGAGAGCCGAGGCCGTATCGAGCACCTCGACGGCGGCAAGCACGAGCGGCGCCAGCAGCAACGCCGCGACCGCCAGCACCGGCCAGCACCCGCGGGCGAGGTCCCGCACGCAGGCCTTCTTGCCGTCGACGACGGTCCCGTCCCCCGCGGGCCGCCCCCGCCCGATGCGCTCAGCCAGCGTGGCGGCGTAGACGTCGGCGAAGAAGAGGACGAGGGCGGTGCCGACGACGCTGAGGATGGCGTCGACCGCGCCGGGTTCCCTCTCGCTGAGGACGACCAGGGCGGCGAGCATCACGATGGTGGAATAGACCGTCACCCGGAGCTGCTCGATCTTGCGCTCGACCGTGTGCGGCTCGTCCCCCGACCCGGCGGAAATGCGGGCGGCGCTGCGGGCGGTGCGGTCGATGTACCGGACCCTACCGCCGTGGACGACGAGCACGCCGAGGACAGGGGGCGCTACAGGATCAGGCTCGCCGCCAGCTCTCGGCAAGGTCCAGCACCGGCGCCACCAGCAGGTCGACGACCGATATCTCGCCCAGGAGATCCTCGTCGAGCTCCGGCTCGGTCTCGGTGACGGCGTTGACCAGCGCCTCGAAGCGCTTTACGCGGTAGCCGGCCAGCACCTGGCGGGCCACGTCGGCGGGCAGCGAGTCGTGCAGGCGCACGTGCAGCAGCGTCAGCCCGACGGACTGCCGGCCCTTGGTCTCCGGCACCAGCACGACCGTGCGACCGTCGCGGAGACCGACGGCGACGGTGACCTCCCGCGTGTCGAGCGCCCCCCGCTTGGTGCCCCGCAGGGTCGGGTCGGTGTCGGTCCGGGACGGGATCCCTACCGCGGACCCGCCCTGGTCGACGACGTGGATCGTCGCCTTTCCCCCGACGTCGCCGTCCACCCGGTACCGGGTGTAGCCGGAGACCTCGGCCACGGCCGGGTCAAGGGCGGCGAGGGTGCGCAGGGCGCGGTAGCTGAGCCGGTCGAGGATCGGCGCCGCGGCCAGCACGGCCTGGACGAACGACGTCCGCAGCAGGGCGTCCTGGGAGCGGGAGATGCCGACCGTGACGGTCTTGGCCTGGTGTTTGATGGCGTCGATGGGCCGGGACAGCTCGTCGATGCCCCGGCTGAGGGCGTCGGATAGGTCCTGCAGGACGGCGCCCGGCGAGGCCGTCCTGCCGAACTCGACCTCGTAGGCCTCGAGGGGCAGGACGCCCGCCGCGTACTGCAGCAGCGACGACAGCCGCACCGCCGTGCTGGCCTCCAGGTGGCCGTTGTACTCGCCCGCCCGCAGCCCCCTGAAGAACTCGCACGCCGGGACCCGGATGCGCCCGGCCAGCCTGTCGAACAAGCCGTTCAGCCCGTTCAGGCCGACCAGGCCGTCACCCGCCGGGACGTCGGCCACCGCCTCCTCCACGCTGGCCCGGGCCTGGCGCAGCGGGCGGGCCTGGGCGTCGATGGCCCGCGCCGCGTGGTACCCGAACAGGTGGCCCACCATCACCGACAGCACGAAGGCGAGCGACGGGTGCACGGCCGGGACGGTGATCACGTGGAGGGCGGACGTGAACGGGTGCCCGCCCTCGGTGGCGATGACCACCGGCGCCGCCTTGTGGGCCCGGTAGATGGCCACCTCCTTGGCCACGTCGTCGGCGTTGCCACCGGTGAGGCCGGCGGCGCAGACGAGGATCAGCGGCTCCGAGGACAGGTCGATGTGCTTCTTGTCCTCGGTGGTGTCGCAGGCGATGGCCTTGTAGCAGAGCTCGGAGAGCTTGATCCGGATCTCGGCCGCCGCCACCCGGTTGGCGCCCGACCCGACGACGGCCCAGTACCGGCGGCCGGGGGCCGTGCCCCGGGCCACCTCGGCCACGACGTCGCTGCCGGCCAGCACTCGTTCCATCGCCTCGGGCAGGGCCCGGAGGCCGGCGAGCAGCTCGTGGGCGTCCTCCTCCTTGCCCGCGCCGGCGGCGTCGGCCAGGGCCACGGCCAGGATCACGCCCGCCGCCACCTGCGAGTAGAAGGCCTTGGTTGACGCCACGCTCATCTCCACGTCCCGCCCGTCCGACGTGTAGAGGACGCCGTCGGACTTGGCCACCAACTCGCTGTTGCGGCGGTTCACGATGCCGACGACGGTGGCGCCCCGACCGCGCACCAGGTCGACGGTGCGGTTCGTGTCGGTGGTCGTCCCCGACTGGCTCACGGCGATCACCAGGCAGTCGGACATGTCGTCGTCGAGGGCGAAGCCCGACAGCTCGGTGGCCGGCGTGGCGCTGACCAGGAACGGCGTCGGCGCCCCCGCGAGAGCCCGCTCCACCGACACCGCCACTGCCTGGGCCGCCACCGCCGCGGTGCCCTGACCGATGACGAGGACACGCCGGATCTCGCCGTTGGCCAACCGGTCGCGCAAACCGGGCGCCAGGGTGGCGTCGCCCAGCTGCACCGACAGCCGTCCCGCCCGCTCCCGCACCTTGCCCCGGAGGGTCTTGCGGATCGACAGCGGCGACTCGGAGATCTCCTTGAGGAGGAAATGGGGGTAGCCCCGACGGTCGATGTCGCGCGTGGTGATCTCGGCCTCGCACCGCTCGCCCGCCTCGACCGGCACCGGGCGACCGTCGTAGGCGAACCGGGCGATCCCCTCGATGGTGCCGGCCCCGGCCGCGTCGAGCACCGCGATCTGGCCGCCGGTGGCCTCGCCGTCAAGCCGGAGGTAGGTGGACGTCTCCTCCACCAGGCCGTAGGGCTCGCTGGCCACCACGAAGGCGTCCTCGGCCAGGCCGACGTAGAGGCCCTGGCCGCTCCCCCGCTGGGCCAGCAGCAGGCGGTCGGGGGCGGCGGCGACCTGGGCCGACACCACGACCGACCCCTCGAAGCTGGCCACCGTGGCCCGGAAGGCGTCCTCCAGGCCCTCACCCGCGGCGAGGCGGCGGGAGACCAGGGCGGGTATGACCTTGGCGTCGGTGGTGATCTCGTCGGGGATGGCCAGGCCCTCGGCGGCCCGCAGCGCGGCGTGGTTGTCGACGTCGCCGTTGAGGGCGGCGACCACGTAGGGCCTGTCGTCGTCGGTGGGGCCGCCGTCGGCACCACGGTCGGCGGCGGTGGGGCCGTCCTCCTCCTGGTTCAGCGGGTGGGCGTTGGCCTCGGAGATGATGCCGACGCTGGCCCACCGGGTGTGGCCCATCACCGCCACGCGGGCACCCTCGGCCTGCACCGCCATGCGGAGCAGGTCGTCGCCGGCGATGGCGTCCCGCAGGTGGGACACGTTGTCCCCCAGCTCCCCCACCTCGGCCGCCACCTTGTAGACCAGGCTCAGCCGGCCCAGCGGCGTCCTCACCGCCATCGAGGTGAACAGGCTGTCGTCGGTGCGCCCGGCCAGGAGGCGGCGGACGGCGGGGCTGTCCAGGTCGAGCCCGTGGGCGTCGACCAGCACGTGGACGCCGGCCGAGTCCCGGCCCCGCACCTCGAGGCGGCCGATGGCGGCCAGCGCGACCTGGATGGACAGGTAGGCGTCGACGGCCGACGCCCCCGGCGCCGGCCCGGCCAGGTCGGCGACCGCCCGCGCCGTGCCCAGCCGGTCGACCCGGATGGCCCACACCACGTCCTTGAGGGCCACCAGCGCGGCGTTGAGCCCTTCGACGTCGGAGACGCCGTCGACCCCGTCGGCGTCGAGAGCCTCCTCGATGCGGACCACCGCCAGGTCCAGCCGCTCGCTCTGCCGGTCGAACTCGCCGATCATGTTCGGGTCGGCGAGCAGGCATCTCACGCCGGGGCTGCCCCGCAGGGCCTGGTCGACGGCCTGGAGCCGCTCCACCGTCCGACCCAGGGCGGCGGGGTCCCGAAGGTCGGCAGCGTCGAGGTCGCGGCCGGCCGCGGCGAGCTCGTCCAGAACCCGGTCGGGTTCGGGCAGGGGCCGCCGCGCCGGGCGGCGCAGGACTGCGACGATGCCGCACACGGCCCCGAGGGTAGAGCGAAGACGGGCCCTACGACCGCCGCGGCACGGTCAGGAGGTGAAGGCGCAGACGACGGTGGATCTGGCGAACTGGCTCACCGCCGCCGGGTTGTCGCCGCGGAAGCCCCACGATTGACCGCTCGGGACCGACCCGATCAGGTCGACCGCCGACTGACCGCCGAGGATGCCCCATCCCGCGGAGATCGCAGTCTTCCCGCTCGGGCAGTCGACGAAGAAGTCCTTGGTCTCGAACGCCTCGAACACGATGTCTCCGCTCGCCACGACCTCGTAGCCGGACACGCCCGCCGGGCCGGCGGGACCGGCCGGCCCCTTGCAGGCGGGGTTGGTCGGCAGGCACGCCGCGCCCTGCGGACCTGTCGGCCCAGTGGCGCCCGTCGCGCCGGCTGCGCCGGTGGCGCCAGTCGCGCCCGTGGCACCAGTCGCGCCTGTCGCGCCGGTCGCGCCCTTGGGCCCTGCCGGACCCGTCGGGCCGACGGGCCCCTGCGGGCCGGTCTGGTTGATGTTCACGAGGGTGAACCCGCTGGGGCAGACGTTCGTGGGCGTCAGGAAGACGGGCTTGAGCGCCTGGGCGGTGTTCGGGTAGCAGGTGTGGAAGACCCCGTTGTCGGGGATGCCAGCGGCCGCAGCCTGGACGAATCCGGCAGCAGCGGCGCCCACTGCAAGCGCTCCAGCGAGCACGAGAGCGGATCGAAACGGACGACGGATGGTAGTCATGGCGCTCCCTTGAGTCAGGCCGCCGTGTGGTTGGGCGAACGCTAGCCGTGGCCGGGATCGGTCGTGGGCGCGGCGCATGGGCCGGGCACCGGTGAGTTCCGGCCGTGGCGGGCGTCCTACTCCCGGCACGCGCGCCGCGCCGGGATTCGACAGATGAGGAGCCGTTCGATGAGCGTCGCCGTAGACTTGGGAACCGTGCCCGCCACTCCCGCTGTCGAGAGGCGAATCCGGCCCGAGGATCTCGAGCCGTACCGCCGAGAGCTCATCGGCTACTGCTACCGAATGCTGGGCTCGGCCTTCGAGTCCGACGACGCCGTGCAGGAGACGATGGTGCGGGCGTGGAAGGCCCTCGACAGCTTCGAGGGGCGGTCGTCGGTGCGGTCGTGGCTCTACCGCATCGCCACCAATGTGTGCCTCGACATGCTGCGGGGCCGCCAGCGGCGGGCGCTGGCCATGGACCTCGGCCCGGCGGGCATGGCCGACTCGTTCCACGGCGTGACCCGGGCCGAGAACGCCTGGGTGACGCCGATCCCCGATGCCCGCGTCGTCCCCGACGACGGCGACCCGGCCGAGGTCGCGGAGACGAGGGAGTCGATCCGCCTGGCGTTCGTCACCGCTCTCCAGCACCTGCCGGCCCGGCAGCGGGCCGTGCTCATCCTGCGCGAGGTCCTGCGCTGGCAGGCCACGGAGGTGGCCGAGCTGCTGGACACCACGGTGGCGTCGGTCAACAGCGCCTTGCAGCGGGCGCGGGCGACGCTGGCGTCGCTCGACCTCGACGAATCGAACACGAGGCTGGCCGACGCCGGGCAGGAGGAGCTGCTGGCCCGCTACGTCGACGCCTTCGAGCGCTACGACATCACGTCGCTGGTCGCCCTGCTCCGCGACGACGTCGTCATGTCGATGCCGCCCTTCGACTTCTGGCTCAGTGGGCCCGTCGAGATGGGCAAGTTCTTCCTCGGCCCGGGCATCGAGTGTCGGGGCTCCCGCCTGGTGGCCACCGAGGCCAACGGCGACGTGGCGTTCGCGTCGTACAAGCCCGACCCGGAAGGCGGCTGGGCGCCGTGGTCAATCCAGGTGCTCCAGGTCTCAGGCGAGAGGATCGTCGGCCACCACAACTTCCTCGACACCGACCTGTTCGCCATGTTCGGCCTGCCTCCCCACCTCGACGACTAGCCCGCACACCTCGCCGCACAGCCCGGCCAGGTCGAGAAGCTCCGTCAACGGGCAGCTGGCGTCCCGCAGCCGGATCGCGCAGCCCAGCCGCCGGGCAGCCAGCTGCAGGCGGGCCAGCGCGTCGACGACCGACATGTCGGGACATCCGTCACATCGCAGCGGCCAGCTGGCCAGCTCGGCATGACCACGGACGAGGACGACCGTGGCGTGGAGTTCGTGTCGCACCACATCGGTTAGGACGACGGCGGGTCATCGGACTCATCGGCCCACCGGGCCTGCGCTCAGCGGTCCGAGCCTTCGGCATACATGTCGAGCGTCGCCGCGTACCGCTCCGCGAAGCGGGCGACTCCCTCGGCGTCGAACTGGGGATGGCGGTACCGGTAGGCGACGTGCATGCGCCCGGCCGTCGTCACCGTCCCGATGGAAAGGCCCAGCGGCATCCGGCAGGGGGCGCTGAACCACATCTCCGTGGTCTCGCCGACGTCGGGCCCGAACGACGGCGGCTCGTCGATCTTGCCGAGGTTGGAGAGCAGGGCGGTGTCGACCAGCCGGTCGCCGGAGAACCGGGCCAGCGGCGCCACGGTGTGCTTGGCCCACACCGGCACGGCGGGGAGACCGCCCAGCAGCTCGATGAGGGCGGCACCGGTGCCGCCCTCCTTGATGCGCGTGCTCTTTTCGGCGATGGCCTCGAGCAGGGTGTCCGGGTTCTCCCGCTCACCTTGCGACGTGGCCACCCGGACGTTGAGCGAGAAGTTCCCCGCCATTTCCTCCCACCACTCCTTCGGCCTGAGGTTGACCGGCATCATCACCCCGACGCGGCGGCTGATCTGGCCGTGCTCCTCGTTCCATCCGGCGAGGGCCAGGTGCAGGGCGGCGAGGAGCACGTCGTTCACGGTTCCGCTCTGCACGGTGGCCAGCGCCTTGGTGGTCTCGGGCGAGAGGCTCACGTGGTGGAAGCCGTATCCCGGCTTCTCCGACCCCCCGTCGACGGCGAGATCGGCCGTCGGCTGCACCTCGTCGCGCAGCTTGTCGAGCAGGGTCATGACCCGCCGGCCCCGTTCGGCGGTGTCGTCGGCGGCCAGGCTCTCGCGCAGGTCCGTCGTGGCCTCCAGGTCGAGGTCGGGCAGCGGGTCGGGCAGGCCCCAGTACGACCTCGCCAGGGAGCGCAGGATGCGTAGGGTCCCGAAGCCGTCGATGGCGGCGTGCTTGACGTTGAGCATGACCAGGTCGCCGTCCGGGTGCCGGGCCAGTCGCACCCGCAGCGGCGGCGACTCCACCAGCGGGACGGAGATGCTCTGCAGGTCGGCACGGGCCGCGTCGAGGGCGGCGTCGTCGGGGCAGTCGACCACCGAGAACGGGTCGAGGTCGGGGACGTGGGTGATCTCCCACTGGAACCGCCTGTCGCGTCGCCGGGGCGGGGCCATCCGGGCCCTGGCCATGGGATGGCGGGCCAGCGCCTCGGACAGGGCGGCCCGAAGGCGGGACTCGTCGAGAGCACCCTCGACCCGGACCTCGAGCTGGACGCTCCACGGCTCGACCTCGTTGTCGAGCAGGTAGACGGCCTCGTCGATGACGCTGAAGGGCACCCGCCGCTCGCAGGTGGACTCGCGGCTCACCGGCCGCCCCTCGACTGGCCACCCCTCGTTTGGCCACCCCTCGTTTGGCCGCCCCTCATGTGGCCGCCCGTCGGTTGGATCACGATCATGACGGATCCCTTCCCCGTCGGGCTCCTCGCCACCAGGCGTTTTCGCATGGAAGGGGAGCCGACGGCCGTCGGCGGGAAGGATGTGGGTGTGAGACAGGGACTTCGGTCGGCGGGGCATCTGCTGTGGGTGGGACGCCACGACCCCGAGGTGCCGACGCCGCCGCCCGATCTGCCGCCGTCGAAGGTCCTGTGGGTGCCCGATCGGGGCGAGGTGTTCCTGCGCGACCAGGACGGCCCGGCGTCGGCGTTGCCGGTGCTCCTCCTCCACGGCTGGACGGCGTCGGCCGACACGACGTGGTTCTCGGTGTACCCGGCCCTGGCCGGCCGGCACCGGCTGGTGGCCGTCGACCAGCGGGGCCATGGGAGGGGCATCCGCTCCGAGGAGCCGTTCTCGTTGGAGGCGTGCGCCGACGACGCCGCCGGGCTGCTGGAGCTGCTGGGCATCCGCCGGGCGATCGTCGTCGGGTACTCCATGGGCGGGGCGGTCGGGTTGCTGCTGTGGCGGCGGCACCCCCAGCTGGTGGCCGGTCTGGTGATGTGCGGGACGGCTTTGGAATGGCGGTCGACGCCAAGGGAGCGGCTGCTGTGGAAGTCGCTCGGCGTCTTCGAGCTGGCCCTGCGGTTGGGCACCGGCGACGGCTTCGTCCAGCGCTACCTCCACTACGCCGTCGCCCACACCCCCGAGGTGGCCGAGCTGCGGGCCTGGGTCGGAGGGGAGTTCAAGCGCGGCTACGACCGCGACATCGCCGCCGCCGGGGTCTGCCTCTCCCGCTTCGACGCCAGACCGTTCGTCGACGACATCGACGTGCCGTGCGCCAGCGTCGTGACCGAACGCGACCGGCTGGTGCGGGCCAAGGAGCAGCTGGAGCTGGCCGAGGCCCTGCACGCGCCGGTCTTCACGGTGGATGGCGACCACGACGCCCCGCTGGTGCGGCCCAAGGAGTTCTCGACGGCGGTCGTGGACGCGGTGGCGACGGTGGCGGAGGGGTGTGGCGCTGGGCACGGAGCCGCAGGGGTCGAGTACACGGGAACCCCGACATCAGGTGAAACACAGATCCTCTGAGCGGTGGCGGTCGACTGGTTCCGCGGCCTCCTAGGCATCGGAGTAGGGACGCTCAGGTCAGCGTGTCAGCGGTTCCCTCACCGCGTGGGGCGTGTTCCAGCCCGGCACGAGACCTTCCGCCTGTGCGCGAACATCGGGCCGAGGGCCCCGAACCGGTCCTTTGGCGGCGAACGATTTGATGCGTCCTGCAAGAAGATTTCGCCCCGTCTCGGCTGGTCAGTTGCCGACACACCTATAGTTGGTGGTTTCTTCGCACGCCCTGGACGTCGTGTCAAGCTCGACGAACGCGCCGTCTTTCCATGTCCAGCGTGAAGTTGCTATCACGTC
This sequence comes from uncultured Acidimicrobiia bacterium, assembly GCA_963825765.1. Taxonomy (GTDB): domain Bacteria; phylum Actinomycetota; class Acidimicrobiia; order Acidimicrobiales; family AC-14; genus CAWGUU01. The sequence goes on from CAWGUU010000003.1 coordinate 356,816, forward strand.
AATCGCAGAGACTGTCCGTCCCATTACGATCAGGTTATTGCCCTCCCAACTCACCCCTGATGCAATGATGCCCTCCGCTGGGCTGACCCTTTGAGGCCGAAGCTCCTGCGGGGAAGTCGCACCCACGTAGGCCACGACGTGATCGCGCTCCCGCCCGCCAGGGTTAGCACAACGCAGCATGATAGCGACCTCTGGGAGTCCGTCGCTTGTGATGTCTCGTCGAGAGCTCCCGGCCTTCTTGGGCACGTCCCGACTGCCTCCGCACTCAACGGGCCAGGGAGCCATTGGTTCGGCCAACTCGGCCAACCGACGAACGGCAATGAGTTCGTCCAGGCGCTCACCGGGCGCCGACACAACTCCCAGGATACTGGCCTTGTTTCTGGCAACACATGTGACATCACCCTCCGATTCTCCGGCCAGGAAACGCCCCGGATCCGGCGGCGTATCCGACACCACAGCGGCTCCGAGAGGGAATGGTGATGAACGGCCAAAGACGCTTGCACTGAAGCCCACCGCGTACACATTGGCGAAATTGGTATACAGTTGTCCAGTCGGGCCCAAGTGAAGTCGAAAGCGATCCGCAGCCTTAGGTCCCACCTCTCGCCTCAGCTGGAACCGCAGCACGTGCGGGAGACGAGAGATCTCGCTCGCGTCCGGGAGCTCGATGTCATAGTCACCGGTCGCGGATAGGGCGCCAGCGCCTCCCTGACATTCCTTCAGTTGGCCGGCGCGGCTTATCAAAATATCTAGACCGGTGACGACGGCGACGGTCGCACCATCGTTCTTCAGCGTGACGTCCAAGGTCGTCGCTGGACGACTGCGCTCCGTTGTTGTCTCGTCGGCAGCATTGGATTCAAGGATGGTCGTTGGCTCAGTGACGACAACGAAGGCGATGACCTCAAGGGCGAGATCGGGTACTCTACTTGCCTGGTAGACGACAACCGTCGTGACGATGGCAACCAATGCAAGAAGGACGGCGAGCCAAGCAGCAACCGCGTTCGATCGGCTTAGCCGAGTTTGTGTCCTTTGCTCCCGGAGGCCCTCCTCGGCACGTCGCCGTTTACCCCACCAGCCCACTCGAGCGATCTTAGCGGCCTCGACAGGATGGCGGTGTCGGCAGGTCGTAGACACGTCCTAGGCAATACGGCGAGGGCCGAATTGACGACCTGAACCCGATACTCGCCGCCAGCGGCCTGGACTCTACTGACGATGCACAAGGGATCGACTTCCGGTTCGGGGACCACGGTGGGCTTCTTCTTGCGCCTCTAGATCGGATCGGTCGAACCTCTATGCCGAACCTGCCACGCCGCCCAAGTGCCTACGTCGCAGAGTAGGCGACACCGGTAAGTTGGCTAATCGTACTGAAAACCGGCGAAGTAGTATCCGCCTTCCCCACCAATGATCTCCCACACGAAGGCATATATCCGATCCGCCTGTAGGTCGCGCCCAACGTCGGCCGGGGCGATGAAGGTACAGTCGAAATAGCCATCCGCACCATCGCCGGGTATCGCGGTGGTGGATTCGCAACGATCCAGTACCCATCGAGAGAGTTCTTCTTGGGTAACGCCATTCGGTTGGAACCGGTCGAATAGCTCGACAACTACTCGCGCCCCCGTGGAGCATTGGCGCACTCCGTCTCGGTCGCCGTCGACGTAGTTGTGGAACACACACAGGGCTGCTTCCTCCGGCGTATTCGCAGCGAGCTCTGGGGCCGGCACGCCATTTCCGAAGTAGGATGGGTCGGTGCCATTGGCAATTAACCGGCGCGCGGTGAGAGTTTGCACGTCGATGACGTATATCGCGGAACCCGAGCCATCCGAAGCGCGCGCAGAGAACGCTATGTTGGAACCATCGCCTGACCATGAGGGAGCATAGGCTTCGCACCCGAATTTCGGCAGGATCCGGGGCGGCTCCTTGCCAACTACGTCAACGAGAAAGATGTCCGCGCCGCACGCTTCGACGGCGGAGCGTAAGCCGCTATTTGCCACAACAGCCAAGATCGTTGCGTCGGGAGACCATACAGGACGGACCGCGCTGTCAAACGTGCCCAGCGTAACGTCGCGGAATCCGCTGCCATCGACCTTGACTATGGCAAGCCTCCGGATCGCTCGGTTACTGGGGTCCGGGACGTATCCGAATGCAAGGCTATGACCGTCGGGTGACCACGAGACGCCGGTCGTTTGAGAAATATGCTTTGTATGGGAGATGACTCGATCGTTTCCTCCATCGGCGTCAATTGTTTTGACACCGGGAACGTCTGAACCATCGTAGGCAAGTCGGCGGCCGTCCGGGGACCACGCTATGGTCGACGGATGGCTTTCTTGGACCCTTAGACGGCGCTCGTTCGACCCATCTGCATTCATGACGACCAGGCTCGCTGTGGAACCCTCATGGTGAACGGCCGCAATCCTCGATCCGTCGGGAGACCACTGCGGGGCAGCGTAACCACGTAACCCAACGGATTGCTCGTTCGTGATTTGATCGACATGACCGTCATGGCGAAGGACGAAAAGGTTAAAAGTGCGAGTCCCACGAAGGCCAAGTCCATTCTCTCCGGCATCGCGGGCGAACACGATCTTTGTCGAATGAGCGGACGATCCCCCCGAGCCCGTGCTGGCTGTCGAGCACGCTGGGAGCGCCCCGATCGTCAGGCATAGAGCGAGCAGCGGTGTAGGGGACCATGGGCAAACTGGCCGGCGACGTGGACCAGTCGGTGCTTGCCGCTGTGGGAGATGCGGGATCACGCTCGAAGGGAGCGTATCGGAGGGCGAACTGACCCAGGTCGGTATCTCCTCGATGCGTCGGACAATCGACTCGACATTCGGGGGGTGCTTGTGAGGCTCAGGGTTTCGACACTATGCATCTCGTGTCAGCAGGAACGACGACGACAGCACTGCCTGAAAGCTCGCCCTTGCGGTTCCGCCAGCGTCGATCCGACACACTGCGCTGCGATCACGCGACCAGCCCATGGTTCGGGGACGGTATTGGCGGCCACGGAGCGGACGATGTCCGTCATGAGCTGACCGGTGGATCGCAGCCGCGGTAGCGCGTCACTTTCGCCGTCTTCGGCGGCCGCAAGCAGGCGGTTTGAGGTCGGCGGGCCGCTCGTCGACACGACACCCCGATCGGGCCAGGAGGCTGACTTGCGGTCGGGACAGGGCTCGAAGTCGTGACGCCGTTCGGCATGCCCACCTGTCGCGAAAACACTCGACCGACCGCGAATTGCCTCGCCCAGCTCGGCCGGATGCCCCGCGTCACCCGCCGCCACCGACCACACGCCCTCCGAAGCCTTGGACGGCGGCGATTCGCTTCGCCGCCGGGCGGCTAGAAATTCGGACCATGGCAGCTGACACCGAAGATCTGGGACCCTCGCCGTCCGACGACGGCTGCCCGCCGCGGCCGGCGACCGAGGCGGACCTGGGGTTCGAGCGCAGGCCGATGGTGCGCTGGCTCGATCCCCACCAGCTCCTCGACACCTCCGCCCGGGTCCTGGCGTCCGGCCTCGTCACGTCCTACACCGACAGCCGCGAGCTGCAGGCGCTGGTGGAGGGCTCCGTGTTCGATCGGTCCGACCGGGACGAACTCTGGCTCGACTACGTCTCGGACCTGGGCGACGGCTGGAACTCGACCTACACCATCGCCCGCCTGCTGGCCCAGGACAAGCTCGACCTCGCCGGCGAGGCGGGGTCCCATTCGACCGAACGCGGACGCATCCTGGTGATGGGTGGCGACCAGGTATACCCGGTGCCGACGCGCACGCAATACGAGAATCGGTTCCTCGGGCCGTACCGGTCGGCCCGACCGTGCCCGCCCGACGACGACGGCTCCGAGCTCTTCGCCATCCCCGGCAGCCACGACTGGTACGACGGGCTGGTCAACTTCTCCAACATCTTCTGCCGCCGGCGGGCGATCGGCGGATGGACGACCGCCCAGACCAGGTCCTATTTCGCCCTCCGGCTCCCCCACCGCTGGTGGCTGTGGGGCGTCGACCTCCAGTTCGGCGACTACCTCGACGAGGCCCAGGTTGCCTACTTCGCCGGCGTCACCTCCGATGGCATGAAGCCCGGCGACCGCATCGTCGTGTGCATGGCCAAGGAGGTCGAGAGCGGGAGGAAGAGCACCGAGGTCTGCTCCGACCGCAGCCTGGGCTACCTCGAGCGGGAGGTGGTGGAACCCGCGGGGGGCGAGGTGGCGCTCTACCTCAAGAGCGGAAGGCACTACTACGCCCGCTACGAGGAGGCCGACGGCCCCGCCCAGCTGATCACCGCGGGAGGCGGCGGCGCCTTCCTCCACCCGACCCACGACCTCCCCGATCGCACCGACGGGCCGGGCGACGGAACCACCAAGGCGTACCGGCGGGCGGCGGTCTACCCGTCGCGGACCACGTCGAAGAAGCTGAGGAAGCGGATCTGGCTGCTGCCGGCGTTCAACCTGCCCCTGGCCGGCGTGCTGGGCGGCGTGCAGGTGCTGCTCGTGTTCATGCTCGGCCTGCACCTCGACGACCGCCACACCTCCGTGGGGTTCGGCGACCTGCCCCGCGCCCTGTGGGAGAGCCCTATCGCGTTCCTGCTGATCATTCTCACGATCGTCTCGTTCGGAGCCATGATCCGCTTGGCCCACGACGCCACCGGCGCGTCCCGCCTGCTCATCGGGCTCACCCATTCGGCGTTGCAGTTCGTCGGCCTGGCCGTGGTGATCGTCGTGGCGTCCTCGATGTCGGCGTCGCTCGGCGACGGCGCCGCGTCCCTGCTCACCTTCCTGGCCATCGTGTGGGTGTTCGGCGGTATCGGAGGCGTCATCGGCATCTCCGGGTACCTGTGGGCCACCAACTGCCTCGGTTTCCACGCCAACGAGGCCTTCGCGCCCCTGCATCACGCCGACCTGAAGAACTTCCTGCGCATCCACATCGGGACCGATGGTGCCCTGACCGTCTACCCCGTGGGCGTCGACAGGGTCGGCCGGAAGTGGCGGTTCTGCCCCGACGCCGACGCCGGCAGCCCATTGCTGGAGCCGGACGGCGACGAGCCGGAGCCCCACCTCATCGAGCCGCCGATCGTGTTCGGGAGGACAGGCGTGTCCGGAAAGACCGGCGCCGGGACCTGAGCCGCCAGGCCCCCGACCCGCCCGGACGTCCCGGCCGTCTCAGGCAGGCGACCGCCGGCGCAGGGGTGGGACGACGGCAGGTGGCGTCCGGCGCGGTGGCAGCTCGGCCAGGAGCTCGGCGGTAGCCGCCGCCACCTTCCGGACCGCCTGCTCGAAGGCGGGCGTCGCCATCTGGCCCGCAGTCGTCACCGACCCGACCTTGCGCACGTACTGGCGGGCCGCCGACTCGACCTCCTCGGCGGTGGCGGGCGGTTCGAGGCCACGGAGGGGGGTGATGTTCCGGCACATGTCGACTGACGATACGACCCTCGGGGCCGCTACTCGCCTACTTGTCGACCGAACGCTCGTAGAGGCGGACGGCCAGCGGCGCGCAGACCACCATGATGCCGACGATCCAGATGATCGAGTAGGCGAAGGGGTGGGCGATCGACCACGGGTCACCGGGCATCGGAGGTGAGTTGGGGTTGCCGAACTGGATGCGGACGGCGTCGGCGAGGGTGGTCACCGGGTTCCAGTTGGCGATGGTGCGGACCACGCCGGGCATGCTCTCGGTCGGCACGAACGTGCTGGCCAGGAACGTGATGGGGAACAGGACGGCGAAACCGATGCCCTGCACGCCCTCCGGCGTCGCGACAAGGCTGCCGAGCAGCACGCCGACCCAGATCATGGCGAAACCGAAGGCGAACAGCAGCAGGTAGCCGATGGCGGCGTTGGCCAGGCCGTCCTCGATCCGCCAGCCGATGGCCAGGCCGCACAGCGACATGACGACGATCGGGAGCAGCGACTTGATCAGGCTGGCCACGGCGTGGCCGCCGAGCACCGCCCCTCTCGCCATGGGCAAGGCCCGGAAGCGGTCGACGGCCTGGTTCTTGCGGTCGTGGGCGAGGGCCATGGCCACGCCGAAGGCGGAGAAGACGATCGTCTGGGCGAAGATGCCGCCCATCAGGAACGACCGGTAGCTGCCGCCCCCGGGCACGCCGATGGCGCCGCCGAACACGTAGGCGAAGAGCAGGACGAACATGATCGGCTGGATGGTGGCGTCGCTGAGCGCCTCGGGCTGGCGCTTCATGTGGATGAGCCCCCGGCGGGCGATGACCAACGTGTCGTGCATCAGGCCGCGGCGGGGAGGGAGCTCGGTGGCCGTCTCGACCGGGGCGGACGTGAGGATGGTCATGACGCCTCCTTGGCGGTGGTGACGAGCTGGTGGTCTTCGACGTCTTGGCCCTCGGCGTCGTGGCCCTCGGCGTCGGGCTTCGAGCCGGTGAGGGTGAGGAAGACCTCGTCGAGGGTCGGCTGGCGCAGGCTGAGGTCGTCGACGGCGATCCGGGCGGCGGTCAGCTCCGCGGCCGCCAGCACCAGCGTCTCGACGCCCTTGCCGGTGGGCGCCACCACCGAGCGGGCGGCGACGTCGACGAAGGGCTGGTTGCCGGTGATGCCGGCGACGATCTCGGTGGCGCGGGCCAGGTGGGCGGGCTCGACGACGACGACCTGGACCTGGTCGCCGCCGACCTCCCGCTTGAGTGTCCGGGCGTCGCCCCTGGCGATGACCCGGCCGTGGTCGATCACCACGATGTCGTCGGCCAGGCGCTCGGCCTCCTCCAGGTACTGGGTGGTCAGCACGACGGTCGTCCCGAAGTCGACGAGCGTGTCGAGCACCGTCCACAGCTCGGCCCGGCCGCGGGGGTCGAGGCCGGTGGTGGGCTCGTCGAGGAACAGCACCTGGGGGCGGCCGACGAGGGTGGCGGCCAGGTCGAGGCGGCGGCGCATGCCCCCCGAGTAGCCCCCGGTGGGGCGGTCGGCGGCCTCGGCGAGGGAGAAGTCCCCCAGCAGCTCGACGGCGCGGGCCTTGGCCTGGCTGCGGCTGAGCTGGTGCAGCTCGCCCAACATGACCAGATTCTCCCGGCCCGTCAGCAGCGGGTCGACGGTTGCGTCCTGGGCGGCCAGGCCGATGCGGCGACGGACCTCGGTGGGCTGGGTGCGGACGTCGAAGCCGGCCACCGAGGCGTTGCCCTCGTCGGCGGCGGTGAGGGTGGTGAGGATGCGCACGGCGGTGGTCTTGCCGGCACCGTTGGGGCCGAGCACGGCGGTGACGGTGCCGGTGGGGACCTGGAGGTCGATCGAGGCGAGGGCGGTCGTCTCGCCGTACCGCTTCACCAGCCCGGTCGCTTCCACGGCGTTGTACGGATCCATGCTGCCTCCTCTGATCGGTGCTGCCCGCCTCGGACGACCCGGCTGCCCCGGAGCGTATTTGTTGAAGTTAACTTGAAGTCAAGGCTTTTCTTGCTTCGACGTTCGCCCAGTATGCGGCCCGAAACCGGTCACCCACTGGCCGGTTTCCCCAAGATTCTGTGCTCACGTCAGAAGAGACGCCGCCGGCAGGCGAAACTCATCGACCGGCCCGCGGCCAACAGCGGGTTGCAAGCGGCTTGACGCCACCCGCAAGCCACCTTCAAGCGGCGTGCAAGCCCATCCCGTCACCTTGTCCCTACGACGTGCGGGTGCGCCGACCCGCAGCACGACGACGGAGGACCGAACATGAACACGCTGAACAACCGCGCCCACGGACGAATTCGGAGATTGGGGGGAATCTGGATCGCCTCGGCCCTGGCGCTGCTGGTGGGCCTGGGGGTCATGACGGGCACCGCTGCCGCGGCCGCGCCGTGCGGCTGCCGCGAGACGGGCGAATACAACCGGCCGGCCATAAAGCTCCCGGCCGCCCAGGAGGTGTCCCCAGGGGGAGGGACGTATCGCCTGCGGACCACCGACACGGCTAGCTCCGTCATCCTCCGCGTCGAGAAGGCGGCAGGTGGCGCCCTCGTCAAGGAGTTCGAGCTCAACCGCAACCGGGTGGTCTTCGGCTTCAGCCCCGACGGCAACCGCTTCATGGTCAGCCACGGCATGCCCAACGCCCAGATCGACGAGATCACGCTCTACGACCTGGCCGCCGACGAGCAGGTCTACTTCACCACCGCCACCGCCGGGGCCTCCGTGGCCTTCAGCCCGCATGGGCGCTGGTTCCTGCTCAACGTCCTCAACGGCCCCGGCCAGGCCGAGATCATCGTCGTGGACTCGGTGAGCGGCGACACCGCCCTCTACGCGCCCATCGCCTTCGAGACCATCCCGGGCGACCCCGGTGACCGCTTCGGCGTCATCGGCGGCGGCTTCAGCTCCGACGCCGAGGATCGCAGCTATGTGTACGCCTACCGCGCCGCGGGCGGCCACGGCATCCAGCTAAGCCTGCGCAACCTGGCCTCCCGCAGCACGGTGCTCAGCCGCCCGGTGGCCGGCGCCTGGTGGAAGTTCAGCAAGTGCGGGGACACCCTGGGCCTCGTCAACCAAACGTCGGGCGCCAGCGTGTCGGTCCGCATCTACAAGACCGCAGCGCCCGGGACAGTCGGCACGGAGAAGACGTTCGCGCCCATTCCCGCCGACCTGCGCCTGGAGAGCACGCTCGAGCAGCACCGGGTCGTGACCACCGACGCCGCCGGCCGGGAGACGGTCACCAACGTCGGGCCCAACGAGGCCGCCGCCAACTGCCCGCCGGTGCTCGCCATCGACCGCCTGACGGTCGATCCGGCCAGCGCGGTGGGCGGGGAGCGCAACGCCACCGCCACGATCCAGCTCACCGCCCCCACGACCAGCTCCCTCGTCGTCACCCTTTCGAGCAGCGACACCGGGGCGGCGACGGTGCCGTCGACGGTGACGGTCCTCAGCGGGGCCCAGTCGAAGACCTTCACCGTCACCACCAAGCAGGTGCCCGCCGACCGGACGGTGACGATCAGCGCCACCGCCGCCGGCGTCACCAAGACCGCGGCGCTGACCGTCAAGGCCCCCGCCGTCACCGGCCCGGCCATCGACTCCCTGTCGATCGACGGCCTGCGACCCATGGGCGGCACCAACGTCACGGGCACGATCACGCTGACCGGGCCCGCCGGTGCCGGCGGCGCCGCCGTCGCCCTGCAGAGCAGCGTGCCGAGCATGGCCAACGTCCCGGCGACGGCCACCGTGCCCGCCGGCCAGACCGCCGCCACCTTCACCGTCTCCACGTCGGTGGTCGTCGCCGACGCCCCCGCCGTCATCACGGCGTCGGCCGGCGGGTTCTCCCGCTCGGTCAGGCTGATGGTGCTCACCCCCGACCGTGACTGCGAGCGGGGTTCCTCCGACCCCGTCACCGAGACCCTGAAGGCCAGGTCGTTCGGGGCCTTCGACGACGCCGGCGACAACGTCGACTGCGTCACCAACGTCACCTTCGAGAACGGGATCACGGTGGGCCCGGGCACGACCGGCCTGGCCGCCGGCACCCCGGTCCAGCTGGTCGTCAACCTGCGCCTGGACGGCAGCCTCCACACGAGCCCGCCGGTGGGCTCCGGTGGCACCACCGCCGAGGGCACCGGCCAGTACCGCATCATCGACGAGTCCGTCCCCGACGACGGCGAAGGCGCACCCACGGCGGTCGACTTCGACGCCCGGTTCAACCTGCAGCAGTACAAGGCCGACCCCAACGGGCTCAACGTCTACTGGGACGCCCGCCACCGCCTCGACACCAACGCCACCGACGGCCAGTCCATCGTCGACTACGACGAGTCGGCGTCGGCCGACGCCGTCGGCGCCACGAAGGACACCGGGGTCATGACCGCCGCCTACTCGACGACCGTCGGCGCCCACCTGTCCATCTCCGGTCGGGTGTCGACAGTGGCCAGCGCCTACGGCAGCGGGGCCAGCGCCGTCGCCGACTTCTCCAACACCTTCAAGGCCGGCACCGAGCCCGGGCCGGGCTACGAGGGCCTGGAGCTGGTCTACGACGAGGGCGGCGAGGAGGAGCCGGTGAACCGGCCGCCGACCTGCACCGCCGGCGACGTGTCCACCGCCGAGGGCACCCCTCTCACCGGTTCGGTGTCGTGCACCGACGCCGACGGCGACGCCCTCACCTACGCAGTTGGCGACGGGCCCGCCCACGGCACCCTTTCGGCCATCGGTGCCGACGGCGCCTTCACCTACACGCCTGCCGCCGGGTTCTCCGGGAACGACTCGTTCACCTTCAAGGCCAACGACGGTCTGGCCGACTCCGAGGTCGCCACTGTGACCGTCACCGTCAGCCCGGTGAACGGCCTGCCCGTCTGCACCGACGGGACCGGGTCGACCGACCAGGGCGTCCCGCTCGGCGCCGGCCTGACCTGCACCGATCCCGACGGCGACCCGCTGACCTACAGCGTCGCCACCGGTCCGGCCTCCGGGACGCTCTCGGCCATCGCCGCCGACGGCTCGTTCACCTACACGCCGACCGCCGGGTTCTCCGGGACCGACTCGTTCACCTTCCAGGCCGATGACGGCTCGGGCACCGGCGTCGCCGCCACCTTCACCGTCACCGTCAAGAAGGTCGAGGTCCAGGTACCGCCGCCCTCCAACAAGGACCTGTGCAAGAACGGCGGGTGGCAGAAGTACACCAACCCGACGTTCAAGAACCAGGGCGACTGCGTGAGCTGGGTGAACACCCACTGAGCCGGCTGCACCGAAGATGAGTGTGCAAAAAGCGCCCTGTACGGGCGCTTTTGCACTCTCACGAGCTCGAGTAGCCCCAACGGGATTCGAACCCGTGTCTGAACCTTGAGAGGGTCCTGTCCTAGGCCTCTAGACGATGGGGCCCGGTCCGGCCCGCATGAGCGGGCCGGCTGGCTCGGGGGGGAGGACTCGAACCCCCAACGACAGGGCCAGAACCTGTTGTGTTGCCTATTACACCACCCCCGATGGGCTGTACGAGCCTACCCTACGCCCGCTCGTGGACGACCTCGTCGATGTTCGCCTGCCGGCGGAAGCCCACCAGCCGCCCCACCGCCACGGCGACGGTCTCCCGGGCCATGTACCGGGCCTCGCTCAACCCGCCGATGGGGCTGGAGTGGGTGGGCGAGGAATGGGCGTCGAGACCGAGCTCGTCGGCCATGGCCGCGATGCGGTACGAGTGGAACGGGTCGGAGACGAGCAGCACCTCGTGGATGTCGCGGTCCTCCAGGAAGGCCGCCACCGCCGCCAACGACTGCCACGACGACTTCCCCGAGACCTCGCGGAGGATGTCCTCGTCGGGGACGCCCTTGGCCAGCAGGTAGTTGGCGCTGGCGGTCGCCTCGGTGAAGCGGTCGCCGGGCTGGTTGCCGCCGGTGACGACGATCACCGGCGCCAGGTCCTGCTTGTACAGCTCGTAGGCGTGGTCGAGGCGTGCCTGGAGCACCGGCGACGGCCTGCCGTCGTACTGGGCGGCGCCGAAGACCACGATCGCCTCGGCCGCCTGGGCCTGGTCGCGGCGCGACGCCCCGTAGACCTGGACGAACGTGACGCCCAGGTAGACCATCACGGCGAGGACCACGAGGGCCCCGAGCTTGATCAGCAGTCTCACGTCTCGACCAGACGCCTCCGGGCGGAGCTCAGCCGGTCCAGTGTGCGCTCCCGCCCGAGCGCCTTCAACGACTCGAACAGCGGCGGGCCGACGGTGCGGCCGGTGACGGCCACCCGGATGGGCGCCTGGGCCTTCCCCAGCTTGAGCCCGTGGGCCTCACCGATGGCCAGGACGGTGTCGTGGAGCACGTCGGTGTCCCAGGGGCAGTCGGCGAAGGCGGTGTCGGCCTCGTCGAGGATGGCCCCGGCGGCGGGCACCTTCACCACCCCTTTCTCCCACGCCACTGGGTCGACGACCGGCTCGTCGAGAAAGAGGAAATCGACCACCGCGGGTACCTCCGACAGGGTCTTGACCCGCTCCTGCACCATCGGCGCCACCACCTCGAAGCGGGCCAGGTCGAAGTTCTCGGGCGGCCAGGGCGGGTCCTCCTCCAACCACGGCAGCGCGTCCCTGACGAACGTCGCCACCGGCAGGGCCCGGATGTACTCGCCGTTGACGTGATCGAGCTTGGCCACGTCGAAGAACGCCGGCGACCCCTTGACGTCCTCGATGCGGAACGCGGCCACCATCTCCTCGATCGGCACGATCTCCTTGTCGTCCGGCGGCGCCCATCCCAGCAGGGCCAGATAGTTGCGCATGGCCTCCGGGAGGTAGCCGCGCTCGCGGTACTCCTCGAGGGCCACGTCGTCACGCCGTTTCGACAGCTTCTGGCGCTTCTCGTTCACGATCACCGGCAGGTGGGCGTAGATGGGGTCGTCCGTCACCCCGAGGGCCCGTCGCAGCAGGAGGACCTTGGGGGTCGACGGAAGCAGGTCCTCCCCGCGAAGCACGTGGGTGATCTTCATGTCGGCGTCGTCGACGGCGTTGGCAAGGACGAACATGGGCGACCCGTCGGTCCGCTGGACCACGTAGTCCTCGATGGCGGCGTGCTCGAACACGACGTCGCCCCGGATGAGGTCGTGCACCACGGTCTCACCGTCGTCGGGCACCCGGAACCGCAGGGCGGTGCCCGGTCCGCGCTCGAGGCCGCGGTCACGGCAGAACCCGTCGTAGGAGGACGCACCGCGGGCCTTGATGTCGTCCGCGGTGCAGTCGCACCAGTAGGCGTGGCCCTCCGTGACGAGGCGGTCGGCGGCCTCGGCGTAGAGATGCATGCGCTGGGACTGGCGCACGGGGCCCTCGTCCCAGTCGAGCCCCAGCCACCGCAGCGAGCGCTGGATGCCCTCGACCAGCTCGTCGCGTGAGCGCTCCGGGTCGGTGTCCTCGATGCGCAGGACCATGGTGCCGCCGGAGTGGCGGGCGAACAGCCAGTTGAACAGGGCGGCCCGCGCGCTGCCGACGTGCAGAAACCCGGTGGGGGCCGGCGCAAATCGGACGCGGACATCGCTCACGGATGCGACGCTATCGGCCACTACCCTCCAACCCGATGGCAAAGCGATGTTCCCATGGGTAAGTCAGTGTTGACTGCACAATCCGAAGACTTCCCCCGCTGGTACCAGGACGTGGTGGCCAAGGCCGAGATGGCCGAGAACGGCCCGGTGCGGGGCACGATGGTCATCCGGCCCTACGGCTATGCCATCTGGGAGCGCATGCAGCGCGACCTCGACGACAGGATCAAGGCCGCGGGTGCCTCCAACGCCTACTTCCCCCTCTTCATCCCCGAGTCGTACCTGCGCAAGGAGGCCCAGCACGTGGAGGGCTTCAGCCCCGAGCTGGCGGTGGTCACCCACGGCGGCGGCAAGGAGCTGGAGGAGCCCGTGGTCGTGCGGCCCACCAGCGAGACGATCATCAACGTGTTCTTCTCGAAATGGGTGCAGAGCTACCGCGACCTGCCCATGCTGCTGAACCAGTGGGCCAACGTCGTGCGGTGGGAGCTGCGGCCCCGGATCTTCCTGCGCACCACCGAGTTCCTCTGGCAGGAGGGCCACACCTGCCACGCCACCCAGGACGATGCCCGGGCTTACGCCCTCGGCATCCTCCACGACGTGTACGAGGCGTTCGCCCGGGACGTGCTGGCCCTGCCGGTGCTGGTGGGGCGCAAGACCGAGCGCGAGCGCTTCGCCGGAGCCGACGCCACGTACACCATCGAGGGGATGATGGGCGACGGCAAGGCCCTGCAGATGGGCACCAGCCACGAGCTGGGCCAGAACTTCGCCAAGGCCTTCGACATCACGTTCCAGTCGTCCACCGGCGCGTCGGAGCACGCCTGGCAGACGTCGTGGGGGGTGTCCACCCGGCTCGTGGGGGCGCTGATCATGGGCCACGGCGACGATCGCGGCCTGCGGGTGCCCCCGGCGCTGGCTCCCGTCCAGGTGGTCGTGCTGGTGGTCCGGGCCGAGGACGGGGCGGGTGAGCGGGCCGCGGCCCTGGCCGACGAGCTGCGGGCGGCGGGGCTACGGGTCGATTTGGATGCCCGCGTGGACACAGGCTTCGGCCGCCGGGCCGTCGAGTGGGAGATCAAGGGCGTGCCCGTGCGGGTGGAGGTCGGTCCCCGCGACCTGGCCGCCGGCACCGCCACGCTGGTCCGCCGGGACACGTCGTCGAAGGAGCCGGTGGCGCTGGAGGACCTGGTGGCTGCGGTGAGCCGGACGCTCGACGAGATCCAGCAGTCGCTCTACGCCGAGGCCCTCGAACGCCGGGAGTCCCGTACAGCCGACGTGTCGTCGGTCGACGAGGCCCGGGAGGCGGCGGCGACGGGGTTCGCCCGGCTCCCGTGGGACCTGGTCAGAGGCCAGGAGGACGCCCTGGCCGCCGACGCCGTCACCGTCCGCTGCCTCCAGCGCCCCGACGGCGGCGTCCCCCTGTCGTCGGACGAGCCCGACCTGGTGGCGACGGTGGCCAAGGCCTACTGACGGCCGCTCCAAGCCCGAACTGGTTCCACAGAACGGGGCCAGGCACCGCTGTGTGGAACCAGTTCGCTGGGGTCAGGCGTTGATCAGGCTGCGCCAGTCGCCCAGCTTGGCCTTGACCTGCGCCGGCGTCATCCGCAGGGTCGACTCGGGGACGCGGTCGACGATCTTGCGCTGGTCGAAGTAGTGGTGGGCGGCGCCGCTGAACAGCGGCTTGCGGTACTCGACCAGGTCCGCCGGGGCCCCGCCCATGTACCCCCAAAGGGTGTACGACACCTCGAAGTCCTGGGTGACGGGCGCCCTGCCGAACAGCGACGCCCGGGCCAGACCGACGGCCAGGTTGCCGGCGACGACGTCCTCCATGTGCTCGCCGGGGGCCAGCTCGAGGCGGTCGGCCAGGCGCCGCGCCAGCTTCAGCCCGTAGCCCTGGTCGGGCCCCGGTCGGCCGAGCTTGGGCCCGGTGGGCTGGCGGCCGACGAGGTCGCCGGGGCGGGTGGCGGTCCAGCCCCGGGCCGCCGGCATGGCCAGGCCGGTGCGGGCCTTGTCGGCCAGGGCGACGGGGACGTAGTCGGGGGCGGCCACCTCAGCGCCCCCGGGTGAGCAAGGGGTCAGGCGTTGACATGTTCGAGCCAGTCCTTGTAGCGGTCGACCTCGCCCCGGACGGTGGCGAAGTAGGTCTCCTGGATGCTGCGGGTGATGGGGCCGGGATCGCCGATCTGGCGGTCGTCGACCGAGCGGATCGGCACCACCTCGGCCGCGGTGCCGGTGAGGAAGGCCTCCTCGGCCAGGTACAGGTCGGTGCGCAGCAGGTTGGACTCGGCCACCTCGTAGCCGAGGTCACGGGCGATGGTGACCACGGAGTCCTGGGTGATGCCCTCCAGCGCCCCCGCCGAGGTCGGCGGGGTGAGGACCCGGCCGTGCTTGACGATGAAGAGGTTCTCGCCGGTGCACTCGCTCACGTACCCGTTGGGCGACAGGAGGATGGCCTCGTCGTAGCCGGCGTTCAGAGCCTCGACCTTGGCCATCGACGAGTTGCCGTACATCCCGGTTCCCTTGGCCGCGATGGGCACGGCGTTGGGGTCGTGGCGCTGCCAGGAGGAGATCTTGCACCGGACGCCCCGCTTGATGCCCTCGTCGCCCAGGTAGGTGCCCCACGGCCATACCGCGATGGACACGTTGACCGGGCACGGCAGCGGGTTGAGCCCCATCTCGCCGTACCCGAGGTACACGAGCGGACGGATGTAGCAGGCGTCGAGGTTGTTGACGCGGACGGTCTCCTTGACCCCCTCGACCAGCTCCTCGACGGTGTAGGGGATGTCGATCAGGTACACCTTGGCGCTGTCGAACAGCCGGTTGATGTGGTCGGTGAGGCGGAACACCGCCGCCCCCTGCGACGTCGTGTAGGCGCGGATGCCTTCGAACACCCCGCTGCCGTAGTGGAGCGAGTGGGTGAGGATGTGGACCTTGGCGTCGTCCCACGACACCAGCTCCCCGTCCATCCAGATCTTTTCGACCTTCTGCAGTGGCATCGCCCTACAACCTTTCTGCGACGGCGTCGCCGATCTCGGTGGTGGTGCCGGCAAGGGAGCTGACAGCGGCGCACGCTTCGGTGATGCGGCTGCCGGCGTCGCCCTCGCCGAGGAACTCCAACATCATGGCCGCCGAGCGGATCGCCGCCAGCGGATTTGCCCGCCCGGTGCCGACCAGGTCGGGCGCCGACCCGTGCACCGGCTCGAAGAGCGACGGACCGGAGCGGTCCGGGTTGAGGTTGGCCGAGGCGGCCTGGCCGATGCCGCCGGCGACGGCCCCTCCAAGGTCGGTGAGGATGTCGCCGAACAGGTTGTCGGTGACGATCACGTCGAACCGGGCCGGGGACTCGACCAGGTGGATGCAGGCGGCGTCGACGTGGCAGTAGGCGGTGGTGACGTCGGGGTACTCGACGGCGACCTCGTCGACGGTGCGCTGCCACAGGTCACCCGCATAGGTCAGCACGTTGGTCTTGTGAACGAGCGTCAGGTGATGGCGAGCCCGCCCGCCGGCCAGGTTGAAGGCGAAGCGGACGCAGCGCTCGACGCCGCGCCGGGTGTTGACCGAACCCTGGGTGGCCACCTCGAACGGTGTGCCCCGACGGAGGACCCCACCCTCGCCCGTGTACGGCCCTTCCGTGTTCTCCCGGACCACGACCAGATCGATGCCGGGCGCCACGAAGGGGCGCAGGTTGACGTACAGGTCGAGCTCGAAGCGCAGGCGCAGCAGCAGGCCGCGCTCGATCAGGCCAGGCGGGATCCCGGGCGTCCCCACCGCCCCCAGGAGGATGGCGTCGAGCTCGCGCAGCTCGTCGAGGACGGCGTCGGGCAGGATCTCGCCGGTGCGCAGGTACCGCCCGCCACCGAGGTCGTAGTCGACGGTGTGGAGGTCGACGCCCGCCGCCCGCACCGCCTTGAGGGCCTCGGCGACGACGTCGGGCCCGATCCCGTCCCCTCCGATGACACCGACCTTGTAGCCCACCAACCTGCCTCTGGAAAAAGAAAACCGCCCACCAGGTGGACGGTCCAGCACACGCCTTGGAGCGCGGCGTGCGCTACGCGATTACGGGAATGGATGCCGGGGACATGCGCAACGAAGTGTAGCGAAAGCGGACCGTCACCGGCACTGTAGCGTCGAAGGGATGTCCGAGACCCACCTGTCCAGATCCGCGTACGAGCGGCTGAAGGAGGAGCTCGAGGACCTGTCCACACGCGGACGGGTCGACATCGCCCGCACCATCCAGACGGCTCGGGAGCTCGGCGACCTGAGCGAGAACGCCGACTACCACGCCGCCCGGGAGGATCAGGGCCGCATGGAGCTCCGCATCCGCCAGCTGACCCAGCTGCTCGACAAGGCCGTGATCATCGACGGCGGTCTCGGCACCGGCGCAGCCACCAACGGCAGCATCGTGTCGCTGCGCTACCAGGGCGACGACGAGGTCGAGCGCTATCTCATCGGCTCCATCGAGGAGCGGCGCGACGACCTGGCGGTCATCTCGCCGTCGTCACCGCTGGGGCAGGCGCTGCTGGGCCATCGCGCCGGCGACCAGGTCGAATACCAGGCCCCCCGTGGCGCCCTCACGGTCGAGATCGTCGCCATCGAAGGCTGACCCGGCCGGCCCTCCCGCCGGGCCGCGACTGCCGCCCGGCCGTATCGTCGAGTGGGGGCGGGGCCGGTCGGCGCTCGTCCGGGAGGTGGCCGGCCCGCCCGCAGCGCCGGCCGTCGTGCTCCTCCACGGGTTGACCGCGGTTGCCGACCTGAACTGGTTCGGCGCCTTCGACCCATTGGGCCGGGCGTTCCGGGTGGTCTCGGCCGAGCATCGGGGCCCGGCCCGGGGTCTGGAGGCGCTGGCCGACGACACCGTCGCGGTGGCCGACGCCCTCGGCCTGGAGCGCTTCGTGGTGGTCGGCTACTCGATGGGCGGCGCCGTCGCCCAACTGGTGTGGAGGCGGCACCGGACAAGGGTCACGGGCCTGGTGCTCTGCGCCACCGCGGCCAGGTTCGCCGTCACCCGTGCCGAAGGTGTCAAGGCCGCCCTCCTGCCCGCCGCCGCGGCGGTGGCCGGGGTGGTCCCTGCGCTCGGGCGTCGCTACGTCGGCCAGACCATGATCGCCCGCTTCGACGGCCTGCCGTGGCGGGACTGGGCCGCCGCCGAGCTGGCCCGCCACGACCCGGCCGTCATGCTGTCGAACGCCGCCGCCCTCGGCCGCTTCTCGTCGGAGCCGTGGATCCGCGAGGTCGACGTGCCCACGGTGGTGATCGTCCCGACGGCCGACCGGCTGGTTCCCGTCGACCGCCAGCTGCGGCTGGCGGCGGCGATCCCCGGTGCGGAGGTCGTGCGCATCGACGGCGACCACGGCGTGTTCGTGACTGCGTCGGCGGCCTTCACCGCCGCCCTCGTCGGCGCCTGCCGCAGGGTGTCCTGAGTCAGCCGCGTGAATCAGCGGGCCAGCAGGCGCTCGACGGCGCGGGCGGCGTCGACGACGGCGTCGGCGTAGCGCTGGCCCGGGGCGCGGGACGTGCGCTCGATCGGGCCCGACACCGACACCGCCGCCGCCACGTCGCCGGCCGGGCCGTGCACGGGGGCGCTGACCGAGGCGACGCCCCGCTCGCGTTCCTCCACGCTCTCGGCCCACCCTCGCTGCACCGTCGCCTCGTCACCCCGTAGTACCTTGCCCGCCGACCCCACGTCCAGCGGCAGGGAGGCGCCGACCGACACGATCGTGCGCAGGCCGTGGGGCGACTGCAGCGACGCGACGCAGACCCGGCGGTCGCCCCGGCGGACGTAGAGCTGCACGCTCTCGCCGGTCTGGTCACGCAGCTGCTCCAGGACGGGTCCGGCCAGCGCCGGCAGCTCCAGGGCGGTGAGCCGGGGGCCGATGGCGAACCTGCCCTGCTCATCCCGCCGCACCAGGCCGTGGACCTCCAGGGCCGCAGCCAGCCGGTGGGCGGTGGCGCGGGGCAGGCCGGTGGCCTCGACCAGGGCGGAGAGCGACAGCGGGCCGGCCTCTACGGCGTCGACCACCGAAAAGGCCTTGTCCAAAACGCCGATCCCGGATATGGTTCCCATATAGCAAGACAAGTGTCCCATATACTGAGACCAGGATCAAGCCATGACTGTACGAACGCTTTCCGAGAAGCTGTGGGACGGGCACGTCGTCCACGCCGGCGAGGGCGACGAGCCCGACCTGCTCTACGTCGACCTCCACCTGATCCACGAGGTCACCACGCCGCAGGCCTTCGAGGGCCTCCGGTTGGCGGGACGGGGCGTGCGCCGCGCCGACCTCACCGTGGCCACCGCCGACCACAACGTCCCCACCATCGGGCTCGACCTGCCGCTCACCGACCCGATCTCGGCCCGCCAGCTGGAGGTGCTCACCGCCAACTGTGCCGAGCACGGCATCCCGTTCTACCCGATGGGCTCGGCCGGGCAGGGCATCGTCCACGTCATCGGGCCCGAGCAGGGCCTCACCCAACCGGGCATGACCATCGTGTGCGGCGACAGCCACACGTCCACCCACGGTGCCTTCGGGGCGCTGGCCTTCGGCATCGGCACCAGCGAGGTCGAGCACGTCCTGGCCACCCAGACCATCCCCGCTCACCGGCCCGGCACCATGGCCATCACGATCGACGGCGACCTGCCGGCGGGCGTCACCGCCAAGGACCTCATCCTCGCCGTCATCGGGAAGATCGGCACCGGCGGCGGGGTGGGCCACGCGGTCGAGTACCGGGGGGCGGCCATCCGGGCGCTCTCCATGGAGGGCCGCATGACGATCTGCAACATGTCGGTGGAGGCGGGGGCCAAGGCGGGAATGGTGAGCCCCGACGACACCACGTTCGCCTACCTGGAGGGCCGTCGCCACGCCCCCACGGGGCCGGCATGGGAGCAGGCCCTCGACGCTTGGCGGGCCCTGCCGACCGACGACGGGGCGGTGTTCGACAGAGAGGTGATCGTCGACGCCTCGGCGCTCTCCCCCTACGCCTCGTGGGGCACCAACCCGTCCCAGGTCGAGCCGCTCGACGGCCGGGTACCCGATCCCGATTCGATGGCCGACCCCATGCATGCCTCGGCCGCCCGCCGGGCGCTGGCCTACATGGGCCTGGAGCCGGGGACGGCCATGCGCGACATCGCCGTCGACACCGTCTTCATCGGGTCGTGCACCAACTCCCGCCTGGAGGACCTTCGGGCCGCGGCCGGGATCGTCGCCGGCCGGCGGATCAAGGAAGGGATGCGGGCCATGGTGGTGCCCGGCTCGATGCGGGTGCGGGCCGAGGCCGAAGCCGAGGGGCTGGACAGGATCTTCACGGCGGCCGGCTTCGAGTGGCGGGCGGCGGGGTGCTCGATGTGCCTCGGGATGAACCCCGACCAGCTCAGCCCGGGCGAGCGGTGCGCCTCCACGTCGAACCGCAACTTCGAGGGGCGCCAGGGCCAGGGTGGGCGCACCCACCTGGTCTCACCGGCCGTCGCCGCCGCCACCGCCATCACGGGCCACCTCGCGACACCCGAGGAGGTGCGGTGATGGATGCCGTACGCATCGTCTCCGGGACGGCCGTCCCCCTGGACCGGTCCGACGTCGACACCGACCAGATCATGCCCAGCCGGTGGCTAAAGCGGGTGGAGCGCAGCGGGTTCGCCGAGGGGCTGTTCTCGGAGTGGCGTACCCAGCCGGGCTTCGTGCTCGACCTGCCCGAGCACGCCGGGGCCCGGATTCTCGTCACCGGCGCCAACTTCGGCACCGGGTCGTCGCGCGAGCACGCCGTCTGGGGGCTGCTCGACCACGGCTTCCAGGCCGTCGTGTCGCCCCGCTTCGCCGACATCTTCCGCACCAACTGCACCAAGGCCGGTCTCCTGCCGGTGCAGGTGGAGGCGGAGGTCGGCAGGGCCCTGCTCACCGCGGTGGCGGCCGACCCGGGGCTGCTGGTCACCATCGACGTCGAGGCCCGCACCATCGTGGCTCCGGAGGCCGGCATCGCCGCCACCTTCCCCCTCGACGACTTCACCCGGTGGCGATTCCTGGAGGGGCTGGACGACATCGGCCTCACCCTGCGTCACGAAGCGGAGATCACCGCCTTCGAGTCGTCGCGCCCGGCCTGGATGCCCACGACGAGGTAAGTCCGGCCGCCTGGCTGTGCCGCCGGGCAGTATGAGCCCCCGTCACCGGCCAAGATGGGGCGTGGACCAGCCCGCCGTCAGGCAGATCTCGGCGTCCGAGACGCGCCCGCTGCGCCACCGGGTGCTGCGGCCCGGGCAGCCGTTCGGCCAGACGGCCTACCCGCGCGACGACCACCCCGAGACCCTGCACCTCGGGGCCTTCGACGGTGAGCGGCTGGTGGGCGTCGTCTCGATCTACAGGGAGGCCCGGCCGGACCGGCCCGACCGGTCGTCGTGGCGCATGCGAGGCCTGGCGACGGAGCCCGACGTGCGGGGTCGGGGGTTCGGCACGGCCCTCGTCGACGCCAGCGTGGCCCACGTGGCCACCAGCGGCGGCGGGGAGCTGTGGTGCAACGCCAGGATGCCGGCGACCACGTTCTACGAGGCCGCCGGTTTCGAGGCCGACGGCACCGAGCCCTTCGAGATCGCCGGCATCGGTCCGCACCTGCTCATGCTGCGTGCCGTCGCCGGCGACGGCCGGCAGTCCGACGCCGAGGAAGCCTCCTAGCCGGCGTCCTCCCACCGAACCGGGGCGGCTCAACCGCGCTCGGCGCCGGTACACCGCCCCGGTTCAGAAGCCTTGCGCCTCGAGCTCCCGGGCCTGGAAGAACTGTCGGGTGTAGGCGACCGCCGAGGCTTCGTCGAACGCCTTGCACGTGAAGAGGACCACAGCGACGAACTGAGCGCCGGTCCATGCGTAGAGGGAGATCCCCGAGTCGATGAGGGGCAGGAAGGCGTCGAACCCTTGGTTCTCGGGGCGACCCTCACCCGCAGGAGCGAAGATCGCGGGTCGGCCGTACCCGCGGAGCCCGAGGTGGGCCGCCAGCCCCTCGAGGTAGCCCTGCACCCGGCTCTCGTCCACCTCGATCGTGTAATAGCCCTCGAGGAGGAGACGCTGGCGGGTGATCTCCGGTGCAAGGTCGCGCATGATCCGAGTCTCGCGTGGCCCCCATCCCGCTCGGATCGCCTAGGGCTCGTCCTGCTCCTCCGGCACCGGTCCGGCGTCGGCGTCCTCCACCCAGGGCCGGTAGATGGCGAAGGACACAGTCGGGTCCTGAGGGTCGAGGTGGACCTCGTAGCGCTGCGGCTCCAAGGGCTGCCCGGGCGCCGGCTGCTCGACGGCGATGCGGTCCTGGTGCTTCGGCTCGAACACCTCGCGCAGGCCGAGGGCGAGCCCGGTCATGAGGGCGCCGGCCATCGAGCTCCGCCGCACGGGGGAGGCCGAGGCGGCGGCCAGGCGGGGTTTGGGCCGGCGGGGTTTGGGCCGCCTGGGTCTGGGTCGGCTGGGCCTCCGCGAGCCGGTCGTCGCCGTAGAACTCCTCGAGCGGCTCGTCGTCCTCTGGCACCACCCGGCCAGGCTACGCCCGCGTCCCAACAGAAGAGGTCGTATCTGAATCGGGTTGCCCGACTCGTATCGGAGTGACGGCGCGATTCGGTCGGGGACCGGACCGCTCCGACTGCGATTGACCAACAGACACGACCCAGGGGGACCCCGATGACCGCGACCTTCACCGACCGAAACGACACCAGGCTGGCCCGACCCCAGCCCCAGCCCCAACCAGAGCCGGCCCGCCCGACTGGCATCCGGCGACGCCGGATCGTGTTCGCGGTCAGCGGCCTGGTGGCCGCCGGCCTCCTGCTGGGCCTGGCCACCGTGATGAAGAGCAACGCCGATTTCTCCGATACCTACGTCACGAGCCAGCTGTCGCAGGAGAAGATCATGTTCAAGCCCGTCGACGCCCTCACCCCCCAGGAGCGGGAGTCGGCGTGCGTGGTCGCCAACGCCGGCAAGCAGCTGACCACCGGCAAGCAGGCCGAGTGCTTCGCCAACGAGTACATCGGCCTCCACATCAAGAACATCGGCCGGGGCAAGACCTACGCCGAGCTGGGCGACCAGGAATTCGCCCTCCAGGCTCAGGTGACAGCCGCCCAGGCTGCGGGCGACCCCGCGCTTGCCGGTCTCCAGAAGGAGCTCGCCGGCCTCAAGGGCCAGCGCGACACGCTGTTCAAGGCCGAGATGCTCCGTGGCACCCTGCTGACCTCGTTCGGGTTCAGCACGCTGGGAGAGAAGGGCGGCCAGGCGGCGACGGCTGCCTACGCCGGCGCCGCCCTCGTGGCCCTGCTGTCGGTTGCAGGCCTGGCGTGGGCGGTCACGTCCAGGACCAGGTAGCGCGACGGCGCCACAGCCGCCTCCATCACAGGAACCCGCGGTCGGTCAGAGGAATCCGAACGCGGTGATGGGCCAGACCTTGACGAAGGCGCGGCCGATGATCGACGACTCCGGGATGGGCCCGAAGACCCGGCTGTCGCTCGAGTTCCCGCGGTTGTCGCCCATCACCCAGTAGTGCCCGGGGGGGACGGTGACCTTCTCCATCGGGCCGGTGCCCACGTCCCGAGGCAGGTACGGCTCCTTCAGCACCTCGTCGTTGACCACGATCTCGCCGTCACGGGTCTCGACCGTGTCGCCGGGCAGGCCGATGACCCGCTTGATCAGGTCTTTCTCGGCCACCACCTGCGGGCTCTCGAACACGACGACGTCGCCCCGGCGAACATCGTGGAAGTCGTAACTGAGCTTGTTGACGAGCACCCTGTCGTTGACGTGCAGCGTTGGCTGCATCGACGGCGACGGGATGTAGAAGGCCTGGAACAGCACGGCCCTGACCAGGATCGCGACCACGAACGCCCCACCGATGACGGCGACCCATTCGACGAGGTTCCTCTGGGGGGACCGCTTGGGCCTGGAGCGGGCGGTGCGGGTGACCCGGGGTGGTTGATCCGTCACAGGCGCCACGCCGTCGTCGGTGGGCGCCGCATGGGTGGAGGCTAACCGCCGCCGTAGCGCCTCAGGATGCGGGCGGCCGCGGCTGCGGCGAGGTCGGGATCGCCCTCCACCACCCTGGCCGTCGGCCCGAGCCGCAGGAGGAGCCGCTCCAACCAGGCCCGCTGCCCGGCGACGAGCCTCACC
This sequence comes from uncultured Acidimicrobiia bacterium, assembly GCA_963825765.1. Classification (GTDB taxonomy): domain Bacteria; phylum Actinomycetota; class Acidimicrobiia; order Acidimicrobiales; family AC-14; genus CAWGUU01. The sequence goes on from CAWGUU010000003.1 coordinate 380,800, forward strand.
CGGAGCCGGCCGTCGCCCAGGTCGTCGACCTTCTCCACCGGGTATTGCTCGACGACCCATGCCGCCGCCGGCTCCAACTCGAGCACGACCCTTGGATCCTCGGGGCGGGGGTGGTACACCGCCAGCTCCGGGGTGTGCTCGGGAGGCGAGAACGAGGTGCCGGTCAGCTCGGCCGAGCGCATCCGGTCCACCCGGAAGAGGCGCTCGTCCTCCACCAGGTGGCACCACGCCGACAGGTACCACTGGCCCGACGCCGAGAACACCGAGTAGGGGTCGACGGTGCGCCTGGTCCACTCGTCCCGGCCGAAGGCGTAGTACTCGATCTCGACCTGACCGGCGCCCGCTACCGCCGACCGCAGGACGGTCATGACCCGCTCGGGCACCGCGCCCAGCGAGATCTCCACCGCCTCGCCGGCGTCGACCCCGAGGGCAGCGGCCAGCTTGGAGAGGCCCCGCTCGAGGGGGCTGCCGGGCTCGAGAGAACTGGCGGCCTCGGCCCCGGGCGTGACCAGCAGGGTCCGGCCCGCGGCCAGCAGGGCCAGGCCCTCGGCGGGCGTCAGGCGAAGCGGGCGAGCGAAGTAGTCGGCGTAGCGGATCCAGACGCGGCCGTCGGCGATGTCGACGTCGATGAGCATGTCGGGCGTGTACGGGTGCAGGCCGCAGAGGAACAGCATCTGGAGGTCGTCGACAAGCTCGTCCTCCCGGCAGTCGAAGCGGGCGCACACCTCCTCCAGCCGGGGGCCGTCGCGCCCGGCGACCCAGGGCACGACGGCCAGCAGGCGCTGGAGCCGGTCGTCGGCGCTCAGCTTGGGCATCTCACGCTCCCCACGGGGCCGCCAGCCAGGACACCATGTCGTCTCGGAGGTCGGTCGGCCCCAGGATCTCGGCGTGGTCGAGGAAGCCCAGGACGAAGGACCGGAACGCCGGCCGGTTGGTGACCCGGACGGCCAGCACGACCGAGCCGTCCGCCCGCCGCTCCTCCACCGCGTCGGCACCGACGTGTCCCACCGCCCACGCCGACTGGTCGGCGTCGACCAGCAGGCGGGCGATGACCGGGTCGCCCGCCCCCATCTCCCAGGGCTGGGCTGCGGTCGAGGCGGGTGGCGGCGACTGGAACGTCCCCGCCTGAGCGGCGGCCTCGACGTCCGACTCCACGCGGTCCAGGCGGAACGAGCGGTCCTCCCCGGCGTCGTGGTCGAACCCGGCAAGGTACCAGTGGCCGTTGCGGAACGACAGGCGATGCGGGTCGACGCGGCGCTGGCGGCCGCGGTAGGCGAAGGTGACCCGCCGGCGGGCGGAGATGGCCTCGAACAGGGGCGCCAGGTGGTCGGCTCCCGGCAGGGACGCGACCGCCGGCGCCGGCCCCTCCTCGGCCAGCTCGCCGCCCAGCTTCCAGAGCGCCTCGACCCCGTTGGCGCCCTCCATCCGCACCGCCGAGGCGGCGAGGTGCAGGGCGGCCAGCTCGTCTGGGGCGAGCTCGGGGTCCTTCAGGTAGTACGACTCCTTCGGTATCCGGTAGCCCTCCACGCCCGGATACGCGGGGTCGAGGGGTTCGAGCACCAGGGGGACGCCCAGCTCGCGCAGCGCCTCCTTGTCCCGCTCGAAGGCGCGCCGGAACGCGGCGTCGTTCTCGGCGTAGCCGGGGAGCCGCGAGCGGAGCTCGTCGATGGTGAGCGGTCGCTCGGAGTCCAGCAGGGCGGCGACAAGGTTGATGAGCCGCTCGAGCCGGTGCATCGCCCGACCACACTAGGACGGCGCCCTCGGGACGGCCGCCGTCGGCCTCCATTCCGGCGCCGTCAGTGGCTCCGATAGCCTCGGGTGACGTGACCACCCGGAGCCGGTTGGTGCTGCTGCTCCGCAAGCACCCTGGCATCACCGTCGCCGAGCTGGCCGACGAGCTGTCGATCAGCGGGATGGGCGTGCGCCGGCACCTGGACGCCCTGGCCACCCTCGGGATGGCCGAGCGGGGCGCGTGCGAAGGGAGGCACGGCGTCGGCCGCCCGCCCACTGGGTGGCGGCTGACGGCGAGGGGCATGGAGCTGCTCCCCCGCCGGTACGACACCTTCGCCATCCAGCTGCTCGACGACCTGTCCGAGCACGTCGGCAACGACGCGATTGCCGCGGTCCTGCGCAGGCGCACCGATATGTTGGTCTCGCAGTACGCCGCCGAGCTGTCCGGGGCGACGACGCTCGCGGAGCGGGTCGAAGTCCTCGTCCGGATCCGCGACGAGGCTGGCTACGTGGCCGAGTGTCACGACGACGGGGGCACCATGGTCCTCACCGAGAACAACTGTGCCGTCCACAAGGTCGCCGAGCGGTTCCCCGCGGTGTGCGCCATGGAGCTGGCCCTGTTCCGGGAGGTGCTCGGCCCCGAGGTGGAGGTCACCAGGGTGGCCCACACCATGGCCGGCGACGCCGTCTGCGCCTACCGCATCCGCTTCAGGTCAGACGTCGACAAGGAAGACCCCGACAAGGAATACGACAGTCCCTAGGACCGACGACCTCGTCGCCGCGGCCCGGCAGGTGGCGGAGGTCCTGGCGTCCGCGGCCGAGGCCACCGACCAGGCCGAGGCCGTCCCCCGCAGCCACCTGCGCCTTCTCGCCCAGTCCGGCCTGAACGACCTGCTCGGGATGCCGGCGTCGGCGGTCAGGGAGATCTACGAGGACCTGGCCGGGGCGTGCGGCGTCAGCTTCTTCGTCTGGGTCCAGCACCACGCGCCGGTGCGCCTGCTGGCGTCCTCCACCAACGCCGGCCTGCAGGAGCGGACCATGCCCGAGCTGCTGTCCGGGCACCAGCTGGCGGGGATCGCCTTTGCCTACCTCCGGCGGATGGGCCCGCCGGCGGTGGCGGCCCGGCGGGTGCGGGGCGGCATCCTCGTCGACGGCGAGGCTCCGTGGGTCACGTCGTGGGGGCTCGCCGACATCTTTGCCGTCGCCGCCCGCCTCGACGGCGACGTCGTGTTCTTCCTGCTCCCGGGGCGGGCCACCCCCTCGGTGCGGCCGTCGGCGCCGCTGGCTCTCGCGGCCATGAACGCCTCCTGCACGGTCCGCCTCTCGTTCGAAGGCCTGTTCGTCCCCGACGACGACATCATCTCGGTGACGCCCGTCGAGCGGTGGCGGCTCACCGACCGGATCGCCACGGCCAAGCCCCACCCTGCGGTGTTCGGCGTGATCCGAACCTGCTGCCGGCTCCTGGGCGCCCAGGGCAAGGCCCTCGACGAGGAGCGCGTCGAGTGCCGGAAGGTGGCCTACGCCCTGGCCGACAACCCTCGAACCGACGACGCCCACCTGGCCCGGATGGTGGAGGCCCGCGCCTGGAGCTACGAGGTGGCCCTGCGGGCGGCCGGCGCGCTGGTGGCCTCCGCCGGGGGCCGGGCCATGGAGCGCTCCCACCCATCGCAGCGGCTCCTGCGGGAGGCGGCGTTCTTCTCCATCCAGGCCCAGAGCGCCGAGCTGCGGTCGGCCACCGTGGACCGGCTTCAGGGCCTCGTCTCGAGGAGCTGAGCCGCACATATTCCGGCGGCGGCGGCGTAGGCGAAGAACGCCGGGTCGGCGTCGGGGCCCCGCCCCATCGTGGTCAGGCCGTCGGGGTAGGAGATGTCGGCCGGCACGGCCACCTGGACCACGCCCCCCACGCCCTCGAGGGCCTCGGGTACGGGCTCACCGGCCGGGACGGCCACCATCGGGCGACGGCCGGCCATGGTCAGCGCGGTCGACGTCTGGTGGCTCACGCCACGGTGTCGGGGGCGAGGATCGACGTCGGAGAAGCGCACGGCCACGACCGGCCGGCCGCCCATCGTGTCGGCCGTGTCCACGACGGTGGCCACCTCCAGCCCACCGAAGCCGTAGCGGCTGCCGGTGCCGACGACGCCGGGGCCTGGTCCGACCACCGCTGCGACCGCACCGGCCGGGCCCGCCGCCACCTGCAACGCCGACGCCAACGTGACCGCCTCGTAGTCGCCGCCGAAGGCCTGGCCGCACGTGACGGTGGCGGCCAGCAGCCCTCTCCGGCGGAGGTCGACCACCAGGTCGGACAGGGCGACAGGCAGGGCGGCGGAGTCGGTCATCACGTAGACCAGCCGCCCCCCGGAGCTGGCGTGGGCGAAGCCGGCGGCCACGCAGGCGACCTGGCTGTGGAGGGTGCAGGCCACCACGGGCATCCCGCCCAGGTCGACGGGCAGCTCGGCGTCGCCCTCCTCCTCGGCCGAGCCGGTGTCGACCTGCAGGCTCGTGTAGCGCAGCTTCATCACGTGCCCGGGCCCGGGCTCCGACCACGAGTCTCGCGACAGGTTCCAATGCACGAAGTGCCACCCGCCCGTGCCCAACCCCAGCTCGACGGCGGTGGTGTTCACGACCACCCGGTCCCCCACCGCGACGGGCCCGATCAGCTGGGTCAGGACGTAGGCGGGCTCCCCGTCGACCTCCACCTTCTGCAGCCCGGCCCGCTCGGCGGTGACCGCCGTCACCGTGCCGGTGGCGAACCTCACCGAACTGGTGACACGGGGCGGCGCCTGGCGCGGTTCTGTGACACCAGTTCGGCGGGGGCTACAGCGAGGCGATGAGCTTCTCGACCCGCTCGTCGCGGGACTTGAAGGGGTCCTTGCACAGGACGGTGCGCTGGGCCTGGTCGTTGAGCTTCAGGTGCACCCAGTCGACGGTGTAGTCCCGCTTGCGCTCCTTGGCCCTGCGGATGAACTCGCCCCGCAGGCGGGCCCGCGTGGTCTGGGGCGGCGTGGTCACTGCCGTCTCGATCGCCTCGTCGGTGCAAATCCGCTCCACCAGGCCGCGCTCCTGCATCCGGTAGTAGAGGCCCCGCTGGCGGTTGACGTCGTGATACTGCAGGTCGAGGAGGGCCACCTTGGGATGGCTGAGGGCCAGGGTGTGCCGCTCACGGTACGCCTCGATCATCCGGTGCTTGATGACCCAGTCGACCTCGCGGTCGAGGCTGAGGGGATCGAGCTCGATCTTGGTGAGGCAGTGCTCCCACATCTTGAGGGCCTGCTCCTCCAGCGGGCTGAGGCCCCGGCTCTCGGAGTACCGCAGAGCCCGGCCCAGGTACTCGGTCTGGATCTCCAGGGCGCTCAGCTCCCTGCCGTTCTCCAGCCGTACCCGGCGCTTGCAGGTCGTGTCGTGGCTGATCTCGCGGATGGCCCGGATGGGGTTGTCGAGGGTCATGTCCCGCAGGACGACCCCGGGATCCTCGAGCATGCGCAGCAGGATGCTGGTGGCGCCCATCTTGAGGAACGTGGCGTACTCGCTCATGTTCGAGTCGCCCACGATGACGTGCAGGCGGCGGAACCGCTCGGCGTCGGCGTGGGGCTCGTCGCGCGTGTTGATGATCGGCCGGCTGCGGGTGGTGGCCGACGAGACGCCCTCCCATATGTGCTCGGCCCGCTGGCTGATGCAGTAGGTGGCGCCCCTTGCCGTGTTCAGGACCTTGCCCGCCCCCGCGTAGATCTGGCGGCTGACGAAGAAGGGGATGAGGACCTCGGCGTAGTGGCCGAAGTCGTCGCGGCGGCTGGTGAGGTAGTTCTCGTGGCAGCCATAGGAGTTGCCGGCCGAGTCGGTGTTGTTCTTGAACAGGTAGACGATCCCCCGGATGCCCTCCTCCCGGAGCCGGGCCTCGGCGCTGGCCAGCAGGCTCTCCAGGATCCGCTCGCCGGCCTTGTCGTGGGCCACCAGATCCTCGATGGAGTCGCACTCGGGGGTGGCGTACTCGGGATGGCTGCCGACGTCGAGGTACAGGCGGGCGCCGTTCTCGAGGAAGACGTTGCTGCTCCTCCCCCACGACACCACCCTCCGGAACAGGTACCGGGCCACCTCGTCGGGGCTCAGCCGCCGCTGCCCGCGCAGGGTGCAGGTGACGCCGTACTCGTTCTCCAGGCCGAAAATCCGTCTGTCCATCTGCCGCCACGGTACCGTTCATACGGTGCAACAGACCCGTATGGTGCGCGTGGCCACCGTGGCCAGCAGCTTTCACGCCAGGGTCATCGCGGCCCGGCTCAGCTGCGAGGGCATGACCACCGAGCTGCGGGGCAACGTCGACGGGCTCTACCCGATCGGCGACGTCCACGTGTTCGTCGACGAGATCGACCTGCCCGGCGCCCAGGAGCTGCTCCTCGTGGACGAGGTGGAGTCGGTGTTCGACGACCCCTACGAGTTCGAGCGCCCGTTCCGGCGGGAGCTCTGGATGGTGGTCGGCGCCGTCATCGTGATGGCCGCAGCCCTGTTCGTCCGCACCTACTGACGGGCCGGCCCCCCGGCCGGACTAGCCCGAAGCCGCCTCGGCCAGCAGCGGTTCCAGGTCCTCCGGGGTCATGCGCCGGAACATGCGCTGGCCGTCCGACCGGCGCAGGATCGCCACCTCCAGGTCGGTGGCACCGAGGACGCGGTCGGGCCCGGCCAGGGCCGACACCGCGGCCCGCAGGGCGCCGCCGAGGTCCATGACGTCGGTGACCGCCTCGGTGAGCCGTCCGGCGATGGTCTCGGCGTCGCCGCCCAGGACGGCCCGGTCGGTCTCGTCCACCACGGTGCCGTCGTAGGAGATGCGGAACATCTGGTCGTCGTCGCGCACGTGGCCGACCTCGGCGACCAGGATCTCGACCTCCATGGGCTTCATCTCGTGGGTGAAGATCTGGCCGAGCGACTGGGCGTAGGCGTTGGCGAGAGACCTGACGTCGACGTCCTCGCGCGAGTAGGTGAAGCCCTTCAGGTCGGCCATGCGGACACCGGCCGTGCGCAGCGAGTCGAACTCGCTGAACTTGCCGACGCCGGCGAAGGCGATGCGGTCGTAGATCTCGGCGATCTTGTGCAGGGTGCGCGACGAGTTCTCGGCACACAGCAGGATGCCCTGGTCGAAGCTGAGGGCGACGAGGGCCCGACCCCGGGCGATGCCCTTCCGGGCGTAGTCGGCCCGGTCCTTCATCACCTGTTCCGGCGATACGTAGTACGGCATGCTCACGGCAGCGGCTCCCTCACGGCTGGAAGCCCTCCGCTGTCTTGCGGTCGAGGAGGCTGGTGAACCGCTCCCGCACCTCGTCGTCGCCGACCCGCTCGAACCCGGCGGCGGTGATGGTGGCCATGGTGGGGAAGATGCCCCGCACCATGTCGGGACCGCCGGTGGCCGAGTCCTCGTCGGACGCCTGGTAGAGCGACTCGATGGCCAGCTCGATGGCCTGAGCCCGGTCCATGCCCCGCTTGTAACCGAGCTTGATGGTGGTGCGTGCGTCCCGGCCACCGGAGCCGGTGGCGTGGAAGTCGTTGTCCTCGTAGCGCCCGCCGGTGAGGTCGTACTTGAAGATGCGCCCGATCCTCCGCCGCAGGTCGTAGCCGGCGTAGATGGGCATGACGGCGAGGCCCTGCATGGCCATCGGCAGGTTGGCCCGCACCATCCCGCCCAGCTTGTTGGCCTTGCCCTCCAGGCTGAGCGCCATCCCTTCGACCTTCTCGTAGTGCTCGAGCTCGGTCTGGAAGATCCGCACCATCTCGATGGCGGGGCCCGCCGCACCGGCGATCGACACCGCCGAGTGCCGGTCGGCGGGAAACACCTTCTCGATGGCCCGGTCGGCGATGCTGGTGCCTTCGGTGGCCCGCCGGTCGCCGGCCATCACCACGCCCTCGGCGTAACAGATGGCCACGATCGTGGTGGCGTGGACCACCACGTCGTCGGGGATCACGGTGGGGTCCGGCGGGTTCAGACCGGATCGCCGTAGGAGCTCCGAGAAACTGGGCCCCGGGTCCTGCCCGGGCCCGAACAGGGGCAGAGTCATCAGCGTGTGAGGCTAGCCGCCACCTGTACGCTCCCCGCCCATGGAAGAGCACAAGGGCGGGGCGGAGGAGGCCGGTCAGCCGCTGACCGTCGTGGGTACGAGGCTCGACGTGGGCGACGAAGCCCCCGACTTCGAGCTCGACCACCTGAGCGGCGCCGACTTCGGGATCATCCGCCTGGCCGACCTGGCCGGGTCGGTTGTCGTTCTCAACGTCCTCAACTCGATCGACACGCCGGTCTGCGACGTGCAGACCCGCCGCCTCGACACCGAGCTGGCCGGCGAGATGGAGGGCGTTCAGCTGGTCACCGTCAGCATGGACCTTCCTTTCGCGCTGGCCCGTTGGGTGTCGGCCAACGGGGTTCGTCACCCCGCGGCCTCGTCACACCGCAGCGAGAAGTTCGGCCACGACTACGGCGTGCTGATAAAGGAGTGGCGGGCGCTGCAGCGGGCCATCTTCGTGATCGATCGCGAGGGCAAGATGTCCTACGTGGAGTACGTCCAGGACCAGGACCACGAGCCCGACTACGACGCCGCAAGGGCAGCGGTGCAGGAGGCGACGGGCGCGTAACTGCGGCGCGCGAGTATCAGTTCGTTAGAGGCGGAGGTGACGCGATGAGCAGGCGAATCGACGCAAAGGTCGCGAAGGACCGGTGGAACGACGAGTTTGCACGTGGCTGGCGCTCGGCGTGCGAGCTCTTTCAGAGCTTGCAGTCGGGCCGGCCTCTCGCACCCCTTCCCTATGCGTCGGGTCTCCTCCTCAAGGCCGACGAGACTGAGTACGCGGCCGCAGAGGCCGAGTCCTACCGCTATTACGGCTTGGATGGCGGGTCCTACGTGCATTCCACCTTCCTCATGGGCGGGCCGTTCATGATGGCGGCCACCGGGATTGCCAGCGCGATGGGGAACCGCTCTCGCCGCACCGCGGCGCAGTACGAGGCCATGCCTCGATGGCGCTACATAGGCCCGACGAGGGCAGTCCTCACCTCGGCTCGGGTCCTCGCGTCCTCAGAGGGCCAGTGGATCAGCTTCTACCTCGGCGGCATTCTCGAGATCAACCCCCACCCGGCCCAGTACACCGTCACGATCGCGTTCGAGGAGAGTCCTCCCCTCTCCCTCCGCGGACCGTGGATCCCGTACATGTCGATCGCGCTCTTCTACCTGCTGCACGGCCGGGCCGACCCCCGTGCCATCGAGCTCCCGCCGACGGAGAGGCCGCCGACGACGCGGACATGGCCGTGACGAGCGCCGCTCGACGACCGCGCACCCGTCACCACGGCAGCGGTGCTCGAGATCGAATCAGTCCACCCAGGGACGGGCCTGCTTGACCACCAGCCTGCCGGCGACATCGATCTTGAACTCGACGTCCATGGCGAACCCGGGCTTGTCGGCCGCCCGGTAGATCAGCTTGAACCGGCGCTGGACGATTTCCAGCGCCCGGGTCAGCTCGGCGATCTGCTCAGGGGTCATCACGGTGGCACCGCCGGTGGTCAGGGTGGAGCGCCGGATGTACTGGGTCTCGTACTCATCGTTGGGGCCGATGGCCGAGATGAGCAGCTCGTCGGGCGTGGCGTCGGGGTCGGGGTTGGTGACCAGGCTCTCGCCGACCTGGACGTTCACGTAGAAGCCGGCCCAGTCGGGGTCGAACGGGTTCTTGGTGACGGCGACCCCGTTGGCCACCTCGTCGTCGAAGTTCGGGTGGACGAGGACGCCCATGGCCGCGGCCAGGTGGTCGATGCGGTGGAAGTCACGCTCGTCGAACGCCCGCAGGTTCCACAGCGATGCCCATACCTGTCGGACGGTCTTGCTCAGATCGCCCTCGTCGGGTCGGTGGGTGAACGAGTCGTAGAGCCCGGCGCCGTTGAAGCCCTCCAGGTCCTCGTTGTTCGTCGACGACCGGCACCGGATCCCCAGGCCCGGCTCGAAGCGCTGCTGAAGCTCGGTGACCGCCTCGGCGACCTCCCTCGGCAGGTCGGCCTTCTTGATCCGCTTGCGCAGCTGGTCGAGGGCGGCCTCCCGCTTGGCCGCGTCGGTCGCCAGCTCGGGGTCGTCGATGATGAGCCGGGCCGCGTCGTAGAACCCGTGAGCGGTCATGAACGTGTCGTACAGCGAGAACGGGATGGCGTAGCCGTCGGGCACGGCGCCGGCCGGCAGCATCTTGCGAAGGTCGGCCACGTTGGCCGCCTTGGCCCCGACGCTCTCGACGTCGGTGTGGCTGAGCTCGTCGAGGTCCCGGATCGCCGTGACGCGGAGGTTGCGCGGCGGCGACTGCGGCTGCCTCGGCCGGACCTTCTCCAGCCACGCCTCGACCTCCTGGGGCGTGGCCGCGGCCAGCTCGAAGTCGTCGGGGGTGACGGCGTAGCGCACGACCTGGCCCAGTAGGGCGACGATCCTGGGTTCGGTCAAGGCGCCGCGCACGTAGGCGTTGGGCGTGTCGTTCTGCTTGGCCTTGAGGTTGATGTGCGAGAGCGGCGTCTGAGGCGTCGCGCTGATCACGCCCGCCACATGGCCCAGGTCGTTGGGCAGCGTGGTGAACAGGGCCACGTCCCGGATGCTCGGCGGGCGCGACGTGGCCGGGTCGACCGCTGACAGGACGCCGTAGCCCTCGCCCAGGTTGAGGGCGACGTACGTGACGTCACGGAACAACTCCGCGGTGAGGATGGTGCGGACGCCGAGCCGCTGGAGCTCGTCACGGTCCTGGGCGAAGAGCGCCTCCTGGGTATCGCCCGCCGGGTGGTAGGCGATCCTGTCGGCGGCGAAGGCCATGGCCTCGGTGACCAAGGCGAAAGCGAGGGCCACGTGGCGGGCCCGGACCGGGTCGGTGGGCCAGAACTCGAGGGCGTACATGCCCCGCCTGCCGGGCTCGGGCTCGAAGCGGTCGTGGGCGATGATCGTGCCGGCCAGGTTCGACCTGTCGTCGCGGAAGTAGGTCCGGGAGTTGAACTCGGCGACCGACAGCGTGACTCCCAGCGCATCCCTGGCGAAGAAGTAGTGGAAGGGGAACGCCTGGGTGTTCAGGAAGTAGAGCTCCGGGGCCGGCGTGTCGACGCCCATGATCAGGATCTTCATCTCCTCGGCCGCGAGCTGGCCGGGGACGTCGTCGGAGCGGGCGAGCATCTCGAACATGGTCCGGTCGACCACCCGCCGGGCGCCGAATGCGATCGGCAGGTCGGGCCCGGGCGGGTCGAACGGCGGCGGCGGGTCGTCCGGCGGCGGGTCTTCGGGCGGCGGTTGGGGGTCGACCGAGATCTCGTACCGGGACATGGGTTTCGACTGTAGGACCGCCGGCCTTCCATCGGAAGGGGCAGCGAAGCGTGACCGGGTTGTGCTCATGACCCGTCCTACGCACAGGAAGGCGGTCGAGTTCGCGCCTCCGGCGAACCGGTGACGCTCAACCGCGCCATACGCGATCCTGTGACCCCGGTTCGGTGGATTCAGGCCGGGCGGCGTAGCCGGCGGGCCCGCTCCCGGGCCAGCGCGACCTCGTCGTCGACGGGCTGGTAGCTCCGCAGGTAGGCGAGCGCCGCTCGGAGCAGGGAGGGGTCGTCGTCGAAATCGCCGAGGGCGTTGTTGCAGCGGAAGCAGAGGATGCCGCGCAGCTCACCCGACATGTGATCGTGGTCGAGATGAAGGCTGATATCGGGCCGAGGCTCACGCCGACAAATCGCACAACACCCGCCCTGGCTCGCCAGGAGTTCATCGTATTGGTCGACGGTGATGCCGTACTTTCGCTTCAGGTGCCCGGCCCGCTCGGCTCGTTTCACGGCGGGTTCCTGTCGACGGGCACGCCTATAGGCGTTCAGCTGCTCGGCGTTCTCCTGCTGCCAGCGCTTCACGCGGGCGATCGCCGCTTGCGGGTCAGCCAGGTAGCGCTCATGCTTCTCAGCGAGGTTACAAGCCTTGCAATCACTACGGTGACCGTCACGCATGCCCGCCGCTCGGTAGAAGTCATCGAGGGGTTTCGTCAGCCCGCACTTCTTACACACCTTCATGGCCATAGCCTAGCAATCAGGTGCGACAATCTCCGCCATTTGGACTAAGTTAGGACCTTACTGGCCGCCCTTCTGCACGTAGCTTCTGACGAACTCCTCTGCGTTGTCTTCGAGGACTTCGTCTATTTCATCCAATAGATCGTCGAGTTCCGCCTTCAATTTGTCGCCCTGCTTCGTGGACGCTGGCAGCTCTTCGACGACGTCTTCGGTGCGACTCGTGGTCGCCTTCTTTTTCTGCTCTCGTTCCGGCATCAGGTTTTCGACTTCCTCCTACGCCGACGCCAGCTTCTCGAGGAGCTCGCTGGGCGTCGTGCACGACTCGAACAAACTATCGACGTGGGCGGCCGTTCCCCTTAGCGGTTCCATCATCGGAACCCGCCGCAGGGGGTCGGTGCCCAGGTCGAAGACAAGTGAATCCCAGTTGGCCGCCGCGATGGCGGACCCCCACTTCTGCAGGCACTTCCCGCGGAAGTAGGCGCGGGTGGACCGGGGTGGCTCGGTGATGGCCTCGATGACGTCGGCCTCGTCGAGCACACGCTCGACGTTGAGGCGGGCGAACAACGACTTGGACGGGCGGACGTCGTGGTACTGCAGGTCGAGGGCGGCCAGCTTGGGGTCGGACCACTCGAGGCCGTGGCGGTCGCGGTAGGCCTCGACCAGCTGGCGCTTGGCCACCCAGTCGAGCTGGTTGGCCAGCGAGGCGGGCTCGACCTCCAGGGCGGTCAGCACCGACTCCCAGCGGGCCAGCACCTGGCGGCCGACCTCGTCGCCCACGGCTTCGAGCCCGCGGCTCTCGGCGTACTTCTTGGCCCGGTCGAGCAGCTCCCACTGCATGTCCAAGGCGGTCAGCAGGCGGCCGTCGGCCAGCTCCACGGGACGCCGCAGGGTGAGGTCGTAGGAGATCTGCCGGTGGGACTGGATCGGCGCCGCCAGCGTCAGATCCAACCCCTGCAGCTCGTCGTCCTCGATCATGGCCAGCACGATCGACGTGACGCCGATCTTCAGGAACGTCGAGATCTCGGCCATGTTGGCGTCGCCGACGATCACGTGCAGCCGGCGGTAGCGCTGGGCGTCGGCGTGGGGCTCGTCGCGGGTGTTCACCAGCGGCCGCTTCAGAGTTGTCTCCAGCCCCACCTCCTCCTCGAAGAAGTCGGCCCGTTGGCTGATCTGGTAGTGCACGACCTCGGAGCTGACGCCCGGGGCCTCCGAACCGACCTTGCCCGCCCCCGTGTAGATCTGCCGGGACACGAAGTGCGGCATCACATAGTGGACGATCTTGGTGAAAGGCACCGAGCGGTCCATGAGGTAGTTCTCGTGGGTGCCGTAGGAGTTGCCCTTGCGGTCGGAGTTGTTCTTGTAGATCGCAATCGACTGCCCCGCCGGCAACACCTCGGCGGCGGCCTCGATCGACCGGGCCAGGATGCGCTCGCCGGCCTTGTCGTACCTGGTCAGCTCCAGGGCGTCGGCGCACTCGGGCGACGAGTACTCGGGGTGGGCGTGGTCGACGTAGTAGCGGGCGCCGTTCGTCAACACTGCGTTAACCAGATGGGTCTCCACCTCGGGGGCCGACGGTCCCTCCCGGGAGAAGCCGCGGGCGTCGCGGCCCGGCGACTCGTCCTCGAAGTCCCAGCCGACCTTGCGCTGGAGGCGGGAGACGTAGGAGTTGATCAGCAGCGACGACGCCGTGATCGGGTTCGACTCCCCACCGCGCAGGAGGATCCCGTACTCGGTCTCGATGCCGCAGACCTTCCTGATAGCCACGACCGACCCTACCGCCCCATGCCCGCGTTGGTGGCGCCGCCCGCGTCAGTTCCGCCGCCCGGAGGCGGCGGCGGCCCAGCGGGTTTACAGGTACTGACCAGTGCCCACACGCTCGATGGCCCGGCCACCCGTGGCCTCCTTGCCCTCCGACATGAGCGTGCGCACGTAGACGATGCGCTCGCCCTTCTTGCCCGAGATCTTGGCCCAGTCGTCCGGGTTGGTGGTGTTGGGCAGGTCCTCGTGCTCCTTGTACTCCTGCTTGGTGGATTCCAGCAGGTCGGAGGTGCGGATTCCCCGGCCCTCACCGGCGATCGTGCGCTTGATGGCCAGCTTCTTGGCCCGGCGGACGATGTTCTCGATCATGGCCCCCGACGAGAAGTCCTTGTAGTAGAGGACCTCCTTGTCGCCGTTCTGGTAGGTGACCTCGAGGAAGCGGTTCTCGTCTCGGTCGCCGTACATGTCGGCCACGGTGCGGGTGATCATGGTCTCGACGGTCTTCTTGCGGTCGCCGGCGCCCAGGGACTCGACCTCGGAGGCGTCGAGGGGCAGGTCGGCGGTGAGGTAGCGCCGGAAGATCTGCGCCGCCGCCACCTCGTTGGGCCGCTCGATCTTGATCTTCACGTCCAGGCGGCCGGGACGCAGGATGGCGGGGTCGATCAGGTCCTCACGGTTGGAGGCACCGATGACGATGACGTTCTTGAGCGTCTCCACGCCGTCGATCTCGGCCAGCAGCTGGGGGACGATCGTGGCCTCCATGTCCGACGAGATGCCGGTGCCGCGGGTGCGGAACAGGGAGTCCATCTCGTCGAAGAACACGATGACCGGCCAGCCTTCCTCGGACTTCTCCCGGGCCCGCTGGAAGACGAGGCGGATCTGGCGCTCGGTCTCGCCCACGTACTTGTTGAGCAGCTCGGGGCCCTTGATGTTGAGGAAGTAGCTGCGGGCGTCCTTGTCGCCGGTGACCTCGCTGACCTTCTGGGCCAGGGAGTTGGCGACGGCCTTGGCGATGAGCGTCTTGCCACACCCCGGCGGGCCGTAGAGGAGGATGCCCTTGGGGGCGGGCAGCTTGTGCTCCTCGAACAGGTCGCGGTAGATGAAGGGCAGCTCGACCGCGTCGGTGATCATCTCGATCTGGTCGTCGAGCCCGCCGACGTCGGCGTAGGAGACGTCGGGCACCTCCTCCAGGACCAGCTCTTCGACCTCGGGCCGGGGCAGGCGCTCCAGCAGGAGGCCGGACCTGGTGTCCATCAGCAGGGAGTCGCCGGCCCGCAGCTTCTGGCCGATGAGCCGGTCGGCCAGCTCCACCACCCGCTCCTCGTCGGCCCGGCCGACCACGATGGCTCGCTTGCCGTCCTCGAGGATCTCCTTGAGGGTGATGACCTCGCCGTTCAGCTCGACCTCGCGGGCCAGCACGACGTTGAGCGACTCGTTGAGGACGACCTCCTGGCCCCTGTCGAGCTCGATGTCGTCGAGCTCGGGATGGAGGGCGACGCGCATCTTGCGGCCCGCTGAGAACACGTCGACGGTGCCGTCGTCGTTGCGGGCGAGGAAGGTGCCGTAGGCCGACGGGGGCTGGGTCAGCTTCTCGACCTCGCGACGGAGCTCGGCGATGTGCTCGCGAGACTCCCGCAAGGTGTAGGACAGCTTCTCGTTCTGGGAGACGGCCTGGGCCAACTGGCCCTTCGTCTCCAGCAGCCGCTCCTCGAGGGTGCGCACCCGCTTGGGCCCGTCCTGGAGCTTGCGGCGCAGCTGGACGACTTCTTCCTCGAGGGTCTTCACCTGCTCGAGCAGGGTCGCGACCTGCTGCTCGTAGGAAGAAAGCCGCCGTTCGTACTCGGAGCTGCTCGCTGGACTCACCTCCTCCGGATGGCTACCGGCCAGACGCGGCCAACATACACCTGACCTTCGAGTACGAAGACTAGCCAGGATCGATTGGTTTTCCCGGCGATTTCCGGGTAAATTACTTGCAGACAGGAATCGACCACACGAGCGGCCCCCATCGGGGGACCACACGAGAGGCAGAGGCATCATGGGCATGAAGGTCTGGATCGACCAGGATCTCTGCACGGGCGACGGGCTGTGCGAGGAGATCGCGCCCGACGTGTTCACCTTGCTCGACGACGGCCTGGCCTATGTCCGCCACAACGGCAAGACCCTCAGCGACCCCGGCGGCGTCGAAGGACTGGCCGACGTCCCCGCGGGCCAGGAGGACGGCACCATCGAGTCCGCCGAAGAGTGCCCCGGAGAGTGCATCTTCATCGAAGTCGACTGACGCCACCCCACCGGTCACGGCAGGCACGGGCCGGTGTCGACCTCGCTCGACTGACCGGCGTCCAGGGCGGCCAGCACTTCCTCGGTCGTGAGTGCGTAGGCGGTCGTCTCCCGGTCGGGAGCCACCGCGAAGACCATGCCGACGGCGTGACCCTCGGCGTCGACCAGCGCCGCGCCCGAGTCTCCCGGCGCCAGGCGGGCGGCGAGGACGTACACCTGGCGGCGGACGACGGAGCCGTCGTAGAGGCCCCTGCCCACCGCCGTCACCCGCTGGCGGACGGCAGCGGGTGCCACCCGCAGCGCCTCCTGGCCGTCGGGATGGCCGAACACCGCCGCCTGCATGCCCACATCGCCGGTGGTCAGCTCCAGGGCGGGAAGGTCGAGTCCCGGCACCGACAGCACGGCGACGTCGCGGTCGGCGTCGAACACGACCGGGCTCCCCACCAGCCGGGCACCGTCGGGGCGCACCACCGTCGTCCGTCCCTCGCCGGCCACCACGTGGGCGTTGGTGACGATCAGGTCGGGCCCGGCGACGAACCCGCTGCCGTCGCGCTCGGCGTAGCAGGCGACGCCCTCGACCTTCACCGTGCTGGCGGCCACCCGGGCCACGGTTGCGGGCGACAGGTCGGTGGTCACCGGCGGCGGGCCGGTGTCGAGCGAGGGCAGGAGCCCACCGAAGACCTGGGGGCTGGCGGCAGGCCCGGCCAGCCGGCGCAGGGCGCGCGAGCTGTCGGGCGGGTCCGGCAGGAGGCCGTCCATGATCCTCGCCACCGCCGAGTGGCGGACCAGGCGGGCCGGCGTCCCGGCCACGTCGGCCAGCGGCGGGAGCACAAGCAACCAGAGGCCCAGCAGGACGGCGAACGGCGCCACCACCGCCCCCGCGACGCTGTCGAACGGCAGGTAGGGGCCCAGCGGGAGGTCTCGGCGGTACCTGGCACCCAGGATCCTGCCGACGTGTTGGGCCAGGTAGCCGGCGGCCACGAAGATGATGGCGCCGAACATGAGTCGCACGCTGGGGTCCGGCCCGCCCAGCAGGCGCACCACCGTGGGCAGGGCGAGGGTGGCCAGCACCAGGCCCTGGACGAGGAGGACCCACGACGTGCCCCCGGCCAGCAGGCCGAGGCGGTACCCACCGACCACCGAGGTCGCCACCAGCGCCACCACCGCCAGGTCGAGTGCGTTCACGGCGGTGGCAGCGCCGGGTCAGCCCTCGGCCACCAGCAGGCGGGCCGAGGTGAGGAACCCGGTGTGGGCCACCATGCGGTGGTCGGGGCGCACCGACTGGCCCTCGACGTGCCAGGACCGCTGCAGCACCTCGATGGTGCTGGCCAGGCCGAAGGCGCCGGCGTCGAGGGACTCCCGCAGCTGGCCGACCTGGCCGATGGTCGGCAGGTAGGAGACGAGGATGCCACCGGGGCGGAGGGCGACCTCGGCGTGCTTCACCACCTGCCAGGGCTCCGGCAGGTCCAACACGATGCGATCGAATTTGGCGTCGGCCAGCTCGACCTCGTCGATGCCGGCGTAGACGTCGCGCTCCTCGACCCGGTAGTCGACGTCGGTCCCGAGGAAGGCGTGGACGTTGCGCTGGGCGGCGGCGGCGAAGTCGGACCTGATCTCGTAGCCGACCACCGAGGCCCCGCAGCGCAGCATGGCCATCGACAGGGCGCCCGACCCGACGCCGGCCTCGAGGATGCGGGCGCCGACGAAGATGTCGGCCAGCATCAGGATCGGACCGAGGTCCTTGGGGTAGACGACCTGGGCGCCGCGGGGCATGGACAGCACGAAGTCCGAGAGGGTGGGCCGGATGGCGAGGTAGCGGGCCCCCGACGTCGACCGCAGCGTGATGCCCTCCGGCTTCCCGACGAACTCGGCGTGGGGGACGATCCCGGCGTGGGTGTGGAACTCACCGCCCTCGCGGAGCGTGAGCAGGTACCGGCGGTTCTTGCTGTCCACCACCAGCACCTTGTCGCCCACCGCGAAGGGGCCTCCGGCATTCACAGCGGGCCCGGGTCGGCGACTGGAGGCAGGCCGGGGATCAGGCCTGGTTGCGCTTGAAGTGGGTGATCAGCATCCGCTCGCCGGGGCCGAGCTTCTCGATGTGGACCACCGGCTTGCGGGCCGCCAGGCGGCCGAGAAGACGCAGCGTCCACGCAGTCGCACCGACGTACAGCCACACCTTGGAGCCGCGGAAGACGCCACGGAACACCCCCAGCCGGATGCCGGAGCGGAGCAGGCTCTCGCGCGTCGGCCGACTCATATGCGGCGGATCTCGACGACGGTGCTCTTCCGGCGGCCACGGCGCTTGCCGAGCAGGAAGACGAGGATCAGCAGGAGGATGACCCCGCCGATGGCCACACTCTTGCCGGCCTCCTTGACGACCTCCTCGGTGTCCTCCAGCTCGCCGCGAAGCTTGCGCAGCTGGGCCTCGATGTCGGCCCGGGTGACGCGGCCGGACGCGGGCGTTGGTGCGGCGACCATCAGGACCGACCTCCCTTGTCGGCCATCATCGCCTTCAGGCACAGGGCGATGACCACCCCGCAGCCGACGATGACCGTCAGGTACGGCACCCAGTGCAGGCGGCCGGTGAAGAGCTCGCCGGTGCGCTCCTGGAGCAGACGGAGGATCCCCAGCAGGAGCAGGATGCTGGCCAGGCCGACGGCCAGACTCCCGGCCAGGCCGTAGCCGATGTACCGGCCCAGGCCCTTGACCGGGTCGATCGTCTCCTGCTTCAGGTAGGTGAGGACGAGCTGCCACAGGTCGCGTATGTCCCCGATGAAGCTCTGGGACTGCCACCCTCCCGACGACGCCGACGTAGCCATTGCCTGTTCCTATCCCCCTGCCACCCGCTGCGCAAGCAGGAGGGCCTCGTCCTCCAGCAGCTCGGCCACCAGGTCGAGCCGATCGTCGGCGTCGACGACCTCGAGCACCCGCTGCGAATCGAAGGCTCCGAGGGGGGCCAGCACCACGGCCTGCCAGGCGGCGACCACGGGGTCGGCGTCCAGGTCGACGGTCGACGGCGCCGACGGCTCCCCCAGCTCGGCCCGGAGGGCGAGGACCCGCCGAAGCGTACGTTCGATGGCGTCGCGCCGGTCAGCGGCCTCGTCGCCGGGGGGTCGGCCGTGGAGTTGGCTCACCTCGGCCCGGGGGTACGGGTCGTCGTCGAGCCAGCGGTCGACCTTGATGCGATCCACGCCGACCACGGCCATGAGCCACCGCCCGTCGTCCAGCTCGGCCGCCTGTACGACCTCGACCCGGGTGCCGACGCCGCAGCGCACATCGCCGCCGCCCACCTCGCTCCCCCGCTCGATGAGCACCACACCGAAGCGCCGGTCGCCCTCGAGGCAGCGGCGGGCGAGGGCCCGGTACCGGGGCTCGAAGATGTGCAGCGGCATCACCATGGAGGGCAGGAGCACCGTCCCCAGGGGGAACATCGGCAGCTCGCTCACGGTGGCGGTGCGGAAGCTACGGGCGCCGTGGTCGGCAGGGGAGCAATCTCGGCTGGTGCCGGGGCCTGGGGGTAGGCCGCGACCGCGGCGGCCACCCGGTCCTGCATCACCGACCCCGCCGACGTCGTGGGCAGCCCGTTGGCGAGGAGGGAGAAGGCCATGACCGTGCCGTCCTGGGCCGACGCCCAGCCGCTCAGGCCGACCACGCCTTCCAACGACCCCGTCTTGGCCCTCACCTTCCCGGTGGCGGGGGTGTTGACGAAGCGCCGGTGCAGGGTGCCGACGCCCCCCGCGACAGGGAGGGCCTTGTCCAGGGCTCCACCCGCGCCACCGTTGACCAGGAGCTGCTGGAGGAGGTCGCAGGTGAGCCGGTCGGAACGGTCGAGCCCCGACCCGTCGGCAGCCGTCAGCTCGTCCGCCGGCAGGCCCGTCTCGGACAGGTGCCGCTCGACGACCTCCAGCCCGGCGGCGGTGGACCCGGCCCCGCCGAAGCGGACGCCCAGCTCCTTCAGGAGCATCTCGGCCGCCAGGTTGTCGCTGTGCTGGAGCATCTCGCCCACGACCTCGGCGAGGGGCGGGGACTCGATCGAGGTGATGGTGACGGCCCCCGACGGGACCACGCCGGCGGCGCCGTCGCCGTCCACCACCACCCCCCTGGCCCTGAGCAGCTCGGACAGGATGGCGGCGGCGTGGGTGGCCTGGGACGGGGCCACCACCAGGGGCGGCTTGAACGTCACGAAGCCCTTGTTGACGGTGAGGGCCGACAGGGGGGTGATCTCGAAGTTGGTGGTGTACCGGGGCAGCCACGTGGGCACGGTGCGCTGGACGTCGTAGCGGCTGTCGTCGCCCACGACCCTGCCGACGTGGCGCACGCCGGCGGCCACGACCTTGTCGGCCAGGGCCTCCATCGGCGTGGCCAGGCGGGCTTGGGCCATGTAGCCGCCCTCGACGGCGAAGTCGGCGGTCGACAGCAACGGGTCGCCCCCGCCGACCAGCCACAGGTCGCCCACCACCCCGGCAGCCGGCGCCGACGACGCCCGGACGTCGGTGACGAGCCTGACGTCGGGGCCGATCTTGGCCAGCGCGACGGCCGTCGTCACCAGCTTGATGGTCGAGGCGGGGATGAGGGCGAGGTCCGGGTGGCGGGAGTAGAGGGTGCGGCCGGAGGGGTCCTGGACGGTCAGGCAGGTGGTGTCCTCGGCCGCGCCCTGCACGGCCTGGTCGAGCTGGGTGGTCAACCGGGTGGTGGCGACGGTGCGGGAGAGGGGCCGGGCCAGCCGGCGCAGGCTCATCACCGGCGTGACCAGCTTCGCCCGCGGGGTGTCCTCGTCGTCGGCGGCGACGGCTGCGGGCGCGGGGGCGCTCAAAGCCAGGGCGGTGGCCAGAGCGACCAGTAGGTATCGACCACGCATCGGTGGCTCAGGATAAGCCTGGTTCTGCTCGCGATTGACCCGCCTATGCGCGGGACATGCGCGAGCAGAAATCGTCAGGGGTCAGCGGACCTCGTCCCGGAGCAACCGCTTGAGCAGCTTGCCGCTGTCGGTGCGGGGCAGGGTGTCGCGGACCTCCCACGACCGCGGCCGCTTGAAGCCGGCCAGCGTCGCCGCCACCGCCGCCTCGATGGCGGCGAGGTCGAGGTCGTGGCCGGGCCGGGGCTGGACCACCGCGTGCACCCGCTCGCCCCACTCGTCGTCGGGGATGCCGATGACGGCCACGTCGAGCACGCCCGGGCAGGCGTGGATGGCAGCCTCCACCTCGGCCGGGTAGACGTTCATCCCGCCGGTGATGACCATGTCGGTCTTGCGGTCGCAGACGTAGACGTAACCCTCGTCGTCGACCCACCCGACGTCGCCCACCGACTTCCAGTCCCCCGGCAGCTCGGCCATCTGGACGTCGGCACCGTGGTAGCCGTCGATCGCCAGGGCGGTCCTGACGAACAGCTCCCCGGCCTCGCCCGCCGGCACGTCGGCTCCGTCGTCGTCGACCACCTTCAGCTCGATGCCGCCATAGGGCCGGCCGCACGAGGCGGGCTTGCGCAGCTGGTCCTCGGGGGCGAGGACGGTGGCGATGCCGAGCTCGGTGGAGCCGTAGACCTCGAAGAGGAACCCGTCACCCAGCTTGGCGACGACCTCCTGCTTGAGGGCGTACGGGACGGGTGCGGCGTTGGCGATGAGGGTGCGCATCGAGGAGAGGTCGGCGGCGGCCAGAACGTCGTCGGGGAGCGACACGATCCGCTTGAGGTGGGTCGGGGCGGAGAAGGTGGACGTCACGCCGTGGGTGGCGACCAGCCGCAGCCACTCGGCCGGGTCGAAGGTCCGCAGCACGACGACGGTGCCGCCCGTCAGGTGGGTGAGCAGGGCGAAGGCGTTGGGGCCGGCGTGGTAGAGCGGACCGGTGGTGAGGTGGACCTCGCCGGAGCCGAAGCGCAGGGCGGCCAGCATGGCGCCAAGCAGGGCCCGGTCGGAGCGGGTGCGCATCGCCCCCTTGGGCCGGCCGGTGGTGCCCGAGGTGTACATCATGGCGGCGCCGTAATCGGCCGGCGCCGGGGGCTCGTCGGGCGTCCCCTCGGCCACCATGACGTCCCAGGAGTGGGTGCCGGGGTGCTCGCCCCGGAAGACGACGACGGCCGGCGGCTCGGGCAGGCCGGCGGCCAGGCCGGCCACGATCGGCGCCTGGGCGGCGTCGACGGCCACCAGCGACGCGCCGCTGTCGGCCAGGACGTGACGCATCTCCTCGGCGGTGAACCGGTAGGACATGGGCACCGCCACCAGCCCGAGCTTGCGGCAGGCGTGCATGAAGGCGAGGACCTGGCGGCTGTTGGGCGCGCACCACACCGCCCGCTGGCCCGACCTCGCCCCCAGGCCGGCCAGCCCGCCGACCAGCCGGTTGACCTCCTCGTTGAAGGCGGCGTAGGTGGTGACGGCCCCATCCTCGATCACCGCCGCCCTGGCGCCGGCGGCCGCGGCGTAGGCGCACAGCGGGTCGAGCGCGGCGTCGGCCATGGCTGGGAACCCTATCCAGGCCAACTGGTTCGCCTCTAGAGGCTCATGACCCGCTTGCACAGGCGGGTCAGCTGGTCCCGGTCGTGGGAGACGACGAGGAGGGTGCGACGCTCGGCCAGCCCCGTCACCGCCGCCTCGACCGTGGCGGTGGAGGCGGCGTCGAGGGAGCTGGTGGGCTCGTCCAGCAGCAGGAGCTGCGGGTCGAGGGCGAGGGCCCGGGCCAGGCACAGCCGCTGTCGCTGGCCGACGCTGAGGTCGGCTGCGGGCGCGTCCAGCCGGTCGGCCACCTCGTCCCACAGACCGGCCTCGACCAGGGCGGACTCGGCCCGGGCCCGGATCTCGGCCCTCGGCGCCCTGACGTGGTGGCGCAATCCGAAGGCGGCGTTGGCCAGGATCGACGCCGGGAAGACGACCGGTGTCTGGCCCACCAGGGCGGCCCGGGCCCGGAGCCCGGGCAGGTCGGCAGACGCCGACCGGACGTCGACGCCCAGCACCGTGATCGTGCCGCTGGCCGCGAGCTGCGCCGGCAGCAGGCCGACCAGGGCCCGCAGGATCGTCGACTTGCCGGCACCCGAGGGTCCGCGGATGCCCAACGTGTCGGCCGCGGTCAGCGTGAACGAGAGCGGTCCGACCAGAGTGCGGCCGCCGCAGCGGACCGTGAGGTCGACGACCTCGACCGCGTTCCCCGGTTCGATCGCGTTCCCAGCCTCGACCGCGGTCACGGGCTGGAGTCCGCCATCCGCCGGCGGGCCGGCACCGCGGCCAGCACCAGCAACCCGGCAACGACCACCAGTGCCAGCGCTGCGCCCCATGCGACGTCGACGGCGGCGGGGTCGGCGGCGTCCTGGGCCAGCGTGAAGATGTGGGTGGGCAGCGCCGAGACCGGCGACTGCACCACGCCCTGGGGGAAGGTCGGGGCGCCCGAGAAGACCGCGGCGGCGAACAGGAGGGGCGCCGTCTCCCCCGCCGCCCGGGCGAGCCCGAGCAGCAGACCGGTCACCAGGCCGGGAAGGGCCTGGGGAGCCAGCACCGAGCGTACGAGTTGGTTGCGGCGGAGCCCGGCGGCCAGGGCCGCCTCCCGCCGCTCCGGCGCGAGGGCGGTGACCGCAGTCGCCACCGCGATCGCCACCGGCGGCACCACCACGAGGGCCAGGGCGATCGATCCCGCCAGCCAGCTGCGGCCCCACGCCAGACGGGTGCTGAACAGCCAGTAGGCCCACAGCCCGAGGACGATCGAAGGCACACCACCGAGCGTCAGGGTGAACGTCCGCAGCCACCGGGACAGTCGAACTCCTGCGTACTCCGCCAGCACCAGGCCGAGGGCGAAACCGACCGGCGCGGCGATGACGCCGGCCGTCGCCACCAGCACGAGCGTGCCGACGACCTGGTCCCGGATGCCGCCACCGCTGGCGCCGGTCGCCGGGTGCCACCAGAACCGGGGGTCGAGAGCGGCCGCCCCCTTCGTCAGCACCACCGCCACGATGGCCCCGACCAGAAGGAGCGTGACGCCCAGGGCCGACCAGAGGACGATCGCAGCCACCCGGTCCCTGGCCCTCCGCGCCCGGGGGGCACCGACCAACGACCTCCGGACGCCGCGCCGACGGCCGCGGCTCCCGACCCGGCGCTGTCCCACGACGGTGACGGCGGCGACGACCGCCAGCAGCACCAGGGCCAGCCCGCACAACGCCGCCCAATGGGCGCCCGACGTCCCGGCCAGGACGCTCTCGGGGCCGTTGAGCTTGGTGGTGAGGGTCTGTCCCGGTCGCACCAGTCGGTCCAGGGCGTCCAGCGGGCCCCCGGGCATCCTCCCGTCAGCCCTGCCCACCACCAGGAACACCGCAATTGTCTCCCCCAGGGCCCGGGCCAGGCCCAGCAGGACGGCGGCGCCCATGCCGCGGCGCGCCCTCGGCAGCACCGCCGCCCACACCACCTCGGTCCTGGTCAGGCCGCAGGCCGCGGCGGCCTCCCGATCGGCGTCGGGGACGGCCGCCAGGGCGTCGACGGACACGGCCAGGATCGTCGGCAGCACCATCACCGCCAACACCAGGCCGGCGGCCAGCAACGAGTCGCCGCCGGGAACACCGGCGGACCACGACACGAACGGCCGCAGGAAGGCGATGCCGATGAGCCCGTAGACGATCGAGGGGACGACGGCCAGCAGCTCGGCCACGCCCCTCAGCACACGACGCCACCGCGGTGCCGCCAGCTCGTTGATGGCGATGGCCGCAGCCCATCCCACGGGGGCAGCGAGCACCAGGGCGACGACCGCCACCGCTCCCGTCCCCCACAGCATGGCGGCGCCGCCGAAGCTGCCGCCGGGTGCGTCCCACAGCGACGACGTGAGCAGCTCCCACCAGTCCAGGGGGCCCGACCGCACGCCGACCACGAGGAAGGCGACGATGGCGACCAGCGCGGCGCCGGCGACGGCCGCCGCGACCGCGGTCCCCGCCGGCACCCACCGCAGCCGGCGCGGCACCCTGCCTGTCCGTCGCGGGTGTGCCGGGCTCAGCTCAGGCCCAGGTCGGCCAGGTTGAGGTAGCCGTGCTTGTTCACCAGGTCCTGGCCCGGTTCGGAGCGGACGTAGTCGACGAACGTCTTGGCCGCGCCCGCCGGCCGGCCGTTCGTGACCAGGTAGAGCGGCCGGGAGATCGGGTAGCGCGACGCCCGCACGTTCTCCGGCGAGGGCTCGATGCCGTCGAGGGCGACCACCGCCAGGTTGGGGTATCCGTCGACGAACGAGGACGACAGCGGGCCGACCGAACCCGGGGTCGACGCCAGCTTGGTCCGCTCCTCCTCGTTGCCGCCGACTATTGCGTAGGCGTCGGACTCGGGCGGCGGCGGTGCCTTGCCAGCGCCGTACAGGTACTTGTCGATGGCCTCGCGGGTGCCCCGCCCCGGCTCCTTGTCGTAGACGAACACCGGCAGGTCGGGCCCGCCCAGCTCCGTCCAGTTGCGGACCTTGCCCTCGAAGAGGGCCGTGACCTGATCTTTCGTCAGGTTCTTGACCCCCGCGTCGTAGACCTCGCGGCGGACGACGATGCCCACCGCGTCCTGGCCGATCTCGGTGGCGACGAAGTCCACGGACGGGAACATCTGGCGGTCGGAGTCGGCCAGCGGCTTGGAGCTCATGGCGATCTCCACCTGCCCGGCCCCGAGCTGGGCGATCCCGCCGGCCGACCCGCCGCTTGCGTCGACGGTGATCCGCAGCCCGTCCTTCCGCAGGACTTCGGCGGCGTCGGCCGCAACCGGGTTGACCGTGGTCGAGCCGCTGACCCGCAGGGTGGCGCCATCGGAGCCGCCACCGCCCCCACACCCCGCCGTGACCAGAATCAGTCCCGCGAGCGCGCCCACCAAGGCCCGTACTCGCATCCCCGGCTCCTCCCGCTCGATCAACGTGTCTTGATATGAACCGGGGGGAACTGTGGCAGCGAGCGTCGCGGGCGTCAAGCCGCATAGCCTTTCGACCGTGGCTTCTGACGGACCGGGCGTCACAGGGGTCGTCGACGCCTACCTGCAGGCATGGAACGAGCGCGACGAGACCGTCCGCCGGACCTTGCTCCGCGAGGCGGTCACCGACGACTGTGAGCTGGCCGGCCCCACCGGCACCTTCCGCGGCCGCGACGCCATCCTCGGCCTCATCGCCGCCCTG
Source organism: uncultured Acidimicrobiia bacterium (assembly GCA_963825765.1). Taxonomy (GTDB): domain Bacteria; phylum Actinomycetota; class Acidimicrobiia; order Acidimicrobiales; family AC-14; genus CAWGUU01. The sequence continues at coordinate 406,687 of CAWGUU010000003.1, forward strand.
CAGGGTCGTGCCGGCGACGCCGTGATGGCCCGGTCGGGTCCGGTCGAGGCAGAGGAGATCGGTGGCGACATCCGCTTCGCCTGGCAGGTCCGTAACTCTGATGGCGACGCATTGCTGGGGGGAACCGACACGGTCGAAATCGCGGCCGACGGCCGCCTCCGACTCATAACCGTCGTCCTGTGACCGTGCTGTTCCCGGATATGACGGTGCTAGCTTCCAAGATGCTCGCACGCCAGGAGGACCGATGACTTTGACCCCCCCGCGCCAGAAGGTCGACCGAGACGAGGTCTTCCTCGAGTACACCAAGAGCATCTGCCCGGTGTGCAAGACCGTCGTCGACGCCGAGGTCAACGTCAAGGACAACAGGGTCTTCCTGCGCAAGCGGTGCAAGGAGCACGGCAAGTTCGAGGCGCTGCTCTACTCCGACGCCGAGATGTACTTCGCGGCGATGCGCTACAACAAGCCCGGCACCATCCCCCTGGAGTTCCAGACCGAGGTCGTCGACGGCTGCCCGCTCGACTGCGGCCTCTGCCCCGAGCACAAGCAGCACGCCTGCCTGGGCATCATCGAGGTCAACAGCAACTGCAACCTCGACTGCCCCATCTGCTTCGCCGACTCCGGCCACCAGCCCGACGGCTTCTCCCTCACCCTGGAGCAGGTGGAGACCGGCCTCGACGCCTTCGTTCGGTCCGAGGGCGACCCCGAGGTGGTCATGTTCTCCGGCGGCGAGCCCACCATTCACCCCCTGATCCTCGACTTCATCAAGATGGCCCAGGACAAGGGCGTCCATATGGTGACGCTCAACACCAACGGCATCCGCCTGGCCCACGACCGCAAGTTCGTGAAGGAGCTGGCCGAGCTGAAGCCGGTCATCTACATGCAGTTCGACGGCTTCGAGGAGAGCACCCACCTGCAGATCAGGGGCCGCGACCTGCGGGCGGCCAAGGCCAAGGCACTGGAGAACTGCGCCGAGTTCGGCCTGAAGGTGTCGCTCGTCGCCGCCATCGAGAAGGACCTCAACCAGCACGAGATGGGCGCCATCGTGAAGTTCGGCGTGGAGCACCCGGCGGTGCGGTCGGTGGCCTTCCAGCCCGTCACCCACTCGGGCCGTCACATCGAGTTCGACCCGATGCAGCGCCTCACCAACGCCGACATCATCCACGGCCTCGTCGACCAGGTCCCCGAGTGGTTCGTGCTCTCGGACTTCGTACCGGTGCCCTGCTGCTTCCCCACCTGCCGCTCGATCACGTACCTGCTGGTCGACGGCGAGAACGTGGTGCCGATCACCCGGCTGGTGAACGTCGACGACTACCTCGACTACGTGAGCAACCGGGTGATGCCCGACATGAGCGTGCGGGGGTCGCTGGAGAAGCTCTGGAGCGCGTCGGCCGTGCCCGGCGGCGAGGACGGCAACACCACGGCCCCGCTGGAGTGCGCCACGTGCGGCATCGACCTGCCCGAGGCCCTGAAGTCGATCGCCGACAAGTCGTTCATGATCGTCATCCAGGACTTCCAGGACCCGTACACGCTGAACGTGAAGGCCCTGATGAAGTGCTGCGTGGAGGAGATCACCCCCGACGGCAGGCTGATCCCGTTCTGTGCCTACAACTCGGTCGGGTACCGCGAGGAGGTGCGGGAGCAGCTGAGCGGCGTCTCCGTGCCGACGATCGTCCCCAACTCCCACGAGCTGCAGCCCGTGCTCCTCACCACCCGCTACGGGTCGAAGACGGCCGGAAATGGGGGCGGCGGCAACGGGGAGGCCGGCCCCGGGAACGGGCACGCCAACGCCGACGCCACCAACATCGGCAAGAACCTCCGCCAATGACCGACACGCCATGACCGATACCGCCGCCCCGATCGGTCCGGCGGCCAGCGCGGAGGAGGTCAAGGCCTGCTGCGCCCGCACCTACCAGGCCGACGTGGTCGCCCTCATCCTGGGCGAGAGCTACCACCCGGGCGGCCTGGAGCTGACCCGGAGGCTGGCCCGTTCCATGAACCTGCGCCGCGGCGAGCGGGTGCTCGACGTGGCCAGCGGCCCCGGCACCACCGCGTTCCTCCTGGCCGAGGAGTTCGGCGTGGAGGTGGAGGGGGTCGACCTCGGTGACCAGGCGGTGGCCAAGGCCAACGCCAAGGCGGCCCAGGCCGGCATCGAGGGTCAGGTGCGGTTCACCGTGGGCGACGCCGAGCGCCTGCCTCTGGCCGACGAGTCGGTCGACGCGGTGGTCTGCGAGTGCGCCTTCTGCACCTTCCCCGACAAGCCCACCGCCGCGGCCGAGATCGCCAGAGTGCTGCGCCCGGGCGGGCGGGTCGGCATCACCGACGTCGCCCTCGACCAGTCCCGTCTCGACGACGAGCTCAAGACCCTCGGGGCGTGGGTGGCGTGCCTGGCCGACGCCCGCCCGCTGGACGAGTACGTCGAGATCCTCGGCGCCGCCGGGCTGCGCACCACCCTCACCGAGCACCACGACGAGGGCCTGGCCCGCATGATCCAGCAGATCGACGCCCGGCTGGTGGCGTTCAAGATCATGAAGGTTCCCGCCCTCGACGCCATCGACTTCGACCAGGCCCGCAACCGCGTCGCCTTGGCCGGCCAGGCCGTCCGCGAGGGCATCGCCGGCTACAAGCTGCTGGTGGCGGAGAAGCCGGCGTAGAGCCACTAGCCCTCAAGGTCGGCGCCCGACGGGTCGACACAAGCTCGATGCGAATCGGCGGGAAGCACCGGATCTGTCTCTTGGCGCTCGCGGCTCTGGCCGCCCTACTCCCGGCGACGTCGGCCGGGGCGGCGACGGCGGTGCCCTACTCGCCGGGCGAGTCGGTCGCCTACCAGGTGAACGCCGCCCACGACGGTCACCTGGCGACCGGGGGGCCGGTGTCGTTGCCGCTGGAGAAGAAGTGGTCGAAGGACCTGGGTGGGTACGTCTCCTACCCGATCGTCGCCGCCGGCAAGGTCTTCGCCGTGGCCCGTGGGCCGGAGAACGGCCCCTACGGCACGTACCTGCACGCGTTCGACGCGTCGACCGGTGCCACGGCCTGGGGGCCGATCCCACTCGGCGGCGTGTACTTCTGGTCGGGTCTGGCCTACGGCGACGGGCGCGTCTACGCCGTCAACGGCGACGGGCTCCTGCGTGCCTTCGACCCGGCGACAGGCGCCCAGAAATGGATCCGCCAGCTCCCCGGCCAGTACTCCTTCTCGTCGGAGCCGACCTACGCCAACGGGATCGTCTACCTCGGCGGGGCGGGGAGCGGCGGCACCCTGTACGCGGTGTCCGCCCGGACCGGTCGCGTCCTGTGGACCCGGTCGGTCGCCAACGGCGACCACAGCTCACCGGCGGTCTCGGACGACGGCGTGTATGTGTCCTACGCCTGCCCCAACGTGTTCGGCTTCGAACCGGACCACGGCGCACCCTTGTGGACGTACTCGGACGGGTGTTCCGGAGGCGGCGGCCGCACGCCGGTCCTGGCCGACGACTGGCTGTGGGTGCGGGACGGGGGCACCGGGCTCGCCCTCGACGCCGGTACCGGCGAGATCGTCCAGGCCCACGCGTCGCTTACCACTCCGGCCTTCGATGCCACCCGCGGTTACTTCCGGGAGGGCTCGGCGCTGGTTGCCCGCGACCCGTCGACCATGGCTCCGCTCTGGACGTTCACCGGCGACGGCCAGCTCTCATCGCCGCCGCTCGTGGTCGGGAACCACGTCTACGTCGGCTCCATGACCGGCATGCTCTACGCCGTCGACGTGGCCACCGGGCTCTCTCCCTGGAGCACGAACGTCGGCGCCCCGATCCGGCCCCCCGACGAGCACAACGTGTCGGAGCCCGTGGTCGGCCTGGGCGCCGGTCAGGGGCTCGTCGTCGTCCCCGCCTCGAACCTGCTCGTGGCCTATGGCAGCGCCACCGCCCCGCCACCGCCGCCGCCCGCCCAGTCGCTGGCCTGGGGCTGGAACGTGGTCGGCCAGGTCGGCGACTCCAGCCTGGTCGATCGCTACTCCCCCACGTCGATCACCGGCGGCGGCCCCTACACGTCCCTGTCCGGCGGTGCCTACCACTCGCTGGGCGTGCGTCCCGACGGCACCGCGTGGGGGTGGGGCTCCAACGGCTTCGGATTGCTCGGGCACGACTCCTCGACCTACTACTCGCCGCAGCCCGTGCAGGTCCCCGGCCTGGCCAACGTCACCGCCGTGTCCGCCGGGATCTACCACAGCCTCGCCCTCCGATCGGACGGGACGGTGTGGTCCTGGGGATGGAACGGTGTCGGTCAGCTCGGCGACGGCACGACCCTCGAGCGCCACCAACCGGTCCAGGTGCTTGGGCTCACCAACGTGGTGGCCGTCTCGGCCGGAGCCCTCCATTCGGTCGCACTGAAGTCCGACGGCACGGTGTGGGCGTGGGGGTGGAACGCGGTGAGCCAGCTGGGCGACGGCACCACCGTCGACCGCCACCTGCCGGTCAAGGTCTCCGGGCTGGCGGGAATCACCGCTGTCGACGCAGGCGCCTACCACAACGTCGCCGTGAGCTCCGCGGGGGTCGTCAAGGCCTGGGGCTGGAACGGGGTGGGCCAGCTTGGCGACGGCACGCTCACCGACCGCGGCATCGCCGTCACCGTGGCCACCGGGACCGACGTCGACCGCAGTGTCGCCGTGTCCGCCGGCGTCTACCACAGCGTGGCCCTCACCGATCATGCCACCGTCTTCGCCTGGGGCTGGAACGGCGTCGGGACGCTCGGCGACGGCACGACGACGAGCCGGTTCACTCCCGTCGAGGTGCCCGACCTGGCCGGGATCGTCGCCATCGACGCCGGGGGCCTGCACAACCTCGCCGTCGACGACGAGGGCAGGGTGCGGGCGTGGGGGTGGAACGCCGTCGGGCAGTTGGGCGATGGCACCGCCAACGAGCGCCACAGCCCCGTCCGGTTGGAGGGTGTCCACAACGCCCGGGTGCTCGGCGCCGGCGTGTACCACTCGCTCGTCGCTTAGAGCGCCGCCCAGTTCGCGGCACAGTACGGAGATGGCCGGCTACTCCGGGACGCCCCTGGCCCGCAAGCTGGGCGTCAAGAACGGCATGCGGGTGGCCCTGATCGGGGCGCCGAAGGAGTTCGGGCCGGAGCTGGAGCCCATGCCCGTCGGCGTGAAGGTCCTCCGCAGGCCGGCCGCCGACCTCGACCTGGCCATGCTGTTCGTCACCAGCCGGGCGGACCTGTCCAGGCGCTTCCCGAAGGTCGCTGCCGTCCTACCCCCGGCGGGGTCGCTGTGGGTGGCGTGGCCCAAGAAGTCGTCGGGCGTAGCCACCGACCTCACCGAGGACGTCCTGCGCGAGGTGTGCCTGCCGCGGGGCTGGGTGGACGTCAAGGTGTGCGCGGTCACCGACATCTGGTCGGGCCTCAAGTTCGTCCTCCGCAAGGAGAACCGCCCCCGGCCCTGAACAGATGTCAGGGCAAACCCGGATGGGCGCGGTCCCGCCGGGCGCCGGATCATCGGGTCATGACCCTTGGCGGAACGCAGCAGGACAGCACGTGGACCAGACCGGCACCGGCATGGGTCCTGGTGGCGGCCGGGCTGGCCTCCGTCGGGATCACGGTGATCGGGCCCGCCGCCCTCGGCCCGGCCGGACTGCTCATCGGCTGGCTCGCCAGCGCGGTGGCATGCGGCCTCGTCCTGGCCGCGGCCCACGATCCCCGTGCGACACGGGCGGCCGTCGCCATGATCGTCCTCCTGCCGGCGACGGTGTCGGTGTCGGGCTTGCTCATCCTGCCGCTCCTGGCGCCGACCGGGCCGTGGGTAACCGGACCCCTGAGCATCGTGGTCATCGGCCTCACACCATCGGCCGCCATCGCCCTGGCCGGGCGACGGCCGGCGCCCCCCGATCTCCCTGTCGGCGCTCCGTGGCTCTGGGCTCGACTCGGGCTGGCGGCGTGCACCGGGGCAGTGGTCGTCAGTGGCCACACGTCTAGCCAGCTGGCGGGCAAGCACGGGCAGCTCGACGACGGCTTCTTCGCATTACTGCTCCTCGGGCTGTTGCCAGTGCTCGTGTACGTCATCGGCACGCGCCGTCCGACCACCGTCTTGGCCTGCGGCTCCGTGATCCTCGTCGTGACCGCCGCCGCGTGGGTGTTGCTGCTTGCCGAGGACGGCAACCAGTTCGCCGGGGTGTGGGTGAGCCTCGGATGGATGGTTGCCCTGGTCGTGGCCGCCGCCGGCGCACTGCGCGACAGCTGACGACCAACCCATCTCCCCGTCGACGCGGGCAGCTGGTGTTCGTGGGGGCTGATCTCCCGCTCCCGCTTGCACGCGGTGCTGAGGGCGAAGGGGGCTGCCGTAGCCGACCTGGCGGGCGACGGCGCCGACGGTGGCGTCGGGCTCGCGCAGCAGGTCGCGGCCAGCGCCGGCCGCCAGCCAGTGAGGAAGGTCATGGGCGGCTCGCCGACCAGCTCGTTGAAGCGACGGAGCCAGGGCGGCCCGGGAGATGTCGACCTCGGCGGCTTGGAGCACGTCGGCCGGCACCCAGTCGGGGAAGGGCGTTTCGTGCACCCGATGACCGCCGGTGGCGGTGTGTTCCTCGTGGATCGCGGCCAGATGCTTGGGCGGGAACCGATCCGCCAGGCGCACCAGCGCCGGCCAGACGCGGCGGTGCACGAGGGTCACTTTGCCCTTCACCAACCTCAGCCTGACGACGTCGGGCGAGTCGGCGAGAGAGGTCAGCGCCTCGAAGATGGCATGGCTGTCGGGATGGCCCCACCAGCTGCCGGTGATCGGTGCACCCGCCACCAGCTCGGCCACGCTCGGCACGGGTCCTTTGGCCGACTGCAGCAGCAGCCCGTGCTCGATGAGCGCGGTCATGGAGTCCAGCGGTGCGGAACCCCTACGGCTGCAGCGCGGCCCGGAACACCGAGCGGATGTGCTGGAGCCTCGATTCCAGCACCGCGGGGGCGAGGGGGTCGCCGCCCAGGAGGGCCTCGAGCAGCGGGACGTCGCTGAAGTAGCTGAGCAGCGCCCCGTAGATGGTGAAGAACAGCTGCTCGGGGTCGTGGGCCCGCAGCCGTCCCGCAGCCATCTCGACCTCGAAGAAGGCGACGGCCCTGGCGAACAGGGGCCGCAGGCCGGCGCCCAGGTCGGCCCCGAGGCGGCTGGCGTCCTCGAGCGCCTCGCGGCGCACCAGGCGGACGAACTCGGGGTGGTCCACGAAGAACCGGAAGCCGGCGGTGAGGATGCGGTCGACCTGCTCCCATCCGGTGCCGTTGCCGGCGGTGTCCTGCTCGACCCTGGCGTACCAGTCGACAAGCTCCAGCTCGAAGACCTCGCGGTAGAGGGCCTCCTTGGACGGGAAGTGGTGGAGCAGGCTGGGACGGCGGATCCCGACACGGACGGCGATGTCGTTCAGCGACGTGCCGTCGTAGCCGTGGTCGGCGAAGCACCGCAGCGCCTCGGCGAGGATGGCGTCCCGGGTCGAGGAGACCGGCCTAACAGCCGTCCTGGCAGCCGTCCTGGCAGCCGTCGGGGTCGCAGGGGCCAAAGCGCTGCGCTTTCCGTCAGGCACCGTGCCCACCCACGTCTCGGTCGGGCATCGTGACGCCTAGGCTACCCCTTCGGAGCCAGCTCACCCGGGTTTCCGGTGGTCCCTACCTACTGGTAGGTAGGGTAGTCTCGCCGTATGTACAAGTCCGTAGCCCTCGCTTTCGTCCTGGCGATGGCCGTCACCCAGCTCGCGATCTTCGTCACGACGGTGTACCTCCACCGTGGCCTCGCTCACCGGGCCGTGCGATTGTCACCCGCCGTCAACGCCGTCTGCCGCCTGCTGACGTGGACCACCACGGGCATCCGGCCCCGCCAGTGGGTCGCAGTGCACCGCAAGCACCACGCCCACACCGACGTCGAGGGCGACCCGCACTCGCCCCGCCTGCTGGGGTTCATGAAGGTCCAGTTCGGCAACGTCGTGCTCTACAAGCGCGCCGCCAAGAACAAGGTCACCGTGGCCAAGTACGCGCGCGACCTTGGGCCCGACCGTTGGGACCGGTTCCTGTTCGACCACGCCCTCCTCGGCCTCGGCATCGGCATCGTCCTGCTGTGCGTCGTCCTGGGGCCGCGGCTCGGCCTGATCGCGGCAGGGGTCCACGCCGCCGCCTACCTGCTGCTGAGCGCCGCGGTGAACGCGGTCGGCCACACCTACGGTCGCACGCCCAATCCCAACACCGCCGCCAACTCGCAGTGGCTGGCCTGGCTCACCGCCGGTGAGGGCCTGCACAACAACCACCACGCCGCCCCCACGTCGGCCCGCCTGTCGGTGGGCCCCGGCGAGATCGACCCGGGTTGGTGGATGATCCTCGGCCTCAAGCGCCTGCATTGGGCCACCGTCCGCCACGAGCCCGCCCCCGTGCGGGTGCGGGCGCCGGCGGCCTAGACCCTCCGAAAACCCAACTGGGGTCACGTGGTCGCGCCTGGCGCGACTGTGTGACCCCGGTTCGCCGAAGGTGGCTGAAGGTGGCCGCTACTTGAGCAGGCCCCGGACCGCGTCGGCGATGGCGTCGGCGTTGATGCCGGCGGCGGCCAGCAGCTCGTCGGGCTTGCCCGAGGTGGGGATGCCGGAGACGGCCAGCCGGGTGATCGACACCGTCAGGCCGGCGTCGGCCAGGGCGGCGGCGACGGCCTCCCCGATGCCACCTTCGGGCCAGTGGTCCTCGACGGTGACGATCCTGCCGCCCGTGGCGTTCACCGCCTCGCAGATGCCGGCGTTGTCGAGGGGCTTCACCGAGTAGGCGTCGATGACCCGCACGGACACGCCGTCGGCCGCCAGGGCGTCGGCCGCCGCGAGCGCCTCGTGCAGCGTGATGCCGCCGCCGACGATGGTGACCTGGTCCTCGTCGCCCGAGGTGCGGACGACCTTCGAGCCGCCGACCGGGAACTCCTCGTCGGGCCCGTAGATGACCTCGGTGTTGGCCCGCGTGGTGCGCAGGTAGGCGATGCCGTCGAGGTCGGCCATGGCCGCGACGAGCTTGGCCGTCTGGTTGGCGTCGGACGGGTAGAGCACCGTGCTGCCGTGGACGGCCCGCAGCGAGGCGATGTCCTCCAGGCCCATCTGGGACGGGCCGTCCTCGCCGATGGACACGCCCACGTGGGAGCCGACGATGTTGAGCCGGGCCCGGCTGACGGCGGCCATGCGGACGAAGTCGTAGGCCCGGGCCAGGAAGGCGGCGAAGGTGGAGGCGTAGGGCACGTAGCCCCGGACCTGGATGCCGATGGCGCTGGCGATCATCTGCTGCTCGGCGATGAAGCACTCGAAGTAGCGGTCGGGATGGGCCGCCCGGAAGATCTCCGAGAACGTGGAGTTGGAGACCTCGCCGTCGAGGGCGACCACGTCGCCCCGGGCCGAGCCCACCGCGGCCAGGGCGTCGCCGTAGGCCTTGCGGGTGGCGACGGAGGAGCCCAGCTCGTAGACGGGCAGGTTCAGCTCGCCCGAGGGGTACGCCTGCGGTACCCCGTCGGTGGGGGGGCTGGGCACGGTGGCGGTGATGCCGCGGTCACCGCCCAGCTCCTCGATGGCGGCGTCCACGTCGGGAACGGGCTTGCCGTGGGCGTTGAGCTGGTCTTCGACCGCGGCCACGCCCCTGCCCTTCTTGGTGCGGGCCAGGATGACGGTGGGCTTGCCGGTGACGGCGACGGCCTCGGCGAACCCGGCATCGATGGCGTCGACGTCGTGGCCGTCGAGCTCGATCACGTGCCAGCCGAAGGCCTCGAACTGCCTGCGGTAGGTGTCGAGGTCCCAGCCGTAGCGGGTGGCCCGGCTCTGGCCCAGGCGGTTGACGTCGACGATGGCGGTGAGGTTGTCGAGCCCGTCGAACGACGCGGCGGCGGCCGCCTCCCACATCGAGCCCTCGGCCATCTCCGAGTCACCGCAGACGACCCAGGTGCGGTAGGGCAGCTTGTCGAGGTACTTGGCGGCGATGGCGACGCCCACGGCGATGGGCAGGCCCTGGCCCAGCGAGCCGGTGGCGACGTCGACCCACGGGAGCCTCGGGGTGGGGTGGCCCTCCAGCCGGCTGCCGAGCTGGCGGTAGGTCTCCATCTCCTCCTCGGTGATCGCGCCGACCGCCTTGTAGATGGCGTAGATGAGCGGCGAGGCGTGGCCCTTGGAGAAGATCAGGTGGTCGGCGTTGGGGTTCTTGGGGTCGTCGAAGTCGTAGCGCAGGTATTTGGTGACCAGCACAGCCATGAAGTCGGCGGCCGACATCGACGAGGTGGGGTGCCCGGACTTGGCCCGGCTGCTTATCTTCACCGCGTCGACCCGGAACTGCTGGCCGAGCTCCTGCCAATGCTGGGTGTCGCTCATCGGTACTCCTTCGTTCGTTCGCTGGCCGGCCGGCGTCGTGCCAGCTCCCCACGGCCGCCCCACGGGCTGAAACATCCTACGGGCAATTCCTGCCAGGGCACCTATTGGGCACGTGGAGGGCTAGGTTCGAGATCCATGGACATCGTCTCCGCCCTATTCGTGGAGGGGATCGACCAACGCCAGGCGCCTGGCCCGTCGACCCGCTTCGACCTCACCGGCGTGATGTTCTCGATGGCCGCGCCGTCGGCGCCGCCGGTCACCATCAGCCCCCACCTGGTGGTCTTCGTGCGCTGCCCAGTCGGCGACTCGGGGACCTCCACGCTCGAGGTCGAGTTCAAGGACGCCACGGGCGAGCAGGTGGCCCGCAACGTCCAGCCGGTGAACGTCGTGCCCGGCAAGTTCGGCCGCCTGCTGGTCAAGGGCAACCTCACCTACGAGGACTACGGGATGATCCAGGCCTACGTCCGCCTCGGCGATGGCGATCCCGTGATCGTGCCGCTGACCCTCCTGCCCGCCGAGGGGTGAGCGCGGCCACGTTCGCGGCAGCCCTGTCGCAGCACCCCGACCTCGCCACCGCCGTGGGCGAGGTCGTCGGGCAGGTGATCGAGGCGCTCGACGGCCCTCCCGACCTGGCCCTGCTGTTCGTGACGCCGCCCCACTCAGCGGCCCTCGACGCCGCCGCGCCCGCCATCATGGCCACGCTGTCGCCCGGCGCCCTCCTGGGATGCGCGGCGGTGTCGGTCGTGGGTGGCAACCGCGAGGTGGAGGAGTCGCCGGCCGTGGCCCTGTGGGCCGGCAGCACCGGGCCGATCACGCCCTTCCACCTCACCGTCCAGGCCACCCCCGACGGGCCTGCGTTCACCGGCTGGCCCGACGAGATGCCCGAGAACCCCAGCGCCCTGCTGCTGATCCCCGACCCGTTCAGCTTCCCCGCCGACGCCTTCCTCGCCCGCCTCGACCAGGACCAGCCCGGCCTGCCGGTGGTGGGTGGCCTGGCCTCCGCGGCCAGGGCCCCGGGCGGGAACCGCCTGGTCATGGGCGACAAGGTGCTGACCCACGGCGCGGTCGGCGCCTTCCTGGGACCATCGGTGCAGGTCACCACCGTCGTGTCGCAGGGCTGCCGGCCCATCGGGAACCCCTACGCCGTCACGAAAGCGGAGACCAACGTGGTCTACGAGCTGGCCGGCAAGCCGGCGCTGGAGCGCCTGCAGGAGGTGGCGATGGCGATCAGCGACGCCGACCGCCGACTGCTGGCCGAGTACGTCCACTTCGGCAGGGTCATCGACGAGCGCAAGCTCGACTTCGGCCCCGGCGACTTCCTCGTCCGCAACGTGCTGGGCGCCGACCCCGAGCTGGGGGCGATCATGGTGAACGACACTGTCGACGTAGGGGCCACCACGCAGTTCCAGGTCCGCGACGCGACCTCGGCCGACGAAGACCTGTGCCATCTCATGGATCGCCGCCAGGCCGACGCCGCCCTGCTGTTCACCTGCAACGGTCGCGGCTCGAACCTGTTCTCCACGCCGGACCACGACGCCGAGGTGGTGTCGGCCAGCCTGGGCGGGGCGCCGCTGGCGGGGATGTTCTGCGCCGGCGAGCTCGGCCCGATCGGCGGCCGCAACTTCGTCCACGGCTTCACCGCGTCGGTGGTGCTCCTCTCCTCCACCTCGAGATCTGGCACCTGACGGGGATCCGTTTCGATCGTCGGTAGCGCCCCTAGTTCGCCAATCTCGGCCCGTTTTGGGGCGCTTTCGACGATCCAAAGCGCGGGCGAAAGGCCCTCACATCCAGGCGAAGACGGCCTCGGTGCCTGAGACCCTCACGAGGAAGCGCAGCGCCCGCAGCTCGGCCTGCTGCATGTCGGCGGCCTCACCGCTCTCGAGGAAGTGGCGGACGGTGGCCTCCCACTCCCGCTGGCTCGCCTGCCACGCCCTGGCACCGATCTTGCCGCCCTCGGCGTGGTAACCGAGCAGGAACTCGACGCAGGCGGCGGCCGACTCGGTCTCCATCGCCACTTCGATCATGCGCCGCATCAGCCCAGGACCGGTGGGGCGTCCACGATCTCGGCGAGCGTCGCCGCCTCCTTCATCAGCCGGCCGACCAGGAGCGGGTCGTTGCCGAGGCTCCCGTCCATGCCATCGGCCTCGATGTCGGAGTCGCGGAGGAACGTCGCGGCCTGCACGATCGACTCGTCGCCCGCCCATGGGAAGCGGGCGGCAAGGAGCTGGGCGTAGGCGTCGATACCCCCGGCACCTGGCCCGCCCGTGGCCCCTTCTGGTTCGCCGGCGCCCGCTGACACGGCCCGGACGATAGCAGCGGTGGTTCCCGGGCCCCCGGTCCCCAGGCCCGGCGGCCACCTTCCTCGCCGTGGGGGACAATCGTCTCCCGGCAGACTCGGACCGGAGGAGCGAGTGAACCCATTCGAGCGGACCATCCGCCGCATCGACCGCTTTCAGCAGGCGCACGCGCCGCTGGCGATGGCGTTCGGCCTCATCAAGAAGTTCGGTGACGACCGGGCCGGCACGCTGGCGGCGCTGCTCGCCTACTACGCGTTCCTCGCCGTCTTCCCGCTCCTACTCCTGTTGACCACCATCCTGGGCTTCGCCATGGACCGCAACAGCGCGCTGCAGCGGTCGGTGCTCGACTCGGCCCTGCGTGACTTTCCCATCATCGGCCAGCAGATCGAACAGGCCATTCAGCCCCTCAAGGGCAACGCCTTCGCCCTGACCGTCGGCTTTGCCTTCCTGGTGTGGGGCTCGCTCGGAGTCACCCAGGCGGGCCAGCTGGCCATGGCCGACGTCTGGAACGTCCCCGGCGTCGACCGGCCAGCGTTCCACGAGCGCCTGCTCCGGGGCTTCGGCCTGCTCGGCGTGCTCGGCGTCGGAGTCGCGGCCACCACCACCATCGCCTCCTTCTCGGCCGTCGGTGGCATCGGGCCGGGGAGGTTTGCCGGGTTCGCCCTGACGGTGGCGCTGAACGTCGCCCTCTTCCTGATGGCCTTCCGGGTCCTGACCCCTCCCAGTGTGCCGTCGCGGGCCCTTCTTCCCGGCGCGGTCCTGGGAGGGATCGGGTGGTCGTTGCTCCAGGTGCTGGGCGCCTACCTCGTCGCCCACCAGCTCCGCCATGCGTCCCAGATCTACGGCTACTTCGCCTCGGTGCTCGGGCTCGTCGGCTGGCTGGCCATCGGAGCCCAGCTCACGATGTACGCCGCCGAGGCCAACGTCGTGTGGGCCCGGCGACTGTGGCCCCGCAGCATCGTCCAGCCGCCGCTCACCGACGCCGACAAGCGGGCGTTCGACGACATCGCCCACCAGGGCGAGCGCCGGCCCGAGCAGTCGGTGGCGTCGACCTGGGACGACGACCCCACCGCGGTCGAGCCGTGATCCACAGGACCGGGCCTCGCCCCGGGACGCCTACACCGACGGCAGCAGCTTGATGAGGCGGATCACGCCGTCGTCGCCCCCCAGGCTCGGGAACGCCGTGGCCACCTCGGCGCAGAGGGCCTCCAGCTGGGCCTTCTTCGGGATGCCAGGCTCGAACGGGTAGTAGCCGAAGGTGGGGGCGGCGTTGAGATCGCCGCTCGCCGGGGTGCTCACGAGCAGGTTGGCGATGGGGAACAGCACCCCACCCATGGCCGCGATGAAGGTGCGCTCCAGTCCGTAGCGGGCGCTGGCCTGGCCGGGCACCGTCTCCTTCCGGCTGGCGTCGTAGAGGACGTCGACGATGCACAGCACGTAGCAGTAGGCGGCGTCGAAGAGCCGGGCCAGCTGGCGGGCCGGCTCGGGAAAGTGTGCAGCCCTGGGGTCGGTGGGCACCGGCCACGTCAGCCCGATCCCGTCGATGCCCTGGGCGATGCGGTGGAACTTGGCGTAGTGCGACAGCTCGTTCATGCCCAGCGTCGGATCCGCCGGATCCAGGGGAACCTGGTCGTCCCCGGCCGTGGACCCCTCGCCCTGCTCGACGATGGTGTCGATGGCCTGGTGGGCCGTCGTCAGGTCGCACACGACGATCGGCCTGCCGCCCCCGTCCTGGTTCCAATAGCCGGAGTAGTACTGGAGGTCGGGCCGGTTGTTCGCCCACAGCCCTTGACCAAGCTGCCCGTCCAGGTACTCGAAGCCGAGCCTGATGGCCGCGTAGAACTGGCCCAGGGTGTTGTACTCGCCTCCCTGCGGAGGCGCAGCGTCGGTGGCCGGCAGCTCCAAGGGCATGAACGTGTTCGTCATGAGGCTCGTGCTGCACACCGCGAGGTTGAGCGGCAGTTTCGGCGTGCGGTGCAGCATGTCGCTCGGGTAGGTCGGCACCATCTTCTCGTCGTAGAAGCGGACCAGGTCGCCGCCGCCGACCGAGACGAGCAGGTTGCGAGCCAGGCAGAGGTGGAGCATCTCCTCGATCACGACGCTGCGAATGGTGCGGAAGGCCGACATGCCCGACGACCACTGCGAGTACCCCTCGGTCTTGATGGAGTACGCCGGGTAGAGGTACAGGGGGATCGTGGAGAGCTCCACCTGGATGGCGTGGTAGAGGTGGTCCTGCAGCTCCCCCACCGTGGTGATCGGTTTCTCGACGGTCAGCGGTCGGACCTGAGGCGCTAGGAGCACGTGATCCCCTTCCGGCTGGTGGAAACGATGTCGAGCTGTCGGATGCGGCGGAACAAGCCCTGATCAGCCCAGGACGCGATCCGGCCCAGGACGGTCCCGTCGGACGTCGCCGCGCCACCCAACAGCCCGGCGAGGACGGCAAAGGACTCTGCGTCCAGGGGGACCAGCTCGACCACCCAGTTCCGCCGGACCAGCGCCAGCCAGGTCGAGCGCGGCAAGGGCAGGGCCGGCTGCTCACCCCGCCTGACGGCCCGCACGTAGTCGCCCACCGGGTAGCGGCTGTGGAGCAACCGCAGGCAGGGGACGGCGTCCACCGTCACTGTCGCTCCGGGCGCCACGTCGGTTGCACCTGCGATCGGACGGCCCTCGACACCCTCACCGTCGTAGACCTCCAGGAACGCCCGCTCGAAGCAGACCACGTCGATGAGGAAGTCGGGCCAGAACTCGTCGGACACCGGTCGCGTGGCCGCCAGGTGGGCGGCGAAGCCCTCGTCGAGGCGAGAGAGCGTGTAGCTGATGGAGGGCCGGGCGGCCAGGTAGTCGAGGGCGAAGCCGTCGAACAGCTCGTCGCCGAGGGCGTGACGCAAGGCCGGGTGCATGGCCCGTAGGCACTCGAGCAGTCGCAGCGTGTAGCCCCGCCGGTAGAGGTCCAAGCGCTCGGCGGCGGTCAGCGTGGCCGACGGGGCGAGGACCTGCTCCACGTCGAGTGAAGGGCCGTTCGACCGGCACCCCGGCGAGCTGGCCGACGATCCACTCTTGGACATCGGCGAGGGAGGGCTGCTCAGGCATCGACGGGCACCACGTGGGAGACAGGGTTCGAGACCACGCCTGCGGACCGGTCAGCGCCAGGCACGGGCGACGGCAGCGGTCCGCCGCCGCCGGCTGTGGAGCCATCCCGGGCCTTGGCCGCCTCCGCGGCCAGGACTTCGAACGGGGGGATGCGGGAGTCCCACTCGAGCAGTGTCGACATCCGGCCGAACCGAGCCACCGCCAGCCGGAAGAGGCCCCAGACCGGCTCGGCCACCGGGCCGTCGTGGGTGTCGACCGCGTGCGTGCCCATGTGGGTGTGCCCGGCCAGATGCAGCTGCACCACCCTCTCCACCGGCAGCGACCGGACCAGCTCGGCCGGGTCGACGCCGTGGTTCGTGCCGGAGACATATGCGTTGTTCACGTCGAGCAGGAGCCCGCAGTCGGCATCGTCGGCCATACGCCCGAGGAATTCGGCCTCGCCCATCGTGGAGCTGGTGAACGTCACGTACGTGCTCGGGTTCTCGAGCACGATCCGCTGCCCGAGGAAGTCCTGTACGGCGCGGATGCGCCCTACCACGTGGGCCAGGCAGGCCTCGGTGAAGGGCAGCGGCAACAGGTCGTGGGTGTTGACGCCGGCCGCGCCCGTCCAACACACGTGGTCGGAGATCCACGCCGCGCCGACATCCTCGGCGAGGCGCCGGAGCTTGCCCAGGTAACCGACGTCGAGGGGGTCGGTGCTACCGATCGACAGCGACACGCCGTGGAGCACGACGGGGTAGCGATCGGCGACGAGGTCGAGGACGTGGCGGGGCCGGCCGCCGGAGTCGAGGAAGTTCTCCGAGATCGCCTCGAACCAGTCGACGTCCGGCGTGTCGGCCTCCAGGTGGTCGAAGTGGGCGCTGCGCAGGCCGACGCCGTACCCCAGGTCGGGTAGGCCGAGCCGGGTGGCCACGATGCTCGGGGTCACGAGGGCGGGCGGCCTCGTACGGCGCCTCGTACCCGGGGACAAGGTCGTCGGGGTAGCCCTCGCCGGGGGACGGGCCGAAGGGGATCCCGGCGTCGTACATGCGCTCCTCGAACAGCTTGCGGGCCAGCTTCCACACGCTCTTGCCTTTGTTGGGCCCGGCCGAGCTCACCCGGCTGACGTTGATCGGGCTGGCGCAGCTGCCGTTCCACTTGCAGGACTGGTCACCCGGCTTGCCCTGCTCGACGTCGATCCCGGCGTAGCCGCATCCGCCCTGGCCTCGGCAGTTGTTCGAGCCGTGGCAGACGTGGGACACCGTGGCGCACTCGCCAGTGCCCGCCAGCTCCGCCTTGCCGTTCACGTCATGGCCCTGGCAAGAGTTCAGGCCCATGCAGACATGCAGCTCCAGGGCCGGCCCGAACGGCTTGTCTGCCGGCTCGAGCGGCTCTGGGAGGGCGACGTCGTGGGCCCGGGCCCTCCGGATGCGTCCCGACGTCCCGCCGGCGACGAAATCCTCGATGCTCCGGTCGCTCATCGGCCCCCCCTCGCACGATCGGCCTCACGGACATGCGCGGCTTCCAGCCAAGCGCCGCCCACCGCCGTGTCCCGGCCCAACCCGAAACCCGTAGTCGGGACAACTGTCGCGCAGAGTCTGCCGCCGCTCAAGGGACAGTCCGAACCGCGGCGCAGCGGCGTCAGCCGTGGCGTTGCCGTGGTCATGGACACGGACGAGGCGGGTTTCGGAGTCTCGAGCGCGCCGGGCCGCGGTCCGGATCGACCGGGGCTGGCTGACGATCCTGATTTCGAGACAGGAAGCGTTACGACGGATGCGGGCTGACGGCTCGGCTTACCGTCCCGGGCCACCGAAGCCGCTGTCCACAGGCACAACTAGCATTCGGGGACCATGAGCTCGGACAACCCGTTGGTCGAGAAGACCGGCGACAGGGTCGCGCCGCCGGCGGTCCTGGTGGTGTTCGGCGCCTCCGGCGACCTCACCGCCCGCAAGCTGATGCCGGCGATCGAGCGGCTGGCCATCCGCCGCCTGCTGCCCGGTGGCTTCTCGGTGGTGGGGGTGGCCCGCACGCCGATGACCGACGACGAGTTCCGCCAGCGCATGCGGAAGGCGGTGGCCGACGTGGGCGGCGGCGGGGAGGAGGCCCGGCACGTCTGGGAGGCCTTCACCGGCGGGATGAAGTACGTGGCCGGGCCCTACGACGACCCCACCACCTACGCCCACCTCGGCAAGGTGCTCGACGAGCTCGATCGCGAGCGGGGCACGGGGGGCAACCGCCTCTACTACCTCGCCACCCCGCCGTCCACGTTCCCGGTCATCGTGCAGGGCCTGGCCGGGGCCGGACTCAACAAGCCGTCCGAGCCGGGTCCGATCGATTCGGCGGCGATCGTGTCGGGATCGATCGTGTCGGGTTCGATCGTGTCGGGGCCGTTCGTGCGCATCGTCATCGAGAAGCCCTACGGGCGGGACGGGAAGTCGGCGGCCGCCCTCGACGCCGTCGTCCACGACGCCTTCGGCGAGCCCCAGGTGTACCGGATCGACCACTACCTGGGGAAGGAGACGGTGCAGAACGTCCTGGCCCTGCGCTTCGCCAACGCCATCTTCGAGCCCCTGTGGAACCGGCGCTACGTGAACCACGTGCAGATCACGGTGGCCGAGTCGCTGGGCGTCGGCCACAGGGGCGGCTTCTACGAGAACGCGGGAGCCCTGCGCGACATCGTCCAGAACCACGTGATGCAGGTGCTGGCCCTCACCCTCATGGAGCCGCCCGCCACCTTCGACGCCGACGGCATCCGCGACGAGAAGGTCAAGGCCCTCAAGGCGGTCGACGTCCTCACCCCCGACCAGGTCGGCACCGAGGTCGTGCGCGGCCAGTACCGGCGGGGGTGGGTGCAGGGCAACGAGGTCAAGAGCTACCGCGAGGAGGAGGGCGTCGACCCCCACAGCCAGACCGAGACGTACGTGGCCATGCGCATCAGGGTCGACAACTGGCGCTGGGCAGGCGTCCCGATCTACGTCCGCACCGGGAAGTACCTGCCCAAGCGGGTCACCGAGGTGGCCATGGAGTTCAACCGGGTGCCCCACCTGCCCTTCGCCGCCGACCAGGCCCAGGACCTCGACCCGGACGCCCTGGTGCTGCGCATCCAGCCCGACGAGGGCATCACCCTGCGCTTCGGGGCGAAGGTCCCGGGCCAGGCGTTCAGGGTCCGCTCGGTGTCGATGGACTTCTTCTACGGGGCGGCGTTCCTCGAGGAGACGCCCGACGCCTACGAGCGCCTGCTCCTCGACGCCCTCGTCGGCGACCAGACCCTTTTCATCCGCTCCGACGAGGTGGCCCAGGCCTGGCGTATCGTCGACCCCGTGCTGCAGGCGTTCGACGAGGCCGACCTTCCCCTGGCGCGCTACGAGGCCGGCACCTGGGGCCCGGCCGAGGCCGACGAGCTGCTTCGGGGCGACGGTCGCGGCTGGCGCCGTCCGTGAGCGGAGCGTGACGCCCTCCCCGGCGCAGCCGACGACGCTCGGGTCGTGGGAGGCCGAGAACGTCTCCGTCGGCGAGGTGGAAGGGGCGCTGTCGGGCCTGCGCCGCCACGAGCAGCGGGCGGCGGTGCGCACCAGCGTCCTGACCCTGGCGGCGGTCGTGCACAGCCAGGAAGGAGCCGACATCGTCAGGAGCACGGTCCACGACCTGGGCCTGCGCCATCCGTCCCGCACCGTTGTGGTGGTCATGGGCGGCGGCGGGATCGACGCCGGCACCACCGGCATCGACGCGGCGGTGTGGGTCCACGCCCTGATGAACTCGGCGGGGCGGGCGGTGTGCTTCGAGGAGGTCGTGCTGACCGTGCGGGGGCCCGCCCGGTTCCACCTCGACTCGGTCGTCGGGCCCTTCGCCCTTCCCGACGTGCCGCTCGTGATGTGGCTGCCGGCCAGCCTGCCGGCGCCCGGCGACCCCTTGCTCGACATCGCCGACCGGCTCGTCGTCGACAGCCGGGCCGTCGCCGAAGGCGGCGCCGACGCTCTGAGCCGGGCGTCGGTGCTGTGCCGCCGGCTGCCGGTGAGCGACCTGTCGTGGATCCGGCTGCGGCCGTGGCGGACCCAGCTGGCCGGGCTGTTCGAGGGCGGCGCCACCAGGCCCTTCCTCGACGCCGTCGACACGGTGGAGGTGGCCGGCAACGCCGGGCCGAGGCTGATGATGGGCGGTTGGCTGCTCCGCCGCCTGCGCCTGGCGCCGGCCCGGATCCACCTGTCGCCCGCCGAGCACGTCTCGGTCCGGGTCGAAGCCACCTTCGCCGGCCGGCGCGGGCAGGTTCTCGGTGAGCCGGCTGGGCCGGGAGCGGTCGATCGCCGCGTCGGTCGACATCGACGGCGGCCCGACGCTGGACCAGGTGCTGCGGATGGAGGACCGGTGGCCGGCCCAGGCGCTGGCCGGCGCCCTCACCACCGTCGGCCACGACGACGCCTACGAGGACGCCCTGGCCGGCGCCCGGACCCTGCGGGACGCGGCGTGAACGGGTGATCGGGTGAACGGGTGAACGGGGAGCTGATCATCGTCGAGGACGTGGCCGCCGAGTTCTCCGAGCGCGTGGTCGAGGCCTTCCACACCCGCCCGGGCGAGAGCTTCTCGCTGGCGGTGTCCGGCGGGGAGACGGCCCGGCGTTGCTACGAGAAGCTGGCGGCCGACGGCTCCGACCAGCTCGACTGGTGGCAGGTCGACGTGTACTGGGGCGACGAGCGCTGCGTCCCTCCCGACCACCCGGACTCCAACGAGCGCATGGTGCGCGAAGCCCTCCTCGAACGGGTGGGCGCGGCCAACGCCGTCCACCCGATGCGCTGCGAGGACGGCGCCGACTCCTACCAGCAGAAGGTGGCCACGGTCGGCCGATTCGACCTGGTGCACCTGGGCCTGGGCCCGGACGGCCACACCGCCTCGCTCTTCCCC
Source organism: uncultured Acidimicrobiia bacterium (assembly GCA_963825765.1). Classification (GTDB taxonomy): domain Bacteria; phylum Actinomycetota; class Acidimicrobiia; order Acidimicrobiales; family AC-14; genus CAWGUU01. Next base: position 427,265 of record CAWGUU010000003.1, read on the forward strand.
GGGTCGCCGGCATTGGAGGTCGACCCGGGCCGCCTGGTCGTGTTGAACGAGGACCCCGGCGGCGGCAACCCCCATCGCCGCATGACCCTCACCTACTCGGGCATCGCCCGCGGCCGGTTGGTGATCTTCACCGTCGAGGGGGAGGGAAAGCGCGAGGCCTTCGCCCGGGTGCGAGCGGGCGACCTGACCTGCCCCGCCGCCCGCGTCGCCGCCGACCGGATCGTCTGGCTCGTCGACCAGGCCGCGGCAGGCTGACCGGCGCTGCTCACCCCGCCAAGACGGCACCCCGTGCCCGCCGGCGGTAGTAGATCGAGCTCTCGCCGTCGACCCGATCCTGCATTCGTCCGATTGGGACGAAGTCACTCTTCTCGATCACACGCCTCATGGCGACGTTCCGCTCGCACGTCCCGATCGAGACGTCGCGTTCCGGATAGTCACCGACGAGCGCGGACAGGAGAACGCTCATCAGGCCCCGGCCCCGGAACTCGGTGGCTGTCATGCAGATCCCGACGTCGATACCGTCCGGCCCTGTCTTGTAGTCGAGGTACGACGCCAGCCTTCCCGTCGGATCGAGGAGCACCGAACCCGTCCAGGCCCCGGAAACGAGGCCTCCGAGGAGCATGTCGGGAAGCGGTTCGGTCCACGACAGCTTCGGGACGAACAGGGTCTGCAACGCCAGGTCATAGCAGTCCGGCCTGAGACCCGGGCCCACGACCGCGAACCTGAAGCCCGAAGGATCGACGTTGGTCGTCTCCGTCACACTCGCTCCGCCTCGTCGTGGACCGGGAGCGTCAGGTCGCCCCGCGATGAAGAATCTGCGCCGTCACATGGGCCTGGAACAGCGCAGTGGACCCGGACCCAGCCGGCCGGATGGTAGCGCCCAGGGCGGGAGGTCGGTCGGCGGCAGGAGGTTGCGACAGAGCGGGGACTGCCACGGTCCACGCGAGCCGTTCGCCGGAGCGCTCGCGGGGGTAGAGCCTCGGCATGAACCGAATCCTTCTGATCGTCGCCGCCGTGTGCTTCGGCCTGGCGGCACTCTCCGCCTTCTCCGACGCCATCAACGTCAACGAGCTCGGCTTTCTCGCCCTCGGTCTCCTCGCCTACGCGCTGGCCCCGCTGCTGGCCGAGGTGGCAGTGGGGACCGGCGGTGGACCCCTGCGGGGCCGCCGCTTCGTTCGGCGTTAGCTCAGACTGGCCTCGACCTGGACGTCGACGTTGCCCCGGAGCGCGTTCGACACCGGGCACGAGCCCTCCGCCGCCTCGACCGCGTCCCGGAACTGGGCCTCGTCGGCGCCCGGGACGGTAGCGGTGACGTGCAGCGTCATGGTGGTGATGGTCGGCGGTACGAACACCGACACCGCCGACACCTCCAGGCGCGCCGGCGGGTGGCCCCGGCTCGACAGCTCGTTCGACAGGGCCATGCAGAAACAGGCGGCGTGGGCCGCGGCGATCAGCTCCTCCGGGCTGGTGCGCCCGCCGACCTCCTCGGTGCGTGAAGCCCACGTCACCGGCGCGTCGGTGAACAGCCCACTGCTGCCGGCCGACACCGTCCCGGCCCCTGCGAAGAGGTCGCCCTCCCAGACTGCACTCGCCTTGCGCTCGGCCACGTCGTCCCTCTCGCTCGCGGGATACGGCTGGCGGGATCCTATTGTGAGGACGTGACGGTCGTGAAGGTGTGATTGGCGCCGAGCTTCTCGCCGCGCCGATCGAGGAGTTGACGGCGGCGGCATCCAGCCGCCGGGACGCCGCCACCGGCACCCGCATCACGTTCTCGCCCAAGGTCTTCGTCCCCCTGACCCACCTGTGCCGCGATCACTGCGGCTACTGCACCTTCGCCCAGCCCCCGGCGCGGGTGGCGACGCCCTACCTGACACCCGACCAGGTCCTCGCCATCGCGAGGGACGGCGCCGCCGCCGGTTGCCACGAGGCCCTGTTCACCCTGGGCGAGCAGCCCGAGGACCGCTACCCCGTGGCCCGGGACTGGCTCGACGCCGCCGGCTACACGTCGACGGTCGACTACCTGGTGGCCGTCGCCGGGCAGGTGCTGTCCGACACCGGCCTCCTCCCCCACGCCAACGCCGGCGCCCTGTCGGCCGGCGAGCTGGCCAGGTTGCGCCGGGTGTCGGCGTCGCAGGGGATGATGCTGGAGTCCCTCAACCCCGACCTGGCGTGCCACCGGGGAGCTCCCGACAAGACCCCCGCCCGCCGGCTGGCCACGCTGGAGGCGGCCGGCGAGCTGGGCATCCCGTTCACCACCGGCCTGCTCGTCGGCATCGGCGAGAGCCGGGCCGACCGGATCGAGACTCTCGAGGCGATCGCCGCCAGCCACCGCCGCCATGGCCACGTGCAGGAGGTGATCGTCCAGAACTTCCTGCCCAAGGCCGGTACCGCAATGCACGCGTCGCCCGCTTGCCCGCCCGAGGAGCTGGTCTGGACGGTGGCCGTCGCCCGCCTGGTCCTGCCGGCGGAGGTCCACCTGCAGGCCCCGCCCAACCTGTCCGACGACCTCGGCCCGCTGGTGGCGGCCGGCATCGACGACTGGGGCGGGGTGTCGCCCGTCACCCCCGACCACGTCAACCCGGAGCGCCCGTGGCCGGCGGTCGACACCCTGCGGGACGCCACCCGGGCCGCCGGTTACGAGCTGGCGCCGAGGCTGACCATCTACCCGGATTTCGCCCTCGACCCGGGTCGCTGGCTCGACCCCGCGGTGCGGCCGGCGGTGCTGGCCGCGGCCGACGCCGAGGGCCTGGGCCGCGACCTCGACCCCTGGGTGGCCGGCGGCCAGGCACCCCCGCCCCGCCTCCTGCCCGACACCCCTCGAGCCGGCGGCCGGGTGGGCGAAGTGCTGGCCGGCGTGCTGGCCGGCCAGGAGGTGGGCGAGGCCGAGATCGTCACCCTGTTCTCGGCCCGAGGCCGGGAGGTGGCGGCGGTGGCCGAGGTGGCCGACGACCTGCGCCGCCGCTACGTGGGCGACGTGGTCACCTGGGTGGCCAACCGCAACATCAACTACACCAACGTCTGCACCTTCCGGTGCCGGTTCTGCGCCTTCTCCAAGGGCCCGCTGTCACTCAACCTGCGGGGCGACCCCTACCTGCTGGGCATCGACGAGATGCAGCGCCGGGTGGTGGAGGCGGTGGAGGTGGGTGCCACCGAGGTCTGCCTGCAGGGCGGCATCCACCCGAGCTTCGACGGCGAGTACTACGTCGACGTGTGCCGGGCGGTGAAGGAGGCCGCTCCGAGCATCCACGTCCACGGCTTCACCGCCCTGGAGGTCACCGAGGGGGCCCGCCGCCTGGGTGAGCCGCTGGCCGACTACCTGGGCCGGCTCCGGGCCGCCGGGCTGGCGTCGCTGCCGGGGACCGCGGCCGAGATCCTCGACGACGGGGTGCGGGCCGACCTCTGTCCCGACAAGATCGACACCGACGAGTGGCTGGAGGCCCACCGGGTGGCCCACTCGATCGGACTGCGGTCGAACATCACGATCATGTTCGGGGCCATCGAGCAGCCCGTCTCCTGGGCCCGGCACCTGCTGCGCACCCGGGCCCTACAGGTCGAGACCGGCGGGTTCACCGAGTTCGTCCCCCTCCCCTTCGTCCACATGGCCACGCCCATGTACCTGCAGGGCAAGGCTCGGCGGGGGCCGACATTCCGGGAGGCACTGCTCATGCACGCCGTCGCCCGCATCGCCTACGGGGAGCTGGTGCCCAGCATCCAGGTGTCGTGGGTGAAGATGGGGGCGAGCGGGTCCCGTCAGGCGCTCACCGCCGGGGCCAACGACCTGGGCGGCACCCTCATGGACGAGAACATCTCCCGCGCCGCGGGCGCGTCCCACGGCCAGCGCATGGACGAAGCCGGGTTCCGGGAGATCGTCGAACCCCTCGGCCGGCCCCTGGAGCAGCGGACGACCTTGTACGGCAGGGTGGAGCGGGCGCCGACGGGCTGAGCCGGCTGGTCGGTTGGGAGGTTGGGTCGGCCGGTCGGGTCGGCTGTCGGATTGGGCTACGAGAGGGCGGCGGGCGACGCGTCGGCGTCGTCGGGGAGGGTGATGTCGGCCAGCAGGTGCTTCGCCTGGGCCGCCACCAGGACCTCGACGTGGTCGGGTGGGGCCGAGCGGATCCGCACCGAGTGGGCGATCAGCGACTCTGGCGAGAGCACCCGCTGCTCGAACCAGGTCACGCCGTAAAGGAGCAGGAAGATCACGGACAGGGAGAGCACTACCTGGAACACAGCGACCACCATGGGTGCATTCTGCCCTGCCTGAGCCGCCGGTAACAGCATCTTCCTCGGACTCCTTCTCGCACCGCCTCCACGCTGGGACGACGTGCAGCGACGACTCCTCGCGGCCACGGTCGGGACAGTGCCCGGGGGGTCGTAGCCTCGGGTGGTGACCGAAGCGCAGCCCAAAGTGAGTGAGGTAGGAGGCCGCAGTCGCACGGGCGACGCCGACCTCGACAACCGCCTGCTGGAGCTGCTCGACGCATCCGGAGCCGTCGCCGACCGCGACCAGCTGTTCGAGATCCTCGCCACCGTCACCCGCCTGGCCGGCGACGGCGCCGACCGCCTCAACCTGAAGATCACCAACGCCGCCCTCAAGGAGATGCGGGAGGCGTTCAACCTGTTCGCTCCCCACGCCGAGGTGCCCAAGGTGACGATCTTCGGGTCGGCCCGCACGTCGCCCGACGACCCGTCCTACGCCCAGGCCCGCGACCTGGCCAGGGACCTGGCCGACGCCGGGTGGATGGTGGTCACCGGCGCCGGTCCGGGGATCATGGCCGCCGGGGCCGAGGGGGCAGGGCCCGACCGCTCGATCGGGATCAACATCCGGCTGCCGTTCGAGCAGCCCACCACCCTGATCGCCGACCCCAACATGGTGTCGATGAAGTACTTCTTCACCCGCAAGCTCATGCTGATGAAGGAGTCGGCCGGCTTCGTCGTGCTCCCCGGCGGCTTCGGCACCCTGGACGAGGCCTTCGAGCTGCTGACCCTGCTGCAGACGGGCAAGGCCGCGCCGGCGCCGATCGTCCTGCTGGAAGTGCCGGGCGGCACCTACTGGGAGGCCTGGCACTCGTTCCTTCGGGACGAGGTGGCGGCCCGGGGCCTCATCTCGGCCGACGATTTCTCGCTCTACCGGATCACCGACGACGTGGCCGCCGCCTGCGAGGAGATCCGGGGGTTCTTCCGCAACTACCACTCGATCCGCTACGTCGGGGGCCGCCTCGTCGTCCGGCTGCTGGCCGTGCCGACCGCCGCCGAGCTCGAGGTCCTCAACCGGGACTTCGGCGACATCTGCGTGCGCGGCAGCATCGAGGTCTCGGGCCCGCTGCCGGCCGAGGTCACCGACGACGACCACCTCGAGCTGCCCCGCCTCGCCCTGCACTTCGACAGGAACAGCCACGGTCGGCTGCGGACGTTCGTCAACACCCTGAACCGGCTGCCGTCGGCCCCGCCACCCCCACCGCCGCCACCCGAGCCCGACGCCGCGGCCGCCGCCGGCACGCCTGCCTAGCAGTGTCGGCGGCGGGCCTAGGCTCAGTCACGCCACGTCAACGGGAGCCCAAGGCATGAGAGCCTTCATGTGGGAGAAGTACGGGCCGCCGGAGACGCTCCGGATGGCGGAAGTCGAGAAGCCTGCGCCGGGGGCCGGTGAAGTCCTGGTGAAGGTGCTGGCTGTATCGGTCAACCCGGCGGACTGGCATTGTCTGCGCGGCAAGCCCCTCTTCGCGCGCGCCACACTCGGCCTCCTGCGGCCGAAACATCCGATCCTCGGCGGCGACATTGCCGGACAGGTGGAGACGCTCGGCGATGGTGTTACCCAGTTCACGCCCGGCGACGAGGTCTATGCAAGTCTCTTGGATCACGGTTTCGGCGGCTTCGCAGAGTATGTTTCGGTGCCGGTCGACGCCATGGCGTCGAAGCCGGCGAACCTGACGTTCGAGGAGGCGGCGGCGGTTCCGATTGCGGCGGTGACCGCACTCCAGGGCCTTCGTCACCACGGAGACATCCAGGCCGGGCAGAAGGTTCTCGTCAATGGCGCTTCCGGTGGTGTCGGCACCTTTGCCGTCCAGATCGCCAAGTCCTTCGGGGCCGAGGTCACCGGCGTGACCAGCACCCGGAACATCGACCTCGTCCGATCGCTCGGCGCCGATCACGTCGTCGACTACACGTCGACCGACTTCGTCGAGAGCGAGCAGCGCTACGACCTCATCCTCGACGCGATCGGGAATCGATCGGTGCCCGATCTGAGCCGTGCATGTGCAAAGGGCGGCAAGGCCGCGGTCGTCGGCTTCACCAGCGTGGCGCACGCGATCGGCGTATCGCTGCGCGGCGGCAAGGGCATGGCCATGGTCTCGGCCCACGTGACCGCCAAGGACCTGGAACTCCTGTCGGAGCTGATCGAGGCCGGCAAGGTGCGCCCGCAGATCGACCGGCGCTATCCGTTCGCCGAGATCCCCGCCGCCATCGCCTACCTGGAAAATGGTCACGCCAGGGGCAAGATTGTCGTCGGCCCGCCGGACGGCTGAGCGGGCCAAGGAACTGAGGGATCGCAGGGTCAGCAAGAATGGCGCGCGGTCGCAACGACGACGGCACTCATGGGTGGTCCTCGACCGTGAAAGACGGAGACGACGTGTGCTGGTTCACGCCGCAACCTCACGGCCGAAGACGCTGCTGCGATCCGTGCGCCGTACCCGACGGTCGCCCGCGGCCACCCGCCCGCGGTTCCGCCGGCGCAGCGCCGAGCGAGCAGGTCGGTACGAGCGCCGGGACGCGATTCAGCTCCTCGAAACAGTTCGCGACCTGGGAGAGCGGATACACAAATGGATCTCGCCGACATGAGCCCGATGGTCGAGCCGATCTCACACCTTCACCCACGGGCAGAGCTAGCCTGATTTCGGTGGCTTTCCGGGCTCGTCGAGTTCGAGGTTTACCCATTCAGGCGCGTTATTGGGAAGGACGAAGGAGTCGAACATGGTCGCATCAACGGTGCCGCTGTTGAACCCTGACATGGCCCTTTTGGCGGGCATGTAGTAGCACTCGCCTGCCACGGCGCGGTGCGGTTCGGCTCCTTCTAGGTACAGCGTCATTTCGCCCTGCACGAGGCAGGTCGTTCCACCGTTTTCGTGAACGTGGACGGGAGATCTCGTTCCGGCAGCGCGTATCGTCAGGTGGGTCAGAACGGTGTGTCCAGTGGTATCCGTGGTGTGCACAGCGTCGCGCTGTTCCTTGGCGAATGTGGGTGTCCCCGGAGGCGTCTGGCCGTTGACGGTCGTCAACCGCAGGTTGGGATCGTGCCACGAGTGCTCCGACACCTGCACCCCGCTTGTCCCGGCGTGGCCCGCAGTCGAAGGTGTCGTGGTGACGGTGGGAGCGCTCGAGCAACTCGCAGCGGCGAGCACAACGAGCAGCGAGGTGCCCGCGGCCCACCTCGTCGGGCGCCTATCGATCCGCCACCTCGAAACCCTCGCCTTCTGACCGGCAGGACGGGAAGCCGTCCTGGAATCGGTCGACGCGGGGGGCCGCAGTTCTGGGCACTCTGCCATTGTGTTCGCTCCTGTAGGTAGTCGTTCAAACAAAGAGTTCGACTGGTCCAACGCCCCCAGCGGCATGGTCGCGACGTTGGTTCGTTCGTAGGGTAATCTGCGCCTCGCTCAAATTCGAGACAATGCCGGTCGGCGATGTGGCGATCTACGACATCAAGTGGGATTGGGGCGACGCAGGGAGCGTCTTCGACTCGTTCCAGACGATGATCGCGACCGCTCCGGACGAGTTCTCCGCTCGCGTGGGTTCGGCAGGGAAGGCGAGCCAGGAGGTGGGGCCGGCGCCCCGGTCGGTGAAGAGCGCTCATCGAGACTCGCACGTTCTGGCGGGCCAAGGAGTACTTCTTCCACACGTCCCCGAGCGAGGGCTCCGCCACCAAGTCCGCCTACCTGGCCCGCCTGCTCGATGCCGGCGGCGTGCGTCCATCGAGACAAGTTCGCGGTGCTCGCCACCGAATCGAGCTGGACCATCCAGGACTCGGAGAGCGTTGCCCGCAGCAACGTCGATTGGGTCGAGGAACTGGCCGCGGGCCTACGGTCGCACGTCAGCGCCTCCGCCTACCAGAACTTCATCGACCGGTCCCAGCCGGACTGGGAGGCTGCGTACTACGGCGAGAACCTGCAGCGGCTCCGCGAGGTCAAGCGCCGGTACGACCCCGACGACCTCTTGAACTTCGAGCAGAGCATCCGTCCCGCCTGATCGACCGCCGCCGTCGTGGCGATCGACCCGCCGGATCCCTCTAGCGGCGGCGGCCGGCGCGATCCAGGAACCGCAGCGGCGGCACCGCGTCGATCACCCGGGTGAACGACACCAGCTCGCCCGCCACGTTGAGCGCGGCCACGACGATGAGGATGAGGTCCCGCACACCCGTGGCGCAGGTGAGGACGATGGCGATCCCGATCACGGCGCCGAGGGCGTTGGATCCGGCGTCGCCCAGCATGAGGTGCTCCTTGAGGTCGTCGAGCAGCAGGCCCAGCGACGCGCCGACCACCACCGCCGGCGCCACCAGGGCCGCCGGGGCACCAACCCCCACCACCAGCAGGAAGAACGCGGCCGCCCCGACCTTGGTGGCGCGGCCGGGGGCGGCGTCGAGCAGGTTGGCCAGGTTGGCGCACAGGGCGACGAGCAGGGCGTCGGCCACCAGCCGTCCCGGCGACCGGCCCACCAGGGGGCCGACGGCCACCAGCGACACCGCCGCGCCACCGATCAGCTTGAGCCCGCCGGTGGTCAGCTGACCCGCCATCAGGGCCGAGACGTGGCCACGGAACCCCCGGTAGGCGTCCGACCCGGCGATGTCGTCGAGCAGCCCGAGCAGTCCGAAGGCTACGGCGAGGAGCAGCACCAGGCCCCGAGGGCCGGTGAGGCCGGGGCCGGGGCCCACGCCGAACGACCCCGCCACCGCCCGCCCGCCCTCCACCAGCAGCACCGAAAGGGCCACGACGATGCCAGCCGAGGTGGGCAGGGGCCGGCCTCGGTAGTTGGTGCGGGCCAGCGCCGGCGAGTCGAACAGCGAGGACAGGGCGATCCACGCCAGCCGGGCGACGAGGTAGCCCACGAGGAGCCCGCAGAGCAGGGCCTTCACCGGGCTCAGGCCCCTGCTGCGGGGCTGGGCGAGATCGACCGGCTGGCCCCCGGAGACGACGACGGCTCCAGCAGCACAGGACGGGAGGGGTCACCGCGTCGGAGGGCGGCCAGGGCCAGGAACGGCCCGACGAACACGAGCACGACGGCGGTGACGATGACGCCCGAGTCATTCACGAGGAAGCCGAGCAGGCCGGCAGCGAGGGCGGCGGCCAGCCCGCTGCGCCGCGGCGAGCCCGGCGGCAGCAGGTCGGCGCCACGCCCCCTGGCCAGCACCAACAGCCCGAACGCGGCGATGACCGGCACCAGCCAGCTCCACACCGAGGTCCGAAGGATCCTGAAGTTGGCCTCCGCCTTGCGGGCGACGGTTGTGACCAGGCCGCCCCGGCCGTCGTCCACCGTCTGCGCCGCCAGGCGCCCCAGGTGGCTGCGGGCGTCGGGCGCCCGCACCACGTCGACGACGACGGCCAGGCCCACCACCGCGAACGTCGCCAACACCGCGAGGGCCACCGACCGCCACGACAGCCGCCGGCCGGAGAAGGCGACCATGGCCAGAGTGAACACGATCGGCAGGGCCAGCATCCCGCCCACGTCGTCGCCCAGGCCGGGGGCGCCGTCGACCACGACGACGCAGGCCAGCATCGCCCCCACCGCCACCAGCGCCTCCCGGCCCCGCGGCGCGTGCTCGAGGTGGAGGGCGGCGGCGAGGAGGGCGGTGGCGGCCAGGACCGCGAAGGTGGTGTTGCCCACGCCGTAGAAGCGGGTGACCGTCTCCGGCGAGTACCCCATCAGGCTGGCCAGCTGCAGGCGGGCACCGGTGGCCACGTCCACCAGAAGCACCGCCAGGGTGAGGCCGAGGATCCAGGCGAGGGGCGCCATCGGCCGCCGGGGGCCGCGGGTGCCGGCGCGGGACGCGGCAAGGGCGATCACCGCCGCCATGGCCGCGAGGACGGGGACGCTGGCCCATCCCCATCGGGGCGCGAAGGGCAGCGCCCGGAACAGGTAGGTGGCGAGGGGGAAGGCGGCCACGGCCAGCACCGCCACCCGCAGGGCCGCCACCCCCGGCACCGCCGGCTGTTCGGGCCGGGGCCGTCGCAGCACCGCTGCCACCAGCAGGTACACCAGCGCCTGGAACACGATGAACCCGAGGATGGTCATGAAGTAGATCGACTGCCGGAAGGCGGCGGCGTCGTCGAGCCCGGCCAGGCGGGCGACGTCGGGCTGGCCCGGGTGGTACCGCAACGGGCGGCCGATCATGGCGCCGGGCACGTCGGCACCGACGGCGGCCAGCACGGTGGGGGCCATGTCGGTGAGGGCCACCAGTCCCAGGCGCTTGGTCGACGGCGAGTGCAGGTAGCCGCGGACGACGCCGGCCCCGGTTGCGATGACCGGCGTGAGCCGCCACTGACCGGCGGGCGGCACGACGGACACCACCATCACCAGGGTGTCGGCCGGCAGCTCCGCGGTGAGACGGCCCACGAGGGCGTCGGTGTCCCGGAGGGCACGGGCCCGGGCGGGGCCGGTGAAGCGGGCCGGCGCCTCGATGTCGCCCAGGGCGGCGGCCCGGTCGAGGTCGCCCGGGTCCACGAGGACCACGTCGGCGTCGGCCAGGGCCAGGTTGGTGGCGGCCACCACCTGGTCGGCGTCGGCCCGCCAGCCGAACGGCGCCTCGTCGGTCTCCTCGAGCAGGATGCCGGGCTCCACCTGGCCGCCGTCGACCCTGCCCCCGCTGTCCATGAGGGCGACCGCCGCCGGCCGCTCCGTGATCTCCCTCCCGCTCACCGTGGGGACGGCCAGGTTGGGAGCCAGATCGGCGTTGCCGACCACCGCGGTGCGCTTGCCGGCGGCATGGAGGGCGTCGCCGAGGGCGCCCGGGAGCGTCGGCCGGTGGCTGCCGGCGCCGTCGATCACCTCGGCGGCGCGGGGCAGGAGCACGCCGGCACCCTCGTTCACGGCGTCGCCGGCGGCCGGGCCGGCCCTGACCTGGCTCCCCGCACCGAGGGTGGCGTAGCCCTCGGGGCTGGGCCGGGGATGGAGGGAGAGCGTGCGGACGCTCATCGCGCCCACCGCCCCGGTGGCGACCATGGCGTCGAGGTTGGGGGTGGCACCCGAGCCCAGGTCGTCGAAACCGAGCCCGGGGACGCCGATCAGCAGCACCTTTGCAGGCAGCGTGGACCCGTCACCGGCCCCGGCGGCCACGCTGGCGGGCTCCCAGCGGCTCCCCGACCACAGGGCCAGGACCACGGCGATGGCGAGGGTGGCCGCGATCAGCCCCACCCGCGTCCGGCTGGACGTCAGGCGGACCCAGAGGGCCCGCACGATGTCGGCGCCCTGGCGGCCCCGGTGGACGAAGCCGGCCAGCCGGCGGCCCATGTGGCGGTGGTCCATGGCCACCGGCACCTCCACCACCCGGGCCCCGGTCCGGACGGCGTCGACGGTCAGCGCCGTCTCCAGCCCGAACCGGGGCGCCAGGGCCAGGCTGCGCAACAGCTCGCCGCGGACCGCCCGCTGGCCCGACAGCGGCGCCGTCGCCACGAAGCCGGACGCCCGCCGGATCCCCGCGGCGGCGAGGTTGCGGACCAGTCCGAACCCGCCCTTGCCACCGGCCGAGGGCAGGACGCCGATGGCCATGTCGGCGGTGCCGGCCAGGACGGGCTCCAGCAGGACGGCCGCGGCCGTGGCGGTGGCGCCCACGTCGGCGTCCACGAGCAGGTAGACGTCGATCTCGGAGGTGGAGGCCACGCCGGCGGCCACGGCCCCGCCCTTCCCGACGCCTTCGTCCAGCCGCAGCACCCACGCCCCGGCCTCCCGCGCCGCCTCGGCGGTGCCGTCGGTGGACCCGTCGTCGACGACCAGCACCTCGTCCACCCCGGGGACGAGGCGCAGGGCCTCGACGGTGGCACCCACCGAGCCCGCCTCGTTCCGGGCCGCGACCAACGCCAGAATGCGGGGTTCGCTCACTGGCCCGCCGTCCGGACCAGCTCGGGCGCCCGCAGGAGGCGCTGGACGGCGAGGTACGAGGCCGCCCCCGCCCCACCGGCCACGACCAGCGACAGCGCGGCGCCGATCCACCCGTCGCCGGGGAGTCCCCTGTCGACCACCCACGCGACGCCCGCCGCCACCAGGGCGGCGCCGACCGCTCTGGCGATCGACCCGAGCACGGGCACCGGCTCGCCCACCCGCCGCCGGACCAGGACGAAGAGGACGACGGCCCCCGCCACCATCGCCACCGAATGGGCGAGCCCGAGGACGACCACCTGGGCCTGGCCGCTCACCGCCGCCGACCACCCGACCATCAGGGCGGTGCCGCCCACGGCCACCGCCACGGCCACCAGCCCGGGTGTCCGCATGTCGCCGGTGGCGTAGGAGGCCCGGGTGAGCAGGTGGATGGCGGCGTAGCCGATGACGCCGAGGGCGTAGGCGGCCACCACCCGGCCAACCAGCGTGGTCCCGGCGGCGTCGAGGTTGCCGAGGCGGATCAGCTCCAGCGCTCGCGGCCCGACCACCACCAGCAGCGCCGAGGCCGGCACCGTCCAGAACACGATGGTGGCGAGACCGTCGCCGAGGGAGCCGGCGAACGACCGCCACCGCCGCCCCACCGCCTCGGCCGACAGCCGGGGGTACAGGGTGGTGGTCACCGGATGGGCCAGCAGGGCGTAGGGAAGGAGGAAGAAGGCGAAGGCGATCTGCCAGGCCACCACCCCGCCCTCCACCCGGTTGGCCAGGACAAGCGTGGCCGCGATCAGCACCTGGGCCATGGCGACGGCCACCGCCCCCCAGGCCCCGGCCCGTCCGATGGCCCGCAGTTGAGGGGCGCGCGGCTCCCAGCGCGGCCACAGGCGGATGCCGGCGCGGTGCAGGGCCACGAAGGGTACGGCGGTCATGGCCACCACCCCGCCGGTGGTGCCGACGGCCAGCAGCACCCGCTGGGAGCCCGACAGGTCGAGGCCGGTGTCGCCGCCGCTCAGGACCCAGAACGACGCCATGGTGGCGATGACCACCAGGTTGTTGGCAACCGGCGCGAAGGCGGCGGCGGCGAAGCGCCGGGTCGAGTGCAGCAGGGCCGTGGCCACCGCGCCGACGGCATACAGCAGCACCTGGGGGAGGAAGAAGACCAGCAGGAACGATCCCAGGCGGATCTCGGACTCCCGCACGTCGCCGTCGGGGACGGCCACCGTCAGCATGCGCACGATCCACGGCCGGGCCAGCAGGCCCAGCCCGGTGACCACGCCGAGCGCGGCCAGGCTCACGCCCAGGACCGCCCCGGCGAGTCGCGCCGCCTCGTCGCCCCGGTCGGTGTCGACGAGGGCGACGAACGGCGGCACCAGCACCGACGACAGCATCCCGGCCGCCAGCAGCTCGAACAGCAGGTTGGAGACGAGGTTGGCCGACTGGTAGGCGTTGCCCAGGTAGGTGGTGCCGAGGGCGCCGCCGACGGCCAGCACCCGCAACAGACCGGTTGCCCGCGACGCCACGTTGCCCACCGCGACCTGGCCGGTCGGCCCGGCCAGGAGCGGGCCGGTCAGAAGTCGGGCCCGGTGCCCGGCTCCTCGCCGTGACGGCTCGCTCACGCAGCAGCGAGCGCGGGAAGGAGGCGCTGGGCGCCGGGCCCGACGCCGAAGTGCCCCACGCGCGCCGAACCCAGCTCCTCGAGGGCGAGGACGACGGCGGCCTGTCCCATGGGGGACTCGAGGTTGTCGACCGTCGACACCTTCTCGCGGGCGGCGGCGTCGGAGCGCACAAGACCCACGAACACGCCCCTCCCGCCGTCGGTGTCCTGGCCCGACTCCGCCGCCACCGCCTTCGCCGGGCTGGAGGCCAGCGCCTGGGCCAGCGGCACGGCGGCGAGCTCGTCGCCCACCACGGCCCCAGCCCCCGAGATGAGCACGAAGCGGGTGTCGGGCCGCGGGAGGGAGCCGACGGCGGGGGGCTCGGTGGCCGCCGAGGTGGACGTCCCCGCCGGCGGTGGCTCGTAGGAGACGAAGCCGGCCGACATGAGGGACGCCAGCGAGCCGGGTTCGGTGACCAGGCGGCTGAGGGCCAGCCGCCGCACCGAGTCGGTCGCCGCCGTGGTGGTGGTGCTGGGGCCGCCAGCGGTCGGGCCGCTCGCCTGGGCGGGGGGGACGGTGATGCTCAGGGCGGCAGCCAGGGCGGCGACGTCCGAGTCCGTCGAGAGTCGCATCTTCGCCGTCAGCCACACCGTGCCCTCGACCGTCGCCCCGGCCGCCACCAACGACTGCCGCAGCGCGTCGACCGGCTTGCGGTCGATCCCGCTGACGGCGACGACCATGACCGGTACCTGGGGCAGCTGATTGCGGAGGACCTGGGTGAGGGCCTGGTCGGCGAAGTCCTGCCCCTGCCGCACCGCCTCGGCCAGCCGGCCGTTCTCCTCACGGGTCTGGTTGACGTCGCTCTTGACCCGGTTGAGGTTGTCGTTGAGCGCGTCCACGGTGACCCTGTCGATCACGGTGGAGCCCATGACGATGCCCATTCCCAGGGCCAGGAACACGGCCACCAGCGACACCACGTGGTAGCGCAGGTTGATCAAAAAACGGCCCGCCAGCTCTCCTGGAGGCTGAACCACAGCGCCCTGATGAACACGTGCAGCGGCTGGGCCACCGCCACCATGACGATCATGGCGAAGACGGCGGCGGCCACCAGGAAGGCGAGGTCGCTGGTGCGGACCCGGCTCTGGTACAGCCGGCTCACGCCCTTGGCGTCGACGAGGATGGGCCCGACCTTCAGGCGCACCAGGAACGTCGACGCCATGCCCGACCGGCCCTTGTCGAAGAACTCCACCATCGACGCGTGGGTGCCCACCGCCACGATCAGCTCGGCGCGCTTCTCGTAGGCCAGCAGCATGGCCACGTCCTCGCTCGTCCCGGCCGACTCGAACGTGGTGTACGGCAGACCCAGCTCCTCCAGCCGGGCCGCTCCCGGCGCATCCCCGCCCCGGAAGGCGTGCACGACGAGCTGGGCGCCCTCCTGCAGGGCGTCGGTGGACACCGAGTCGAAGTCGCCGATGATGACGTCGGGACGGTGCCCGGCCGCCAGCAGGGCGTCGGCCCCGCCGTCGACGCCCACCAGCACCGGCTGGATCTCCCGGATGTAGGCCCGCAGGGCGTCGAGGTCGGCCTTGGAGTCGAACCCGCCCCGCACCACGATCAGCACGTGCCGGCCGGCCATGTCGACGCTCAGGTCGGGCAGCACCGGCGAGTCGGTGAGGAGGTGGCGCTCCTGGCGCAGATACTCCAGGGTGTTCTCGGCGAACGCCTCCAGCTCGGTGTTGATCGACTGCTTGGCCAGCTCGATCTCGGCCTCGAGCGACTCCAGGCTGTGCCGGGTGCCGGTGGCCACGACCTCGTCGCCCCGCCGCACCCCGTTGCCCTCGATCCGGAGGACGTCGCCCTCCTTGACCGCGGTCATCACGTCGGAGCCGACCTCGTCGACCAGGGGGATGCCCGCCGCGGCCAGCAGCAGAGGCCCGAGGTTGGGATACCGCCCGGAGATCGAGCGGGCGGCGTTCACCACCCCGCCGGCCTGGGCGCGGATCAGGCCCTCGGCCGCCACCCGATCGAGGTCCTCGTGATCGATCACCGCCACCTCGCCCGGCAGCAGGCGGGGGATCAGGTTCTTGGTGCGCCGGTCGACCCGCGCCCTGCCCACGGCGATGCCGGTGCGCTCGGGGGCGGGGCCGGCGCCGTTGCGGTTCGGGGCGACGCCATTGCGGTTCGAGGTGGCGCCGTTGCCCCTCCCCCACGCCTGGCGCAGCCGGGGGGCCAGCCGGTGGGTCTGTGTCGGGAGGCGCTGGGTCTGGGCGCGCTGGGTCTGGGTCGGGGGGGGCTGGGTCGGGGGCTGCTCGGCTCGAGGCTGGGGAGGTTCGGACTCGGGGGGTTGGGCCATGGGTGGCGCTCACCTCCCCCGGCGACGGGAAGCGCTGGCGGTGGCCAGCAGCTCGGTGGCGTGGTCCCTTGCGGTGGAGCTCGACGGCTGCCCGGACAGCATCCGGGACAGCTCGACGACCCGGTCGCCCTGCTCCAGCGTTCGTACCTCGGCCACCGTGCGGCCGTCGCGCTCGACCTTGGTGACGGCCACCTGGTGGTCGGCGAAGGCGGCCACCTGGGGGAGGTGGGTCACCACGAGCACCTGATGGTCGGTGGCAAGGGTGGACAGGGCGCCGCCCACGGCGAGCGCGGCCTGGCCCCCGACGCCGGCGTCGACCTCGTCGAAGACGAGGGTGGGCGGGGCTCCTGTCCTGATCCCCGAGGTGCCTGTCGTGACCCCCGAGGTGCCTGTCGTGACCCCCGAAGTGCCGGTGAGCACCAGCCGAGCCGCCAGCATGGTGCGGGCCAGCTCGCCGCCCGACGCCACCTTGGCCAGGGGCAGGGAGGCCTCACCGGGATTGGCCCCGAGCAGGAACTCGACCCGTTCGCCACTCGAGTCGCCGCCGCTCGGGTCGCCGTCCCCGACGGAGACCTCGAAACGGGCCCGCGGCATCGCCAGCTCCTGCAGGTGCCGGGCGACCTCCTTGGCCAGCGCGGGTGCTGCGGCCCGGCGGGCGCCGCCCACCGCGGCCGCCGCCGCGTCTGCCACCGTCACCGCCACGCTCAGCTCTTCCTCCAGCTCCCGCACCCTTGCGTCGTGGGACTCGAGCTCGTCCAGCCGTCTGCAGACGTCGGCCTGGTACGCGATCACGTCGGACAACCGTTCACCGTACTTGCGACGGAGCTCCAAGAGCAGTCGCCGCCGCTCGCGCACCCGATCGAGACGCTCGGGATCCTCGACGATGCGGTCGCCGGCCCGGCGGACCTCGTCGGCCACGTCGTCCACCTCGGCTGCCACCGACCGCAGGCGGGCCTCAACGCTCTCGTAGGGCCGCCGCCCGGCGACCGCGGCGATGGCCTTGGCCAGGCCGTCGGCCGCCCCGCCGTCGTCGCGGAGGGCGCCGTGGGCGTCGACCGCGGCCTGCCGGTGGGCCGCCGCCTCCGCCAGAAGGTCCTCCTCGGCTTCGAGCCGCCCGTCCTCGCCGGCGTCGGCGATGGCGGCAGCCTCGAGCTCGGCCACCTGGTACCGCAACAGGTCGGCCTCGCGCGCCCGGCTGCGGGCGTCGCCGCCGAGGGCACTCAGGCTCCTCTCGATCTCGGACACCCTCGCCTTGGCCGCGACCCAGGGGCCCAGGTCGACGCCGCCGAAGCTGTCGAGCGCGGCCCGTTGCACCCGGGGGCTCAGCAGGGACTGATGGTCGTGCTGGCCGTGGAGGTCGACGAGTGCCCCGCCCCGCTCGGCCAGCTCGGCGACGGTGGCGAGCCGGCCGTCGACGTAGGCGCGCGACCGTCCGGTGCGGGGCACCACCCGGGCCAGGATCATCTCGGCCCCGCCGTCGCCCTCGTCGCCCTCGTCGTTCCTGGCCAGGAGGAACCGGCCTTCGACCCGCGCCTCGCCCGCCCCCGGCCGGACCAGCACAGGGTCGGCCCGGGCTCCCAGCAACAGCTCGATGGCCTCGACCACGAGCGTCTTGCCCGCCCCGGTCTCGCCGGTCAGGGCCGTCATCCCCGGCTCGAGCACGAGGAAGAGGTCGGCGATGACGCCGAGGTCGCGTACGTGCAGCTCGACGAGCATCAGTCGGCCGTCATCTGTCCGCCACGCCGAACTTGGCCTTGAGGATGCCGTAGAAGTCGCGGGCGCCAAAGGTGACGAACCGGGCCGACCGGTCCGCCGCGGCGCACACGATGGCGTCGCCGTCGTGCAGCCGGGCCACGTCCCGCCCGTCGACGGTGAGCATGGCCTCGCGGTCGTCGCAGACCTCGACGCGGAACATCTCGTCGTCGCTGACGACAAGGCTGCGGTCGAAGGGCATGTGCGGCGACACCGGGGTGAGGAGCATGGCCCGTAGGCGGGGCGAGAGGATCGGGCCCCTCGCCGAGAACGCGTAGGCGGTGGAGCCGGTAGGTGTGGCGACGATGAGGCCGTCGGCCACGTAGGTCGTCCACGGCCGGCCGTCGATCGAGACCCGCATGTTCACCGTCCGCCCCGGCGACGACTTCTCGACCACCGCCTCGTTGAGGGCCAGGGCCGTGCCCGTGACGACGCCCGACTTCTCGACCGACACCGCCAGCATCATGCGTTCCTCGATGTCGTAGTCACCGGCGAGGAACCGCTCCAGGGCCCACGTCAGGCGACCGGCCTCGACCTCGGTGAGGTAGCCGAGTCGCCCGAGGTTGACGCCCAGCACCGGCACGCCCCGGGGGCTGACCATCCGCACCGCCCGCAGGATGGTGCCGTCGCCGCCGAGGGCCACGACCAGGTCGACGCCCTCGGCCAGGTCCTGGGCGTCGCGACCATTGGCCGGCAGCCCGACGGCCGCGGCGTCCTCATCGGGCAGGACCACTGCGTGGCCGCGTTCCTCCAGCCAGGCGGCGGCCTCACCGGCCAGCTCGAGAGCCCGAGGCCGGCGGTTGTGCACGACGAAGGCGACGGTGACCATCAGGAGGTCCGAACCGTCCTGGCCGTGGCCTCGGCCACCGCGTCGGCTATGGCGGCGGTGGCGTCGAGTCCCGCGGGGTCGGGCTGGGCGGGGGCCGCGGCCACGAGATGGGTGAGGAACTCGGCGTTGCCCTCGGCCCCCAGCAGCGGCGAGGCCATCAGGCCCCGCAGGTCGGCGCCGCCCCGGACGTAGGTCTGGATTACGTGCTCGAGTACCCGCCGCCACACGGCGGGATCGCGGATCACCCCCTGGCCCTTGCTGGCCTCGACCCGGCCGGCCTCGAACTGGGGCTTGACCAGGAGCACCAGGTCGGCACCCTCGGCGGCGAGCCCGAGGAGGGCGGGGGCGACGGTTCGAAGGGAGATGAAGGAGAGGTCGGCCACGATGAGGGGAACCGGCGTGCCGCCGAGGTCGTCCGGCGTGAGGTTCCGGACGTTGGTTCGCTCCATCACCCGGACCCGCGGATCCTGGCGCAGCCCGAGATCGAGCTGACCGTAGCCCACGTCGACGGCCACGACCTCCGCCGCGCCTCGCTGCAGCAGGCAGTCGGTGAACCCGCCCGTGGAGGCCCCTGCATCCAGCGCCCGCCGCCCGTCGACGGCGACGCCGAACCGCTCCAAGGCGGCATCGAGCTTCTCGCCGCCCCGTCCGACGAAGCGCGGCGGCGGGCCGACCAGCTCGACAGGGTCGGTGGGCGCGACAAGGCGCGCCGGTTTGTCCGCCGGCACGCCCGACACCGTCACCCGCCCGGCGGCGACCTCCTCGCGCGCCCGGTCACGGCTGGAGGCCAGTCCCCGTCGCACGAGCTCGACGTCGAGCCGCCGGCGCAGGAGGGTCAGGCCCTCTCGGTGGGGGGCCCGTCACCAGCCGCGCCCCCCGACGACCTCCGTCGGGCCCGGCCCCCACCCGTCGCCGACGTCGCCGCCGCGGCCGGCTCGGACGCGGACGCCTTGGCGGCCGGTTTGGGTGTGGCTGCAGGCGCAGTCGCCGCGGACGTACGTGCGGCAGCCGGCTTGCGGGCGGCAGCCGGCTTGGCGGCGGCGGCTTGGCGGCGGCGGTCTTGGCGGCGGCGGTCTTGGCGGCGGCGGTCTTGGCGGCGGCGGTCTTGGCGGCGGCGGTCTTGGCGGCGGCGGTCTTGGCGGCGGCGGGCTTGGCGGCGGCGGGCTTGGCGGCGGCGGTCTTGGCGGCGGCGGTCTTGGCGGCGGCGGGCTTGGCGGCGGCGGGCTTGGCGGCGGCGGGCTTGACGGCAGCGGACTTAGGGGCGGCGGCGGTCTTGGCAGTCTTGGCGGCGGCGGGTGGGGCGACGGCGTCGAGCTTGGCCTCGAGGCGGGCGATGTCGTCCTTCGTCGCCAGTCCCAGGGCGGCAACCTGCGCCCGTATCTCGGAGCGCACCAGCTCGACCAGGTCGACGGTGCGTTGGCGCCCCTTCTCGACGGCGTCGTCGACGACCTTCTGGGCCTGGTCCTTCGCCGACTCTCCGGAGTCCGCGAGGTCCTGCAGCACGCTCTCGGCCCGCTTCTGGGTGAGGGCGAAAAAGGCGGAGCCCATCTCGAACGCCCGCCGGAACATATCTTCGTCTGTCACCTTCCAACCATCCCCTTCGACGACCCGGCTGCACAGAGGCTAGAGCTTCGCAACGGCCGGGCGGCCGAAGGGTCGGGCCTAGGCTCGCCTGTCGAGTGCTGCCGCTCAAGGACTACAACCCGACCCGCCGGTTCCCGGTGATCACAGTGATCCTGATCGCCGCCAACATCTTCGTGTACTTCTTCGTCCAGCGTCCCAACGACCCCCGGCAGAATCAGCTCCGCTTCAACTACGAGTACGCCACGATTCCCTGCGAGGTGGTCCAGGGTCGCCCGCTGACCGACGTCGAGATCATCCGCACCCTCGACGACGGCGACACCGAGGCGTGCCAGGACGCGTTGGGTGCCGGCGAAGCCTTCCCGGACAAGCCGGTGTACCTGTCGATCCTCTTCTCGATGTTCCTGCACGGCTCACTGTTGCATCTTGGGGGCAACATGCTGTTCCTCTGGGTGTTCGGCAACAATGTCGAGGATCGCATGGGCATCCCCGGCTACACCGCGTTCTATGTGTTGTCGGGTGTGGTGGGATCCGTCGCCCATATCCTCGTGCAGCCCGACAGCACGATCCCGATGGTGGGTGCGTCGGGCGCCATCGCTGGCGTGATGGGTGCCTACCTGGTGCTCTTCCCCGACGCACCGATCCTTTCCCTCATCGTCATCTTCATCCGAGTGATTCCGGCCAAGTGGCTGCTCGGCTTCTGGTTCGTGTACCAGTTCTTCATCAACCCGGCCGCGGGCGTGGCCTGGGTGGCCCACGTCGGTGGTTTCCTGTTCGGCGCGGCCGTGGCCCTCCTGCTGCGCGACCGGCTACGACCCCAGCCCGCGGTGACACCGCTCTACTGACGCGCCCATGGCCACCTTCCTACCGTTCGCCGGCGTCCGCTACGACCTCGACCGGGTCGACCTCGTCGACGTCGTGGCGCCGCCGTACGACGTCATCGACGCCGCCGGCCGGGCCCGTCTCGAGGCCCGGAGCCCCTACAACGCGGTGCGCGTCGAGCTGGCCGACGACCGGGAGGGCGCCGAGCGCTACCAGGCGGTCAATCGCCGATTCGAGGCCTGGATGGCCGATGGCATCCTGCGCCGCGACCCTGAGCCCGGCTTCTACGTCTACCGGATGGGTTGGCACGACAACCAGGGTCGAGCACTCCAGACCACGGGCGTGCTGGGCGCGCTCGAGGTCTCGACTCCCGACCACGGCCAGGTCCTGCCCCACGAGCGCACCATGGGCAAGCCCAAGGACGACCGCCTCAGCCTGCTCCGGGCGACCAGGACGAACCTGTCGGCGGTGTGGGGCTTGTCGTTGGCGAACGGCTTGTCGGACCTGCTCGACGTGCCCGGGCCGCCATTGGCCCGCGGCACGGACGAGGACGGCGTGCACCACCGGCTGTGGCGCGTCACCCAAGCCGCGACCCTGGCCGCGATCACCGACGCCGTCGGCTCCGCCCCCGTGATGATCGCCGACGGCCACCACCGCTACGAGACCGCGCTGGCCTACCGCGAGGAGCGTGCGGCCACCGTCGCGGGCGAGGCCCGGGGCGACTTCGATCTGCTCCTGGCCTTCGTCGTAGAGCTCAGCGACGAGCAGCTCGAGATACGCCCCATCCACCGCCTGCTCCGGGGACTGCCCGACGGCTTCGACCTGGCCGGGAGCCTGGCGCCGTTCTTCGACGTGGTCGACGCCGGCGGGCTCCCCGTCGACGGCGAGCTCACCGAACGCATGGCGGGTGACGGGGGGCTGGGCCTGATCGAGTCGAACCGGGCGTGGGTGCTCCTGCCCCGCAACGGCAGCGCGACCGACCCCGACTCGGCCCGTCTCGACGCCGCGCTCGCCACCCTGCCGAGCCATGAACTGGGCTTCCACCATGCACCGGCCGCCGTGGCCGACATGGTGCGTTCGGGTGACGCCCAAGCCGGCGTTCTTCTACGGCCGGTGCCCGTCGACCAGATCGCGTCCACGGCACGCGCCGGCCGCCTCATGCCGGAGAAGACGACGTTCTTCGCCCCCAAACCCCGTACCGGGATGGTGTTCCGTCGCCTGGACGACTGAAACCGGAGGCCGAGGCGGCGCCTCGCCGCCAATCCGGCGGCCCGGAGCAGAACCCTTGGCGTCGCCCGGCCGGCTACCCGCGTCGACGCTGCTACCGCGTGTCGACGGCGGCGGCGAGGTCCTGCTTGGTCATCGTCGAGCGGCCGGCGATCTCCTGTTCCCGGGCCAGCTCCTGGAGCTCCTCGACGGTGAGCTGCTCGCGCTCCTCCACCGTGGGAAACCCCATCGTGGCCCTCTTGGCGTCCATACGCTGCCCCAGGTCCTCCCGGAACGTCGCTTCGGTGGCCGACCGAACCGAGGGGAACAGCTCCTGCTCCTCCTCGTCGATGTGGTGCTCGACGCTCTCGATCAGAACGCTCATCTTGGCGACCCAGTCGTCGACGCCGGGCTGCAGGGCCTTCATCTCCGCGACGAGGACGTCGGCCACGTGGTGCTCCTGAAGACCCTCGTCGACCGTCTCGCCGATCTCCTCGGAGAGGTCGTGGATCGCCGGGTAGAAGACCTCCTCCTCGATCGAGGTGTGGATCTCCAGGTCCCGGAACAGGCGGCTGGCCAGGCTGGCCATCTCGGCCACGTCGTCGGCCTCGTGGGCGTCCCTGAAGCGGCTGAAAATGCCACGGAACCGGTTGTGGTCCGCGATCAGAAGGTCCAGACAGTCCATTCCCACTCCCCTTGTCGTCCGATGTCGCGTCGCCGCGCTCGCAGACGGTGCCCATACCCGGAGCCGGGACCCGCCAACCGGGGGGTGTTTCACCCGCGCCCCTCACCAGGCAGCCTCCTCCAGACGGGACTGCACCGAGGTGAGCGCCGCGTTGGCCCGTTTGGCCTGACGGGTGGCCACCACCGCCTCGGCGACCACTTCGGTGCGGCTCTGCGTGCCGCCCCCGGTGCGGAAGAACCGCCTCCGGACCCGGCCCACCACGATCACCTGTTCGTCGACCCCCATCTCGGCCGCCCGCACCGGCGCCTCGAACCACACCACGGGGACGCTTTCGGCCCGCTCCCCGGGCCTCGGCACCGTGACCTCGTACGCCACCAGCCGGTCGCCGGACGGGAGCTCCCGCACCTCGGCGGGCCGGGCCAGCTTGCCCACCAGCACAACCACATTCGTCATCGCCGTCACCTCGTTCGCCAGGCCCCGAAGGCCGGAACGTCGAAGGGGGAAGCCCGGAGCATCGGAGGGGGAAGTGCAGCCGGAACACTATCGAGGGGGTACGACAGTCACGCCGCCAGCGGCGTCACCGGCGGGATCGCCAGACCTCCTAGCCCAGGGCGCGGAGGCGCTGGGCGGCGTCGGCCATGCCCGGATCGGCGGCAACCACCCGGCGGAAGAGCTCGCGTGCCCGGGGCGTGTCGCCGCCCCGTTCGCACAGGTCGGCCAGGGCATACCAGAGGCGCAGGTGGTAGGGCTGGGGCCCCCGCCTGGGCTCCAGCGGGCCCCGTTCGAGCAGACGGATGGCTCCCCGAACGTCGCCGCGGTCGGCCAGCGCCCCGGCAGCGACGATACGGCCCTCGGCCATGAGCGCAGGCTCCGGCGACGCCGCCCGCAGCTCCTCCCAGATCGTGTCGACCTTGCCGAACCGGCCGAGTGCCCGGTAGCAGTCGGCCAGGACCGGATCCTGCTCCACCGAACCGGTTGCCGCCCGAAACGCCTCCAGGTGCCGCGCCGCCTCGGCCCACCGCCCCAAGCGGTAGGACGCCAAGCCGGCCAGCTCCCGGACCGACGCCACGTCGGGCGCGTCCCGCAGCAGCGGTCGCAGCATGCGCAGGGCGTCCTGGGCCCGGTCCCGCTCGAATGCTGCGGCGGCCTCGGCCAGCCGGTCCTGGGTCTTGGGCGCCGCCTGCTTGCCCACCGCCCGCTCGATCTCCTCGACCACCTGCGGCGGGGGCGGCCGTCGAGGACGATCCCTGCGGCCGGCGACCATCGTCGTGTCCGCCGGCGCCGGGGGTCGGTCGGGTGCCGCGTCTCGATCCCTCTGCCACTCCTCGGGCTCCCACTCGGCCGGTGGTCCGGGGTGGTGATCGTGCTCGTCGGCGCGGGCCTTGTCGGGCGGGAACTCCACGGCGTGGGCCCCCCGCCGGGCGACGCTGCCCCAGCCTTTCGGAGTCGGCCGTGACGGTTCCCGCTGCCAGGCCTCGCCGCGGCCTCGCGCCGTCGGGCGGGCGCCCGCCGCGCCACCGACGCGACGGTCCGATGCCGACCGGCCCGGCGGACGGGGCTGTCCCCTCCGTGCGACAGGCGCCACGCCGTCGTTCGCCTGCTCGCCCGCCCTGCCCCCGGCCGGGGGACGTCTTGTCACAGGAGTGGCGGACGTGCCCGCCGCCCGGTGATCGTCGCCGGTACGGCCAGCCGGGCGGGCGGGGCGCGAGGGGGTCGGCCGCCCGGGGCGGGGCTGACCCTCGCCCTCGGCGCGACCGGTCGCCCTGCCGGTGGTGCCGCCGCCGGGCCGTGCGCCCCGAGCGGAGCCGGGACCAGCGGGTTTGCCGGACGGGCGACGGGTGTCGCCGCCGGCGGAGCCGGGACCTGCGGGTTTGCCGGACGGGCGCCGGGTGTCGCCACCGGCGGAGCCCGGCCCTCTCGGTTTGCCGGACGGGCGACGGGTGTCGCCACCGGCGTAGGCGGGACTTGCGGGCTTGCCGGACGGGCGGCGGGCGTCGCCACCGGCGGAGCCCGGCCCTCTCGGTTTGCCGGACGGGCGACGGGTGTCGCCACCGGCGTAGGCGGGACCTGCGGGCTTGCCGGACGGGCGGCGGGCGTCGCCACCGGCGGGACCGTCCGGTCGACGGGGTCGGGGCTGTTCCTCGCCAATGCGGCTGCGGTCGTCGGTTCGTCGAGCGCCACCGCCGGAGGGCCCGGGCCCAGCATTCCTCGCCGGGGGTCGACGGGGCTTGGCGCCGGAGCGGGGAGCCGATCCGCCCTGTCCACCCCGGCCGGCCGGACGCCTGCCGGGCCTGTCCCCGTCGGCGGAAGAGCGACGGGCAGGCATGCAAACAGACTATTCCACGCACACGAACAGGTCCGTCAACGCGAAGAAGGCCCCCTTCCGGGGGCCTTCTTCAAGAAATCCGGCGGCGACCTACTCTCCCAGGGGGATTCCCCCCAAGTACCATCGGCGCTGGCGGGCTTAACTTCCGTGTTCGGCATGGGAACGGGTGTGACTCCACCGCTATAGCCACCGGAAACCTGTTGTCAAAGGAGACGCGAGTCTCCCCGAGAACTTGATAGCGAGCACGAACAACGATAGTCCCCAAGCCCTCGGCCGATTAGTACCGGTCGGCTGAACGCCTTGCGGCGCTTACACCTCCGGCCTATCAACGTGGTCATCTGGCCACGGGCCTTACCAGCTTGTGCTGTGGGAGATTTCATCTTGGAACGAGCTTCGCGCTTAGATGCTTTCAGCGCTTATCCCACCCGCAGGTCGCTAACCAGCCGTGCCCTTGGCAGGACAACTGGCACACGAGAGCTGCGTCCGTCCCGGTCCTCTCGTACTAGGGACAGCCTTCCTCAAATCTCCTGCGGCTGCGACGGATAGGGACCGAACTGTCTCACGACGTTCTAAACCCAGCTCGCGTACCGCTTTAATGGGCGAACAGCCCAACCCTTGGGAGATGCTTCACCCCCAGGATGCGACGAGCCGACATCGAGGTGCCAAACCTTCCCGTCGATATGGACTCTTGGGGAAGATGAGCCTGTTATCCCCGGGGTACCTTTTATCCGTTGAGCGACGGCGCTTCCACACGCTACCGCCGGATCACTATGCCCTGCTTTCGCACCTGCTCGACCTGTTTGTCTCGCAGTCAAGCTCCCTTGTGCCATTGCACTCGACGGCTGATTGCCAACCAGCCTGAGGGAACCTTTGGGCACCTCCGTTACCTTTTAGGAGGTGACCGCCCCAGTCAAACTGCCCAGCTGCCGCTGTCCCCGACCCGGATAACGGGTCTGGGTTAGAGCCCCAGCACGGACAGGGTGGTATTTCAACGTTGGCTCCACCACAGCTAGCGCTGCAGCTTCCTAGCCTCCCACCTATCCTACACAATCCGTACCAAAGCTCAACATCAGCCTGCAGTAAAGGTCCACGGGGTCTTTCCGTCCTGTCGCAGCTACCGAGCATCTTTACTCGGACTTCAATTTCGCCGGGTCAGTGGTTGAGACAGTAGCCAAGTCGTTACGCCATTCGTGCAGGTCGGAACTTCAGTTCCATCCTCTGTTTCCAGAGGAACCAGAC
Source organism: uncultured Acidimicrobiia bacterium (assembly GCA_963825765.1). Lineage (GTDB taxonomy): Bacteria > Actinomycetota > Acidimicrobiia > Acidimicrobiales > AC-14 > CAWGUU01. The sequence continues at coordinate 453,725 of CAWGUU010000003.1, forward strand.
TATGCCTTCATCTCATCAAAGCCTCGATGATCATCGCCGGCGGGTAACCCCGTTTACCACTGGGGTTCATGCCGCCTGCGATTCGTACTATCTCCACCAGTCCAGCAGCGCTGCGGTGGTGGCCTCCAGCCATTCGTTCGCAGATCGCGTCGAACGCCTGGAAGTCCCGCTGCTTGCCGGACAGCAGTGGATACTGCTGAAAGTGAGGGATCACGGTCGAACGGAGCAGCGGAAGGCTTCTCACCTCCCACTCGAGTGTCCGATCACTCCGGTCAGGCATCCCTCACCGTCGACGTATCCGGAGATGTACGACGGTAGATCGATTCTGCTTTGTTGAGCGCCCGCGTATTGCGTCGGCCGTAGATTTGCCACCTCCCCAAAGATACCAAGGGGGTGTGACAGTGACCGGCGCCTCTCCCAGATGGGATCAGTCGTTACGGGGCCATACCTGTTCCCAGGCAGAGGGCTTCCCACGGCATTGCCCGTCGTCTATCGCCCTGTCCTTGAGGCAGGGCAGACGGTGTGGGTTTCGCCGTTATGAGCGGGTTATCGCACGGAGTCACCCCCGTGCAGGGCAAGTTGTTCGCTTACCCGACAAGGAATTTCGCTACCTTAGGCACTGTTGTTACTCCCTCTTTCGACTGGATGCCGAAGAGGTGGTCAGGTCATTTCTGCCTGACTCCCCATGTCGCCATGGGGGTCGGACTGTATCATCACCAGCTCGGGCTGAACTGGCGCTCGGCGTACAGTCTCTGAGGATCCCTCAAGAACCATTTCCAGCGTCCTGCTGCGCTGCTTCCCGTCCGCATTCATCGCGTAGGCAAGCCGCACTGCACGCTCGAAGCCAACGTCGCTTAGATGCTCCTTCCGCCGCATCGATCTTACGATCTCCGCGAACAGCCGGAAGTCAGCCGCCTTCACGACGAGTGGGTACCGCTCGAAGAAGGGTAAGACGCTCCCTTCCAGGTCTCGAAGCGAGTCGACGGCGTACGTCAACACGCTGCTCTTCGGGCCTTTGGACCGTAGACGGCCACAGCCGAAGAATGCGGTGAGTTCCTCAAGCACCGCTCGATGCCTCTGATGTTGGTAGACCTGAAAGACCGGATGAAGCTGCCATCCGCGGGTCCGCCTCACATGTGGATTGCGATGGACGGAAACGCTGAAACAGCCTTCTCCGTCGACAAGCCGACAATCCACCGAGGATCGAGCGTAGAAATGGTGTAACGAGAGGTTTCCTGCTGATTGTCCCCACTCGACACATTGTCACCGCCCACAG
>CAWGUU010000003.1:460000-882945 GCA_963825765.1 uncultured Acidimicrobiia bacterium
GGGTCGAGCCAGAGGTTCCCGCCCTCGCTCTTGCCGAACTTGGCCCCGTCGGACCGGGTGACCAGCGGGAAGGTGAGGCCGTAGGCCTCGGCCCGGTGGCTGCGGGAGATCAGCTCGATCCCGGCGGTGATGTTCCCCCACTGGTCGCTGCCCCCGACCTGGAGGGTGCACCGGTATGCCGGCTCCTCGAACAGGTGCAGGAAGTCGTAGGCCTGCAGCAGCATGTAGCTGAACTCCTTGTAGGAGATCCCCTGGTCACGCTCCAGGCGGGCCCGCACCGAGTCCTTGGCCACCATCTCGTTGACCCGGAAGTGCTGGCCCACGTCCCGTAGGAAGTCGGTGAGGCGCAGCTCCCGGAGCCACTCGGCGTTGTCCACCATCTCGACCTCGGTGCCGAGGATGTGCTCGATCTGGGCCCGGATGCCGACGGCGTTGGCCTCGATCTGCTCGGGCGACATCGTCGGCCGCTCGGCGTCCTTGCCGCTGGGATCACCCACCAGCGTGGTGCCCCCGCCGAGGAGCACGATGGGGCGGTGGCCGGCCCGCTCCAGGCGGGCGACGACCATCAGGGGGAGGAGGCTGCCGACGTGGAGGCTGTCGGCGGTGGCGTCGAAGCCGATGTAGAAGGTCAGCGGGGCGTCGGCCAGCTTGGCGCCCAGCTCGGCATCGGTGACCTGGTACACCATGCCCCGGGCCTCGAGCTCGGCGTAGGTGTCGGCGCCCATGGGCGGCACGGTACCCCGAGCCGCCATCCGGTCCGTCGCCGCCGACGGAAACCGTTGGCGGCCCCGTCGGCCCCGCCGAAGGCTGGCGATTGCAACGGCCTCGGCGGACGGCGTGGAGGCACAACGGGTCGGCTCACCCGTCAGCCCCCGACGACAGCCTCACATCACCCGTACACGAACGTTCCGTTGGACGTCGGCCGCCGCGGTCGTCACCCTGGCCCTGCTCTCGGCCGGCTGCGGCAGTGACACGACAAGGCGTCCGGCACCGTGAAGGTCACCGCCGCGGACTACTCCTACGACGACCTCCCGGCGGAGGCGCAGGTGGGCACCGTCCTGACGCTCACCACCTCGTCGTCGAAGGAGCTCCACGGGGCGGCGGTGTTCCGCCTGCCGGACGGCGAGACCCGCCCGGTCGGCGACCTGGTGAAGCTGCCCCAGGCCGAGCTGAACGCGCTCGTCGCCGGCCCTCCGACCATGGTGCTGCTCGCGCCGCCCGGTGGCGCGCCCGAGATCAAGGCCGTCGGTGACGGCACGCTGAAGGCCCCGGGCCGCTACATCGTCTTCTGTACCATCCCCACCGACGCCGACCCTGCCGCCTACATGCAGGCCGCTCAGACCTCGGGGGACACCCCGCCGCAGGTGGCCGGGGGGCCCGCCGCACTTCACCAAGGGCATGTTCGGACAGGTCGTCGTCGGGCAGACGACGCGGCCTCCCCTGCAGTCAGCCGCTTACCTGTTGGCCTCGATGAGGGCCGACGCCACCGGGGTGACCCGCAGCTCGTTGCGGCCGACGACGACGAGGACGAGCGAACCCTTGAGCCACGCCATGGTCACCATGCCCTTGGCGTCGACGGCCACGGTGACCATCTCGCCAGCCAGCTTCACCTGTTTCGAGTTCTGGGCGCCGTCGGTGACGGCCGCGATCATCCCCTCGGCGCCGCCAGGCATGGCCGCGACCTGCGGGTCCAGCCCGACGGCGCTGGCCAGGGCCACCTGCTTGCCGTAGCGGGTCACCCAGCGTCCGTCCAGGGCGATCACCGATCGGGCGTCGGGGTTGGCGAGGAACCGGGCCGTCGTCGCCTCGGTGATGGCGGCGGAGACGTCGAGGTACTCGTGGTCGGGGATGGGTGCGAACACGCCTGGCAGCTTGGCCAGCCCGGTCGGCACCGCGCCGGCGGGCGGCACGAGGCTGGCGGCAACCGTGGTGACCGGTGCGGCAGTCGTCGGTGTCGGGCGGGTGCTGTCGGACCCACCCGAACAGGCGCCCAGCGCCAGCATCGACGCCAAGCAGGTACCCACGACCGCCGGTCTCAGCCGTGTCATCTGTCCCCCTTGACCGTCTGTCCGCGCCGGGAGCAGGAGCGCGGCCGTACGGCCTGGTGCGTGTGAACTTCCCCCCGTGCCCGCGAGGGTACCGTCATCGTCCGTTCACGTGCCGGATACCTCAGGTTCAGCCCCGCCGTGCCTGCTCAGCCCATGGGACAGCTCAACCGCGACGCGACAGGCCGACCGCTCCGGGGACGTAGAACCGCCAGGGCAGGTCCTTCGCCACCGACAAACCGATCCGACCGCTCACGCCGGGCTCGGACGGTGGTGAAGTGCCGTCGTCGACGATCGTCACCCCCCTGTCGCCGGTGACCAGGTCGGCGCCGTCGAAGCCCCGGTCCAGCCCGAGGGCGAGGCAGAGGCGGGCGGGACCGGCACACAGGTCGGCGTCGCTGCGGGAGGTGGGGCGGGCGGCCCGCATCTCGTCGACGCCCGCCACGGGCGTGAGGGCCCGAAGGAGGACGGCCCCGGCCTCGCCCACGCCGTCGCACACCACGTTCGAGCAGAAGTGCATGCCGTAGGTGAAATAGACGTACAGGTGGCCGGCCGGCCCGAACATGGTGGCGTTGCGAGGAGTGCGGCCCCGGAAGGCGTGGCTGGCCGGGTCGACGGCGCCGCAGTAGGCCTCCACCTCGACGATCCGCCCTGCCCGTTTGCCCGCCGCCCGCCCCCCGTGGACCAGCAGCTTGTTCAGCAGTTCGGGGGCAACCTCCAAGGGGTCGCGCCGGTAGAACTCCCGGGCCAGCGGGCCCACGCCCTACAGCCGCGCCAGCCGGGCCTCGTCGATCTCGAGGCGGCTGCGGAAGCGGCGGAGCTGCTCGGCCACCGGCTCCGGGCCGGCGCCGCCCTGCGTGGTGCGGCGGTTGACCGGCGCGCCCGGGTCGAGGAGCCAGACCGCCTCGCTCCCCAGGTGGGGCGAGGCCTCCACCAGCTCGGCCATGGGGACGTGGCGGTCGAGCGACTCCCGCACGAGAGTGGCGACGATGCCGTGGGCGGTGCGGAAGGGAACGCCCTTGGCCACCAGCCACTCGGCCAGGTCGACGGCGGCGGTCTCCGGCGTGTCGGCGGCGGCCGCCATCCGGCGCCCGTCGAAGGTGGCGGTGCCCCACAGGCCGGCCAGCGCCATCAGGGCCCGCCTGACCTGGTCGACGGCGTCGAACAGCGGCTCCTTGTCCTCCTGGAGGTCGCGGTTGTAGGCGAGGGGCAGTCCCTTGAGGGTGACGAGCAGGCCGGTGAGGTGCCCGATCAGGCGACCGGCCTTGCCCCGGGCCAGCTCGGCCACGTCGGGGTTCTTCTTCTGCGGGAGCATCGAGCTGCCGGTGGCCCACTCGTCGGCCAGGCGCAGGAAGCCGAACTCGGCGCTCGACCACAGGACGATCTCCTCCCCCATGCGGGACAGGTGGACGCCGAGCAGGGCCAGGTCGAAGAGGGCCTCGGCCACGAAGTCACGGTCGCTGACGGCGTCGAGGGAGTTCTCGAAGACCGAGGCGAAACCAAGGTCGCGGGCGGTGGCGACGGGATCGAGGGGCAGCGACGACCCGGCCAGGGCACCGGCGCCGAGAGGGCTGACGTCGAGGCGTCGGCGGGTGTCGAGCAGGCGGTCGACGTCGCGCGACAACGCCCAGGCGTGGGCCAGCAGGTGATGGGCGAGGAGCACCGGCTGGGCTCGCTGGAGGTGGGTGTAGCCGGGCAGGTAGGTGCCCTTCTTGGCCGCCGACTGGGCCCGCTCCAAGAGCACCCGCTGGAGGGCGACCACCCTCCTGGCCGTCGCCACCATCTCCCGCTTGGTCCACAGGCGAAGGTCGGTGGCGACCTGGTCGTTGCGGCTGCGCCCGGTGTGGATCTTGGCGCCCGTCGGCCCCGTCAGCTCGGTGACCCGGCGCTCGACGGCGGTGTGCACGTCCTCGTCGCCGGGACCGAAGCGGAACGTGCCCGAGGTCAGCTCGTCGTCCACCACGTCGAGGGCGTCGAGCAGGGACTGGCGCTCCTCGGCGGTCAACAGCCCCGCCCGCTCCAGGCCCCGGACGTGGGCACGCGACCCGGCGACGTCGTCGGCCCCCAGGCGGACGTCGAAGGAGAGGCTGGCGGTGAAGTCCATGAGGCCCTCAGCCGCCTCGACGTCCAGCCTCCCCTCCCACAGCGTCACCGGTGGCCGCCCCTTTGGCGCCGGGCCCACGTCTCGACGCCGAGGCCCCACAGCCGCACGAACCCGGCGGCGTCCTGGTGGCGGAACTGGTCGGCGGCGTCGTAGGTCGCCAGGCCGTAGTCGTAGAGGCCGGTCTCGCTGCGCCGGCCGACCACCGAGCACCGCCCCGGCTCGAAGCGCAGCCTGACGTCGCCCCGCACGTGGCGCTGGCTCTCGTCGAAGAAGGCGTCGAGGGCCTGCTTGAGCGGCGAGTACCACATGCCGTCGTAGACGAGCTCGGCCCAGCGGGGCTCGAGGCGGGACTTCTCGTGGGCCAGGTCGCGCTCGAGGGTGAGGCCCTCGAGGTCGGAGTGGGCCAGGAGCAGCGCCAAGGCGCCGGGGGCCTCGTAGACCTCACGGCTCTTGATACCCACCCGGCGGCCCTCGATCATGTCGATCCGGCCGAACCCGTACGCGCCGGCCAGGCCGCCGATGGCCACGATCAGCTCATGGAGGGGCAGGGCGACACCGTCGAGAGTGACCGGGACGCCGTCGGAGAAGCCGACGACGACCTCCTCCGGCTCGGTCTCGGTTTGGACGGTGAGGTCGTACACGTCCTCCGGCGGCGCCTCCCACGGATCCTCCAGGATCCCGCACTCGATGGCACGGCCCCACAGGTTGGAGTCGATCGAGTACGGGCTGGCCTTCGTCACCCGCACGGGGATGTCGTGGCGGGCGGCGTAGTCGATCGAGTCCTCCCGGGTCATGCCCCACTCCCGCACGGGAGCCAGCACCTCGAGGTCGGGGGCGAGGGCTCGGGTGTTGACCTCGAACCGCACCTGGTCGTTGCCCTTGCCGGTGCAGCCGTGGGCGACCGCGTCGGCGCCGAGGGAGCGGGCGGCGGCCACCAGGTGCCTGACGATGATGGGGCGGGAGAGGGACGACACGAGCGGGTACCGGCCCTCGTAGAGGGCGTTGGCCTTGATCGCCGGAGCCACGAAGTCGTTGGCGAACTCCCTGCGGCAGTCGACGACGATGGCCTCGATCGCGCCCGCGGCGAGGGCGCGGGACTTGAGCGTCTGGTCGTCGTCGCCGCCGCCCTGGCCGACGTTGGCGGCGAGGGCGATCACCTCGACGCCGTAGTTGTCGATCATCCACCGGACCGCCACCGACGTGTCCAGCCCGCCGCTGTAGGCCAGCACCACACGCTTCGCCATCAGTCAGTTGCTCCTCGTTCGTGCGTCGTCGTGCGAACCGGGGTCACAGAACCGCGGCATACGCGGTTGCGTGTCACCGGTTCACTTGTAGTAGGGCGTGTCGGCCGGTCCGGTGTCACAGGCCTACCAGGGCGCTGAGCTTGCGGGCGACCGCCTCGCCGCCGATCCGCTCGGAGGCCACGACCAGCACGGTGTCGTCGCCGGCGACGGTACCGAGGATCTCGGGGATGCCGGCACGGTCGAGGGCCGAGCCGACCACGTGGGCGGAGCCGGGTGGGGTGCGGAGCACGACCAGGTTGCCGGAGTGGGCCACCTCGACCACCCACTCGCCGAGCACCCGGCGGAGGTGCTCGTCGGGCGCCACCCGGTCCTTGGCCAGCTCGGGGATGGCGTAGACCGGCTCTCCCCCGGCGACCCGCACCTTGATCGCCCCGAGGTCTTCGAGGTCACGCGACACCGTGGCCTGGGTGGCCACCACCCCGTCCGCCGCCAGCAGCTCCACCAGTCGGACCTGGCTGGTGACCGCCTGCTCCTGGACGATGCGGGCCACCCGGTGCTGGCGCTGGGGCTTGGCCAGCCGGATGGCGCCGGCGATGATCGGCCCGCGCTCGCTCACCGACGGGACCTCGCGCCTCCCGGTGTCGGTCACGGCTGCGACTTTCGATTCAAGGCCGGGCCCCGAGCAGCCACAGCAGCAGGCCGCGGTGGGCGTGGACCCGGTTGGTGGCCTGCTGCCAGACGACGCTCTGGGGACCGTCGATGACCTCGGCCGCCACCTCCTCGCCGCGATGGGCGGGCAGGCAGTGGAGGAAGACGGCGTGGGGCGCGGCGGCGGCCATGAGGTCGGCGTCGACGGTGAAGCCGGCGAACGCCTGCCGGCGCAGGTCGGCCTCGGCCTCCTGGCCCATGGAGGCCCAGACGTCGGTGTAGACGGCGTCGGCCCCCTTGGCCGCGACCGCCGGGTCGTTGCCGATCTCCACGGCGTCTCCCGCCGCCAAGCCCGTCAGGGGCGGCGGCTCGTAGCCGGACGGCGCGGCCACGCTGATAGTTCCGCCGACCAGGACCACCGCCTCCATCAGCGAGCGGCAGACGTTGTTGCCGTCGCCCACGTAGGCGATCCGGAGCCCTTCCAGCCGGCCGAAGTGCTGGCGCAGGGTGAGGATGTCGGCGACGGCCTGGCAGGGGTGGGCGTCGTCGGAGAGCAGGTTGACGACCGGCACCGTCGCCGCGCTGGCCAGGCGTTCCAGGCGTTCGTGGCTGTAGACCCGTGCCGCCAGCGCGCCGCAGTAGCCGGACAGGACCCGGGCCACGTCCTCGGCCGGCTCCCGGCTGTCGACGCCGACCTCGGCGTCCCGCAGGGCGATCGGGTGGCCGCCGAGCTGGACCACGGCCATCTCCATCGCGACCCTCGTGCGAAGGGAGGCCTTTTCGAACAGGAGGGCCACGCCCTGGCCGGCCAGCACCGGCAGCGGGTTGGGGAACTCGGCCAGGTCGAGGACCTGGAGGAGCTCGGCCCGGTCGAGGTCGTCGACGTCCAGGAAATGTCTCATCGGCTCAGCACCTTGTCGAGTATGGCCAGGGCCTCGTCGAGCTCGTCGTCGCTCACGAGCAGGGACGGGGCCAGGCGGATGGCGGTGGGCGTGACCGGATTGACCACGAGGCCGGCGTCGAGGGCGGCCGACGCCACCTCCCGGGCGTCGAGCGAGCCCAGCTCGGCGGCCAGCAGCAGGCCCATGCCCCGCACCGAGGTGACGTCGGGCAGCTCTGCCAGCCCCGCCGCCAGGCGGGCACCGGCCCGCTCGGCCCGGGCGGGCACGTCCTCGTCCTCCATCACCTTCAGCACCGCCCGGGCCGCCGCCGTGGCCAGGGGCTGGCCGCCGAAGGTGGTGCCGTGGTCGCCCGGCCGGAAGGCGTCGGCGACATCGGACCGGGCCCAGCAGGCGCCGATGGGCATGCCGTTGCCCAGGGCCTTGGCCATGGTGACCACGTCGGGGCGGATGCCCTCGTGCTGGAACCCGAACCACTTCCCGGTGCGGCCCAGCCCGGTCTGCACCTCGTCCATGATCAGCAGGACGCCACGTTCGTCACACAGCCGGCGGACGTCGGCCAGGTACCCGGCCGGCGCCACGTTGACCCCGCCCTCGCCCTGGATGGGCTCGAGCAGGACGGCGGCGACCACGCTGGGGTCGACCGCCCGGTCGAGGGCGTCGACGTCGCCCAGGGCGACGTGGCGGAACCCGTCGGGCAGGGGCTGGAAGGGTTCGTGCTTCTGGGGCTGGCCGGTGGCGTGCAGGGTGGCGAGCGTCCGCCCGTGGAACGAGCCGTAGGCGCTGACCACCACGTAGCGTCCGGGGCCGGCCCAGCGGCGGGCCAGCTTGAAGGCGCACTCGTTGGCCTCGGCGCCCGAGTTGCAGAAGAAGACCTTGCCCCCGCCGGCGTCGATCAGCCGGTCGAGGGTGGCGGCCACCTCGGGCCCCGGGGTGGTGCCGTAGAGGTTGCAGACGTGCAGCAGGGTGCGGGCCTGGTCGGCGATGGCGTCGGCCACCGCCGGGTGGGCGTGGCCGAGGGACGTCACGGCCAGGCCGCCCAGGAAGTCGAGGTAGGCCTTCCCGTCGGCGTCGTAGAGGCGGCTGCCCTCGCCCCGGACGAAGGTCACCGCGGGTGTCGGGTACGTCGGCATGAGGTAGCTGGTGGCGCTCACGGGCTGACCATGGTGCCGATGCCCTCGCGGGTGAACATCTCGAGCAGCAGGGCGTGGCGCACCCGGCCGTCGAGGATGTGGGCGTGGCCCACGCCGTTGCGCACCGCCCGCACGCACGAGGCGATCTTGGGCACCATGCCGCCGGTGAGCCCGCCCGACACCAGCAGGGCCTCGAGGTCGTCGGCCGAGGCGGTCCGGACCAGGCTGGACGGGTCGCCCACGTCGGCCAGCAGGCCGTCGACGTCGGTGAGGTAGACGAGCTTCTCGGCGCCCAGCGCCTCGGCGACCGCGCCGGCGACCGTGTCGGCGTTGATGTTGTACGCCTGGCCCTCGGTGTCGCTGCCGATGGTGGCGAGGACGGGGATCAGGTCCTCCGCCAGCAGGCGCTCGAGGAGGCTGGGGTTGACCGAGTCGACGTCGCCGACGAAGCCCAGCTCAGGGGCGCGGGCGGTGGCCAGGATGAGGCCGGCGTCCTCGCCCGACAGCCCCACCGCCAGCGGCCCGTGAACGTTCACGGCGGCCACGATGTCGCGGTTCACCTTCCCCACCAGCACCATGCGGGCGATGTCGAGGGTGTCGGCGTCGGTGACCCGCAGGCCGTCGAGGAACTCGGGCCGCTTGCCCAGCCGGGCCATGAGCTGGCCGATCTGCGGTCCGCCGCCGTGCACGACCACCGGCCTCATGCCGACGGTGCGCATCAGCACGATGTCCTCGGCGAAGGAGGCGGCCAGGGATGGGAGGGTCATGGCCGCACCGCCGTATTTGACCACCACGACCTTGCCCCAGAAGCGGCGGATGTAGGGCAGGGCCTCGGCCAGGATGGCCGCCTTGTCGAGCGGTGTCGTCGTCGAGACGGTCACGACGTGCCCTTGTTCTCTTCGATGTAGCCGGGGCCGAGGTCGGTGAACACCACCGACGCCTCGTGCCCGCCCAGGCCCAGGTGGGCGACGATCGACACGTGGCGTCCGGCCATGTGGGCGGCGACGGCGCCGGCGTCGTGGTCGGTGGCGACGCCGCGGGCGCACACCGCTATACCGCCGTAGGCGATCGCCACCCGGTCGGGGTCGAGCTCGACGCCGGCCGAGCCCAGCTCGCTGATGATCCGCCCCCAGTAGGGGTCGGCACCGTACAGCGAGCACTGCACCAGCTGGCTGTCGGCGACCTTGCGGGCCGCCCGCCGGGCGTCTTCCGGGCTGGCCGCCCCTTTGACCAGGACGGTGGCGGTGCGGGTGGAGCCCTCGGCGTCGGCCGCCATCTGCCCGGCCAGGTCGGCGCAGGCCTCGGCCACCGCCGCGCCGACGGCGTCGAGGTCGGTGGGGCCGGCCCGGCCGCTGGCCAGCAGGATCACCGTGTCGTTGGTGGAGGTGGCCCCGTCGACGATCAGGTCGTTGAACGAGTGGCTCACGGCGTCACGCAGGATCGCCCGCAGGTGACCGGGGTCGACCTGGGCGTCGGTGGTGAGCACGGCCAGCATGGTGGCCATGTCGGGGGCGAGCATGGCGGCACCTTTGGCCATCCCCCCGACGGTGAAGCCGGCGCCCGGGACCACCACCTGCTTGAGGACGGTGTCGGTGGTCATGATCGCCCTGGCCGCGGCGGCGCCACCGTCTCGGCGCTTGGCTTCGACCAGGGGGCCGACGCCCGACTCCACGGCCGCCATCGGCAGGTAGTAGCCGATGAGGCCGGTCGAGCACACGAGGACGTCGGTGCGGTCGCACCTCAGGCCGGCGGCGACGAGCTCGCACATCCGCTCGGCATCGCTACGACCCTTCTCGCCGGTGGCGGCGTTGGCGCAGCCGCTGTTGACCACGACTGCCGCGGCTCGGCCCCATGTCGATTCGAGGTGGGCCCGGCTGACCAGCACGGGCGCGGCGGACGCCTTGTTGGACGTGAACACGGCGGCCGCCGGGACCGGCTTTCCGTCGTCGGTGGCGACGAGGGCCAGGTCCGGGTCGCCGCTGGCCTTGATCCCGCAGGCCACACCCGATGCCACGAAGCCCTCCGGCTCTGTCACACCGGTGATCGGGACCCCCGAGGTCACGGGTACACGCCCACGCTGGAGAGGCCGGTGGTCTCGTCGATGCCGAGCAGGATGTTGGCGCACTGCACGGCCTGTCCCGACGCACCCTTGACCAGGTTGTCGAGGGCGCCCAGGACGACGACCCACCCGGTGCGGGGGTCGAAGCGGGCGGTCAGGTGGACGGAGTTGGAGCCCCACGTGGCCTTGGTCGAGGGGGGCTTGTCGCTCACGACGACGAACGGCTCGCCGGCATAGGCGGTGCGCAGGAGGTCGAGGAGGTCGTCGGTGGAGGTGGGGCGGGCGGGGCGGGCGTAGCACGTAGCCAGGATCCCCCGGGTCATGGGGGCGAGGTGGGGGGTGAAGAGGACGGAGGCGCCGGTGGCCTGCTCGATCTCGGGCGTGTGGCGGTGGTCGAGGAGGCCGTAGGCGACGAAGTCCTCGTTGACGGTGCCGTAGTGGGTCGTGGGCCTGGGGGCCCGTCCCGCGCCGGACACGCCGCTGGCGGCGTCGACGATCACCCCCGCCGTCTCGATGGCGCCGGCGTCGACGAGGGGGGCCAGGGCCAAGGTGGCGGCCGTGGGGTAGCAGCCGGGGGCGGCCACGGCGTCGGCCGACGCGATGTCCTTGCGGTGGCGCTCGGGGAGCCCGTAGGCGAACCGGGCCAGCAGGTCGGGGGCGGCGTGGGCCTCGCCGTACCAGCGCACGTAGGCGGCGGGGTCACGGAGGCGGAAGTCGGCGGCCAGGTCGACGATCTTTACGGTCCCGGTGTCGAGGAGCGCCGGGACGAGCAGCTGCGAGGCGCCGTGGGGCAGGGCCAGGAAGACGAGGTCGACGGTGGTGGCGGCTGAGGGGTCGAAGGTGGCGAACACCAGGTTGGGATAGGCGGCGGCGAGGCTGGGATACAGGTCGGCGACCCGTGTGCCCGCCTGGGTGTCACCCGTCGCCCAGGCGACCTCGAGGTCGGGATGACCGTGGCACAGCCGCAACAGCTCGGCCCCGGTGTACCCGGAGCCCCCGACGATGCCGACCGTTGCCATCCGCCGAGAATACACGGCTATGCATGATTATGCGACACACTTTTGGATGTCGGGGCACCCCCGGGAAGTGATCCACCTGTTGTGGAGGTCCGTAGCCCAGCATGATGGGCGGGAGGACAGACCACATGAAGCGACACCGACACACGCCCGAGCAGATCGTGCGCAAGCTCCGCGAGGGCGAGCGCATGCTCAACGAGCGCAAGGACCTGGCCGAGGTGGTCCGCCACCTCGAGATCGCCGAGAGCACCTGGGTTCGCTGGCGGTCCCAGTACGGGGAGATGAAGGCCGCGACGGGCCTCGGCCGAGGTCGGAGGGCGGAGGGCGGTGGAGCAGGCCGGGCTTGCACTCGGCGGGCTCGTCGCGGCGCCGGTCAGGCGGCCCACCAGGTCCCAGTGTAGGAACGGGTGTCGGTGGGACCGGTGACGGTCTGCAGCCGGCCGGCGTGGTCCCACGCGAAGTTGGTGGTTCCGGCCGCAGGGTCGGAGATGGATGCGATCCGGCCGTCGTCGAACCAGTCCATGGCCACCGCCGGCAGGCCCGAACGTGAGATCGTCCGGACTCGGTCGCGGTCGTCCCAGGTCCGGGCCGTGTCGCCGTCGGGGCTGGACTCGGTGATCTGGCGGCCGGCGCCGTCGTAGGCCCAGCGGCGTCGACGACCACGCCGCAGGGCGCCCAGTAGAGGCCGGCGCCCAGGGGCGATGCCACGCGCCACACGCCCCTTCCCGCAGGACGCCGGAATTGCACGTTTGCCTTGCTTTGCGAACACCAGTTCGATACAATGGGTTCAGTCGCTTCCCCCGACAGTGATCGAGCGCGGGAGCAGCGATGGACGCGATCGCAGAGTTGGTCGAGGGCATCAACGCCGTGTGCGGCGCGGATCCGTCGGCGTTGGCCGACGTCGAGTCCGTGGAGGCCCTGTACCGCCAGCTCGACCGGCTGGAGGCCGCGGCCTGTCGGGCTTCGGCTTCCTTCGATGCTGGCGGGGAGTGGCAGGTCGACGGGGCCCGAAGCGCGGGGGCGTGGATCGCCACCCGTCGGCGCATGCCCAGGACCACCGCCCGGCGGCGGGTGCAGCTGGGACGGGCCCTGCGCCATCTGCCGGCCACCGAGGAGGCGTGGTTGGCCGGCGACATCGGCATCGCCCACGTGGCGGCGGTGGCGGATGCCCGTACCGCGTCCACCGAGGAGGCCCTGGCCCGGGACGAGCAGATGTTGGTGGATCAGGCCCGCGAGCTGCAGTTTCGCCATTTCGCCCGCACCCTGGCCTACTGGTCGCAGCTGGCCGACCCCGATGGGGCCGAGAAGGAAGCAGCCAAGAGCCACGACGGCCGCCGGCTGCACCTGTCCTCCAGCTGGAGGGGCCAGTGGTACCTGGACGGGGTCTTCGACGCCGTCGGCGGCGAGATCCTGTGCCAGGAGCTCGAGCACATCGAGAAGGAGCTGTTCGAGGCCGACTGGGCCGAGGCCAAGGCCCGGGTGGGTGCCGGAGTCTGCGTGGGTGACGTGCACCGAACGCCCGCCCAGCGTCGGGCCGACGCCCTGGTGGAGATGGCCCGGCGTTCCGCGGCCGCCCCTGCGGGAGCCCGGCTGCCCGAGCCGCTGTTCAACGTCACGATCGACCACGAGACCTTCCAACGGGTGTGCGAGCTGGCCCGGGGCAGCGTGGTCACCCCGGGCGCCCTGGTGCCGTGGCTGCCCGAGGCGTGGGTACAGCGGGTCGTCTTCGACGGCCCCGACCGGGTCAAGAACGTCGGAGTTCGCCGGCGACTGTTCACCGGCGCCACCCGCACGTCGGTGCTGGTGCGGGAGCGGGAGTGCTTCCATCCCTATTGCGACGTTCCCGCCTGTGACTGCCAGGTCGACCACGTGGTGCCCTACGCCGAGGGTGGGCTCACCGTCGACGACAACGGCCGGCCGGCCTGCGGGTTCCATAACCGCCAGCGCCAGCAAGGGCCGGATCCGCCGCCTCCATGAGCCCGGGTGGGGTGACCCTGACCACGGTGAGTCCGGGCCTACGCTGCAAGGAGGAGGAGGGGGCGACTACTGCCGTTCACGTACTTCTCCCATCAGGCGCCGGTCTTGGCGGCCAAGATGCGCTGGCCGGCGCCCATCGATGCCACCGCGATGGCCATGGGATCGATGGCGCCGGACTGGGAGTACGCCTTGCATGGCTCGCGGCTCGACTTCGACGGTCACTCGCTCGTCGCCGTCGTCCTCTTCTGCACCCCGATCGCCGTGGTCGCCGCCATGGTGCTGCGGCGCGTGGCGCCGGTGTTGTTCGCATTCGTCCCCAGCCCGTCGTGGATGCCGCTCCGGCAGCTGCGCCTCCTGGGGGCTCGACGACCAACGCTGCCGACCACGGTTGCGAGCGCCTTCGTGGGCGCCCTCTCCCACGTGATCTGGGATCTCTTCACGCACAACGACCGGTGGGGCGCCGAGCACATCGCCCTGCTCCGGTCGACGGCGGTCTCGGCTTTCGGACACGACCTCACCTGGGCCAAGGTGCTCCAGTACGCCGGGCACACCGTCGGTGCCGCGGTAGCCGTGCTCCTCCTGGCCAAACTGCTCCGTTCCGGCGCCCTACGACGGTGGTACGGCCTGAGCCCGGACCCGGCGTTCGATGCTGCGCCGATGCCGGCAGCCGGCAGGCTGCGCTTCTGGGCGGTCGCCCTGGCGGGCACGGCGGGGGCGCGTCGTGGGCGGTAGCGGGAGCGTCAGGGCTGCCCGCGCTCGTCGTCCGCTTCAGCTTCGGCGTGGCGGCGGGGCTCGTCGCCGGCTCACTGCTCTGTGCGAACGACGTCGCACCGTTGCGGACGACCTCGGCGGCTCCCGCGCCGTAGGGGCGCCGCCGTCCCTGGGCTCGCTCGGCGGGCGGCGCCATGTCACGACACGCCACGTCACGTCACGTGCAACCCGCAGTCAAGCGACGAGCAAGCCGGGTGAGGGACAACCGCGGTGTCACCCGACGACAAGGAGCCGCGACATGGACGCCATCGCCACCCGAGTCTTCCTGATCGAGACCTCGGCCACCCCCGCCCAGGTGTGGGCCGCCCTGACCCGCCCCGACCAGACGGTCCGGTACTTCAACGGTCTGGCCATCGAGTCGACATGGCGGCCCGGCTCCACCGTCGGCTTCGGGAGCTCGGACGGGTTCGGCCTCGAGGGTGAGGTCCTGGCCGTCGAGGAGCCCCGGCGGCTGTCGTACACCTTGACCTCCGGTCCCGGGCAGCCCACGACGTACGTCACCTGGGAACTGGACGGCGCCGGCGACGGTGGCGGCACCACCACCTTCGTCCGCTTGTACGTGGATGAGGCGGACTCCGACCTCGAATCCAGCGCTGCCTGGCTCCGGGTGGTCGACGACCTCACATCGCACCTCGACGACCTCGTCGAGTCGCGCCGCCCCGCCGGAGGTCAGTCGAGG
This sequence comes from uncultured Acidimicrobiia bacterium, assembly GCA_963825765.1. Lineage (GTDB taxonomy): Bacteria > Actinomycetota > Acidimicrobiia > Acidimicrobiales > AC-14 > CAWGUU01. The sequence continues at coordinate 474,576 of CAWGUU010000003.1, forward strand.
CGGGCCTCGGCGTAGCGCCGCCGGGGGCCGTGTTGCGGGCTCGGACGCGGGACGACAGGCTGACCCGCATGCCGCGGCGGAGCCTCACCTGATGGCGGTGATCGAGCTGGCGGGGCTGCGCAAGGAGTACAAGCGGTTCCGGCGACCGCCCGTGCTGGCCCTGGACGGGCTCGACCTGGAGGTGCCGGAGGGCGGCGTGTTCGGGTTCCTCGGTCCCAACGGGTCGGGGAAGACGACGACCATCCGGTGCCTCCTCGGCCTGGCGACGCCGACGTCGGGTCGCTGCCGGGTTCTCGGGGCCGACTCCCAGGCCCGGCTGCACAGCGTGATCGGGCAGGTGGGAGCCCTCGTCGAGACGCCCGGCCTGTTCCCCGACATGTCCGCCCGCAAGAACCTCTCCCTGCTAGGTCGCATCGAGGGCATCGGCGCCGACCGGGTGGGGCAGGTGCTCGATCGGGTGGGCCTGGGCGATCGGGCCGACGACAACGTCCGCGGATTCTCCCTGGGCATGCGTCAGCGCCTCGGCATCGCCATCGCCCTCCTCAAGGACCCGCGGCTGCTCGTGCTCGACGAACCGGCCAACGGGCTCGACCCGGCCGGGATCAAGGAGGTGCGGGAGCTGCTCCGCGGCCTGGCCGCCGAGGGCAGGACGGTGTTCGTGTCCAGCCACCTGCTGACCGAGGTGCAGCAGACGTGCGACCGGGTCGCCATCCTCGCCCGGGGCCGGGCGGTGGCGTCGGGCCCCGTCGACGAGGTGCTGACCGCCGGCCGCTCGTCCCGGCTGGTGGTGAGGGTGTCCAGCCTCCCTCGGGCCCTGAACGCCCTGCAGGAGGCCGGGATCGAGGCGACGGCGGGCGACGGCTTCCTGCGCGTCGCCCTGCCGGCGTCCCAGGCCGAGCGGGTGACCCGGACCCTGGCCGCCCGGGGGCTCTACCTGAGCGAGCTGCGGCCCGAGGAGGTGAGCCTGGAGACGGTCTTCCTGGACCTCACCGGCGGTGGGGAACCTCCTCCCGACGAGCCCACGTGACGGCTCTGTTCGGCGGGGAGCTCCGCCGGGTCTTGGCCCGGCGCCTGGTGCGAGCCCTGGCCGGCCTGGCCGTTCTCGGGGTGGCGGTGGCCGCTGTGCTCGTCTTCCTCAACACCGCCTCGCTCAGCGACACCGAGCTGGAGGCCCGCCGGGCGGCCGCCGTCCGGGCCGTCGACGACTGCGTGCGGGGAGAGGCGCAGCAGCTCGACGGCAGGGAGGTGAAGGGGCCGCCGGTGGGCGATCCCGAGCGCGCCGAGTTCTGCCGCTTCGTCACCGGCGGCGTCGACGACCCACGGTTCGACTACCGGGACCTGAAGGGCATCTTCCAGGGCGTCACCGCCGCGCTGGTGGTGGTCGGCTGGCTGGTCGGCGCGTCGGTCATCGGCGCCGACTGGCAGTCGCGCACCCTCACCACGCTGCTCACGTGGGAACCCCGCCGCGTCCGGGTGCTGCTGGTGAAGGCGCTGACCTGCGTGGTCGTGGCCGTGGGCTTCGCGGTCCTCGTGCAGCTCCTGCTGGCCGGGGCGCTGCTCCCGTCGGGCCTGTGGCACGGCACCACCGAGGGCACCGACGCAGCCTGGCTCCGCTCGGTGGGCGGGGTCCTGGGCCGCGGCGGGCTGCTCGTCGCCATCGCCACGGTCGTCGGCTTCTCGGTGGCCGCCATCGGACGGAACTCGGCGGCCGCCCTCGGGATCGGCTTCGCCTACTTCGTCGTGGTGGAGAACGTGGTCGGCAGCTTCCTCGAGGGTTTCCGCCGGTGGCTGATCCTGGGCAACGCCATCGTGCTCGTGTCGGGCGAGAACAGCGGCGGCGAAGTCCCGGGTCGCTCGGTCGCGGTCGCCGGCACGTACCTCATCGTCGTGGCGCTCGGGATGCTCGCCCTCGCCACCCTGCTGTTCCGCCGCCGCGACGTCGCATAGACGACGGGGGTCGTCCGAGCACGGCAGGCACCCCGGGACCACAATGGTTGCAACGGTGCAGCAGGTCGTGGGCCCAGGCCCGGAGCCAGCGCACGCGAGGGAGGCGGCCAATGGCAGACGATCTCACCCCGGGCGACCCAGGCGGCTGGTCGCAGCCTGCCGATCCGTGGTCCGGCCCGCCGGGCCCGCCGGGCCCGCCGGCGCCTCCCTCCAGCCCCTGGCCGGTTGCCCAACCCCAACCGGGGTGGCAGCCCCAACCGGGGTGGCAGCCACAACCAGGGTGGCAGGCGCCGTCCGCCGGTCCCGACCCCCTCGCCATCGTGGCCCTGGTGCTCGGGCTCCTGGCCCTGCTGTTCTTCTTCATCCTCGTGTTCGGCGTGGCTGCGGTGGTCTTCGGGGGGATCGCGCTCTCCCGGAGCAACCGGCATGGGCGAGGCGCGAAGGGCATGGCCATCGCCGGGCTCGTGCTGGGTGGCGTGAGCCTGGTGGTCGGCGTGCTGACAGTGCTCCTCCTGATACTCGGGTCCAGCGTCGACGAGGAGCGCTTCATCACCGACGCGCGGCCCGGCGACTGCATCGACCTCGCCAACCAGACCTTCGACACCGTCGAGACCTACATCCCGCGGGCGTGCGACGAGGACCACCAGCTCGAGGTCGTCGGCATCGTCATCGCCGCCGACGGGGACTTTCCCGGCCGTGACGCCTTGGACGCCGTGGCCGAGGATCGCTGCGGGGAGCAGTTCGCCGGCTACGCGGGCATCGAGCTGGACGAGTCACGGTTCGACCTCCGGCACCTGAGGCCCAGTGCCGAGTCTTGGGACAAGGGCGACCGCGAGATCATGTGCATGGTCCAGGAAGGCAGCGGCGGCACCCTCTCCGTGTCGGTGCGCGGACGTCGCCGGTGAAGCCCGCTCTCGCCCGCTCCCCGCAGTACGGTCGGGCCATGGAGCCATCCCCCGCACCCGAGCTGCCTGCACCCGAGCTGCCTGCACCCGAGCCAGCACCCGAGTTGTTCGTTGCAGCCGTCAGCGAGCTGGCCGGCCACGGCGCCATCCAGCAGCGGGTGAACCGGGCCTACACGTCGTCGCTGGCCAACGTGCGCCCCACCGACGTGCCCGTCGAGCTACAGCCGCGGGTCGAGGCGCTCGTCGGTCAGCTGGGAGGCACGCCGATCACCCGGGCCATGATGACCGACGACACCGCCACCGGACTGGCCCGCGAGATCGTCGCCATCGCCTTCGAGCTGGCCCGCCACGCCGGCACCGCGCAGCCGTAACCCGACGGGGATCGGTCGGAGCGTGAGGTTCTAGCCGCGGAGCGTGGCGCCCACGGCCGTCTCGACCGCCTCGATGCAGCGGCGGCGGAGACCGGCCAGCTCCTCGTCGGTGAGCGTGTGGTCGAGGGAGGAGAACCGGAGGTGGTAGGCGAGGCTGCGGTGGCCGGGCGGCACCTGGCTCCCGGATGCGGAGGGGCCACGGCGGTACACGTCGAAATGCTCGATGCTCTCCAGCTCGTCGCCGCCCGCCTCCCGGAGAACGGCCTCCACGTCCGCGGCGGGAACGTTGTCCTCGACGATGAGGGCGAGGTCGATGTCGGCCGATGGGTAGCGGCTCACCGGCTGGTAGGTCGCCGGGCGGCGGGGGCCGGCGAGGAGCCGGTCGAGGACAACCTCGATCCAGCCGACCGGGGCAGTCAGATCGTGCTCGGCCAGGACGTCGGGGTCGATCTCGCCGATGGCGCCGACGGCCTCGCCGCCGACAACGATCCGGGCGCTCCTCGTCGGGTGGAGCCCGGGTAGGCCCGCCCCCTCCAGCCGGACGCCGTCCAGGCGCAGCCCGTCGACGAGGACCCGCCACAGGCGGACCGCGTGTGCCGCGTCGCGGCCGCCGAGGACGACGGCGAGGCGCTCCGGCTCCTGCGGCAGCCCGGTGAGCCCCGGCGGGGGCAGGAAGACGTGGCCGATCTCGAACAGGGCCACGTCGGCCCGGCGGTGCGAGGTGTTGGTGACCACGGCCCGAAGGAGGCCCGGCAGCAGCGACGTCCGCAGCATCGACTCCTCCGCGGTCAGCGGGTTCTCCACCTCCACCGCGTGCACGGGCAGCCCGGCCCGGGCCAGGTCGGCCGGGGCGAGGAACGAGGTGGCCCACGCCTCCGACAGCCCGGCGCCGACCAGGATGTCGGCCACCAGACGGCGGTCCCGCTGGTACGGGGTGAGCGCCCCCACAGAGGTGACCGCCGGCCGGGTGCGGCGGATGCGGCTGTAGCCGTGGTGGCGGGCCACCTCCTCGATGACGTCGATCTCCCGCTCGCTGTCGGGCCGCCACGAGGGGATGGTGACGTCGAAGTCCCCGCCCCCGATGTCACGGCCTTCGCCCTCAGCGGCGAAGCCGATCGGCTCCAGATAGTCGCGTACCTGGTCGGGCGCCAGGTCGGTGCCCAGGATGGCGTTGACCCTGGCCGTCCTGACCCTGACCCGGGTGGGCGCGGGGTCGCCGGCGGAGGCGTCGACGGGCGGGCCGACGACCGTGCCGCCCGCCACCTCGGTGACCAGCTGGCAGTAGCGGGCCACCGCCCGGCCGACACCGGCGGGGTCGACTCCCCGCTCGAAGCGCACCGACGCCTCGGTGCGCAGGCCCAGCCGCTTGGACGTGCGGGCGATGGCCAGCGGGTCGAACAACGCCGCCTCCAGCACCACCGTCGTGGTGGCGGGCGAGATCTCCGACGACGCCCCGCCCATGACCCCGCCGACGCCGACGGCGGTGCCCTCGGCGTCGCAGATGAGGCAGTCGGTGGGGCCCACGGGGCGCACCACGTCGTCGAGGGTGACGAGGGCCTCGTCGGACCGGCCCCGCCGCACCGAGAGGCCCCGCCCCGGCAGCCGGTCGAGGTCGTAGGGGTGGTTGGGCTGTCCCAGCTCGAGCATCACGTAGTTGGACACGTCGACCACGTTGTTGATCGGGCGCATGCCCGCCCGGGTGAGCCGATCGGCCAGCCACCGGGGCGACGGCCCGACGGTGACGCCCTCGATGACGGTGGCGGTGAACCGGGGGCACAGATCGGGGGACTCCACCGACACGGTGGCCCGAATGTCGTCATGTCCGGTCATACCGTCGACCGGCAGCGGGGGCGGGTCGGGGATGGCGAACGGCAGCCGGAAGTGGGCGGCCAGGTCGCGGGCCACGCCCGCGACGCACAGGGCGTCGGGCCGGTTGGGGGTGACGTCGAGGTCGAACACCACGTCGGGCCCGCCCAGGGCGTCGGCCAGGGGCATGCCTGGTGCGAGGCCGTCGGCGTCGGCGACGACGAGGATGCCGTCGTGGTCGGTGCCCAGCTTCAGCTCGGCAACCGAGCACAGCATCCCCTCCGACCACTGCCCGCGCACCTTGCGCCGCCCGATTTCCATGCCGTTGGGCAGCGCCGCCCCGACCGGCGCCAGCGCCACCAGGTCGCCGGGGCCGAAGTTGAAGGCACCGCACACGACCTGCAGGGCCGCGCCGTCCCCGCGGTCGACGTCCACCAGCTGCACCTTGTCGGCGTCCGGATGGGACCGGGTCTCGATCACCCGGGCCAGGACCACGTCCTCCAGGCCGCCCCCGAAGCGCTCGACGCCCTCGACCACCAGGCCGAGCCCCGACAGGGCCGCGGCCAGCCCCTCGACGGCCGCCTCGTCGGTGGCTGCTCCGTCGGTTTCTGGGGCGAACGGCGCGAAGTCACGCATCCAGGAAAGGGGGACGCGCACCTCAGAACTGCTCGAGGAAGCGGATGTCGTTGGCGATGAGGTGGCGGATGTCGTCCACGTCGTGGCGGATCATGGCGCAGCGGTCGATGCCGAAGCCGAAGGCGAACCCCGACCACTCCTCCGGGTCGATGCCGACCGCCTCGAACACGTTGGGGTCGACCATCCCGCAGCCCCCCAGCTCGATCCAGCCCGAGCTCGAGCAGACCCGGCAGCCCCGGCCCTCGCAGAAGATGCAGGTGACCTCGAACTCGGCCGACGGCTCGGTGAACGGGAAGAACGACGGCCGCAGCCGGGAGTGGATGTTGGGGCCGAAGTAGGAGGTGGTGAACGCCTCGATGGTGCCGGCCAGGTCGCCGAAGGTGATGCCCTTGTCGACAACCAGGCCCTCGATCTGGTGGAACACCGGCAGGTGGCGGGCGTCGGGGGTGTCGCGGCGGTACGCCCGGCCCGGCGCCACGATGTGGATCGGCGGCGGCTGGGACGCCATCACCCGGATCTGCACCGGCGAGGTGTGCGTCCGCAGCACCGTCGACTCGGGCTCCCCCAGCTTCACGTAGAGGGTGTCCCACATGCTCCGGGCCGGGTGGTCGGGCGGCATGTTCAGCGCCTCGAAGTTGTACCAGTCGGTCTCCACCTCGGGGCCCTCGGCCACCGAGTAGCCCATGCCGACGAAGACGTCCTCCAGCTCCCGACGGGCCTGGCTGACGAGGTGGAGGTGGCCGCGCTCGACCCGCCCCACCACCTCGGTGAGGTCAAGCCGCTCGGCCTCCATCCGTACCCGGCGCTCCCCGGCCTCCAGGGCGGCACGGCGCCGCTCGATCTCCTCCCGCAGGCGGGTGCGGGCGGCGTTGATCGCCTGGCCGGCCGCCTTGCGCCGGTCGGGCTCCAGCTTCCCCAGCCCCTGGTTGAGGGCGGCGAGCTCGGAGCGCTTGCCCAGGACCTCGGTCTCGATCGCCTTCAGCTCGTCGACGCTGCCCGCCGAGACGATCCGGGCCAGGGCCTTGGCCTCGATCTCTGCCGGATCGGGCCCCGGCATGCCGGTCACGTGAGGAGCTCCTCGGGGATGGCGGTGGGCAGGGTGAAGCGGAACGTCGAGCCCTCGCCCACCTTGGACTCCACCAGCAGCCGCCCGCCGTGGGCCTCGACCAGGCCGCGGCTGATCCACAGGCCCAGGCCGGAGCCGGTGGGACGGGTCTCGGCCCGGCGGAAGAACTTGGTGAACACCCGCGGCAGGTCCCGCTGGGGGATGCCCTCGCCCCTGTCGACGACCGCCACCGACACCTCGCCGTCGCCCACCTCGCCCCGCACCCTCATCCCCTTGGGGTCGGCGTACTTGGCCGCGTTCTCCACCAGGTTGGTGAGCACCTGCTCGATCTTGTCCGGGTCGGCGTAGACCCGCGGGAAGCCGCCGGCGAACTCCACCTCGGCGTGGACCTCGGCCTCCATCATCCGCACCTTCTCGACGACGACGCCCACCAGCTCGGGGATGTCGACCATCTGGCGGCGCAGGACCAGCTTGCCGCTCTCCAGGCGGCTGATGTCGAGCAGCTCGGTGACCAGCCGGGTCACCCGGTCGGCGTCGTGGTGGACCTGCTCGAGCATCATCAGCTTCTGCTCGTCGGCCAGCCGCTCCCAGCGGTTCAGGAGCAGGCTGGTGTAGCCCTTCACCGACGTGAGGGGCGACCGCAGCTCGTGGCTGACGGTGGAGATGACCTCGATCCCCTGCGCGTCCGCCTGGCGACGGCGGGTGCCGTAGCGAAGGACGAGCACCGCGCCGCTGACCCGGCCCTCGGCGTCGCGCTCGTAGCGCCCGGTGACCATGACCCTGACCTCGGCGCCGCCCGCCCCCCGCAGGCGCACCTCGTTCTCGGGGATGGCGCGCACCGACCGCAGCTGCGCCGATCGGTGCCAGTCCCCGGCGAACAGGGCGTGGCCGTCTTCGGCCCTCGGCCGCAGGAGCGTCTCGACGTCGCTGCCCACCAGCTCGCCGTTGGGGTACCCGAGCAGGGCGGAGGCGGCCAGGTTGGCCGCGACGACCCGCCGGTCGGCGTCGCATTCCAGGACCGCGTCGGGAAGCCTGTCCAGGTCTGCCAATCTGTCCAGGTCTGGCAACCTGGCGGGATCGGTCATGGAGAGCGCTGTCGGGCCGCCTCGAAGCAGAGGACGGCGGCGGCCATGCCGACGTTGAGCGAGTCGCCCCGCCCGGCCATCGGGATGGTCACCACCTGGTCGACCAGCTCCTCGACCTCCGCCGGCAGGCCGGACGCCTCGTTTCCGAGGACGATGGCGGTGGGACGGGTGAGGTCTGCCCGGAAATAGGGCGTGCCGCCGGACGGGCGTGTCGCCATCCGATGCACCCCCCAGTCGCCCAGCGCCGACAGCACCTCCACGGGATCCCCTCCGGAAACCACCTGCACATGGAACAGCGAACCGGCCGACGCCCTGACGCACTTCGGGTTGTAGACGTCGACGGTCCCTGCACAGCAGATTACCCCGGCCGCTCCGGCCGCCTCGGCGCTGCGCAGCACCGTTCCAAGATTCCCGGGGTCGCGCACGTCGACACAGACCACGATCGGCCCGCGTCCGGCCGTCGGGACCGGCGCCGTCGCCCGGAGGTTCTCGAGTTCGACGTCCAGGTAACCGGCGACGGCCAGCAACGGCTGGGGCGTGACGGTGCCCGAAACCCGCTCGATCACGCCCGGGCCCAGGTCGAACACCCGCACACCGGTGTCCACCGCCTTTTGGATCACCCCGCCGGCGGCGCCTGACGCAGCGGCCTCGGGGGCCAGGTACAGGGACTCGATGGCCGCCCCGGCGTCCAGGGCCTCGGCCAGGACCTTGGCGCCCTCGACCACGAAAACGCGCTCGGCGTCCCGGGCCGTGCGGCGCAGCACCAGCTTGCGGAGGCGCTGGACCCGCTTGTGCTTGAACCCCAGCCCGCCACCATCGGGCCGGGCCGCCGTCATGTCCGGGTCGAACCGGTCATGGCGCGGTACTGATCTCCTCTGCCTCGGCCTCGGTGTCGTCGGCTTCGGGGCCGGCGTCCGGCCCCTCGGCGGCGGCGGCCTCGGCCACCTTGACCAGGGCGGCGAAGGCAGCCGGGTCGGTGACGGCCAGGTCGGCCAGGATCTTGCGGTCGACCTCGACGCCCGCCTGGCGCAGGCCGGAGATGAACCGGCTGTAGCTCATGCCGTGCTCGCGAGCGCCGGCGTTGATGCGCTGGATCCACAGCTTGCGGAAGTCGCCCTTGCGGGCCCTGCGATCGCGGTAGGCGTACTGCAGGGAGTGCATGACCTGCTCGTTGGCCGCCTTGTAGCTGCGGCTCTTGTTGCCGTAGTAGCCCTTGGCCGCGTCGAGGATGGCGCGGTGGTGCTTCCGGCCGTGGACGGCGCGCTTGACCCTGGCCATGGAGGGGCTCCTTTCGTTCTTACGGGTACGTGGGGTGGAGGAGGACTGGCGGCTGGAAGACGGGCCGGCTAGAGGCCCAGCAGGCGCTTGACCTGGGCCTTGTCGCCGCCGGTGAGCTCCTCGGGCCGCCCGAGGCGTCGGGTGCGCTTGGACGACTTCTTCTCGAGCAGGTGGGCGCGGTAGGCCTTGCGACGCATGATCTTGCCGGTACCGGTGACCCGGAACCGCTTGGCGGCACCCCTGTGCGTCTTCATCTTCGGCATCGTCAGCTCTTCCTGAATGGGTCCTGGCCGGTGTGGCCGTTCTCGTCGGGGTTGGCCGTGTTGGCGGGCGGGGCGGGAGTGGCGGTGGTGGTGTTGGCGGTGGTGGTGTTGGCGGCGCTGGGAGTGGTGGCCGCCGGAGCCGCGGGTGCCGTCGGCGGGGCGGGGGCAGACGGTGTGGCCGGTGTCGATTGGGTTGCCGGTGTCGATTGGGCTGCCGGGGTCGATCGAGCTGTGGCGGTGGGCTGCGCCGGCTGGTCGTGCTTGGGCTGGTGGTGGTCGTCGGGCTTGCCGTGCTCGCCGGGGCGAACGGGCGGCTTGGCCCGGCGGTCGGGGGCCAGCACCATGATCATGTTGCGCCCGTCGAGCTTGGGCGCCGCCTCGACCTTCGCCGTCGCCAGCTGCTCGGCGATGCGGTCGAGGATCCGCTTGCCCAACTCGGGGTGGGCGACCTCCCGGCCACGGAACATGATCGTGATCTTGACCTTGTGACCCTGGTCGATGAACTCGGCCACCTTGCGGGTCTTGGTGTCGAAGTCGCCGCCGCCGATCTTGGGCCGGTACTTCATCTCCTTGATCGCGGTGTTGCTGGCCTTCCGGCGTGACTCCTTCTCGCGCTGGGCTGCCTCGTACTTCCACTTGCCGTAGTTCAGGATGCGACAGACCGGCGGGTCGGCAAGAGGCGCCACCTCCACCAGGTCGAGATCGAGCTCCCGGGCGATGAACAGAGCCTCGGGCAGGGGCTTGATCCCGAGCTGATTGCCATCTGGGTCGACGAGGCGTACCTCGCGAGCCCGGATCCGGTCGTTGATCCTGAGGTCGGCGCTCTCGGGTGCGGCTATGCGGCATCACTCCTTGAAATCGGTGGTCAGTACCTGTTCTCGAACACGCAGTCAAACACAAAAAAGACGGACGTCACGGAAGCAACGTCCGCCTGGGCGGTCGATCGACCTGGACGCACGCGAGTGGCCAGGTGGGGGCGTGAGCCCCACTTCCGAACTGCAATTGTCCAGCTAGGGTAGCAGTATGAGTACGTTCTGGACACCAGGCGGGGAGAAGCCGATCCCCCAGGCCGAGCCCGAGCCGGCCCCGCCGCCGGCGTCGGACGAGCAGTTGCAGCGCAGCGCCGACACCGCCGACCCCACCGAAGCCGAGGCCCGCGAGCTGGCCGAGCTGATGGCCATCCAGGCCCAGATCCTCGCCACCCCGTGCGCCATGGTCGTGGCCGACCACTGCATGTCGCTGTACGAGCTGGCCGCCCTCTACCTCAGTCCCGACCCGCCGCAGTTGGGCGACGCCAGGGTCGCCATCGACTCCCTGGCCGCCCTGATCGACGTGCTGGGGTCCAATCTGGGCGAGCACGAGGCCGCCCTCAAGCAGGGCTTGTCGCAGCTGCGCAACGGTTGGGTCGCGGCCCAGGACAGGCTGGTCAAGTCCACACCCAGCGAGCAGCCCCCCGGCTGAACCGCCGGCCCCACACGGTGTGGCGGCCCCAAACCGGGCTAGTGGACGATCTTGGAGATGGGCAGCTCGATGATGTCGGTGGCGCCGAGGTCCTTGAGGGCCGGGATGAGGGTGTTGATCTCGGCCTTGGGCACCACCGTCTCCACCGCGTAGGCGTCGCTGCCGAACAGCTGTGACACCGTCGGGGCCTTGAGCGCCGGCAGCTTGGCGATGACCCGGTCGAGGTCGTCGTGGCCCACGTTGAGCTTCACCAGCACCTTGGCCCGCGCCTCGAGCGTGCCCTGGAGCAGCGTGTCGAGCTGGCCCATGGCGTGGCGCTTGACCGGGTCGTCGTAGGAGGCGGGGTTGGCGATCAGCTCGGTGTGGCTGACCAGGATCGTCTCGATGACCTTGAGCCCCGCCGCGCGCAGCGCCCGGCCGGTCTCGGTGATCTCGACGACCGCGTCGGCGATGTCGGGCACCTTGGCCTCGGTGGCGCCGTAGGAGAGGAGGATCTCGGGGTGGGCGACCCCGGATTTCTCCAGGAACCGCCGGGTCAGCTCCGGGTACTCCGTGGAAACCCGCAGGTCGGCGGGCAGGTCGGCGACAGAGGTGGCGGAGGAGTCGCCGGCCACGGCCAGCACGATGCTCACCGGGCGGGCGGTGGCCTTGGAGTAGTGCAGCTCGCCCAGCGAGACGACCTCGCTGCCGGTCTCCTCGATCCAGTCCCGACCGGTGATGCCCAGGTCGAAGAGTCCCTCGGCCACGTAGCGGGGGATCTCCTGGGGCCGCAGGATGCGGACGTCGAGGATCCGGGGGTCGTCGATCGTGGCCCGGTAGTCCACCGAGGACGACCGGTTGACGGCCAGGTCGGCGTCCTCGAACAGCTGGAGCGTCGCCTTCTCCAGCGATCCCTTGGGCAGGACGAGCCTAAGCACTGCGTTTGGGGAGCTGCGTCTTGGGGAGCTGGCGGAGGAGATCGGCCATCTCGACCGCGGCGGCGGCGGCGTCGGCCCCCTTGTTGCCGTGCCTGCCGCCGGCCCGTTCGAAAGCCTGCTCGAGGGTGTCGGTGGTGAGGACGCCCAAGCCGACCGGGACGCCGGTGTCGAGCTGGACCCGCTGGCAGCCGGCGGCGGCCTGTCCCCCGACGTGGATGTGGTGGTCGGTGTCGCCCCGGATGACCGCGCCCAGGCAGACGACGGCGTCGTGGTCGCCGGTGGCCGCCAGCCGCTGCGCGGCAAGGGGCAGCTCGAAGGCGCCGGGGACGTAGGCGACGGTCACCGACCCGTCGTCGACGCCCAGCTCGGCCAGCTTCTCCCGCGCCCCCTCCAGCAGCAGGTCGGTGACGAACTCGTTGAACCGGCTGACCACGACGGCGATGCGCATGCCGTCGCCCGCCGGGCGTCCCTCGTAGGTGGTCATCCGGCCCGTCCTGCCCTCGAACTGGTTCCACACAGCGGGGCCAGGCCCCGTTGTGTGGAACCAGTTCGGTTGGGGGAGGTCGCCATCAGTCCAGCCCCTCCAGCAGGTGGCCGAGGCGCTGCTGCTTGGTGCGCAGGTAGCGCAGGTTCTCGGGGTTCGGCGTCGACTGGAGGGACACCCGCTCGACGATCTCCAGGCCGTAGCCCTCGAGTCCGCCGTACTTGGCCGGGTTGTTGGTGAGGAGGCGCATGGTGGTGATGCCGAGGTCGACGAGGATCTGGGCGCCGATGCCGTACTCGCGGCTGTCGACGGGGAGGCCGAGCTCGATGTTGGCGTCGACGGTGTCGTGGCCCTCGTCCTGGAGCGTGTAGGCCCGCAGCTTGTGGGCGATGCCGATGCCCCTGCCCTCGTGGCCCCGCAGATAGACCACGACACCCATGTCGTGCTCGGCCACCCGCTCGATGGCGGCGGCCAGCTGCAGGCCGCAGTCGCAGCGCAGCGAGCCGAACACGTCGCCGGTGAGGCACTCGGAATGGACCCTGACCAGCACGTTCTCGGTGCCCTGCACCGCCCCCCGCACCAGGGCCAGGTGCTGGTCGCCGTCGAGGAGCGACTCGTAGACGTAGCAGGTGAAGTCGCCCCACTGGGTGGGGATGCGGGCCTCGGCCACCCGCCGGACCAGCTTCTCGGACTGGCGGCGGTAGCGGATGAGGTCGGCGATGCTGATCAGCAGGAGCCCGTGGGTGTCGGCGAAGCGCTCGAGCTCGGGGAGCCGGGCCATCTCGGTCTTGTCCTCGGTGACCACCTCGCACAGGACGCCTGCGGGGTAGAGCCCGGCCAGGCGGGCCAGGTCGACGGCGGCCTCGGTGTGACCGCTGCGCTTGAGCACGCCGCCTTCGCGGTAGCGCAGCGGGAAGACGTGGCCGGGGCGGGCCAGGTCGACGGGCCGGGTGGCGGGGTCGATGAGGGCGCCGACGGTGGCCGAGCGGTCGGCGGCCGAGATCCCCGTCGTGGTGAAGTTGCGGGCGTCGACCGAGACGGTGAAGGCGGTGCGGTTGGACTCGGTGTTGTCGAGCACCATCGGCGGCAGCTCGAGCTCGTCGAGGCGCTCGCCCAGCATCGGCATGCAGATCACGCCCGACGTGTGGTTCAGAAAGAAGGCGATCCGCTCGGGAGTGGCGTACTCGGCGGCGATGATGAGATCGCCCTCGTTCTCCCGGCTGGCGTCGTCGACGACGACGACGATCTCGCCCCGGGCGAAGGCGGCCACCGCTTTCTCGATCGGCGCGAACGGCACTGGCCTACCTCCCTCCCATCAGCGGGTCGACGAACTTGGCGACGTACTTGGCGATCAGGTCGAACTCCAGGTTGACACGATCCCCCGGCTTCCTCCGGCCGAGGGTGGTGGCCTCGGCGGTGTGGGGGATGACGGCCACCGTGAACCCGTCGCCGGTCAAGTCAACCACCGTGAGGCTGACGCCGTCGACCGAGATAGAGCCCTTCTCGACGATGAGGCGGGTCGACGGCGAGCTGATTTCGAGGATCGGCGCAGCGGTCACCACGGTGCCGACCGCGTCGACGTGGCCCTGCACCAGGTGACCGCCGAGACGGCCGTCGAAGCGGAGGGGGCGTTCGAGGTTGACGGTGTCGCCGGGGCGGAGGTCGCCGAGGTTGGTGCGGGAGAGGGTCTCGTCGACCACGTCGGCCGACCACTGCCCGTCGGCACCGAGGTCGACGACGGTGAGGCAGCAGCCGTTGACGGCGATCGAGTCGCCAAGGCGGGTGTCCTCCAGGAGCGTGGCCGCCTGGAAGGTGAACCGGTGCCCATGGCGGTGGGCCAGGCTGCCCTGCTCCTCTATCAGGCCGGTGAACACTCGACCTCCAGCCTGAGATCGTCGCCCAGCCGGTCGACCGACACGATGCGCCCCCGCCAGAGGTCGTCGATCGTCGGGGCGCCGGGGCCGGCGAGCAGCGGCCGCCCGTCGTCGCCGCCGGCCAGGGCCGGGGCCAGGTACAGGACGTAGCGGTCGACCAGCCCGGCCCGGTGGAAGGCGCCGGCGACGGTGGCACCGCCCTCGACCAGGGCCTGGAGGACGCCTCGGCGGCCCAGGTCGTCGAGGACGTCGCCGAGGTCGCCCTGGAGCTCGATCGCCGGGTGGACCTTGGCGTCGAGGGGCGCGTGGCCGAGGACGACCCTGAGTGGATCCCTTCCCTCCGCGTTCCGGACGGTGAGGGCCGGGTCGTCTGTGCGCACCGTGCCCGCCCCGACGATGACGGCGTCGCTCTCGGCCCGCAAGCGGTGGGCGTCGGCCCGTGCCTCCTCGCCGGTGATCCACCGGCTGCTGCCGTCGGCCGCCGCGGTGCGACCGTCGAGGGTGGCGGCCAGCTTGAGCACAACCCACGGCCGTCCGGTGGCGCGGTGCTTGAGGTAGGGGGCGAGCTGCGGCCGTACCTCGTCTGCCCGGCACCCGACGTCGACCTGGAGGCCGGCGTGGCGGAGGCGTGCGATGCCGGTTCCGCTGACGTTGGGGTCGGGGTCCTCCACGCCGACGACGACGCGGGCGATGCCGGCGGCGAGGATGGCGTCGACGCACGGCGGCGTTCGGCCGGTGTGGGCGCACGGTTCGAGGGTGGCGTAGAGCGTGGCGCCTTCGGCCTTGTCCCCGGCGGCGTCGAGGGCGACGATCTCGGCGTGGGGCCCGCCGGGCGGCCGGGTGGCGCCTTCGAAGCCGCCCGGCTCGATCACGCAGCCCACCCACGGGTTGGGCGAGGTGGTGGTGCGGACGGTGGCGGCCAAGGCGATGGCCCGGTCCATGGCCTCGCCGTCGTCAGCCGGAGTCATGGGTGCTCGGTGGGCTGGCCGGCGAGGAGCTCGAGAGCGTGGGGCAGCACGTCGAGCACCGCCTCCAGGCACTCGACGGCGCCGGCGGTGGACCCCGGCGTGTTCAGAACGAGGCAGGCACCAATCGTGCCCGCCGTCCCCCGGGAGAGGCGTCCCTTGGACGGGTTGGCCAGCCGCATGGCCTCGGCCAGGCCGGGGGCCCGGCGGTCGAGGACGGCGTCGGTGCCCTCGGGCGTGAGGTCGCGGGGGCCGAATCCGGTGCCGCCGGTGGTGACGACCAGGCCGGCGAACCGTTCGGTCAGTTCGCTGAGGGCGGCGGCCACCGAGTCGACGCCGTCGGCCACGGCCCGGTGCTCGACGACGTCGTAGCCGGCGGCTTCCAGACGCTGGGTGAGCGCCGCGCCCGAACGGTCCTCACGGGTACCGGCGACGACGCCGTCGGACACCGTGAGCACCTTCGCCTTCACGGGCTGGATCGTAGGCGTCAGGCCCCGAGCAGCTCTCCGGGCTGCAGGCGGGCACCGTTGCGCCAGGCGGTCGCCGCCTGGGGCCCCTTCCCCTCGGGCTGGACCTCGACCAACTCGAGCAGGCCGGCGCCCGTGCCCACCCGGAGGCCGCTGGGATCGATATCGCCGGGTGGCAGGTCGCCCTCGGCGGGCCGGGCTCTGAGGATGCGGAGGCGCTTGCCGCGGAACGTCGTCCACGCCTGGCCGAGTCGCACGACCCGGTGGAGCTGGGCGGCGGGCTGGGACCAGTCGAGGTGGTGGTCCTCGGGCTCCAGCTTGCGGGCGTAGGTGGTCTCGCCCTCCTGTGGCGTCGGCTCCGGCAGGCCCTCGTCGAGCAGGCGCACGAGGAGCGCGGTGCCGGCTTCGGCCAGCCGTTGCCGCAGCTCGTCGGCCGTCTCGTCGGGCCCGATGTCGAGCTCCTCGACGGCGTAGACGGGACCGGTGTCGAGGCCCGCCTCCAGCGCCATCACGCCGGCGCCGGTGACTCTGTCCCCGCTGAGGATCGACCATTCGACCGGGGCCGCCCCCCGCCAGCGGGGAAGGAGGGAGAAGTGCAGGTTGACCATCGGCACGGCGTCGAGCACGTGGGGCTTGATCAGGCGGCCGAAGGCCACCACGACGCCCAGCTCGGCCCCGGCGTCGATCACGTCGTCGACCCGGTCCGACACCGGGAGGCCCAGCTCCAGGGCCGCCGCCTTCACCGGGCTCGGCACGAGGGCGCTGCCCCGTCCCCGGCGGCGATCGGGCTGGCTGACGACGAGGACGACCTCGTGGCCCGCCGCGACCAGCGCCCGCAGCGGGCCGACGGCCACCTCGGGCGTGCCCAGGTAGGCGAGCCGCAGGGGTGCCGCCCTACCTAGCGGTTCAGCCCGAGAGCGCGGAGGCGCAGCGTCTTCATGGCCTCCTTGCGCAGGACCGGGTCGAGCCGCTGGATGAGGAGGATGCCGTCGAGGTGGTCGACCTCGTGCTGGAGCATGCGGGCCATCAGCTCCTCGCCGTCCAGGGAGAACGGCTTGCCGTCGAGGTCGTAGGCGTCGAGGTGAACCCGCTCGGGGCGCAGGATCGGCCAGTGGAGGTCGGGCACCGACAGGCAGCCCTCGACGTAGTCCCACTCGCCCTGGTGGCCGCTCAGGACCGGGTTGATCACGACGCCGGGGCCGCTGCCGTCGGCCACGTCGTAGACGAACATGCGCTTCTGCACG
Organism: uncultured Acidimicrobiia bacterium; assembly: GCA_963825765.1. Classification (GTDB taxonomy): domain Bacteria; phylum Actinomycetota; class Acidimicrobiia; order Acidimicrobiales; family AC-14; genus CAWGUU01. The sequence goes on from CAWGUU010000003.1 coordinate 491,345, forward strand.
CCGATCTGGGGCGCCGCCAGCCCCACCCCCGGGGCGTCGTACATGGTCTCGAGCATGTCGTCGGCCAACCGCCGCAGGTCGGCGTCGAACTCGGTGACCTCGCGCGCCGGCGACCGGAGCACGGGGTCGCCGAACTCACGGATGGGGAACACGGACATCGATCGAGGCTACCCGCCACCCCCAGCCCAACCGGTGACGTGCAACCGCGCCAGGCGCGGTTCTGCGTCACCAGTTCGAGGAAGGGTTCAGGTCCGGCGGGGGTCGACCTCCACCCGCAGCCTCCCTGGGGGACGGGGGGCGGCGGCCAGGGCGTCGGACAGGGTGGCGTGGTCGGGGGCGCGCAGGAGCCAGCGGCCGTCGGACGGGCCCAGGACCTCGACGCCGTGCACACCTTCGATGAAGGCCGATGCGGGCTCCCCGGAGACCAGAGCCATCGCCGTCTCGGGCGGGAGCAGGAGGGCGGCCCGGCGGGCGGACTCGACCACCGTGAACCTCGACGGGTCGGCGTGGATGGCGCCGTCGAGGACCTCGTGGCCGGGCAGGCGGGTCTGGACGACGATCCTTCCCCCACTGTCGCGGCCGCCGACCAGGCGCGCCGCCCGGGTCAACATCCCGAGGGCCTGCTCGCCGGCGCGGTAGCGGGGGGCGAGCAGCTCCTGGTCGAAGTCGAGGAACGCCACCCCGTGGGCCCCCGCCACCCGGTGCAGCACGGCCTCGGTGCCCACCAATACCGGCGTGTCGGGCAGCGGCCCTCCGGTGTCGGCCGTGACCTCGCCCACCGGCAGCCCGGCCAGCAGCTCCAGCTCCTCCCGGGCGCGGCTGACCCCCACCCGCAGCGTCTTCAAGCGGGTGGCGCCGCAGTTCGTGCACACCACCGGCCGCACCGCGCCGCATCGCCGGCACGCGAGACGCTCAGTCGAACTTTGATGCGTCGATCGCGCCCCGAATTCGGCCGAAAACCGCCCGACAGGGGCGCTGCGGGTGATCGAAACTGCCGTCGCCGAGCCGGACTCGGCCACCGGGCCCTCGCAGACCTCGCACCGGGCCAGCTCGCCGCAGGCGGCGCAGGCCAGGAGCCGGGCCCGGCCCTTTCGATTGAGGACGCAGACCACCCGCCGGCCCGGGCCCGCCTGGCGAATCAGGTCGACCACCCGGGACGAGTACAGCCCCGCACCGGGCGGGTCGGCGCGCCGGTCGACGACCTCCACCACCGGCCAGCCCGCCCGCTCGGCGGTGCGGGCGGGCGTGAGCAGCACGGAGCCCGGGATCGCCAGCGACTCCAGCGACGGCGCCGGCGCCACGAGCACGCACGGCACCCCCGCCCGGCGGGCCCGCTCGACGGCGACATCACGAGCGTTCCACGTGGGCGCCCGTTCCTCCTGGTAGGCCTCATCGGCCTCGTCGAGCACGAGGACGGCGCCCAACCGGGGACGGGGTGCCCACGCCCCGGCGCGGGCGCCGACCGCCACGCAGCCGCCGGCCGCGGCCCGGGTCCAGTCCCGCGGCGCCTGCGCCACCGCCACGCCGAGGCGCCGCAGGCGGGCGGCGAGGAAACCAGCCGTCGCCAGCGAGGGAGCCAGCACCAGGGCGTCCTCCCGCCGGGCCGCCTCCAGCACGAACGGCATGACGTCGTCCGCCGGAGGGACCCGGGCGACCACGACGACCGCCTCGGAGGAGAAGGCGTCGGCGGCGAGAGACCCGGCGGGCGCGGCGGGCGGGCGCTCGCCTCGCGACGGCGGCGGCAGACCCACGACGGCCCCGGGCGGCGACGCCGTCTTCAGGAACGCCGACCGCCTCCCCGCCCATCGCCAGGCCGCCCAGCCGGCCAGGTCGACCAGGTCCGCAGACGGGCCGAACCCGGTGACCTTGGCCAGCGGGCGCAGCGGCCGGTCGGTGGCGGCCTGGTCGGACAGCGACACCACCCACCCGCCCACCCGGCGACCTCCGAGCGGGACCCGCACCATCGTCCCCATCTCCACCCGGTGCTCGATCTCGGGAGGGACGAGGTAGTCGAACTCCTTGGGGATGCCGGCGACGTCGGTGAGGACCCGCGCGACCGTCAAACCATTTGGCACCGACGAGGTTCTACAGGCCCAGCGCGCTCTTCACGTCGTCGAGCCGGTTGAGGTGCTCCCAGGAGAACTCCTTGTCGCTGCGGCCGAAGTGGCCGTAGGCGGCGGTGCGGCGGTAGATGGGCCGGCGCAGGTCGAGGTCGCGGATGATGGCCGCCGGCCGCAGGTCGAAGACCTGGTCGATCATGGCCTCGATCTGGTGGGGGTCGATCGTGGAGGTCCCGAACGTCTCCACCATGATCGACACCGGTCGGGCCACGCCGATGGCGTAGGCGACCTGGATCTCGCACCGGGTGGCGGCCCCGCTGGCCACGATGTGCTTGGCCACCCACCGGGCGGCGTAGGCGGCGGAGCGGTCGACCTTGGACGGGTCCTTGCCGGAGAACGCCCCCCCGCCGTGGCGGGCGGCACCGCCGTAGGTGTCGACGATGATCTTGCGCCCGGTGAGGCCGGTGTCGGCGTGGGGACCGCCCAGCACGAAGCTCCCGGTGGGGTTGGCCAGCAGCTGGTAGCGGTCGTCGACGAACCGCTCGGGCAGCAGCGGGTGGATGACGTGCTCGCGCAGGTCGGGCTTGAGCAGGGTCTCGTTGTCGAGGCCGGGCTGGTGCTGGGTGGAGATCAGCACCGTCTTCAGGCGGACGGGCCTGCCGTTCTCGTACTCGAAGGTGACCTGGGTCTTGCCGTCGGGCCGGAGGTAGGGCAGCACGCCGGCCTTGCGCACCTCCGCCAGCCGCTGGGCCAGCCGGTGGGCCAGCCAGATCGGCAGCGGCATGAGGTCTTCGGTCTCGTCGCAGGCGTAGCCGAACATCATCCCCTGGTCGCCGGCGCCCTGGGCGCTGATCTGGTCCTCGCCGCTGGTGCCCTTGCGCACCTCGTAGGCGGTGGTGACGCCCTGGCTGATGTCGGGCGACTGCTCGTCGATCGAGGTGATCACGCCGCACGTGTTGCCGTCGAAGCCGTAGGACTCGCGGTCGTAGCCGATGCCGCACACCGTCTGGCGGACGATCTTGGGGATGTCGACGTAGGCCCGCGTGGTGATCTCGCCGGCGACGACCACCAGGCCGGTGGTGAGCAGCGTCTCGCACGCCACCCGTCCCGTCGGGTCCTCGGCCAGGATGGCGTCGAGGATGGCGTCGGAGACCTGGTCGGCCATCTTGTCGGGATGGCCCTCCGTGACCGACTCCGAGGTGAACGTCCAGTTGCTCAAGGGGTGTTCCTTCCGTCGTTGGCCGCCAGCCGGCGGGAAACCAGGTCGAGTACCACGGCGGCCAGGGCCGCCTTCGAGGTCAGCGGGACGTCCTGCTCGGTCCCGTCGGCCTCGATGATCACTGCTGCGTTGGTGTCGTCCGAGAAGCCCGCCCCGGCGATGGTGACGTCGTTGGCAACGATCGCGTCGAGCCGCTTGGCCCGCAACTTTGCCACGGCCCGCTCCCGGACGTCGTCGGTCTCCGCCGCGAAGCCCACCAGGACCTGACCCGGCGGCTTGGCCCGGCCCAGGGCGGCCAGGATGTCGGTGGTCGGTTCGAGCACGATGTCGGGCACGCCCTCGTCCTTGCGCAGCTTGCGCTCGGCGGCCAGCTTGGGGCGGAAGTCGGCGACGGCCGCGGCCATGACCACGGCGTCAGCGTGGAGGTGGCGGGCCATGACGGCCTCCTCCATCTGGGCCGACGTCTCCACGTGGACGACGTCGACGCCGGACGGGGCAGGGCGGTCGACCGCCGTGGTGACCAGCACGACCTGGGCGCCCCGGCGGGCGGCCTCCACCGCGACGGCTTCGCCCTGCTTGCCCGACGAGCGGTTGCCCAGGAAACGGACGGGGTCGATGGGCTCGCGGGTGCCACCGGCGGTGACGAGGATGCGGCGGCCGGCGAGGTCCCGTCCCTGAGCGAGCACGGCCATGACCTCGGCCACGATGCGGTCGGCGTCGGGGAGGCGGCCCGCGCCGACGTCGCCCGCCGCCAGCTTGCCGGTGTCGGGGTCGACGACGTGGACGCCCCGCTGCCGCAGCACGGCCACGTTGTGCCGGGTGGCGGGGTGCTCCCACATCTCGGTGTGCATGGCCGGGCAGACCACGACCGGGGCCCTGGTGGCCAGCAGGGTGGCGGTGAGCAGGTCGTCGGCGATGCCGGCCGCGTACGACCCGAGCAGGCGGGCGGTGGCGGGCGCCACAAGCACGACGTCGGCGGTCCGGGCCAGAGCGATGTGGGGGACGGGGTCCTCTGCTGACCCACTGTGACTTGGCCAGAGGGACGTGCGGACGGGCTCGGACGCCAGTGACGACAGGGTCACCTCGCCGATGAACCGGCCGGCGTCGGCGGTCATGACGGGGATCACGTGGGCGCCGGCGTCCACCAGGCGACGACAGACCTCGACGGCCTTGTACGCGGCGATGCTCCCGCAGACTCCGAGGACCACCCGGGGGGCGGGGGCCATGCCGCCTACTTGATCGCTTCCTCGGTCTCTTCCGGACGGACGAAGGTGATCTTGCTGGCGGCGATCTCCTCGAGGGCGATGGAGAGCGGCTTGCGGGACACCGACGCCACCTGGGGGGGCACGATGGCGCCGAGGCCCTCGCCCAGCTGGCTGAAGTACGAGTTGATCTGGCGGCCGCGCTTGGCGGCCAGGCTGACCAGGCTGAACTTCGAGTCGACCTTGTCGAGGAGGTCCTCGATGGGCGGGTGGATCATGCTGGCGCGCTCAGACGACATGGGACTCCTGACGGGGTGGCGGCGGCGTCGATGGGGCGCCGTCGCCGGACGGTGCGTCGTCCAGGATACCAGCGGCCCCCGTGCTTCCCCCGCCAATGGCGGAGGACCTGCGTTTGGACTTCGGGGGGAACTCGGGGGGCAGGCCCCCCGAGCGTTACGAGTCGCCGGGGAAGTGCTTGAGCAGCGCCTCGCGCTGCTGGGCGCCGAGGCCACGGACCCGCCTGGCCTCGCTGATCTTGAACTCGTCCATGAGCCGGCGGGCCCGCACCTTGCCGACTCCGGGCAGCGACTCGAGCACCGTCAGCACCTTCATCTTGCCGACGGTCTCGTTGTTGTCGCCCTGTTCGATGAGCTCCTTGAGCGTGAGCGAGCCCATCTTGAGCCTGTCCTTCAGCTCGGCGCGCTGCCGGCGGGCGGCGGCAGCCTTCTCGAGCGCTTTCGCTCGGGCCTCGGGTGACAGAGGGGGGGGCAGCGGCATGGCGGGAACCCTAGCGCGACAGGCGCAAGCGATGCCCTGGCCAGCCTGAACAGGCGCCGACCGGACGCCGGCGAGGGTCAGGCGTCGGCGGTGAGGGACTCGTACAGGGCGGCGGCGGCGGCCTGGGGGTCGGCGGCGGCGGTGACGGCCCGGCCCACCACGATCATGTCGGCGCCGGCGTCGAGGGCCTGGCGCGGGGACGCGGCGCGGGCCTGGTCGTGGGTGCTGCCGGAGGGCAGCCGGATGCCGGGCACGACCGCCAGCAGGCGGGGGGCCAGCTGCTTGGCCTCGTGGACGTCGTCGGCGGCCACCACCACGCCGCCGCAGCCGGCCTCGACCGCGGCGGCCACCCGTCCCCCGAGGATGTGGGCGGGGGCGTCGGCGTCGCTGGTGAGGATCGTGACGGCGAGAGCGGTGGGCTCGGGCAGGCCCCCGGCGGACGCCCCTTCGCGCAGGCCCTCGACGCCGGCCCGCAGCATGACCGCGCCGGCCCGGGCGTGGAGGGTGAGGAAGGACGCCCCCAGGGCACCCGCCACGCGCGCCGACTTCTTGACGGTGGTGGGGATGTCGTGGAGCTTGAGGTCGAGGAAGACCTGGAAGCCGGCGTCGGACACCGACGTCACCGCGTCGGGGCCGGCGGCGGTGAACAGCTCGAGGCCCACCTTGGCCACCGAGAACCACGGCCGCAGCTGGTCGGCCAGGCGCAGGGCGGCCACCAGGTCGTCGACGTCGAGGGCCAGGACCAAGCGATCACGGAGCTCCATGCGCCCCTCCTAGCAGATCCGACACGCTCGTGACGCCCCGGCGCCGGCACCAGCGCCGCAGCTCGTCGAGGATCCTCGCCGGGGCCCGGGGGTCGGCGAAGGTGGCGGTGCCGACCTGGACGGCGTCGGCCCCGGCCAGCAGCAGCTCGACGGCATGCTCGCCGGTGGCCACCCCGCCCACGCCCACCAGGGGGGCCAGGGGAAAGGCCTGGCGGCAGTCGTAGAGGGCCCGCACCGCCACCGGCCGGATGGCGGGCCCCGACAGTCCCCCACCGCCGGCGCCCAGCCGGGGCCGGTGGGTGACAGGGTCGATGGCCATGCCCTTGACGGTGTTGACCAGGGTAAGGGCGTCGGCACCGCCGGTGAGCGCCGCCCCCGCGATCTCGGTGATGTCGGTGACGTTGGGGCTGAGCTTGGCCCACCGGGGCCGGCCGCACCCGGCCGTAGCCTCCATCGCCTCCCGCGTGGCCGAGGCATCGGAGGCGAACATGTGCCGGCCGTGCTCCAGGTTGGGGCAGCTCAGGTTGACCTCCACGGCCACCACCTGCGGGGACACGCCGGCCAACGCCGCCGCCGCTTTCTCGTAACCGGCCAGCGTGCTGCCCCAGATGCTGGCCACCACCCGGGCGCCGGTGGCCAGCAGCGCCGGCAGCTCCTCCTCGACCCACGCCTCCACGCCGGGGTTCTGCAGGCCCACGCTGTTGAGCATCCCGGCGTCGGTCTCGTGCACCCGAGGGGCGGGGTTCCCCGGCCACGGCTCGGCCGACAACGACTTCACCACCACCGCCCCAAGGGTCGACAGGTCGAAGTAGGCGCCCAGCTCGGCGCCGTGGCCCGAGGTGCCGGAGGCGGTCATGACCGGGTTGGGCAGGGCGACCGTGCCCACCGTCGTGGCCATATCCGGTTTCGATCTCACCGGCCGTGCCACTCCTGCAAAGACATGACGGGTAGCCCGTGGACGGCGACGTCGGCGATGCCGTTGGCGGCGGCCAGCGCCGCTGCCACTGTCGTCAGGCACGGCACCTTGTGGACGCTGGCCGCGGTGCGGATGTAGGCGCCGTCGGCCCTCGGGCCGCGACCCCGTGGCGTGTTCACCACCAGGTCGATCTCCCCCCGGGCGATGCGGTCGACGGCGGAGCGTCCCGGCTCCCCCACCTTGGCCACCGAGTCGACCACCGGGACGCCGTTGTCGACCAGGTACCGGCCGGTGCCGCTGGTGGCCACCACCGAGAACCCGAGGTCGACGAACCGCCGGGCCGCCACCAGACCGCCGGGCTTGTCCCGGTCCGACAGCGAGAAGAACACCGTGCCGCCGGCGGGCAGCTTGTCGCCGGCCGCCGCCTGGCTCTTGGCGAAGGCCAGCCCGACGGTGGTGGCGATGCCCATGACCTCGCCGGTGGCCCGCATCTCCGGCCCCAGCAGGGTGTCGACGTTGGGGAAGCGGTTGAACGGCAGCACCGCCTCCTTGACCGAGACGTGGCCGTCGTTGATCGGCGGCCGCACCAGGCCCTCGGCCCGCAGCGCGGCCAGCGTGGCCCCGACCATCACCCTCGCCGCCACCTTGGCCAGCGGGACGCCGGTGGCCTTGGCCACGAACGGCACCGTCCGGGACGCCCGGGGGTTGGCCTCGATGACGAACACCTGGCCCTGCTTCACCGCGTACTGGACGTTCACCAGGCCTCGCACGTCCAGCGCCTCGGCGATGGCCCGGGTATGACCCTCGATGACGGCGATCGACCTCGTCGGACAGTGTCGGCGGGGGCAGGGCGCAGGCGCTGTCGCCCGAGTGGACCCCAGCCTCCTCGACGTGCTCCATGATCCCGCCGATCAGCACCTCGCCGGTGCCGTCGCGGATGGCGTCGACGTCGACCTCGATGGCGTCCTCCAGGAACCGGTCGACGAGCACCGGCCGCTCGGCCGACAGCCCGCCCTCCCGGCCCAGGGTCCCGGCCGTGCCTGCCTGGTCGGCGGAGCCGAACGTTGCCAGCTCGGCCATGGCCCGGGCCAGGTCCTCGTCGCTGTAGACGATCTCCATGGCCCGGCCGCCCAGCACGTAGGACGGTCGCACCAGCGCCGGGTAGCCGATGCGCTCGACGATGGCCCGGGCCTGGGCCAGGGAGACGGCGGTGCCGCCCGCCGGCTGCGGAATCTCCAGGCGGGCGCACAGGGCGCTCCACCGCTCGCGGTCCTCGGCCTCGTCGATCGCCGCCGGCCGGGTGCCCAGCACCAGGTGCTCGGGGATGCGCCCGGCCAGCTTGAGCGGCGTCTGCCCGCCGAGAGCCACGATCACCCCGACCAGGTCGCCGGCACCTTCGACCTCCAGCACGTTGAGGACGTCCTCGAGGGTCAGCGGCTCGAAGAACAGTCGGTCGCTGGTGTCGTAGTCGGTGGAGACGGTCTCGGGGTTGCAGTTGACCATCACCGTGTCGAAGCCGGCGTCGCGCAGGGCGAAGCTGGCGTGGACGCAGCAGTAGTCGAACTCGATGCCCTGTCCGATGCGGTTTGGCCCGCTGCCCAGGATCACCACGGTCGGGCGGGCGCCGGGCCGGGCCTCGTCGTCGTCCTCGTAGGTGGCGTAGTGGTACGGCGTCTCCGCCTCGAACTCGGCGCCGCAGGTGTCGACCGTCTTGAACGTGGCCCGCACGTCGGCGGCCAGGCGGGCGGCCCGCACGTCGTCCTCGGGCTCGTCCCACAGCCAGGCCAGCTGGGCGTCGGAGAAGCCGAGCCGCTTGGCCCGCCGCCAGTGCCGACTGGACATGTCGCCGAAGCCGAGGTCGGCCAGCCGGCCCCGCTCGGCGGTGATGGAGGCGATCTGGTCGAGGAACCAGGGGTCGACCTTGGTGGCCTCGTGCAGCCGCTCCACGCTGATGCCCCGGCGCAGGGCCGCCTCCAGGTGGAACGGCCGGTCGGGGGTGGCGATGGCGGCCCGGGCCACCAGCTCGTCGACGTCGATGCCGTCGAGGCTGGCCTCGCCCGGGTCGCAGTTCAGCCCCCAGCGGCCGTGCTCGAGCGAGCGGAGCCCCTTCTGCAGCGACTCCGGGAACGTCCGGCCGATGGCCATGGCCTCGCCCACCGACTGCATGCGGGTGCCGAGCACGTCGGGCGTCCCGGGGAACTTCTCGAACGCCCACCGGGGGATCTTGGTGACCACGTAGTCGATGGTGGGCTCGAAGCTGGCCGGCGTGCGGCGGGTGATGTCGTTGGGGATCTCGTCGAGCGTGTAGCCGACGGCCAGGCGGGCGGCGATCTTGGCGATGGGGAACCCGGTGGCCTTGGAGGCGAGGGCGCTGGACCGCGACACCCGCGGGTTCATCTCGATGACGACCATCTCGCCGTCGGCCGGGTTGACCGCGAACTGGATGTTGGACCCGCCGGTGTCGACGCCGATGCGGCGGATGCAGGCAAAGGCGGCGTCGCGCATGCGCTGGTACTCGACGTCGGACAGGGTCTGGGCCGGGGCCACGGTGATGGAGTCGCCGGTGTGGACGCCCATCGGGTCGAAGTTCTCGATCGAGCAGACGACCACGCAGTTGTCGGCCTTGTCCCGCATGACCTCCAGCTCGTACTCCTTCCACCCCGCGATCGACCGCTCGATCAGGATCTCGGAGATGGGGCTGGCGGCCAGGCCCTCCTCGGCCAGCCGCACCAGCTCGTCGGAGTCGGCGGCGATGCCGGTGCCGCCGCCGCCCAGGATGAACGACGGCCGCACGATCACCGGGTAGCCGACCTCGTCGCCCACCTTGGCCGCCTCGTGCACCGCGTAGGCGAAGCCGGAGGGCGGTACGGCCAGGCCGATCTCGGTCATGGCCGCCTTGAACAGCTCCCGGTTCTCGGCGGTGCGGATGGCCTCGGCCGAGGCCCCGATCAGCTCGACGCCGAATTCTTCGAGCACGCCCGCCTCGTGGAGCTGCATGGCCAGGTTGAGACCGGTCTGGCCGCCCAGCGTGGGCAGCACGGCGTCGGGCCGCTCCCGCTCGACGATGGCGGTCAGCACGTCGAGCGTCAGGGGCTCGATGTAGGTGCGGTCGGCGAAGTCGGGGTCGGTCATGATCGTCGCCGGGTTGGAGTTGACGAGGATCACCCGGTAGCCCTCGGCCCGCAGGGCCCGGCAGGCCTGGGTGCCGGAGTAGTCGAACTCGCAGGCCTGGCCGATCACGATCGGCCCCGATCCGATCAGCAGGATCGAGGAGATGTCGGTGCGCTTGGGCATCAGGCGCCGCCCGCCATCAGCGTGCGGAAGTCCTCGAACAGGTAGCGGGCGTCGTGGGGGCCGGGGCCGGCCTCGGGGTGGTACTGGACGCTGAAGGCGGCGGCGTCGCGGCAGCGCAGGCCCTCGACCACGCCGTCGTTGAGGTTGCGGTGGGTGACGTCGGCGGCGTCCACCGACCCGTCGGCCACCGCGTAGTTGTGGTTCTGGCTGGTGATCTCGACCGCGCCGTCGGCCAGCCGCTTGACCGGGTGGTTGCCGCCGTGGTGGCCGAACGGCAGCTTGTAGGTGGCGCCGCCCAGGGCCGACGCCAGCAGCTGGTGGCCGAGGCAGATCCCGAACACGGGGACCTGTCCGACCAGGTCGGCGATGGCGTCGATGGCGTAGGTGACGGCGGCGGGGTCGCCGGGGCCGTTGGACAGGAAGACCCCGTCGGGCCGCCGTTCCCGGTCGAGCACCTCGTGGGCGGGCGTGGAGGCGGGGACGACCTCGACCGTGGCGATCTCCGACAGCAGCCGCAGGATGCTGGTCTTGATGCCGAAGTCGTAGGCGACGACCGACAGCGGCCCGTCGCCCACCGGGTACTCCACCGCGGTCGTCACCTCGGAGACCAGGTCGACGCCGTCGGTGCCGGGCTCGTTGTTGGCGGCCCACTTGAGGGTGAGCTCGTCGGCGGTGCCGAAGGCGCAGGGCATCGACCCTGCCTCACGGATGTGGCGGGTGAGGCGGCGGGTGTCGACGCCGGTGATGCCGGGGACGCCGGTGACCCGGAGCCAGCTGTCGAGGTCCATCATGCTGCGCCAGTTCGACGGGCGCCGAGTCAGGTCACGCACCACGATCCCCCGGCAGAACGGCCGGCGGCTCTCGGCGTCCAGCGGCGTCACGCCGTAGTTGCCGATGTGGGGGTAGGTGAAGGCGATCACCTGGCCGGCGTAGGACGGGTCGGTGAGAACTTCCTGGTAGCCGCTCAGCACGGTGTTGAAGACGACCTCGCCGGTGGCGACGGCGGCGGTCGCGCCCACCGCCTCGCCCTCGAAGACGGTGCCGTCGGCCAGAACCAGAAGGGCTTCGGGCCTGTCTGACGGGGCTGTCACGGCTGCACCAGGCAGTCGAGTGTGCAGAAAGGTCGCAAATAGCTGCCTTTTTGCACACTCACCGCTGGGCTTCCCCGTCGACGACCACCGGTTCGCCCCGCAGGACGGTGTGGCGGTTGCGGCCGGTGAGCTTGCGGCCGGCGTAGGGCGTGTTGCGGCTGCGGCTGGCCAGGGCCTCCGGCTCGACCACCCACGTGGCCGCCGGGTCGATGACGCACAGGTTGGCGGGACGGCCCTCGGCGACGGGCCCACCGTGGACTCCCTCCAGGCCGGCGATGCGGGCCGGTCGCCACGACAGCAGGGCCAGGACCTGCTCGATCGGCAGCTCCAGCTCGCACAGCGCCAGGGACAGAGCCGTCTCCAGCCCCAGCATCCCCGGCGGGGCCTGGTCGAAGGGCTGCTCCTTGTCCTCTTGGGCGTGGGGGGCGTGGTCGGTGGCGATCGCGTCGATGGTGCCGTCGGCCAGGCCGGCCTTGATCGCAGCCACGTGGCGGGCCGGCCGCAGCGGCGGGTTCACCTTGAACCCGCTGTCGTAGTTGGCCACGGCGGCGTCGGTGAGGGTGAAGTGGTGGGGCGCGGCCTCGGCCGTCACCGCCAGCCCGCCGGCCTTGGCCTCCCGCACCAGGGCCACCGATCCGGCGGTGGACAGGTGCAGGAAGTGGATCCGCCCGCCGAGGGTGGCGGTGAGCCGGGCCAGGGCGATGTCGCGCATGACCATCAGCTCCTCGGCCTCGGCCGGTATCCCGGGCAGGCCGAGGCGGCTCGACCACTCCCCCTCGTGCATCTGGCCACCGCTGGCCAGGGCCGCGTCCTCGCAGTGCTGGGCCAGGGTGACGCCGAGGGCGGAGGCGTACTCCAGGGCCCGGCGCATCAGCAGCGTGTCCTGGACGCCGGTGCCGTCGTCGGTGAACAGGCGCACGCCCAGGGCCGCCATCTCGGCCATCGGCGCCAGCTCCTCGCCCCGCCGGCCGCGGGTGATGGCGCCCGCCACCCGGACGTCGCACGCCGACCCGAGCCCCAGCTCCAGCACCTCCCGCACCACCCCCGCGCTGTCGATGGGCGGGTCGGTGTTCGGCATGGCCACGACCGCGGTGTAGCCGCCCAGGGCGGCGGCCCGGGCGCCGGTCTCGACCGTCTCGGCCTCCTCCTTCCCGGGCTGGCGCAGGTGGGCGTGGAGGTCGACCAGGCCGGGGGCCACGACGCACCCGCCGGCATCGAGGACCGTGGCGCCCGCCGGCGGGTCGATCGACGGTGCCACTCCGGCCACCTGCCCGCCGCTCACGAGCACGTCGGCCCGGCGGGATCCGGTGGCGTCGATGACCGTCCCGCCGCGAATCAGCACCTCAGGCACGCGGTTCGGCCCCGAGGAGGAGGAACAGGACGGCCATGCGGACGGCCACGCCGTTGGCCACCTGCCGGGTGATCGTGCTGCGGGGCAGGTCGGCCACGTCGGCCGCGATCTCCACCCCCCGGTTCATCGGCCCGGGGTGCATCACCAGGGCGTCCTCGGACAGCAGGCGGGCCCGGTCGCGGGTGAGCCCGTAGCGGGCGGTGTACTCCCGCAGCGACGGCAGCAGGGCCTCGGTCTGGCGCTCGGCCTGCATCCTGAGCAGGTAGACGACGTCGGCCTTCGGCAGCACCGCGTCGAGGTCGGTGCTCACCGCCACCGGCCAGCCGTCGAGGCTGGGGGGCATCAGGGTCGGCGGGGCGACCAGGGTGACGTCGGCGCCCAGCATGGTGAAGGCAAGGACGTTGGAGCGGGCCACCCGGGAGTGCTTGACGTCGCCCACGATGGCGATGCGCAGCCCGCCGAGGGGCCCCAGCTCCCGCTTGATCGTGTAGCAGTCGAGCAGGGCCTGGGTGGGGTGCTCGTGCCACCCGTCGCCGGCGTTGACCACCGAGCAGTCGACCCACGAGGCCACCTGCCACGGCACACCGGCGGAGGAGTGGCGGACGACGAGGGCGTCGACCCCCATGGCGCCGATCGTCTGCACCGTGTCGCGGAGCGACTCGCCCTTCTTCACCGACGACGTCGACACCGAGAAGTTCATGGTGTCGGCCGACAGCCGCTTGGCCGCGGCCTCGAAGGACAGGCGGGTGCGGGTCGACTCCTCGAAGAAGAGGGAGACGACCGTGCGTCCCCGCAGGGCGGGCACCTTGGGCATGGCCCGGGCGCTGACCTCGACGAAGGAGTCGCTGACCCGCAGCACCTCCTCGATGCCGTCGCGGCCCAGGTCGCCGACCGAAAGCAGGTTCGTGCTCCGCAGATTCTGGGGGGCAGAGTTCGGGGGGGCTGCCGTCGTCATGGTCATGCCCGACCCCGCTTCTCGCCCACGGCGACGCCGTCGTCGCTCACGTCGACGATCTCCTCCCGGGCGGTGGGCAGGTTCTTGCCCACGTAGTCGGGGCGGATTGGCAGCTCGCGGTGGCCCCTGTCGACCATCACCGCCAGCTGCACGGCCCGGGGCCGGCCGTAGTCGTTGAGGGCGTCGAGGGCGGCGCGCACCGTGCGACCGGTGAAGAGCACGTCGTCGACGAGCACAACCACCTTCCCGGTGAGGTCGACGGGCACCTCGGTGACGGCCTGGGGCATCACCGGCCGCAGGCCGATGTCGTCCCGGTAGAAGGCCACGTCGAGGCTGCCGACGGGGACGTCGACCCCCTCCACCGCCGACAGGGCCTCGGCCAGGCGGCGGGCCAGCGGGACCCCGCCCGTCTGCAGCCCGACGACCACCACCCCGTCGAGGCCGTGGTTGCGCTCCACGATCTCGTGGGCGATGCGGGTGACGGCCCGGCGCATGTCCTCGGCGTCCATGACCTGGGCCCGGGCAACGAAAACGCCCCCGTACGGGGGCGTCGCGGCGCGTTCTCGTTCGGCCAAACGTCGGCTCCTTTGTCCGTGCCGGCCTCTCGGGACCGGCGTTAACGGTGCCCCGATGATACCCCACGACCGAGCAGCAGGGCCCGGACCCCGACCCGGGCCGCTCCTGGACGGATCGCCGGGCTGCACCGGGCGCGCCCGCCCTTGACGGGCCCCGCCGGCGGCGTCAGGCGGCGGCGGCGTCGGGGTCGCCGCTGACCGGCCGCTCGATGTCCTCCTCGGGGACGCCGAACAGGCCGCGGTAGATCAGGGCGCCGAGGATGCCCCCGACGACCGGTGCCAGCCAGAACAGCCAGAGCTGGACCAGGTAGTCGCCGCCGGCGAAGATCGCCTGCGACGTCGAGCGGGCCGGGTTCACCGACGTGTTGGTGACGGGGATCGACACCAGGTGGATAAGGGTGAGCGCCAGCCCGATGGCCACCGGGGCGGTGCCCTTGGGGGCGCCGTCGCGGGTGGCGCCCATGACCACGATCAGGAAGATGGCGGTCATCACCACCTCGACCACGCAGGCGGCCAGCAGGTTGTAGCCGCCGGGCGAGAGGTCGCCGTAGCCGTTGGCGGCGAAGCCCGACCCCTTGATGGAGAACCCGTCGACGCCCGTGGCGATGACGGCCAGGACCGCGGCGCCCGCCAGCGCGCCGACCAGCTGGACGACGATGTAGGGCGCCGCGTCGTGCAGGTTGAAGCGCTTCCCGACGACCAGGCCCAGGGTGATGGCGGGGTTGTAGTGCCCGCCGGAGATGTGCCCGAAGGCGTACGCCGCGCTCAGCACGGCGAGGCCGAAGGCGAGGCTCACGCCGACGAGGCCGATGCCCAGGTTCGTCCCCGGCGCGAAGTTGGCGGCCAGCACCGCCGCGCCACACCCGGCGAACACGAGCCAGAACGTGCCGAGCAGCTCCGCACCAAGCTTGCGGGTGTCCATGTGTCGCCTCCTCGCCTCGCTCCAGCCGCGTAGCGGGAACGCTATCCGCCGACCACCGCTTTCTGCTCGCGCAACTCCGGGTCATAGGGGGGTCGATCGCGAGCAGAACTTCAACAGGGCTGCGGGCGGACGGCGGCGGCGATGCTGGCCAGGACGCCGTTCACGAAGCGGCTGGAGTCGTCGGTGGAATAGCGCTGGGCCAGCTCGACGGCCTCGGAGATCACCGCGCCGGTCGGGACGTCGGGGCGGTGGGCCAGCTCGAACGCCCCCATCCGCAGCAGCGCCCGGTCGAGGGCGGGCATGCGGTCGAGGGTCCAGTCGCGGGCGAACCGGCTGATCCAGCCGTCGAGCTCGGCCTGGTGGAGGCCCACTCCGCTGACCAGGTCGATGGCGAACTGGGCCGGCTCCACCGGCAGGTCGGCGAGGACGTCGGCGGGCGTCATGTCCTTGGCGTCGGCCTCGTACAGCAGCTCCATCGCCCGCTCCCGCGACTGGCGCCGCGTGGCGGCGATCCCCTTGGTCACTACACCCGGGTCAGGTAGTCCCCGGAGCGGGTGTCCACCTTGATCCGGTCCCCGGGGTTGACGAAGAGGGGTACCTGGACCACCAGGCCTGTCTCGAGGGTTGCCGGCTTGCGGGCGCCCGACACCCTGTCGCCCTGGACGCCGGGCTCGGTCTCGCTCACGGTCAGCTCCACCGCGGCGGGCAGGTCGACGCCGACGACCTCGTCGTCGGTGACCTGGAGGACGGCGGAGTCGCCCTCCTTGAGGAACTGGGCGGCGGCGCCGACGGTGGGGGCGTCGACGTTGAGCTGGTCGTACGTGGAGTTGTCCATGAAGATGTAATGCGCCGACTCCCGGTACAGGTACTGCATCTCCCGCTTGTCGATGATCTTCTGCTCGAGCTTCTCGTCGGCCCGGTAGGTGCGGTCGAGGGTGGCGCCGGTGCGGACGTTCTTGAGCTTGGTGCGTACGAACGCACCGCCCTTGCCCGGCTTCACGTGCTGGAACTCGACGACGGTGTAGAGCCCTTCGGACAGCTGGAGGGCCATCCCGTTCTTCAGGTCGTTGGTGGAGACGTTTGCCATCAGAGCAGTCTCGTCGATGCCGCCGGCCGCTGTTCGCCGCCGCAGGCGGCCTCGTTGGCTGGCGGTCTGAGAAGGACAGCGCGAAGGGTGCCGGCTCCGCCGGCGCCCGGAGCACGAGCAGCTCGACCGAACGGAGTGAGCGAAGCGAACGAGTGAGGTCGAATCATCAGCCGATCACTAGGTCTTTGGGGGCGTTGGTGAGGACGGTGCAGCCGTCGGGGGTGACGACCACGGTGTCCTCGATGCGGACCCCGCCATGCTCGCGCAGGTAGACACCGGGCTCGACCGTGACGACGTTGCCGGCCGCCAGCGTGTCCGGCGACGTGGACGCCACCCGCGGCGCCTCGTGGATCTCGAGGCCGACGCCGTGGCCGGTGCCGTGGACGAAGGCGTCGGCCCAGCCGGCGTCGGCGATGACCGCCCGGCAGGCGGCGTCGACGTCCTTGCCCTCCACGCCGGCCCGCACCGCGGCAACGCCGGCCCGCTGGCTCTCGGCCACCACCTCGACCATCCGGGCCGCGACCGGCGATGCCGGCTCGCCGACGCACAGGGTGCGGGTCATGTCCGAGCAGTACCCGTCGACGACGGCGCCGAAGTCGACCACGACCAGCTCGCCGGGCCGGATCGACGAGCTGCTCGGGCGGTGGTGGGGCTTGGCCCCGTTGGGCCCCGACGCCACGATGGTCTCGAACGACGACCCCGACGCCCCCAGGCGGCGCATCTCGAAGTCGAGCTCGACGGCCACGGCCTCCTCCGTCGGCCTGTCCTCGACGCGGTGAAACCTGGCAGCCAGGCGGCTGCGGACGGCGGCCAGGGCGGCGTCGGCGATGCGGGCCGCCTCCGCCATGCGGGCCACCTCGCCGGCGTCCTTCACCCTGCGCAGGCCCTCGACCAGCCCCTCGGTGGCCACCAGCTCGGCGGCAGGGAACCACTCGTCGGCGAAGCGGCGCTGGCGGGCCCACGTGACGTCGTCGGCCTCGAGGCCCAGCCTCGCGATGCCGGCGGCGGCCACCGTCGCCTGCAGGGTGTCCCGCTGGGCGGCGCCGGTGAGGCCGATCTCGACGGCCGCGTCGACCCCGGCGGCCGTCAGCTGCTCGGCGGACTGCTCCGCGTAGCGGCCGTCGGTGACGAACACCACGCCGTCGGGCGTGACCAGCAGCACGGCCGCCGAACCGGTGAAGCCGGTGAGGTAGCGGATGTTGACGAGGCGGGTGACCAGCAGGGCGTCGCAGCCGGCGCCGTCGAGCCGGTCGCGGAGGCGCGGGATGCGGCCGACTACGTCCATGGAGGCGAACGCGAGGGTCACGTCAGCAGCCTGGACACGGCCTCCACGGCCAGCTCGTAGCCGTGGCCGCCGAAGCCCGAGATGTTCCCGGTGGCCACCGGTGTGATCACCGACGTTCGCCGCCACGGCTCACGGGCGTCGGGGTTGGAGATGTGCAGCTCGACGACGGGCCCCTCGAAGGCGGCGAGGGCGTCGTGCAGCGACCAGGCGTAGTGGCCGAGCGCCCCCGGGTTGACGATGATCGCCGCCGCCCGGCCGCGGGCGGCGTGGATGGCCTCCACCAGCTCGCTCTCGGCGTTGGACTGGAGGTACTCGAGGTCGAGCCCGAGCCGCTCGGCGGTGGCCGTGGCCAGGTCGGCGTGGTCCTGGAGCGTGTCGGTGCCGTAGATCTCGGGCTCCCGCACGCCCAGCAGGTTGAGGTTGGCGCCCGACAGGAGGAGCACGAGGGGCCGGCCCGCCGCCGACGACGCTGTCACCCTTCCCATCAGGGGCGCATCTCGTCGAGGGTGGCGGCGACGGCGTCGGGGTCGACGCCCGCCACGACCTCCAGGCCGCGGGGCCCGTCGAGCACGAAGGTCAGACCGTCCACCACCTTCTTGTCCCGGCCCATGAGCAGCACCAGCTCGGCGGGGTCGACGCCGGACGGAAGGGCGTGGTCCAGGCCGTACCCGTCGACCACGGCCAGGTGCTCGGCGATCCGCTCGTCGTCCACCCGGCCCAGCCGGCGGGCCAGCCGGGCGGCGAACACCAGCCCGACCGCCACCGCCTCGCCGTGGCGGAGGTCGTAGCGGCCGGCGGTCTCCAGGGCGTGGGCGAGGGTGTGGCCGTAGTTGAGAAGGGCCCGGCGGCCGTTGACGTCGAGCTCGTCGGCGCCCACGTGGTCGGCCTTGCACCGCACGCACGCGGCGACCGCCTCGTCCAGCGGGAGGTCGGGCAGGTCGTCGACGCCGAGGAACGCGTACTTGGCCATCTCGCCGAGGCCGCTGCGGTACTCACGGGGTGGGAGGGTCGAGAGCACCTCGATGTCGCACAGCACCGCCGAGGGCTGCCAGAAGGCGCCCACCAGGTTCTTGCCCTCGGGCAGGTTCACGCCTGTCTTGCCACCGACGGCGGCGTCGACCATGCCGAGCAGGGTGGTGGGCACGTGCACCACGGCCACCCCCCGGTGGTACACGGCCGCCGCGAAACCGGCGGTGTCGGTGACCACTCCCCCGCCGACGGCGACGACGGCATCGGCCCTGGTCAGGCCCCACCGGGCCCACGCCCGGCACAGGTCCTCGACCGTCTCCAGGCACTTGGCCGGCTCGCCGGCGTCCATGAGGAAGGCGCGCTGCTCGACGCCGGCGTCGACCGCCACGTCGATGTCGGGCTGGCTCACGATCGCCGCCCGGGTGACGCCGGTGGGCAGGACCTCGCACAGCCGGTGCCGAGCACCGGTGCCCACCAGCACGTCGTAGGACCGGTCGCCCAGGTCGACGGGAACGGTGATCACCGGGCCGGCTCCAGGTCCAGCCGGCTGGTGATGGCGTCGACGACCTGGCGGACGTCGAGGTCGTCGACGTCGACGGCCATGTCGGCCACCTCCTCGTACAGCGGGCGGCGCTGGGCGTCGAGGCGGGCCAGAGACCCGGCGGGGTCGACGTCGAGCAGCGGACGGCCCGCGCCCGACCCGACCCGCGCCACCAGCGTCGGCACCCGGGCCCGCAGCCACACCACCGGGCCGTGTTCCCGCAGCAGGCGGCGGTTGCCCTCGTCGAGCACCACGCCGCCGGCGGCGGCGACGACGGTGGGCGTGGGGGACGCGAAGGCCTCGGCCAGCACCCGCGTCTCCAGCGCCCGGAAGGCGGGCTCGCCGTCGCTGCGCCAGATCTCGGGCACCGTCCGCTTGGCCAACCGCTCCACCTGGCGGTCGCTGTCGAGGAGGGCCCAGCCCAGGCGGCGGGCCAGCTCCGAGCCGACCGACGTCTTGCCCGCCCCCATCATCCCCACCAGGACGATCGTCCCCCCGACCGCCCCGGTTCGATGGGGCTGGTCAGCCAAGGGAGTCGACGAAGGCGCGGTGGTTCCGCACCAGCTCCACCACGGAGTCGCCCCCGAACTTGCGCAGGGCCTCGTCGGCCAGGACGAGGGCCACCATGGTCTCGGCCACCACGCCCGCGGCGGGGACGGCGGTGACGTCGGTGCGCTCCTTGAACGACACCGTCGCCTCCTTGGTCTCCACGTCGACGGTGCGCAACACCGGCCGGTTGAGGGTGGACAGCGGCTTCATGGCGATCCTGGCCACGATCAGGTCGCCGGTGGACATGCCTCCCTCGATGCCGCCGGCCCGTGACGTCTCCCGGTGATAGACGCCCTCGCCGGCATCCCACAGGATGGCGTCGTGGGCCTCCGACCCGCGGCGGCCGGCGACGTCGAAGCCCTCGCCGATCTCGACCCCCTTCACCGCCTGGATGCTGACCAGGGCCCGGGCGAGGAGGGCGTCGAGGCGGCGGTCCCAGTGGACGTGGCTGCCGAGGCCGACGGGCACCCCGTAGGCCAGCACCTCGACGATGCCGCCCAACGAGTCGCCATCCTTGGCCGCGGCCTTGATCTCGGCGATCATCGCCTCCTCGGCCGAGGGGTCGAAGCAGCGGACCTCGGAGGCGTCGACCCGCGCCAGGTCGCCCGGCCCCGGCCGCTCGGTCGACTTCGAGCGGGCCGAACCCATCTGGATCACGTGGGACACGACGGTGATCCCGAGGTGGGCCAGCAGGGTCTTGGCGCAGGCCCCGGCCGCCACCCGGGCGGTCGTCTCCCGCGCCGACGCCCGCTCGAGCACGTCGCGGGCATCGGTGAGGCCGTACTTCTGCATACCCGCCAGGTCGGCGTGGCCGGGCCGGGGCCGGGTGAGCGGCTTCTCGGTGCGCCCCGGCGCCGGGTCCATCTCGACCGTCCACTTGGGCCACTCGGTGTTGGCGATCTCGATGGCCACCGGCGACCCCAGCGTACGGCCGTGGCGGATCCCCCCAGGAGCGTGAGCTCGTCCTTCTCGAACCGCATCCGCGGCCCCCGGCCGTAGCCCAGCCGGCGGCGGGCCAGCTCGTCGCCGATCTCCTCGGCGGTGATCTCCAGGCCGGCCGGAAGCCCCTCGACGATGACAACCAGGGCGCGCCCGTGCGACTCGCCGGCGGTCAGGTAGCGGAGCATCGTCCAAATCTACCGGCGGGTGCCCCGGCGTCCGGCGATTGATTCTTACCGCCGGGTGTCAGCTCACGTCGAGGGGCCAGGGGCCACCGACGGCGGTGACCGTGTCGCCCGTCCCGGTGTCGTCGACGACGACCACCGCGGCATACACCTCGTAGCGCCCGGCGGGCAGGGGCTCGGCCACGCCGGTGCCCGGGCCTTCGCAGCCGACCAGGCTTCCCCTCGCCTGGAACGACAGGCTCTCGCCGGCGGCGAGGTCGACCGGCGCAGCCATCATGTCCTTCGGCAGCGGCGTGGCGACGACCCGGTTGGACTGCGCGACGTAGATGTCAGCGTGAGTAGAGGCGACACCCTTCAGCGCCTGCCCGGTTGCCGTCACCGTCACGGTGCCGGCGAACGTACCGTCGCCTCCGGCGGTCGCCTGCGCCGGGAGCTCGGCGGTCACCGTCAACCGAGCGTCCCGTCCGAGCAGGGCGGCGATCTGGCCGCCGCAGCCGGGTACGCCGGCGGACTCATTTCCTCCTGCCGTCACGGGAGCACCTCCGTCGTCGTCTCCGCACGCCACCCCGAGGGCCAGGACCAGCGCGGGGACCAACAGGGCGATCGCGGCTCTCCGCGTGGTCACGACTGTTGGACGTGCGGGTCGGTGATCAGCCGAGCCACCAGCTGACGAGGGGGTCGCCGACCAGCACCGTCACCGCCGCCCCGGCCGCGAGGAACGGCCCGAAGGGGATGGCGTCCTTGCGGCTGCGGATCTTGAACACGACGAGCACGACGCCGACGACGGCGCCCAGCAGGAAGCCGCAGAAGATGCCGACGAGCACGTGGCCGAGGCTCAGCCATCCCAGGAACAGCCCGAGGATGAACGCCAGGCGCACGTCCCCGAAGCCCATGCCGGCGGGGTACACCACCCAGACCAGGGCCAGCGCGAGGAACGCCAGCCCGCCTCCCACCAGGCCCCGGCCCAGATCGTTGAAGTCGCCGTCGACAGCGGCGGCCACGGCCAGCAACGGGACTGACAGGAGGATCGTCGGGTAGACGATGCGGTTGGGAATGATGTTCAGGTCGAGGTCGATCAGGCTGACCGCAGCCAGCGACGTGAAGAACACCAGGTAGGCGGGCAGGGCCGGGTCGGCGCCGAAGCGCAGGGCGGCGGCGGCCCACAGGCCGCCCGTGAGGACGACTGCGAACCACTCCCGCCCGTCCACCGGGCGCAGCGAGCGGTCGAGTGGGAGCAGCGGCAGCTTGTCGGGAACCCGCTCCACCAGCAGGTTCACGAACAGCCCGACGCCGAGCCCGACCAGCCCGAGGGCGGCGGCGGCGGCAACACTCATCTCGGGACACTCATGTGGCTGCGACACTCATGGGGCAGTGGCGGCTGCTGCGGCGCGCATGACGTCGATCGGCGGCTCCCGGCCGGTCCACAGCTGGAACGCCAGCGCGCCCTGGTGGACAAGCATCCCCAGCCCGTCGACCACCGTCGCCCCCCGTGCCGCAGCCGCCTCCAGCAGCGGCGTGGTCGGCGACGGGACCAGGTCGACGACCACCTGGCCCGGGACGAGCGACGCCGGGTCGAACGGCAGCTCGCGCGCCGCTCCACCGACAAGCCCAGACCCCAGGCCCAGCGGGGTGGCGTTGACCACGATCCCGGCCCCGCCGACGTCGGCGGCGTCGCCCACCCGTCCCACGACGCCGGCCAGCCGCGCCGTCGCCGCCGCCCGGCTGGCGTCGCGCCCCGGGACGACGACGATCTCGTCGGCGCCGGCCACGGCCAGCGCCCACACGACGGCCCGCGCCGCGCCCCCGGCGCCGCGCACCACGCAGCGACGGCCGCGAGGGTCGATCCCGGCGTCCCCCAACGAGGCGAGGAAGCCGGCGGCGTCGGTGTTCTCGCCGAACAGCACCCCGCCGTCGTGCACGACGATGGTGTTGGCCGCGCCCAGGGCCCGGGCCGTCGCCGACAGCTCGTCGACGACCGCCGCGGCCGCCTCCTTGTGGGGGATCGTCACCGACAGGCCCGAGATCCCGAGCGCCCGCATGCCGCCCAGGGCGTCGGCCACCTCGCCCGGCGCCACCTCGAAGGCCATGTAGACCCAGTCGAGGCCCAGCGCCCGGAAGGCGGCGTTGTGGATCGCCGGCGAGCGTGAGTGCCGGACCGGGGACCCGATGACTGCGGCCAGCCGGGTGTCCGGGCCCGGCTGCCAACCCGACGTTGTCACCACACGGGCGGTTCAGCCACAGAGCCCCTTGGCGATGCACTGCTGGCGCAGCCGGTTGAACTCGGCCCCGCTGTCGGTGAAGGCGTGCAGCCCCGACGGCTCGGCCAGCACGTAGTAGATCCACGGTCCGGGCGTGGGCGCCACCGCCGCCTCCAGCGACGCCCGCCCCGGGTTGGCGATGGGCCCCGGCGGCAGCCCGGCGATCTGGTACGTGTTGTAGGGGGAGTCGATCTTCAGGTCGCTCAGCAGCACCGAGTCCTTGCGGACTCCTGTCTTCTGCTCGATGGCGTACAGCACCGTGGCGTCGATCTGCAGCGGCATCTGTGCCTCCAGCCGGTTGTAGATCGTGCGGGCCACCTTGCCGCGGTCCTCCTGGACCCGCGCCTCCCGCTCGACGAGCGACGCCACCACGATCACCTGGTACGGCGTCACGCCGAGCCGGGCCGACGCCCCCGCCAGGTCGAGCTGACTGGCGAGGCCGTCGAAGGCCCCCACCATCCGCTCGAGGATCTTGGTCTCGTCGTCCTTGGCCTCGATGAAGTACGTCTCGGGCAGGAGGAAACCCTCCAGGCTGGTGGAACCGGCCGCCTGGAACTGGGATTTCACCGCGCCGGAGGTCGCCGCCGCCTTGAACGTGTCGGCCGATCGGCCCGGCAGCTTGCCCACCAGGTCGGCGACCTGGGCCACGGTGAGGCCCTCCGGGATCGTGAGCCGGGTGCCGGGGTCGACCTTGGCCCCGGCCTCGAGGACGTCGAGCACCGTCGACATGTCCTCCTTCTTGTGCAGGACGTAGTCGCCGGCCTCGATGGTGCCGGCGCCGTTGAACCGGGCGTAGTAGCGGAAGAACGACGCCTTGGTGATGACGCCCTCGCGCTCGAGCAGGTCGGCGATGGCGCCGGTCGACATGCCGGGCTCGACGGTGACGGTGATCTCCTCGCCCACCGCGCCCGGCGGGCTCACGTTCTTCTGCACCCACCACGCCGCCGCCGCCACCAGCAGGAACCCACCCATGAGCAGGCCCAGGGCGATGAAGGGCCAGCGGCTCCGGCGCGGAGGAGGCTGGTAGCTCTCGAAGTCGAACGGCTCCAGCCGCGTCCGGTTGGTCATCTCGGGGCACTGCTCCTACCGTCACTCGCCGAGGATCTGGCGTCCAGCCACGACTGCAGGATCACGGCGGCGGCCGTCTGGTCGACGACCCGCCGCCGGTCGCGACCCTTCACTCCCGCGGCGACCAGCGCCGACTGGGCGCTCACCGTGCTCAGCCGCTCGTCGTGCAGCTCCACCGGCACCCCCACCACCGCCGCCAGGGCCTCGGCCTCGGCCCGGGCCCACGCCGCCGCCGGGCCGTCGGAGCCGTCCATCGACAGGGGCAGGCCCACCACCACCCGCTCGGCGCCGACCTCGTCCACGATCGCCGCCACCCGCCGCCGGTCGCGGGCGTCGTCGCCGGTGCGCTCGATCGCCTGGGACGGCACGGCCATGAGCCCGGCCGAGTCGCTCACCGCCACGCCGATCCGCTTCCGGCCCAGATCGAGGCCGACCGCTCTCATGTCGCTGTCGAGCGTGCAAAAAGGTCGCATATAGCGACTCTTTTGCACGGTCGATGAGCTCGGGGTCTCACGAGCCGGCCGTCGCCGCGGCGCGGGCCTGCTCGAGGGCTTCGTCGAGGCGGCTGGGGTCGCGACCGCCGGCGATGGCCACGTCGGGGTTCTTGCCGCCGCCGCCGCCCACGGTGCGGGCCGCCCCGGCCAGCAGCACCGACGCGTCGAGGCGACTGCCCTTGGCCACGGCGGCCACGAGGGCGACGCCGCCACCTTCCGGCGCCCCCCCGAGCACGACGGCGCGCACGCCGGGGCTGTCGCGCACGGCCAGCGCCAGGTCGCGCAGGTCGTCGCGGGTGGTGCCGTCGACGCGGGCGACGACGACGCCGTCCACGGCGGTCGACGCCAGCTCACCCCCCCGGCCGGAGGCGCCCGCCTTGCGCAGGGCCCGGACCTGGTCGGCGAGGGCGCGGTTGTCGTCGAGCAGCTTCTCCACCCGCTCCGGCACCTCGGGGGGCACCACCCGCAGCAGGGTGGCGGCCCGTCCCAGGGTGGCCCGCTCCTCACGGATGCGGTCGAGGCTGGCCATGCCGGTGACGGCCTCGATGCGCCGCAGGTTGGCGCCGATCGAGCTCTCGCCCAGGATCTTCACCGGCCCGATCGTGCCCAGGGCGCCGACGTGGGTGCCGCCACACAGCTCCACCGAGTGGCGGCCGGCCTCGATCACCCGCACCACGTCGCCGTACTTCTCGCCGAAGAAGGCGATGGCGCCGAGGCGCTGGGCCTCCTCCTGGGACATCTCCATGACCTTGACCGCGTCGTTGGCGATGACCTGCTCGTTGGCCAGGTCCTCGACCTCCTGCAGCTCCTCCGGCGTCACCGCCGCGTAGTGGCTGAAGTCGAAGCGCAGCCGGTCGGGCGCCACCAGCGAGCCGGCCTGCTTGACGTGGTCGCCCAGCACCTCCCGCAGGGCCCAGTGCAGCAGGTGGGTGCCGGTGTGGTTGCGGCGGATGGCCTCCCGCCGGTCGGCGTCGACGCTGGCGGTGGCCTCCTGGTCGGCGGTGACGTCGCCTTCCTCCAGCCGGGCCAGGTGGCGGTGGAGGCCGGGCACGGCGTAGGTGGTGTCGAGCACCCGGAGGCTGCCGGTGGCGGTGGTGATCGTTCCAGTGTCGCCCACCTGGCCGCCCGACTCGGCGTAGAACGGCGTGCGGTCGAGGAACACCTCGACTGTCTTCCCTCGGTGATCCTGCTCACCCGCGTCGTCCGCCGGGCCGGGGAGCACGGCAAGCACCCTCGCCTCCGACTCGGTCTCCTCGTAGCCGGTGAACGTGTCCGGCCCGTGCTCGTCGAGCAGCCGCCGGTACGCCTCGCGCCGGTCGTCCCCGGTGCCGCCGACCTCCCGGCGGGCCGACTTCCCCATCTGCTTCTGACCGGCCATGGCGGCGTCGAAGCCGGCCACGTCGACGGGAACGCCCCGCTCGCCGGCGATCTCCAGCGTCAGCTCCAGGGGGAACCCGAACGTGTCGTGCAGCTGGAAGGCCACCGATCCGTCGAGGGTGCCGCCCGCCGGCAACCGGGCCAGGGCCTCGTCGAGGATCCCCGAGCCCGATCGCAGCGTCTGGCGGAAGCGCTCCTCCTCCCGGGCGACGACGCCGGTGATGAAGTCCTTCCGGGCCACCAGGTCGGGGTAGGCGTCGCCGAGGGTGTCGACGGTGGCGTCGACGAGCACCGGCGTCACCGGCGTCTCGACGCCCAGCGTGAAGGCGTGGCGCACCGCCCGGCGGATGATCCGCCGCAGCACGTAGCCCCGGTCCTCGTTGGACGGGAAGACGCCGTCGCTGGTGAGGAACGTCATGGCCCGGCCGTGGTCGGCGAGGATGCGCAGGCTGTGGTCGACCTTGGGGTCCTCGCCGTAGGCCCGGCCGAGCACGCCGGATGCGGCATCGAGCACCGGCCTGACCACGTCGGTGTCGAAGACCGACGACACACCCTGGACGATCGGCAGGATCCGCTCCAGGCCGGCGCCGGTGTCGATGTTCTTGGTCGGCAGCTCCAGCAGCGACCCGCCGGCCTGGCGCTGGTACTGCATGAACACGAGGTTCCAGATCTCCACGTAGCGCTCGGGCCCGCCCCCCGCCGGACCGCCGGCGGCGCCGTGCTCCTCGCCCTTGTCGAAGTAGATCTCCGAGCAGGGACCGCACGGTCCGGGCCTGCCCTTGGCCATCTCCCAGAAGTTGTCGTCCCCCATGCGCTGGATGCGCTCGGGCCGCACGCCGACCGATTCCCGCCAGATGGCCTCGGCCTCGTCGTCGTCGAGGTAGACGGTGACCCACAGCCGATCGGGGTCGAGCCCCAGGACGTCGGTGACCAGCTCCCAGGCCAGGGGGATGGCGCCTTCCTTGAAGTAGTCGCCGAAGCTGAAGTTGCCGAGCATCTCGAAGAACGTGAGGTGGCGGGTGGTGTCGCCGATGATGTCGATGTCCTGGGTGCGGAAGCACTTCTGCACCGTCACCGCCCGGGGGTAGGGCGTTGGCTCCTCGCCGATCATGATGGGGATGAACTGGTTCATCCCGGCGTTGGTGAGCAGGGGCGCGGCGGGGTGGTGGGGGATCAGCCCGGCCGACGGCACCAGGGTGTGCCCGCGCTCGACGAAGAACCCGGTGAATGCCTTCCGCAGCTGCTGCGCGTCCATGCCCTCGTAAGCCTAGGTGTCGGCGGGCGGGTCGAATCGAGCCCGCAGCTCGGCCTCCCGCTGGACCATCTCCCGGCGGCCGAGGTCCAGGGCGGTGCGAAGCTCCCTCCGCCGGCGGTCGTACCGCGCCGACGGGCTGAGCCGCCGGTACGCAGCTCTCGTCCCCTCGGTGGCCCGGCGCAGGTTGTGCCCGATGCGCAGCGACATGCCGACCCCGATGGCTATCCCGGCGGCCAGCCAGAACTTTCGCCCGGCTAGCTGCACGATCGGCACGCCTTGGGCCCGCTACTTCTTCCGGCGCAGCCGCTGCCACGCCTTGCTGGCCCCCGAGACCGCGGCCATGGTCTTGACGACCGGTGCGGAGAAGGCGGTGTAGGCCAGCCGGGAGGCGGAGTCGGCGGTGCCGGTGATGGCCTCGGCGTTCTCGAGGATGCCGTCGACCCGCTCGAGGTCGCCGTTGACCTTGCGGACGGCCAGATGGACGTCGGCGAGGAGCGGCATGCTCGCCCCGTGCACGTCCTGGACGGCGTTGCGCATGGCGGTCATCGTGCGCAGGGCGGCGCTCAGGACGACGACGATCCCGACGACCACGACCGTGACGCCGACCGCGAGGACGACGGCGAGCAGGTCGGTCATGGAATATCGAGCCCACCCGTATCGCGCATGCGCTCGGCGACCTCCTCCTCGAACCCGTGGCCCGACGGCTCGTAGTAGACCCGCCCCGCGACTTCGGGGGGGCGGTAGTCCTGCGGCACCCATCCCCGGGGGTCGTCGTGAGGATACTCGTAGCCCGCTCCGTGCCCCAGCTTGCGGGCGCCGTAGTACGAGGCGTCGCGCAGGTGGGCCGGCACCTCGCCGGCCGGCTTGTCCCTGACGTCGGCCGCGGCCCGGGCCAGCGCCTGGTAGACCCGGTTGGACTTGGGCGCCGTCGCCAGGTGGACCACGGCCTGAGCCAGGTTGAGCCGGGCCTCGGGCAGGCCCACGAACTCCACCGCCCGGGCGGCGGCGTCGGCCACCAGCAGGGCCATCGGGTCGGCCATACCGACGTCCTCGCTGGCCAGCACCACCAGCCGGCGGGCGATGAACCTGGCGTCCTCCCCGGCCTCCAACATGCGGGCCAGCCAGTAGAGCCCGGCGTCGGGGTCCGAGCCCCGCACCGACTTGATGAACGCCGAGACCACGTCGTAGTGGTCGTCGCGCTCGTAGCGCAGGGCGCGGGCGTCGAGGGCCGCCTCGGCGTCGGCCAAGGTGACGTTTGGCGAAGTGTTTGGTGACTTCGCCGGCCGGCCAAGAGCCAGCGCCACGGCGACCTCCAAGGCGTTCAGGGAGACGCGCCCGTCCCCGTCGGCCCGGTTCACAAGGTGGTCGAGGGCGTCGTCGTCGGCGGTGGCGCCCTCGGTTCGGAGGCCCCGGCCGAGCAGCGTGCGCACCGCGTCGGCCGACAGGGGTTCCAGCCGGAACAGGCTCGACCGGGACAGCAGGGGGGCGTTGACCTCGAAGTACGGGTTCTCGGTGGTGGCGCCGATGAGCACCAGCAGGCCGTCCTCGACGTGGGGGAGCAGGGCGTCCTGCTGCGACTTGTTGAAGCGGTGCACCTCGTCGAGGAACAGGATCGTGCGCGTCCCCTGCTCGCCCAGGCGGGCCCGGGCCCGGGCCACCACCTCCCGCACGTCCTTGACGCCCGCCGTCACCGCCGACAGGGTCTCGAACGACTTGGCCGTGACCCCGGCGATGAGGCGGGCGAGGGTGGTCTTGCCCGTCCCGGGAGGTCCCCAGAGGATCACCGACGACAGCCGGTCGGCCTCGATCAGACGCCGCAGCGGGCGGTCGGGGCCGAGGAGGTGCTCCTGGCCGACCATGTCGTCGAGCGTCCGCGGCCGCAGCCGGGCGGCCAGCGGCGCCTGGCCGGCCAGCCGCTCCTCCAGGGCGGCGCCGAACAGGTCCGGTGAGGTCATCCCGCCGCGCCGGTCATCCGGTCAGCCGGCGGCGCGGGCGTCGGCAAGGAGCCGGTCGAGGTCGGGGGCCCGGATGCCACCCACGATCTTGGCCACCACCACGCCGTCAGGGTCGACGAGGAAGGACTCGGGGACGCCGGCCACGCCGAAGTCGATGGCGATGCGGCCGTTCTCGTCGGTGAGCATGGGCCAGTCGCCCCCCTCCTCGTCGCGGAACTCCCGCACTGCCTGGGTGTTGTCGCCGAACACGACCCCGAGCACGGCGGCGTCGCCGATGGTGGTGTGCTGCTCGGCGAAGCGGATCAGGTCGGGGTGCTCCAGGCGGCAGGGCACGCACCAGGTGGCGAAGAAGTTGACGACGACCCACGTGCCCCGGAGGTCGTCCAGCGACGCCTTGGCCCCGTCGATGGTCGTCGACGCGGCCGCCGGCGCCGGCTTCCCGACCAGCGGCGACTTCACCTGGCGGGTGCCCGCCGGCGGCTGGACGGCCAGCACGACCACGAGCAGGGCGACAGGCACCGCCACCGCCACCGCGATCCACAGCGCCCGCCGGGTCCGCCGCAGCCCGGCGACGGCGACGGGCGGCCTGCGCGGCTCCTCCTCCGAACTGGTGACGCGCAACTCCGCCTGGCGCGGCTGCGTGTCACCGGTTCGGGGGGTTTCCTCCGTCATACGGGCGGCCAGCCCAGCCGGGCGAACCACCGCTGGAGGGGCAGGAACAGGTCCCCCCAGATCCCGGTGACGAACAGCAGGCCCACGGCCACCAGCAGCATCCCGCCGACGATCTCGACCTTGCGCCCGTTGCGCCGCAGCCACGCCTGCGACCGGGTGGCCTTGTTGAACCCCAGCCCCAGCAGCACGAACGGGGCGCCGAGGCCGATGGAGTAGAGCACCAGCAGCAGCCCGCCCCACACCGCGCTGCCCCCGCTGACCGCGGCGGTGGCGAGGATGGTGGCCAGCACCGGCCCGATGCAGGGCGCCCAGCCGGCGGCGAAGGCCATCCCCAGCGGGAACGCCCACGCCGGCCCCTGCGGCACGCGCGTCAGGTCGAGCCGGCGCTCCCGTTGGAGGAAGGGCAGCTTGAGGACGCCGAGGGTGGAGAGCCCGAGGGCGATGATCACCACGCCGAACACCCGCTCCAGGGTGGTCTGGTTGCGGAGGAAGACGCTGCCGAGCAGGGCGGCGCCGACGCCCAGCACGGTGAAGACGGTGGTGAACCCGGCCACGAACAGCAGCGAGGCCCGAAGCGTGACACCCCGGGCCTGGCGCTCGCCCAGCTCCGACACCGGCAGGGCCGACACGTACGACAGGTAGCCCGGCAGCAGTGGCAGGCAGCAGGGCGAGCTGAAGGACAGGATCCCGGCGACGACGGCCAGGACGGGCAGGGTCAGGGTCTCCAAGGGTGCCCAAGTCGCATGTGCCCAAGTCGCTTGTGCCCAAGTCGCATGTGCCCAAGTCGCATGTGCCCAAGTCGCATGTGCCAGCCAGTCAACCGCAGCAGGTGTCGGCGAGGGCGTCGGCTCGCCACGCCCGCACCGCCGCCGCCGCAGCCAGGCCGCCGATCACCAGACCGGCCACCGGGTCGGCCCACCACCAGCCGAACAGGGCGTTGAGGCCCAGGCCGACCAGCAGCACCCCTGAGAGCATGGCGCACAGGCTGGTCTGATCGGCCTCGGACTCCACCGCCCGCGAGCCCAGCGCCGGCGCCAGCCGCCGCTTGGCCCGGGCCAGCACGGGCATGAGCAGCAGCGACAGGGCGGCGACGGCGATGCCGACGGGGCTGGACTCGGGGCGGGCGCCGCCGACCAGGTCGCGCCCGGCGGTGACGACGACGTAGGCCGCCAGCACCCCGAAGCTGACGGCGATGGCCCGCTGGGCCCGCTTGTCGTTGTCGGCCATGCACCCGCCGCGGGTCTCCTGGTGCAGCCGCCAGGCGAGGATCACCGACGCCGACACTTCGATGCAGGAGTCCAGGCCGAACCCGATAAGGCTCACCGACCCGGCGGCGACGCCGGCGGCCAGGGCGACGATGGCCTCGGCCACGTTCCAGCCGATGGTGAAACGGTTGAACGTCCGCGCCTTGCGAATCGCGCCTTCGCGGGATTCGACGGGGCGGGTGGCGGTCACGAAGAACCACGTTACCGCCGGAGTCCGTTCTACGGACCAGGCCGGCCGTGCGACCATCGTTGTCCGATGGCCGACACCAGCCGACCCCTCAGCGACGTCAAGGGCGTCCTCTTCGACTTCTACGGCACGCTGGCGCGGGCCGTGTCCTGGGGCGAGACCCACGAGGAGGTGTTCGCCCGCCGGGGTCTGGCCGAGGCCGGCTCCCTGTGGGGCAGCCGGTGGGTCGGAGGGGTGCCCGACGGCCACGAGCACGTCGAGCACTCGGTGAGCCGGGACGCCTACCGGGCGTGGGAGCTGGAGCGGCTGCGCTCTCGGGCGCGGGCCTGCGGCGTCGGCGACGACGAGCTCGAGGCCCTGGTCGCCGACCTCTACCAGGCCACCAAGACGTTCACCCTCGCCGCCTACCCGGAGGTGCCCGACGTCCTGGCCGAGCTCCGGCGGCGGGGGTTGGTGGTGGCCGTGTGCTCGAACTGGGACTGGGACCTCGACCTGGCCATCGCCCAGGCCGGTCTCACCGACGCCGTGGACGTGGTGGTCACGTCGGCCCGGGCCGGCGCCCGCAAGCCCCACCGGCGGATCTTCGACCACACCCTCGACCGCTGCGGCCTGGAGGCGTCCCAGGCCCTGTTCGCCGGCGACACCTGGGTGCCCGACGTGGAGGGCCCCCTTGCCGCCGGCATGCGGCCGGTGCACGTGTGGCGGGGCGACAGGGCCGACGAGCCCGAGCCGCCGCCGCTGGTGGACGGCGTGGTCAGGGCCGCTGACCTGTCCGAGATCCTCCTGCTGGTGTAAGCGCCGCTGTCAGCCGGCGACGAAGGTGAGCCTGACCCGCCGCTGGGGGTTGTCGGCGTTGAGGTCGACGAGGACGATGCTCTGCCAGGTGCCGAGGAGCACCCGTCCGCCCTCCACCGGCAGCACCATCGAAGGGCTGACCAGCACCGGCAGCAGGTGGTCGGCGCCGTGGCCGGGCGCGCCGTGGCGGTGGCGGTAGCGGTCGTCCCGGGGCAGCAGGCGGTCGAGGGCCGCCATCAGGTCGGCCTCCGACCCCGAGCCGAGCTCCATGAGGGCGACGCCGGCGGTGGCGTGGGGGGCGAACACGTTGACCAGGCCGTCGCCCAGCGGGCGGCAGAACTCGGCCACCCGCCCGGTCAGGTCGACGAGCTGACGCCCGGACGTGTCGAGACGAAGCTCGGTGCTGGTCACGCGAAGGGTCGAAAGGCGCAGGCGAGATCGGCTGGCGAGAACGGCAGGCCCGGCGGCAGTCGGCCCGGGAAGGCCTGGCCGTCCCTACTTGCCCTTGCCGTTCTTCCTGCCCTTGCCGCCGCCCTTCTTCGGCTTGCCACTGTCGCTGCGGTTCTTGGGTTTGTTGTTCTTGGCGTTCTTCTTGGCCCGCTCGGTCCGCTCCTTGGCCGCCCGGTCCTTGGCGGCGCGCTCCTGCGCGGCCCTCACCTCGAGCTCGGCTCGCACCAGCTCGGCCACGTTCTCCGAGGTCAGGGGCTCGGAGCGGGACACAGGCTCGGCGCCCGGCGACCCCGTCTCCTGTGGCGCACGGACGTGGCCGGCCCGGTCGTCGTGCTGCTCGCGGACCCGAGCCTCGGTGACGGGCGCGGACCGGCCCGGACGCGCCCACTGGCGCTGGACGGCGCCCGGCGCGTACCCGTTGGTCGAGCCGTTCCCGAGGACGGGCAGGGGGATCTCGAAGTCGCTGTGGCCGGTATGGGCGGCGATGGCCTGCGCGTGGTACTCCTCGACCACCCTGGAGAAGTCGGGGTCGGCGTAGACCCTGCCGTCGATCAGCGGGCCCTGACGGCCTTCGATGATGGCCTCGATGTCGTCGCCGGTGACGGTCTTGTGGGTTTCGAGTGCGTGGGCCACCGCCAGCACGGCGGTGCGGTTGGTGAGAAGGAGCAGCTCGACGCGGTCGAGCAGCTCGCTCAGCTTGCCCTCGATCCTGTCCCCGAGGTCTCCGTGCAGCAGGTCGGACTCGTTCGTCTTCTTGCCGCCGCCACCCTTGCCGGGGCGCCCGCCGCCGCCGATGCCGACCTTCCAGGTGACGCCGTGGGACGTGACTGTGCTCCCCATGCCCCAGTACCCCTCCATCAGGGTGGCGATCTCGGTGGCGCTGGTGAGGTCGCCGGAGACGCCGGAGGAGTTGTCGCCCCCGAAGAACATGCGCTCGCCGGCCAGCGACGCCAGGGACACCATCACGTCGGACTCGTACTCCGAGCGCCACTGGGTGAACTGGTCCTCGGGCGGGATCGACGCGACCATGCCGAGGTAGTTGCCGCCCTTCTCGATGGTGGCGATGTCGATGGTGAGGTGGTGCCGCACCCGGAAGGCGGCGACGGCGTGGCAGGCCTCGTGGATGGCGACCGCGTGGCGCTCACGCTCGATGTACTCGACGTCCTCGGGCGGGCCCAGGTCCTTCATCTGCTTGGCCCTGACCACGTCGGACCAGCGGATCTCCTCGCGCCCGTCCCGGATGGCGTTGATCAGGGCCTCGTTGACGAGGTCCTTGATCGTGGCGCCGGTGGCGTACGGGGTGATGGTGGCCAGCTTGTCGATCTCCTGAGCCGTGAGGCAGTGGTGGACCTTGTCGAGGTAGCCCTCGTAGGTGCGGATCCGGCCCGACTTGGACGGGTAGCCCACCTTGTAGATGCGGTCGATGCGGCCGGGGCGCAGCAGGGCCTCGTCGAGGGCCTGGGGCATGTTGGTGGCCATCATGACCAGGATCCGGTACTTGGGCGGCGGCTTGGGCCGCATCCCCAACGTGCGTCGCACCACCCGGTTCATGAAGCCGCGGGGCTTCTTGAGGCCCGAGAGCTCTGTCAGCAGGGCCTGGAGGGTGCCCATCCCGCCGCCGCCGCCCATGCCGGCGATGATCCGGTCCCGGATGCCACGAGGGCCCCCGGGGCCGCTGCTCTGGCTCTGGGCGAGGGTCTGGCGGAACAGCAGCGAGGCCGTGTCCGGGTTGAGGTAGGACGCGCCGTTGCACGAGGGCGTCGTGCAGAAGGCGGACGTGGACGGCGAGAAACCCTGTCCAGCCAGCGGGCCGCCCTCGGTGAGCTGGCCGCGGCTGCCGAGGGAGTCGGCCTCGTCGAAGAAGACGATGACCCCGCCGTAGCGGACGGCCAGCTTGCGCAGCTTGCGGAACAGGGACTTGACCTTGAGGACGCCGACGCCCATGAACATCTGGATGAAGGCGCCTGGGTCGACGAAGACGTAGGGCTTGCCGGTCTCGCCGGCCACGGCCTCGGCCATCAGCGTCTTGCCCGTGCCCGGCGGGCCCCACAGCAGCAGACCGCCGGGGACGTGGCCGCCCTTCTCCTCGATCGACTCGGGTGCCTCGAGGAACAGCATGTTCTCCTTGACCCGCTCGACGACCGCGTCCTGGCCCCATACGTCGGTGAACCGGGTC
The DNA here is from genome assembly GCA_963825765.1 of uncultured Acidimicrobiia bacterium. GTDB lineage: Bacteria > Actinomycetota > Acidimicrobiia > Acidimicrobiales > AC-14 > CAWGUU01. Next base: position 525,978 of record CAWGUU010000003.1, read on the forward strand.
TTGATGTCGTCGGGGAAGTAGGTCTCGACGCCACCCTTCGACAGGAACCAGAAGAGCGCCACGAACTGCATGATCATCAGGAGCATGTAGAAGACGAGCTGCAGGACCATCGGCAACGCGCCCCAGATGGTCGTGGGCAGGGTGAACAGGGCGGTGGCGGCCGACGTGCCCGTGACCGCCCCCAGGATGACCGAGGCGATGGCGATCAGCGCCACCCACTTGAGAACACGGGACAGCCGGTAACGGTTCCAGTCGTTCAGCTTGTTGGTGCGCCGCTCCATCCCGCCGAAGATGGTCTTGGTCCAGAACTGGTTGTACTCGGCCGAGTGCTCGCTGATGGCGTAGTGGAGCTGGCGGACGCCCTCGACCACGATCAGGGCGAGCACCCACCAGTAGCGGCTGACGGCCTGGTTGAAGGCGTCGGCCACCGGGATGATCGGGTTGTCGACGACGCTGGCCCAGAACAGGACCAGGAAGATGCCGGTGAGCAGGAAGATGAACTTGACCCGGTCCCACGGCGCCATCGGCTTGCGGGTGCGCCGCTCGGACGGCTCCGTCTTGTACTCGGGCGGGGGCGTGGGGCCCGTGTCGGGATCGGGCCAGGACAGGCCGGGCGTGCCGCTGGACGTCATGGTCTTCAGGGCTCCTTGATGGTCCAGGAATCGGCGATCTCGGTGATGGTGCTGCGGTTCTCCGCGTAGCACTCGGTCTCGCACCCGACGATGAAGAAGTACACCTGGGTGGTGGCGGGATCGACAAGTCCCGTCTGGTCGACGGTAAACGAACCGTCTTCGCTCTGCACGGAGTAGGTGATCCGCGAGCCGCGCATGCCGTTCTTCACGATGCTGTAGGGGCCGGCGACGACCTCGACCTCCGCCAGTTCCTTGTCGAGGATGTCGTCGATGGGGATGACCTCGTTGCGCAGGGCGGCCAGCGAGAAGGCGTCCCGCTCGGCGACGTCGAGCGCGCGGACCCGCACGACGCCGAAGGGGTGGTGCGCAGTCTGGAGGTCGTGGTCGAGCGACGGCTTCGGGTCGGCGTCGAAGATGGCGAGATAGCGGAGGCCGGTCTCCTCCTCCTGCGACAGCTGGGCGCCGGTGGAGGCGATCACCTGCTGCTTGTCGAACAGCTTCCACCGCTCGGGGATCTTGTAATAGGCGTCGTTGGTGGAGGACTTGACGTACTTGTAGCCCGATCCGGCGCAGCCGGCGAGGGTGACGCCCGCCACCAGCACCAGGGCGAGGGCCGCCCAGCCCCGGCGAGGCCGTGCACCTCGCGCCGATGCACCTGAAGCCCGTGCTCCGCGTCCGGTCACGCCACCATTCTTCACCGAATCGGGGACCTGCGCGCGCACAGCCCTCCAAGAGTTCACCTTTGAAGTATCGGCACGCCGGAACCCCGCGTTGAGCCCCTGACGCGCCGGTGGCCGCGACCAGAGGTCGCGGCCACCGCCAAATGCGTTTGGCAGACTGTTGCTTGCCGGCGTCAGTCGGTACGTCTGACGAGCAGCTTGCGCACCCGGATCACGGCCAGGGCCAGCAGGGCCATGGCCCCACCGACGACCAGCGGGAGAGCCGTGCCACCCGTGGCGGCCAGCCTGCCACCGGCGACCGGGGTGAGGAGCACGAAGCGTCCCACCAGCGCAGCATTGGTGATCTGACCGCTGCCGAGCACGATGTCGTCACCGGCGGCCCGTCCTGTGCAGTTGCCGAGGGTGGCACTGACGTCGACGGTGTCACGGAGGACGGAGTCGGCCCTGGCGCTGTTTATGTGGACGACGATGCGTAGTTCTATTGGTGGTTGTCCAAGCACGTAGTTGCCCAGGTTGTCCCAGGTGACCGTGTTGGTCGTGGTGTTGATCACCCCGCCGTGGTCGGCGCCCACGATCGTGAAGCTGACATCGCCGCTGGCGACGTCGACGGTGTCCTGAGCCTTGATGCTGATCAGGTCACAGGCGAAGAGGGCGTTGTAGAGGCCCGCGTCGCTCGGGATGCTGATGACGAAGGTCACGTCCGAACCCACCGGGGCGGGGTCGGGGACTGCGATCTTCTTCACCGGGATGCGGCAGGTGACACCACCGGGCGGGGCCAGGGCGGCTGCCTCGATGTGGCCGACACCCAGGTCGATCACCGGCTCCGGGCCCAGGAGGCTCAGCACCTGCAGCCGGACGGCGTCGACAGAGGCGGCGGCAACCGTGCCGTCAGGAGCGACGACCGGCGGGCCGGTGCCGTCGAGGTCGGTGGGAGGCGCTCCCGCGGTCACAAGGAGGACGCCCGGAAGGTTGATGGTGAGCCCGTTCTGGCCCAGCAGGTCCTGCAGGCTCAGCGAGATCAGCGGGATGGCGTTGAGGGCCACCGTGATCGTGGGCGTGCCGGGGTAGGAGATGCCGTTGCGGGGGTCACCCGGCTTTCCGGTGGCCGTAGCCTTCATGACCAGCGGTCCGACGAGGTCGACGGTGATGCCGGTGCCGGCCAGGCTGATGGGGGCGATGATCTGGCGGGTCTCGCTGACCACGCCCCACGTGCCGTCGCCGTTGGGCACGAAGTAGGTGACGGTGCGGGACTCGGAGGCCGAATCACCGGTCTGGCTGGTACCCACGAGGCCGCTGGCCACCGAGAGGTTCTCGACGTAGCCGCTGCCGTAGGTGATCGGCCGCCCGATCGGGCAGAACTCGGGGTCGTAGGTGGCCTGCGCCTGCCCACGGGCGAGCGAAACCTCGAGGAGGCCCGGCAGGCTGATCGGGGTCTCGTGGGTGACCAGGATCCCGACGGTGGGAGGTGCGTCCTGCTCCGCGACCTGGGTGAGGATGAGCTGGTTGAGGTTGGCCGGCTGCGGGTTGGGCAGGATGAGGCCGACCTCGATCCCGGCGCCGCGCCCGTAGGCGTTCTTGCCCGGGAGCGCCGGCTGCACGACCTGGCCGAACTGGTCGTTCAACGTCTCCGTCAGCCCGGTGGAGTCGACTGACCCCCCGGAGTGAGCGGCATGCACGTCCGCGATCGTGGTGGCCCCCAGCGTAAGGGCGTTGACGGCGATCGCCGTGCCGGATCCGTACGCCGCAAAAGGCTGCGTCGACAGCTGTGCATCCGCCGCGACTGGCGCGAACACGAGCAGAGAGCCCGTCACCACCACCGCCAACAGCACCCGCGCTACTCGCTTGCCCACGTCCACTCCTTTGGTCTGCCCGCTACGGACCGGCGACACCGGCCCGTCTCCCCCTCAGCACCGCATTGTGCGACACGGAGGCACTACACCCTGCCCGACGAACGGCCTGGCCGTCGAACCGACGCACCACAGCACGCTTGTCAGGCACGGTTGTCTCCCGTCCTGTCAAAGCTACAAACTTTCCCCCCGGGAAGCTACTACCAACCCGCGGAGGAAATCGACTGCCCGCAAACCCTTCGCCGCAATTCTCGGGAACGATACTTGCTCGATGGGTGCCCGCGAGGTGGTTGTCGTCGGGGCCGGGCACAACGGCCTCGTCGCTGCGTGCTACCTGGCCATGGCCGGGCGCGAGGTACTGGTGCTCGAGGCTTTGGAGGGCCCGGGCGGCGGGGCGCGCACCGCAGAAACGGTGCCTGGCTACCGCTTCGACCTGCACTCGGTTGCTCACAACATCATCAACATGACCCGTATCCCCTCTGAACTCGGCTTGTTCGACGCCGGACTTGAGTACAAAGAGATGAATCCTTTCTCCGTGGCCGTCCACGGCGACGGCCGGCGGGTGCGGTTCCACCGGTCGGTGGACGCCACCGTCGACTCGATCGCCGAGTCGAGCGCCGAGGAGGCCCGGGCCTACGCCGCCTTCATGGCCAAGGCCGTCCCGGTGGTGCGGACCGTCCTCCCGGCGGTGAGGGGCGAGCTCCGGGCCCGGGATCTCCCCCGTCGCTACGCCGCCCTGGTGAGGGCCCTGCGCCACGGCCCGGTGACGACGATCCGTGACGCCCTCGGGCCCTACGACTCCCTCCTTCGCCGCTCGCTGCCCAGCGACCTCACCCGAGGCCCGGTGGCCGCGTTCGCCGCCCATGCCGCGGTGGGGCCCACCCTCGCCGGTGGGGCGGTCTTCGCCTGGTGGCAGGCCGCCTACCACCTGTTCGGGCAGTGGCACGCCGTCGGCGGGGCCCAGGGCCTCACCGACGCGCTCGTCAACCGGCTGTCGGGCCTCGGCGGCGAGGTGCGGTGCGGGGCACGGGTGGCTCGGATCGAGGCGCCCGGAGGCAGGGTGCGGGCGGTCGTCACGACCGGCGGGGAGCGCATCGAGGCCCGGACGGTGGTCACCGCCCTCAACCCCCAGACCGCCCTGCTCGAGCTGCTCGACCCTCCTCTGGGCGGCGTCGCCGGTGCCGACCTGGCCGCGGCCCGTCGGGGAAACGTCGTACAGGCACTGGTGCACGTGGCCACCGACCGGCTACCGCCCTACCCCGACGCCCGCGCCGGCGACTGGAACGGCCTGCAGAGCTTCGTCGACCGCCTCGACGACCTCTGCCGGGCGTGGTCGGCGTCGGAGGCCGGCCACCTCCCGGATCCGCTTCCGCTCTACGCCTTCACCACGTCGGCCATCGACCCCACGCTGGCTCCTCCGGGCCACCACACCGTCTACCTGGCCTGCCCGGCGGCACCCGCGGTCGTGCGGGGAGGCTGGGAGTCCCGCCGGGACGAGTTCGTCGAGCGGGCCCTCGACGTGGTCGAGGCGCGGGCGCCGGGGTTCCGCTCGAGCATCCAGGGCGTGTTCGCCTGGACACCCGACCTGATGGAGCGGGAGGGGGGATGGCCCGGCGCCCACCCCATGCACCTCGACATCGCCCTCGACCAGCTCGGGCCCCTGCGCCCCACCCGGCGGCTGAGCGGGCACCGGACGCCGATCGAGGGCCTGTACGTGTCGGGGGCGGGCACCAACCCCACCGGCGGCATCGCCGGCACGCCCGGGCGCATGGCGGCCAAGGCCGTACTGAGGGATCTGGCTTGAAGGATCTGGCCTGAGCGTGCCGCCCCAGCCCAACTGGGGCGACGCAACCGCGCCAGGCGCGGGTACGGCGCCCCAGTTCGGTGACAGTGCGGGGCGCCGCACGTAACGTCTCCGCATGGCCGACGACGCAGGGGAGTTCGGGGCGCGGATCGCCGCCGCCTACGCCACCGAGGGGGCGGCGGTGGAGCTCGGGCGGGGGATGCTCGGCGGGACGGTCCTCCCCGAGGCGGTGGTGAGGATCCCGGCGGCGATGTGCAACCGCCACGGGCTGATCGCCGGCGCCACCGGCACCGGCAAGACCAAGACCCTCCAGCTCATGACCGAGCAGCTGTCGGCCATGGGCGTCCCGGTGTTCGCGGCCGACGTCAAGGGCGACCTGTCCGGGCTGAGCAAGGCCGGCGAGCAGAGCGACAGGGTCGCGGCCCGCGTCGGGGAGCTCGGCATCGAGTGGAGCCCGGCCGGGAGGCCGATCACCTTCCTGTCCCTCGGCGGCCTCGGCCCCGGCGTCCCCGTGCGGGCGACCGTGTCGTCGTTCGGGCCCCAGCTGCTGGCCAAGGTGATGGGCGCCAACGAGACGCAGTCGTCGTCGCTGACGCTGCTGTTCCGCTACGCCGACGACAACGCCCTGCCCCTGCTCGACCTGGCCGACCTGGGCGAGGTCCTCCGTTACCTCACCGGCGACGAGGGCAAGGCCGCCCTCAAAGGCATCGGCGGCCTGTCGTCGGCCACCGCCGGCGTCCTGCTGCGCAAGATCGTGGAGCTGGAGGAGCAGGGCGCCGAAGCGTTCTTCGGGGAGCCCGAGCTGGCGGTGACCGACCTGCTGCGGCGGACGCCCGAGGGTCAGGGTGTGGTGTCGTGCCTGGAGCTGGCGGCGGTGCAGACGCAGCCCCGGCTGTACTCGACCTTCCTCATGTGGCTCCTGGCCGAGCTGTTCGAGAACCTCCCGGAGGTCGGCGACCTCGATCAGCCCAAGCTCGTGTTCTTCTTCGACGAGGCCCACCTGCTGTTCAATGATGCGCCCAAGGCGTTCCTGGAGCAGGTGGCCCAGACGGTGCGGCTCATCCGCTCCAAGGGCGTCGGCGTGTTCTTCGTGACCCAGCTGCCCGACGACGTGCCCGACGAGGTGCTGGCCCAGCTCGGCAACCGCGTGCAGCACGCCCTGCGGGCGTTCACCCCCCGCGACGCCAAAGCCCTGAAGGCGGCGGTCACGACCTACCCGAACACGTCCGACTACGACCTGGAGGAGGACCTGACCCAGCTCGGAACGGGCGAGGCGATGGTCACCATCCTCTCGGAGCGAGGGGCGCCCACGCCGGTGGTCTGGACCCGGCTGCGGCCACCGGAGTCGCTGATGGCGGCGATCGACGTGGCCGAGATGGACCGGGCCGCCCGCGACAGCTCGCTGTGGCCCACCTACGCCGCCGAGATCGACCGGGAGTCGGCGCGCGAGATCCTCGCCGCCCGCATGGCGGCGACCGAGGAGCCTGCGTCGACCGAGAAGGCGGCACCTCGCCCGCCGGCGCCCAAGGAGAAGCCGGCGCCAAAGGCGCCAAAGCAGACGGGCAAGGACGACAACGTTGTCGTCGACTACCTGAAGTCGAGGGAGGGCAGGTCGATGATGAACACCGTCGCCCGCGGTGTTTTCGGCCTGCTGAGGAAGCGTCGCTGAGAGGGTCCGTAACCCGTGGGACAGGTCTGGGTAAGCTTCGCGACTCCGACCAACGGGAGGGTCAGTGCCGGGAAAGTTCGTGGTCAAGAAGGGCTCCACCGGGAAGTTCCGGTTCAACCTGCTCTCGACGAACGGCAAGGTCGTCGCCAGCAGCGAGGCGTACAACACCAAGGCTTCGGCCATGGCCGGGATCAGGTCGGTGCGCAACCTGGCGGGGGATGCCACCGTCGAGGACCAGACCACCAAGGAGTGGGCCGACGTCGAGCAGGTCCGCAAGGAGGCCGCCAAGGCCAAGTCGGCCAAGAAGGCGGCGGCCAAGCGGGCGGCGACCAAGAAGGCGGCAGCGGCGAAGAAGGCAGCCGGCACCTAGGTCGGCCAGGGGTCCCACGACGGCGACGGCGACGGCGACGGCGGCTACGACCCGAAGAGAACCTGGAACCAGCAGTGGCCGGTGGCGTCGGCCCACACCCCGATGCCGACGGCCACGTACCGGGCGTTCAGCAGGTTGGTGCGGTGGCCCGACGAGCCCATCCACCAGCGCTGCATCTCGGCGGCCGAGCACAGCACGCCGTTGCCGACGTTGTCGGCCCACGCCGCGCTCGCGCCGCGACAGCCCGTGACCCACGGTTTGGCTTGACCGCTGTGGGACATGGCCTCCGTCTCGGCCATGTGACGGGCCCAGCCCGCCGCCTTGCCGTCCATGCATCCGTCCCGTGACACGGAATCCCTGCCGTTGGCGGCGCGATCGCGGTTGGTGAGCAACAGGACCTCGGCCTCCACCGACGGCTGGCGGGTCAGTCCCGACGGGGGCTTGGGTTCCTCCGTCGCCGCCGCCTCGTCGGTCACGGCAGGACTGGCGGGCGCGGGGGGTGCCACCTGCTCGGCCGGCGCCGGTGCCGGCGCCGGCGGCCCGGTCGGGGACGGGCCTGACGCTTCCTGCTTCGAACCGGTTGGGGCGTCCTGCTTCGAACCGGTGGGGCCTGCCTGATCCTCGGCGGAGCCGGCCGAGCTACCGGCGGCGATCGACGATTCCGAGGAAGCCGCACCGGCGGCCGCATCGGGCGCACCGGCCGGGTCCCCGACAGGGCTGGCAGCGGACTCGGCGGCCCCGGACGCGGCCCCGGCGACCCGCGGGGCGCCGCCTCCCCCTCCCGATCCGGCCACCGGGGCGCCGGCCACGACCTCCTGCGCGGCACTCCCCGGCGTCGGCAACGTGTCGTCGGTGGCGAAGATCAACCCACCGACGACGAGCGCGGTGAACGCGCCGAGAAGGAGGGCTGCCCTGGTGGAGAAGATGTGGAAAGCCTAGGACGCCAATCATCTATTCGGCCCGGGCGGGGATCCGCTACTCCTGGTAGGTCCAGTCGGGCAGCTTGCGCCGCTGCTTCTGGTCGTAGACCACCCGGCCGTCGGCCAGGTCGACGATCTTGGGGACGTCCAGGTCGCGCGGGTTGGGACAGAACCCCTCGATGTGGGCGGCGAACTCGTCGGGGAAGGCCCGCAGGATGCTCCCGAGCATCAGCTGCTCTTCCACCGGGAGGTAGCAGCGGGCGCCGTCGGTGACGGTGGGGAGCCAGCCGCCGATCGTGGCGATGTCACGGTCGGACCCGCGGCACGCCTCGATCTCGTTGAGGCGGTCGCTGATCTCGCCGAGCCCGATCTTGCACGGCGGGCACTGCCCGCACGACTCCACGTAGAGGAACTGCGAGAACTTGAAGGCCAGGTCGACCATGCAGGCGCTGTCGTCGTAGACGGCGTAGCCGGCGGCACCCATCCCCGTGCCCGCCGCCTGCATCGCCTCGTAGGACACCGGCGTGCCCAGCATGTCGGCAGTGATCACCGCGTTGGCGACACCGGAGAACACCGCCTTGATGGTGCGCCCGGGCCTCGGCCCGCCGCCGACGGTGGCGATCACCTCGGACAGCGGCGTGCCGAGGTCGATCTCGCCCACCCCGGGGCGGGCGACGTCGCCCACGACGGTGACGACGTGGTGTCCCGGCGAATCGTCGGTGCCCATGGAGCGGAACCACTCGGGGCCCCTGGCCAGGATGTGGGTCACGTTGGCCAGCGTCTCCACGTTGTTGACCAGCGTGGGGTTCGAGTCGTCCCTCGCTCCGCCCTCCTCCGGGAGCTGGTGCCCCGGCTCTGTCGGCACCGACTCCCACCCCATCTGCGGCGAGGTGGCGAACAGGCCGTGGAGGTAGGGCGGGAGCAGGCGGGGCAGCGGCGGCTTGCCCTCGATGACCTCCAGGAGGGCCTTCTCCTCGCCGAACAGGTACTCGTCGGGCCCGCCCACGACGAGGATGGGGACGTCGCCGGCCATGCCCTGGGCCTGCATCTCGTCGATGGCCCGGCTCAGGGCGTCCACCTCGCGCTCGAAGCTGGCCTTGACGCCGATGAAGGCATCCCGCGCCCCCAGGGTGAGGGCGGCGATGGCCACGCCCTCGACCACCTGGTAGGGGTTGGCCCGCATGATGGCCCGGTCCTTGAACGTGGCCGGCTCCCCCTCGGCCCCGTTGGCCACGACGTAGCGGTGGCTCCCGGGCTGGCCTCGGACGCCTGACCACTTGCGGCCGGTCGGGAAGCCGCCGCCGCCACGGCCCCTGAGCCCCGACAGGTTCAGCTCGTCGATCGTCTGGTCGGGGCCGAGGCTGCGGGCCGCCTCCAGGCCCTTGCCCCCACCGAGGCGCCGCCAGCCGTCCAGCGAAGTGACGGGCTCGAGAGGGAGGAGGTAGGGCTCGATCGCCGAACGCTACCCGTCCGGCCCGCGCACCCGACCAGCCCCCGCACCCGACCGGCTCGCGCCCTCGTTGCGGTTGCGTCCCGGTAGCGGCGCGATTGCACGGTTCCTCTACGTTCGGCACGGAGTCCGCGGCTGGGCGATGACACACGCGAACCGGCGGGTACGGGTCACCGGCAGATGTCCACGACGGAGCCGGTGAGCCGTCGCCCTGTGTGGCTGTTTCGCGCCCCTCGACGCCCTGGTGTGGCACGCTTTGCGGCTGATGGTGGGGCAGGGTGGACGGGCACCGGGGATGCCCGACGTGATGCAGATCACGCTGAGCGGCAGCATCTCGGTCGAGACGGGCGCCGAGCTCGTGGACGAGGCTCGCCTGGGGGGGGCGCGAGCCCGCCTCGCCTTCGCCCTGCTGGTGTTGGAGCGACGCCGGCCGGTCGACCGGCACGAGCTGGCCGAGGCCCTCTGGCCCGATGCCCTACCGGCGTCCTGGGAATCAGCCGTCCGGGCCGTGGTGAGCAGGGTCAGGGCCTTCGTCGTCGCCGCCGGGCTCCCCGCGTCGGAGACGCTGACCAGCAAGTTCGGCTGCTACCAGCTCAACCTGCCGGCCGACGCCGTCGTCGACGTCGAGCTGGCGGTCACGTCGGTCGAGGCGGCGGAGATGGCACTGGCCGGTGGGTCGGCGGAGCGGGGCCTGGCCCAGGCCGTCCTGGCCCGGTCCATCACCGCCAAGCCGTTCCTGGCGGGGGCCGACGGCGAGTGGGTGGACGGTGTCCGCCGCCGCCTCCGCGACGTGCGGGTCCGCGCCCTCGACGCCGTGGCGCGCTCGGCCATCGTCGGCGGCGAGCTGAGGATTGCGCTCGAGGCCGCTCAGGAGCTCGTCACCATCGAGCCCTACCGCGACGCCAGCCACGTGCTGCTCATGGAGGCCCACCGGGCCGCCGGCAACCGGGGCGAGGCGCTTCGGGTCTACGGCCGGGCCCGCCACGTCCTCGCCGAGGACCTGGGCGTCGACCCGTCGCCGGAGACCGAGACCCTCTACCGGTCGCTGCTGAACGAGGAGCACGGCTCCGTCCCCGCCGAGCGGGAAGTGGTGTGGTCCCCGACCGCCGCCGACCGCCCGCCCAACAACCTGCCCGCCCCGCTCAGCACGTTCATCGGCCGTGACCGCGAGCTGCGGGAGATGTCGAAGCTGCTCGAGGCCGACCGCCTGGTCACCCTCACCGGCCCTGCCGGCTCGGGCAAGACGCGCCTGGCGGTGGAGCTGGCGGCCCGGTCACTGGCGTCGCACGCCGACGGCAGCTGGTTCGTCGACCTCGCCCCCCTCGCCGATCCCGCGCTCGTGCCCCAGACGGTGGCGGCGGCCGTCGGCGTCATCCAGCAGCCGCCCCGCGACATCGTCGAGACCCTCGTCGACCACCTGCGAACCCGCGAGGCCATCCTCGTCTTCGACAACTGCGAGCACCTGCTCGAGTCCAGCGCGGCGATGGTGGAGTCCCTGCTGCAGGCGTGCCCGTTGCTGTGGGTCCTCGCCACCAGCCGAGAGCCGCTGGGGGTGCCGGGCGAGGTCGTCTGGCGGGTCCCGCCGCTGTCTGTGCCGTCTGTCCCTGGGCCGTCTGTCCCTGGGCCGTCTGTCCCTGGGCCGTCTGTCCCTGGGCCGTCTGTCCCTGGGCCGGGGCCGGGGCCCGAGGACTCCATCGAGGCGCTCATGAACTACGAGGCGCCCCGGCTGTTCGTCGACCGGGCCCGAGCCCTCGTCACCGACCACAGCTTCGTCGACGCCGACGCGCCGGCCCTGGCCACGATCTGCCTCCGGCTGGACGGCATCCCGCTGGCCATCGAGCTGGCCGCCGCCTGCACCCCGGCGCTGAGCGTCCAGCAGATCGCCGAGCGCCTGGACGACAGGTTCCACCTCCTGACCCAGGGCAGCCGCACCGCCCAGGCGCGCCACCAGACCCTGCTGGCGGCGGTGGCCTGGAGCCACGACCTGCTGGCCCCGGCGCAGCAGGCCCTCCTTCGCCGCCTGTCGGTGCTGGCCGGCGGCTGGACCCTGGAGGCGGCCGAGGAGGTCTGCTCCGGGCGCGGGATCCACCCGGCGAGCGTGCTGGAGCTGCTCCGGGGCCTTGTCGACAAGTCGCTGGTCGTGAGCCACACGTCGGGCTCCCAGGCCCGCTACCGCTACCTGGAGACGATCCGCCACTTCGCCCGGGACCGGCTCGTCGAGTCCGGCGAGGAGACGGCGGTGCGCGACGCCCACCTGGCGTGGTGTGTCGCCCTCGCCGGCAGGGCCGAGCCCGAGCTCATCGGCCGCGACCAGCAGACGTGGTTCGAGGTGGTCGACCCCGAGGTCGACAACTTCCGGGTCGCCCTCGAGCGGGCGTGCGGCAACGGACGGGCGGAGGACGCCGTCGGGCTGGCGTCTTCGCTGACCCTCTTCTGGCACGTGCGCGGCCACTACGCCGAGGGCAGGCGGTGGTTCGAGACGACCTTGGCCATGGAGGGGGTCCCGCCCCTCCTCCGGGCCCGCGCCCTGTGGGGGCTCGGACTCATGGCCTTCTACCTGGGCGACTTCGGAGCCGCGGTCCCCGCCCTGGAGGAGAGCCGCCGCCTGGCCGAGGAGGTGGGCTCGAAGCAGGGAGTCGCCCGGGCGCTGTGCCTGCTGGGAGAGCTGGCGTCGCTGCAGGACCCATCGTCGGCGGACGAGGTGCTGGAGCAGAGCGTGGCCCTGGCCCGGGCCGCCGGCGACGGCTGGTGCCTCGCCTACTCGCTGGCCAGCCGGGCGTGGACCGACCTCTACCGGGGCGACGGCCCGAGCGGCCGGCCGTTCATCGAGGAGTCGATCGCCATCGCCCGCGAGGCGGGCGACACCCGCAACCTGCTGCGCGGCTCGCTGTGCCTGGCCTGGGCCGCGTTCCTCGAAGGCTCCTACGCCGACGGCGGCGACGCCCAGCAGGCCATCGAGCTGGGCCTCGAGCTGGCCCGCCAGCTCGGCGACCTGGGCTGGACCGGGCTGCTGCTCAACGGCCAGGGGGAGCTGACGTGGCGCCGGGGCGACTACGGCCGGGCCCGGTTGCTCCTGGAAGAGAGCATCGAGATCGGCCGCCAGCTCGGGTCGCCGTACGCCATCGCCCCGCCCACCGGGCTGATGGGCCGGCTGGCCAAGGCGAGGGGCGCCCTCGACGAGGCCGCGGTCCACTTCGAGGAGGCGCTGGAGATCTCGCGCCAGGCGGGCATGCACATGTTCGTCCCGTGGTGGCTGTGGGGCAGGGCCGACGTCTACCGCCTGGCGGGCGACACCGAATCGGCGCTGGCGTGGATGGCCGAGGCCCGTGCCGCCGCCGACGCCGTCGCCAACGAGCACGTGGTGGCCTTCACGATCTGGGCCCGCGCCCGGATCGCCAGAGGCCGCGGGTGCTACGACAAGGCAGAGGCGCTCGACCTGGAGGCCCTGCGGAGGCGCCAGGCCGTGGGCGACGGTGCCGGCATCCTCGACTCCCTCGAGTCGCTGGCCGGCCTGGCCGCGGTCCGGGGCGACGCGGCCAAGGCCGCCCGCCTGCTGGCCGCGGCCGACGCCCACCGCGTCCTCAACCGCTGTGCCCGCCCGGTGCCCCAGCAGGCCGAGCACGACGCCGACCAGGCGCTGGCGTGGTCGGCCCTGCCGGCGGGGGCGTTCGACCGGGCCTGGGCCGAGGGCCACGGCCTGTCCCGGGACGAGGCGGTCGCCCTGGCCCTGGGCCCCGACGATCAGCTCGCCTGACTGATCGTCCGCGCGCTCCCGCCCGTCTACCCTCGCGCCATGCCGTACCTCGAGGTCGACAGCACGCGCATGCAGTACATCGACCTCTCCGGCGACGAGCCCGAGGTCGTCCTCACCGAGGCCGACCGCACCCGGGTGCACTATCTCGACGTCGGCACCGGCGACCCCGCCATCGTCCTCCTGCACGCCTTCCCGCTCTCGTCGGCCATGTGGGCGCCCCAGCTCCCCCGCCTGTCGGCCGAGCACCGGGTCATCGCCCCCGACCTGAAGGGCTTCGGCGAGACCGACGCCCCCAACTATCTGGGCGCCTACACGATGGACGGGTACGTCTCCGAGCTGGTCGGGCTGCTCGAGGCGCTGGACCTCGACCGGGTGGTGCTGGTGGGCCTGTCGCTCGGCGGCTACATCGCCTTCCACCTGCTGCGTTCCCGGCCCGACCTCGTCTCCGCCCTGGTGCTCGCCGACACCAAGCCGGGCGCCGACACCGAGGAGGTGTTCAAGCGCCGGAACGACCAGCAGGGCCTCGCCGCCCGCGGCAGCGTCGGGACGCTGGTCAAGAGCCTGCTGCCCACCCTGGTGGGGACGACGACGCTGGTGGGTCGGCCGGACCTGGTCGAGCTGCTCCGCCAGATGATGATGGCGACGGTGCAAGGGGGCTACCGCGGCGCCCTGGAGGCGATGAAGTACCGGGTCGACTCCAGCGACCTGCTGGCCGACATCAAGGTGCCGACGCTCGTGCTCGTCGGGGCGGAGGACGGGGTGTCGCCGCCCGACTCGGTGAGGGAGTGGCAGGAGCAGATCCCCGGGTCGAGCCTTGTCGTGCTGCCCCACGCCGGCCACCTGTCGAACTTGGAGGCCCCCGACGCGTTCAGCACCGCCGTCGTCGAGTTCCTCGCCACCCTCTGACCCGGGCTGCCCGGCGTAGCGTTCGGGGGTGACCGACCCGCCGGCCGACCCCTTCCGGGAAGTGCAGCCGTCGCCGGAGTACCTGTTCGTCGAGCACGCCCGGGTGGTGCTCTCGGCCCGGTGGGGCACGGCGCTGGACCAGCGGGTGGCGGCCCTGCCCGGCGGCGTTTCGGAGCGGTTCCGGCTGGTGTCGGGCAACGGCCGGCTGGTCGGCGAGGCCCTGTGGCTGGCCGACCTCGGGTCGCCGGAGCACCGGTCGGCGGCGATCTCGGAGAGCGCCTGGGTGATGGCCCACGTGGTCAACGTCGACCGCCGGTTCCTCGTCGTCGGCGAGCAGCGCGAGCTCGTCGGCCGCTGGCTCGAACGCCACGGACCGATGCTCGACGGTGTCGAGCTGTGGTTCCTGGAGGGCGACCGCCTCGAACGCCTGGCCTGACCTCCACGCCAACGAACTGGTGACGCACAACCGCGCCTGGCGGGTTCCTGTGTCACCGGTTCGGCTGGCGGCTGGCTACTCGGTGCCGGCGATCGCCTCCCGCAGCTTCACCCGGCGCCGCGTTCGCAGGGCGCCGCCGGCGTAGACCCGGCCGGCGATCCGCACCACCACCGCCACCGACGCCAGCACCACCGCCACCGACGCCACCAGCTCCCAGGTCGCCGCTTCCCCCGCCGCCATGCGGATCGGCATGACCATCGGGGCCGACGGCGGGAGGAACGAGGTCACCTGCGCCACCGTGCCGCCCGGGTCACCGGCGGCGAGGATGGCGGCGAAATACCCGCCCATCAGCACGAACGTGATCGGCGCGGTCGTGTTCTGCAGCTCCTCGACCCTCGACGCCACCGCCCCGGCCATGGCGAACAGGGAGGCGTAGAAGGTGAAGCCCAGGATGAACCACCCCAGCACGAGCACGGCGGCGGAGGGGATTCCGGGCGGCAACTCGATGGAGCCGGCGGCGGAGGCCGCCGCCAACCCGATCACGAAATAGAGGACGAGCTGGCCGAACCCGAGGGCGCCGACGCCGACGATCTTGCCGGCCAGCAGGTAGGACGGCCGGATCTTGGCCAGGATCAGCTCGACCACCCGCGACGCTTTCTCCTCCACCACGCTGCTGGCCACGGCGAAGCCGTAGGCGAACAGCTGGCTGAGCACGATGAAGACACCGAAGGTGACGAGCGTGCGGCGCTCGTCGCGCTCGGTGTTGGGTGGCTCGATCGGCACCACCTCCAGCTGTGGGGGCTCGGTGATGGCCCTGCCCTCGTCCTGCGACACACCGGCGGCGGCCAGCGCCTGCTGGGTCCGCAGGTCACGGTTGGCGATCTGCAGGAGCGTCTCGAGCTCGTTGCTCAGCTTGTCCTTGACGATCACCACGTCGCCGTCGACGGCGGCGTCGAGGTCGCCGGCGTCGACCAGCCGGCGGGCCTCGTCACGGTCGGTGACGAGACGGGTCTTGACCTTGGCGTCCTCTCCCAGATCGACCTGCTCGAGCGCACCGGCCAGCGGCGGTGGCTGGGACTCGCCAGACGAATCGATGGTCACGATGCCGACGTCGTAGGTGGTCGGCCCGTCGTCGCCGCTCAGTCCTGGGACGATGGCCAGGGCCAGCACGATCGCCAGGGTGATGCCCGTCGACCAGAAGAACGACTTCTGATGGGTGCGCTCGTGGAGCTCCCTGCGGACGACGAGGGTGACCGCCTTGAGCGGCGTGACGTCGTTCACGCCTGCACGACCTCCCGGAACAACTCGGACAGTCGCGGCGACAGGGGTGTGAAAACCCGTACCCGCCCGGCGGCCCTGGCCGCGTCGAGGATGACCTGGGTGTCGGCGTCGTCGGCCAGGTCGAGGACGACGCCGCGGCCGTCCGGCCTCGACGCTCTCACGCCGGGCAGCGGTTGGCCGCCTGTCGTGGCGGCCCAGGCGGTGGTGCCGTCCTCCAGCTCGACCCTCAGCCGCCGCCCCGCCTTGCGGGTCCGCAGCTCCTCGATGCCGCCGCTGGCCACGACGGTGCCCTTGTCGAGGATGGTGACGGCGTCGCACAGCTCCTCGACCAGCTCGAGCTGGTGGCTGGAGAAGACCACGGCGACCCCCCGCTGGACCTCCTCCCTCAGGGCGCCGGCGAGCACGTCGACGCCGACGGGGTCGAGACCGGAGAACGGCTCGTCGAGCACGAGCACGTCGGGAGCGTGCACCAGGGCGGCGGCCAGCTGCACCCGCTGCTGGTTCCCGAGGGACAGGGCCTCAACCTTGTCGCCCGCCCGGTCGCCCACCTCCAGCCGGTCCACCCACTTCGTGGCCGACTCCCTGGCGCGGGTGGGGTCCATCCCGGACAGCGTGCCGAAGAACACGAGCTGGTCGAGCACCTTCATCCTCGGGTAGAGACCGCGTTCCTCGGGCATGTAGCCGATGCGCCGCCGGCCGGCGGCGTCGATCGGCTCCCCCTTCCACAGCACCGTGCCGCCGTCGGGCTCCACCAGGCCGAGCACGATCCGCATGGCGGTCGTCTTGCCGGCACCGTTGCGCCCGACCAGACCCCGCATCTGCCCGGGCTCGACGGTCAGCGACACGCCGTCGAGGGCGACGACGTCGCCGTAGCGCCGGGACACGTCGATCAGCGCGAGCATCCGCCAACGCTAATGGGGGTCGGGCTCCGCCCTATTCCGTGCGGATGGTGCTCACGACCGGCCGGTGGTCGAATGGTCCGTCTTCCGCCGTGACGCTCACCGTCTGGTGCAGGTCCGGCGAGACCAGGATGAAGTCGCTGCAGTTGCGGCCCGAGGTCGGCTGCGAGCAGGCGGCAAGGTCCTGGGCGGTGGTGAACCCGGCGTCGAGCAGGGCCCGGATCTCGGCGAACTCGCCCGGTCGCCTGGCCGGGTAGGCCGGTGGGTCACCCTGGCGGGGGTTGAGGTCGCCCACCAGGAGGGTCCTGCGGGCACCGTTCCACTCACCGATGATGCGCTCGATCTCTTGCTGGCGGGCCTCCATGGCGGCGGCGTCGTTGCGGTGCTGGAGGTGGGTGGCCAGGAGGGTCAGGGGCTCGCCGCCGGCGACGTCCAGCTCGGCCCGCACCACGCTGCGGCCCTGGGAAGGGCCGGCCACAGGCAGCTCCTGGAGGCTGGCTGCCCTGATCGGCAGCCTTGACAGCACCAGGGTGCCGAACTGGTTGTCGGCCGCCGGACCCCACACGAAGGGCAGGTCGAGGCGGCGCGAGAGCCAAGATGCGAGGTCGATGTCGCCCGACAGCGGCCAGCCCCGCGCCGCCTCGGGAAGGACGACGATGTCCGGCGCGCCACCCTGCGACAGCACCGACGCCACCACGGCCGGGTCGAGGTTCCCATCTCCCTCGGTGACGGCCTGACGCACGTTCCATTCGACGACCCGGAGCGCGGCTCCGGGTGCCGGCGCCACCGTCTCGCCCACGCCGGTGGCGGCCAGCCCTGTGGCGACGGAGACGCCGACGACCAGGAGGGCCGCGGCCGCTGTGGCGGCGTGACGGACGGGTGTCGGGCCCATGGGGCCGGCCGCACGCCGTGGGCGGAAGGCGGCCAGCGCGGCCAGGGCGCCGGCAGCGGCGATGACCCAACGGTTGCCGAAGGGCAGGGGCTGGTCGAAATGGACCTGGTAGAGCAGCACCGTCACCGCCAGCACCAGCCACCCGGCCGCCAGCCCGAGCTCGCCGCGGCGGCGGGGGCCGGGTGTGGTGGGGGCCAAGACGGCGGCGAGGGCCGCCCCGGTGGCGAGCTGGGCGGCGAGGACGCCCGGCATCACCGCGCTGCCGGAGATGGCCGGCAGCAGGAAGCCGACGCCGGTGAGCAGGACGCCGGCCCCGATGGCCACGCTCCGGGTCCGGACTCCCCAGGTGGCGGCGAAGGCGGCGACGGCCAGGGCGAGGCCACCGAGCACCACCATTGTGCTCCACGACAACGAGATCCCCGCCGACGAGGCGACGAACCCGGGGCTGAGGAGGAAGACGATCTCCAGGGCCAGGAGGGCACCGACCGCCACGCCGCCGCCCAGGGTGGAGACCGCCGGCGTCGGTGAAGGGCCGGGACCGGATCGGAGAACGACGACGAGGGCGGTGCCCAGCGCTGCCACCAGCACTATTGCAACGGCCAAGGGGGCCGGCCCCGTCTGCCACACCGGATCCCAGGTGGCGAACCCGGCCCGGATGGCCACGTCGAGCCCGAGTCCGGCGAGAAGGGCCAGGCCGCTGACCTCGGCTTTCCCCAGAGAGTCGTCGGTGAGGACCAGCGTCGTCGCCAGCAGGGCAGCGACCGCGCCGACGACCGCAAGGAGCGGCCGGACGTGCCCGACGAGCGGGACGGCGAGCCGCCACACGCCCAGGGCTCCGACGCACGCGGCCATCGCCATCCGGGGTCCGAGCAGGCGCCGGACCACCGGCGCCAGCAGCGGGGTGGCGAACACGGCCAGCAGCATCGCCGCCGCCGCCTCGTTGCCCTTGCTGTCGGCCTGCCCGTACATGACCGGGAACAGCACCCGGAAGCTCTGCAGGGTGAGAGCGGTCGTGAGGGCGACCAGCACCGCCGGCGCCCACGAGGCTGGACCACGACGATCCTCTGCCATGGGGACCCTCCCGTCCGCCGAGACCTGCGCTCAGAATGACGGACGCCACGACTGGTGTCCACGAACGGTCGTCGGTTTGCTACGCCGATAGCGCCCCTGATCCGGCCGGATCGACCCGAACAGGGGCGCTACGAGCGCATCGAAGTTCCTGCGACTACGAGCAGCCGCTCGTCGTGCCGCAGCTGGAGCAGACGAAGCAGGCGCCGGCCCGCTGCATGACCATGCCGCACTGGTAGCAGTACGGGGCGTCGGATACCGCGGGCGTCGCCGCCACCGCTTCCACCGCCGCCGCAGCCACCACCGCGGTGGCGACCGCGGGCACAGGGTCGGGGACGATCTCCGAGCCGGTGGACGTGGGCGTCGACTGCTCTTCGACCCCCGGCAGCGTGGGCTGCATGCGCTCGTCGATGGTGAGGATGCCCAGGTCGACGCGCTCGTCGTAGGTGAGGTACTCCACCGCCAGGCGCCGGAAGATGTAGTCGACAAGCGAGCTGGCGAAGCGGATCTCGGGGTCGTCGGTCATGCCCGCCGGCTCGAAGCGCATGTTCGTGTACATGTCGACGAAGGCCCGGAGCGGCACGCCGTACTGGAGGCCGTGGCTGACCGAGATGGCGAAGGCGTCCATGATCCCGGCGAGGGTGGAACCCTGCTTGGAGACCCTGAGGAAGATCTCGCCCGGCTTGCCGTCGTCGTACTCGCCCACCGTCACGTAGCCGTGGCAGTCGGCCACCCGGAACGAGAACGTCTTCGACGTGCGCTTGCGGGGCATCTTGCGCCGCACCGGGCCCTGCTGCTGGACGACGACCTTCTGGATCAGCTTGGCGGCCGCCTCGGCGATGGCCTTGTCGGTCTTGGTGGCCGACAGGGGCTGGCCGACCTTGCAGTTGTCGCGGTAGATGGCAAGGGCCTTGAGGCCCAGGCGCCAGGCGTCGATGTGGAGCTGCTCCACCTCGTCGACGGTCATCGTCTCCGGAACATTCACGGTTTTTGATATCGCGCCCGAGATCCACGGCTGGACCGCCGACATCATCTTCACGTGACCCAGGTGATGGATGACGTTGTCGCCCATGGAGCAGGCGAAAACCGCCAAATGGTCAGCGAGAAGGTGGGGCGCACCCAGAATGGACTTGTGCTCGTCGACGTAGGCGAGGATGTCTTCGACCTGGTCAGCGGTGTACCCGAGCCGGCGCAGGGCCCGGGGCACCGTCTGGTTCACGATCGACATCGTTCCCCCACCGACCAGCTTTTTCGTCTTGCAGAGGCCGAGATCGGGCTCGATTCCGGTGGTGTCGCAGTCCATCATCAGGCCGATTGTGTTGTGGCTCACGAAGCCGTTGGCAACATATGTCACGTTGTCGGGCACCGACAGGTCGTAGGTGAGCTCCTCGTCGCCCAGCTCGGCGGACTTCACCCTGTCGTAGAAGAACGAGAGCAGGTGGCCGAGCTCGTCGTCGCCGTTGCGCTCGAACAGCTCGGTTGCGATACGACGGGACACCCTGTCGCGGCGCAGCTCGGCCAGGAGCACGCGGCGGAGCCGTCCGTTCTCCGGTACCAGGCGGTCGACGAGCGCCCGGGTGAGCGGGACGTAGTCGTGGCGGCCGGTCTGGGCCGCCTCGCTCGAGGTGACGGCGCCGGCCTTGCGCACGCCCAGGAACCCGATCTCGGCGGCCCATCGCTGGGCGTAGGAGGCGTTCAGGAGTCGGAGCACTGCGATCGGCGCCTGGCCCCACCCGGTGCGGCTCGTGCCGAGGGTGCGGGTGGTGGGGTACCCGAGCGCCAGCAGGACGCTTTGCACGTCGGCGGCGAAGTCGATGGCGGTGGACGACAGGGTCGGCACGCCGGCCGTGACGGTGCCGTCGGCCTCGAAGAGGCCGCGCAGGAAGCCGCGGTACACCTCGGGGTCGTTGCTGTGCAGGAGGGCATCCGGGATGTGAGGGGAGTAGCCCTTGCCGGCATGCGCCTCGGACGGGGCGTGCTTGGCGAAGCCGCACGCCTCCCACCACAGCACGAGCCGAACTGAGTGGAAGGCGACCTCGGTGTAGCCGGCCTTCGGCGTCACGTGGGCAGCGACCCGGAAGACCTCCTTGCCCAGCCGTTCAAGCCGCTCGACCACGTCGAAGTCGGTGTCGGCCACGCAGAACCGCAGGCCACGGGAGTGCAGCGACCCGTCGCCCATGAAGTAGCCGACCAGCTCGGCCAGCTCGGGGGTCATCCGCCGGGGAGCCTCCACGTGGTGCTCGCCCGTCCAGTAGGCGTCGGGCAGGGGCGGCAGGGCGACGGCCTGCGGGTTGCCAACGAGCTGGTTCATTGCCAGCGGGACCAAGTCGCCGTCGGCAACGTCGGCGAAGCGCCTCCACTCCAACGCCCCGGTGGCGGGGTCGACGACCTTCACGCGGTGCTGGGGCGTGCCCTGGATGCGGTACCCGCGCATCGTTTCGACCGTGACCACCGGCTCCAGCCCGTTCACGTAGAACTTGGTGGCCGTGCGGGCGCCGTCGTCGGTGGCGACGTCGATGCCGAGGTCCTGCCACTTGGCGCCGTCGGGGTCGCCGAGGGACCGGAGCCGGACCAGGCCCCGCCCGGTGGGCACGAGCGTGCCGCCCACCAGGCATCCCGTCGGTGCCAAAACACTTGCCTGGGAGTTGCGGACGCCGTAGATGTCGGCCTGGGCGACGGCGTCGTCCCAGGCGTCCTGGGCCGCGTCGAGGACGGCCGCCGGTGCCAGCCGCCGGTTGATGCCGTCGAGCTCGCTGCGGTGCATGCGCAGCACCTTCGTCATCGGCTCCCGGTTCTCGCTGTACCCGGCGAAGGGACCCATCCGGGCGGCGGTACGGGCGGAGGTGGCGTACGCCTCGCCGGTCATCAGGGCGGTGATGGCGGCGGCCCAGCTACGGCCCTGGTCGGAGTCGTAGGGCACGCCGAGCGCCATCAGCATGGCGCCGAGGTTGGCGTAGCCGATGCCGAGCTGGCGGAAGCGACGGGTGGTCTCGGCGATCTTCTCGGTGGGGTAGTCGGCATTGCCGACGAGAATCTCCTGGGCGGTGAACAGGACCTGCACCGAGGCTCGGAAGCCCTCGACGTCGAACGACCCGTCGTCGTTGAGGAACTTCATCAGGTTGAGGCTGGCCAGGTTGCACGCCGAGTTGTCGAGGTGCATGTATTCACTGCAAGGGTTGGATCCGTTGATCCGGCCGGTGTTCGAGGCGGTGTGCCAGCGGTTGATGGTGGTGTCGAACTGCATGCCGGGGTCGGCGCACTCCCACGCCGCCTCGGCCAGCTGGCGGAACAGGTCGCGGGCCTTGAGAGTGCGGACGGTCTCGCCGGTGGTGACGGCCCGGAGGTGCCAGTCGCGGTCGTCGACCACCGCCTGCATGAACTCGTCGGTGACCCGGACCGAGTTGTTGGCGTTCTGGTACTGCGTGGAATGGCTGTCCTTGCCGTCGAGGTCCATGTCGAAGCCGGCGTCGCGCAGGACGCGGGCCTTGCGCTCCTCGACCGCCTTGCACCAGATGAAGTCCTCGACGTCGGGATGGTCGGCGTTGAGGATCACCATCTTGGCGGCTCTCCGGGTTTTTCCGCCCGAGTTGTGTGTCCACAGGTTATCCACGAGGTATTCGTGCGCATCCTCGACCGTGAGGTCGAACGTCGGGCCCTCCCCGGCCGGCTCCACCGTGGCCCTGACGTACATCTCGTCCCCGGCGGCAAAGCTCGCAAAGGGCGCTCCCCCCAGCTGCCGCGGGAACCGGTCGAGCAGGGCGCGGGCTCGCAGGAGGCTGAGTCGACGGATATCCCGATAGCGGCAGTAGGGCGCGAGGGCACGCGACAGCTCGCCGTCCGATTCCTCCCACATGACCGCGAACTCGTTCGCCACGTGAGGCAGGAACCACTGGGTTTCGAACGGGCTGGCGCTCTTGCGTTCCAGGGCTGCTTCGAGCGCCCTCGACTTGCGCTCCGACACAAAGCCGACGAGCTTGGCGAAACGCCGGACGCCCTCGCCTCCTACGACCCGCACGGTATGCACGGCTTTGGTGCCATACGCGGCGACACGGTCGTCGATGCGACCGATCTTCGACGGGATGCCCAACGACAGGAGCATCCGGTGGACGTCGAGAGCGAGACCGTGGCTCACCGTCGATAGGGTCGGATAACCGTTCCCGATGTGCCCATCGGCCTCGAAGAGCCCGGCGAGGAACGACGCGCGGACGGGGCTCGGTGCCGATTGGACGAGCGGGGGAATCCGCAGCGCATCGGCCTTGCCCTTGTACAGCCCATTCACTTCGAGGAATCGAAGCAGTTGCGTCGAACAGAATCGCACCGAGACCGAGGCGTCCGGTCGATCGGTGTGCCGGTCGACCACGAGATGGGCCCGATCCCCGAACACTCCCTTCGTCAGCTCCGCAAACCGGGGCGCAAGGTCCTCGTCTTTGTCGCCGATCTGCACCGCCACGAAGTTGGCCCCAGGTCGGCGCGTGATCGAGCCGTCGCCGAACACCCATCCCAACCACAACGCGAACGGCTCGTCGAGCTGCGTGGGGAGCGAGTGTCGAATCTCCCTCGTCGGTCGGCGCTCGGGCTGCATCAGAGGCTGAGGTGCGCCGGCGACCGGCGCGGACAGGTCGATGACCAGGTAGTCGTCCGAACGGAGCTGGCCCGCCTCCCGCCATCCCGAGCCTTGGGCCCCGCGAACCCAGAACCGGTGCTCGGGTGTGCACAGGATCTCGTCACCCAGCTCGGTACGGAGCCGAACCAACCGACGAGCTCCGTTGTCGTGCACGGCCTCGACCTCGCGGAAGCCGGAGCGAGTTGGCACCCGCCACCCGGGTTGCACGTTGCGGATCGGCACGACGCCATGGTCGGTCGGGATCTGCGTGTCGGCGTGAAGGCATTTGATTGTGCCGGCGGACGCGTCGGCGCCCCGCATGAAGCTCACCGGGCCCGAGGCGGTGCCGCCGCCCTTGAGGTGCTCGTAGGACGACCGGATGTTGGACAGGTTCACGCCTGACCCGGACCCGCCCTGGAAGATGATCCCTTCCTCTGTGTACCAGTTGAGGATCGACCGCATCGTGTCGTCGACGGCGAGGATGAAGCACGCCGACCCCTGCGCGGGCGCCCCCTTGACGCCGATGTTGAACCACACCGGGGAGTTGAAGGCGGCCCGCTGGTTGGCCACCATCGACGTCAGCTCGGCCCGGAAGGCCTCGGCCTCGGTGTCGTCGACGAAGTAGCCGCCCCGGCGGCCCCAGGCGGTGATGGTGGTGACCACCCGGTCGATGACCTGGCGCAGCGAGTGCTCGCGCTCCGGCGACCCGAGCGGGCCCCGGAAGTACTTCTGGGCCACGATGTTGGTGGCGTTCTGCGACCAGCCGACAGGGAACTCGACGTCCCGCTGCTCGAAGGCGACGGTGCCGTCGCGATAGTTGGTGATCCGAGCGTCCCGGCGCTCCCACTCCAACTCGTCGTAAGGGTCGACCCCCTCGGAGGTGAAGTGGCGGCGGATGCCGATGCCAGTCTGCTCAGGCGCGAGAGCCATACGGTGTTCCTCCTGTCAGCAGCGGGCCGCAGCTTCAGCCGCACTAGCCGCCCCACCACAACATCTTGTGTGTCGTGACCAGCCTGCCACGAGATAGCCCGTTAATTGTACGGTTGTAATTTCAGGGGTGTCAAGCCTTCCGGAACCCGGAGACGCAGGTCAGAGGCTTCTTTTGCAAACGCTCGCACCGACCGCCTGTGGATCGATAGACCCGGCTCCTGTGGATTCGATGGGACACAGCCGTGGGACGGGACGCCGCGCGAACTGGGGCGGCCTACCCGCGTATGGCGCGGTTGTGTGGCCCCGGTTCGGTGATGGGGCCGCCGGCGTTCCGGGGCTCAGCCCTCGGCGGGGCCGGGGCCCTCGGAGCCGGGGGGATCGCCCTGGGCCAGCAGCAGGACCTCCCGCTGGAAGTCGCCGGGGTCGTCGAAGACCTTGTAGACGCTGGCGAACCTGACGTAGGCCACCTCGTCGAGGCGCCGGAGCTGCTGCAGCACCATGCCGCCGAGCTCGGCGCTGGTGACCTCGAGGCCGTGGAGCCGGGCCTGCTCCTCGATCTGGCCGGCGACCGCCTCCAGGTCGCCGGGGGCGACGGGACGGTTCTTGGCCGCCGCCCGCATGCCGGCCACCAGCTTGGCCTTGTCGAACGGTTCGGCCGAGCCCGACCGCTTGCGCACGAGGAGGGGCGCCTCCTCGGCCCGCTCGAAGGTGGTGAACCGGTGCCCGCACGAGAGGCATTCACGGCGGCGGCGGATGGCGTCGCCGTCGTCGGCGGTGCGCGAGTCGACGACCTTGTCGTCGAGGTTGGCGCAGGCCGGGCACCTCACGCCCCGACGGTAACCCGCTCCGCGACGCAACGAGCCCGCCTCCTGCACGGCCGGGCAGACCGCCAGGGTCAGGCCCGGAGGGGCAGGCGGATCGGCTCGCCGACGACGAGCGTCGCCCCGCCGTGCTCGGCGACCAGGCGGTCGACGACAGGCCGCACGTCGCCCTCGGGCTCGACCTCTCGGGCGATGCTCCAGAACGTGTCGCCCGGCTGCACCACGTAGGTGCGGCCGGCGTCGGCCGGGAGCGGGCGCTCGGGGGCGGTGAGGGAGCCACCCCCGAGCGCACCCAGCACGATCGTGGCCAGCGCCGACACGGCGACGACCGCACCGGCGGCCAGGGCCCGCCGCCGGCGATAGGTGCTGGGCGACAGCGGCCGGACCCGGGGCGGGCTCAGTGGCAGAGCCACGGCCGCCGCCGAAGACGAGTGCAGGTTGGCCGACGAGTGCGGGTGGGCCGGCATCTTGCCGGACGGCCGAGAACGCGGCGGACGCAGCGTCCCGACCGGCGCCGACGGGACGGCGGTGAGAGTGCCGCGGCCGGGCCTTCGGGAGACGGGCCGGGTCCTGCTGTCGACCGCAAGCATCTGGTTCGCCCTCCTGACGATTGGCAACGGCCGAACGTGTGTTCGGAACTGGTCGTTCAGTACACCACGAACGTCTGTTCCCGTCAAGCCGCAATCGAACACAAGTTTGGCGAACACACGTTTGCGAACAGATGTTTGTATCCGTCACCGCCACTTGCTACAGTCGGGACGAACACGCGTTCGGCACCCGCCGCCGACAACAGTCGATCGGCGGGGCACCAAGCCGGGCGCCCGACCTCGTCACCGACGAAAGGAGCAGGCGTGACCGATCCCACGCTCACCGAGCGCCAGCAGGGGATCCTCGACTGCATCGTGTCGTACACGCGCGACCGCGGCTACCCGCCGTCGGTGCGCGAGATCGGCGAGGCGGTGGGGCTGACGTCCACGTCCACCGTGCACGCCCACCTGGCCAGCCTCCAGCGCCTCGGCTACCTCCGGCGCGACCCCACCAAGCCGCGGGCCATCGAGGTCAGGTCCGACCACGACTCCACCACGCCGGCGGCGGAGCTGCGGCCGACGCGCCACATCCCGCTGGTGGGCGACGTGGCCGCCGGCACCGACGTGCTGGCCCAGGAGAACGTCGAGGAGCTGCTCCCCCTGCCGGCCGACTTCACCGGCGACGGCCAGCTGTTCATGCTCCGGGTGCGGGGCGAGTCGATGACGGGGGCGGGCATTCTCCCCGGCGACTACGTGGTCGTCCGCCAGCAGCCCGACGCCAACCAGGGCGATCTGGTGGTCGCCGGCATCCCCGGTGAGGAGGCCACGGTCAAGACGTTCACCCGGCGCAACGGCAAGGTGGTCCTCCTCCCTTCCAACCCCGACTTCGAGCCCATCGAGCTGGACGCCGCCGACGTTGCCCTCTACGGAAAGGTGGTCACCGTCGTCCGGCCTGTCCGATAGGCAACGAAGCCAGCCGTCGCTGGGCCGCCACCCCGGCCAGGGCACCACCCACGGCGAGTAGCAGCAGCGCGGCCACGCCGGTGGCGAAGGGGTCGACCGTGTCCGAGCCCGACGAGAGACCGCCTCCTGGGCCCGCCGCCAGGCCGGTGGGGATGACGTCCGAGCCCGTGGGCGGCGGGGGCGAGGTCGTGCTGGTGGTCGACGTCGACGTGGTCGTCGACGAGGTCGGCGGCACCGTCGTGTCGGCACGAGACCGGGCGGTGGTCGCAGGCGCTTCCTCCGGAGCATCCGTGTCAGCCGCCAACGGTCCGGCGCCGGTGGCCGCGGCAAGGTTGAGCCGTCCCTGGCAGCCGGCGCCGCAGGGCACCTTGTCGGCGGTCGCCAGCAGGCGGGCCACCGCCGCCGACGGGCTCAGGCCCTGGGCCAGCAGCAAGGCGATGGATGCGGACACGTGGGGCGCCGCCATCGAGGTCCCCGCCGACGACGCGTAGGCTCCTCCGCCGGCCGTCGAGATGACGTTGTTGTCCGGACCGGGGACGCCCGCGCCTCCGGGGGCCACGATGCCCCACTTTGCGGTGCCGATCGGGCTGGAGTAGCCGGCCACCGCTCCGGAGCGGTCGGTGGCGCCCACCACGATGGCGTTGAGGTTGCCGTAGTTCTGGCTCCCGAGGCCCCCGGACCCGTAGTTGCCGGACGCCAGCACGGGCACCGCGCCCTTGCTCCAGGCGTAGTCGATGGCCGCCCGAAGGGGCGTGCCCTGGACGCTGTTGAGCGTGAAGTTGGGATCGCCCAGGCTGAGGTTGACCACCCTGGCCCCGTGGTCCACGACCCAGCGGATGCCCAGGCTGACGTCCTCGGCCCGGCCCTCGCCGTTGGGGGCCAACACGCGGGCCACGACCACCCGGGTGTCGGGGGCCACCGCCGCCACTCCCAAGCCGTTGCCGGTGGCGGCGGCGACGACGCCGACCACCAGGGTCCCGTGGCCGGCGGGATCGCTCGAGGCGGCCCCATCGGCACAGACGGGGCGGCCCACGCAGTCGGCGGTGAGCGCCACCTTGCCGACCAGGTCGGGATGGGACGCGGCCACGCCGGTGTCGACGATGCCGATGGTGACGCCCGCCCCCCGGGTCACCTGCCAGGCCTGGGGTGCTCCGATCTGTTGCAGGGCCCATTGCCGGTCGAAGAACGGGTCGTCGCTGGCCGAGGCCGGGCCCGCCGACACCACCATGCCGGCGCCGAGCGCGAGGACGAGCCCCGTGACGACGGAGAACCTCTGAACACGTCCGAGCTGAAACCAGTCCACGCCATGCTGTTAATCGGCTCCTGTGAGAAGCGACTTGAGGACGGCGTGCACGGTCTCCAGCTCGCCGCGGGTCACCCGCTCGTCGGCGCTGTGGGCCACGTTGGGGTCGCCGGGCCCGTAGTTGGTGGCCGGCATCCCCCGCGCCGAGAACCTGGCCACGTCCGTCCATCCCAGCTTGGCCCGGGCCTCCCCGCCACTTGCGGCGACGAGCGAGCGCAGTACGGGGTGCGACAGCGAGGGCTTGGCCGACGGGGCGACGTCGACGACCTCGAACTCGTCGACCTCGCCGATCAGCTCCCGCACCGCCGCCGCCGCCTCCTCGACGGTGCGGTCGGGCGCGAACCGGTGGTTCACCATGATGGTGGCCGAGTCGGGCACGACGTTGGACGCCACCCCGCCCTCGATGTCGACGACCTGGAGCCCCTCGCGGTACACGCAGCCCTCGACCTCGACCTGGCGTTCCTGGAACGAGGCCACCGCCGTCAAAACCGGCGCCAGCCGGTGGATGGCGTTGCGCCCCAGCCACCCCCGGGCCGTGTGGGCCCGGCGACCGGTCATGGTGACGCGGATGCGCATCGTCCCCTGGCACCCGGCCTCGACGACCGAGCCGGTGGGCTCGGCCAGCAGGGCGGCATCGCCGGCGAGCAGGTCGGGTCGCTCGCCGAACAGGCGCTCGATGCCGTTGTACCTGCTGTCGATCTCCTCGCACTCGTAGAAGACGTAGGTGACGTCGAACACCGGCTCGGCCACGGTGGTGGCCAGCTCCAGGAGGACGGCCACCCCGCCCTTCATGTCGCACGAGCCGAGGCCCCACAGCACGTCGCCGTCGACGCGGGCCCGCTCGTTCCCGTTGGCGGGGACGGTGTCGGTGTGGCCGGCCAGCACCAGCCGCTGCGACCGGCCCAGGTGGGTGCGGGCCACCAGGTTCTCGCCGATCCGGGTGACCTCGAGCCACGGCGTCCCGGCCAGCCGCAGCGCCAGGGCGTCGGTGATGTCACGCTCGTTGTGGCTGACCGACGGGATGTCGACGAGGGCGGCGGTCAGCTCGACCAGGTCCGTCATACAAGCACCGCAGGCATCACGCGCCGGCCACGCCGTGCTGGCGGAGCAGGCTCTCCAGCTTGGACTTGTCGTGGCGGCCGCCCTCGGGGAGGTGCTTGATGACGAGGGCGCAGGGCAGGCCGAACTCGCCACCGGCGTACTTGCGGGGCCGGGTGGCGGTGACCACCACGCACCACGGCGGCACCACGCCCCGCCCCAGCTCGTCGCCCGTCTCGGCGTCGATCACCGGAATGGTGTCCGAGAGGATCAGCCCCGCCCCGAGCACCGACCCCCGCCCCACCCGGGCCCCCTGCACCACCATGCAGCGGCTGCCGATGAGGCAGTCGTCGCCGATGATCACCGGCGCGGCCTGGGGCGGCTCGAGCACGCCGCCGATGCCGACCCCGCCCGACAGGTGGACGTTGGCCCCGACCTGGGCGCACGAGCCCACCGTCGCCCACGTGTCGACCATGGTGTTGGCGCCCACCCGGGCGCCGATGTTGACGTAGCTCGGCATCAGCACCACGCCCCGCTCCAGGAACGACCCCCAGCGGGCGGACGCGCCCGGCACGACCCGGACTCCGCTGGCCGCGTAGCCCCGCTTGAGCGGGATGCGGTCGGCGAACTCGAAGGGCCCGAGCTCCATGGTCTGCATGTCGAGCAGGCGGAACAGCAGCAGGATGGCCTGCTTCAGCCACACGTTGACGGTGACCTCTCCGGTGTCGGGGTCGACGTCGGCGGCCCTCGCCTCGCCGCTGTCCAGCAGCCCCACCGCCTCCTGGACGACGGCGAGGGCGTCCCCGTCGGCAGGGGACAACTCCGCCCGGCGCTCCCACAACTCCTCGATCCGCTGTCTCAGGTCGGCCGTCACGGTGACAAGGTACCCGGGTGCGCCGACCGTCCCCCCGGGCCTCCGCCCTCGCCGTCACCCTCGCCGTCACCCTCGCCGTCGCCCTCGGCCTGGCCCTGGCCGGTTGCGGCGGCTCGTCTGGCGACACCCCCGGCCCGACCACCACGGCTCCGGCGCCCGGCACCTACGGCCCGCCGGTGCGGCTGGGCGACGTCGCCGACGACCTGGTGACCGAGAGCAGTGGCGTCGTCGCCTCCCGCGCCAACCCCGGGCGGCTGTGGACGCACAACGACTCCGACGACGGGCCCGTCCTCTACTGCCTCGAGCGGGACGGCCGGTCGTGCGGGCGGTGGCAGGTCTCCGGCGCCCAGGCCCGGGACTGGGAGGACATCGCCGCCGGGCCGGGACCTCGCCCCGGCCAGGACTACCTCTACGTGGGCGACATCGGCGACAACCTCAGGGACCAGGGCAAGCTGGTGATCTACAGGGTGCCCGAGCCCGAGCTGGCCGACCCGCCGGCGGCGACCGGTGAGACGGCACCCGCCGAGGCCATACGCCTGCGCTACGAGGACGGGCCCCACGACGCCGAGACGCTGATGGTGCATCCCACGACCGGCGACATCTACGTCGTCACCAAGGACATCCCCGCGGAGGTCTACAAGGCGGCGCCGGGGGCCTCCACCCTCACCCGCGTCACGACCCTGCAGCTGGGCACGCCCGGGTGGGTCACCGGCGGGGACATCTCTCCCGACGGCCGGCGGGTGATCCTCTGCACCCTGGCGACGGGGGTCGAGCTGGCCCTGCCCGACACGCCGGACACATCAGGCACATCAGGCACCGACACATCGGGCCCCGACACTGCAGTCATCGGCTTCGACGAGATCTGGGCCCAGCCGCCGAGCACGGTGATCCTGCCCCGGCGGGCCCAAGGTGAGGCCATCGCCTACCGGCTGGACGGGAACGCCGTGATCACCACCAGCGAGCTGTCGCACAGCCCGCTCCACGAGGTCCCCCGCCACTGACCGCTGTCACACGTGGGGACAGTGCCGCCACTACTCCGGTTCCGGGTCCTCCCTGAGAGCCTTGACCGACTCGGCCACCCGGAAGAGGGCCGCGTACAGCCCCTCCAGGTCGGCCGGCAGCCCCTCGACGGCCTCCACGCGGGACTCGAGCGCGTGGAGCCTGACGACGGCGTCGTGGAGCAGGCCCTGCTGGTGGGTGACGGCGTCGCCCGACGCCCGGCTCAGCTCCCGGAAGACCTTCTCGACCCGCTCGGGCAGGGACTCCACGGCGCGCAGCCGGCCGTCCAGGTCCTTGAGACCCTCGAAGGCGAGGACGTCGTCGGCCTCGGCGGCGGACGTCACCTCCCTCACCGCCTCCAGGTCACGGCGCAGCTCGGCGATGGCCGACTGCAAGGGGGCGGCGGCCTCGTCGGCCTGGGCGCGGATGGACGTGGCCTCGCCGGCCAGGCTGACGAGGTCGCGGCGCAGCCCGGAAATGGTGGCGTCGAAGTCCCGGCGCACGTCGTCGATGGCCGGTGGCAGCGAGCCGAGCTCGCCGGCCAGATGGTCGAGGTCGCCGCGCAGGTTGGTGATCGCCTCCTTGGGCACCGTGCGACCCTCGATGTCGGTGAGCTTGGTGTCCTGCTGGCGGCTCTCGTCGTCGAGGCGGTGCAGCTCCCGGTAGAGACCCTCGACGTCGGCCGGCAGCGTCTCGAGGGCACGGAGGTCCTCCACGGCGTGGCCGAGGCGGTCGAGGTCGCGCAACGCCGCATCCAGCGCCGCGGGCAGGGTCTCCACGTCGACGAGCCGGCGCTGGAGGGCCTCAGCGGTGCCGACCAGGTCGGATGCGATGGCGTGGAACTCGCTCTCTATCTGGACGACGACCTCACGGGGCACGACGCGCTGCTCCAGGTCGTCCATCTGCGTGGACCGTTCCCGGTTCAGCTCGCTCAGCCGGTCGAGCTCGCGGTACAGCCCCTCGACCTCGGCGGGGAGGGTCCCCAGGTCGCGGATGGCGACGGAGGCCGCCTCCAGCGCGGTGTGGATACTGGCCATGTCCTCGGGAGCGATCCTGGCCTCGAGGGAGGCGAGCTGCTCGCCGCGGCGGCGGTCGATGTCGTCGAGCCGTTCGAGCTCGCGGTACAGCGCTCCGATGTCGGCCGGCAGCCGTTCGAGCTCGCGCACGACGCCGAGGAGGGTGTCGAGGCGACCGGCGGTCTCGACCCTCGACTCGACCACCTCGCCGCCCAGGCCGTCGACGTGGCCACGCAGCTCGACCGCCGTCGCTTCGACCTCCGACCGCAGCTCGGCTGCGACCTGGCCGACCTCGGCCCGCAGCTCGTCCAGCGAGCGCAGGGGCGCGGTGCGGGCCTCGACCTCCGCCAGCTCCTCGCCACGCTGGCGGACGCCCTCGGCCACCCGGTCGAGCTCTCGGTACAGGCCTTCGACGTCGGCGGGCAGGGACTGCAGCTCGGCGATTCGGGCGACGGCCGCCTCGAGCGCGCCGGCCGCTTCCCCCCTCGCGTCGGCCAGGTCGACGGCCACCCGCTCGAGCGTGCGGTAGATGCCCTCGATGTCGGTCGGCACCGACACGAGGCGCGACAGCGTGTCGGACACCGCGCTGTGCCGCATGGCCGCGTCCTGGCGGGTGTCGCCCAGCTCGGCAGTGAGGTTGTCGAGCTCGACAACGACCCGGGCGACCTCCCCGGGCAACACCTCGAGCTCGCGCAGCCGGGCGGCCAGCCCGCTGGTGAGCTCCTCCACCCCGACCCGGGTGTTGTCGAGGCGCAGGCGAAGCTCGTCGAGGGCGTCGCCGTGGGTGGACGCGGAGGTGTCCAGGGCCGCGAGCCGCTCGTCGACCTCGCCCACGGTGGCAACCACCCGGCCCAGCTCCCGGTACATCCCCTCCAGCTCACCGGCGAGGGGCTCGGCGCTCCCCAGCCTCCGCCGCAGGTCGAGCTCGGCGGCCTGGCCCTCCTGGGAGACGGCTTCGATGCGCTGACGGGCCTCGTCCAGCGCCGCCTTCTGCTCCTCGACCTCGGCCGCCAGTCGCGTCATCTGCTGGCTGACGCCCGTCACCGACTCCTCGACCGGCGAGGCCCACTCGGTCAGACGGGTGACGGTGCCGTCGCGGGCCTGGGTGAGAGTGGAGACCCGGTCCAGCTCCTGGTACACGGCCTCGACGTCGGCCGCCATGGCGGCCAGGGCGACCGTGCGCTCGTCCACCGCGCCCAGCCGGGCTTCCATGGCTCCAACGGACTCGGCCAGCTCCGACACCCGGCTGCCAGTGGAGCCGCCGGCCTCGATCGCCTCGGCCAGGCGACCCTCGACCGCCTCCACCCGCCCGGCGACGGCCACGAGACGCTCGTAGGCCTCGGACCGCAGCGTTTCCTGGGACGCGGCGGTCTCGTCGGCGACCAGCTCGACCTCGCGGCGCAGCTCGTGCAGCGCCCCTTCGAGGGGTGCCGTGCGCCCGGCGACGTGGGCCAGGGCGTCCTGCTGGCCGGAGGCCTGCGTGAGGGTGATGCGGTCGACCTCGCCGCGCAGCTCCCGGACGGCACCCTCGACCAGGCCGCTGCGGAGGGCGGCACGGGCCAGCTCGGCGAAGTCGGAGGTGCCCGACACCTCCAGGGCGACCCGGTCGAGCGCCTCACGGACGCCGGCGCCACTGTCGGCCAGCCGCGCCTCGAGCGTCTCGAGGCGATCGGCGACGTGGCCGTAGTGGGCGGACAGCTCCCTGACCGTCGCCTCCATCTGCTCGGTGGCGCGGCCCATCGCCGCGGCGCGGGCCTCGGTCTCCCGCCGGAGGAACTCGGCCTCCTTGGTGGTGGTGCCGCCGGCTCCTGCGGCTCGACCGGTCTCCAACGACGCCACCCGCCCGGCCAGAGTCGCGATCTGGGCGTTGGCGGCCCGCATGGCCTGACCGCTGGACCGGACCTCGTTGGCGAGCCACACGACGGCCCGGCGCAGGGTGTCGGCGCTCGCCGGTCCCGACGCGAGAGCCAGCATGCCGGCGGCGATCTGGGCGTCCCGGTCAGTGGGGTCGGCGGGGACGGCGGGCGGCGGCGCCTCGGCCTGGGGCGGCGATGAAGGAGGGGATGGCGGTGAAGGCGGGGGGGCGGTGGCGAGTCGGGGGGGCCGGAGGAGGGCACCGACGTTGCCGGCGCGTCGACCGGAGCGGTGGGGGCATGGCGCTCGGGCTGGTGGTCGGGCTGGTGCTCGGGGGCGATCGGCACCCCCCAGAACTCCGACAGTGGGTCGCCGGCCCCCGGCATCACGCAGCCTCACCCGCGACCGCCGCCACCGCGGCGGCCATCGGCCGGATCGGCGGGCCCTCGAAACCAGTCGAACTGCGGGCCCAAACGTCGGGACAACCCCGAAATAGACCGGGGCGGACAGTGCCACAGTGCGCGCAGGAACACGACGACTCCCCGGCCTCCATGACGGCCTTGCATCCCTGGCAAATTTGGATGCCGAACGCGTAGCAACATCCGATGCGGGAAGCGTACCGCACCCACCCTGGCGAACCGCTGACCTCCACGTACTCTGTTCTCCCGCCTACCCTGCGGTGGTGCCAGACGAGGGCGCGGGTCCGCTGCCGAGCCCCCAGGACCCGAGCCCCGACGACCCGAGTCCCCAGGGCCCGAGCCCCCAGGAGGTCGCCACCGCCTGGGTCGAGGCGGTGATGGACCAGGCCGACCTCGACCTGGCCTGGCCGCTGACCGAACCCGTCCTCCGCCTCGTCCTGGCCCAGGACTGGGTCTGGACCAGCCGGCACCGGCCCGACATCGGCCACGACCAGGACTGGGACACCATCGCCCACGGCCTCGCCTCCTGCCCCCCCGCCCACCCGCTTTGGCCCGCCTTCGCCCACCAGGTTCTCGACCGTTGGCACCGGTCGTGGCCGACGTTCAGCACCCTCACCTGGCGGGCGCGGGACGAGCCCGAGGTGGAGGGCCTCGACGCCGAGATGGTGACGTTCGTCCCTCGTGAGGGGCCGGGCAGAGGCGGCGACGTCGAGGGTGGGGAGCGTCGTCACCGGTTCGCGATGCGCCGCAGCGACGGGCGGTGGATGGTGGCCAGCGTCAGCGGCGGGCAGATGTTCGTGCCCGGCTGGCCGCCCTCGCCGGGGGCCTGACCGCCCTCAGTCGAGCTCCGCAGCGGGGCCCACCGTGGCCGCGGCGAGTCGGCCGGCCACCAACTCCAGGCGTTCCATCGGCTGCACCATGGCGATTCGCACATAGCCTTTTCCGGCGACGCCATACAGGTCACCGGGAGCGACCAGCAACCCGCCCCATTTGGCCAGCCAGGCGGTCAGCGCCCATGCATCGCCGTTCGGCGCGTCGGCCCATATATAGAACGAGCCGGCGGGTGGCAGGGACGCGACGCCGGCCGAGGCCAGGATGGCGCCGAAGTAGGCGATGCGCTCGGCGTAGCGGCCGCGCTGCTCGTCGACGTGGGCGTCGTCGTCGAGGGCCACCACCGCGGCGGCCTGGACCGGTCCCGGCACCATCGCCCCCGCGTGCTTGCGGACCTCCGACAGGTACCGCACCAGATCGGCGTCGCCTGCGTAGAACCCCGCCCGGAGCCCGGCCAGGTTCGACCGCTTCGACAGCGAGTGGACGGCCAGCACGCCGTCGGGACCGTGCTCCAGGATCGTGCGCGGCGGACCCTGCCAGGTGAACTCCACGTAGCACTCGTCGCTGAGCACCGGCACGCCGTGCGCCCGCCCCCACGCCGCCACCGCCCCCAGGTCGGTGAGCCGGCCGGTGGGGTTCGCGGGGCTGTTGACCCACAGGCAGAGGGCCCGGCGGGCGTCGTCGGGGGCGACGGCCTCGAGGTCGTCCACGTCCACCGCCACCGCCCGGCAGCCGGCGAAGGTGGCGCTCATCTCGTAGGACGGGTAGGCGACCGCCGGGTAGAGGACGGTATCCCGGCTCGGGTCGCGCAGGCGCAGCCAGTGAGCGGTGGACGTGACCAGCTCCTTGGTGCCGACGCAGGCCGCCACCGCGTCAACGGCCACCTCGACGCCCAGGCGCCGGCTCATCCAGCCGACGGCTGCCTCCCGCAGGCGCCGGGAGCCGATCGAGGGTGGATAGCCGCGCTCGGCGCCCGACGAAGCGAGGGCCTCGACCACCGCCGGTGGCGGAGGGTCGAACGGCGTCCCGATGGAGAGGTCGACGATGCCGCCCTCGTGGTCGGCGGCCACCGCCTTCAGCCCGTCGAGCCGGTCGTAGGGGTAGGGCGGCGGCTCGAAGCCCCCGACCGCGGACCACAGGCCGCCTTCATGCGAGAAATTCGGCGAACCGGTGGAGCTCGGGGTACTCGAGGCGGGCCTGCAGGCGGGTGGCGTCGGCGTCGTGGGCCTCGGAGAGCACCTCGCCGTGACGGTGGACGGCGGCCACCACGTCGCCCCGGTCGTAAGGGACGACCAGTTCGACGAGCTTGGACAGGGTCCGCAGGGCGTCGCCGGCGGCTTCGAGCAGAGCGGTCGACGCCCTCGCCGGTGGCGGCCGCCACCGCCACCGAGCCGGGATGGCGGTCGAGCAGGCGCTTGGCCTCCTCGCCGGCCAGGTCGGCCTTGTTGAAGGCCACCAGCTCGGGCACCTCGTCGGCGCCGATCTCGCGCAGCACCGTCCGCACCGCGTCCATCTGGGCCTCGGGGTCGGGCGCCGAGGCGTCGACCACGTGGATCAGCAGGTCGGCCTCCACCACCTCGTCCAGCGTCGACCGGAAGGCCTCGACCAGCTGGTGGGGCAGCTTGCGGACGAACCCGACGGTGTCGGTGACCAGCACCTGCTCGCCGCCGGGAAGGTCCATGCGGCGCGTCGTCGGGTCCACCGTGGCGAACAGCCGGTCCTCCACCAGCACCCCGGCGTCGGTGAGCCGGTTGAGCAGCGTCGACTTGCCGGCGTTGGTGTAGCCGACCAGGGCGATGGTGTGGACCCGCGAGCGGGCGCGGGCCTTACGCTGAGTGCGGCGGTTCTTGGTCAGGACCTTCAGGTCGCCCTCCAGCTTGGTGACCCGTCGTACGAGGCGCCGGCGGTCGACCTCCAGCTGGGTCTCGCCGGGCCCCCGCCGGGTGCCGATGCCGCCGGCCTGCTGGCTGAGGCCCTTGCCCTTGCCCCGCAGCCGCGGCAGCCGGTAGCGCAGCATGGCCAGCTCGACCTGGGCCTTTCCCTCCTGGGAGTTGGCGTGCTGGGCGAAGATGTCGAGGATCACCGCGCTGCGGTCGATGGCGGTGCGGCCCAGGATCTTCTCCAGGTTGCGGCTCTGGGCGGGCGTCAGCTCCTCGTCGAACACGACGGTGTCGGCGTCGACGACGTAGGACAGGTCTCGCAGCTCCTCGGCCTTGCCCTTGCCGACGAACGTGGCCGGGTCGGGGGCGTCCCGGCGCTGCAGGACCCGATCGGCCTCGTCGGCCCCGGCGGTGTCCACGAGGGCGGCCAGCTCGTCGAGCGACGTCTCCGCCTGGTCGAGGGTGCCGGGCGGGATGGCCACCCCGACGAGGATGATGCGCTCCCGGCGACCCCGTTCGATCAGCGACATCAGCGGGTCACCCCCACATCCCCATCGACTGGCACTTCGATCCGGCACACGTGCTCGGCCGGGCCGGTGAGGACGATGGTGTCGCCGCTGAGGTCGACGACAAGGTCGCCGCCCGGCTGGTGCACCGTCACCTTGTCGCCGACGAGGCCCCACCCGCGCCCTGCGACTGCCGCCGCGCAGGCGCCGGTGCCACACGCCAAGGTCTCCCCCACGCCCCGCTCCCATACGCGCATCGTCAGCTCGTCGGGGCCGGGCCCCACCGCGACCAGCTCCAGGTTGAGCCCGGGGTAGGCCCTGGCCTCCCGAGCCAGGTCGTGGTCGTCGGGATCCTGCACCTCGAGCACCGCGTGGGGGTTGCCCATGTCGACCAACGCGGCGGTCCCCGTCCCCCTGCCAAACCGGTCAATTCGAAATTGGGCCGCGCCCATGTCGACGCTCAGCCGGCCGTCCCCCTCGACGGTGACCCGCCGGTCGCCGGCGTCGGTGGAAACCGTCACTTCGGGCCCGGGGACCACGCCGGCGTCGACCAGGGCCAGCACCAGGCAGCGGATGCCGTTCCCGCTCATCTCGGCCCGGCTCCCGTCGGCGTTCCACAGCTCCATGGTCGGACCGGCCGTCACCCGCATGAGGCCGTCGGCGCCCACGCCCCGGTGACGGTCGCACAGGGCGCGCACCGTCGACTCGTCGACCGGCTGGCGGTCGTCGAGGTCGAGGAGCACGAGGAAGTCGTTCCCCAGGCCGTGGTACTTCTCCAGTTGCATCAGGTCGACCAGCTTCTCAGGAGGGCGGGAAGCAGATCGAGGGGATTACCCGCCGTGGCCAGCCAGGTGATCCGCGGGTCCCGCCTGAACCACGCCCGCTGGCGACGGGCGAAGGCGCGGGTTCGGCGGACCGTCTCTTCAACCGCATCGTCGAGCGTGGTCTTCCCGTCGAGGTGACCGAGCAGCTCCCGATAGCCGAGCGCCTGGCGGGCGGTGCGGGACATGCCCCCACATTCCTTCTTGGCAGGGCGGTCGGCGAGGGTGGCGACCTCGTCGAGGAAGCCGGCGTCCATCTGCTCGGTCAGCCGGGCCTCGATTCTCGCGTTGACGACGGCCCGGGGCAGCCACACGCCCGCCATACGGAACCGGGTCGGCGGGTAGACGTCGATGCCCGGGGCCGAAGGACGAGAACGGCCGGCCGCTGCCCAGCGTCACCTCGAGGGCCCGGACGATCCTGCGGACGTTGCCGGGCTCGATCCGGGCCGCCGCCGCCGGATCGGCGTCTGCCAGCCGGCGGTGCAGCGCGGGTGCGGCCTCGGGGACGCTGGCCTCGTCCTCCAGCTCGGCCCGCACCGCCGGCCACTGGCCCGGCACCGCCAGCCTGTCGACGACCGCCTGGAGGTAGAGACCGGTGCCGCCCACCAGCAGGGCTCGATGGCCCCGGGCCTCGATGGCCGCCAACGCCGCCTCCGCCGCCGCCTGGAACCGGGTCACGGTGAACTGCTCCGACGGGTCGGCCAGGTCGAGCAGGTGATGGGGCACCTCGGCCCGCTCCGCCGCCGACGGCTTGGCCGTGCCGACGTCCATCCCGACGTACACCTGCATGGAGTCCACCGACACCAGCTCGATCCCCGGCAGGCGCCGGGCCACCTCGAGCGCGAGCGTCGACTTCCCCGACGCCGTCGCCCCCACGAGGGCGAGGTGGGCGCCGGTCAGCGAACGGCCGGTCAGAGCGCGAGCACCGGGATGCGCGTGCGCTGGCGGGGGCGGGCGGTGACCTCGACCAGGTCGCCCCGCAGGTGGTGGGCGGCGGCCGCGGTGACCTCGACGGTGGCGAACGTGCCGGCCGCCGGCACCGGGTCGGCGGCGAAGTGCACGAGCTTGTTCTGCCGGGTCCGCCCGCTGGCGACCGCCGGGTCCTTCTTGCTCGGCCCCTCGACCAGCACCTCCTCCACCCGCCCGATCCTGGCGTGGTGGCGGGCCAGGGCCGAGCGCTCCACGACGACCCGCAGCCGCTCGAACCGCTCGGCGGCCACGTCCGGCGGCACGGCGCGGTCGGCCATCGAGGCCGCCTCGGTGCCGGGCCGGGGCGAGAACAAGAAGGTGTAGGCGCTGTCGTAGGCGGCCTCGGCCACCACCTCGAGGGTGCGCTCGAAGTCGTCGTCGGTCTCGCCGGGGAAGCCGACGATCAGGTCGGTGGTGACGGCCAGGTCGGGCACCGCCGCCCGCGCCGCGGCCAGCTTCTCCAGGTACCGACGAGCCGTGTACCCCCGGTGCATGGCCGCCAGCACCCTGTCGCTCCCCGCCTGAAGGGGGAGGTGGAGGTGCTCGCACACCGTCGGGACCTCGGCCATGGCGGCGATGGTGTCGGGCCGCAGGTCCTTGGGGTGGGGACTGGTGAAGCGCACCCGGCGGATGCCGTCCACCGCGCCGACCGCCCGCAGCAGGTCGGCGAAGAGCGGCCGGCGCCGGGTGATGTCCCGGCCGTAGGAGTTGACGTTCTGGCCCAGGAGGGTGACCTCGACGGTGCCTGCCGCGGCCAGCGACGCCACCTCGTCGACGATCTGGTCCAGCGGCCGGCTGATCTCCTTGCCCCGCACCGACGGCACGATGCAGAAGGCGCACGAGTTGTCGCACCCGACCTGGATGGTGACCCAGGCGGTGTGGGCCAGGTCACGCCGCACCGGCAGGGCCGACGGGAAGGCGTTCTCGTCGTCGGCCTGGGCCTCGTCGAGGATCTCCATGACCGGCCCGCCCCTGTCGCCCGCCTCCCGGAGCAGCTCGGCGACCCGGCCCACGTTGAAGGTGCCGAAGACGGCGTCGACCTGGGGGGCCCGCTCCTGGATCAGCTCCCTGTCCTTCTGGGCCAGGCAGCCGCCGACCGCGATCTGCATGCCCGGATGCCTATCCTTCACGGACTTGAGGTGGCCCAGGTGACCGTAGAGCTTGTTGTCGGCGTTCTCCCGGATGCAGCAGGTGTTGAGGAGGACGACGTCGGCCGCCTCCACGTCGTCGGTGGGCTCCATGCCCTCGGCCTCGAGCACGCCGGCCAGCCGTTCGGAGTCGTGGACGTTCATCTGGCAGCCGAACGTCCTGATCAGGTACTTGCCTCCCACGGGTCCAGGCTAGGTCGGATGAGAAGGTTGCTCGCCGCCGTCGGAGTCATGGTGATCGTCGCCGGCTGCTCCGGGGACGGCGACAAGGCCGTGTCAACCACCGTGACGCGGCCACACGCATCTGGGCCGCCGACAACGGCTGCGGTCGTCACCGCGCCGCCCACCACGCTCAGCCCGGCCGCGGCGCTGGCGGCGCAGGTGGTGGCGGCGGAGACCGCCGTCCGCGACCCCGCCACACCGGAGGCCGACGTCCCGGCCGCCGGCCAGGCCCAACAGGAGGCGTACCGCACCCTCGCCAAGCACCCCGAGTGGGACGCCGAGGCATTGGCGCTGGTGCCCGCCGCCCTCCGGCCCATCGTGGAGGCCAACCTGACCGCCGCCCGGGAGATCCAGGCCCTCAACGGCGAGGTCGACCCCGCCCGCCCGCTCCCCCACTGGCGGATCGTGGCTCCCGAGCCGCCCTCGGTGCTCCTCCCCCTCTACAAGGAGGCCGGCGCCGCCAACGACGTCCCGTGGCAGTACCTGGCCGCCATCCACCTGGTCGAGACCCGCATGGGTCGCATCCGAGGCGACAGCGTCGCCGGCGCGCGAGGCCCGATGCAGTTCATCCCGTCGACGTGGGCGATCTACGGCCAGGGCGGCGACGTCGAGTCCACGGCCGACGCCATCCCCGCCGCCGCCCGCCTGCTCGCCGACCGCGGCGCGCCCGACGACATGGCCCGCGCCCTGCACGCCTACAACAACTCCAACCGCTACGTGCGGGGCATCACCCTCTACGCCCAGCAGATCCAGGCCGACGAGCGCGCCTACCTCGGCTACCACGCGTGGGAGGCGTACTACGGGGACCGCCTCCTACCGCCGGGGACCGTGCTGCCCTGACGGCCTGGCTGATTCCAACCGCCTGGCTTGGCCATCTGTCGCCTCCGGAGGCCGACACCCGTCGAGGTAGCCTGCCGTAATGGCTACGCCCGTCCGGGTGCTTTCCATAGACGGCGGCGGCATGAGGGGAATAATTCCGGCGCTCGTGCTGGCCGAGATCGAGAGACGCTCCGGCCGGCGCATCTCCGATCTCTTCGACCTTCTGGTTGGAACCTCCACCGGCGGGATCCTCGCCATGGGACTGGCTATGCCGGGACCGGGCGGTGCGAGCGCGTTCGCGGCCTCCGAGCTCGTCGAGTTCTATACCGACGACGGGGCCCGCATATTCGCAGGTGGCGGGCCGCCGACGCTGCACGAGCGCATCTTCGGTCGGGGCGACACGTTCGCGGACAGAATGTTGAACCCGGCCCAGCGTGTCGGTGCGATGTTCGGTGGCAATCCTCGATTCGCCGGGAATGCACGCTACTTTCCCCAAGGCTTGGAGCAGACGCTCCAGAAGGCCTTCGGCGCGACGATGCTCAGCTCCGCCGTGGTCGACGTCGCCGTCACCACCTACGACGCCCGGTCCGCCTCCGCCGTCGTGTTCAGGAGCTCGGATGCTCGTGCGAACCCACAGGCCGACCTGTCGATGGCCGATGCCGGTCGAGCGACGTCAGCCGCTCCGACGTTCTTTCCTCCGCACGAGATGACGTGGGGCGGCGCGGCGCGGGCATTCGTCGACGGGGGTGTGTGGGCGAACAATCCGTCGGCCGTGGCTTTGTGCGAATCACTCCGGATCACGGCGCAACGCTCCCTGACAGGGACAAGCGTGGTGCTCGTGTCGCTCGGCACCGGTCGGCCGCCGGTGACGCCCAATTTCGACCCGAATCGACCTTGGCTCTCGACGCTCACCGACCTTGTCGCTCTCGGCACCGGCACCGACGACGCCCACCGGCTCGTGGAGCGGGCCTTGGGGCCACACGGGTCCGGTCGGTACTGGAGGTTCCAGGCGTCCGACGTCCCGGCAGCCATGGACGACCCGACACCGGAGCGGGTGGCGCTGCTCCAATCGACCGCTGCCGCGCTCATCACCTCGTACGGGCCTTCTCTCGACGCCATGATCGCCGCCGTCGCCTGACCACCCGGTGCGGCCGGACCTGCCGAGTCCGCCGCGGATGGCGGCATGGAAATGGGTCGAATGGCCCATCGCAACGACTGGGAACCGGGCTCACACTCGCCTCGCAGGTCCCGCCCCGTGGGCGGGTCCGCCTTGCACGGCAGAACGTTCGGACCATCCCAGACCGAGCGACGAAGGAGATCGAGAACCGATGGACAGACAGGCCCCGTACACTCCCCCGCCCGAGCCCGCCGTCCCCTCCGGACCGGAGATCGAGCACGTGCCGCCCGCAGGGTTCGTCGAGTACTGGGACTGGAGCAGAATCCGCGACGACGCCGGCGGCGTCGCCACCGGGCGGCTGGCGCCCTGGCTGCGAGCCGCGGCCGCCTCCCGCGATCCCATGAACATCCTGCGGCCTGGCCGTGGCCGGAGGCTCGAGTCCCCGTCCACCGACCGGACCGTGGCCGAGAGCAACGCCTTGGCCGACCTGGCCGTCACCGGTCGGAGCTCGTTCAGGCGGTTCCTCGAGCGTCCTCCGACCGACGCCACCCTGCTGGCCGATGTCACGTCTCGCACCCCCGGCGTCGACGAGGCTCGGGCCCGCGAGGCCGTCCGCGCCACGCTCGACAGGACCTACGCAGTGCTGTGGGCCCTCCGGGGGGCGCCCGCTCACCGGGCCGCACTGCGTCCGGGCCTGGGC
This sequence comes from uncultured Acidimicrobiia bacterium, assembly GCA_963825765.1. GTDB lineage: Bacteria > Actinomycetota > Acidimicrobiia > Acidimicrobiales > AC-14 > CAWGUU01. The sequence continues at coordinate 568,946 of CAWGUU010000003.1, forward strand.
TGGATCGCGGTCTCCAGCGAGGACGACCCGCCGCACACCCCGACGAACGTCGCCAACACCGAGGACCACGTGGGCGAGTTCCAGATCGCGGTGGACGGCGTCAGTCAGATCGTCAACTGCCGGGCCTCGGTGAAGGTCGCCCGCACCCCTGCCGGCGACCCGATGCCCGACCTGTCGACCCGGCCGGTGCCGACCGCTCGGATCTTCAACGAGATCATCACGACGAGAGCGGCCGAGCACTACGACAGCGCCATCCTCTTCGTCCACGGCCTCGGCTCGCGGCTGGAGGAGTCCGACCACTTCAAGAGTCTGGTGATCCGCAACGGGGCCGCTCGGGGCCATCGGTTCGCGGTGGTGTCGATCGACCTTCCCGGCATGGGCTACTCGACCCGCCTCGACGTCGACGCGCTGGTGAGGGAGAAGGCGCGGGGCGGTTTCCACGGGTTCGGTCTCCCCGACGGGCGCGGCTCGAACTTCCCCCTCCTCAGCTACTACCGGGACGTCCTCGTGCGGATGTCCGGGCACGTGTCCGGCGGTTTCGACCACGTGATGGGCGGGAGCCTGGGCGGGAACATGACCCTGTGGCTGGCCGCCGAGCCGATGTTCACCAGCCCCGGCGTCTTCGCCCGGCTCTCCGGGGTGCGGAGCCTCGCCTCCTGGTCTCCCGGTTCGATATGGGAGTCGTACGAGAGGGCCAGGGACACGCCCTTCGAAGGCAACGGCACCCACATGGACATCGGCAAGAACGGGGCCAAGAGGAGGTCCCAGGAACGGATGAACCAGGGCGAGGACGCCGCCACCCGGAGGAGCTTCTTCGAGCCGATGCAGAGGGGCGAGGAGCTTCTCGGGGCGCGCACCCTCGGGGCCTGGGGCTACCCGCCCACCAGGGGCGGCCTGATCCAACAGGCCGAGTTCTACAGCGCCGAGTACCGCCGGACGTTCTGGATGTGCGCCTACGAGCAGGTCGTCTTCAGCCACCAGGAGCCCATCGGGGCGGGAGGCCGTTCGCCGTTCAGCACGGTGCGGACTCCGCTGCTGCTCGCCTCGGGATCCGACGACGTGGGCTCCATGGGCGTCATGGACATCTACAACCAGGTCATCAGGGTCACCGACTCGGCGCCGGACGTCCCCGGCAAGCGCCTGCTCATGCGCGGCACCGGCCACAGCATCTCCGACGCCCGGCCGGCCCACCTCGCCGACGAGGTCGCCCGGTTCTTCGCCGGTACGGCAAGGCAGCGGGCGGGTTCCGACGGCGTCGTCTCGTGGGAGCCCGGGCGGCTCGACATGTTCCGCACCGGCACCGACGGGCGGGCGTACCACAAGTTCTTCGCCGGCGGCTGGGGCCCGGGCGGCATCACCGCCGACTGGGAGCCTGTCGGCGGTCCCGGCGGAGGGGTGAACTTCGCCGGCCCCGTCGCCGCCGTGACATGGGAGCCGGGTCGGCTCGACGCCTTCGGTGTCGGCACCGACGGGCGCGCCTACCACAAGTTCTTCGGCGGGGGCTGGGGCCCGGGCGGCATGACCGCCGACTGGGAGCCGGTGGGCGGTCTGGCCCGCGGCGTGAGGCTCCGGGACAGGCTCAGCGTGGTCGCGTGGGAGCCCGGCCGGCTCGACGTCTTCGGCGTCGGCACCGACGGTCGCGCCTACCACAAGTTCTTCGGTGGGGGCTGGGGCCCGGGCGGCGTGACCGCCGACTGGGAGCCCATCGGTGGTCCCGCCTCGGGCGTGGGCTTCGCGGGCTCGGTCACCGCCGTGAGCTGGGAGGCCGGGCGGCTCGACGTCTTCGGCACCGGCACCGACGGGCACGTCCATCACAAGTTCTTCGGCGGCGGTTGGGGCCCGGGCGGCATCACCGCCGACTGGGAGCCGATCGGTGGCCCCGGCCGGGGCGTGGCCGCCAGGGAGAGGCTCAGCGTCGTCGCATGGGAGCCCGGCCGGCTCGACGTCGTGGGCACCGGCGCCGACGGCCGCGCCTACCACAAGTTCTTCGGTGGGGCCTGGGGACCGGGTGGCGTCACCGCCGACTGGGAGGCCCTCGGCGGTCCTCCGGGTCGGGCGTTCACGGGCGCCGTCGACGTCACCAGCTGGGGGCCCGGGCGGCTCGACATGGTGGGCACCGGCACCGACGGCCGCGTCTACCACAAGTTCTTCGGGGGCGGTTGGGGCCCGGGCGGCATGACCGCCGACTGGGAGCCGGTGGGCGGTCCCCGGGGCGTGGCCACCAGGGAGAGGCTCGGACTCGTCGCCTGGGAGCCCGGCCGCCTCGACATCCTCGGCACCGGCGCCGACGGCCGCGCCTACCACAAGTTCTTCGGCGGGGCATGGGGGCCGGGAGGCATGACCGCCGACTGGGAGCTGGTGGGAGGGGCGGCGAGCGGCCTGCGCTGACGCCGGACGCCCGCCGCCCGCACCGGTTTCTGCTCGCGCAATTCCGGGTCATGGACGGGTCAATCGCGAGCAGAAGCGCTCTGCGGCTTTCGCAGGCCCACCAGCCGGCGCAGGATGTCGAACCAGAACTGTGCTCCGAACAGGAGCGCGATCGCGGTGAGCGCTCTCCCGACGATGCCCCAGCGCTCGGTGAGGTAGGGCCAGGCGTCGCCCCACTCGGCCCGCTGCGGATCGCCCGTGTCCTGTGCCTGCTTGAAATCCGACCATCCCAGGCCGACGTGGAACGCGCTCACCCTCTGGAGGATCGACGCCGCGCACCGCAGTTGCTCCTCCGCTTCGGCGACCGGGTCCGTCGTGGTCGTCCTCGGCGCCGTGGTCGTCTGTGTGACAGGGGGCGTACCCGCCTCGTCGCACCCCTGCTCGACCGCGGCGTCGAGGGACTGGCCGGCGGCGGCGGTGAGGGCGCCACCGACGACCGCGGTGCGCAGGCTGCTGTCGTTCCAGAGATCGAGGGCGAGGGCGACGGCGTTGGCCTGGAACACCAGGACGGTCACGAAGGCGAGCACGGCGAGGATCTTGCGGCTCTGGCGCCGGTAGAAGCGTGACACCTGGTCCATCTCACGATCGAAGTGGGCGGCGATCGCGTCCTTGGCGGCCTTGACCTTCTCGGCCCCTTCCAGCCGGCCGACGGCCCGCCGGACGGCCTCGGCGAGCTGCGGGTTGTCGCCGAGGGCGTCGGCGAAGTCACGCCCGGTCAACGTCTCCGCCGCCTCGGCGTGCACGTCGCGCAGCTCGCTCTCGGTGAGGATCACGTTCCCGTCCGCCAGCTCGAGCAGCTTCTCGACCGAGATGCGCTCCCCCTCGCCGACGTCCGAGACCAACTGGCCCAAGGCCCGCTGCCGTCCCGACGGCCAACCCAGCCGGACCCCCGCCTCGAGCAGATCGGCGCGGTGGACCTTGCTGGCCAGCGAGATCATCGCCTCGGCGACGGCGTCGCCCGCGACATGGGTGATCTTCGACAGCCGTCCCGGCTGCGCCGTCTCGACGATCTGAGACTCCAGCTTCGAGTAGAGCAGGCTCGTCCTCTCCCGCAGCTCCTGGGCCGCCGCGTCCGCCTTGGCGTCGGGACGGCGGGCGAAGTGCTGCGCCACGGGGTTCTGCCGGCCGTCGCCGATGGGTGTGACGGGCCGGAGGTCGAACCTCCCCATGAGCGGCAGCCTGATGGTGGCGTCGAGGAACCTGGTCGGCAGCGTGCTCCTGGCCGGGTCCAGGAGGCGCCCGATGCCCAGCCAGAGGTGCTTGGCCCGGATGTGGGTCACAAGGGTGAACGCCTCGTTGACGCCCGACAGCATCACGCTCAACAGGAACCAGACGAAGACGACGCCGATCACGACGTCGAGCAAGTCACTCTGCACGCGCCCCTCCCGTCTTCGAGGACGCCGTGACCCTAGAGGTCGGCGGGCGCCGGCGCCGGCGCCTCGACCCTCGTCACGGCACCCTGACGACGAACTCCACCCGCCGGTTGTCGTGGCGGCCCAGGGGGTTGTCGCTGCCGTCGGGATTGGTCTCGAGGACGACGGGGACGCTGGAGCCCAGGCCGACCGAGCTCAGGCGGGACCCGTCGATCCCCTTGGTGGCCAGGTAGGCGGCGGCCGCCGCCGCTCGCTGCTCCGACAGGGTCTGGTTGGCCGCCGCGCTCCCCGTGGCGTCGGTGTGGCCGCGGACCTGCACGCTGGCCGTCGGCCAGTTGGCCTGGATCACCCGGGTCAGCCCGTCGAGGGTGTCCATCGCCGGCCCCGAGAGCGTGGCCGATCCGACGTCGAACAGCGTGTCGGAGGTGATGAAGAGCACCACCACCTTGTGCCCGTCGGGGTCGCGCGCCTGCGAGGCGAAGCCGGAGATGCCGGTCAGGTCGAGCTCGAGGCCGGGTAGTCCGTAGGCCGAGTTCGACACCATCGTCGTGCCCTCGGCCGGCTCGTGGGCGTACCCCTGGGCCGCCAGGCACGGGATGCGCAGCACCAGCCCGGCGCCGAAGTCCTGCGTGGCGCAGATGGGGTCGGGCTCGCCGTCCTGGTTCAGGTCGTCGATACCGGCGGTGACGCCCGGGGCCAGGGTGGTCGAGGTCTCCACCGAACCCACCGCCGTCTCGTCCGTCGCCACCGTCGGCCTGGTCGAGCCGGACGACGAGTCCGACGACGAGCCGCCGCCACACCCGGCGACCAGGGCCGCCACCAGGGCCACCCCTGCCACCCACCCTGCCCTGCGCTTCCCCACTGGCCTGCCTCCCGGTACGGCCGCCGCAGTTCACGAAGCTGACATTGTCGGCAGCCGGGACGCCAGATACAAGGCGCCGCCGTCGTTCAGGTCCGGACGAGGGTGATGCGCTTGGCCCCGTTCGTGCATTCGTAGGTCGAGCTGGGTAGGCCGAAGTCCTCCTGGCCGGTGCGCTCGCAGTGGTAGCCCTCGGCGTCGATCGTGGAGAGGCCGTTTTCCGCTCCCATCGACACCCCGACCCGCCGAACGAACGGGACCGCCTCGTCGCACGGGACGCCCCAGGCAGTGATGCTGCCGGCTGCGTTCTCGCCGCCGCCGTCGAAGAACACGTTGTCGCACTGGGCCGGGCCCGGCGGATCGACCGTCGTCGTCGTGGCCGGCCGCGGGACCGTTGTCGGGGTGACCGGCGCGGTCGGGGTCGCCGTGTCATCGCCACCGCCCGTGCAGCCGACAAGGAGTGTCAGGCCCGCCAGGCTCAGTACGGCCACCTTCACTCGGTTCAGGTTCATGTGCCTCCTCCGCCGCTCTCCCACCGATTCTCCCTTGGACGCACGGCGACGGCACCTTCTTCCAACCGCTCTCCCGTCATCCGGTGCCGACGGAGCGGGCGATCTCGATGAACCTCCGCACTGCCTCCGGGTCCTTGCGGCGCCGGTCGTCGGCGTGGCTGGTCCGGGTCTCGGAGTCCACGCCGGCCGGTCGCACCGTCCGGATCGCCTCGCCCACGTTGCCAGGCCCCAGTCCGCCGGCGAGGAAGACGGGCACGTCCACCGCCGTCACGACCCGGGCGCTGAGGCCCCAGTCGTGGGTGTGGCCGGTGGCGCCGACGACGCCGCTGGACGGGTCGGCCGTGTCGAGCAGGAGGAAGTCGCTGCAGGCCGCGAACCGGCGGGCGACCTCGACCGCGCCGGCGTCCCGTACCGGCACCGTGACCATCATCCGCACAGGGGCGAGCTCGTCGCGCAGCCGCTGCACCGTCTCGACCGCCATCCCGTCCGCCGCCCGGGCCAGGTGGACGAACTGAGGCCGGACGATCTCCACCGTCCGCCGGATGCGGTCGGGGTCGGTCGACAGGGACAGGGCCACCACCTCGACACCCGCCAGCTCGGCGACGATCGCCGCAGCGGTCGCCTCGTAGACGCTGTCCCAGGTGTCGATCCCCTCGTCGACGACGACGCCGACGTGGTCGGGCCCCAGCGCCGCCACCATGGCGGCGTCGGCCGGGTTCGTCACCCCGTAGATCTGCACGAGCATCCCGGAATCATGCTGCGCCGGCGAACGGCCTATCCGGCGAGAGCTTCCAGCCGGGCGACAAGCGCGGCGAAGGCGCGGGCCCGGTGCGACATGGTGTTCTTCTCGGCCGACCCCATCTCCGAGAACGTCCGCCCTCCCCCACCGTCCGGCACGAACACGGGGTCGTAGCCGAACCCGCCCTCGCCCCGGGCCTCCAGCGCGATCTCGCCCTCGACGGTGCCCTCGGCGACGACCTCCCGCCCGTCGGGCCACGCCGCCATCGCCACCGTGCGGAACCGGGCCCGCCGGCCCTCGCCCGGTGGCACCCCGTCCAGCTCGGCGAGCAGCTTCACCACGTTGTCGGCGTAGGTGGCGTCCTCCCCGGCGTAGCGCGCCGCCCACACGCCTGGCCGCCCGCCCAGGGCGACGACCTCCAGTCCGGTGTCGTCGGCGACGGCCACCTCGCCGGCAGCCACCACCGCCGCCACCGCCACCGCCTTCAGCCGCGCATTTCCCTCCAGGGTGTCGGCGGTCTCGTCGACGTCGCCCACCGCCGCTGGCCGGGGCACCACCTCGAACCCCTCCAGCAGGTCGGCGATCTCCCTCGCTTTGTCCGGGTTGGCGGTGGCCAGGACCAGGCGCACCGCGCTCAGCTGCGCATGGGCGGCGGCGACACGAGCGCCACGGCCTGGGCGTCGAGGATCTCGGCGATGCCGCTCTCGGCCAGGCCGAGCAGGTCGTCGAGCTCGCTGCGGGTGAACGCCAGGCCCTCGGCCGTGCCCTGCACCTCGACGAACCGTCCGCCCGAGGTCATCACCACGTTCATGTCCACGTCGGCCCGCACGTCCTCGGAGTAGTCGAGGTCGAGCAGGGCCAGGCCGTCGACGATGCCGACGGAGATGGCGCCGCAGGCCGCGGTCAGCGGGTGGCCGGCCAGCCTGCCCATCTTCACCAGCCGGGAGCAGGCGTCGTGCAGAGCCACGTAGGCGCCGCAGATCGACGCCGTCCGGGTACCGCCGTCGGCCTGGAGGACGTCGCAGTCGAGCACGATCTGGCGCTCCCCCAGCGCCGCCATGTCGCAGACGGAGCGAAGCGAGCGGCCGATCAGGCGCTGGATCTCCTGGGTCCGCCCCGACGGCTTGCCGCGGTTCACCTCCCGATCGCTGCGGTCGGGCGTGGCGCCGGGCAGCATCGAATACTCGGCGGTCACCCAGCCCGTGCCCTTGCCGCGCATCCACGGCGGTACCCGCTCGTCGACCGACGCCGTGCACAGCACCCGGGTGCGACCCATCGTCACCAGCACCGATCCGGGCGCGAACTCGGTGAAGTCGCGCTGGAACGACAGGGGCCGCAGGTCCTCGGGGCCGCGCCCGTCGGCCCTGGCCGTCACGCTCCACCTCCGACGACGACGAACGTCGAGTTGGTCGAGGCCATCTCCACCGGCGCTCCGAAGGCCTCGCTGCCCTCGGCCGCCGCCTGTTGCAGGTCGAGCGTCGGCCAGAAGTGGGTCAGGAGGAGGCGGGTGGCGCCGGCGGCCCGCGCCGACGCACCTGCCTGTCGGGCGCTGAGATGTTGCATCTTCCCCTCTTCCGTCGTTGGAACGGTTGCCTCGCACAGGGCCAGGTCCAGGTCCGGTCCCAATGCCTCGATGGACCACCCCGGCCCGGTGTCGGACGAATAGCCCACGGCGGTCCCGCCCGCCTCCACCCGCACGGCCAGCGTCTCGACGGGATGGTCGGTGCGGGAGAAGCTCAGCGCCATCGTACCGGCCGACACGCGGTGGCCGTCGGCGACGACGTGCCAGTCGAGGAACGGCTCGCTGGGGTGGTAGGTCCGCTCCCGCAGGCCGGCCGGGGCGAAGACGGGGATGCCTTTCGGCCCGCTCAGGTGCCGGAGGGCGATGACCCAGCCCTCCACGTCGGCCCAGTGATCGGGGTGCTCGTGGCTGAGGACGAGGACGTCGACCGACTCGAGGGCGCAGTGCCGCTGGAGGTTGGCGAGCGTTCCCGAACCGGCGTCGAGCCAGAGCCGGGTGGTGCCGTCGTCGAGCAGGTACCCGCTGCACGCCCCTCCCATGCCCGGGTACGAGCCGCAGCACCCCAGCACCGTGACCTTCAGCTCGCCCATGTCCACCCCTCCACCCCGTCGAGCTCGGGACCGAGCAGGCGGCTGCCGAGCTCCCGGAACCAGTCCACGTCGCCGGAGGACACGAAGCGGTGCGCACCCTTGCCCGCCGTGCGGCGGCCGAGGCCGGTGTCGGCGAGGATCGACCGCACCTCGAAGGCGGTCTCGTCGGCCGACGACACCAGCACCACCTCGCGGCCCATCACGTCGGCGATGGTGCGGGCCAGGAAGGGGTAGTGGGTGCAGCCGAGCAGGAGGGCGTCGACGCCGGCGTCGACCAGCGGCGCCAGCAGGCGCGCGGCCAGCACGTGGACCTGGTCGCTGTCGGTCTCGCCCCGCTCCACGAACTCGACGAAGCCGGGGCAGGCGGCGCACGTGAGTGTCACCGGGGCGCGGGTGGCCCGCACCGCCCGCTGGTAGGCGCCCGACTGGACCGCACCGATGGTGCCGATCACGCCCACCCGGCCGTTGCGGGTGGCGCCGACCAGCGCCCTCACGCCGGGGTCGACGACCCCCACGACGGGCAGCTCGCAGTCGAAGCGCAGCAGGTCGAGGGCGCAGGCGGCGGCGGTGTTGCAGGCCACCACCACCATCTTGACGTCGTGACGCTCGACCAGCATGGCGGTGATCTGGGAGGCGTAGGCCCGCACCTCGTCGGGCGACTTGGGCCCGTACGGGTACCTGGCGGTGTCGCCGAAGTAGACGAGGTCCTCATCGGGGAGCAAGTCGATCAGGGCACGGGCGACGGTGAGGCCGCCGAAGCCGCTGTCGAACATGCCGATGGGCCTGTCGTCCACGGACCGGAAGGCTAGGGCAGCTACCAGCCTCGGCGAACCGGTTCCACACAGCGGGGCCTGGCCCCGTTCCGTGGAACCAGTTCGCCGGAATCAGCGGTACCGGACGGCCTGGATCTGCTCGACCGGGAAGTCGTCGATACGCCCCGTCGTACGAAGCTCGCTCAGCGCCCCCGACTCCGCCCCGAAGTGCCAGATCGCTGTCCACCGCTCCGTGACCACGACGTCGTACTTGCCGACCCGCAGGTACTCGTGCGTGATGCGCCCGTCCGGCCAGGGCCCGCCTTCCTGCCCATGAGGACCGGTCGTGGTGCCGTCACCCCCGTCGACGTAGTACCTGCCGGTGGCGACGATGTCCAACGGCCCGAACGGCGTGTCAGGGAGGTTGAACGTGTGGGACGTGGCCCCACGAGTCTCAAGGTACGCGAACTTGCCGGTTATGGCCCTGCCGGGCTGATCTGTGGATCGGGCTCGGGGAGAGGGACGTTCTGCCAGAACTGCGCGGCGAAGCTCGCGGGGGTTTCGACGGGTCCGTCGGCGGCATTCGGGTCCCGTGGGCCCGGGGTCAAGTTGTCAGGACACTCCGGAAACCAACGTCCGAGCCCGCCGACGGATCGACCTCGCTGCTCTCCGGAACCCAAATGGTGTAGGTCCTCCTCACGCATTGGAGACCATCAACCGCGCCCATCATTACGGGCCACGACGCTGCCCTGCGTCCGATCGGCGTTTGAGGGCGGCGACGATGATCCGGCGTTGGAAGGTCGACCAGGCGCCCCCGTAATCAATTCCCGACCACATAACATCCAGCCGCCTTCACCGGTGCAAGGGGCGGATATCCCGGGGGGTCCCGGATCGACCACCTGCGCCGAACCGGCCTCCACCGGGACCAACACCATGAGCAAGGCTACAACCGCTACGTACCGACGCATGGATTAGGTGGCTCGGCGTGATTCTCGGGAAATCCGTCGTACACGACTACCCACGGAGTGGGGTTGTACCTTCCTGTCCACGTGGCGGAATCGCTGAGTCTCAGCGCAACCCACTGCACCGCCAGTCTCGGATCAGGCAGCACACTCACCTCAGAGAAATCCCGGCTCACTTCGGCGAAAACGCATGACGATCCAACCGAGAGTAGTTCAGCGACGCTCGTTTTCTTATTGCCCGGGTTTGGCTTGTACGCGGTGAGGCCATTGAATATATCGTTCTGGAATATTCGGAACCTCTGCTGCAACGCGTCTCCCACGTACACGGCCTGCAACCGCTCGATCGCTTCCGGCGTGAGCGTCCTCGTGCTCACGACTATCCGCACCACGTCGCCAACCGCCTGGTCCAACGCCGCCAGCACCCGGTTGACGTAGGACTCGTCGATCACGGCCGGCACTGCGTACGGGTCGGGCGGCACCGTCGGCCTCGACGCCGTCGGCCCGTCGGCGCCAAACGAGCCGCCGCCGCACCCCGTCAACCCCGCGACGACAACCATCATCCCCACCGCGAGAACCATCCTCCGCGCGACCGAGTGACCCATCGGGTCCATTGCATATCGTGTCTTTTCACCCGCCACAAGAGTTCCCGGGGCTCTTCTGGATTCTGCTCGCGATTTGACCGGCTATGTCCCGGACTTGCGCGAGCAGAAAGCCGGTCAGAAGTAGATGATGCGCTTGGCCCGCTCGACGACCTCGTCGATCGGGTCGGTCCAGGCGCCGGTGGAGAGGTACTTCCACCCGCCGTCGGCGAGGATGGCCACGATCACGCCCTCCGACAGCTCCCCCGCGGCCCGGGCTGCGCCGGCCATCACCGCCCCCGCCGAGATGCCGGCGAAGATGCCGGCCTCGGTGACCAGCCGCCGGGTCCACTCGATCGACTCCTTCGGCCGCACGATCATGCGCCGGTCGATGCGGTCGGGGTCGTACAGGGGCGGCACGTAGCCGTCGTCGAGGTTGCGCAGGCCCTCGACCATCTCGCCGGCCGGCGGCTCGATGGCCCACATCCTCACCTCGGGCTTGCGCTCCTTGAGGTACCGGCTGGTGCCCATGAGCGTGCCGGTGGTGCCAAGTCCGGCGATCACGTCGGTGACCTCGGGGCAGTCCCGCCAGATCTCGACGGCCGTGCCCTCGTAGTGGGCCAGCGGGTTGGCCGGGTTCCCGTACTGGTACAGGAACGCCACCGACGGGTCCTCGGCGGCCAGGCGCTGGGCCATCCGCACCGCCCCGTTCGACCCCTCGCCGCCCGGCGACGTCACGATCTCGGCGCCGAAGATCTCCAGGAGCTGCCGGCGCTCGACCGAGACGTTCTCGGGCAGCACCACCCGGAGCTTGTAGCCCTTGAGCAGGCAGACCATGGCCAGGCCGATACCCGTGTTGCCCGACGACGGCTCGAGGATGGTCTGGCCCGGGGCGAGGGTCCCGTCCGCCTCCGCCGCCTCGATCATCGACCTGGCGATGCGGTCCTTGATCGAGCCGCCGGGGTTCTGCCCCTCCAGCTTGGCCAGGATCGTGACGCCCGGATTGGGGCTGAGCCGGCTGACGTTAACCAGCGGCGTGTTGCCGATCAGGTCGAGGACCGACCCGAAGACCGCCACCCGCTGGCGCTAGCCGCCGGCGACGGCGGGGAGGATCGTGACCACGTCGTTGTCGGCGACGGTGGTGTCGAGCTTCTGGAGGAACCGCACGTCCTCGTCGTTGCGGTAGACGTTCACGAACTTGTGCAGCGTGCCGTCCTCGGTGACGACCTGGCCGGCGAGGAGCGGGAACTGGCGGATGATGTCGTCGAACACCTCACCGACCGTCGACCCGTTGGCCTTCACCGACGACTGCCCGCCGGCGTGCTGACGGAGGACGGTGGGCAGGCGTACTTCGACAGGCACGGCTCGGCCTCCAGGCTTCTCGGGACAACGGACATCGGAATCCTACCGATTCGGTCGGGTTTGCCCGGCCTACTCCCGTGCGATCTCCACGTCCTCCTCGGTGACCTCCCCCTCGACGATCCGGAACGAGCGGATCAGCGGCTCCTCGTCCTTCAGGGACACGATCACGTAGTGCCACGTCGGGTCGGCCGCCTGCTTCACGTCGGTCCAGGAGGGATAGGCGTCGGTGTGGGTGTGGGAGTGGTAGACGCCGATCAGCTCCATCCCCCGGGAGATGGCGGCCCAGTTGGCCTTGCCCACGTCCTGGGAGTCGAGCGTGTACCGCATGGGCGACGCCTCGGCGTTGCCGCAGGGGTGGAGTGATTCGACGTCGTCAGCGCCGGTCAGCCCGACGAGCAGCCCGCAGGCCTCGTTGGGGAGATCGCGCCGGGCGTGGGCGACGATGGCGTCGAAGTCGGAAGCGGAGAGGCGGACCATCGGGGCTCGGACGAGGCTATCGGTAGCCTCGTGCCGCATGGCACCCAAGGGCACCAAGGTCGTGGCCAGCAACCGGCGGGCCCGGTACGACTACGAGATCCTCCAGGAGGTCGAAGCCGGCATCGCCCTGGTCGGCACCGAGGTGAAGTCCCTGCGGGAGGGAAAGATCCAGCTCAAGGACTCCTATGCCCGACTGGAGGACGGCGAGCTGTGGCTGGTGGGCGTGCACATCTCGCCCTATGCCCAGACCGACGGGTTCGGAGGCCACGACCCGGAGCGCCCCCGCAAGCTGCTCCTGCACCGGGACGAGATCGACGAGCTCGGTGGCCGGGTGCAGCGGCAGTCGCTGACCCTCGTGCCGCTCTCCGTCTACTTCAAGGACGGGAGGGCCAAGGTGGAGCTGGGCCTTGGCCGCGGTCGCCGCCAGCACGACAAGCGGGCGGCGATGGCCGAGCGCGACGCCAACCGTGACATCGAGCGGACCATGGTGTCGCGCCAGCGGGAAGGCGGGGGTAGCGACAGGGGTTGAGTAGGGTGGAAGGTCCAACCACCAGGGGGTGCATGGTTTCGACCTCGGACGACGAAGTGGGAGAAGCGAGCCGTGGTCTCCGGAGCCACGTTAAAGAGCCGGAAAACAAATACAAACGCCGATAACAATCTGCGTCTCGCTGCTTAAGAACCAGTGAGCGTTCTCCCGGTCTCAGCCCTGCGGACCGGCAAAGGACGTCATCCAGCAGGGCTTACCCGGTAAGCGACGTCAGCGAGCCCGCCGGGGACATTTCAGCTGACTGGGGTGGTCGCCGGCGCCGGTGACGAGCGACCGCCCGAGACAAACCACCGGCTGCGCTCGGAGAAGTCCCATGGAGAGTCTGGGGGACGAGGGTTCGAATCCCTCCACCTCCACCACGCCAGCACGGGAACGGACGACGTTCGAACCATCGCCTCCGAGAGTCATAACGTCCCGTCGTGGACGAGATCGAGATCCGCCTCACCGAGCGGGAGGTCGCCCGGATCCTCTGGGTTCTCAGCGAGGCTGCCGATCTAGCCGCTGCGGCAGGCGCGCTGGCGAAACTGCCCCGGACAGAGGACACGCTCCGCATGTGTGGGATCGGTTCGACCGCCGTCGTCCCCAGTAGCCATACCATCGGAGGATGACTGATCGAGTGAAGGTGACCGAGGCTGTGCGGCGTACGGCCGTGCCCGGCGACGTCATTTTCCTCGCGATTCTCCACGGCGAGATCACCTCAGAGCGAGACGACCGTGGGTACGACTTTGTCGACCCGGACGAGGTGGCGATGCTGGGAGTTCAGCGGTAGAGCGCACCACATCCACTCGTTCGCATGTGAACACGACGTTCGAATCCCAAGAGGCCGGTCGGGCTTGCATTGCAGATTGCTATGCTGATCGCATGGCGCAGTTGGTCACAAGGCTGGACGATCGGCTGGTCGAGCAGATCGACGCGTTGGTTGCGGCGGGAATCGTCGCCAACCGATCCGATGCCGTTCGGCTCGGCTTGACGGCACTCGTCGACCACCACCGCCGACGACTGGTGGGGATGGAGATCGTCGACGGGTATCGCCGGCAGCCTCAGACCGACGAGGAGCTCGCCGGAATCGATGACGCCACTCGCTCGCTGATCGAGGAGGAGGCCTGGTGACCCTCCCGGTGCAGGGCGAGATCTGGTGGGCGGAGACCGAAGAAGTCCGTCGACCGGTGCTCGTCGTGACGCGGTCGGAGGCGGTCGGCGTCCTGACGGCGATCGTCGTGGCACCGGTCACCCGCACCGTGCGGAACATCCCGACTGAGATCCACCTCGGGCCGGATGAGGGTCTGGCGGTGGACTGCGCAGCCTCGTTCGACAACCTTCAGCGAGTTCGGCGAGCCGTGCTCACGTCACGGGCAGGCGACTTGGGGGCGCGCCGCCCCGAACTGTGCGCAGCCCTCAGGGCACTCGCCGACTGCTGAGCCGGCGAGGCCGCCGGCACGCGCGCCCACCCGCGACCAGGATCGCCGTCCGATTCCTGATCAGTCGACCGTTCCCCGTGGCACGACCCACTCGGCCGCCTGACCCGTGACCATGCCGATGTGGTCGAAGGCGGCGTCATAGTGGAGCACGGTTCGTGCCGTCGCTTCCCCGGCCGCGGCGACAAGTAGATCCGGCACTTTCCTCCCCTTCAGGCTCCCCTCGGCAAGAAGCCGCTGGACTTGTCGCGCCCGGGCGAACTCATTGGGGCCGATCTCCACGAGCGGGCCGAGAAGCCGACCTCGAGATCGGTCATCGTGGTACGAGCGATCCCGGCGGCGTCGAGGGCCTCAACTCGGGCTCGCACCTCCTGGACTCGCAGCCGCGTGACGACGCTGGTGTCCAACAGGTACGTCACCGCCACGACTCGGAGCGGTCGCGCAGGTCGCAAGCGGCCAGCACGTCGAGCGCCTGCTCGAGCTCCGACTGTCGCTCGGCGGCCGCCAGCCGGAGCGCCTCGCTGACGGTGTCCTTGATCGTCCGCGTGCGTAGCCGGGTCCGAGCCCCAGCCAACGCCTCATCATCGATGTCAACCAGTCGTTTCGTCAGTCGGTATACACCTCCGGCCGCCCGCTGAACCGTAGACACTTGCTACTCGCCGTTTCCCCCGCCCTGTTCGAACCGATCCCGGACCTCTCTCATCTTGGCCCGCAGCTCGTCCTCGGTGATGAGCCCCTTGTCCATGAGCACGTGGGCGGTCACGACCGCCGACTTGGTGTGGTCGGGGAACCCGGCGTAGACAGTCTCGCCCAGCTGGTCCTCGGCGTGGCGCCTGGCCAGGTTGTCCAAGGTGCCTCGCCACGACAGGCACTCGCAGGTGGCCTGCATCTTCGACTCCCACGGATCGGGGCTCCGCCCCGGTTCGCCGGCCACGTCGGCGTCGCCGAGCGTGCCGGCGAGCACGCCATAGGCGCCACCGGCAGTCGGCGCCGCCGTCGCCGGCCCGTCCTCAGCCACCCGGCGGCTCCGACGGGGCGTGGGTCGCCGTCCAGTCCACCGTCGGGAGCGCCACGCCGATCATGGTGTCCCGGGTGACGATGGCGGCCAAGTCCTCCTCGCTCCAACCGTCGGTGCCTTCGGGACGCATCGGCATCACCATGAAACGCGACTTCTGGTTGGAGTCGTGGACGCGAACCTCGACCTCGGGTGGGAAGTGGAGCCCGAACTCGGCGAGGACCTGCCGAGGCCACCGGACCAGCCGGCGGCGATAGTTCGGCGTCCGGTACCAGTCGGGCGACATCCCCAACACCGGCCTCGGGTAGCACGAGCACAGCGTGCAGACGATCACGTTGTGGATCTCGGGCGTGTTCTCCAGCACGTAGAAGAACGTGTAGTCGCTCGGCGTTCCTGTGCCCGTCGGCGCGTTCCAGTCGAGGCCGACTTCTCTGCACGCCTCGGTGCCGTCCGCCAGCAGCCTGGCCTTGAACTCCGGGTCGACCCAGGCCTTCGCCACCAGGCGTGACCCGCCGGCGGGACCGATGCTCTCGGCCCATTCCGAGAAGCGCCGGTGGTCCTCGGCCGAGAAGAGCCCCTTCTCGATCGACAGCTCCCGAATCGCCGTGGCCAGGACCTCGAACTCGCTCACCTCCGAGGACTCGATCGGGGCGTGGTCGTCGTGCGCGCCGCTCATGGAGACGTCCTCTCCAGCCGCCATGAGCCACCGCTCCGACAGCTCGGTCTCGAGGGTGTCGCTGTCGAACCCGGTGTAGTCGGGCCACAGGTCCCGTTGCCGGAACCGGACCACGTAGAAGGGCTCCGTGCGACCGTCGTCGCGGCCCCACGCCTCGTCCTCGGGGATCACCCATGCCGGTCGGTGCTCGACGACCACGCCCGAGCGGCCCCGCACGAAAGCCTGTGTGCGGGTGTGGAACAGCGACGTCGCGTCGCGGACCGTGACCTCGTCGCCGATCTGGAACCCGGTCACGTGGAGGCCTTCAGCCGGGCGCGCACTTCGTCCAACTTGGCCGACAGCTCGTCGGGCGTGACCAGTCCCTTGTCGATCAGCGTCTTGGCCGCCACCGTGATCCATCTGGCGTAGTACGGGAGCCCGAAATAGAGCGTCGCACCAAGGTCATTCTCGGCCCGGCGTCGTGACTCGGCACTCCATACACCCCGCCACGCCAGGCATTCGCAGGTGACATAGGTGGACATCTCCCAGTCCTCCTCTGCCTTCTCCAGGTACGGTCCGGGCAGGTCAGGCTGGCCCCCGACGTCGTGGAGCACGTGGCGGAGGGCGTCGTACAGGTCGTTCGATATGGAATACGGGGAGTCCAGCCGGGTGCCCACCGCCGGCGCAAGGGCCCGCACCCTCTGCTGGAGGACATCGAAATCCGACTCTGAATTCACAGAATCTCCTCGTGGCCACTTCCCGGAAGCGGCCCTCGTGTCTACCGGGATCGACCGGGCCTGTCAAGGCACCCGTTGAACCCGGACCGTTGGGGTGGTACACAGAGTGGCGGAAGCACTCGGCGGACTTCAGGGGGCGCGATGTCGGGCTCGGGCGGGCGGGTTACGGGCATGCACACGAGACGGGCGCTGGTCGTCCTGGTCGTGGCTGCGGTCCTTCCGATCGTCGCCGTGTCGGTGGCCGGCGCCGGGGAGGGCGACCTCGATCCGACCTTCGGGTCCGCCGGCAAGGTGGTGTCCGACTTCGGCGGCGACGAGACGGCCCACGGCGTCGCCGTCCAGCCCGACGGTCGGATCGTGGTCGCCGGCACCGGTTGCGGCGGCGACTTCCTCGTCGCCCGCTACGACGCCGACGGCAGCCCGGACGCCTCCTTCGGCACGGGTGGGCGGACGTGTGTCGACGTCGGTGCGGGCACCGCCGACCTAGGCGAGCGGGTCCTCCTCGGCGGCGGTGGCAACCTCCTGGTGGCGGGCACCAGCGACGGGCAGTTCGCCCTCGTGCGGCTGGACGGCGACGGCAACGTGGACCCGACGTTCGGCACCGGCGGCAGGGCCACCTACGCCTTCGCCACCGCCGCCCAGCTGCGTGACGCCGCCCTCACCGCTGACGGCGGCGTGGCTATGGTCGGCGAGACGGCATCGCCAGGATGCCCGAGCGCCCCCACGACCCCGGGCCAGACCGTCGCCATCGCCGTCGCCCGCACGACGGCGGACGGCACTCCGGCCCCGGGCTTCGGCACCGGCGGTCGGGTCGTCCTCGGCGACGCGAACCTGGTCCAGCGGGGCCTGGCCGTCGCCGCCCAGCCCGATGGCGCCCTTGTGGTGGCCGGGCGCACGTCATCGTGCTCCAGGGTCACCATCGACTACCTGGTGCTGCGCCTCTCGACCGCCGGCGCGCCCGACCCCGGCTTCTCGGCCCCCAACGTCCTGAACGAACCCGGCCCCGATTCCGCCGCCGACGTCGCCGTGCAGCCCGACGGCAGGGTCGTCGTCGCCATCGATACCTTCGTCGGCCCGGCCACAAGCCCTGCCCACGACGAGGCCTTCACCGTCGTGCGCTACAACCCCGACGGCAGCCCCGACGACACCTTCGACGGCGACGGTGTCGCCACCGCTCTTTTCGCCGGCACCAATGCCACTCCCGCCGCCATTGCCCTTCAAGGGGACGACATCCTCGTGGGCGGCTCCCTCGACGGGGACTTCGCGCTGGCCCGCTTCAACGGGGACGGGAGCCTCGACACCGCCTTCGACGGCGACGGGACGGTCGTGACCGACTTCGGCGGCGTGGACGCCCTCGCCGCCCTGGCAGTGCAGGCGGACGGAAAGGTGGTCGCCGGCGGCCAGACCGGCGCCGACGTCGCCCTCGCCCGCTACGGCACCTCGGAGCCGCCCACGACGACGACGAGCTCCACGACGGCGCCGGTGAATGCCATCTGCGTCATCCTCGATCAGGTGGCTTCGGTGCTCGCCGCCAACCCGCTGCTTCAGCCGTTCGTGGCGCTGGTGAACGCCCTTCGGCCACTGTTCGGCTGCCCATGACCGCTGCAGCCCCCGTCAGCCGACCACCCCCCACAGGCCGGCGACGGCAGCGGCGGCGGCAAGAAACACCGCCGCGTACCTCGTGGCCCGCCTCGGCTTACGCGTCAGCTTCTCCGCCGTCACGATCCCGGTGAGCGCCACCATCCAGGCCAGCTCGCCTGTCGTGGCGACGGCCATGACGACCATCATCGCCCAGCACGACGATACGCAGGCCGCCCCGTTGCGGGCCGCGAACCTGGCGACGCCGACCGTCGCCGGCCATCCCCGGGGCGGCAGCGGCGACGGGCGGTGGCACCGGACCAGCGCCCGCCGCTTCGCCTCGGTGAGCTGCCACGCGGCCGCCACCGCCAGGGCGACGGCCAACAGCCAACCGGTGTCCGGCAGAGCGGGCGCCCACCACGCCAACAGGGTCAGCACGACGGCCCCGAACAACACCCAGACCCCCACGTAGACCGCCACGAACTCGGCCATCGCCCGTTGCCGCCGCCAGCGGAAGCTCTTGACGGCCACGTGGCGGACGGCGGGGATGGCCGCCGGCAGCATCATGGCCACGACCATGAGGGCCCACATGGCCACCCCATCCAGGCCGACTGCGTACGGCGTGGTGACGCCGGCCGGCCGATGGTGCAGGTCCAGGCCTTGATGGGCCGGGGACGTAGCGACGTGGAGCGCCAGCAGGAGCCACGCCACCACGACCGTCGCCTCCCACACGACTGCCGGCCGCCGCCGGAGCGTCGTCAGGAACGGCGGCGCCGGATGTCCCAGCTGCGTCGGGGCGGTGGCCACCCGATCAGCCGTAGAAGACGCTGACCCTGCCGATGCTGACCGGCGGGTTCTCCCGCTCCGACGCCATGAGCACCGCATCGTCCTCGTCGGGCACCTCGGGCGGGATCAGCTCGATCGGCAGGAACACGACGTCGAGGTTCTCATCGTCCCAGTCCCCCGTCTCCCTGAGGTCGCGCACGAGGTCGGTGATCTCCATCGCCACCCGCATGCCGTGACCGTGCTCGTCGCCTCGCGGGTCACGGGCCCGCTCGATCCCGAAGAACGACACGTTGCCGGCGTAGTGGAGGGCGGCCACGTCGGGCGGCGCGTCCTCGGGCAGGTTGACGTAGATGCCGTAGACGGTGCCGGGATTCTGCTCGGCCTCGATGTCCTCGACGTTGAGGTAGACGCGGCGAGGGGCGGCGTCGGTGTCGGCCAGCAGGTCGGCCCGGGCCCGCTCGTCGATCGGGACCGAGACACGAGCGGCCGTACCCACCAGCTGGACAGGCTCGGCGGACGCGCCGACGAGCTCGGGCTCCGGTTCGTCGCGGCTCGAGCCGGTCAAGATGGCCTCCTGGGGTGTGGGCGCGGGGGTCACCCGTCGTACCGGTGCCGGCCGCGGCCGGTAGGTGTAGTCGAGGTCGGCGACCGTGTCGTTGACCTCGCCGCAGGTCTTCGAGACCTGGGTGCCGTCGGCGTCGAAGAAGCTGAACGCCTGGTCGGTCCAGCTGGATTCGCCGGGGTTGGTGCGGCGCTGCCCGTTCCATACCGCCCACAGACGGTCGATGTTGCAGTGGTGGAGCCAGAAGATCGGGTCGAGAGCGGCGGTGGCGGGATTGCCCATGAACCCACCGATGGCGACGTGGATGTCGTTGTGGGGGGTCTGCTCGAGCCTGCCGGTCTCGCCTTCGAACTGGCCGGGCGGCGTGTCGCCCCCACCGAACTCGGGCGTGCCCGTGTAGATCCGCCGGGCCAGGGCCCTCGTCGAGGAGGTGATCGTCGGCGGGATCGTGGCGCCGGCGTTGATCCCCGAGTTGCGGGGCATGGCCAGCGCCGCCAGTCCGACGGGCGGCGGTCGGAAGGCGAGCGGCAGCGTCGCGTTGCGCCCGTTGCGGCCGTAGTTCCAGTACGGGAGGGCCCAGTCCTCGGGCCCGCCGGTCTCGATCACCGCCGCCCTCACGATCTGCTCGAAGTAGTACAGGTACATGCGGTGCCACGGCAGGAAGTACCAGCCCTGGTGGCGGCACTCGTCGGACAGGGCCGGCGGCGACGCCCCGTCGAAGCCATGGATGGCTGCCTGGTGGGTCCAGCTCGTGGGGTCGCGTAGCGGCCGCTCCCGCATGAGCTCGATGGCAGCGGCGTAGCCCGTGACGATGGGATCGTCGGGAGCGAGGGACCAGATGTCCCGGCGGACGAACAGCGTGTCGGCCATGAGCCGCCTCCCGTTCCCCCCCGTTGCCACACCGGCCGGGGGGCCGCCTTCGACACTACCTGGCCCCACCGGTGGGGCGAGGGCGGAAATCGTGCAACCACGTATCTCTTTCGGCCCCCGGCGGCTCTGAAGAGTGAGGAAAGGAGGCGCCATGGCCATCGCGCCACTGACCGAGAACGAGCTCTGGCTGTTGAGCTTCTACCGGACGTCGGAGATAAGCGGCGCCCTCCTCTTCGGCCGCCTGGCCCGCAGCATGCGCCCCGGGCCCATCCAGATGGACATGACCCAGCACTTCGCCGACGAGGCCCAGCACGCCGCCCACTGGACCAACTGCCTCCGCCAGCTGGGCGCCGAGCCGCTCAAGCTGTCCGTCTCCTACCAGGACCAGTACCTGGAGGCGGCGGGGCTGCCGATGAACCTGATGGAGGTGCTCTCGATCACCCAGGTCTTCGAGCAGCGGGTACTGAACCAGTACACGAGGCACCTCCACGCCCCGCTGGCCGGTCGACCCGAGGTCGACGCCACCCTCCGGCGCATCATGGACGACGAGAAGTGGCACGTGAAGTGGGTCCGGGACGCGCTCGCCTCGATGGAGGACACCTACGGCAAGGAGCGTGTCCGGACGACGCTGAAGCGCCATCGTGAGGCCGACCGCGTCGTGTACGAGAAGACCAGGGCCGAGCACGAGGACCGCCTCGAGTTCCTCTTCGCCACGGCCACCGGTTCCTGAGCGGCCCCACGAGGCCCGACGAGAGGAGATGCACGATGGCACACGCACTCGCACCTGACACGGTCAACGCCAAGATCGCCGACGTCCTTCGGCTTCCCGCCGAACGGGTCACCGACGAGACCGCGCTGATCGACCTGGCGCTCGACTCCTTCGTCCTGGTGGAGCTGGTGGTGGAGCTGCAGGAGGACTTCGGCGTGCAGTTCGTGCAGGAGGACCTGCCCGGAATCCGCACGGTCGGCGACATCGTCCGCCTGGTGAACGAGCGACGGGAGACGGCGACATGAACATCGACGGACCGCTGGGCGGGGTCGCCGACTCGCTGATGCGGCTCGAGACCAGGTTGGCGGCGGTAGCCGCTCCGCTCGCCCGCCTGCTCGACGGGCCGGTGCCGCCACGCCGCGTGCTCCTGCGGCGACGCCTCGTGCCGATCTTCGTCGCCGGTGGCCGCCGCTCGGCGGGAGCGGACGACAGAGAGCTGGCGGCATGAACGCCGGAAGTCGCCGCCACTCGCCGCCGCCGGCTGCCTGCGCAGCCTGAGCTTTCGAGGAGCGCGGGACAAGTGGACGTCGATCTGGTCCTCGACGGCGGTGGCGTGAAGGGCATCGCCCTGGCCGGCGCCATCTCCGTGCTGCGCGAGGAGGGCCACCGGGCCCATCGGGTGGCGGGGACGTCCGCCGGGGCGATCGTGGGGGCGATGGTGGCGGCGGGCATGCCGATCGCCGACCTCGAAGCTGTCATGCGGAGCGTCGACTACCGGCGCTTCTGCGACCCTCGCCGGTCGAGCCGCGTACCGATCATCGGCAAGGGTCTCACCCTCCTCGTCGGCAACGGTTTCCACGCCGGGGAGTACCTGCGGACCTGGCTGGCGGAGCTGTTGGCCGGTCTCGGGGTCCGTACGTTCGCCGACCTCCGCACCGACACCCCCGGCCGGCCCGCACCCCTCGATGAGCGGTACAAGCTGGTGGTGCTGGCCGCCGACGTGTCCCTGGGCCGACTGGTCCGCCTTCCGTGGGACTACCACCTGTACGGCCTCGACCCCGACGAGCAGCTGGTCGCCGACGCGGTCCGAGCGTCGGCCTCGATCCCCTTCTTCTTCGAGCCGGCCAAGCTCGTCGACTCCAGCGGCTCCACGTCGCTCCTGGTCGACGGCGGCGTGCTGGGCACCTTTCCGGTCGACATCTTCGACGGCGACGACGGGCCCTCCCCGCACCGGCCCGTGATCGGCGTCAAGCTGGTGAAGAACCCCCGGCCGACCCCGGCGCGCACCATCGGCGGTCCCCTGGCGATGGCGATGGCCATCATCTCGACGGTCTTCGCCTTCCACGAGCAGCGCGTCCTCGATCGGGTGGCGTGGCAGGGCCGGACGATCTTCGTGCGCCCCGGCGACAACGTGGCCGGGGCCGACTTCGGCCTCGACCGTGCGACCCAGGAGGCCCTCTACCAGGCGGGCCGCGCGGGTGCGGAGGAGTTCCTGGCCACCTGGGACGCGCCGACGACCGCCGGTCAGCGTCAGCCGCGACTGGTGGCCGAGGCGACGGTGAGGTAGCCGAACCTACCGACGGCGGTGGCGTAGGAGCAGGTGAACGACCCCTCTCCGCAGGACGCGGTGCCGCCGGCCAGGGCCGGGTCGTCGATGCGGTACTGGATCAGGGTCGTGCCGGCGTTGCCCAGGTTGGCCTTGAACGCCGCCTCCTTCACCGTCCACAACCGGAGCAGCTCGTCCGCCCGCCGCGGCAACGCGACAGTGTCGAGCCAGGCCCGCTCGGACGTGGTGAGGAAGAACCGGCCCGTCTCCAGGCTCACGGGCCGCCTTGGCTCGACGTCGACGCCCACGCCGTGGGCTCGACCGGCTGGGACGCCCACGGCTACCGCCAGCTCGGGGCTGTGGCTCAGCGAGTAGCAGGCGTTGGGAAACGTGATCCCTGCGGTGTCCGGCGGCTCACCCAGGCCAGCCAGCACCGAGCGCAGGGCGGCTCGGGCCGTGAGCCACTGGGGCCGGCGGGAACCGGGCGGGAGCTCGTCGTAGCGAGCCCGCTCGCCGGCGCTCAGCAGCTCGACGGGGATCGGAGCCGTGGCCAGCGCCAGCTCGAAGCCCTCGCCGGCGAGGTTCCCGAGCTTCCACCGCTCCCCGAACCGGGGCGGCTCGATCGCGCTATACGCGGTTGAGCCGCCCCAATTCGGGTTGGCGGAAATGGCCGCGGCCGGGTCAGACACCGACGGTGGCGTGGCGGCCCCACTTGGTGGCCACCAGCTGCTCGCAGGTGCGGCGCACGAGCTCGACCGGTTCGGGCGCCTCGTACGTCGGCAGGGCGGCGCGCAGCCGGTCGTTGAGGATGTCCTTGTCGATGTAGAGCTGGCGGGCGAAGGGCGTGACGCTGGAGAGGGCCTGGTCGACGGCGGCGCTGGCGAAACCCCCCACGCCGTCCGAGAGCAGGCCGAACGTCTCGGCGTCGGCGTACAGCGGCCGGAGCACCCGTCGCCGGCGGAAGTCCTCGTGGGTCTCGAAGCAGTCGAAGGCCTCATCGATCAGCTGGCCCAGGGCGAGCGACTCCTCCCGACGGTGGGCCACGTGGTAGATGCCGGACGCCGCCGGGCTGGTGGCAAGGTGGTGGACGGCCTCGGTGGCGAACCGCCCGGTGACGAAGTACAACGGCGTCGACGGGAGCCCGGGCAGGAGCGAGAGCAGGCCGTAGTAGTACAGCTTGAGCGTGTTGTGGAAGGCGTTGTACTGCGTCACCTCGCCCACGTCGTCGGTGATCACCGTCGCCAGGCGCAGGATGCGGAACGGCAGGTGGGCGTGGCCGTCGAGCACGAGCCGCTCGGCCTCCCACTTCGACCACTCGTAGAAGTTGGCGAACCCGCCCGCTCCCGAATTGGGGGCCTCCGGGATCGGTCCACTCACCAGCCCCGACGAGTAGACGGTGCTGAGCATGGTCATGCTGGTGAGCCCCGGGCACCGCTCGGCGAACCCGAGGACCCGCTGAGTGCCGTCCACGTTCACCCGTTGGGCGGTGTCCCTGTCGACGTTGAAGCGGGTGACCGCCGCGGTGTGCACGATCGTGGTGATCGGGCGGGGGTCGAGGGCAGCGAAGGGCTCGTCGTCGGTGAGGTCCCCGCCCAGGTAGCGGACCCGGCCGGCCTGGTCGCCCAGGAGGGCGTCGAGTCGCTCCTTCTTGGCAACGAACTCCACGGCGTCCGCCGCCCGCAGGTGCAGCACCACCTCGTCGTCGCCGCCCTGGAGGATCCGGGCGGCGACGCGGCGGCCCATGTAGCCGTCCCCGCCGGTGATCAGGGTCTGGCTCACGACTGGGGCCCGACCGCCACCGCAGCGGCCGCCTCGACGTCGGGCCAGCACTCCGGGTCCGGTCCGAAGTGGTGGATGAAGGCGTGCACCCAGCGCTCGAGCCCGAAGGCCACGCACCCCGAGTAGGCGTCCTCGGACTCCCGGCTGATCTCGTAGGTGCCTCCGAAGTGGTCCTGGTGGAGGTTCACCGAGGCGATGGCGAGCCGACCGTCGAAGACGGCCTCCAGCTTGGTGGGGTTCAGCCGCTGGGCCAGGTGCTTGAGGTTGGAGGCGGGCCGGAAGAACGGGTCGGTGGCGGTCTCCCAGGCGAAGGGGAGGTCGAGGGCGGAGAAGAGCCGGTCGACCAGGGCACGGGTGCGATCGAGGAACTGCTGCACCTCGTCCCGTGTCCCCATGGCGACGATCTCGCGCATCGAGAAGCTCCACTGCCGCTGGAGGGGGGCGAACCACTCCTCCTTGCGGAAGCAGGTGTTGCGGGTGGTGAGGTAGCGCGGGGCGTCGAGCCGGCTCCCTTGAAGGTGGATGTAGAGGTGGTAACAGGCGGCGGGCGTCAGCACCTCGGTGATGGGGCGGGCCTTGGTGAGAGCCAGGCCGTCGGCGGGGTCGAGCACCGGTCCGTCGACGAACGCGCCGACGTTGTCGTCGTCGGGATCGAGGCACACGGCGAACGTGGCCATGTGGGGGAAGGAGCGGAAGTAGTCGATGCGGTGCAGCTCGCGGGCGGCGATGAGCGTCGGGAAGCGGTACTCCGTGGCGTCCCACACGCCGGCCATGCGCAGGAACGCCCGGTCGAGGGCGTCGAAGAGGTGGAGCACGGGGCCGCTCAGCACCGACTGGCCGTTCTCCATCCACCCCAACCCCAGCGAGTCGGGGATGAGCTCCGTTGCAGTGTCAGTCACCGATGTCATCGGTCGGACTCCTCGCTGGTCAGGAAGCGGGCGCAGATGGTGTCGATGTCCTCGAAGTCCCCGGCCTGGAGACGCGTGACGTCGACCGGTGACCCGCGGAGCTCCTCCAGGTAGAGCAGGAGCTCCGGGATCTGGAGCGAGCGCAGGTGGCGGGCCGAGAGCAGGGGCGTGGTGCCGGTGAGGGCCTTGCCGTCGAGGCCCTTGGCCTTGCGCTCCACCCAGGTGAACAGAGCCTGGCGGGTGTCGATCATGGTGGTCATGAAACGGTCTCCTCCTGGAAGATCCCTGTCTCGCAGAGAAAGCGGACACACCGCTCGGACAGTGCCTGGCGGCGGGCCTTGACCGCTGGGTGCTCGAGGGCGAGCTCGCGGAGGGCGAAGGCGTCGGCCAGCTCGGCGTCGCGGTAGACGGCGGGGTTGAAGTACTCCAGCCACGTGGCCTCGAGGTAGTCGCGGAGGTGCTCGCGCACGTTCTCGACGGTGTCGTGGGGCCAGGTGGGAGAGTGCCGGGCCCACAGGTCGCGCACGATGGCCCGCCCGAAGCGGAGGTGCCTGGCCTCCTCCATGTGGTGGACCTGGTTGATCTGGCGGGCCACTGGGACGAGCCGGGCGTCCTTGCCCATGACGACGTTGTGACGGTCGGCGATCTCCTCGAAGATGAGGATCTTGGCGAAGAACAGCAGGTCTTCCTCGCCGGGGGCGTACTCGTGGGGCAGCGCCAGCTTGGGGTGGGCGTAGACCTTGCCGCCGTAGCGGAGGCAGAACGTGCCGAAGAACAGATTGTGCTTGTTCTCCTCGTCGAGGAAGTTGTGGAGGTACGGCGTGATCTCCCGCTTGTCGGGGTCGTAGAGGCGCCGGGCCAGGCCTTCCATCTGCTGGCGCTCCCCGAAGATGTTCAGGCTGAAGAAGTTGACCGCCTCGAAGAAGCTCAGCCGCTTGCGGGCCGCATCGTCGAGTGACTCCCAGGCCTCGGTGCCGTGGATGGAGACCAGCTCGGGGCTGGTGAACCACTGCTCGATCTCCACCCCCTCGGGCCACTCGATGAAGTCGTAGGGGTTGATGTAGCCGCGCACCGAGGCACGGTGCAGCTGGTCCGCCGTCTCGACGAGGGCGTCCATGTCAGGTCTTCTCCAGGATCGTGCACTGCCAGTTCATGCCGTAGCCGGCCATCAGCAGCAGGAGCCGGTCACCCGGCTGAACCCTGCCGGACTCCTCCAGCAGGCTCAGGTTGACGACGTTGTCACCGCTGATGACGTGGCCGACGTCGGGCATGGAGGGGAACCACACCCGCTCGAAGTCCAGGCCGATCAGGCGGGCCAGGATCTGCCAGGCGCGGAAGTTGGTGTTCTGCGGCACCACCCAGTCGACGTCGCCGGGCTGCAGCCCGGCCTTGGCCAGGGCGGCGGTGACGACCTGATGGGTGTACGAGAAGTAGCTCCCCACCACCTCGTCGTCGGTGACCTGGGCCAAAGCACCGTTGGTGACCTGGTGGCAGGCGAGCAGCTTGAACGCCTGGGGCGCCCGGCTCACGACGCACGCGGCGGCGCCGTCGGAGATGACGTTGTAGGTCTGCTCGTACAGCGAGCCCGGCGGGAACCGGTCGGCCGTGATGCACAGCACCTGTTCAACGTCGGGCTCGGCGTGCAGCAGGGCCCGGGCCAGCCGCAGCGACCCGAGCATGCCCGTGCAGGCCTGCTGGTTCAGGCCGATGACGGACGCCTCCGGCAGGCCGAGATCGGCCTGGAGCCGGCTGGCGGGGAAATCCATGAGGTACTTGACCTCGCCGGTGGCGGCGAAGTCCGAGGGATCGCCGAGGTTGCCGTTGACCGGCACGCAGGTGGCATAGACGATGGCGCCGGTGCCGGCCAGGTCGGCCGGGATGTCGGCCGCGCACCGTTTGGCCAGGTCGTAGGCGGTGACACCGTCGCCGCACATGCGGTGGCGGCGGAACCCGGCGTCGACCAGGTCGTCGAGGTCGGAGACGAAGCGCCCAGCGGCGGCGCTGTCCTCGACCGTCGCCTCCACGTCGCCCAGCGAGTAGGCGAGGCCGCCGACATAGGTTGCGGTCTCGGTCACGATGCCTTCCGCAGGGCCGGCACGAAGCGCCCGGTGGACTGCATGTAGTCGCGGTACTCGTCGCCGAGGCGGGACTGCAGCAGCCGCCGCTCCTCCCGGCGGGCGGTGACGCCCAGGCCGATCAGCCCGGCCACGAGCGTGGCGACGGTGACGACGCTGGGGGCCGCCAGCAGGCTGGCCAGCAGGGCGAGCGTGAACGCGCTGTAGAACGGGTGCCTGACGGCCCGGTAGGGCCCCCACGTCACGATCTCCACCGGCGCGTCGTTCTGCTGGTGCCACAGGGCGATCGGAATCCGGTGGGTGCCAACGGTGAAGCTGATGATCGCCACCGACGCCACAGCCAGCAGGACGGCGGCCACCGACAGGGCCGGATCGATGTCGGTCTGGAGCCTCGGCAGCACGCCGGCGTAGGTGAGGACGACGGCGCCGGACGAGACGAGGAACGGCGAGGCGGTCACCCACCAGCGCCAGTTCTTCCTGCCGTCGCGCTTGAAGAAGATGTGGGGCAGCGCGCCGATGGCGGCGAACGCGGCGAGCACGACGACCATGGTTTCGGTTCTCATGAGGCCCTCCCTGTGAGCTGTTCGACGGTTGCCGACTCCGTGGCCACCAGGGCGGCCACCTCGTTGCGCCTGACCTTGCGGGTTGCCGTCTTGGGCAGCTCCTGCAGACTGACGGTGACGGATCGGGGGTGTTTGTAGGCCGCCAGCTGGGTGGCCAGGCGGCGCACCTCCCGCTCGACCAGCGGTTGCAGCTCGGCCTCGGTATGCGAGCCGATCGCCTCCTCGGACGGAACGACCACGGCGTGGACCTCCTCGCCCCCGTCGGCCAGCCCTCCGGTGGCGCGGGTGCCCAGCACGCAGACCTCGCGGATGAGGCTGCTCTGCTCGAGTACCGCCTCGACTTCCTCGGCCTGCACGTTCTTGCCGTTGGGCAGCACGATGACGTTCTTGCTTCGGCCGGTGATCCACAGGTACCCGTCGTCGTCGACGTGGCCCAGGTCACCGCTGCGCAGCCAGCCGGCGGCGTCGATCGTCTCCCGGGTGGCCTCGGGCTGACGGTGGTACCCGAGCATCACGTTCGGGCCCTTCACCAGGACCTCGCCTTCACCGGCCGGCGCGTTCGGGACGCGGTCGATGCGGACGTCGATGCCGGGCATCGGCCGTCCCACACTGCCCAGGCGGGTGCAACCGGGGGCGTTCATGGCCACGATCGGGCTGGTCTCGGTGAGGCCGTACCCCTCGTAGACGCTGATCCCGAGCCGGACGAAGAACTCGGCGACCTCGGGGTCGAGCGGCGCACCGCCGACGTAGAAGGCTCGCAGCCGGCCACCGAAGCGATGCAGGACCGGGCGGGCGAGAATCCGCCGCGCCGACTGGTTGGGCCAGACCGCCGCCAGGGATCCGGCCGCGCCCAGCGCGCCGCGAGCGGCCCGGGGCGCCTTGGCCAGCTGGCGCTCGACGCGCGACTTGAGGAGCTTCAGGAACAGCGGGACCACCATCATGGCCGTGGCCTGCTGGTCGACCATGGCCGACGCGATCTGGTCGGGGAGCAGGGAGCCCGAGTAGGCGATCCGTCCGCCGCTGGCCAGGACCCCGAGCAGCCCGCAGGTCAGCTCGAAGGTGTGGCTGAGCGGCAGGATCGAGAGGAAGACCTCGTCGCCGGTCAGACGCTGCAGGCGGACGGCCGCTTCGACCTGGGAGGCCAGGTTGGCGTAGGTGAGGGTGACGCCCTTGGCCCGGCCGGTGGTGCCCGACGTGTAGACGATGACGGCCGGGTCGGACATGGACCGGGTTGCGTCGGTCTCGGCGGCGTGGCGGTCGGGGCCTGCTGCGATCCAGGCGTCGGCCAGCGGCAGGACGTGGCGCAGGGAGGCGACGTCGTCGGCCAGCAAACGCCCAGACCCCTGGAGCGCAGAGCGCTGGAGCACCGAGGCCGAGCACAGGGCGACGACCGGGCCGGCGTCGTTCAGGATGGGGCCGAGCTCGAAGTCGGTGAGCTTCGGGTCCACGGGAACGGCAACCGCGCCGATCAGGACAGCGGCGAGGAAGGCCATGACCCAGTCCGGTGAGGACTCGCCGACGATGGCCACCCGGTCGCCGGGGACCACGCCGAGGCGGGCGAGATGGCCGGCCAGCGCTCGGGAGCGGATCTCGAGCTGGCCGTAGGTGACGCCACGCCAGTCGTCACCGGCCCGTCCCACCAGCGCCACGCGGATGTAGCGGTCCGGGTCCGCGACGTGCAGCAGCTGGTCCAGGAAGCTCGTGACCGACGGGGTGTCACGCCGGCTCGTCCGATCGATGTCCATGCGCCGTTCCTTCGTCCGTTGTCGTCCGGAGCAGGACCCGATGTGGCCCTGCCGTGGCCGGCTTCAGTTGTGAGAGCCAGCCGACGGCGGCGCTGATACGCGTCGGCCGGGGAAGATTTTTGTGCGGGAAGATTTGTGCCACGAGAAATGTGTCCGGAGCAGCGACGTCGGGGCCTCAGTAGTAGGGACGCCTCAGTAGTAGGGGCAACTGTCTGACGGAGGGACCGAGGCCATGGTTACGACGAGCACGCCGGCTGGGCCGAAGAGACATCCGGTCAGCGGGAACCTCCCGGAGTTCCGGGCCGATCCGATCGCCTTCCTCACTGCGTGCGCCCGGGAGCACGGCGACTTCGTTCCGCTGCGGCTCGGCCCGCAGCGGGCGATCCTCCTGAACGACCCGGAGGACATCTCCTACGTGTTGGCCACCACCAACTCGAACTACACCCGGCACTTCCTGCCCCGTCTGACCGGCTCGCTGCTGGGACAAGGGCTCTTCACCAGCGACGGCAAGCTGTGGCAGCGGGAGCGGCGGCTGATCCAGCCTGCCTTCAGCAGGGACCGGATGACGGGCATGGGCGACGTCATGGTCAGCGGCGCCGAGGCCATGGTCGACACGTGGCGGGACGGCGAGACCCGGGACGTCCAGGCCGACATGGTCGCGGTGACCCTGGACAACGTCTCCCGCACGCTCTTCGGCGCCGACGTGGCCCAGCACGGCACGACCGTCGCCGACGCCCTGACCGTGGTGATGGACACGTTCCTCGAGCGGCTCGAGATGCTCGTGCCCCCACCCACCTGGCTACCGACGCCGGGCAACCTCCGCCTGCGGCGGGCGGTCAGGGATCTCGACGAGGTCGTCTACGCCATCATCAAGGAGCGCAGGGCGAGCGAGGCCGACCACGACGACGTGCTCTCGGTGCTGCTCGACGCCCAGGACGAGACCGGCTCGGTGATGACCGACCAGCAGCTGCGGGACGAGGCCATGGCCTTGTTCCTCGGGGGCCACGAACCGGTGGCGGCTGGGCTGTCCTGGGTCTGGTACCTCCTCGCCCAGCACGACGACGTGCGGGCCAGGGTCGTTGCCGAGCTGCAGGAAGTGCTCGGCGGGCGGGCGCCCACCGCCGCCGACCTGCCCCGACTGGTGTTCACCGACTACGTCGTACGCGAGTCGATGCGCCTGTACCCGCCGTCGTGGGGGTTCGACCGCAAGGCGCTGGTGGACTGCGAGATCCGGGGCCGGCCGGTGAAGGCGGGAACCGTGCTCATCATCATGCAGTGGTCGCTGCACCGCGATCCCCGGTGGTTCGAGCGCCCGGAGGAGTTCGACCCCGATCGCTGGGCCGACGGGCTGGCCAAGCGGCTGCCCCGCTACGCCTACCTGCCGTTCGGCGGCGGGCCGCGGGCCTGCATCGGGCACTACTTCGCCACCATGGAGATGATCCTGGTGATGGCCACGGTCCTGCCGCGCTTCGAGCTCGCGCTGGTGCCCGGTCACCGGGTCGTCCCCCAGCCGTCCATCACCCTCCGCCCCACCGGCGGGCTGCCGATGGTCGTACGGGCCACCGGCCGGACGGCGTCGGTGGGCGCCGTCGGAGGGCGCGCTGCCGAGGCGACCTGGATCTCTCCGCCGGCTCGGTAAAGTCGGCCCGATCCGCCAAACCCCCGTCGAACCGGGGCGTCCCAACCGCGCCAGGCGCGGGTACGTCGCCCCAGTTCGCCGGACGTCAGAGCCGGGGAGGACCGACGATGGACGACCGGGACTGGGCTCGACTCGAAGCGCGGCTGTCGCTGCTCGAAGTTGCCCTCGGGCTCCGGCCCGAACCGGCCGAGGTCGAGCGCGAGGCCGACCTCATCCTGAAGGGGCGGATGCTGGGATGGGAGCCGGGGCGGGCGATGCCCGTCCGCACCGGCGGCCTACCCGACCGCACCGCCCGATGGCTGGCGGGAGCGGTCGACGACGGCGACGACGGCGACGCCGGCCTCGACCTCGGGTAGGGCCCACCGGGCCGTACACGCGGCGACGCCGCGCACGAGGCGCGGCGTCGTCGTCCGGCCGGATTGATCAGGCAGGAGATCAGCTGAGGGCGAACCCGATGAGCTCGGAAATCCCGAACCGGTCGTTCTGGGCCAGGTCGGGCTTCCACCCCGGCTCGACGTTGAGGTAGGAGAGGGGGTCGCCCACCAGGAGGCCGACGAGGACCTCGGCGACGATCCGGGCACCGACGGGCCCGAGGTGCCGAGCGTCGGCGCGCACGTCGGACTCCTTCAGGATGTAGTGCCAGAGCGGGTCGTTGCCGGCCAGGTCGGGGAAGTCCAGCAGCCCGAGGTCTCCGTCGGACAGCGGGTCGATCCCCATCGCCTTGGAGACGGTCTGGCCCGACGGCAGGCCCATGCTGCGACCGCGGAGGAGGTTCCGCTCGGCGAGCGACCGGATGAGGTCGGGCGCCTTGATCTGCGGCAGCTGGGCGAGCGGCGTGGCCAGGACGGCGTCGATCTTGTAGGACATCTTCGGAGCGGCACCGTCCTCGATCTCCCCGGGCATCTCGAAGAAGAACTTCCACTGGAAGCCCCACTTCGGAGGCAGGCGGCGGAAGCCGTTGAGGTTCGAGAACTCTCCGGGCTCGTCGGAGAAGATCGGTACACGAGGGTGGGTCGGGTTCGAGGAGCGGTTCTCGCGGACGAAGTCGTTGATGTGGTAGTCGGGTCGGACCATCGTGTGACCGAACCGGTAGGCGGCGACGGAGAACTCGGCAGGGATGTACGGCGGCTTCGGGTCGTAGAAGAGCAGCCGCGGCCGGGGCACGGAGAACCCCTCGCCACCCGACCGGTAGCTCTCGTCGCGGAAGATGTCGTCGACGACGTCGGGCCCGGCGATGCGGGGCAGGAAGTCGTAGACGACCACCCACTGGTAGTGCCAGCGGACCAGGCGCTGCGCCTCCTTCAGGGTCTCGTCCGAGTCCAGGTGCGGCTTGTCGGTGCGGACCTTGTCCACCATGCGGTTGTGGAACTTGATGAATGTCACCTGCAGCTGCGAGACGACGAGGTTCTCGTCGTTGCGGGGGTCACCGATGAGGGCGACGCCACGCGTACCGTCGGGAGCGTCCCTGGCCGTGTCGCGGGGAAGGTCGGGCCCTTCCGAGAGCGATCCCGGCGCGTCGACGAGCTCGCCCAGCCGGAGCTTGATGGGGTCGTCGTGGTCGTACAGGTAGGGCTGGTCGCTCGGTCCCCGACCGTAGAGGGAGTCGAGGTCGAACCGCGGCGTCCTGAAGTTCACCAGGGCGTCGGGGTCGTTCTGGCGGTCGAGCGCCGAAACCGGGTCGAAGGTGATGTCGTGGTCGATGAACTGGCCCAGGTACGTGTAGCCGGCCGGGATCCTCGCCGGGTTCTCGTCCTCGTCGATCTCGCCGTCAGGGGTCTGAACGTCTTCGCGTTCCTGGATCATGGTGGCGGCGAGGGCCGTCAGCGTCCGGGGGTCCTGGTCGAAGACAGGCAGCTCCCGGAACATCCGGCCGAACCGGCCGCTGAACGGCGAGGACGGGAGCGACCCGAACCCTCGGGGCGGGGACCCGTGGGTCGGGGGCTTGGTGGGGGTGGTCTCGGTGACGATCGGTTGGACATCCACGTCGATGCTGGTCATGAGTCCTCCATTGTTCGTTCCGCCGTAACGGACTGGGTGGTGCCGGACACCTGCTCGAATCGGATGCCGACCCGGCGACGAGCCCGGGGTCGTCGTCGGGGCGCACTGTCACCTGGAAGAGTCACGAGGAACGCCGCTGATACACAAAGGTTCGTCACCCTGGCCCCGGGCCCCCTGGGTCGTGGCGCAGCCGGCGGATGCATCCACCCTCCTCGGGCGGGTCGCCCGGGCGCAGAACCGGACGAACCGCAGCGCCAGCCAGGTACAGAGGACGTAGACCGGAAAGCCGACCACGATCTGGAGCACCCCTTCGGACAGCGCCGAGTGGGACGGGGCGTGCGCCGACCGGGCCGCGACGGCGGCGTCTGCGCCGAAGACGCGGGTGGCCAGGTCGGCCAACGGGGTCCCCGCCCCGGCCACCATGTCGTGCAGGAGTGGTCCTGGCCCGGTGAAGACGGTGAAGACCGTCGCCGCCGCCAGGATGTAACCGGAGTCGGGCGAGCGGCCGTCGGCGCCGGCACGCCAGGCGGCCAGCGGGACGATCACGGCGAGGACCGGCGTCAGGGCGACGAAGCCGAGCGTCGAGTCGAGGAACCAATGATGGACGTGGTTGATCGCCGGCCCGGCCTCGCCCCGCACGACCGCGTGCAGCCAGAACATGACCGCGCCGCCGCCGTAGGTCAGGAAGGCGGCGCTCACCACCAGGGCCAGCCAGGCGACAGGCCGCCGGTAGAAGCTCCGGACGGCCTCGGCAGCCAGGGAGACGGACCGCACCGGCCGGAGCCGGCGGAACCCGTCCCACCGCGTCACGAAGCGACGAGCAGGACCGCGCACGACGACCGTTCGACGAGGGCTCGTGACGCCCGCCGGGACAGCGGGGCGCCGCTTCGGCGGGCTCGGCCCTGGCCGACGACGATGAGGTCGGGCTGCTCGGAGTCGGCCACGTCGCACACGACCCGCAGCGGGTGCCCCTGGACCGTGCTGGTCCGCACGCGTAGGCCCGGGTACTGCAGGCACA
Organism: uncultured Acidimicrobiia bacterium; assembly: GCA_963825765.1. Lineage (GTDB taxonomy): Bacteria > Actinomycetota > Acidimicrobiia > Acidimicrobiales > AC-14 > CAWGUU01. The sequence continues at coordinate 603,244 of CAWGUU010000003.1, forward strand.
GGTCGGCCACGGGGTTGGCCCGGTGGTCCATGGACCTGTCGCGGGCGGGAACACCCTCGGGGTCGAAGATCTGCCTGGCGTCCACCAATGGCTCCACGTGGAGGACCACGAGCTCGGCGTCGTTCGACGTCGCCAGCTCCGCCGCCACCTTCAGGGTCTCCCGGGACTCGTTCGCCGCGGTGCCAACCAGGATCTTGTCGATCATCTGCCATGCCTCGTTTCCGAATCAGGACCGGATGGGTGGTGGATCACCGGACGGCGCCACCGTGCTGCGCCAGTCAGACGAGGATGGCCGGGTAGGCATCCATGGCTGGTTCCTTCCGCCGCGTTGTACTGGGAAAGAACACTCGCGTGGGCCGGGAAATACCTGAACCTTGCGCGCAGCGGGGGTGGACGGGCGCCGGGGTGCCTAGGACGCCGCTGATCAAGCCCGTCTTTGGCGCCTGACAACCGCATTTCGCACGCAAGTGCGCTGGTCAGGCGCGCCCGGCCGCGAAGCGGCCGATGCGATGATCAGCGGCGTCCTAGAGCCCGAACAGCTCGCTGGTGGCTTCCGCCAGCCGATCCCCCCGAGGTGAGCCGGCGGCCTCGCTGAGCCGCACCGTCGGCTCGTGGAGCAGCTTGCCCAGGATGGCGTGGGTGAGGGCGTCCACGGCCTCCTGCTGGCGGGCATCGAGGCCCGACAGGCGGTTGCGGTAGCGGTGGAGCTCGCCCCGCCGCAGCTCCTCGGCCCGCGTCCGAAGGGCGGTCACGGTGGGGGCGGCCCGGCGGCGCACCGTGTCGTCGTGGAACCGGACCGCCTCCGCGGCCACGATGGCGCGGACCCCGTCGACCTCCTTCTCACGCTGGTCGAGGCCGGAGTCGACGAAGGTGCGGAGGTCGGCCAGATCGAGCAAGGTGACGCCTTCGAGGTCCGCCACGGCGCCGTCGACGTCACGCGGCAGGCCCATGTCGACGATCAGCAGCGGCCGGCCGCGCCGCCGTTCGACAACGTCGGACATCTGCGCGGCGGTGATCACCACCGACGGCGAGCCGGTGGCGGTGATGAGCAGGTCAACCTGGTCGAGGGCCTCGTCGAGGCCGGCGAGGTCGACGGCCCTGGCGCCTATCCGTTCGGCCACCGTCAGCGCCCGATCCCGCGTGCGGCTGGCCACGACGACCTCGGGACCGGGGCCCGTCGGAGGTGTGGTCCCCAGGCCCTCCACCACGCCCTCGCCCATCTCGCCCGCCCCCAGCACCGCGATGCGGCGGCCCGCGAGGGACCCGAGCCGGTCGGTGACGAGGGCGACGGCCGCCTGTGACAGCGAGACGACGCCGCGCCCGATGGCGGTCTCCGACCGCGCCCGCTTCCCGGTCACCAGGGCATGGCGGAACAGGGCGTCGAGCGCGGGACCGCAGGTGCCCGCGTCGCGAGCCCGCTCCCACGAGGTGCGGACCTGGCCCAGGATCTGGCTCTCCCCGCGGACGACGGAGTCGAGGCCGCAGGCGACAGAGAACAGGTGCCTCACGGCCGCGTCGTCGTGGTAGCAGAGGAGGTGGTCGCTGAAGTCCTCCGGCGCGACAAAGGCCAGCTCGGAGAGGAAGTTGCGGATGTCCTGCACGCCGCCGTGGAAGCGCTCGGCGACCGCGTAGACCTCCGTGCGATGGCAGGTCGAGAGGATCACCGACTCGCTGAGGAACTCCCGTCCGGCCAGGTCGGCGAGGGCCTTGGGGACGCGGGAGGCAGGCACGGTCATCCGCTCGAGCAACCCGAGTGGGACGCCCCGATGGCTCAGGCCGACGACGATTATCGCCATTGCCCCAGCACCTCAGCGTTCGTGACGGCAGGGACCGTCAGGCCAGGAACCACTCGGTGTCGACGACCACGCGGTCCGTCGCTCCCTGGACCCGGCAGCGCAGGCTCACCGGTCCCGGCTCGATGTCGGCGGTGACGAAGCGGCCGAGGTCGTCGGCGTCGGCCGGCAGGACGCCGCCACGATGGCGGACCTCGACCAGCGCGGCCTGCGGCGGAACCAGCTGGCCGACCAGGCGGCGGCGGGCGCCGGCCGCCACCGCTTCGAGCTCGACGGTGATCCCCGAGGATTCGAAGGTGAGCATCCGCGTGGCCGGCGCGCCCCGCACGAGCGTCATGCCGCCGCTGTCGACTGCGGAGTCGTAGGTCAGCGCGGCCAGATCGGCGTCGATCGTGTGCAGGATCAGGCTGGCTTCGGCGGTGGCCAGCAGCTCGGGCGGGATTGGGTCGACGTGGGAGATCATCTGCCCGAGCTCGGCGAGGAGGTCGGCGTCCTCCTGCCATGCGTTTCCTGCGAGTGGCGTCATACGGGCTTCCTCATCATGCGAGCGTCCTCATCATGAAAGAGAACCTCCAGAATCGCCGCTGATACCACCGAGTCGATTTCGGAGCAGTTTGAGGCAGCGTCCCCTGGTGGGGCCCAGGCTTCCGACCGGCATGTCCAGGGCCGCGGCCACCTCCTCGTAGGTCGGCGGGGGGTCGACCATCAGCAGCCTCAGGACCCGTTGACAGTTGGCCGGCAACTGCGAGAACGCCTTCCACAAGGCCGCTTCACGTTCCGTGCGCAGCAGGCCGGCGTCGATCTCGGGCTGGCCCGTAGGGTCCGGCTCGAACTCGTCCTCGTCGCCCGCGACCGGCAGCTGGCGTCCCGACGAGCGCAGGTGCCGGAGACACTCGTTGCGGACCGTCGTCGCCAGCCAGGGCGACACCCGCTCGAAGTCGCGCAGCTCCCCGATGCGGCTCCAGAGGCGGAGCCACGCCACCTGGGACACGTCCGAGGCGTCGGTGCGGTTGAGGCCGAGGGCCCGGGCCACCCCGAACAGTCGCGGTGTGAGCCGCCGGACGAGCTCGGACCACGCCGCCTGGTCGCCCCCCTGGGCCGCACGCAGCAGCTCGCCGTCGCTGCGGTCTGTCGGCACGGCGCCATCGTACGGCCACGGCCCGTGACCCGGTGGTGGTCAATCTGAAAGGCCTCCCCCCCGGCGTGTCTCCGCAGCGGACCTTCCCCCTTCCCGACCCGCTTGCAAGCCGCTTGCGCAGTCCAGGGGCGCCGCCGGCAAGCCACAGCCAAGGGAGGTGCAAGGCCTCGGGCGCAGGGTGTGGGTGTCACCCAGTCCGGCGGACCGAGCAAGGAGCAGTCAAATGAGCTTCCGCACCCGCATCGTCAAGATCACCGCCGTCGTCGCCCTGTCGGGCGCAGCTCTGGGGATCGGTTCGAGCACCGCAATGGCCGCCGACGGCGACCCCAGCCAGTGGGGCAAGTCGTCGGCCGAGGTCTCGGCCGGCAGGGTCAACGAGTACGAGGGCCAGCACCTCACCGCCGACGAAGACGCAAGCCTGAATCGCAGGGTCAACGAGTACGAGGGCCAGCACCTCACCGCCGACGAGGACGCAAGCCTGACCCGCAAGGTCAACGAGTACGAGGGCCAGCACCGGTAGGCCGACCCGGCAGCGGCACGGCTCAGCCCGGCCGGGGGGTCCTCGCTCCGAGGGCTTCCCGGCCCTGGCGCGCCATCAGGTCGGAGTCCAGGTCGACGCCCAGCGCGGCGGCCACGTCGAGGGCCCGCCGGCCCAGGCCGTGCGAGCCCTGGGCATTCGCGCTCTCGACCGCGCGCCCCAGCCTGTCGGCGGCGCCCCCGGCGTCGCCGCCGGCGTGGGCGACCACACCCTCGGCGATGAGCACGATGGGCTCGTTCCAACCCTCCCGGTAGGTGTCCAGCTCGGTGCGAGCGGCGGCGATCCGGATCTGGGCGTCGGCCAAACGACCCCGGCGGGCCACGTTCATGGCCAGGCTGGCCTCGAAGGTCGGCAGCGCCGAGCGGCCGCCGATGCCGGTGTAGATCGCCTTCCCCCTGTCGAAACCGGCGAGGGCGTCGTCGACCGAGCCGTCCCGAGCCCTGACGATGCCCTGATGCATCATGAACTGCCCGGACCAGAACCCGAACTGGCCGCCGGCGTCGGCCGCCATCCCGATCCCCGAGAAGCGGTCGGCGCCCTCCCAGCTCCCGAGGGTGATGGCGGTGGTGGCCGCGAAACCGCAGATCGACGCCACTGCGAACCGGTCGGGCATTGTCGTGATGAGGGCGTTGAACTGGGCGAAGGCGTCCTGCTGCGACATGTCGCCATGGACTGCGTGGTGCCAGATCCAGAAGGTGGCGCTGACCAGGCGTTTCTCCATGTCGAAGGCGTCGGCGACGTTGGGCGGCTCCTGGGCGAGGAGGTCCATGGCGATGTCGAGGTGCTCCACTCCCTCGGCGATGCGCCCGGCGCCCCAGCAGGACACCGCGTAGACCTCGTGGCCGGTGGCGCGGATCTCGGGTCGGGGGTCGCCGGCGGTGAGGTCCTTCAGGGCCAGCGCCAGCGGTGCCGCCTCCTCGCCCCGGCACGACGTGGCCAGGGCGGACCATTCGAACCACAGCAGGTTGAGGAGCACGTCGTGCTGGCCGGTGCGCTCGGCCAGCTCCTTGCCGCGGCCGATGACGTCGAGCTTGGCCGCGCCCTCGAAGTAGCGCCGGGCTCTGGCCACCTCCAGCAGCCGGCAGATGGCGACCAGCTCCGCCTCCTGGTCGGGGATCGTCACGCTCGTGGCCTTCCGGAGCTGGACCGCCCGGGCCAGCAGGTCTTCGGCCGCCTCGTAGGACACCCGGCCCAGGGCGACCTCGGCCGCCCGCTCCAGCGCGTCGGCCGCCCGCTGCCCGACGCCCACCGGCGCCGCCCGCCACAGGTGCTCGGCGAGGATCTCGGCGTCGTCGACCCCGGCGCCGCCGGCCTCGATGGCGTCGGCGACCTTCAGGTGCAGCCGGGCCCGCCGCAGGGAGGTCATGTCCTCCAGCAGCACCTCTCGCACCAGGGCGTGGCTGAACCGCAGGCCCGCCGGCAGCTCGGGCACGTCGACGAGAAGGCGATGGACGACGGCGGGCTCCAGGTCGTCGAGGACGGCGTCGAAGGCCCTGTCGGCGGCCCGCGCCAGCAGGGTCATCTCCACGTCCCTCCCGACGACGGCTGCCACCCCGAGCAGCTCCACCGTCGGCGCCGGCAGGCGGGCCAGCCGGCGGCGGACGACGTCGCCCACCGTCGCCGGCACCTCCGGGCCCATGCCGCCCTCCTCGCCGATCAGCCGGGACAGCTCGATGGCGTAGAACGGGTTGCCCTCGGCCCGGGCGTGGATGGTGGCGGCCACCGAGGGGGTCACGGCCCGGTCGGCGGTGGCGTCGAGCACCGCCGCGGTGGCATCGGCGGTGAGCCCCCGCAGCTGCAGCCGCCGGCCGCCGGGCCGGCGGGCGATTGCGGCAAGGGCGTCGGTGACGGCGTCGTTGCGCCCCACCTCCAGCTGGCGCATCGTGCCGACCACGAGCACCCCCCGGCCCAGGCGCCCGGCGAGGAAGCCGAGCAGCTCGAGGGACGTGCCGTCGGCCCACTGGAGATCGTCGAGCAGGACGACGACGGGGACCACCGCGGACACGTCCTCCAGCACCGCGGCCACCGCCTCGAACCGCTCGAACTGCGCAGACTGGGCCTGACCGGCGGCAATGGGGACGTCGGCGGCCAGCATGTGGGCCAGGACGGCGGGCACGTCGCGGGCTCGCCCGGCGACGACCCGCAGCGGCGACAGCCAGGGCCACAGGGCGGGAGCGGCACCCCCCTCGTCGCTGCGACCCCACACCGCCACCGCTCCTCGGGCCTCGGCGGTCGAGCGCAGCTCGTCGGCCAGCCGGGTCTTGCCGATGCCGGGCTCGCCCTCCACGACGACGAAGCGGGCGTCGGCGGACGACTCGTCGAAGGCGTCGAGGAGCTGGCGCAGCTCGGTGTCGCGGCCCACCAACGCGTGGCCGACGGGGGTGGCGGCCGACGCCGAAGGGGGTGGAGACGATGACACGGTCGACGATGGCGTCGGCGGCGGCGGGACGGCCGGCGCCCGGGGTACGTCGAGGTCGAGGGCGGGGTCGTGGGCGAGGATGGCGGCTTCGAGGTCGCGCAGCTGGCGGCTCGGCTCGATCCCGAGCTCCTCCCGCAGCGTGCGGCCGGCGTCGGAGAGGGCGCGGAGGGCCTCGGCCTGGCGTCCCGACCGGTAGAGGGCGAGGGCCAACTGCACCTGCAGGCCCTCCCGCAGCGGATGGGCTCCCACCAGCTCCACCAGCTCGCCGATGACCGCGGCGTGACGGCCGAGGGCGAGGTCGGCGGCCAGCCGGTCCTCGACGGCGGCGATGCGCCGCTGCTCCAGCCGGGTGGCGAGGCCGACGGCGAAGTCGAGGTCGGCGAACTCGACGAGCGCCGCACCCCGCCAGAGTCCGGCGCCCTCGCCCAGCACCTCCCGTGCCTCCTGGGGCCGACCCGAGGCGAGGGCCTCCCGACCCTGTTCGGCCAGCGCCTCGAAGCGCCGGAAGTCGACCTCGTCGGGGTCGAGGTCGAGCCGGTAGCCGGACTCGTCCCAGGTGAGCGGGCGGTCGTCGGGAAGGCGCCGACGGAGCCTCGACACGTAGCTCTGCAGCGTCCCCGTGGCCGACGGCGGCGGGCTCTCGCCCCAGATGGCGTCAAGCAGGGCGTCGACGGTGACCCGGCGACCACCGGCTGCCAGCAGGACAGCGACGAGCGTGCGGGGCTGGCGACCGCCGAGGTCGATCGGCGCCCCGGCGGCGTCGAGGATCTCGAGAGGCCCCAGCACCTTGTACCGGATCATGGGATGACCACGGTAGGCCCGCCCCGGGCGGGGAAGGTGCACTCCAGCGGGTTGCGAGACCCGTGCCACACTGACCCCGCCGGCGCCGGGTGCCCGAGGAGGTTGCAATTGCAGTTCGGTTTGCTCGGCTCGCTGGCGGTCGTCGACGACCAGGGCCGGTCGCTCGACCTGGGTGGCAACCAGTCGCGCACCGTGCTGGCCGTGCTGCTGGCCGCGGGCGGCCGGATCGTCACCGCCGAAGCCATCGTCGACGCCCTGTGGGGCGAGGCACCCCCGGCGTCGGCCTCGGGGACGCTGCAGAGCTACGTGTCGAGGCTGCGGCGCCAGTTGGAGAAGGGGGACCAGGCCCGCCTGCTGCTGTGGGAGCCGCCCGGCTACCGGCTGGCCGTCGACGCCGCCGACGTGGACTTCCGCCGATTCGAGGCTCTGGCCGACAAGGGCCGGGCCTTCCTCGGCGCCGGCCGTCCCGACGACGCCCGCATCGCGCTGCTCGAGGCCGACGCGTTGTGGAGGGGCCCGGCGCTGGTCGAGTACCGGGACCAGGGGTTCGCCATCGGGCTCGTCGCCCGCCTGGAGGACCGGCGGCTGGCGGCGCTGGAGGACAGGGTCGCCGCCGACCTGGCCCTGGGTCGCCACGCCGCGGTCATCGGGGAACTGGCCGAGCTGGTCACTGCCCACCCACTCCAGGAGGGGTTCCGGGGCCAACTGGCGCTCGCCCTGTACCGGTCGGGCCGCCAGTCCGAGGCCCTGCGCGCCCTCGACGACGCCCGCAGCACCCTCCGCGACGAGCTCGGCGTCGACCTCGGCCGCCCCCTCCGGGAGCTGGAATCCGCCATCCTCGCCCACGACCCGTCACTGGACCGGCCCGGGGACGTGGAATCCCCGCCGGCGCCCGCCACCGTCGACGTCGCCGAGATGCACCCGGCGGCATCCCCCGGGCCGGTGACCCCTGTGACGCCCATGATGACGGACACACTGGTCGGCCGCGACGCAGAGCTGTCCGAGCTCCTGGGTGCCCTCGACGAGGCCGCCAAGGCCACCCGGGTGGCGATCGTCGAGGGCGAGCCAGGGATCGGCAAGACCCGCCTGGCCGAGGAGATCGGCGCCGAAGCGGCCCGCCGAGGGGCGCTGGTCCTGTGGGGCAGGACGTTCGAGGGCGGGGCGGCGCCCGCGCTGTGGCCGTGGCTGCCGCCGCTGCGTGCCCTGGTGGCGGCCCTCCCCGGCGGCGCCGCCCCTCCGCCGTCGCTGGCCACGCTGCTGTCGCCGACGGCCGAGTCCGACGAACAGGCGCCGGCCACGACCGAGCCGGCCCGGTTCGCCCTGGCCGAGGGGGTGGCGTCGCTGCTGGCCACCTGCGCCGCGGTCCGGCCCGTCGTGCTGGTGCTCGACGACCTCCAGTGGGCCGACGTCGACTCGCTCGAGCTGCTGGCTTCGGTGCTCGGCCGCCTGCGGGACGTGCCACTGATGATCGTCACCACTGTCCGCGAGCTGGAAGTCGGCCGCAACGACGCGGTGGTCGACACGCTCGCCGTCCTGACCCGGGCGTCGGGGGCCCGACGGCTTCGCCTGGACGGCCTCACCAGCGCCGCCACCGGCGCCCTCGTCGCCCAGACGGCCGGCGACACCCTCGACCCCCTGGTCGCGGCCGCCATCCACGCCCGCGCCGAGGGCAACCCGTTCTTCACCACCGAGCTGGCCCGGCTGCTGGCCAGCGGCCACGGGCTCCCCGCGGCCGACGTGCCCAGCGGCGTGCGGGACGTCGTGCGCCGGCGACTCGCACTGCTGCCCGACGCCACCGGTGACCTGCTGCGGGTGGCGGCGGTCATCGGTCGCGACGTCGACCTCGGCCTCCTCGCCCGGGCGTCGGGCCGCGACTTCGACGACGTCCTCGACGACCTCGAACCCGCCCTGGTCCACCGGCTCCTCGTGGCGGTGCCCGACCAACCCGGCGTCCACCGCTTCGCCCACGCCCTGGTACGAGAGGTCGTCGTCGACGACATCTCCACCCTGCGGCGGGCCCGGATCCACCTCCGCGTCGCCGACGGCCTCGACGACGTCGACGACAACGCCGAGATCCTCGCCGAGCACCTCTGGCAGGCGGCGCCCATCGGCGTGGGCCGGCGGGCGGCTGCCGCCTTGGAGCGCGCCGCGCGGGTCGCCATGCGGCGGCTCGCCTACGGCTCCGCCGAGGACCTGCTGGAGCGGGCGGTGCAGCTGCGGCGGGCGGCGGGCTCCGGACCGGCCGACCTGGCTGCCGAGCTCCAGGCCGTCGCCCTGCTGGTCAGCGTCGTCGGCGCCCACCGCGGGTACGCCGTCGCCGGCGCGTCGCCCCACCTGTCCCGTGTCAAGGAGCTGGCCGAGCAGACGGGCAGGACGAGGGAGCTGCTCAACATGCTGTGGGCGGAATGGGCCGGCTTCGACATCAGCTGCAGGTGGCAACAGGCCGACCCCATCGCCGAGGAGATGCTGGCCCGCTCCCAGAACGCCGACGACGAGGTCGCGAACGCGCTCGGCCACACCGCCTACGGCATCAGCTGCTGGCACCGGGGCGCCCTGCTGGAGGCGATCGACCACCTCGAGGCGGCCAACCGGGCGGCCGCCGACATCCCGCCGGACACCCTGGCGTCGATGCTCATCGAGCTCGACCAGCTGCGCCTCCCGGGCCCGTTCGCCGTCTACGTGCACGTCCTCATGGGCGATCTCACCGTCGAGGCCGCCGACGCCCGCTTCGAGGAGCTCATCAGGCAGTTCCCCGACGACGCGTACTGGGAGCTGCTGGTGTCGAACTTCACTGCTTCGGGGGCCCTGGCGACAGGGCGGTCGGAGGCATGCGTCCGGGCGGCCCGACGGGGCTTGGCTTCCGACCCCGAGGGCGTCTTCGGCTTCTGGGGCTCGGCCGCCCGGTGCTACCTGGGGGCGGGCCTCTGCCTGCAGGGCGACCTCGACGAGGGCCTGCCGATCCTCGACCGCGCCTGGGCGACCTACACCGGGATGGGCCAGCGCACGAACGGCGTGACCCTCCTCGCCACCCGGGCCCAGGCCCTGGCCGAGGCCGGGCGGCTGGACGAGTCCGCCGACACCCTGGCCGACGCCCGCCAGGAGCTCGCCGTCTACCGGGAGCGGTACGCCGAGCCGGTCCTGCTGCTCGCCGACGCCGTCCTGCAGCACGCACGGCGGGAGGACCCGACCACGGTGGCGGGTCTCCTCCGCCGCGCCGTCGATCTGGCGACCGCCCGGGGCGCGCTGGCCGTGGCCGGGCGGGTCGTCGCCACCGCCGAGAGGCTCCGCGTCGACCTCTGACCGGTTGTTCTCAGCCAACTGGTTCCACAGAACGGGGTCATACCCCGCTGTGTGGAACCAGTTCGTAGACGGACACGTGAAGCTCACTGGCGGAGTTGAACGGCTCCCCTTTCCACCCGCCTGTCCGTCGCCGCAGGCGAAGCCCCGCCATCGACGCCATCAGGTCGAGCTCCGACGGCGTCGCGTAGCGGAACGGCACCGACATGACCCGCACGCCACTCTCACCGAGGATGGCGTAATGCGAGACGTATCGCTGCTCCGCCCGATCCACCTGACGGAACCGGAGGATCAGCTCGCCGGACTTCGTCGGGATCACTCCCATCGTCGGCTGCGCAGAGGCCCGCCCCGTCTCCGGGATGAGCCCGTCGACCACGAACAGGCCGCCCGGCTCGAGGTGGCGGGCGACGCTCGCGAAACACCGCAGCTGAGCGGCCTGCGACTGGAGCTCGAAGAAGGACCCGGCGACGAGGTACACCAGGGAGAACCGGCCGGGGACCTCGAGCTCGCTGAAGTCGCCCATGGTCACGGGTATCGCGTCGCCCCCGGGCTTGGCCCGGAGCCTGGCCACCATCGCCTCCGAGGCGTCGATCCCGCTCAGGTCGACTCCGTGTTCGAGGAGGCGCAGCGCCACCCGGCCCGTGCCGATGCCGAGCTCCAGGACGCGTCCGGAGCCGGCCATCTCCGCGAGGGCGTCCACCGCCGGGGAGCTGTCCAGCCAGTCGCCGAACCAGGTGTCGTAGAACTCGGCGATCCAGTCCGTGTACTCCAAGCCCCTGGTGCCGGTCACGGGCGGCAGTGTACGGGAACGATTTCTCAGGCGAACAGGGGAAGCAGCGGGCTGGCTGTGGCCAGCAGGAGGAGTCCGAACGCGGCCACCGCGAAGGTGACGATGCGCCGGGGGCTGACGAGCAGGAAGGAGAGGTTCATCGGGACGGCGAGGGCAAGCGTCGTCCATGCCGGGAGCAGGCCCGCAGCGCCGGCTCCCACCGCCAGCTCCAGCCCCACGGTCAGCACCGACGCGGCCCGCCCGGCGCCCAGGAACGCTCGGCTGCAGAGGAGGTCCGGCAGACGGGACGGGGCGACGACGCGGGGGAAGTCACGGTTGCCGGCACCACCCTGGAAGATGGCGTACGCGAGGTTGTCGACGAGGACGCGGCCACTCATGAAGCCGGCGGCCCTCAGCTTCCGGATTCCCGCCACGAGGTAGAGCTGGCTGGCGAACATCGAGGCGAACACCCCCGCCACGACCGCGGCGGACACGCTGGCCGAGCCGCTGTCGTGCCACCAACCCATGTCGTCGAGCGCCAGCGCCGTGATCTCGTACAGCAGCACCGCGGTGGCGAGGGTCCCCAGGCAGATCGACGTGTAGCGACCTCGATGAAGGCGGCGGTCCCGGAGCAACCAGGCGAGGATCGTCACGGAGGCCCCGCCGATCGCGACCGCGGCTGGGGCGGTGGCGAGAATCCCACTCGCTCGACCGACGCCGGCCAGAAGGATCACGGCGCCTGAGACGAGCCCGGCGACGGCCCATCGTCGACGGGCTGCCACGAGGTGGGCGTCGGTCCACCCCAGCTCGGGTCGGTAGGCCCGATCGCGCTCCAGGCGATGTATCCACCGGCAGTCGCCCAGGACGGTCGCCGCCTGCCAGCCGGCGGCGACCCCGAGGCAGGCCAGCGGTGCTAGCGGGGCTGAGATCCGATCCCCCGAACCGTGTCGGCCAAGACGGTCAGCTCGTCACCGGGCGGCACCGGGCGCTCGGTGAGGCCGACCTCGCCACCGCCGAGCTCCACCCGCCAGCTACCGCGGGTGCCGATGATGAGGCCGTGCAGGGGCACCGGGAAGCCTGGCTCCCCGACCAGTTCGTGGAGATCGGCCAACACCAGGTAGTGGCTGTCCGGCGCCAGCCGGAGCTCCTCGAAGGTCGGCACGCGGGTGACGCCGTCGACCGCAGTCCAGAGAAACGGCTTCGAGGATCCCGAGAACATGGCCCACGAGAAGGCCCGGCCGGGAACGATCGTGGCTCCCCACACCACCGACCCGAGGAGGAGCAGCGCAAGAACGACTCTCGCCATCACCGCATCATGCCCGCGGCACCGCGTATGAAGAGTCCGTTGCAAGCCTGCGAGCTCGACACCTCCGCGATACGGTCTCGGGACCCCATCCGCTAGGCGCACGGAAGGAGGTGTCCATGCAGGAGCACGCTGAGTCGGAGCACGACGTCGTCGAGCAGGTGCCCGAGGCCGAGCTTCCGGAGTTCGCGCTGCTGATCGACCTTCCTGACTGACCGACCTGTCCACCGGCCGATCAGGCCCTTCCGAGATGTCTTTCGACCCGGGGGCTGGGGCTCGCAGCCTGGGTCGAGAGCATCTCCCCGTGATCGAGGAGACGCGCAGTGCGCATCGAGCCGAACTGCACCGAGGCGGCGCGGGATCAGGCGGCGGTCGTGCAACTCGTACGTGAGGTCGTGACCCGGCACGCACCGGCCACGTTCGGCGACGAGGAGCCCGACTGGGGCTATCCGGGGATGATCGCCACTGCGTTCGACGCCCAGTCCGCCCACCGCACGGGCGACGCGTCCCGGCAGCTGCCAGACGACCGGGCACAACGCTTCGCCGCTCGACGGGCCACGGTCGCCGATCAGGCTCGGTCGAGCGCCCGCAGGGCCGACGACGGCACGTGCCCGGCATGGGGCGTCGACCTCGCACCGCCGGAAGCCCACCTCACCCAGAGCCTCGACCGGGCCAGGGCCCAGATCCCCGCACGAGCGGATCGGGCCGACGACCTGGCGGCGATGGTCGTCCGCCCGTGGTACGACGACGACCGGTCGACCTTCTGTGCTGCTGGTTGCCTGTTGGCCTCCCTGTGGCCGGAGATGCTGGCCGAGGTCGCCGTCGTCGTTCGCCAGGTGGCGCTGCTCGAGGGGTACGGCATCGACGGCTTCACCGACTTCACCTGCCACGGGGTCATCTTCGTCAACTCCGCCAGGCTGGGACCGCAGCCCGACGGCGTGCCCGCCGAGGTCCGACTGGCCGAGGCCGTCGTGCACGAGGCGGCCCACACCCGGTGCAACGCCGCGGCGGTGTCACAGCCGTTCCTGGTCGACAGCGAGGACGATCGGCTGGCGCTGGTGCAGACGCCGCTCAGGAGCGATCCCCGACCGCTCTCCGGCCTCTTCCAGCAGCTGGTCGTCCTCGTGCGGTCGTGGATGTTGTACGAAAAGCTGCTCATCCGGGAGCCGGACTCGAGGGACGGCCCAGCAGGTCGAAGGTGCAAGACGCTCCTCGTTCAGGCAGGTCAGGGGCTCGAGACGATCGGGAACCACTCGGACAATCTGTCCGCGCAGGGTCGCCTGGTGGTGGAGGAAGCCGAGCGGCTGCTCCAGAGCGAGGGTGCCGTCGCCGGCCCGCGGTCGGGCCTCGCGTCGAGGTGACGCCTGCCGGACCGGGCGACTCCGTTCCGTTCGGCGACGTCCAGGTGTTCCAGCCCTACCCCGGGTGCGAAACCTTGGTCTTCGCCCGGGCGGCGGCGCGTTCACGGGCCTTCGCCGCCACCGCCACCGCCGACGGCGACCCCGCGGTGATCGTCGGTGCTGCCTCGGGGGGACGCGCCGCGGACGTCGTCCCGCGAGCTCGGGGGGAGCTGGTCGAGCGAGCCGGCAACATCCTGGCCGGACGGGCGGAGGAGCGCGCATGCCGGGTCGTGGGCAGCTACGAGGCGCTCCGGCGAGCCGGTGTGCCGGCTCTCGACCCTTACGCCTGGACCGAGGTGGCGACGGCCGCCGGTTTCAGGGAGCTCCCCATGCTGTGGACGGAGGGGCGATCTCTCGTCACCGGGGACGAGGTGCTGGTACCGGCCTGCACGGTGTACATCCGCCATCGCCCACCGCCGGGCTGCGAATCGATGCTCAGCGCCGGGTCCGCGGGCGCGTCGGCTCACACCTCGCAGGCCGCCGCCGTCCGCCACGCGCTGCTGGAGATCCTCGAACGGGACCTGATCTGGCGGAGCTGGTACGGCGCCGGCGCCGGCGCCGAGGCCGTGGCCGCGCCGCTGGAGCCGGCGCCGCCCACGGCGCTCGGTCGAACCCTGGAAGAGCTGGGAGTCCGTCTGACCAGTCTCGTGGTACCAGGGCCGGCCGGCACCGCCTGCGTCGTCGCGTGCGTCCACGCACCCGATGGGACCCAACAGGCCTTCGGAGCCCGCTGCGTCGTGGTCGACCCCGACGGAGACCTCGGGCCGGCCGTCGAGCGAGCCTGTTACGAAGCGCTCATGGTCCGCTGGAGCATGAGGACTCCCGAAGCCGAGCGGGCGTGGGCGCGCATGCTGGCGCGGGACGATCCGGTTCTCCTGGCCGACGCGCTCGAGCACGCGCTGTGGGCGTTCCACGCCCAGGACAGCCTGAGGTACTGGCTCGATTGCCGCAACGGCGCCGTGTGGCCGGTCTCAGCCGAACGTCCGGGCGCGGACCGGGCGGAGGACGGCCTGGCCCGGGCGCTCTCCGAGCACACGGGGCACGACGTGGTGGCCGTCGACACCAACGCACCGCAGTTGGGGGCCGACGGCCTGTTCGTCGTGCGGGTCGTGGCACCTGGCGCCCGTCGACTTCCCGGCACCGAATCGGCGCTGCGGTCGCGGCCACCGTCGGCCGAGCCCCGCCACCAGCCACCGCATCCGTTCGGCTGACGACGGCGCCGGCGTGGCTCGTCAGACCGCGGGCGCCCGCAGGTCGGCGGCTTCGGCGACCCGGGCGTAGGCGTCGAGCGCCTGGTCGAGGCTCGGGTCGCCCACAAGCCCGAGGACGATCTCGTGCGCCCCCACCCGCCGGGTGGCCTCGACGTCCTCGGCCACCTGCTCGACGGTGCCGTGGTAGATCGGTCGGTCGCCGGCCGCGGCCCGATCGGTCAACACCACGCCGGCCCGCACGACCAGCTGCAGGCTGTCGGGGTCGCGCCGGTGGGCGGCGGCAAGGTCGCGGAGCTCCGCCCACATCGTGCCGAGGCGGTCGACCGGCAGACCGTCGGGGTTCCAGCCGTCGGCGCGGCGGGCCACCCGGTCGAGCTGGAAACGGGTGTCGGCGACGAGGAGGAGTGGCGGATGGGGCTGCCGGACCGGCCGGTCGACACCGTCGGGCAGGGAAGACGCGGACCAGGTCGACTCCAGGATGTCGAGCGTCTCGTCGATGGTCTCGCTCCGGCCCGGGCCGATCGACACCGACAGGCGTCCGTCGCTCAGGGCGTCGAGGGTGGCGAGGTCCCTCCCGAGCACCGCCGGCGATCCTGATCGGGTGACGTCGTAGCTTGCCCCCAGCCGTACTCGGGCCGTGAGGGAAGCGGCGGTGGACAGGACGACGACCGGATCCATGGCCGCACTGTCACGGACCCACACCGTCGAGTATCCGAGCTGTTCCGCGGCGCCGGCCACGGCCCTGACCGCGGCCGGCCGGGCGAGTTGGCCGGGCTGGCCGGCGCTGACGCCGATGCGCATGGGGACTCCTCTGTCGTCGTACACCGCAGTTGTCCCTCATCGCACTCGCAGGCCGCTTGACGGTCACTTGCAACTGCGCAAGTCCGCCCGGGCAATCCGCCAGGGCAATCCAGCAGCCGGCTTCCCACGTAGGACAAGCGGGCTGGCTGGTCCGACCGGCACCGACATCACGTGAGGGATACATGGAGATCACACGAGAGGGGCTCGAAATGGAGCCGCTTCGAGCGCCACGGTCGTCAGCACGACCCGAGGCCCCGAGGAGCCCTCGGGTCCCGGGAAGTCCACAGGTCCCGAGAAGAATCGCCGACCAGCTCCCGACCCTGCTGCTGCGCGGGGGCCTCGCCTTCGCCTTCCTGTACGCCGCCACCGCCTCCTTCCTGCACCCGACGACTTTCGCCCGGTACTTCCCGTCGTTCATGCCGGGCACGTGGGCCTCGGATCTCCTGCCTGCGTTCGCCCTGTACGAGGTCGTCCTGAGCGCGATGCTGCTCACCAACCGCTTCACCTACGTCGCGTCGCTCTTCGCCGCCGCCACCCTGTTGGGCATCGTGGCCGCCAACCCCGACGCCTTCGAGGTGCTGTTCCGAAACGTCGCCATCGCCTGCGCCGCCCTCGCCCTGGCCCTGCAGGACCGCCAGGAGCGGGCCCATAGGGAGTCAACGCCACCCACGGCATAGGAGCACGACGGCCGGTCCGGCGTCTACGGGACGGGCGAGCAGTACCCTCGGGCCGTGGCCGCGACGCTCGACGAGATCCCCGTCCTCTGGCTGACGGCCGGCCTGAGCTGCGACGGCGACTCGATCGCCATGACCGCGGCCACCCAGCCCAGCCTGGAGGATCTGGTCCTCGGCGCCATCCCCGGCGTCCCCCGCGTCCGCTTCCACCACCCGGTGCTGGCCTACGAGGTGGGCGACGAGTTCCTCGCCGGCTTCGAGGCCGCCGCCAAGGGCGAGCTCGACCCGTTCATCCTGATCGTGGAGGGCTCGGTCCCCGACGAGTCCGCCAACGTCGAGGGCTGCTGGGCCGGCTTCGGCACCGACCCCGACACCGGCCAGGCCATCCCCACCACCACCTGGATCGACCGGCTGGCGCCCCGAGCCTGGGCCGTCGTGGCCGTCGGCACCTGTGCCACCTACGGCGGCATCCACGCCATGGCCGGCAACCCCACCGGGGCCATGGGCCTCGCCGACTACCTGGGCTGGGACTGGCGCTCGGCCGGCGACCTGCCCATCGTCAACATCCCCGGCTGCCCCGTCCAACCCGACAACTGCACCGAGACGCTCCTCTACCTGCTGCGACAGGCGGTCGGCGCCGCGCCGACGATCCCCCTCGACCACGTGCTCCGCCCCAAGTGGCTGTTCGGCCAGACCCTCCACGAGGGCTGCGACAGGGCCGGCTACTACGAGCAGGGCGACTTCGCCATCGAGCTCGGGTCGCCCAAGTGCATCGTCAAGCTGGGCTGCTGGGGGCCGGTTGTCGACTGCAACGTGGGCAAGCGCGGGTGGATCAACGGCGTCGGAGGGTGCGCCAACGTGGGCGGCACCTGCATCGGCTGCACGATGCCCGGCTTTCCCGACAAGTTCCAGCCCTTCCTCGACGAACCCCCCGGCGCCAAGATGTCGTCGTCGGCGGTGCTGCTCTACGGCAGGACGGTCCGGGCCCTGCGCAACGTCACCCGGGCCTCGATGAACGTCGAGCCCGAGGGCCGCGGCCCGGGCATGCCTCCTCAGCCGGCGCCGCAGCACCCCGCGACATGACGGACCCCGGCGGCACGCAGTCCCACATCGTCGACAAATCCTGGGACCCGATCACCCGCATCGTCGGCAGCCTCGGGATCCACGCCCGGATCGACTTCCGCCAGGGCACGGTCCTGCGCTGCCACTCGACGTCGTCGATCTTCCGTGGCTACAGCGTCTTCATGAAGGGCAAAGACCCCCGCGACGCCCACGTGATCACCAGCCGGATCTGCGGCATCTGCGGCGACAACCACGCCACGGCGTCGGTCTACGCCCAGCAGATGGCCTACGGGATCAAGCCGCCCCACCTGGCCGAGTGGATCATCAACCTGGCCGAGGCCGCCGAGTACATGTTCGACCACAACCTCTACCAGGAGAACCTGGTCGGCGTGGACTTCTGCGAGCGGATGGTGCGGGACACGAACAGCAGCGTCCTCGACCTGGCCGAGCGGACCGAGGCCCCCCACGCCGGCGTCCACGGGTACCGCACGATCGCCGACATCATGCGGGCCTTCAACCCCATGGAGGGCGATCTCTACCTCGAGGCCCTCCACATGAGCCGGGTCACCAGGGAGATGTTCTGCCTGATGGAGGGTCGTCACGTCCACCCGTCGACCCTGTACCCGGGCGGTGTCGGCACCGTACCCAGCGTCCAGCTCTTCAACGACTACCTGGTCCGGCTGGTCAAGTACACCGAGCACCTCAAGCGCATGGTGCCCCTGCACGACGACCTGTTCGACTTCTTCTACGACGCCCTGCCGGGCTACGAGGAGGTGGGCCGGCGGCGGGTGCTGCTCGGCTCGTGGGGGGCGTTCCAGGACCCCGACACCTGCGACTTCCGGTACGACCACATGACCGACTGGGGCCGGGACATGTTCGTCACCCCCGGGGTCGTCGTCGACGGCGAGCTCGTCACCACCGACCTTGTCGACATCAACCTGCGCATGCGGATCCTGCTCGGCAGCTCGTTCTACGAGGACTGGCAGGACGGTGAGACCTTCGTCACCCACGACCCTCTCGGCAACCCCGTCGACCAGCGTCACCCGTGGAACCAGACGACGGTGCCCCGGCCCCAGCTCCGAAACCTCGACGGCCGGTACACGTGGGTGATGTCGCCCCGCTGGCTCGAGCCCGGCACCGGCGAGCACCTGGCCCTCGACACCGGCGGCGGCGCCCTGGCCCGGCTCTGGGTGACGGCGCTGGCCGGGGTGGTCGACACGCCGCTCGTCACCGCCACCGGCGAGTCCGTGAAGATCCTCCTCCCCCGCACGGCACGGATGCCCGAAGCCGAGCTGGAGTGGCGGGTCCCGCAATGGTCGAACGCCATCGAGCGCGACAGGGCCCGCACCTACTTCCAGGCCTACAGCGCGGCGATGGCGTTCCACTTCCTCGACAAGGCCATGACCGAGGTCAACGCCGGCCGGCTGGAGGTGTGGACGCCCTACCAGGTGCCCGACGATGCCGTGTCGTGCGGCTTCCACGAGGCGGTCCGCGGCCTCCTGTCGCACCACATGGTCATCCGCGACGGCAAGATCGCCAACTACCACCCGTACCCGCCCACCTGCTGGAACGCCAGCCCGCGGGACTCCTTCGGCACCCCGGGGCCCTACGAGGACGCGGTGCAGGGGACGCCGATCTTCGAGGAGAACGGGCCCGACACGTTCAAGGGGATCGACATCATGCGGGTCGTCCGCAGCTTCGATCCGTGCCTGCCGTGCGGCGTCCACCTCTACCTCGGCCGGGGCCGGGTGACCAGCCGCCGGCACTCCCCGGCCTCGTACCTGGACTGACGGCCATCTCCGACTTGACGAGCGCGGAGATCGACCGGGCCGGCCTGGAGCGGCAGCTGGAGGAGCTGGCGGTGGCGGACGGCGACGCCCTGGAGGTGCTCCTGCGCCTGGGTGAGGCGGTGTTCCCGGGAATGGGCACGGGGGACACGGTGCACCTGGAGTGGCCGGCCCCGAGCCCGGCGCAGCCCTTGGGGGCTGCGGAGGTGGGCGGCGCCAGTTCCAAAGCCAGTGCCGGTGCCGGTGCCGCGGCCTGGGACGGTGGCACGGACGGTCGGGCCGGCGAGGGCCTCGCCGATCACGACCGCCTGGTGTCCCAGGTCCGGGAGTCGGAGGCCAGGTTCCGTTCGCTCGTCGAGCAGCTGCCGGCCGTCGTGTTCCACGCCGCCCTGGGCGAGCAGGACAACGAGGTCTACGTCAGCCCCCAGATCGAGGCGCTGCTCGGATTCACCCAGCGCGAGTGGCTCACCAATCCCCTGCTCTGGTACTCCCAGCTCCATCCCGACGACCACGACGTGGTCATCGAGGCGTTCACCAGGGGGATCCAGACCGGCGGGCCGTTCCGGGCCGAGGTCCGCTTCTTCTCCCGTGACGGCAAGGAGGTGTGGATCCTCGGCGAGGCCCGCCTCATGCGGGACGACCAGGGCCGCCTCGCCTACTTCCAGGGAGTCGGCTTCGACATCACGCCGTCGAAGCGGGCCCAGGAGGAACTGGCCCTCGCCGAGAGGGCCAAGGCCGAGGCGGCTCGGCTGCGGGCCGACGCCTACTCCGCCGCCAACGTCGAGCTGGCCGAGCTCAACGAGCAGCTCCGCCAGGCCGAGGCGATCCAACGGGCGCTGCTCGCCCGGGAACACGACGTGGTCGAGCGGCTGACCCAGCTCGACAGGGACAAGACCGACTTCGTGTCCAGCGTCACCCACGAGCTGCGCACGCCGGTGACCAGCATGCTCGGCTACCTCGAGCTGCTCGACGACGGCGACGCGGGGCCCCTCAACCCGGACCAGAAGCGGATGCTCGAGGCCATCGGCCGCAACAGCCGGCGCCTCCTGAGCCGGATCGAGGACCTGCTCACCGTCTCGGGCGTGGAGGCGGGGGCCATGCGGCTGCGGCCGGCACCGCTGTCGGTGCGCGCCCTTGTCGACTCCGCCACCAGCGCCATGGTGCCGGCCTTGCGGGGTCGCGACCTGACGCTGACGGTCGACGTGCCCGACGACATGGACACGATCGTCGGCGACGCCGAGAAGCTCGACCGCGTGCTGATCAACCTGCTCAGCAACGCCATCAAGTTCACCCCCGACGGCGGAAGCATCACCCTCCGGGCCCGTCGAGATGCCGACAATCTGACGATCACCGTGGCCGACACGGGCGTGGGCATACCCGTGGACGAGCAGCCCCGGGTCTTCGAGCGGTTCTTCAGGTCGTCCACCGCCCAGGAGCTGGCCGTCGCCGGCACCGGCCTGGGTCTGGTGATCGTCCAGGGGATCGTCGCCCTGCACGGGGGCTCCATCTCCCTGGAATCGCTGCCGGGAGTGGGCACCGCCGTCACCGTCGTCCTCCCCGTCACCCAGGGATGAGCCGAACCGCTCAAGCCGAAGTCGTCGCCGGCCGAGAAATCGACAAGACCGGTAGTAGGCGAGGTCTCGCGGGCGCTGCTTCAGGTGAGGACGGCAGATGTCGATACATACTGGAGAACAGGCCATCAGTCCCGCCCTCAGAGGAGCAGCTGGCATGAAGACCGTGCTGGTCGTCGATGACGACGCCGACATCCGAGAGCTGCTGGTCTGGAAGCTGACACAGGCCGGCTACGGCACCATGGACGAGGCCGACGGCGACGCCGGGCTGGCCGCCGCCTCGGGCGCCTCCCAGAAGGCCTGGGGGGTCAGGCCCGACCTCGTGCTGCTCGACTGGACGATGCCCAAGAAGAGCGGCATCGAGGTGTGCAGAGCCCTCCGTGACGACCCCTCGACCGCGTCCATCCCGATCATCCTCCTCACCGCCAAGGCCCAGGAGGCCGAGGTGGAACGGGGTTTCGCGGCGGGGGCCGACGACTACATCGTCAAGCCCTTCAGCCCCCGAGAGATGCTTCGACGGGTCGGCGCCGTCCTGGCGAGGACCGACGCTCCACAGTGAGCTTCCTGAGCATCGTCGCGGTGTTCTTCGTCTTGGCGTTGAGCTCGCTCGCGGCCGCCATCATCCTCGTGGCCTGGCGCCACCGCCGGGATCGGCACATGGAGCGGGAAGCGGCGGTGCGCACCGCGCTGTTCCGGACGCTCCAGGAGCCTGCCCGCTCCGACGAGTTCGTCGGCGCCCTGGTCCCCTCCGACGGGCCGATCCTGGAAGCCAAGGCGCGCCGGCTCCTCGCCGGCCTCAAGGGTGAGGACCGTGAGACCCTCGCCCGACTGCTCGAGAGCCGCGGCGCGGTGTCCGCCGCCCGCCGGCAGTGCAGGAGCCACCGGGCGGAGTCGAGGTCGGCTGCCTGCCAGCTCCTCGGCGACGCCGGATTCCGCCTTCGCCGTGCTCGACCTGGTCCCCCTGCTCGACGACCGCAGCCTCGCCGTCCGCCTCGACGCGGCCAAGGCCCTCGGGCGCCTCGGCCAGGCCAGCGCGGTGGCACCGCTGCTCGGCGCCGTCAAGGGGCGCCACCCCATCCCCGTCGACGTGGTGGCCGACGCCGTCGAGCAGATCCGTGAGTGCCCGGTGTCCCTGCTGCGCCAGTGCATCCTCGACCCGTCGGCATCCACCCGGGCCGTCGGCGCCGAGCTCCTCGGCCGTCTCCAGGTCCTGGAGGCGATCGGCGACCTGATCGACGTCCTGGAGGGCGACCCCGCCCCCCACGTCAGGGTCCGGGCGGCGCGCGCCCTCGGTCGCCTGGAGTCGCCGCGAGCCATCAAACCGCTGCTGGCGTGCCTGGAATCGGGATCGCCGTCGCTGCGGGCGGAGACGGCGTCGGCGCTGGGACGCCTCGGCTCCCCCGCCGCCATCCCCGAGCTGCGGATGATGCTCCTCGGCCCGTCGGCGCGGATGAGCGAGCTGGCGGGCCAGGCGCTGGCCACGATCGTGCCCCAGGGCCTCGCCGCGCTGGAGGACATCGCCGACGACGAGGGCCACGACGCCGCCCTTGTCGCCCGCAAGGTCCTCGCCGCCCGCCACCGCCGCGGGGTCACGGCCCCCGGCTGACCTGCCTCCCGGCGGTGCCGTCGATCTTCCGCCTCGACGTCGCCCTCCCGGAGGCGCCGATGGCACTCGCCCGGCTGCACCGCACGCTGGAAGTCGGCGCGTGCGTCACCCTCGCCCTGCGACCTCGGGACGGCCGGTGGGAGCCCGACGCCGCCGCCGACCTGGTCGGCGGAGCCGGCTTCGACCTGGTGGCGCCGGTCGCGGGTCCCGACGTGGCCGCCCGGCGGGCCCGCACCCTGCCCGACACGGTGGGACCGGGCATGCGGGTGCTGGTGTGCGGCCTCAACCCCAGCCTGGTGGCGGCCGACGCCGGTTTCGGCTACGCCGGCGCCACCAACCGGTTCTGGCGGGCGGTCACCGAGGCCGGGCTGGTCACCAGGCCCCGCGACCCTTTCGCGGCCCTGGAGGACGACGGCATGGGGATGACCGACCTGGTCAAGCGGGCCACCCCCTCGGCGTCCGACCTCGACCGGCAGGAGTACGTCGACGGCGCGGCGCGGGTACGGCGCCTGGCCGACCGCCTGCGGCCGGGCCTCGTCCTCTTCGTCGGCCTTGCCGGCTGGCGGGCGGCGGTGGACAGGCGGGCCCTCCCGGGGCTGCAGCCCGAGCCCTTCGGCGGCGTGCCGGCCTACGTCATGCCGTCGACCAGCGGGCGCAACGCGTCGACCTCCTTCGCCGAGCTCGTCGACCACGGCCGCGCCGCGGCGGGGTCGGTGTCAGGGCCCGCGAGCCCCTAGCGTCGTCGGGATGGCCGACGAGGGATCCGCCGAGGACCAGGACGTGGACGGGCCCGACGTCGAAGGGGAGACCGGCATCCCAACCAGGCCGAAGCCTTCCCGCAGGACCCTGCTGCTCCTGGTCGTGCCCATCCTCGTCATTGTGGCCTCGGGCTTCGTCGCCAACGCCTTCTTCCCCACGCTGTCGACCAAACACCCGCTGCTTCTCATCGCCCTCGACGCCCGGAACCGGTTCCTGATCCTCGCCCGCGACGTCGACCTGGTGCCGTTCGTGGTCGTCGCCGTGCTCCGGCGCAGCCTCAGCGACCCGCTCTTCTACCTGCTCGGCCGGTTCTACGGCGACAACGCCGTGCGTTGGCTGGAGAAGAAGGGCGGTGGCGGCCAGCTCGTCGTCATCACCGAGAAGCTGTTCAAGAAGGCGTCGTACCCGATGGTCTTCCTCTTCCCCGGCGCCGTCGTGTGCGCCCTCGCCGGGACCACCGGCATGAACCCGGTGGCGTTCGTCGCCTGCAACCTGGCTGGCACCGTCACCGCGGTGATGGCGGTGCGCATCTTCAGCGCCAGCATCGCCAGCCCGGTGGAGGGCCTCCTCGGATTCTTCCGCCGGAACCTGGTGCTCACCACGTCGATCACCGTCGCCCTGGTCGTGCTGTCGCTGCTGCTCAACTGGTACCTAGGCAAGCTCGACGCCCTCGAGCTGGACAAGATCGAGGAGGACCTGGAAGGTAATGGGGACGACGAGGAGCCCGGCCCGTAGCCCGGCGCCTACAGCTGCGGCTACTCGCTGAGCCGGCGCCGCAGCTCCACGTAGACGGTCGGCCCGACGATGGCCTCGAGCTCCTCGCCCATCGAGTCGACGACGCGCCGCTCGCCGACGTAGGCCCGGTCGCCCTCGGTGCAGCACCAGGCCATGGTCTCGCCCTCCGCCGCCCAGTCGCGGCGCTCCCACCGGCGCACGGTGGCCACCTCGGTTTCGCCCTCGCCCGGCTCCCAGTCGACCTTGACGGGAAACTGCCAGCACACCGACGGCTTCCACACCGTCGGAGACTCCCCGGACCGCTCCGCCTCCAGGTGCAGCGCGCAGCCCGCGCCGCCCGGGAAGCCCGGTCGGTTCAGGAAGATGCACGCCCCGTCGACAACCCGGGTGCTGGAGCAGGTGTCGTCGCCGAACACGCCGTGCTCCCGAGCCTCGGCGTGGTGCTCGAACCGGGCAGGGTCGAGCGTTGCCGCCAGGGCGCCGATGGTGCGCGACTCGTCCTCGCCGTCGAGGTCCGCACCTATCGAGCAGCAGCCGTGACCCAGGTGTTCGGCCGGCTCTGGAAGGATGCCCAGGCAGCCACGGCCCCAGATGCACGTCCAGTTCGAGGTCAGGAAGGACGCGTCGAAGCGCCACACCGTGTCTCCGTCCTCGATCTCCTCCATCGCAGGCTCGTGGCGCATTCGATGCAACGGTAGCGTCGTGATTTTGGCCTTGGCCTCAAGGGGTGACCGCGACAACTCCTGACACAGGAGGGTCGCGTGGGCAGGAAACCGTGGTTGGACGAGGCGGTCGTAGCCGTCGCACTCGTGGCGGCGGCGTGCGGCGGGACCACGCCGACGGCCGGTCCGCCGGTTCCCTGGACCGGTGCCCGCGCCCTCACCGCCAGGGAGGACGGTCCGCGCTACGTGGCCACCGACGGCACCAGGGTGTTCTTCACGACGGGTCGCACCCAGGTCGGCGAGAACGCCCTGCGGGTGGCGTCGCTCGACGGGGCCGAGGCGGCGTCGCGCCTGGTGGCGACCACACCGGGCGGGCGGATCCCGAACGGCAACGTGGCCCTCGACGGGGACACGGTCTACGTCGCCGCCGACTTCGGCATCGTGCGCATGCCCGCCGCCGGCGGCGAGGCCACCGTGGTGGTCGACGGTCGGCCGGGCTCCGTAGACGACGTCGTCGCCACCGACACCGACCTGTGGTGGACGACGTGGGTGTTCGACACCCCGAAGCGGTGCGAGGTGGCCCGCATGCCGAAGACCGGTGGTCCCGTCGAGGTCCTGGCGGTCGACGTCGCCTCCGGGCTGGGCCGGCCCTACCCCGACGGCGACACCGCCCTCCTGGCCAGCCCCAAGGGCGTCCTGCGGGTGGCCGCGGGCGAGGCGCCCGAGGTGGTGGCCGGCTCGGACCTGGTCGGTGGGGCGGTGACCGGCCTGGCGATGGACGACGACGCGGCTCTACGTCCTCGTCGCCGGCGGCAGGCACCGGCTGCTCGCCATCCCCCGGGCCGGCGGCGCCCCGGTCGAGCTGGCCGACGACGTGAACTCCGACGCCGACCTCGCCGTCGTCGGCGACGAGGTCCTGTTCTTCCGCTCGGTGGGCGGGGTGGGGTCGGGCGGTCGCGCCAAGCTGCAGGCGGTGCCGGTGACCGGAGGCGCCGAGCGCACCGTCTCGTCCGGGACCTACGCCAACGGCGACCTGGCCGCGGTCGACGGCGACGAGTGGTCTTCTCCGCCGACGACCAGGTGTGGGTGGCGTCGGTCCGGGGATAGCGGACCGGCAAAAGAGGTACTTCTCCCGGCGAGGTCGTCGGTCTAGCGTTTCTCCCGAGCCAGCAGCCCGGCGACCCAGGGGGGAACACCGTGGAAGAGAGCAGCCCGTACCGCATCTCTCGGCGTCGTTTCATGGAGGTGGCCGCCGGCTTGACCGTGCTGGCCGCCTGCGGCGACAGCGGCACCGGCTCGGGCCCGGTCGCCACCGGCGTCACGTCGACGCTGCTGCAACCCGGCACCAAGCTGTCGGGCGACCTCAAGATCCTCCAGTGGAGCCACTTCGTGCCCCGCTACGACAAGTGGTTCGACCCCTTCGCCGCCGACTGGGGCCGCCAGGTGGGCGTCAACGTCACCGTCGACCACATCACCGTCACCGACATCCCGGCCCGGGCCGCGGCGGAGATCGCCGCCAACGAGGGCCACGACCTCATCGAGTTCATCGCCCCGCCGTCGGCCCTCGAGCCCAGCGTCCTCGACCTGAGCGACGTCAACAAGGAGGCCGAGGAGAGGTTCGGCGAGCGGGTCGCGCTCACGACCCGCAGCACCTACAACCCCACCACCAAGAAGTTCTTCGGCTTCTGCCACGGCTGGGCGCCCGATCCCGGCACCTACCGCCGCTCCCTCTGGGAGAAGGTCGGCCTGCCCGAGGGGCCCCGCACCTACCAGGAGCTGCTCGACGGCGGCAGCCGGATCAAGCGGGAACAGGGCATCCAGCTCGGTATCGGCATGTCCAACGAGCTCGACTCCAACATGGCGGCCCGGGCCCTGATGTGGTCCTACGGCGGGTCCGTGCAGGACGAGAAGGAGAACGTGGTCGTCAACTCGCCCGAGAACATCCAGGCGGTGGAGTACATGACCCAGCTGTTCAAGGGGGCGATGACCGACGAGGTGTTCGCCTGGAGCCCGTCCTCGAACAACCAGGGCCTGGTCGCCGGGAACATGTCCTACATCCTCAACTCGATCTCGGCCTACCGCACCGCCCAGACGGCCAACCCCGACGTGGCCGCCGACGTCTACTTCACGCCCCCGTTGAAGGGCCCGCAAGGTGTCTTCCTGGCCAGCGAGCACGCCATCCCGATCTACGTCGTGCCGACCTTCGCCAAGAACCCCGACGCGGCCAAGGAGTTCCTCCTCCACCTCGTCGCCAATTACGCCTCGGCCACCAACAACAGCGAGCTGTACAACTTCCCCGCCTACCCCGACACCGTCCCCCAGCTCGACGCCTGGCTCGAGAACGACCCCTTCGGCTCCCAGCCGGCCAACAAGCTGGCCTTCCTGAAGGACGCCGACAAGTGGAGCACCACGGTCGGGCACCCTGGACCTGCCAACACCGCCATCGGCGAGGTCTTCGACACGTTCATCCTCCCGAAGATGATGGCCAAGGCCGCCCGCGGCGAGCTGAGCGCCAAGGACGCGGTTGCCGACGCCGAGGCCCAGATCAAGCCCATCTTCCAGAAGTGGCGGGAGAAGGGCCTGGTCGGCGGGACCGCATAGGGAGTGGCAACCGTCGAGGTCCGCCACCTGACCAAGCGGTTCGACGGGAACGCCTCCCCCGCGGTCGACGACCTCAGCCTGGCCACCGGCGACGGCGAATACCTCGTCCTGCTCGGCCCGTCGGGGTGCGGCAAGACCACCCTCCTACGCCTGATCGCCGGGCTCGAACAGCCGACGGAGGGCGACGTGCTCATCGGCGACCAGCCCGTCGCCGGCCTGCCGCCGCGGGCCCGCAAGATCGCCATGGTCTTCCAGAGCTACGCCCTCTACCCCCACAAGACGGTCCGCAAGAACATCGAGTTCCCCCTCCGGGCCCAGGGCGTCGATCCGGAAGAGCGGACGAAGAAGGTCGCCTGGGCCGCCGACCTGCTGGGCATCACCCCGCTCCTCGACCGGCGCCCCCGCCAGCTCTCCGGCGGCGAGCGCCAGCGGGTGGCGCTGGCCCGCGCCCTGGTGCGGGAGCCGAGCGTCTTCCTCCTCGACGAGCCCCTCTCCAACCTGGATGCCAAGCTGCGGGCCACCGCCCGTGACGACCTCAAGCAGTTCCAGGAGCGGGTCGGCACCACCACCATCTACGTCACCCACGATCAGGTCGAGGCCATGGGGCTGGGCGACAGGATCGCGGTCATGTCGGCGGGGCGCATCCGCCAGCTCGGCACGCCCCACGACGTGTACCACGAGCCGGCCGACACCTTCGTGGCCACCTTCGTCGGCTCCCCGCCGATGAACGTGGTGGCGCGCGACGACGTCCTCGTCGGCTTCCGCCCCGAGAAGCTGCTGCCCAAGGGCGTCGTCGACCTGCACGCCGAGGACGCCGTCACCGTGAAGTTCTCCGTCCACCGGGTCGAGGAACTGGGCTCGGAGCGCCACATCGTCGGCACCGTGCAGGGCCTCGGCGCCGACACGCGGGTCATCTCCATGCTGCCGTCGACGGTCTCGGTGGCCGTCCCGGTCGGCGAGCCGTCGGAGTTCGTGATCCGGGCCTCCGACCTGCGGTTCTTCGACCACGAATCCGGCCTGCGCACCGACCCCCGCCCACTGTGACCGAGCCGCAGGTGAGCGAACAAACGTGACCGCCACCAGGAAGCCGCGCTACCTGGCCGACCGGGAGAGCTTCCTGGCCCCGTTCCTGCTCCTGCCGGCGGTGGTCTACATCGTGGCCCTGGTGGCGATCCCGTTCTTCCTGGCCATCGGCTTCAGCGTCAGCGACGTCACCGTCGGCGACCCCAGCTTCGACTACGTGGGCCTACGCAACTTCCGGGCCGTCCTGGCCGACCCGGTCTTCCGGAGATCGCTGCGCAACAGCCTGGTCATCACCGTCGTGACCATGTTCCTCGTGCTCGTGCTGGGCAAGATCCTGGCCCTGGTGCTCACCCGGGACTTCCGGGGCAAGTGGGTCGTGCGCTTCCTCATCCTGCTCCCCTGGGTCACCCCGGTCTCGCTGGCCACCATCGCCTGGCTGTGGCTGCTCGACTCGCTCTTCAGCCCCATCGACTGGACCCTCCGCTGGCTCGGCCTGCTGGACGGCAACCTGCACTGGCTGGGGAACCCGACGCTCGCCATGGTGTCGGTGATCGCAGTGCAGGTGTGGCGCATCCTGCCGTTGGCGGCGGTGATCATGATGGCGGGGATCAGCGCCATCCCCCAGGACCTCAACGACGCCGCCGACGTCGACGGCGCCGGGTTCTGGCGCAAGCTGTGGGAGATCACCATCCCGCTCAGCCTGCCGGTGACGGCGGTGGCCGCCCTGTTCGGCGCCGTCCTCGTGTTCACCGACCTGGGCGTCGTCTACGTGCTGACCAGGGGCGGGCCCATCGACGCCACCCAGGTGCTCCCGACCTGGGCGTTCTTCCGGGGCATCCAGGGCGGCGACCTGGCCCAGGGGGCGGCCGTCGCCCTGTTCCTGTTCCCCCTGCTCCTGGCCATGGCCGTCCTCATCCTCCGGGCGGTGAAGCGCATGGAGGTGATGTAGGTGGACCGGGCCGGCCCCAACTTCGCGGCCCGCCGGCGGTGGGCTCGGGTCGGTCTCTACGCCCTGGTGGCGGGCTTCGTCCTCTTCGCCGCCTTCCCGTTCCTATGGGCGCTCATCACCTCGTTCAAGTCCAACCAGGACCTCTACAGCCGGGACAACAACCCGTTCGCCTTCAACCGCCCGCCGACGCTCGAGCACCTGCGCCTCCTGCTCGACGGCACCGCCTTCGGGACGTTCGTCGTGAACACCCTGGTCGTGGCCGTCGCCGTGGTCGTCATCACCCTCGTGGCCAGCGTGCCCGCCGCCTACAGCCTGGCCCGGCTCAGCCTCCGCTATGGCGGGGCCATGGCAATCGCCATCTTCTTCGTCTACCTGATCCCGCCCTCGCTGTTGTTCATCTCCTTGTCGCGGGTGGTGTCCCAGCTCGGGCTGCAGGACTCCAGGTGGGCGCTCGTCGTCGTCTACCCGACGATCACCATCCCCGTCTCGGTCTGGCTGCTCATGGGCTTCTTCAAGTCGATTCCCCGCGACATGGAGGAGCAGGCCATGGTCGACGGCTACAGCCGGCTGGGGGCGTTCGTGCGCACCGTGCTGCCCCTGTCGGTGCCCGGCCTTGTCGCGGTCGTGGTGTTCTCGGCCACCCTGGCGGCGGGCGAGTTCATCTACGCCCTGGCCTTCGTGTCCCAGACCAGCCAGAAGACGATCAGCGTGGGCGTGCCCACGGAGCTGGTACGGGGCGACGTGTTCTTCTGGCAGTCGCTCCAGGCCGCCGCCCTCCTCGTTGCGGTCCCCCTGGCCCTGCTGTTCAACGCCTTCCTCAAACGCTTCATCGCCGGCTTCACCATGGGGGCGGTGAAGGGCTGACCCCGTCTCTCGGTAGGGGCAACGCACCGTGGTTGGCGGACTGACGGCGGTCCACAGTGGCGACGATGACCACGACGGCGGACCTCCGACTTTGTAGCCTGGCCCCGGTGGGACGGCGAGCCT
Source organism: uncultured Acidimicrobiia bacterium (assembly GCA_963825765.1). Lineage (GTDB taxonomy): Bacteria > Actinomycetota > Acidimicrobiia > Acidimicrobiales > AC-14 > CAWGUU01. The sequence continues at coordinate 633,130 of CAWGUU010000003.1, forward strand.
CGGCAGGCGCGACACGCAGGTCGGGCCCGGCGCTTCTCCCCGCCCCGTGGGCCCTCGCCGCCGTCGCCTTCCTGGGCCTCGTGGCCGTCGTCCAGCTTCCCGAGCTGGCGTCGCTGCTGCCCTACGGCGACCGTCCCGAGCCCAACGAGGCCCAGCTGGCGATCACCGCCCTCGGCCTGATCGCCCTCACCGCCGCCTACCTCTACGTGGCCTGGAACGTGGCCCGCCTGAGCCCGGCGTGGTCGGCGCTCACGTTCGCCTACCTCGCCGCCATCGTCGTGGCCAAGTTCATCCTGTCGCCGGCCGCCCTCCACAACGCCCCCGGGACGACGCTCGCCCAGCACGTCTGGGTCGGTATGGCCGTCCTCGTGCTCTACGTCGCCGGTCTGGGAACCGTGTACGCCGTCGCCGGCCGCAACCGCGCCCCACGCACCTGGTCGTGGACGTCGAAGGCGATCCTCGTCGTAGGGCTGGTGGCGTTCGCCCTGGTCAGCCGGTACGTGGTCGCCCTCGCTCTCGGCCGAGCCGTCGCCGACTACCAGCGCGACGTCTTCCTCGGCGCCGGGCTCTGGCTCCCGGCCATGATCGGCGCCGCCGCCCTCGCCGCGGTCGCCGCCTTCGACACGGCCGGACACCCGCCGGCCGGACTCGACCCGGCCGCCGCCCTCCGGACCACCCTGGTGGTGGGCCTGACCCTGCTGGCCGTCTACCAGGGGCTGTGGGTCGTCTACATGCTGCAGCTCTTCTGATGCGGCTGCTCGTCGTGATCGGACCGTCGGGCAGCGGCAAGTCGACGGTGGTCCGGGAGATGCACCGCCGGCGGCTCGTCGCCATCACGCCGTCGTGGACGACGCGGCCCCGCCGCCCCGACGAGCTGGGTCGACCGGTTGAGCCCCACGGCTGCCAGGACCACCACTTCGTCTCCGAGGACGAGTTCACCGCCCTGACCGCCGCCGGGTTCTTCCTCGAGGTGGTCCAGCCGTTCGGCCTGCCGTTCCGCTACGGGCTGCCACAGATCCGAGAACCCGAGGACGGGAGCGTGCCCACCGTCATCGCACGCGCGCCGATCGTGCCCCTCGTGGCCCGGCACCACCCCGACAACGTCGTCTACCAGGTCGAGGACGCCTACGACCGGGCGCGGGAACGCATACGCGCCGGCCGCCTCGAGTCGGGCCCTTCCCTCGGCACCCGCCTCGACGGCTACGAGGACGAGCGTCTGTCGGGCCGCGACCTGGCCACCCGGGTCTTCGTGAACGCATCGTCGCCCGCCGACCTGGTCGCGGCCGTCGTCGCCGCCATCAAGCAGGACTTTCCCGAGAAACACGACGTTCCCGAGAGGAGGCAGCCATGAGCCACGCGCCCGACCCGCCCGAACCCCGCTCGCCGTGGCCACCGGCCCCGCCGCGCGCCCCCATCGGCATCCTCGGCATCGTGACAGCCGAGGGATGAACCCCACCGTCTCGAGAGGAGACAGCCATGAGTAACGACCCGGACCCGCGAGGGCAGTGGCCTCCGCCCTACAAGAAGCAGCCGGTGGGCATCATCGCCACCGTCATCGCGGTCATCGCCGGGATCATGGGGCTGGCCGTGGTCGCTTTCTTCATCCTCATGGCAATCGCCCTGAACAGCTGGGGGAACACAAAGTGACCCGGGCCGCACGCCTCGTCGTGATGATGGTGCGCCCGCCCGTCGCCCTCGTGCTCCTCCTCTTCGCCGCCCTTGGCCTGGCCTCCGCCGGCACCGGCGCCGCCGACGGGTTCCACCCGCTGTTCACCACCGTCCTGGTCGTCGTCGGCGGCTGGTTCGTGAACGCCACGATCCTCAACGACCTGGCCGACGAGGACATCGACAGGGTCAACCTGTCGAACGCCCGCGGCCGACCACTCGTCTCCGGCGACGCAACCCGCGGCGAGTTGCTGGCCCTGGGCATCGGCGCCGGGCTCCTCGCCCTCGTCGTCGGCACCGCCGTCGACTGGCGGGTCGGTGCCGTCGTGGCTGCCGGCCTGGCGCTGAACGCCGCCTATTCCGTGCCGCCGGTGAGGCTCGCCGGCCGGGGCGCGCTCGCCTCCCTGCTGCTGCCTCTCGGCTACGTGGCCGTCCCGTTCCTCGTCGGCGTGCTCACCGTGCAGCCGTCGGTCGACGGCCGCCAGCTGGCCCTGCTCGGCGGCCTCTACGTCGCCTTCATCGGCCGCATCATGCTCAAGGACTTCCGCGACGTCCGGGGCGACGAGCTGTTCGGCAAGCGCACGTTCCTGTTGCGCCACGGCCGGATCGCGACCTGCCGAACCAGCGCCGCCTGCTGGGTGGCCGGCACCCTGGCCCTGCTCGTCCTGGTCCCGTTGCGGTCGATGCTGGTCGCCGCCTTCGCCGTGTACCTCGGGTGCGCGCTGCACGGCCTGCGACGGCTGGCAGCCGCCACCGACCACGCCGAGGAGCAGGTGACCATCGTCGCCATCGCCCAGGTCGGCCGGGGCATGTGCCTCACCCTGCTGGCCCACCTGACCATGGTCGCCAAGGGGTGGTCGCCTGCGGCCCAAGCGGCGATGATCCTCGTGCTGGCGGCCCTGTTCGCCTACACCTACGCCTGCACCGTGGCCCAGCGCCACCGGGTCCCCGCCGCCCTCATCCGCCCGTATTGACCGAGATGGAGCTGACGGGCCAGGCGCTGGTCGTCGCCGGCGCCGGCGGCTTCTTCGTCTCCCTGCTGGCCGGGGCCGAGGCGGCCACACGGCGCTGGAAGCTCGCTCCGGAGCAGTCGCGCAAGCTGGCCCACGTCTCGTCGGGCGTAACCGCCGCCTGCCTGCCGCTGGTCATGTCGTTCCGGGCGGTCGTGGTGCTGGCCCTGCTGTTCGTCCCCTTCATGGTCGTGTCCCGGCGGGTGGGCCTGTTCCCGGCGGTGCACGGCGTGGAACGGGAGACGTGGGGAGAGGTGTGGTTCCCCCTAGGGGTGCTGCTGGCCGCAGCCCTGTTCCCCCACGAGGTGCCGTACGCGTTCGGCGTGCTGGTGATGGGACTGAGCGACGCCGCCGCCAGCGCCGTCGGCCTCCGGTGGGGACGGCGGGCCTACCGCCTGCTCGGCGCCCACAAGACCTATGCCGGCAGCGCCGCGTTCCTGGCCGTCACCGTCGTGCTCGCCACCGGCGCGCTGGCGACCGGCGGCGACCTGACGGCCGCATCGGTGCCGGCCATCCTCGCCATCGCCGCCGCCCTCACCGTCGTCGAGGGAGCGGCAGGCGGCGGCGTCGACAACGTCCTCCTCCCGGTGGCGGGTGCGGGATTCCTGACAGCTGTCGTGTCCCTGTAGAGACCAGGGACGCCGACTCCGGCGCGAGGTGAGCGGGTCAGTCTCGGACGAGCAAGGTGCCGGTCATGCCCCGGTCACGGTGGTGCCGGCAGAAGAACTCGACGGGGTCCGACGCGGGCACGATGAAGATCAGGTTGCTCGACTGACCCGGGTCGTAGTCGACGGCGATCTCGAGGGTCGGGATCGACAGGTTGTGCAGCACGCTGCCGTTGTTGGCGATGTGGATCGTGACCTGGCCGCCGCCGGTCACGAGCACCGCATCGGGCTGGAAGGCGAAGTCGACGATGTCGATGCTGTTGCCCGCCGGCTCGGTTGTCGGGCCACCACCGCTACACGCGGTGGCTGTCATCGCCAGAGCTGTGACTGCTCCGCGTATCCAGGTCCTGGTCAGGGCTGCGGGAAGACCTGCTCGCAGCCGGCGGCCGTCGAAGTCGGCGTCACGAAGCACTGGTCGGCACCGCTCTCGCCGAACAGGTTGTTGGTGCCGGCCCCCCCCAGCACGCGGTCGTTGCCATTGCCACCGAAGAGACGGTCGTTGCCGGCGCCACCGTCGATCTGGTCGTTGCCGTCGTTGCCGCAGATCGTGTCGTTGCCAGCCAGGCCCTGGATCGAGTCGCTCCCGCCCAAGCCCACGATCACGTCGTTGCCGGGCGTGCCGAAGATCGTGTCGTTGCCGGGTGTGCCGACGATCGTCGCCGTCTTGCCGTCGCACGCCGGCGGCGGCGGGACGGTCGTCGAGGTGGTCGTCGGGAGCGTTGAGGTGGAGGACGACGTGGTCGTCGGGACGGTCGAGGTCGTCGTGGAGGACGACGTGGTCGTCGGGACGGTCGAGGTCGTCGTGGAGGACGACGTGGTCGTCGGGAGCGTCGTGGACGTGGAGGTCGTCGTGCTCCCCCCGGCGAAGCTGATCGGGGCCTCCTGCTGGCCGAACACGTTGTTGAGGGTGGCAACGACCCGGCACGGGTTGGCCGGATCGACGGCGCAGTTCACGTTCGTGGCGTCAGACGAGATGTATGTGCGGGTGACCGTGACCGGCACGGGGCCGAAGGTGCCCGACGCATTCGTCGTGAACGACCCGATGTCCTTGCACTCGTCGGCCCCCAAGCCGGGGTTGAACTTGCACTCGGAGATGGTGCCGGGCTGGTTGGCGGCAAATCCGTTCCCGCTGACGTTGACGTTCGCGCTATCGGGAAGGTTCGTACTGGGGGTGACTGTCACCGCCGCGAATGCGGCCTGCTGCATGTAGATGAGCACCAGAGCCGTGATGACGACAAGGGCCATCCCGACGCGGAACCGGCGCGGAATTGCTTTCATCTCTCGCCTCCGCTGCACGCCGAATGTGGGGACCGCGCGTCCGCATCAGTCGTCATCGCACACCCTGCCCCTGACAAGTCGCTCACGGTACCCGGCCCGACTCTGCGGATCAACGGTTCTCGCTTAGGCGACCGGCACCTTGGGCGGCTGGTCGTGGACGTGGCCCTCGACGGCGACGTCGGGCAGGGCCTTGTCGAGCCACTTCGGCAGCCACCAGTTCTTGTCGCCCAGGAGCTCCATCGTGGCCGGCACGAGGAGGAGCCGGACGACGGTGGCGTCGATCAGGACCGCCACCGCCAGGCCCAGGCCGAAGAGCTTCGAGATCCTGTCGGCCTCCAGCAGGAAGCTGCCGAAGACGAACACCATGATCAGGGCGGCGGCGGTGATGACCCGGGCAGTGGCGGCCAGACCGTCGGCCACCGAGAGCCGGCTGTCGCCGGTGCGCTTCCACTCCTCCCGCACCCTGGAGAGCAGGAAGACCTCATAGTCCATCGACAGGCCGAACACGATGGCGAAGAGCATCATCGGCACGAACGGCTCGATCGGCGCGCCATCGATGCCGAGCAGCGAGGCTCCCCATCCCTTCTGGAACACCGCCACGACGATCCCGAACGCGGCGCCGATCGAGAGCAGGTTCATCACCACCGCCTTGAGCGGCACCAGCACGGATCGGAAGACCGTCATCAGGAGCAGGAAGGAGAGGGCGAGCACCGCGCCGAAGAACAGCGGCAGGCGACTGGCCAGGTACTCGGAGAAGTCGACCTGGATGGCGACGGTGCCCGTGACGGCCACGTCGAGGCCGGTGTTCGCCGTCGCTGCCGGCAACACCGTGGTCCGGAGCCGTTCGACGAGCTTGGTCGTCGCCTCGTCCTGTGGGGACGTCGTCGGGATGACCCGCCACAGCGCCGCGGTTGCGGCGTCGGGGTTGTTTGGCACCGCGGGGGTGGCGAACTGGACACCCGGGTCGCGGGCGATGGCGTCGGTGACCGCCTGCAGCGTCGCCTGGGAGGTGCCGGGCGACACCTCCGAGACCACCATCAGGGGCCCGTTGAACCCGGGACCGAATCCCTCGGCCAGCAGGTCGTAGGCCTTGCGGGTGGTGGTCTCCGCGGCGTAGTTGCCCTCGTCGGAGAAGCCGAGCCGCAGCCCCAGCACGGGGAGTGCCAGCACGATCAGCAGGAGGGTTGCCCCGATCGCCGACGGCCAGGGGTGGTGCTGGACGAACCGGCTCCACCGGTAGGCCAGGGTCTCCTGGCGGGGCTTCGTCGCCGGCCGGGGAACCGGCCTGCGCAACGGTCGGACGACGAGGCTGAGCAACAGGATGACGACCGCCGGAGGCACAGTGATGAGAACGACGATCGGTGCGTTCAGGCCGACTCCCAGCAGGCCGATGGCCACCAGGGCGGCGGCGATCAGGCCCCGCCACCTGGTGAGCTCGACCCTGTTGCCGGCGAAGCCGAGCAGGGCCGGGAGCAGGGTCAGCGACGCCAACATGGTCATGGCCACGACCGTTGCCGCACCGATCGCCAGTCCCGAGATGAAGCTGATCTGCATCAGGAGCATGCCGAGCAGCGAGATGACGACCGTGGTGCCGGCAAAGGCAACCGACCTGCCGGCGGTGTCGAGGGCGGCGGTGATGGCCGGCTTGATGTCGTCGCCTTTGTGGAGCTGCTCCCGGAAGCGGGTGACGATGAACAGGGCGTAGTCGATCCCGACGCCCAGGCCGATCATGGTGCCGAGGATGGTGGCGAAGTCGGGGATCGTGACGAGATTCGTCAGGAACCCGACGGTGATCGTGCCGATGCCGATCCCGGCCAGGGCGACCGCGATCGGCAGGCCCATGGCCAGCACCGACCCGAAGGCCAGGACGAGGATGACCATGGCGAAGGCAACACCCAGCAGCTCGGAGTTGGGGGGCTCGAACTCGCCGAAGATGGCGCCGCCGAGCTCGATCTGGACTCCGTCGATCGTTGGCAGGGCCTTCTTGATGTCCGTGGAGATCTGGGTGGCGTTCTCGAAGGTGATGTCCGGGTTCAGCTCCACGACCGCGTAGCCGATGTCACCCTGGTGGCCGGGGCGGTTCGTGATCTGGTTCGAGCCCTCCTCCGAGTAGGGGCTGACCACGCGGGAAACGCCCTTGACCCCGCCAACCACGCCGAAGACCGGCTCCATCGCACTTTGGACCCTCGGATCGCGGACACCGGTCTCCGACCGGAAGACGATCGTCCCGCTCTCGCCCGTGCCCTGGCCGCCGAAGTGCTCGTCGAGGATCTCGAAGCCCTGGCGGCTCTCGACGTCGGGCAGGTTGAAGTCGGCCTTGTAGGAGGTGCCGACGTTGCTCATGACGGCGCCACCTACGACGATGATGAAGAACCAGCCGATGACGACCTTCCTGCGGTTGTCATGGCACCAGGCACCCAGGCGACCGAACACGTGGCACGTCCTTCCACAAGTAGCGGGGGGGTCGCCCCATGCTAGGGAACTCAGGCGGGTCTTGTCGGGAGAATTGCCCTCTCGGCTATCCCGGGCCGGTGGCCGCGTCGTGCCCAGACGACCCGAATCTCCTCCAGGGTCTTGCCCCGCGTCTCGGGCACCTTGCGGTCGATCCAGACGAACGTGACCGCGCACAGCACGGCGAAGAGCAGGAAGGTCGCGGTCTCCCCGATGGCATCCAGCAGGTTCAGGAAGGTCATGCTGACGACGAACGCCGCCGCCCAGTTGGCAGCGGTGGCCACCGACACCGCCCGGCCCCGGATCGAGCTGGGGTAGATCTCGGCGATCACGGTCCAGACGACGGGCCCCAGGGAGAAGGCGAACGAGGCGATGTAGACCACCAGGGAGACCAGGGTGATGATCCCGACGGTGCTCGACGCACCGCCGGCGGTCGTCGACTCGTGGAGGAAGGCGAAGGCCAGGCCCACCGCGGTCAGGCTGACGCCCATACCCACGAGACCCGTGAGCAACAGGGGCCGGCGGCCGAACCCCTCGACGAACACCACGGCGATGAACGTGGCAGCCACGGTCACGGCTCCGACCGCGAACAGGGTGGCGGTGGTCTGCTCGGCGGCGGTCGTGAAACCGGCCAGGTCGAAGATCCGGTCGGCGTAGTAGATGATGGCGTTGATGCCCGTGACCTGCTGGAACACGGCCAGACCGACGCCGACCCCCAGGGCCCGACGGACCCCGGGACTGAACACCTCGCCCCAGGACGCCGCGGCGTCGTCCTTCATGCTCTCGGCGACGGCGTCCAGACGGGTCGGCGTCCGCTCCCCCCTGCGTGCGCTCCAGGGCATGGTCCCAGTGGCCATGTTCCCCCCTAACCGGGAGGGGGCGAACCCCCTCCCGACCTCCCCCAGGGCGACCCCTGCGGGCCGCTACGGCACACGCTGATCGTCTGTCCCCGAACAATCGTCCACCTGGCGCGGGTTCTCATCCCCCGTGCGGGTGTGATCAGGGGAGTTTCGGGTCCCCCGGGCGACCTTCCGCCGAACTGGGGCACCGGCGGTTACGGGCCCGGGGGATCGCCGTCAGGATGGCCCTCCTCCGGGCCCCTCCTACCTTCCAGGATGGCGCTCGGCACCCCGATCGCCACCAGCAGGAACCCGGGGAGCGCCATCCAGATCCCGAACACCAGGCCGACACCGGCGATGGCCAGGCCGATGGCCAGGACGAGGGGCCACACGCTGTACTCCGGGAACGACCCGACCCGGCCGGCGCCGTCGGCGACCGTCGCCTCGCCCTGGTCCTCGGGACGCGGCGGGTGCTTGCGCGACGTCAGGATCAGGTAGGCGCCGGGGATGGTGCCGAGGATGGCGGTCGACAGCAGCAGGACGCTGCCGGCGTCCTCGTAGCTCGTGAACCAGTAGATGGCGCCGACGACCAGGAAGAACGCGGCAAGTCCGGCGAAGATCTGGCCCTCTATCTTCATTTGGCTATCTTCATTTGGCTATCTTCATTTGGCTATCTTCATTTGGCTGTCTTCATGGGCGGGTCCCCCTGGCCCGAATCTTCTTATCCGGCCTTCGCCTTCGCCGCCGCCGCCAGCTCCTCGTCGGAGGGGCCCACCGGCACGCCGTGGCGCTCGTCCCAGACCGGACGGTCGGAGCGGATCTGCGGCAGGGTGGTGAAGTTCAGCGACGGGGGCGGCGACGTCGTCCACCACTCGAGGGTGTGGCCTCCCCAAGGGTCGTCACCGGAGGGCACCGGCTTGCGCCACGAGGCCCACAGGTTCCAGATGAAGAACAGGGTCGAGATCCCCAGGAGGAAGCTGCCCACCGTCGACACCTGGTTGAGGAACGTGAGGTGCTCGTCGGCCGGATACGACTGGATCCGGCGGGGCATGCCCCGGGTGCCGAGGACGTGCTGCACGAAGAACGTGACGTTGAAGCCGACGAAGAGGCTCCAGAAGTGCAGCTTTCCCCAGCCCTCGCGCAGCATCCGCCCCGTCATCTTCGGGTACCAGAAGTAGACCGCGCCGAATCCTGCGAACACGGCGCTGCCGAACAGCACGTAGTGGAAGTGGGCGACCACGAAGTAGGTGTCGTGGGTCTGCATGTCGATCGGCGGCGACGCCAGGAGCACGCCCGACAGCCCCCCGATGAGAAACACGACCATGAACCCCAGCGAGAACAGCATGGGCGTCGGGAAGACGAGCCTGCCGCCCCACATGGTGCCGATCCAGTTGAAGAACTTGATGCCGGTGGGCACCGCGATCAGGAACGACATGGCCGAGAAGTAGGCAAGCAGCACCGCCCCCGACGTGAACATGTGGTGGGCCCACACCCCCACCGACAGGCCGGCGATGGCGAGGGTGGCGAACACGAGCGCCGTGTAGCCGAAGATCGGCCGGCGCGAGAACACGGGCAGGATCTGGGTCACCACCCCGAAGAACGGCAGGACGATGATGTACACCTCGGGGTGCCCGAAGAACCAGAAGAGGTGCTGCCAGAGGATCGGCACCCCCCCGCCGGCGACGTCGAAGATCTTGGTGCTCAGGTGCCGGTCGCTGAAGAGCAGGGCGAGGGCCGAGGTCAGCACCGGGAAGGCCAGGAGGGCCAGCACCGACGTGACCAGCATGTTCCAGGTGTAGATCGGCATCCGGAACATGGTCATGCCCGGGGCGCGCAGGCAGAAGATGGTGGTGACGATGTTGACCGCGGTGGCGATGGTGGCCAGGCCGGTGAGCAGCAGGCCGACGATCCACAGGTCGGCGCCGGCACCCGGCGAGTGCACGGCGTCGGACAGGGGCGCGTAGGAGACCCACGTGAAGGCGGCGGGCCCGCTGGAGACGAGGAAGCCGGACACGACGGTGATGCCGCCGAAGAGGAACATCCAGTACGAAAGGGCGTTCAGGCGGGGGAAGGCCATGTCGGGGGCCCCCACCTGCAGCGGCACGAAGTAGTTGGCCAGCCCGAAGCCGAGGGGCGTGGCGAACAGGTACATCATGATCGTGCCGTGGAGGGTGAAGACGGCGTTGTAATCCTGCTGGTCGAGCACGGTGTTCGACGGCCCCGCCAGCTGGGAGCGGATCAGTAGGGCGAACACGCCGGCGAGGCAGAAGAAGACGAACGCCGTGATCACGTAGCTCTTGCCGATCACCTTGTGGTCGGTGGACGTCAGCCACTTGACCAGCCCGGTGCGCTCGGGCTCGGCCGGATCGGCGTCGGCGGCCGCGTCGCGTTCTTCGAGGATCGTCATTGAGCGGTGCTCCCCCCCTGGCCGGTCAGCCAGGTGTCGAACTCGGCGGTTCCCACCACCGAGACGTCGAACAGCATGTCGGCGTGGCGCAAGCCGCAGAACTCGGCGCAATGGCCCCGGAACGTGCCCGTCTCGATCGGGTGGAGGTCGAACCGGTTGGTGATGCCGGGTACGGCATCGCGCTTGTAGAGGAACCTGGGGACGTAGAACGAGTGGACGACGTCGACCGACACCAGGGTGATCCTCGTGGTCCGGTCGACGGGCAGGACGAGCACCGGCCGGTCGGAGCCCTGGCTGGAGACGGTGACGCCGGTGCCCTGGTACCGGAACTCCCACCCCCACTGGAACCCGGTGACCTCCACCTGCACCGCCGGCGACGGGGAGACCGCCTGGACCCTCTCCTGGGTCCTGACGGTGAAGTAGAAGAGCCCGGCCACGATGAGCAGCGGGATGATCGTGTAGGTGACCTCGAGGGGGTAGTTGAACTCCCGCTGGGACGGGATCGAGTCGTCGCCCCGCCGCCGGAACCGCACGATGACGAACAGGATCAGCGCCAGCACGATGCCGCCGACGATCAGGGCGGCGACCACCGACCCCTGCCACAGCCGGTAGGTGTCCTGGCCCTGGCGGGTTGCGCCCTCGGGAGCACCGAAGCCGGACAGCTCGCAGCCGGAGAAGCCGATGACGGCCGCAACGGCCCCCGCGGCGACCGACATCCTCCTCGCGGCGACAGGCATCCTCCTCGCGGCGACAGGGATCCTCGCGGCGACAGGCATCCTCCTCGCGGCGACAGGGATCCTCCGCCGCGCCGCGCCGTGCCGGATCACGAGCCCGGCCCTTGCTCGGCCGGTTCCGCGTCCGGCAGCGGCTCGGGGTCGAGCTCCTCGACGGTGCCGGTGGGCGGTGGGGCCGGATGGGCGTCGTAGCCGCCGGCGGGCGAGCGGTCGAACAGCGCCGGGGTCCGGCGGCGGCCACCGCCCGAGGCGGCCAGGCCCTTGCAGATCCGGTGGGTGAAGACGGCCATTACCGCGGGTACGACGAAGATGGCGATCCGGAACGTCCAGACCAGGGAGTTCACCGACGTCTTCAGGAAGACGGCCAGCACGTCGGTCGAGCCGGCGAAGAAGAGGACGATGTAGAAGCTCAGGGTGGCGGCGCCGAGGGCCGTGCGCAGCGGGTTGTCGCGAGGCTTGTCGAGCAGGTTGTGCGGGTCGCGGTCCTTGCTGAACCGGGCCTCGAGCAGGGGCCATGCGTACAGCAGGGTGAAGGTGAGGGTGGCCAGCACGACGCCCGGGAAGAAGGGGTTGGGGATCTCGAAGCCGTACGCCCGTATCTCCCAGGGCGGCATGACCCGCAGCGCCCCCTCCAGCCAGCCCATGTAGTAGTCGGGCTGCGAGGCCGAGCTGACCTGCTCCGAGACGAACGGCCCGTACAGCCAGATCGGGTTGATCTGGGCCAGGCCGCCGAGCGCGGCGACCACCCCGCCCACCATGAAGAACAGCCCGACGCTCTTGGCCGCGTAGGTCGGCCAAAGGGGCGACCCGACGACGTTGTCCTCGGTGGCCCCCTTGATCTTGAACTGGGTGTGCTTCTGGTGCCACATGATCCCGAGGTGGGCGACCAGGAGGATGGCGATGGCGGCCGGCACGAGCAGGATGTGGATGCCGTAGAGGCGGGAGATGATGATGTCGGCCGGGAACTCGCCGCCGAAGAGCAGGAATGCCATCCAGGTTCCGATGAGCGGAATCGACAGCAGGATCGAGTAGGCGATCCTCAGGCCGGTGCCCGACAGCTGGTCGTCCGGCAGGGAGTACCCGGCGAACCCGTTGAGGATGACCAGGAGCATGAGGCTCACCCCGATCATCCAGTTGATTTCGCGGGGACGGCGGAAGGCGCCGGTGAAGAACACCCGGCACAGGTGCACGACGATGGCGCCGAAGAACACGAGGGCGGCCCAGTGGTGCATCTGGCGCATGACCAGGCCGGCCCGCACGTCGAAGGTGATGTCGAGCGTGGACTGGTAGGCGGCCGACATCTTCACGCCCCGCAGCGGGGCGTAGGACCCGTCGTAGACCACCTGCTCGAGGCTGGCGTTGAAGAAGAACGTCAGGAAGATCCCGGTGATGAGCAGGACCACGAACGAGTAGAGGGCGATCTCGCCGATCATGAACGACCAGTGGTCGGGAAAGATCTTGTTGAGCGCCCGCCTGATGAAGCGCGACGCCGCCAGCCTGTCGTCGAAGTAGGCGCCCAGGTTCGCCACCCTCCGGGCGAGGCCCTTCCGGTTCCGGCTCACCGTGAGCGGTTCCAGAAGCCGGGGCCGACGGGCTCGTCGTAGTCGCCCTGGGCCTGCAGGAACCCGTCGGGACCGACCTCGATGGCCAGCTGGGGCAGCGACCGGGTGGCGGGCCCGAAGACGGGCCTGCACCCCTCCAGCACGGCGAAGGTCGACTGGTGGCAGGGGCACAGCATCTGCTTGCGGTCGTGCTCGTAGAGGCCGACGGGGCAGCCGGCGTGGGTGCACAGCTTGGAGAACGCCAGATAGCCCATGGGCGACCAGGCCTCCCGACCCGGCCTGGTGGTCACCGGCTGGTCCGAGACCCGCAGCAGCAGCGTCTGGGAGTCGTCGGCGCCGATGTTGCCCTCCGGGAACACGGTGTAGACGCCCCCGACCTCGAGGTCGTCGATGCCGACGAACTTTCCGTCGGGCGTCACGAGTCGCGAACCGGCCCTCCATTCCGTCTGCTTCAAGCTGTTGCCGGGGCTGGGACCGAGGGACCGGATGGGGAAGACGAGGGCGGTGCCGAGCGCGCCAAAGCCGCCGGCCAGGAGGACCAGCAGCATCTTGCGGCGGGTGAAGGCCTCGCCGCGCTCGAAGGACTCCTCGAACGCCTCTCGGTCCTCCTCCGAGCCGATCAGGTTCTCCCGCTGCTGCTCGAACGGGCCCTGGGGCATGAGGTTCCGGCCCCACAGGGTGATCCCGAAGCCCAGGCCGCAGAGGCAGAAGAACAGCAGGACTCCCTCGACCTGGGTCTGGCCGCCCAGGGCGTAGGTCACGGCGAGGCCCAACCCGGCGACGGTGGCCACGACGAACGACGTGGCGATGGCCCTCTCGGCCTGGCGGGCGTGCGGGCTGGACGGGTCCAGATGGCCGTCGTGGACGGCGCCGGTAACGGGCTCGGTGGCGCCGTCGCCGGTGCCGATGTCGGGACGCTCGTCGCTCATCTGGGCTCGCTCACGCTCTGGTCCCCACCCAGGCGACGAACAGGAGCAGCGGCCCCAGGCCGAACATCAGTCCGACGAAGCCCTCGGTGGTCGGTCCGGCCCGGGCCAGGCCGGCGCCGCCGGCGTCATCGGGGTGCCGGAGGTACAGGACATACGCCACGATGTCGTTGACCTCGTCGTCGGTGAGGGTGTCGGGGCCGAAGACCGGCATGTTCCCCGGCCCGATGCGCATGGCCTCGGCGACCTCGATGTCGGTGGCCTGGTGCAGGTTGGGGGCGAAGGCGCCGTAGCTCAGGGCGCCGCCGAAGCCCGTGGCGTTGTGGCAGGCGGCGCAGTTCAGGAGGAAGAGCTCGAGGCCGCGGGACAGATCGGCTCGGGAGGGGTCGACCTCCGGGATCGGAGGGCCGGCCGGCCCGAAGCCCACCAAGGACACGACGTAGGCGACGATGGCGGCCCGCTGGTCGGCGTCGAAGGCGGGCGGCTTGCGGACGGCCTGGGGAACGTTGGTGTCGGCGAGAGGCATCCGGCCGGTGGAGAGGTAGAAATCGACCGCCGCCGCGCCTACCCCGATCAGCGACGGCGCCTGCACGCCTCCGGAGAGCTCCATGCCCTCGCCGTCGGGCCCGTGGCAGCTGGTGCACGCCTGGGTGTAGAGCTGGCTGCCCTCGGCCAGCTGCTCGGGGGTTGCCGGCAGAGGAGGCGGCGACGAGGCGACGGTGGTGGTGGTCTCGGCCGTCGTGGTTTGGGCCGTCGCCGGGGCGGTGGCGAGGAGGCCGGCGGTGGTGAGGGCGACGGCCAGCGCCGTGAGAACAGCGGGGAGGAGGCGGCGTCGCACGGTCCGCGGCTACTTGAGGATGTAGAGGGTGGCGAACAGGGCGACCCACACGACGTCGACGAAGTGCCAGTAGTAGGTGATGGCCTGGACCGCGTAGCGGTCGCCCGGGTCGGGCCCGGGACCGTGGATGCGCACGAGCAGGCCGCCCATCCCGATGAGCCCGAGGAGCACGTGCAGGCCGTGGAAGCCGGTCATCAGGTAGAAGAGCGACCCGTAGGCGTCGGTGGACACCGAGAAGCTCAGGCCCTTCCACTCCAGGTACTGGTTGAGGAGGAAGACCGAGCCCAGCCCGATGGTGAGCAGGATCCAGCCCCGGGCCGCGCGCCGGTTGCCGTGCTCCAGCTCGCGGGCGCCCATCTGCATCGTGCCGCTCGAGGCCACCAGGACGGCGGTGAAGAGCCCGGCCCGGAGAGCGTCCAGGTCGACGCCCGGCGGCGGCCAGACCGCGGTGGCGGCGCGGATGGTGAAGTAGGAGGCGAAGAGCCCGCCGAAGAACATGAGCTCGGACGCCAACCACACGATGGTGCCGACGGCCAGGGGCGACGGGCGCCGTACGCCTGAGTCGGTGAGAACCGCCCCGCCCGTCACGCGCCGGATGGTAACAAACACCCCGATTCGGCCACGGCGGCCGACGGCTGGACCAGCGCCACGACGGAATCAGTGGGTGGCGAAGTCGACCACCGCGAACCACTTCACGCCGCCGGGGTAGACCAGGCCGACGCCGGCGTGGGTGAACCCGCAGTTCTCGATGTTGGCCCGGTGGGGCGGGCTGTTCATCCACCAGTTGACGGTGGCCTCCGGGGTGTTGCCCGGCGGCCCGTCGGCCCAGTAGACGATCTCTCCCCAGGACGAGATGGGCGTGAAGCCGGCGTCGCGGATGCGCTGGTCGGGTCGGCTGCCGTCCGAACCGGTGTGACCGTCGGTGCCGGGCTGCAGGTGGGCGGCGTTGTTCGCCATGTCGACGGCATGGCGGTCGGCGGCGACCCTGAGCAGGTCGTCGCCGGCGACCGGCCCGCACCCCGCCGCGGCCCGCTTCTCGTTGACGAGATTGAGGATGGTGCTCCCGGGAACGGTGCTCGAGCCCGGGCACGACCCGCCGAAGGTGGCGAGTCCGAGCAGTAGGAACAACGCGATGCGGCGCCATGCCCGCCAGGTGTGGGTTCGCATACCCCTCCCGAGCCCGACGGGCGTCGTCGGATACAGGAAATCGCTCGCTGCGCGACGATTGGAGCGTGCTGGCTGCCGGGTCCCCCTCCCTCCGGGACGTGCTGCTCGGGTTCTCCCTTTCGCCCCTGCCCGTGGCGGTGGTCGCCGGCCTGGTCACCGGCTACCTGCTCGGTGTCAGCCGCCTGGCCCGGCGGGGCCGACACTGGCCCCGCGCCCGCACCGTCGCCTTCCTCGCCGGCTGCGGCGTGGTCGCCGTCGCCATGGTGTCGGGCGTGGCCGAGTACGACCAGAGCACCTTCAGCGTCCACGTGGTCCAGCACCTCCTGCTGGGCATGCTGGGCCCCCTTCTCCTGGCCCTCGGCGCGCCCGTCACCCTCGTCCTCCAGGCCGGGTCCCGCTCCACCCAGACGAGGCTGCTCCGCGTCCTGCACAGCCCGCCGGTGAAGGCGTTCACCAACCCGTTGGTGGCCTGGCTGCTGTTCAGCGGGTCTCTCTTCGTCCTCTACTTCACCGGGATCTACTCGGCGTCCCAGCGGAACTTCCTGGTCCACGACGCAGTCCACCTGCACTTTCTCGTTGTCGGCACGCTCTTCTTCTGGCCCGTCGTCGGCCTCGACCCCAGCGTCTGGCGGATGCACCACGGCGCCCGCCTGCTGTACGTGATGCTGGCCCTGCCCGTCCACGCCTTCCTGGGGATCGCCCTGCTCAGCAGCCAGACTCCCCTGTTCGAGGCCCACACCCTCGCCGACCAGCACGCCGGCGGGGGAATCCTCTGGGCCGTCGGGGACCTGCTCACCCTGGCCACCGTGGGCGTCGTCCTCACCCAGTGGATGTCGTACGAGGAGCGAGAGTCGGCCCGCGAGGACCGCGTGCTGGACGCGGCGCGGCGGGTCGACCCCTAACGGCCGGCTCGACCCCTAGAACGTCAGCGGCCGGCGATGGCGTCGAGGACGCCCAGGCGGCCGGCCCGGCGGGCGGGCAGGACGCCGGCCAGCAGTCCGGCGCCGGTCGCCGCCGCCACCAGGGCGGACAGCTGTCCGACCGGAAGGACGAGCTCCGTCACGCCCAGGTCGTGCATGGCAGACACCAGTGCCCACCCGAAGAAGACCGCGACGGCCACGCCGAGCACGGCCCCCAGGCCGGCCACGATCGTCGCTTCGACCCGCACCATCGAGCGCAGCTGGCCGCGGCCCATTCCCACCGCCCGCAGCAGGCCGACCTCACGGGTCCGCTCGTGGATGGAGAGGGCGAGCGTGTTGGCGATGCCGAGGAGGGCGATGACCACCGACAGGGCCAGGAGGGCGGTCACCGGGACCAGCAGGCTGTTCACCTGCTTCTCCTGGGCGGCCAGCACCTGGGACCGGTCCATCACCTGGACGGTTGGGAACTCGATCAGGGCCTTCTCGATCGCCACCCGGCCGGCCGCCGCGGTGACCCCGTCCTTCAGGCGGACCTCGACCTGGGCGTCGAGCTGCTGGGCGTAGTTGTCCTTGTACGCCCCCACCGAGACGACGAAGTCGCTGCGGACGGTCGTGTTGGCGAAGGTGTCGGCCAGGCGCATGGGCCGGGTGCCGGTGCGGGCGAACGTCATGGGCACCTCGTCGCCGACCTGCCACCCCTGGCGCTCGGCGATGCTGGCCCGTACGAGCACGCTCTCGTCGTCGAGGCGAACGGCGGCCGCCGACGTCGACGGGTCGAGGTCGTGCATCTCGGTGACGGTCCTGGGGTCGACGGCGATCAGGGTCTTGGTGGCACCGTTGAGGCCCCACTGCCCGGTGCGGATCTCCGACACCAGGTCGACCTCCTTGGTCTTGCGCAGCCGATCGGCGACAACAGGCGAGAAGGTGCCCGACCCGCCGCCGTTCGAGCCCTTGGCCGCCACCACGAAGTCGGCCCGCAGGGTCTGGTTCACCGCGGCGGAGGCGGACGCCTTCATGGAGGCGGCGAGGATCGACACCACGCCGACGAGGGTGATCCCGATCATCAGGGCGGCGGCGGTGGCGGCCGTGCGGCGGGGGTTGCGCATGGCGTTCTCCCGGCCGAGCAGGGCGGGCTCGCCGAACAGGCGGACCAGCGGGATCCCGAGAACCCGGGCGGCGGGCGTCGCTACCAGCGGGATCAGCATGGACAGGCCCAGCAGGAAGCCGCCGGCGCCGAGGCCGATGGCGATCAGCGGGTTGTCGAGGTGCCCGTAGAGGCCGAGGAAGAGTGACCCCACACCGGCGAGGGTCACGGCAGCGCCCCACGCCACCCGGCGGTGGAGGGCGACGTCCTTGTCGTCGGAGCGCCCGCTGGCGGCCGAGAGCGGGGACACCCGGGTGGCCCGGCGGGCCGGCACGACGGCCGCGGCAACGGTGACCGCCACGCCCGTCACCAGGCAGAACAGCACGGTGCGGGGGCGGAAGACGACCGACGCCGGCGGCAGGTCGAAGCCCGTCGCGGCCATGAGGGCGAGCAGGCCCTTGGCGGCGAGGACGCCGAGGACGATGCCGGCCACGGAGGCGACCACGCCCACGACGACGGCCTCGGCCAGCACCGAGGCGATGAGGTGCGAACGGCTGGCGCCGAGGGCCCGCAGCAGGCCGAGCTCGCGGGTGCGCTGGGCGACGAGGATCGAGAAGGTGTTGAAGATGATGAAGGCGCCGACCAGCAGGGCCACCGCCGCGAACATCAGCAGGGCGGTGGTGAGGAACCCGAGCGCCTTGGTCCAGGACTCGGCGGCCTCCTTGGCCGCCTGGTCGTAGGTCACGACCTCGTAGCTCTCGGGCAGGACGGCGCCGATCCTCGCCCGCAGCGACTCCGGCGAGACGCCCGGCTCGGCCCGCACCGGGATGGCGTCGAGGGAGCCTTCCTGGCCGAAGACCCGCTGGGCCGTCTCGAGGTCGAAGGTGGCTTGGGTGGTGGACAGGAGGCCTTCCAGCTTGCGCAGACCGGCGATCTTGAATTCCTCGACCAGGCCCTGGAACAGGACCTTGATCCGGTCCCCGAGCTTCAGGCCGTCCTGGCGGGCGAGGGCCTCGTCGATGACGATCTCGCCGGGGCCGACCGGGGCCCGTCCGGCGGTGATGCTCCCGTCCGGGGCCCACGCGGTGCCGATGGCAGGACCGACCTGGGCGGCGAGAGACCGACCCTGGTCGTCGACCAGCTCGGCGTAGCCGGAGACCGATCCCCACAGGGCGGCGACGCCGGGGACGGCCTCGACCACGCCGAGCAGCGATTCCGGCAGCACCGCACGCTCCGGCAGGGAATTGCCCTGTGCGCTGAACGCAGAGGTTGCCCGCACGACGACGTCGATCCCGTCGGACGAGTTGGCGGCATCGTGGTAGGCCCGGTTGATCGTGTCGGTGAGGACGAAGGTCCCCGACACCAGGCTGACGGCCAGTGCCACCGCCGACGCGGTCCGCACGAGGCGCTTGCGCTGGGCCAGTGCTCCCCGCAACAGCTGGAGCATCTCAGCCGCCCTCCGCAGCGCGGCGAGGGACGGCTGGACACCACATGTCAGCCCGCGATCTGCTTCATCTGATCGATGGCCCTCTCGGCGGTGGGGGTGTGCATCTCGTCGACGACCTTGCCGTCGGCGAAGAAGACGATCCTGTCGGCGATCGAGGCGGCAACGGGGTCGTGGGTGACCATGACGATGGTCTGGTCGAACTCGTCGACGGCGAGGCGCATGAAGGCGAGCAGCTCGCCGCCGACCTTCGAGTCGAGGTTGCCCGTGGGCTCATCGGCGAAGATGATCTCGGGCTGGGTGATGAGGGCCCGGGCCGCCGCCACCCGCTGCTGCTGGCCGCCGGAGAGCTCGGTGGGCCGGTGGCCCAGCCGGCTCCGGATGCCGACGGCGTCGACGACCCTGTCGAACCATTCGGGGTCGGGGCGCCGGCCGGCCAGGGACAGCGGGAGGGTGATGTTCTCGGCCGCGGTCAGCGTCGGGAGCAGGTTGAAGGCCTGGAACACGAAGCCGATGCGCTCCCGGCGCAGCCTGGTGAGGCGGCGGTCGTCGAGCGAGCCGAGCTCGACGTCGCCGATGTAGGCCCGGCCGTGGGTCAGCGTGTCGAGCCCGGCGAGACAGTGCAGCAGGGTCGACTTGCCCGAGCCCGACGGGCCCATGATCGCCGTGAACCTGCCCTTTTCGATGTCGAGGTTTACGCCGTCGAGGGCCATCACCGACGTGTCGTGACGTCCGTACAGCTTCACTGCGTCGACCACCCTGGCCGCCGGTGCTGCCGGGGCCGCCGGGTCCCCGGTGCCGGTGACGACCCGGAGGAGCTGCGGCGTCCTGCGCATTGTCGTTGTCATTGCCATCGTCTTCCGGCTCTCTCTCTGGCGCTCGGGCTCTCAGGCCAGCTTGGAGGCGTAGCCCGGGCAGTAGAGCGAGACGGCGGTGCGGACGGCGTAGTCGGCGGCGGCGTCGGAGACCGGCACGTAGGCCGAGACCATCGACAGGCCGGTGGCCTTCACCTGGGAGAACGACTGGCCCTGGTCGAAGGCGGTGCAGACCCGGTTGCCGACGTCGGCGACGTTGGCCGGGGTGATCTGCACGAACAGGGGCAGCTGGACGAGGCTGGTGATGCCCTGGATGGCCGACTGCACCTGGGCGGCCGACGGTACCGTGCGGGCGGCGAGGGCCGGCACCGTGACGGGCGGGGCGGTCACCACCGGGGCGACGACGACCGGCGCTTCCTCGACCTCGACGACCTTGGGGGCCTTCGTGGCGGGCGGGGCCTTGACGACTGCGGTGGCGGCGACGGTCTCCGGCGGAGCCGTGGTCTCCTCCGGCGCCGGCTCCTCGGCGGCGGGGACGGGGATCGTGTCGGCCGGGTTGGCGGCCGTGGCGCTGGCTTCGACCTCGGCCCCGACCGATCCGGACGAGCCCGTCAGCTTGACGATGCCGGTGCTGATGCCGATGCCGCCGACGAGCAGGAACAGGGCGACGACGCCGCCCAGCACCCCGAGAGTCCTTGTCGTGCTCTTGAACATTTTCGCCACCCTCCGTTAAGGAAATAGTTTGCTAACAAGTTGCTCGTGTAACTAATCGGCTCAACGACTCGCGCCCTGAAGGCGGAGTTACACCCCACCGACGAATAGGCCGATCGGCCTATTCGCGGCGAGGAATCGCCAAGGGAGTGATCGGCGCAGCCCGGCGACGGGTCTGGCGACGCCGGCGGCGGCGGTACGATCGCCCTCCGGTGCTGGCCCGAATCGTCGCCGTCGACGACCCCTCCGACGAGCGGCTGACCGACTTCGCCGGGCTTCGCCGGCGGTCCCCGTCGCCCGCCGACGGCTACTTCGTGGCCGAGGGGGCCCTGGTGATCCGCCAGCTGCTCGAGTCCCCGTACGCCTTGCGCTCGCTGCTGGTGACCAAGCGCGGACTACGGCTCCTCGAACCCGACCTCGCTCGTATCGAGGCGCCGATCTACGTGGCCGGCCAGAACGTGGTGGAAGCGGTGGCAGGGTTCCACTACCACCGAGGGGCGCTGGCCTCGGCCGACCGGTTGCCGCTGCCCGACCCGGAAACCCTGGCTGCAGGCTGCGACCTGGTGGTCGTCGCAGAGGGCGTCGGCGACCACGAGAACCTCGGGGCGATCTTCCGCAACGCGGCGGCGTTCGGTGCCGACGCGGTCGTGCTCGGCCCTCGCTGCGGCGACCCGCTGTCGCGCCGCTGCGTCAGGGTCTCGATGGGTCAGGCCCTCAAAGTCCCCCACTGCCGGCTCGACGGCTGGCCCGGCGCGATCCTCCAGCTCCGCGATCTCGGGTTCGAGCTCCTTGCCCTCACCCCGTCCCCGGACGCCGACGACGTGCGTACCGTCGCCGTCCGGCCGCGTCAGGCGCTGGTGGTGGGATCGGAGGGCGACGGCCTGACCGACGCGGCCATGGCCGCCGCCGACCGCAGGGTCCGCATCGCCATGGCGCCGGGCGTGGACTCCCTCAATGTGGCCACCGCCGCCGCCGTCGCCCTGCACCACCTGGCCAGGACGCCGCCCGCCTGACCGTCAGACGCTCGGTGCGGCGAGGGTGTCGCAGTCGCTCACCCGCGTCGCCCGGTAGCCGGTGAGGAACCAGCGCTGCCGCTGCTCGGACGTGCCGTGGGTGAAGGACTCGGGATTGACCTGGCCGTTCACCTTCTGCTGGATCCTGTCGTCGCCGATGGCCGACGCGGCGTCGAGCCCGTCCTGGATGTCCTGCTGGGTGAGCTCCTCGATGAAGCCGGTGTCGACCGCGCCCCCGGCCCACATGCCGGCCAGGCAGTCGGCTTGCAGCTCGATCCTCACCCCTGCGCTCTGCGGACCGGTGTCGTCGCCCCGCGCGCGGGCGAGCGCGCCGGTGATGTCCTCGACGTGGTGGCCGTACTCGTGGGCGATGACGTAGGCCTCGGCGAACGGCCCACCCTTGGCCCCGAACCGCGTGCGGAGGTCGTCGTAGAAGCCGAGGTCGATGTAGATCGTCTGGTCGCTCGAGCAGTAGAAGGGGCCGACGTCGGACGTCCCGAGCCCGCAGGCGGTCTGGGTCGAGCCCTTGTAGAAGACCGTCGTGGCCTCGGTGTAGTTCGGCAGCTCTTCCTCCCAGAAGGCCTGCACGCTGTTGACGACGGCGACGATCCTGCAGTCGTCGCGCTGGTTGGCGTCGTCGCCCGTCACGCACTCCGCCGACAGGTCGGAGTCGAGCTGGCCGAGCGACGGTGTCGACGAGCCCCCGCCTCCGCCGATGCCGCCGCCCAGCAGCTGGATGACCAGGAAGAGGACGCCGATCAGTCCCCCCCCGCCGATCAGCATCGGCCCCGCGCTCCGCCGGTCGGAAACCTGCGACGTGTCGAGCTGGGCGCCCCCTCGGAACCGCACTTTAGGAACCTCCTGATCGGATAGAGGATCTCTTCCCCGATCCGGCCGGGAACGACCGCCGGGTCAGGGCCCCGCCGTGATGAGTGTGCAAGAAACCCCCTATACGCAGGTCCTTTGCACACTCACGGGTCGAGATGCAGCTAGAGGTCGAGTAGTTCGTCGAGGCCGACGGTGAGGCCGGGGTGCTCGGCCACCCGCTTGACGGCCAGGAGCACCCCGGGCATGAACGAGTCGCGGTCGTAGGAGTCGTGGCGGATGGACAGGCTCTGGCCGGTGGTGCCCAGCAGGACCTCCTGGTGGGCGACGAGGCCGCGCAGGCGCACCGAGTGGACCCGGATGCCGGCCGGCCCGGCCGCGCCCCTGGCCCCCTCGACCACGATGCGCTGGGTGGGATCGGGCCCCCAGGAGTCGGAGACCGCCGCCATCCGCTCGGCCGTGAGCAGGGCCGTCCCCGACGGTGCGTCGACCTTCTGGTCGTGGTGGAGCTCGATGATCTCGGCAGTGTCGAACCAGGGTGCGGCCAGCTCGGCGAACCGCATCATGAGGACGGCGCCGATGGCGAAGTTGGGCGCCACGAAGCAGTTGCTGGTGGTGAACAGCCCGGCCAGGCGCTCGAAGTCCTCGGCGACGAACCCGGTGGTACCCACCAC
Source organism: uncultured Acidimicrobiia bacterium (assembly GCA_963825765.1). Classification (GTDB taxonomy): domain Bacteria; phylum Actinomycetota; class Acidimicrobiia; order Acidimicrobiales; family AC-14; genus CAWGUU01. The sequence continues at coordinate 656,158 of CAWGUU010000003.1, forward strand.
GGCGTGCACGCCGTTCGCCGCGCACCACTCGATGTTGGCCCGGGCGGCGTCGACGTGCGTGAAGTCGACGGCCACAGTGGCGCCGGCGTCGAGAAGCGCATCTGCGTCGGGCGACATCTGCAGCCCGCTGACGTCGGCGCCCGTGACCTTGCGAAGGTCGATCCCGACATGCAAGGGGTCGACGCCGGCCGCCAGCTCGAGGTCAGCGTCGTCGGCCACCGCCCTGCACACGGTCGAACCCATCCGCCCGCCGGCCCCGAACACCCCAACCCTGATCGTCACCGGCCCGACCCTACCGGGAGTCCCGGTTTGCGAGTCGAGCGTGCAAGCCGCTGGTCAGGCCACCCGCTCGGCGAAGTCGTCCTCGGAGAAGGGACCGACGACCGCCAGGCTGCGCTCGCCGGCCAGGACCCGCTCGACCACCCGGCGGACGTCGTCCCGGCTGACCGACTCGGTGCGCTCCACCAGCTCGTCGAACGACAGCACCTCGCCGTGGATCAGCTGGCTGCGGCCGATGCGGTTCATGCGGCCGGCCGAGTCCTCCAGCGACAGGGCCAGCGACCCCTTCAGGTGGCCCCGGGCCACCTCCAGCTCCCGGTCCGTGACCTGGCCGTCCACCAGCTTGGCCAGCTCGACGTCGATGATGTCGAGCACCTCGTGGGCCTTGCCGGGCGTGGTGCCGGCGTAGATGGCAAGGGCGCCGGTCTCGAGGTAGGCGGCCCGGTAGGAGTACACCGAGTACACCAGGCCGCGCTTCTCCCGGATCTCCTGGAACAGCCGGCTGGACATGCCGCCGCCAAGCAGCTGGTTGAGGACGGCCAGGGCGAAGCGGTCGTCGTCGTCGCGGGTCAAGGCACGCATGCCGACCATGAGATGGGCCTGCTCGGTGCTGCGGCGGGTGACCTGCAGCGACCGGGGAGGAGCCAGCCCGGGCACGACCCGCGCCGGCGCGTCGCCGACCCGCCCGCCGAAGCGGCGCTCGACACCCGCCGCCACCGCGTCGTGGTCGAGGTTGCCGGCCGCCGCCACCACCATGGCGCTCGGGCGGTAGCGGGTCTCGAAGTACGACCGGATCTGGTCCGGGGTCATCTCGGTGATCGTGCTGCGCTCGCCGAGCACCTCACGACCGAGGGGGTGCCCGGGGAAGATCGTCTCGTGGAACACCTCGTGCACCAGGTCCGACGGCTCGTCCTCGTGCATGTTGATCTCTTCGAGGATGACCTGGCGTTCCGACTCGACCTCGTCTTCGCGGAACGCCGGCGCCTCCATGATGTCGCAGAGGATGTCGAGGCCCAGCTCGAGGTCCTCGTCGAGCAGACGGGTGTAGAAGGCGGTGTACTCCTTGGTGGTGAAGGCGTTCATGTCGCCCCCCACCGCCTCGATGGCCTCGGCGATGTCGCGGGCGCTGCGCGTGTCGGTGCCCTTGAACAGCAGGTGCTCGAGGAAGTGCGAGGCACCCCACTCGGCCGGCGACTCGTCACGTGAACCGGCGTCCACCCAGAACGACAGCGTGGCCGAGTGGGAGCCGGGCATCTCCTCGGTGATGACTTGGACGCCGCTGGCCAGGCGGGTGCACCTGACCGTCATGCGGTGCGGGGGGCCGGCATCTAGCGCCGGCCTGGGCCGCCGCTGCGGCGGCGGTCGCGGTCACGGTTGCGGCGCGGGCCACCGTCGCCACCCCCGGCCGCGACCTCGGCCGGCCCCAGGTCGCCGAACTTGGACTTGGCCTCGCTGTCGAACGACTCCTCGAAGGAGACGAACTCGGCTCCACCGGGCGCCGCCGCCGCCGGTGCCGACGGGGCGCCGCCGAACCCGCCGCCACCCGAGGGACGGTCGGAGGACGACCGCGACCTGCCACCGCCGCCACCGCCGCCTTCGGCGGACTGGCCGCCGCCACCCGGCGAATCAGTGTCGCCGTTCTCGCCGACGGGCGACAGCGCGACCTTGCCCTGCTGGTCGACGTCGTCGACCCGCACCACGATGTCGTCGCCCAGCGAGACGACGTCCTCGACCCTGTCGACCCGCTTGCCCCGTCCCAGCTTGGAGATGTGGACCAGGCCGTCCCGGCCGGGGAGGATGTTCACGAAGGCGCCGAACTTGGTGATGTTGACGACCTTGCCGTTGTAGACGTCGCCCACCGACGCCCGGGGCGGGTCGAGCAGCAGCTCGATGCGGCGCTTGGCCTCGGTGACGGCGGCGCCGTCCTTGGACCCGATGGTGACGGTGCCGACCACGCCGTCGTCGTCGACGTTGATGTCGGCGCCGGTCTCCTGCTGCATGGCGTTGATGACCTTGCCCTTGGGGCCGATGACCTCGCCGATCTTGTCGATCGGGATCTCGAAGCTGACGATCTTGGGGGCGGTCTCGGCGACGTCGTCACGGGGAGCGCCGATGGCTCCGGCCATGACCTCGAGGACCTTCATGCGGGCGTCGTAGGCCTGGTTCAGGGCCTTGGCCAGCACGTCGGCGGGCAGGCCGTCGATCTTGGTGTCGAGCTGGAGGGCGGTGACGAAGTCGGCGGTGCCGGCCACCTTGAAGTCCATGTCGCCGAACGCGTCCTCGGCGCCCAGGATGTCGGTGAGGGTCGTGTACTTGCCCTCGGCGAACACCAGGCCCATGGCGATCCCGGCCACGGGGGCCTTGATCGGCACGCCGGCGTCCATCAGCGACAGGGTCGAGCCGCAGACCGAGCCCATCGAGGTGGAGCCGTTGGAGGACATGCAGTCCGAGACGACCCGCAGCGTGTACGGGAACTCGTCGACCGGCGGGACGACGGGCAGCAGGGCCCGCTCGGCCAGCAGGCCGTGGCCGATCTCCCGGCGCTTCGGGCCCCGCATGAAGCCGGTCTCGCCGGTGGCGAAGGGGGCCATGTTGTAGTGGTGCATGTAGCGCTTGGCGTCGTGGATGCCGATGGTGTCGAGCATCTGCTCCATGCGCGGCATGCCCAGGGTGGCGACGCTGAGCACCTGGGTCTCGCCCCGCTGGAACAGGCCGGAGCCGTGGGCGGTGGGGATCAGGCCGACTTCCGACGACAGCGGCCGGATGTCGGTGGGGCCGCGGCCGTCGATGCGGACGCCGTCCTCGACGATGCGGCGGCGGACGATCTTCTTCTGCAGGGCCTTGACGGCGGCCTTGATCTCCTTGTCCCGGCCCTCGAGCTCGCTGGCCAGCTCCTCCTTGATGGCGGCGATGGCGGCGTCGGTGGCGACGGCCCGCTCGGCCTTGGCCACGATGGTGCTGGCCTCGGCGATGCGGTCGGTGCCGACGGCGGCGACCCGCTCGAACACGTCGTCGCCGTAGTCGACCTGGCGCTCGTAGGGCACCGGCGCCTTGGTCATGCCCCGGGCCTCGATCTCGGCCACCAGCTGCTTCTGCAGGTCGATGGACTCCTTGATCCAGACCTTGGCCTCCTCCAGCCCGCCGGCGATGACCTCCTCGGTGACCTTGGGGGCGCCGTCCTCGTAGTGGCGCCAGGCGTCCTCGGTGCCGCCGGCCTCCACCATCATGATGGCGATCTCGCCGTCGGGCCTGGCCCGGCCGCACACGACCAGCTCGAAGGTGGCGAGGTCGCCCTCCTGATAGGTGGCATGGGGGATCCACCGGCCGTCGGCCGAGTAGGCGATCCGCACCGCGCCGATGGGACCTGCGAAGGGGATGCCGGAGATCATCAGCGCGGCGGAGGCGGCGTTGATGGCCAGGACGTCGTGGGGGTTCTCCTGGTCGGCACCGAAGATGGTGGCGACGACGTGGACCTCGTTGCGGAAACCCTCGGGGAACGAGGGGCGCAGGGGCCGGTCGATCAGGCGGCAGGTGAGGATGGCCTGGTCGGTGGCCCTGCCCTCACGCCGGAAGAACGAGCCGGGGATCTTGCCGGCGGCGTACATCCGCTCCTCGACGTCGACGGTGAGGGGGAAGAAATCGACCCCTTCCCGGACGCTGCGGGAGGCGGTGGCGGTGGCCAGCAGCATGGTGTCGCCCATGCGGGCCACGACCGCGCCGTCGGCCAGTTGGGCCAGCTTGCCGGCCTCGAAGGAAAGGGTCTTCTCGGTGCCGCTGACTGCGGCCGAGACGGAAATGGCTTCCGCCATGATTGTGTCGCTCCTTGTTGTCGGTGCGACGGCGGCCAGTTCCCAGTTGTCAGCCACCCGAGCTGGGCATCCACCCGGGGAGTTGGCGACTGGCAGCTGACCCTGTCGTCGCGATGTGTGCCTGTCGTCGCTGTGTGCCTGTCGTCGCTGTGTGTGTTGCCATATGGCAAGAGCGGCTCGAGGCCGCTCTCGGGGTACTACCGGCGCAGGCCGAGCCTGGCGATCAGGGCCCGGTACCGCTCGACGTCGTTCTTCTTGACGTAGTCGAGCAGGCGCCGCCTGCGGCCCACCATCATCAGCAGGCCTCGACGGCCGTGATGGTCCTTCTTGTGTGACTTCAGGTGCTCGGTGAGGTGGTTGATGCGCCCGGTGAGGAGCGCGACCTGGACCTCGGGCGAGCCCGTGTCGGTGTCGTGGAGGCTGTACTCGCCGATCGTGGCGGTCTTGTCTGGCATTCGCCCTCTAGATAGGTGAACGGGGCTGTGGTCGGTTGTACGGGTGTCTCACGGCGTGAGCCGGACGCGCCCGCGAACCGCAGGCGCCAGTCGTTCAAGCGTACCAGCGATACCGTCGGCTCCCGATGCCCCCGGACCAGGCCCCGCCGGATCCAGATCGAGGTTTGGCCGTCAGCCGCAGCTGCAACATACCGCTGTCCGAGCTGGACTGGCGCTTCAGCGCCTCGGGCGGCCCCGGCGGCCAGCACGCCAACACCGCCAACACCCGGGCGGAGGTGATCTTCGACGTCGCCAACTCGCCGTCGCTGGGCCCCAGACAGCGGGCCCGCCTCCTGGAGCGGCTGGGCCCCGTCGTCCGGGTGGTGGCCGACGACGAGCGGTCGCAGGCCCGCAACCGCCAGCTCGCCCTCGACCGGCTGGCGGCCCGCCTTCGGGACGCCCTGAAGGTCGAACGGCCACGGGTGGCGACGAGGCCGTCGGCCGGAGCCCGCGCCCGCCGCCTCGATGCCAAGCGCAGGACGTCGCAGCGCAAGCGCCTCCGCCGCCCCCCGGAGCCGGAGTAGCGCCGAAAGAGCCCGAACCCCCCCTCGCCAACTGGTGACACAGGACCGCGCCTGGCGCGGCTGTGCGTCACCGGTTCGGTTGGGGGCCGTTCCCCTCGACCAACTGGTGACACAGGACCGCGCCTGGCGCGGCTGTGCGTCACCGGTTCGGTGGGGGTGGGGGGTCGGCGGCGTCAGGCCGGAAGCTTCGACCTCCGCCTGACCCTGGGCAGCATCAGGCGGGCACCGAGGAAGAAGCAGACGGCGCCCACGAAGGTCCCGACGGTGGCCACCCCGTAGTCGAGGTCCTGTCCCGACCGCAGGATGATCCCGCCGACGGCCGAGATGCCGAAGGCGATGGAACCCCACCAGTTGAGCTCCGCGATCCTGCCCTCCAGGTCGTGCGGGCCCCGGAGCCGCAGCCGCCACGACCCGCTGACCGCGGCCATGGCCAGGTAGCTGGCCACGAGGAAGCAGACCGACCCGAAGGCGTCGGGGTACCAGATGCGGCGCTCGGCCTCGCGGGCGGTGAGGTTGGTGGCCAAGGCGTCGATCGTCATCACGTTGAACCACATGGTGCCCACCAGCTGGATGCCGCATGCCAGCTGCTCGACGAGGCGCAGCCGGGCCAACTCGGGAGCCCCGGCAGGGGGCGCCGCGGCCGGTCGAGGCGGCGCGATCGGTCGGGGCGGGGCCAGGCTCTGGAGGAACTGGAGCGTCGCGGCGGCGGTGAAGAACACTGCGCCGACGGCGTAGGCCGAGCTGTCGAACCGGGGATCCCAACGGTTGGCGACCGGGAAGGAACCGATGCCGAAGAGGGCCGACCCGACCATGAACAGCAGCCCGATCGAGCGGTCGCTCGGCTCGGGAAGGTCGTGGCCACGCAGACGCTTGCCACCGATCGGCACTGCGACCCGGCCTCAGGCCTCAGGCCTCAGTAGCCGAGGCGGTCGAGGGCCTTGGGCCGGCGCTGCCAGTCCTTGTCGACCTTCACGACGAGCTCCAGGTAGACGCCCGGATCGAGCTGCTGGCGGACGGCTTGGCCCACCTGCTTGAGCACCAGTCCCCCCCTGCCGATCACGATCCCCTTCTGGGACTCCCGCTCCACCAGGATCTCGCAGCGGATCCGGGGCCACTCCCACTCGGTGACCCGGCAGGCGATGGAGTGGGGAAGCTCGTCGCGGGCCACCACCAGGAGCTGCTCCCGGACCAGCTCGGCCACCCAGAAGGCGTCGCCCACGTCGGTGACCATGTCGTCGGGGTAGTACTGCGGGCCCTCGGGGAGGCGGGCCACGATGGCGTCGACCAGCTCGGGCACGCCGTCGCCGGTGCGGGCCGACACCGGGTAGTACGCCGACATGTCGAAGGCGGCGGCCCGCGTCAGCTGGGCGAGCGTCTCCTCGCGGGAGGCGGCGTCGACCTTGTTGAGCACGCAGATGGCGTCGCGCGGCAACCGGGACGCCACGTACTCGTCGCCCCGCCCCACCGGCGCGGTGGCGTCGAGCACCAGGCAGCTGACGTCGACGCCGTCGAGGGCGCCGGTGGCGGTGGCGTTGAGCCGCTCCCCCATCGTCGACCGGGGCTTGTGGATGCCGGGGGTGTCGACGAACACGACCTGGACGTCGTCACGGTTGAGGACGCCCCGGACCTCGGTGCGGGTCGTCTGGGGCGCCGTGGCGGTGATGCTCACCTTGGTGCCGAGGATGGCGTTGAGCAGGGTCGACTTGCCGACGTTGGGCCTCCCGACGAGGGTGGCGAACCCCGACCTCAACCCATCACCCGGCTGTTCTCACTTAGTCGGCCGGGCCCGCCGCCTGCGTCGACGGCTGCATCCGGGAGATGCGGACCCGGCCGATGCGGCGGCCCATCACCTTCTCGGCCGTGAGCCGGTAGCCGTCGAAGTCGACGCTCTCCCCCTCGGTCGGCACGTGGCCCAGGAGGTCGAGGAGGAGGCCCCCCACCGTGTCGTAGTCGCCTTCGGGGAAGTCGACGTCGAGAAGCTCGCCCAGCTCGTCGATCGGCAGCCGGGCGTCGACGCTGAGCTCGTCGTCGGACAGGTGCTCGATGGGCGGTTCCTCGACGTCGTACTCGTCCTGGATCTCGCCGACCAGCTCCTCGATGAGATCCTCGAGGGTCGCGAGTCCGGCCACCCCGCCGTGCTCGTCGACGACGATCGCCATGTGGGCCTTCTGCTTCTGCATCTCGGGAAGCAGCTCGGCCACCCGCTTGGTCTCGGGCACGAAGTTGGCCGGGCGGACCAGGTCGCGGACCGGCTCGTCCGCCTTGCCGTCCCGCACGGCGCGCATGAGGTCCTTGGTGTAGATGATGCCGAGGATGTCGTCGATGCCCTGCTCGTAGACGGGGATCCGGCTGTACCCGGCGGCGAGGGCCACCTCCAGGGCGTCGTCGACCGTGGCCCGGGCCTCGACCGCCACCATGTCCGGCCTCGGGACCATCACCTCCCGGACGATGGTGTCGCCGAACTCGATGATCTGGTGGATGAGCTGGCGCTCCTCGCGCTCGATCACGTCCTCCTCGACGGCGACGTCGGTCATGGCCAGCAGCTCCTCCTCCGAGAGGAAGGGGCCGGTCTTGAGCCCCTTCCCGGGGACGAGCACGTTGGCCAGGCCGATCAGGCCGCGGGAGAGCAGGCGGATCGGCGGGAACGCCACGATGGCGGCGATGATCGGGGCGACCCGGAGGGCGGCCCGGTCGGGGTGCTGGACGGCGAAGGTCTTCGGCACCGCCTCCGCGAAGACGAAGATCACCACCACCTCGAACACGACGGCGAGCAGCACGCCGAGGGCGCCGGCCCACTGCTCGGCCAGAATGCTGACGAGGCTGGCGGCCGCAAGGTGGCAGAGCAGCACCAGCAGGAGCACGGTGTTGAGGAACTGCTCGGGGTGCTCGACCAGGCGAAGGAGCTGCCTGCCGCCCTTCTTCTTCTCCTCGGCGAGGGTCATCGCCCGGATGCGGTTGGTGCGGGTCAGGGCCGTCTCGGCGCAGGCCAGCACCGCGGCCATCCCGATGAGCACGAACACGCCCGCGGCCATCAGCACCGTGGTGTCCATCAGTCGGCGCCGCCCAACGCCGGCGAGCCCGATTGTCGGTGGAAGCGGTCGAGGAGCTCCTGCTCGCGCTGCTCCATCGCCTCCGCCTCCGGCGCGCTGTCGTGGTCCATGCCCAGGACGTGCAGGATGCCGTGGACCACCAGCAGGGCCATCTCGTCGTCGTAGGTGCCGGCGTGGGCGGGGGCGTTGCGTTTGGCCACCGCGGGGCACACGACCACGTCGCCGAGGAGGCGCGGGATGTCGGACCGCTCGGGCTCGTCCACCGGCCCGGGGCCCAGGGAGTCGGGCGAGCGGGGGCCGGGCTCGACCAGCTCGTCCTCGTCGATCGGGAAGGCCAGCACGTCGGTGGGTCCCTCGCGGCTGAGGAAGCGGAGGTTGAGCTCGGCCATGGCGATCTCGTCGACGAAGAGCACCGACAGCTCGGCGTCGCCCCGCACGCCCTGGGCGCCGATCACGGCGCGTGCCAGCTCCGACAGCCTGAAGGCGTCGACCGGTTCCGCCGACTGCTCGTCGGCGGCGAAGACCTCGATGCTCATTTCCTTGGGCTCATGCCGGTGGGCTCATGCCGGTGGGCTCATGCCGGTGGGCTCATGCCGGTGGGCTCATCTGGGTGGGGTGACGCGCTCGTAGGCGTCGACGATGTCCTGGACGATCCGGTGGCGCACGACGTCGCGCGACGTCAGGTGGACGAACGCCAGGCCGTCGATGCCGCTGAGCACCGCCTCGAGCCCGACCAGGCCGCTGCGGCCGGCCGCCAGGTCGACCTGCGTGACGTCGCCGGTGACGACCGCCTTGGACCCGAACCCGATCCGGGTCAGGAACATCTTCATCTGCTCCGGGGTGGTGTTCTGGGCCTCGTCGAGGATGAGGAAGCTGTCGTTGAGGGTGCGGCCCCGCATGTAGGCGAGCGGGGCGACCTCGATGGTGTCGCCGTCGAGCAGGCGCTTGGCACCCTCGGGCCCGAGCATGTCGTAGAGGGCGTCGTAGAGAGGCCGCAGGTAGGGGTCGACCTTGGCCAGCATGTCGCCGGGGAGGAAGCCGAGGCGCTCCCCCGCCTCGACCGCCGGGCGGGTGAGGATGATGCGTGTCACCTGTCGGTCCTGGAGGGCCTGCACCGCCTGGGCGACGGCCAGGTAGGACTTGCCGGTGCCGGCCGGGCCGATGGCGAAGGTGACGACGTTGGCGGCGATGGCGTCGGCATAGGTCTTCTGGCCGCTGGTCTTGGGCCTGACCGTGCGGCCCCGCGCCGAACGGAGCACTTCCGAAGACATCACGTCGGAGGGCTTCTCGTCGGCCTTCACCATCTCGATGGTCCTACCCACGTCGGCGGCGTCGAGGCGCTGGCCCCGGCCGAGCAGCACGACGAGGTCGTCGAACAGGCGGCCCACCCTGTCGGCTTCCTCGCCGCTGATCGAGATCTCGTTGCCGCGCACGAGGATCTCCGTGTCGCCGAACGCCTCCTCCACCAGCCGCAACAGTTGGTCACGGTGGCCGAGCAGCTCCACCATGAGGTGATTGCCGGGAACGAGGATCTTGACTTGGGTCGGGGACACGGGTGTCGATGCCAGGGTACCGGGGCTCGGGCCGCCCTGCGGACATCTCGCCGTCACATCTCCCCGGGGCCCGGTGGCCGGGAGAGTGCAAAAGACTGCACATATCGCACCTTTTTGCACACTCACCCGATGTGACGTGTGCTTCTGCCTGCTCTCAGCCCGGCGGCCACTCCATGCGGCGGCCCCCCAGCACGTGGAGGTGGAGGTGGCCGACGGAGTTCTGGGCGTCGTCGCCGACGTTGCACACCAGCCGGTAGCCACGTTCGGCCACGCCCTCGGTGCGGGCAACCTGCTGCGCGGTGGTCAACATGTCGGCGAGGACGTCGCCGTGGCCGGCCTCGACGGTGTCGGCCGACGTGATGTGCTCACGAGGTACGACCAGGACGTGGGTCGGCATGGCCGGGTTGATGTCGCGGAAGGCGTAGCTGAGATCGGTGGACGCCACGCGGTCGGAGGGGATCTCACCGGCCACGATGCGGCAGAAGATGCAGTCTGACTCACTGGCGATCGGGCTCATTGCTGGTCAGGCTATGGCCGTGAGACCAGGGGCTGGACGCGGTGTCCCCCGGGCTTGACGACCTCGAGCGGTGGGCGGCAGGGGCGCGGGCCCAGGAGGCGGCCGACCAGCGGGTGCGGGAGCGATGGCTGCGCCAGGCCGCCGAGGAGGAGGCGTCGTTCGCCGGGCTGCTGGCCGACCTGGCCGAGGCCGGCCGGCCGGTGGTGGTGACGACGACCGCGGGACGCCGGCACCAAGGGCCGGTGGTGGCGGTGGGGTGGGACTTCGTGGCCCTGACGCCACACGCAGGAGCGGCAGGCGAGGGGCGCTTGACCCTGGTGAGCTTCGAGTCGATCGCCGAGCTGCGGCAGGCACCCGGCTCCGCGCCCCGAGCGTCCGTGGCGCCGGCTCGGCCGCCGACGGGTCCTGGTGAGAATCTGGGCGGGGGCGAGCTGGGGGTGACGCTGGCCGAGGTGCTGGCCCAGGCCGTGGCCGGTCGGCCCCGGGTGGCGTTGGTGCTGGGGACGGTGACCGTCGTCGGCCAGCTGCGGGCGGTCGGTGCCGACGTGTTGAGCGTCAGGACCGACGCCGAGCCCGGCGGACTGTCCTACAGCCGGCTGTCGTCGGTTTCGGAGATCTCTCTCTTCGACTCGGGATAGAGGTGTTCGAGGGTGCCGGGGGCGATCCGCGACGACTGGATGAAGGCGTCCACCTCCCCCTCCTGCAACCGGATCACCCGGCCGAACTTGTAGGCGGGCAGCTCAGCTTCGTTGATGAGGCGGTAGAGCGTGCGCACGGTGACGCCCAGCCGGTGAGCGGCCGCCGCTGTACTCATCCAGCGAATATCTTCCTCGGACATATCTCGACATCCTATCCCAATGTCGACCCCTCTGGTGGTTCTCATGAGGTTTCACCCCGTCGGCACCACTTTGTGCACCATGAGGCGCCTTCCCGACCAGATCTGGCTGCCCGTTGAGCGCCGGTTGAGTGCCCGATGAGCCGCACCCGGAGAATCCAGTGGCCCGTGCCGACGAGGAGGATCTCGCCCATGGAAGACCGGATCCCGGTGTTCGTCTACGCCAGCGACCCAATCTCCGAGACCGGCATCGCCGGCCAGCTCCGGGGCCAACCCGGGGTCCACGTGGTGGACGAAGGCGACGTCGACATGGCGGCGGTGGCCATCGTCGTCACCGACGAGGTCGACGAGGAGGCGACGCGCGCCGTCCGGGCCGTGCAGCGCAACGGCGTGCCCCGCGTTGTGGTCGTCGTGACCCGCATCGACGACGGCGGGCTCCTCGCCGCGCTCGAGGCCGGGGCGTGCGGGATCGTGCGCCGGGCTGATGCCCGCAGCGACCGCCTGGTGGCCGCGGTGCGCGCCGCGGTCGCCGGCGACGGCACCATGCCACCCGACCTGCTGGGCCGGCTCCTCGACCAGATCGGGCGGCTGCAGCGCCAGGTGCTGGCCCCCCGGGGACTCACCATCGCCGGGCTGGCCGAGCGGGAGATCGAGGTCCTGCGCCTGATCGCCGACGGGCTGGACACCAACGAGATCGCCGGACGGCTCTGCTACTCGGAGCGGACCGTGAAGAACGTCATCCACGACGTCACCTCCCGCCTGCAGCTGCGCAACCGGTCCCACGCCGTCGCCTACGCCATGCGCCAGGGGCTCATCTGATGCACGACATCGACGAGCTCGAACGGCAGGTCCAGCGGGGCAGCATGTTCACCCTCGCCGTGCTCCACCGCGGCTCCCAGCGCATCGGTCGGGCGGAGGCGCTGCTCGGCGGCGTGCTCGGCGTCCTCAGCGCCAAGGGCCTGGTCACCGACGAGGAGATCGACGCCGCCCTCAACGCCGACGACGAGGATGGCGCCGACGGCCGGCCCGGACCCGACGAGCCCGTGGACGCGGGGGCCCCGGTCAACCCGGCCATCGGCTGGCCGACCATCGCCCTGCGCACCGACCCTCCCGATCCGGCGGACGGCCCGGCGAGCGAGCCCACAGTCGACTGCGCGGCCCGGATGCCGGTCTGCCAGGCGGTCTGCTGCCGGTTGCGGTTCATGCTCAGCGCCGACGAGGTCGACGCGGGCGCGGCGAAGTGGGACATCGGGCACCCCTACGTCATCCGCCACGACGCCGGGGGCATGTGCGTCCACAACGAGGCGGCCACCAACGGCTGCTCGGTCTACGCCGACCGGCCACGCGTCTGCCGCCAGTACGACTGCACCCACGACGGTCGCATCTGGAAGGACTTCGACGGGATGGTGCTCAACGACGAGTGGATCGCCGAGCACCTGGGACCCCGCGACATCAGCGTGGCGTCGGTGGTGCCGGCCATGATGCCGACGCCCGTGTCGATCACGCCCCGTCCCCCGAGATGATCGACGCCATCGACGAGGCGATCCGGACCCTGATCCGGCGCGACGCCCTCAACGGGGGCGAGATCGAGGTCGTCTTCGACGCCCCCAACAAGGAGTGGGCCGCCCGCCGCAACGCCCCGACCATCAACGTCTACCTGTACGACATCCGTGAGGACCTGAAGTGGCGGGCCTACGGCACCACCGAGGTGCGGGACGGGTCCACCGGCTTCGTCGCCGCACGCCAGCCGCCGCCGCGGCACTTCAAGTTCTCCTACCTGGTCACGGCCTGGACCCAGCGACCGGAGGACGAGCACCGGCTCCTGTCGGCCGTCCTCGCCTGCTTCCTGCGCTTCACCGTCCTCCCCAAGGACGTGCTGACCGGGGCGCTCGACGGCCTGCGGCCCGTCGTGGTCGCCATCGGCATGCCGCCGCCCGACGATCGTCCGGTGTCGGACGTGTGGACGGCCCTCGGCGGCGAGCTGAAGCCGTCGCTCGACCTCACCGTCACCGCGCCGATCGACCCCGGCCGGACCGACACCGACATCGCCCCGCCCGTGCTGGAGGAGCCCAAGATCCGGGTGTCCTCGGCCGACGGCGCCGAAGACGCACCGGGGCGCACCGGAACCGCCCGACGTCGGGCCCACGCCGCCCTGGTCCGGCCGGTCGCCGTGGAGGAGGTCGCCGGCGGCACCCCCGACCAGCCGGGTCGCCGAATCAAGATCCGCAACACCTCGGTGCCGGAGCCTGACCCGTCGGAATAGGGGCGGATCCCGCGGGTACGTCAGAAGGAGGGTGACAGGCCGTTGTCCTCGGTGACGGCAGTCTCGTTGGTGCCGGTGGCCGTCATCAGCCAGATCAGGCGCTGGGCGCCGAGGCGGTCGCTGACGAACACGATGTCGGTGCCCTTGTCCGACCACGCCGGCGACCCGTCGTTGCCAGGGCTGTCGGTGAGCCGGGTGGCGCCGCTGCCGGTGGGCTCCATCACCCACACGTCGTAGTTCCCGCCCGTCCGGTTGCTCTCGAATGCCACCTTGTTGGTCTTCCCCCACGCCGGGTGCAGGTCCTGGGCCGTGTTGTTGGTGAGGAAGGTGAAGCCGGTGCCGTCCGAGTCGACGACGGCGATCTCGGGGTTCGTCGCCGTGCGGTAGGCGGTGAAGGCGATGCGCCGACCGTCCGGCGACCACGACGGGTCGCTGGCCTTGTCGACCTGACCGCCGGTGATCGGCTGCTTGCCGTCGCCGCTCGCGTTCATGACGGAGAGCTGGAGGTTTGTCGCGGTCGCGCCCGAGGCCCACGCGACCTTCTTGCCGTCGGGCGACCACGCCGGGGCCACGTCCTCGCCCTGGTTGTCGGTGAGCTGCTTGCGACCGGACCCGTCGACGTTCATCACGTAGATCTCGTTGTCGCCGTCGGCGTCGCCCACGTACAGGACCTTCTTGCCGTCCGTCGACAGGGCGGGATCGGTCTCGTCGGTCCCGTCGGAGGTGAGCGGCTTCAGGCCGCTGCCGTCGGGGCGGATCGACCAGATGTCGCTGTCGGGACCGTTGCGCAAGGAGGCGTACACGATGGGACGAGCGGTGGCCCCCGCCGCAGTGGTGCTCGTTGCCATCGACGTCCCGCCCGGCACCGTGGTCGACGAACCACCCCCGCCCGACCCGCTGCCGGCCCTGGTGGTGTCGGGGTCGCGCTCGCGATCGGCCGGCGTCTCGCTGGAGCCCGCGGGGTTGGCGTTGATGGTCGTGTCGCCCTTGCGGGTCGCGACGAGGAAGATGGCGGCGGCGATGCCGAGAGCCAGCACGCCCGTGGCCGCCTTCACCCACCCGGCGGCGATCACCGGCTTCTGGACGAGCGTCCCGTTGGCCTTGATGGGCTCGGGGCTGCCGTCGTCGACCACCACGGTGTAGGGCCGGCTGCGTGTCGGCCCCCGCAGGAACCGCTCCCTGGGTCGCAGCGAGACCTGGGCCGTCGCCTCCTGGCCAGGCACGAGGTGGAGCGACGGCGGGCTCACCGTGGCCGTCAGCGCCTCGTCGGGGTCCTCGGCCCGCAGCGTCACCCCGGCGGGCATGTTGCCGGCGTTGACCACCCTGACGCGAGAGCGGGCCGAGCCGCTGGTCTCGACCGTCTGGGGGACCAGCGTGGCTCCCAGTTCGGTGAAGGGCTCGACCTGGACGACGCCCTCCTCGACCACCGAGACGCCGGGATCCTCCTGCGACCGAACGCGCACACCAAAGGGCTTGGCGCCGGCGGTGACGGCAGTCGACCGGGGGGGTTGGAATCGGAGCACCGCGGTGCCTTGCGCACCAGGGAACAGGTTCACCGACGGCGGCTCGACCGTCGTCCAGCCGGACACCTCGCCCACCACGTCGACGGCGAACACGTCGACCACGCTGCCGTCGTTGCGGACCCGGACCTCGGCGGTCGCCATGGAACCCGGCGTGACGCTGACGGTTTCGGGGCTCAGCACGACCGACGCGCCCATCGGCGGATGGTAACCCTTGCCACCCTGCCCGATCGGGTCGGGCCGTCTGCCCCGAAGTGCACCCCGACGGCCCCCGGGGGCGGCCGGAGCGCTCGGTAGTTTGCCGCTCGTGGAAGGTTCGCCCGACCCGCGCGCGGTCCCGGCCACGATCGCGCATCTCCTGGGACGCCTGTCGGTGGTCGAGGCGCGCGTCAGGGTGGGCGTCGAGCGGCGGCGCAGCGACGACCCCGATCCCGGCGACCGCTTCCGGGGCCTCTACGCCCCCGACTCCGAGGTCGACAGGCTGCTGGCCGGGACCCGCCTCCCGCTGCTCCCCGACGATCCCGCCACACTCTCCGACGATCCAGCCACGCTCCTCGACAGGCCAGCCACGCTCCTCGACAATCCGGGCAGCCAGATCGACGGGCTGCTGGCGGCCGTCGAATCCGACGCTGACGCGGCCGAGGCCGCCGGGTCGGACCTCCGCGTCCGCAGGGTCGCCCGCAGCTTCGACCTGACCCCCCTCGACACCGAGGTGCTCCTCGTCGCCCTGGCCCCCGACCTCGACCCCAAGTTCGAGCGGCTGTACGGCTACCTGAACGACGACGTCTCCCGCCGCCGGGCCAGCATCGGCCTCGCCCTGGAGCTGTGTGGCGCCCTCGGCCCGGAGCGCGGCGGTCGGGCCCGGCTGGGGCCCACCGGGCCGCTGGTGGACGGTGGGCTGGTCGAGGTCGAGGATCCCGACCGCCCGTTCCTCACCCGTGCCCTCCGCGTACCCGACCGCGTGGCCGCGCACCTGCTGGGCGACGACGCCCCGGATCCGCTCGTCCTCTCGGTCGCCATGCCTGACGTCGACGCCCAGGTCGGGGACACGGCGACGCTGGAGCGGTCGATGGCGGCGGGCCAGCGGCTTGTCTACATCCGCCAGCCGAACGGCGGTGCCGGGTTCAGCCTGGCGTCGGCCGCGGCCCGCCGGGCCGGGCTGGGGGTGCTCCTCGTCGACCTGACCCGGCTCGACGGCGGCGACGGCGAGGCTGCTGCCTTCACCCGGCGGCTGGCCCGCGAGGCCCGCCTGCGGGGGTGCGTCGTCGTCGCCGGCCCCGTCGAAGCAGTCGCCGACCGGGGCGCGGCCGCCGTCCGCGCCCTCGCCGAGGCCCGGGTGCGGACGCTGGTGCTGGTCGGCGGGCGAACTTGGGACCCGTCGTGGAGCCGGGACGTGCCCCTCGTGGTTGACGCGCCGGTGCCGACGCCCGCGGAGCGCCGCCTCATCCTGGCCCGGGCCTTCGACGAGAACGGCGGCGACGGGGGCGACGGGGCCGGGCACCCTGGCGGAATCGGACAAATCGACGGGATCGAGCGGGCGGCCCAGTTCCGGCTGGCGCCCGAGCACCTCGACCGCGCCGCCCGGTCGGCGTCGATCCGGGCCCACGCCCACGGTCGCGCCGTCACCGAGGCCGACCTGCTGGCCGGGGTCAGGAGCCAGAACGCCGCAGGTCTCGAGCGCCTGGCCCGCCGGGTGGAGCCGGCCGTGGCGTGGCCCGACCTCGTGCTGCCCGGTCACGTGCTCACCCAGCTGCGGGAGCTGACGGCCCGCGTCCGCCGCCGGGAGCGGGTGCTCGACGAGTGGGGCCTGGCCCACGGCGGCTCGCGTGGGCGTGGGGTGAAAGCCCTGTTCGCCGGCGAGTCCGGCACCGGCAAGACCATGTCGGCCGAGGTGCTGGCGGGCGAGCTGGGCCTCGACCTCTACGTGATCGACCTGTCCACCGTGGTCGACAAGTACGTGGGCGAGACGGAGAAGAACCTGGACCGCATCTTCGCCGAGGCCGAGCGGGTCAACGGCGTCCTGCTCTTCGACGAGGCCGACGCCCTGTTCGGCAAGCGGTCCGACGTCAAGGACGCCCAGGACCGCTACGCCAACGTCGAGACCGCCTACCTGCTGCAGCGGATGGAGACCTTCGAGGGGTTGGCCGTGCTCACCACAAACCTGCGCAGCAACATCGACGAGGCCTTCGCCCGCCGCCTCGACGTGATCGTCGACTTCCCGATGCCCGAGGACGCCGACCGCCTGCGGCTGTGGCAGCTCCACCTCGGGCCGGCCGTTCCGCGCGCCGGCGACATCGACCTCGGCTTCCTCGCCCGATCGTTCCGCATCGCCGGGGGCAACATCCGCAACGTGGCCCTCGGCGCCGCCTACCTGGCCGCCGACGACGACCGCGACGTCTCCATGCTCGACCTGGTGCGGGCCACCGAGCGCGAGTACCGCAAGCTGGGGCGGCTGTGCGTGGCGTCCGAGTTCGGCCCGTACCTGGAGCTGGTGACCAACCCGCGGTGACCGGACCCCCATGACTGGGCCAACGTGACGACTGGGCCAACGTGACGACTGGGCCAACGTGACGGGTGAGGCCGGCGTCGAGCGCTCGGCAGCCGCCGCCGAGACGGCACGCCAGCGCCAGGGCGAAGCAGCCATTGCCGGATCGGCCGTCGGCACCGGCCAGGCGCTGCCGTCGCACGCACAGATGGTCCTCCAGCTGCAGCGGGCCGCCGGCAACCGAGGTGGTGTGACCGGCGCCGAGGCCAGGCACGTGCCGTGGCTCAGGGAGGGCGCCTATTGGCGCCTGCGCACCCCATGGCGAACAGTATGGTATCTGGTATGGCCACGAGGAAGGTCACGGTCACGCTCGACGAGGCCAAGCTGGACAGGATCCGCGCCCTCGTCGAGGAGGGATCGGCGCCCAGCGTCTCCGGGTTCGTCCAGCACGCCGTGGGTGTCGCCCTCGACGATGTCGCCGGGTGGGGTGCACTCCTGGCGGACGCGCTGCGCCAGACCGGAGGACCGGTGTCGGACGACGAGCGGGCGTGGGCCGACGAGGTCCTCGGTCTCGAACGCCGGGACAGCGGATCGGCCGCCTGATGCCCGGGGTGACCCTCGACGCCGGGGCCCTGATCGCGCTCGACCGCAACGATCGTCGTGTCGTCGTCCTCCTCGCCCGCGCTCGAGAGACGGGCGCCCGACTTACCATCCCCGCCACAGCCCTGGCCCAGGCCGTCCGCCGCCCCGAACGACAGGCGCGCCTCGCCCGCCTCGTCCGCCAGCCCACCGCCGACGTCGCGCCGCTCGACCGTGTCGATGCGACGAACGTGGGCCGGCTCCTCGCCGCGAGCGGCACGGCCGACATCGCCGACGCCCACGTCGTCGTCTGCGCCCGGCGGGCCGGACAGCCGGTGGTCACGGCAGACGCCGACGACCTGCGACGGCTCGACCCCACGCTCTCCCTCGTCGTTCTCTGACGGCGCCGGTTCTGCTCGCGAAAGTACCGGCTATATGCGGAATTGCGCGAGCAGAAATCTCAGTCGGTCACCGCGAGGCCGCGCTCACGGAGCGGGCGTCTCCTCCTCCTCCATCTCCTCCTCGCCCGGCGCGGCTTGGCGCTGGAGGGCGAGCTCGGCGGTGCTCTCGGCCTCCTGCTCGAAGCGGTCGGCCGGGTCGCTGACCTTGATGCCACCCGCCGCCGGCGTGCCGTCGACGGGGCCGGCCTTCTGCTGGACGACGTGGGTCAGCTCGTGGGCGATCGTCTTCTGCCCGGCCGTGCTGGCGGGGTCGTACTTGCCGGACCCGAACACGATCTCGTTGCCCACCGTGTAGGCCTGGGCGCCGACGGCCTTGGCCGATTCCGAGGCGGCGTGGTCGGTGTGGACCCGGACGTCGCCGAAGTCGTGGCCCAGGCTCGACTCCATCTGGCTGCGCAGCGCCTTGTCCATCGGCGTCCCCCCGCCCTTACCGACGACGTCGAGGACGGGCGAGTCCTCCTCGGTGTCGCCCAGGAACTGGACGGTGGCCTGGTTGCCGGCGGTGCGCTGGAGATCGAGCACGCCCTCTGCTGTCACACCAGGATCCCGCCCAAGAGGATCCCGCCCAGCAGGATCCCGACGGCGGCTGATCTCGGTGGACGACCGCTCCTCCTCGTACCCGTGCCCGTGCATGCGACCATCTTGGAGCGCGCCCGGCGGCAGGGCAAGGGCCGGCCGGGTGCCCGAAGAGGCAGTGGATCCTTCCCTGCCGCCGACCCGACCGGCGTTGTCCGGGCACCGCTCGGGGACGCAGTCTCTGCGGGAGATCGTCGCTCTGGCCCGAGGAGGCCCGCATGCCTCAGTACCTGTCGCCCGGCGTCTACGTGGAGGAGGTCGACTCCGGCTCCCGCCCCATCGAGGGTGTCGGAACGGCCGTCGCCGGCTTCGTCGGCCTGGCTCCACGGGGACCCGCCAACCAGCCCACCCTTGTCACCAACTGGAGCCAGTTCACCCAGACCTTCGGCGACTTCACCGACGGGTCGTACCTGGCCCAGGCCGTCTACGGCTACTTCCTCAACGGCGGGGGCAGCTGCTACGTGGTGCGCATCGAGGGCGACGGCGTGTCGCCGACCGCCCGTGGCGAGCTGACCAGCGGCTCCGGCGACACCAAGGCCGGCGCCTTCCAGGTGTCGGCCATCGAGCCGGGAGCGGCGGGCAACGACATCGCGGTCGACGTCGAGCACGGCGAGGGCGACGACGAGTCGTTCAAGGTGGTGGTCAAGAAGGGCGGCAAGGTCGAGGAAACCTTCGACGGGCTCACCGTCAAGCGGGGCCGCCAGAACGCGGCGACCGTGGTGAACGCCCAGTCCAAGCTCATCCGACTCGAAGCGACGACCACCGGCACGGCGGTGGAGCGGCCCTCCGCCGGCAGCGTGGGGCTGGCCGGGGGTGGGTCCAACTCGCCGGCCCGGCTCAGCGCCGACGACTACGTGGGCGACCCCGCCGACAGGACCGGCTTCGCCGGGCTCGAGGCCATCGACGAGGTGACCATGCTGGCGGTGCCCGACCTGATGGCGGCGTACCAGAAGGGCATGGTGGACCTCGACGGCGTGCAGGCGGTCCAGCAGGCGATGATCGCCCACTGCGAGCTGATGGGCGACCGGGTGGCCATCCTCGACCCCCCGCCCGGGCTCAACGCCCAGCAGGTCCACGACTGGCGGGTAGAGAAGACCGGGTACGACTCGAAGTACGCCACCCTCTACTGGCCGTGGGTGAAGGTGTTCGATCCCGGCCACGGCCAGAACGTGTTCGTCCCCCCCAGTGCCTACATGGCCGGCATCTGGAGCCGCAACGACAACACGAGGGGCGTGCACAAGGCCCCCGGCAATGAGACGGTGCGGGGAGCACTCGGGCTGGAGACGCAGATCACCAAGGGCGAGCACGACCTGCTGAACCCCGTCGGCGTCAACTGCATCCGCGCCTTCCCCGGCCGGGGCATCAGGGTGTGGGGAGCGCGCACGCTGTCGAGCGACCCCGCCTGGCGCTACGTCAACATCCGCCGGCTGTTCAACTACCTCGAGGAGTCGATCCTCAACGGCACCCAGTGGGCGGTGTTCGAGCCGAACGACCGGGCTCTGTGGGCCAGGATCAGGCGGTCGATCGAGGCCTTCCTCGTCATGGAGTGGCGCAAGGGGGCGCTGTTCGGCCTCACGCCGGACGAGGCCTTCTACGTGAAGTGCGACGACGAGACCAACCCCGCCGAGGGCATCGACCTCGGCCAGGTGGTGTGCGAGATCGGCGTCGCCCCTGTCAAGCCGGCCGAGTTCGTCGTCTTCCGGCTGTCCCAGTACTCCGGCGGCGCCAGCCTCGTCGAATAGTCCCGCCCGTCCCAGCTCACCTTCCCCCCCCAGAACATCCCACGGAGGTAGGACCACATGGCTCTTCCCGATCCCGACGCAGACAGTGGCGTCGGTCACTCCTTCGGACTCGAGTTCGACGGGATCACCATCAAGGCGATCTCGGAGGTCAGCGGCCTGAAGATGGACCAGGACGTCATCGAGTACAAGCACAACACCCCCGACGGCAAGTACCTGGTCAAGAAGCTCCCCGGACGGCCCAAGCCGGGCGAGGTGACCCTCACCCGGGGCCTCACCGGGGACAACAGCTTCGACACCTGGGTCAAGAACTCCCAGTTCGGAAAGATGGGCGACGCCCGCAAGGGCGGGGCGATCATCGTCTACGACTTCGAGGGCAACCCGATCAAGCGCTACAAGCTGGAGAACGCCTGGCCCAAGGGCCTGGAGCTGAGCGGGCTCAAGGCGGGCGACACCTCCGTGCTCACCGAGAAGCTCACCATCACCTACGAGGGCATGCAGCCCGAATGAGGCGGGACAGCCCAGACCGTGGAAGTGTCGCCACGAAGGAGCGGCCCGCCGAGGCGGACCCCGCCGCACTGGATCCGATCGAGGCGCTGCGGACGGAGTTCGACTTCGAGCTGCCCCGCGGGTACGTCGACTCCGCCGGCATCCTGCACCGCCGGGGCGCCATGCGCCTGGCCACGGCGCGCGACGAGCTGGTGCCGCTGCACGACGACAGGGTCAGGGAGAACCCCGCCTACCTCACCGTGGTGTTGCTGGCCCGGGTGCTGACCCGGCTGGGGACGATCACCGACGTGCACGCCGGCGTGGTGGAGAACATGTTCGCCTCCGACCTCGCCTTCCTCCAGGACCTCTACCGCCGGGTGAACCAGGAGGGCCACACCCGGGCGGCGGTGACCTGCCCGTCCTGCAACCACGAGTTCGCGGTCGACGTGGCCGGTGGTCGCCCGGGGGAACCGTGACGTACGCGACCGAACGCCTGTACGAGGAGGTCGCGTACGTCGCCTTCAACTTCCACTGGTCGCTGGACGAGATCCTCGATCTGGAGCACCCGCTCCGCCGCCGTTTCGTGGGCGAGATCCAGCGGCTCCGGCAGCCGGCGGACGGGCGGTGACCGCAGGTGTGGCCCTTCCGACGTCGTCCCGACCCTGATCGCGGTGGGGTCGCGCCTGGGCCGGCCCCTGGGCCCGGCGAGCCCGCCGTCCACAGGGGCGAGTGGCGCGGCCTGCCGCCGATCCAGCGGGTGGTGACGCCGGCGACGACCACGTTCGGCGCAGGTCCATCCGACTCAGGGCCGTTCGAAGCCGGGCTGGCCACGCGCCAGAGCCCGGCACTGCTCGACCGCCTGGGCCACTTCGTCGCTCCAGATGCCCCCAGCGGGACGTTCGAGGCGGTGGCCCGGCCGGTGGGCCGCCACACGTTTCCCCCGCCGCCTGGCTCGGTGACGGCGCTACCGCTGGACGACCCGCCCCACGGGCTGGCTCCGCTGCCGGAGCCGATCGCGGCCTGGCCCAGCCGGCCTTTGCTCACCGCCCCGACGCCGACACCGCCCCTCGTGCAGCGCAGGGCCGAGGTGTCGGCGGTCAGGCCCGACGACGGTGGGGCAGGACCGAACCCCGCGACGCCGCAACCGGGTTCAACCGGCACTTCGGACCCCGACGCGCTCGGAGGAGCCCTTCCGACCGAATCGGGCCTGCCGACCGGATCAACACTGCCGACGGCACCGCTCGTCTCGACGCCCCTACCACCGGTGTCGTTGTCACGGGTCGGGCCGACCGCGCCCATTTCGCGTCCCGCCGCCTCGCCCTCGGCCGACTCATCGTCGTCCGCATCACCGTCTGGCACATCATCGGTTGGCGACCCCGTTGCGACCCCCCCCGCCGCCGGGTCCCCCCAGCGGGCCGGGCTCGGTGCCGCCCTGCCCCCGGGTGCGAGCCGGCTGCCGCCCGTGCAGCGCGAGCCCGCGCCATCGCCTGGCCCTCCGGCGCCGCGCCTCGACCTTCCCACCTCGCCGACACCTGCTTCATCAGCGGAGTCCGGCTCGGTTTCGGCCGACGCGCCCTCTCATCCCGACCCGCCGTCCGACGCGACCGGTCACGAGGTCGTGGTCGCCCCGCTGGTGGGCCTGCGCCGAGCGCCGACCATGGGGTCGTCGGCCGTCGACGCGCCGGAGGCGGGCGGGAGCCTCGAAGCGGCGGTGCCGCGGCAGGCGGCCGCCCTGGTGACCGCCCCGGACCCGTTCCGCTCCGGTGCCGAGGAGGAGTCCGGGACAGCAGCCACGGGAAACGAAGCGCCGGTGCTTGTCGCACCGCTCATGGGCGACCGTCCGCTGTCGGCGCTTCCCCACGCGCCGCCGCCGACCGGGGCTCGACCGGCAGGTGGCGCAGCGACGCCGGGGGCGATCCCGTACCCGGTGGCCCCCCGGGTTGCCTCCGTCCAGCGGGCCGGCGCAGCAGATCCCCCCCGACCGACGGCCGCGCGCACGCCGGCTGCCGAACACACCGGAGCCGGGACCGGGACCGGCTTCGTGGACGCGGGCGCAGTCGCCGTAGCCGCGGGCATCGCCCACCGAGCCGCAGACGGATCCGTGGTCTTCGGTCCCGGCGCTTCGAGCCCGGCGGCCGAGCGGAGCTTGCCGGCCCCATCGGGCCGGGAATCGTCGCCGACGACGTCGGCATGGGCGTCGTCGCCCGGGCAGGTGTCGACGTTGCCTCCAGGGGCCGCCGCCCGCAGCTTCGCCGTGCAGCGGGCCCGTGCCGACAGCCCCGTCATCGCGCGACCGTTCGGCTTGCAGCGAGCCCTCGCCGACTCCTCCGCTCCGACCACCGACCGAGACTCCGCCGTCCGGCGTCTACCGACCGGCTCTCCCGGCACCGCCACCCCCACGCGGCGGTTCGCGGCGCAGCGGACCGACCAGCCGGTGGCGAGCTGGGCACCATTGCCGGTCCAACCCCTCGAAGCGGCCGCAGCAACACCGTCGTCCGCACCGACCAACGGCGTGACGGTCCAGCGGGAGGACGCCCCCGCCGAGGTTTCCAGCCCCCCGCCCGCCGAGCCCCCCGCCGCCACACCCGACCCTGGCGCCGCCGCCGCACTGGCGAGCGCGGCGGCCGCTCCCGGAGCGGCCGGAGCGGCTTCGGCCACGATGACCGATCGCGAGGTCGACCGGCTGGCCCGGCGCCTCTACCCCCGGCTGCGCGACCACCTGCGGGGCGAGCTGCGCCTCGACCGCGAGCGCCTGGGCCGGGCCAGCGACGTGGGCCTGAGGAACTGAGAGAGCGATGGCCGACCTCGACTCCTACCCGCCGACCACGGTCCACTTCAGCGTCATCATCGGCGGCAGCCACGACCTCGGGGTGTTCACCGCCTGCGACGGCCTGGGCTGCGAGATGGTGATCGAGCAGCGGGAAGAGGGCGGCAACAACGCCTTCGTCCACCAGTTCGCCGGCCGCATCAAGTACTCCAACGTCAAGCTCACCCGCCCGATCAACAAGGACTCGGCCAAGGTCGCCTCGTGGTTCGCCGACCTCGCCGTCCACAAGGTCGACCGGCCCGACGCCACCATCGCCGCTCTCGACCCCGAGGGCACCGCCATCGCCACCTGGAAGCTCCAGCAGGTCATACCGGTGAAGTGGCAGGGCCCGTCGTTCAACGTCGACGGGCCCAAGGTCGCCACCGAGACCCTGGAGCTGGCCCACCACGGGTTCGGGCCGGGGGCCGCCCAGCCATGAGTGCTGCCCCATGAGTGTCGCCCCGTGAGCGCGCCGACGAAGGCGAGCATCACCATCCTCGTGCCCGCCGTCAACCAGGGCCAGGTGAGCAAGGGCCAGGTGGACGGGGAGTTCAAGGCGCAGTTCAATCCCAAGGAGTACTCGATCTCGAAGTCGGCGCAGTGGGACCACAAGCCCTCCACCAGCGCCGACAACACGGCCATGCCCGAGTTCAAGGGGGCCAACAGCGCCGAGCTGAGCTTCGAGCTCTTCTTCGACGCCACCCAGACCGGCCCCGACGATCCCACCCCGGCGGACCTGGTCGAGAACGTCAAGAAGCTGTTCAAGTGCTGCTCGCCGCTGGTGAAGACCAAGCAGCAGAAGAAGCCGTCGGCCCCGTTCGTGGTGCTCGAGTGGGGCATGCTCAAGTTCACCGGGAACGTGAAGAGCGTCGCGGCCAAGTACACGCTCTTCAACGAGAAGGGCCAGCCCCTGCGGGCCACCTGCAGCGTCACGCTGCAGGAGCTGCCCACGGGCACACCCTTCACCAACCCGACGTCCGGCGGCAGGGAGTCCACCGCCAGCCACCGGGTGGTGGCGGGCGACACGCTGGCGTCGATCGCGTGGGCGGAGTACCAGGACCCCGCCATGTGGCGACAGCTGGCGGTGGCCAACGGCATCGACGACCCGCTCCGCCTCCGTGAGGGGACGGTCCTCCTCGTCCCCTCCCCCGACGCCGCCGCCACAACCGCAACCACGGCGGCCATCGGCACAGGGGCCGGCAGGCCGTGAGCCAGGCGCACTCCAGCAAGTTCGAGACGACGGTGGACGGCCAGCCCCTGCCGGCGCACCTCGACGCCGCCGTCCTGCACCTGACCGTCGAGAACAGCGTGAAGCTGCCCGACTCCTTCTCCATCGCCTTCCGAGATCCTCACCGGGAGGTGCTCGACGTGGCCAAGGTCAAGATCGGGTCGAAGGTGGAGATCAAGGCGTTCTCCGAGACCGCGCCGCAGGGCGAGAAGCTGGTGAGCGGCGAGGTCACCGCCCTCGAGGCCGAGCTCGACGCCGAAGCCACCACCACCGTCGTGAGGGGCCTCGACCTCTCCCACCGGCTGTTCCGCGGCCGCACGACGGAGAGCTACGCCAACGTCACCTACTCCGACGTCGCCTCGAAGGTGGCCCGGCGGGCGGGGCTCGAGACGGGCACGGTGGACTCCACCAAGACCGTCCACGACCACGTCTCCCAGGGCAACGTGACGGACTGGGAGTTCCTCAGCGGGCTGGCGCGGGAGGTGGGGTTCCACGTCGGGGTCATGGACGGCAAGTTCGAGTTCCGCAAGCCGAAGGACTCGGCCGGTGGTCCGTCCGAAGGGTCGTACACCTCGAAGGACCCGCTGCAGCTCGTGATGGGCAAGGACCTGCTCCGCTTCAGGGCCGTCGTGCGCTCCAGCGAGCAGGTCGCCGAGGTCCAGGTCAGGGGCTGGGACATGCGCCAGAAGAAGGCGGTCGTGGGCATGGCGCCGGCCAGGACGACGAGCGCCGTCATCGGCACCACGCCGACGGACCTGGCCGGCACGTTCTCGAGCCGGCCCTTCGTCGGCGTCGACGTGCCCTACGACAAGCAGAGCGAGGTGGACGCCGCCGCCCTGGCGCTGGCCGAGGACGTGGCCGGCTCGTTTGCCGAGTTCGAAGGTGTGGCGCGTGGCAACCCCCAGATCCGCGCCGGTCGGGCGCTGAGCCTGGCGCTGGTGAAGGCCCCCTTCGACGGCAAGTACAGCGTGACGAGCAGCCGGCACGTCTACGAGCCGGAGACCGGCTACACCGTCTGGTTCACCGTGTGCGGGAGCCAGGACCGCTCGATGTACGGCCTGGTGTCCAACGGCGCGGCCCACGGCGGAGCCGCTCCGGCCATCCGGGGCGTCACCACCGCCATCGTCACCGACGTCAACGACCCCCTCTCGCTCGGGAGGGTGAAGCTCCAGTTCCCGTGGCTGTCGGACACCTACGTCAGCGACTGGGCCCGCACCGTGCAGCTGTGCGCCGGCAGCAACCGGGGCGGCGTCATGCTCCCCGAGGTCAACGACGAGGTGCTCGTCGCCTTCGACCACGGCGACCTGCGCCGGCCGTTCGTGCTGGGAGAGCTGCACAACGGCGTGGACAAGCCCCAGCTGGGCGACTCCCTCGTCGACCCGTCGACCGGGGCGGTGCGCCGGCGCGGCTTCATCTCCAAGAAGGGCGCCGGCCTGGTGTTCCTCGACGACGACGGCAAGGAGGGCGTCACCCTGTTCACCGGCGACCACCAGCTGCGATTGGCCCTCGACAAGACGGGCACGACGATCAAGGTCGACAGCAACGGCAAGGTCGAGATCGAAGCCGCGACCGACGTGACGGTGAAGGCCGGCACCAGCCTGAAGCTCGAGGCCGGCGCGTCCATGGAGCTGAAGGCACCCACCATCTCGATCAACGGCAGTGGCCCGGTGTCGGTCAAGGGCCAGCCGGTCCGGCTCAACTAGCGACACGAATCAGGCCACACGAATCAGGCCACACGAATCAGGCCACAGGAATCAGAGAGGAGACGACGATGCCAGGGCCCGCTGCGGTGATGGGCGACAAGGTGACCGGGATGTGCGCGACCCACCTCATGCCCGGGGCGTTCGGCGCGCCGCAGCCGAGCCCGCCGCTGCCGTTCTCGGCGCCGTTGACCCTGGGCCTGGCCCCCACGGTGCTGATCAGCGGCAGGCCGGCGGCCGTCGTCGGCTCGTCCGGCCTCAACCTCCCGCCCCACGTCGGGCTCCATCCGAGCGACCCGCACATGGTGCCGACCGTGCAGCAGGGCACGGTCATGGCCGGCGTGCCGACCGTGTTGATCGAGGGCAAGCCGGCGGCGACGACCGGCTCGGCCTGCACCATGTGCTTCGGCCTGCCGGGCACCCTCGTCGGGACCGCAGCAACTGTCCTCATAGGTGTCGGCGCATGAGCGAGGACTTCATCGGGGCGGGAGTGGCATTCCCCTTGCACACCGACGCCACCGGGGGCGTCGCCCTGGTGACCCGGGACACCGAGCTGCGCGAGGCCATCGGGATCATCCTCGGCACCGCCTTCGGCGAGCGGCCGATGCGGCCGCAGTTCGGCTGCGGCGTCCACGACTACGTCTTCGCCCCGGCCAACGACGACACCGCCAGCCACCTGGGCCACGAGGTGAGAGAGGCGCTCGACCGGTGGGAGCCCCGCATCGACGTCACCAACGTCGACGTGTCCCTCGACCACGACGACCGCAGCATGTTCTACATCGACATCCGCTACACGGTCCGGGCCACCAACGACCCGCGGAACCTCGTGTTCCCGTTCTACGTGATCCCGGCCGAGGAGACACCAGTGAGGGTGGACCAGTGACCCTGCCCGCGCCCAACCTCGACGACCGCCGCTTCCAGGACCTCGTCGACGACGCCAAACGCATGGTGCAGCAGCGCTGCCCCGAGTGGACCGACCACAACGTCTCGGACCCGGGGGTGACGCTCATCGAGACGTTCGCCTTCATGGTGGACCAGCTGCTGTACCGGCTGAACCGGGTGCCAGAGCTGAACTACCTGAAGTTCCTCGACCTGATCGGGGTCCGGCTCTTCCCGCCCGGGCCGGCCCGGGCCCCGATCACGTTCTGGCTGTCGGCGCCCCAACCCAGCACCGTGCGGGTGCCGGCGGGCACCGAGGTGGCCACCGTGCGCACCGAGGCGAGCGAGGCGGTCGCCTTCGAGACCGCCGAGGACCTCGACGTCGTGCCGACCGCGGCCGACCTGGTCGCCAGCACCATCCAGCCCAGCCGCTACCGCCAGCACCGCGCCGCCCTCGAGAGCGGGCAGAGCTTCTACTGCTTCGACCAGCTGCCCAAGGTCGACGACGCCCTGCTGGTCGGCCTGTCCCGCGCCGCACCCCGCTGCATCGTCACGCTGCGGTTCGACTGCCACGTGGAGGGCGTCGGCGTCGACCCCACCAACCCGCCGCTGACCTGGGAGGCGTGGGACGGGGAGAAGTGGGAGACGTGCGACGTGTCCCACGACGGCACCGGCGGCCTGAACCGGCCCGGCGACGTCGTGGTCCACCTCCCCACAGACCACCAGACCTCGGTGCTCGACGGGCAGGCGGCGGGGTGGGTGCGCTGCCGGGTGGTGCAGGCCTTCGAGAACCAGCCGGTGTACAGCTCGTCCCCCCAGATCACCCAGCTCTCCGCCTTCACGGTGGGGGGCACCATCCCCGCCGTCAACGCCGAGGAGTTCACCGCCGAGTCGATCGGCGTGTCCGAGGGCGTGCCCGGCCAGGAGTTCCAGCTCCAGCACCCGCCGGTGGTCCTCTTCGGCGACCCGCCGGTGCTCGAGGTGGAAGGGCCGGAGGGCTGGGAGGAGTGGGAGCTGGTCGAGAGCTTCGCCGAGAGCGGTCCCGACGACCTGCACTTCGTCCTGGACGCCGGTCAGGGGCGAGTCGAGCTCGGCCCCGCCGTGCGGGAGGGCGACGGGAGCCTGCGCCACTACGGGGCCGTCCCGGCCAAGGGCGTCCACCTGCGCATGCGCGCCTACCGCAGCGGTGGCGGCCGGCGGGGCAACGTGGCCAGGGGCGCCATCAGCGTCCTCAAGTCGTCGATCCCCTACGTGTCGTCGGTGGAGAACCGGCGGGCGGCGCTGGGCGGGGTCGACGGCGAGTCGGTCGAGAGCGCCAAGGTGCGGGCGCCCATCCTGCTCCGCACCCGCGGCCGCGCGGTCACCGGCGAGGACTACGAGCAGCTGGCACGGGAGGCGGCGCCCGAGGTGGCCAGGGTGCGTTGCGCCCTCACGGGGGAGGGCACCCTCGACGCCGCCGTCCGGGTGCTGATCGTGCCGTCCGCGCCCGAGGGCGACCTGGGGCAGCTCCGCATCGAGGACCTCGTCCCCGACGACCGCACCCTCGCCCGGGTCGCCGCCCACCTCGACGAGCGCCGGGTGATCGGCACCCGCGTGGTGGTGGAGCCGCCCATGTACCTCGGCGTCACCGTCGTCGCCCGGCTGGTGGGGCGGGAGCGGTTCAGCGCCGCCCGCCTGCACGACGACGCGCTGGCTGCGCTCTACGCCTATTTCTCGCCGATCCGTGGAGGTCCTGAGGGAAAGGGGTGGCCGTTCGGTCGTCCGGTGAGGGCCGGGGAGGTCTACGGGGTGCTGCAACGGGTGCGGGGCGTGGAGCTGGTGGAGGACGCCCGGCTGTTCGGGGCCGACCCCGTCACCGGCGCTCGGGGCCCGGCCAGCGAGCGGCTTGACGTCCCCCGGTCGGCGCTGGTGTTCTCCTACCAGCACCAGCTCATGGTCAGCGAGGGTTGACGTGCGAGGGCTGATCGAGGGCCTGTTGTCGCCCCACCCCATCGGGTCGCTGCTGCCGGGGCTGTACCAGGACGACTGGTTCGCCCAGCGCTTCACCGAGGGGCTCGACGACGTGATCGCCCCCGCCATCTCGGTGCTCGACAACCTCGACGCCTACCTCGATCCTGTCGTGGCGCCCGAGGACTTCCTGCTGTGGCTCGCCGGCTGGGTCGGCATCGCCCTCGACGAGAACTGGCCGCTGGCTCGGCGGCGCATGCTCGTCGCCCGCGCCGGCGACCTCTACCGGCGGCGGGGCACCGCCAGCGGCCTGTCGGAGCAGATCGAGCTCTTCACCGGGTCGGCGCCGCAGATCGAGGAGTCGGGGGGGACGGTCTGGTCGCCGACGCCCGGCGCCGACGCCCCCGGCAGCGCCATCGCCGAGCTGGTGGTTCGGGTGCGGGAGAGCCCGGACCATCCCGTCGACCGCCGTCGCCTCGAGTCGATCGTCCGCGACGCCAAGCCGGCGGCGGTGAACCACCGCATCGAGATGATCCCCGGATGATCGCCCTGCCCGCGCGCAGGACGTCCTCTACGGGTACTTTTCTCCGGTACGGGGAGTCGCCGGGGAGGTGTACGTGGTGCGCCAACAGGTTGCGGGCGAGCTGGCAGGCACCCGGACGCCGTGCGAGCGGTCTCGTCGTGACACCCGGCCGGCGGCCGTCGAACCGCCGCACCGAGGTCGTGGCCCGATGATCGTCTGCAAAACCTGCAAGATCCCGTTCGAGCCCGGGGCCCAGTTCTGCGCCTCGTGTGGGGGCTTCGTCGACTACGTCGGCGCCAAGGAGGGGGAGTCGGCCCCCGGGCCGGGCCCGTCGGCGGGAGCGGCAGGCGTGGCGGCGTGGCCCGACGAGGTTCCCCAGGGCGACGCCGAGCAGCAGGCGTTCGCCGTCAGCGCCGCCGACCAGTCCGAGCAGAGGGCCATCGCCGAGGCCGAGGCCAAGGAGCGGGAGGCGGCGGAGGCCCGGGCGCGGGCCGCGGCCGCGGCGACCGCGGAAGCGACGGCGCGGGCCCAGGCCCAGGCCGAGACCGATGCCGACGCCAAGGCCAAGGCCGAGAACGAGGCCAAGCTCCAAGCGGCGGCCAAGGCCAAGGCGGAAACCGATGCGGCGGCCGCGGCCAAGGCGGCGGAGTCGTCCCGGCGGGCGGCGGCCATGATCGCCAAGCCGGCACCCCATCCCCGTCCCCCGGCGGCCCCGGTCGCGCCGCAACCGGTCGCCACGGCACCGGCCGAGCCCACGCCCGCGGTCGCCCCCAAGTGGCCGCCGCCACAGACGGTCACGGCGGAGCCCGGCGAGGTGACGTGCGGCCAGTGCGGCACAGGCAATCCTTCGACCCGCACGTTCTGCCGCCAGTGCGGGGCCCAGCTCGGGCAGCCGCCACCGGCGCCGGTGGTCCCTCCCCCTCCCCGCGAATCCGGGGACCTGTTCGAGAAGCTGAAGGTGCCGCTCATCATCCTCGCTGCCGTCGTCGTGATCGGCGGTGCCGCCTTCCTGCTCACGCGGGGCGGGGGGGACGGCGGCGGAGGAGGGTCGGCCGACGGCGGCAGCACCGAGACCACCGTCGACGAGACCCCGACCGAGCCGGTCTCCAAGCAGGTCACCGTCGACTCCACCCGCAGCTTCGTCGACACCGGCATCGTCGTCGCCGTCGGCGACGAGGTCCAGATCGCCGCCACCGGGCGGGCGTTCCACGGGGGCGGAGACGGGTCGAGCGGGCCGGAAGGCGACGGCGACCCCGGGCTGCAGCAGTTCAACGTGCTGGCCGATGCCAACCACAACGCCCTCATCGCCAAGATCGGCCCGGCGGGCAAGCCGTTCCTCGTCGGGCCCAGGCTGACGTTCACCGCGGAGGAGGAGGGACCGCTGATCCTGGGCGTCAACGACACCGGCGTGAACAACAACTCAGGGGCCTACGCGGCCACGATCACGGTCGGAGGTGGGTCCTAGGTGCGCGGCCGTTGGCGGCGCGACGAGGACGGTCGGCTCCCGATCCTCCTCGACCCGGCGTCGAGCGACGAGTACAGCCCGTTGCCGCTGTCGCCCGTCGTGCGCGAGGCCCGCCGCCGGGCCTGGGCCGATGCCGCCGACAACGCCAGGCGGCTGGGCATGTCGCGGCGTGACTTCCTGCGAACCTCGATGGGCGCCGCCACCGTCCTGCTCGCCCTCAACGCCTGCGCCAAGGAGGAGGCGGCCAACCGGGGGACGACGCCGGGCGGCACGTTCGACGTCCCCAAGGAGGCCGGCGTCGACGAGGAGACGGCCACGTCGGTGCTGGTCGACGACACCAGCCTGCCGGTCATCGACGCCCAAGCCCACTTCCTCGAGTACGACCTGACCAAGCCGCTGGACCCGAACTTCTTCGGGGCCGGGTTCCCGCAGGCCCAGTGCGGGGCGTCCGACCCCCGGGTCTGCTTCGGCATCGACCGCTTCGTGGAGACGCTCTACACCCAGAGCGAGACCGCGGTGGCGGTGCTTTCAGCGGTGCCCGCTCCGACCCCCCGTTCCGGCGAGCTGAACATCGAGGTCATGGACCGGGCCCGCCAGCGCATCAGCCAGGGCGTGGGCTCGGGCAAGCTGCTCATCCACGGGCTGCTCGTGCCCACCGGCAGGCCCCTCTCCGCCGCCCTCGACGACCTCGAGGCCATCGCCACGACGTACAAGGTCGACGGCTGGAAGGCCTACACCACCAACACCACCGGCTGGCGGCTCGACGACGGCGACCTCAACGTCCCCCAGGTGGGTATGCCGTCCCTGCAGAAGATCGTCGACCTGGGCATCCCCCGCATCTCGATCCACAAGGGCATCTCGCCGCCCGACAACCCGTACAGCTCGCCGGTAGACGTCGGGCCCGCGGCAAAGGCGTTCCCGAACGTGAAGTTCGCCATCTACCACTCGGGCTGGGAGCCGGGCGTCACCGAGGTGCCCTACTCGCCCGACACCTCCGACCAGGGCTCGAGCCGTCTGGTGGCGTCGCTGCGGAAGGCCGAGATCGGCCCCGGCAAGAACGTCTACGCCGAGCTGGGCACGACCTGGTTCAACCTCATGCGGTCACCCGACGAGGGCGCCCACCTGCTCGGCAAGCTCCTGCTGGCCGTCGGCGAGGACCGCATCCTCTGGGGCAGCGACTCCATCTGGTACGGGTCGCCGCAGGGCATGATCGACGCCTTCCGCACGTTCGACATAACCCCCGAGTTCCAGGAGCGGTACGGGTACCCGGCCCTCACCGACAAGGTCAAGGGCAAGATCCTGGCTCGCAACGCCGCCGAGTACTACGGCCTCGACCTGTCGACGATCGAGAAGCGGCCACGCCCGACAGGGGCGCTGGCCTCCACGACCACCTCCACAACCCGCCGGCGCTGACCGCCCGGTTCGGCGACGCCGACTAGCCGGCGTCGACCTCGCTCACCTCGATGGTGACGGTGAACTCGCCCTCGTTGTCGTCCACCGGGGCGTCGTTGACGCGCAGGAACAGCTCGCTCGTCGGCCCCTCTAGCACGAAGGGCCCCGAGCCGACGAAGAACTCCTCGGAGTCGAGCCGCCCAACGAGGGCGGCGTGGTTGGCGTCCTGAACAGGGTCCCCGGGGGACTCCCCGGTCTGTGGGCTGCCATCGGGGTCGAAGCTCTCTTCCGGGTCTTCGTTGACATCGGCGACGACGCTTCCACTGGCGGTGAGAATCGCCTGCTCGCCCGGTGCCAAGGTGATGCCGGTGTCGACCCACCCGGCGTCGGCGGCGACGACGACCTCGTTCGAGCCCCCTCCATCCGAAGCGCCCCGGGTCAACAGGACCACGGCGACGGCGAGGATCACCACGACTGCCAGCCCGACAGCCACCAGCGGGACGAGGGGCGGCGTTTTCGACGCCGGACCGGGACGTGGCGACGGCTCGGAAGAGGTCGGCGGCTCGACGACCGCAGGCGCGGCGTATTCCAGCCGGGCGCCGCACTGACGACAGAACGCGCGACCCGGGGGGTTGCCACCGCCGCACTTCGGACATGCTGCGTCGTACGCCAGCGTGGCCTCGGACCAAGGGGCCGGGGCGGGCGTGAATGGCGGTCTCGGCGCGGGCGCCTCGGGTGTCGGCCGCTCGGGGGCCGGCGGCTCGGGTGTCGGCTCCGGGGGTGGCGGTGCAGGGGCCTTGCGGGGCGGGGCGGCCACCTTGGCGACCATGGCCGCCGCCCGGCGGGAGGCCTCCGCCGCCTTGGCTGCCGCCGCCGCTTCCGTCTCCGCCTTCGCCTTCGCCGCGGCCTGCGACCTGGCCTCCGCCTCGGCCTCCGCCTTCTCCGTGATGTCGGTCTCGGCGTCGGCCTCCGCCCGCGCCTTTGTCTCGGCGGCGGCAGCGGCGGCGGCGCGCGCCCGGGCCTTCTCCTCCTCCTGTTCCTGGGCTCGGGCGTCGGCCAACGCCCGTTGCTCGGCCTCCCCCGCCGCTCGCGCCCGCTGCTCGTCGTCCTCCTGGGCCTGGGCCTCGACGGCCGCCTGGTCCGCGACCGCTGCGGCGTCCCCGGCGCCTGCCGCATCGTCGGCGGCCGGTTCGCCGGACTGGTCGCCGGTGCCCGCGCCTGCGAGCGGCAGACGCTTCGCCGGCGCGTCGGCCCCTTCCTGCACCCCGACATAATCCACGAAGCCACCGCAGGAGCTGCAGAACTGCGAGTCCGCCTCGAACGGGATGTTGCAGGTCGTGCAGAAGATCATCGGGTCACCGCCTCGACCAGCCACCACGGGCTGGTGGTGAGCGAGACTACTGCGTCGATTCCCTGATCGACCTGCCATCTCGCGCCGCGTGAACTACGACTCGCGCCGATCCGCGGGGCGGGGCGACCGCCGCCTCGGCCAGAGCATTTTCTCGTATCCAGGGACCGCGTTGACAGCTCACTCGTCGGATGGGAGCGTTTGACGCTGCACGTCGGAAGGGCAGGGCGGCATGGGACGCGACGATCTGCCGTCGACCGGTGCGATGACGGTCGTTCCCGCCAAGCTGCGGGTTCCCGCGCCCTCCGGGCTGGTGCGGGCCCGCCTGCTCGACAAGCTGGGCGACGCCGCCGCCACCGGCTTCGGCATCGTCGTCGGCCCCGCCGGCTCGGGCAAGACGACGAGCCTCGCCCAGTTCCTCGCATCGGTCGACGGCCCGGCGGCGTGGTACCGGGCCGAGGAGTCCGACGGCAGTGTGGGGTCGCTGCTCGCCTACCTCGAACGGGCCCTGTGCAGCTCGCTGGGCGGCCTGTCCGGCGGGTGGCAGTCGGTGGAGGAGATGGCCGCCGACCTCGAAGGCTGGTCGGGGCACATGGCGTTTCTCGTCGTCGACGACTTCCACGCCCTCGAGGGCACGCCGGCCGAGGGCTTCTTCGAGCGGCTCGTCGAGTACGCCCCGTCCTCGCTCGTCGTGCTGCTGGCCTCCCGCCGTCAGCCCCGCTTCAACGTGTCCCGCCGGCGCATCGAAGGACGGCTGACCGAGCTGTCGTCCGACGACCTCCGCTTCCGGTCGTGGGAGGTCGAACGGCTGTTCAAGGACCTCTACCGGGAGCCGCTGTCGCCCGAGGAGGTGGCGGAGGTCACCAGCCGCACCGAGGGCTGGCCGGCCGTGCTGCAGCTGTTCCACCTGGCGACCAGCGGGAGGACTCCGGCCCGCCGCCGCCAGACCCTCGGCGCCCTCTCGGTCCGGTCACGGCTGGTCCGCGAGTACCTGGCCCGCAACATCCTCGAACACCTGCCCGGCGAGCTGCGCCGCTTCCTGCTCGACACCTGCGTGCTGCCCCGGCTGAGCGGGCCGCTGTGCGACGCGTTCCTGGAATGCTCCGGCAGCGACGAGCTGCTCGACCAGATCGAGCGCCGCCAGCTCCTGCTCGTCTCCCTCGACGACGGCAGCTTCCGTTAC
Source organism: uncultured Acidimicrobiia bacterium (assembly GCA_963825765.1). GTDB lineage: Bacteria > Actinomycetota > Acidimicrobiia > Acidimicrobiales > AC-14 > CAWGUU01. Next base: position 691,802 of record CAWGUU010000003.1, read on the forward strand.
CACGAGGTGCTGCGGTCCTACCTCGAATCGGTGCTGGTGACCGACGTGGGCGAGGCCGAGACGTCGGCCCGGTACCGGCAGGCGGGGCAATTGCTCGAGGAGGCCGCCGCCTACACCGACGCCGTCCGCGCCTACGCCCGCGCCGAGGACCACCAGGCGATCTCCCGACTCCTCGGCTCCAGAGGCGAGGACGTGGTGGCGGCGCCGGGCACGTGGGTCGAGAAGCTGCCGAGCGGTGTGGTGGAGAGCGACCCATGGTTGCTGCTGGCCCGAGCCCGGCGCAGCCTGGCGTGCGGACGGGTCGACGCCGCCCTGTCGGACTACCGGCGGGCAGAGGTGGGCTTCGGCGCGGCGGGAGGCGCGGACATCGCCCGGCTGGAACGGATGGCACTGGGGGCCTGGACCATCGACGTCTCGGCCCCCCGGATGGACTGGCTGGGGTTGGTGCGGGAGGCCACCCGCCGCGATCCGCTCGGCGTGTCGGCCCGGGCCCGTGACGGCACGGTCGAGCACGGGGACCTCGCCGCCGGCCTCGCCGCGCTCCTCGCCGGCAGCGTGCGCGACGCCGAACGGCTCCTGGCGCGGGCGGCGGAGACGGACGGTTCCTCGCCGCGGCTGGCGGCGGTGGCGTCGTTCGCCGCCGGTGTCGCCCACGCCCTGGCCGGCGGCCGGCCGGTGGAAGGACTGGCCGACGGGAGGGAGACGTTCGAGGAGCTGGGCCAGCCGTGGCTGGCCCAGCTGTGCCAGGTGGTGCTCGAGACGGTCCTGCCCGACGCCGAGCGGGACGCGTCGGCGGCGCCGGCCGACGACTGGGGCCGGGCCCTGGCCGCGGTCGTGCGGGCCGGCGTCGGTGGCCCCGAGCCGGGGACGGCGGAGTCGCTCGCCACCGCGGCAGGAGTCTTCCGCGCTGCGGGGGCCCGGGTGCTCGAGGCGTGGGCCACGGCTCACCAGTCGCTCGTCGAGGCCCTCCACGGAGGCACCGGCGCTGGTGCCCACGCCACCGCCCTGGCCGCCGAGCGCCTGGCCCGCACCACTGGCACCAGGGGCGCGGCGGTGGTCGCCTACCGGGCCCTGGCCCTGACCGACCCCGCCCAACGGGCCAACCACACCGCCCTGGCCACGGCCATCGCCGAGGAGTGCGGGCTGCGTCCCGTCGCCGCCGTTCCCGGCGACGACGGCGGCGACGGCTCCGGTCGACCGTCCATCGTCGTCCGCTGCTTCGGAGCCTTCCGCATGGACGTGGCCGGGGAGCTCCTCGACCTCCAGAGCGTGAAACCCCGGGTGCGGTCGCTGCTGCGGCTGCTGGCAATCGAACCCGGCCGGCTCGTCCACTGGGAGGCGCTGGTAGAGGCACTCTGGCCGGAGGCGTCGCCCCCGGCAGGGAAGCGGTCGCTGCAGGTTGCGGTATCGGCGGTCCGCCAGCTGCTCGACCCATTGGCGCCGCGGGAGTCGTCGCTGCTCACCCGCGTGGGCGACGCCTACTGCCTCACCCTCCCCGACGACGCCCATGTCGACGTGGCCGAGTTCGCCGCCCTGGCCCGCCAGGCGCGGATCGCCGAGGGGATGGGCGACAGGACCGCCGCGCTGGCCGCGGCCGAGGCCGCGCTGGGGCTCTACGGCGGCGACCTGCTGAGCGAGGAGGGGCCAGCCGAGTGGGTGTTGAAGGCGAGGGAGTGCCACCGCTCGACGGCCGCCGACCTGGCCGAGATGGTGGCCGGGATCAACCTGGCCGAGAGGGCGTACGCCGCCGCCGCCCACGCCTGCCAGCGAGGACTCGAGATCGACAGCTACCGCGACGGGCTTTGGCGCACTCTCGTCGGCGCCTACCAGGCCTCCGGCGACCACGCCGCCGCCGCCCGGGCCGGCCGCGACTACGCCGCCGTCTTGTCCGAGCTGGGCGTGAGCGACGTCGTCGATCAAGGCTGACGAAAGCCCACGGCCCGCTCTTGACGGCCCTCGGCCTCGGGATTAGACCGCTGCCGAGCACGGAAAAGGGAACGGAGCACGCGTGCAGAGAGACGTGAGGAGCGCTTTCAGCGAGGCGGCCGACCTGACGCCGCCGATCCCCACCGGCAGAGGCTGAAGCGCGTCGCATGGTTCTGCGGCCGCTGAGGGATCTCACCGCACCGACCACACCCACCCGACTGGCGGCGAGGACCACGGTGCCGCTCGCCCGACCCGACCTGGCCGAGGCCATCGCCGCCGCCGGCGCGCGGCCGGGGGTGGGCGCGGCGGCCGGTGCGGTCGCCGGTCCGGGCCGCCTCCTCCTGGTACCCCAGCCGGTCGACCTGCTGCGCACCGACGACCTGCTGTTCCTCAGGTGCTCCTTCGTCAACCTGGCGTGGGCCTCGGGCCGGTCGGGACAGCCGCCGGCACTCGAGCGCAACGTCAAGAACCGACCGGCGTTCCTGGTGGTGACCTTCCCGCCCCAGCACGTGATCGAGCGGGCCTTCTTCCAGACGGCCGAGGGCATACCGACGGGCAAGACCAACCCGCCCGGCAAGGAGGACCCGGATGCCGCCACGGGCAGCGACCTGCCCCTCGAGGTGCCGCCCGTCTTCTCCTCCCTTGCCGCCAGCTCCCGGCTCGTGTTCCGGGTCACCGACCAGCAGATCGAGTACACGGTCGAGGGCATCCTCCGCGCCATGGCCACCCTCGAGCTGGCGGTGGCGCCCCATGCCGCGCCCCCGCCTCCGCCTCTGGTCCTCAGGCCGTGGCGCGACCTGGTCTCCAGCGGCCAGTTCAACCTGGCCGCCCTCACCATCACCACCGCAGCCGGCGCGGCGAGGGTCCGGGTCACCGACCCCGACCTTCTCGCTGCCAACGCCGTCGCCTTCGCCCGGGTCAACCGCACGGCGGTCAACCTGGAGCGGCGGTTCGGGCTCGACAGCGCCCTCCAGACCGTCGCCGCCGTCCGGGTCGGCGAGCTGATCGACGTGAACAGGTTCGTCGGGATCGGCGCGCTCCTCGCCACCCCGCCGCTCCCCGACGCCCCGAGCCCCACCGAAACCTCGATCGAGCTGCCATGGCGGCTCGTCGTCTCCCCGAACAACAGGGCGGCGTGGGCCCACAGCCGGGCTGCCGTCGTCCACGACACCCGGGTCGAGCTGTGGCACACCCGGCTCGGGCTCCGGGCGACGGCCAAGGACGGCACGCCCACCGTCGACGAGCTCTCGACCTACTACCGCACCATGCGGGCCATCTGGTCCCGCGACTTCGCCGAGACGGGCCACCCGTTCCACTCGCCGCCCGTCCTCGCCGACCTCCCCAGCCAAGACCCGAAGGAGAACCCGCCGCTCACCGTACGGACCACCCTCAACAGCCGCGACCGCATGATGCTCGTCCACGAGACGTCGAACTTCCACCTCACCAGGCAGCGCAGTCCGTGGACGCCGCGGGCCGTGCCGGTGGAGCAGATGATGCTCTCGACCCTGGGCGGATGGCTCAAGAGCCGCGCCCAGTTCCCCACCCTCCCCGACGGCCCGCTCACCATCGAGGAGTGGAAGCACCGGGCCGGCATGGGCCGCGACCACGAGGTCAAGGTCGTCTACGCCGGGTTCCTCTGCCCCTTCGGCCACAAGGCGTCGCTGGTCAAGCTGACCGAGCGCAAGATCGCCCAGGGCGCCAACGGCCCCGTCGCCTACCTGTTCCAGCGGATGTTCATCGTCGTCCGCGAGTTCGAGAAGCAGTTCACCGCGGGCCCGCTGGTCAACGTCGATCCCACCAAGGCGGGCGACACCCTGGCCAACCTGGCCATGCCGCTCAAGACAGTACGGATCCTCACGCGGGCCACGCCCGACCTCGACGACCCCATGCTCCACAGCATGTCGAGCGACGGTTTCCTCTTCGTCCCCTACGTCGGCGGGTCGCCGTTCCCGTTCAAGATGGTGGCGGTCGACGGCGAGGGCAACGTGGTCGAGTTCAGGGCTCCGCTGGCCTTCATGGACCGGGGACTGAACGACGCCAGCTTCACCAATCCGGCCCAGCCAGGGCTGGCCAAGTCGGCGGTGGCCTACAACGGCGACCCCCGCCCGGTCGAGCGCCGCATGCCCCTCGACGGCCAGCGCCTGGCCTTCGCCGGGAGCACGACCACCGACGACACGACGGTCGCCACCAACGCGCTGACGTTCGACATCGCCGTCCTCCCCGATGCCGCTTCGGTCGCCCAGGACGACCCCCGGTTCGTCCCCGTCCTGCACGACTTCGAGGGGGTGGTGCCGGCGATGAGCGCCCTGGCCGGCCAGGCCACGCCGGTCACCCTCCGCTATCCCGCCGCGTACCGGCGGCGAGGCTTCACCGACAACACCGCCGAGGTGTTCCTCGAGCTCGTCACCAAGACGGCGATGGAGTTCGCCGGCCAGGGCGACCGCTCGGGCGGGCTGGTCACGCCCAGCCTGAACGTCTCCGCCCTCAGCCGGCTGACCGGCCCGATCGGCGGCGACCCGGCCGCCGCCATCGGCACGCCCGGCTCGCCCGGCACCTTCGACCCCTCCAAGTTCTTCGAGGGCGTCAAGGCCAAGCTCTTCGGCGTCGTCAAGCTCACCGACCTGCTGAAGGCGGTCGGGTTCGACGCGTCGAAGGTGCCGTCGTTCGTCGCCCAGACCCTCGATGCCGCCACCACGCTCGTCGACAACGCCCGACGGCTGCTGGCCGCGGCCAAGGAGGTCGAGGCCCAGGCGGGAGGGGCCGCCACCACCCTGAAGAACGCGCTGCAGACGTTCGTGGCCGACGTCGGCCTGCTCACCGCCAACCCGGCCACCCCGCCCGACCTGTCCGGCGACCTCACCGCCATCGCCGGCGCCCTCGGCGGCTTCATCTCGGCGGTGAACGGGCTCGACGCCCTTCCCCGACCCCAGCGGGTGCAGATCGTCGGCATCGCCCAGCGCCTCCAGGAGCAGCTGGGCGACGCCGCCGCTGCGGCCGCCCTGCTGCAGCAGCTGGCGCGCGGCGAGTTGCTCCCCGACGTCGTCACCGCCCGCCTCGACTGGTCGACCGACATCCCCAGATGGCCGTCGGGATCGGTCGGCGACTCCATCCTCTCCCCTGTCGACGCCTCCCCGGCCCACAACCCGATCGGGGCCGCCACCCTCAGCCTGGCGGTGGAGGTGCAGGCGCCGACCAAGCCGGGACTGAAGCCGACGGTGCTCGTCTCCTGCTCCATCACGCCGGTCGACCTACGTCTCATCGGCCCGGCGACGTTCCTGATCCTGCACTTCGACAAGCTGGAGTTCTCCATCGAGCCGGGCAAGAAGCCCGACGTCAACGTGGTCTTCCGGCCCGGCAACGGGATCGAGTTCGCCGGGCCGTTGACGTTCGTCAACACTCTGCGCGACATCATCCCGTTCGACGGCTTCAGCGACCCGCCGTCGCTCGACGTCACCGCCGAGGGCATCAAGGCCGGGTTCGACCTCGGGATTCCCAGTCTAGCGGTCGGCATCATGAGCCTGGAGAACATCTCCCTCGGTGCCCACTTCAGCGTGCCGTTCGTCGACGAGTCCCTCGAGGTGGGCTTCAACTTCTGCACCCGGGAGAACCCGTTCCGCCTGACGGTCATGCTCTTCGGCGGAGGGGGCTTCTTCGGCATCACCCTCACCCCCGACGGCGTGCGCATCCTGGAGGCGTCCTTCGAGTTCGGCGCCGCCATCTCCATCAACCTGGGCGTGGCCAGCGGCGGCGTCTCGATCATGGCCGGCATCTACTTCAAGCTGGAGATGGTCGACGGCAACACCGACGCCACCCTGTCGGGCTACTTCCGCCTGCGGGGCGAGGTCGACGTGCTGGGCCTGATCTCGGCGTCGATCGAGCTGTACCTGGAGCTGACCTACGAGACGGCCACCGGCAAGGCCGTCGGGCGGGCCACGCTCACCATCGAGATCGAGATCTTCTTCCTTTCGTTCTCGGTGGAGGTCTCCTGCGAGAAGAAGTTCGCAGGCGCCAACGGGGACCCGACCTTCGTCGACCAGATGGGCCTGCCGCCGGGGGCCCCGCCCGGGGCGGTGCGTCCGTGGGACCTGTACTGCCGCGCGTTCGCCGACGCCTGAGGAGGAGCACACGCCTGTGGCCACCGAGTCGGTCATCCTCACAGCCCTGCCCAACGGGATCGACCGATCTGGCCTGCTCAAGGTCACCGTCTTCGTGTCGCCTCGCCTGTCGACCGACGGGGCCGGCTCGCTGTTCCTGTCGTCGTTCCCGGCGTTCGAGAACTGGCCCTCGACCTTCGCCCGGCTGCGCGAGGAGGGCGGGCTCGTCATCGAGTTCGAGGGCTCGGGGCCGGTCGCCACCGATCCCGACCCCGAGTCCGAGCCGCCCGACCCCGCCACCTGGGCGCTCCTGTTCGACCCGGCCAAGGTGGGGGTGCGGACCGGCGAGTTCAAGGACCTATCGAACCGTCGGGTGCTCACGTACCCGACCGCCGACGTCGCCGACCACATCCTGAACCTCTACCTCGACGTCGCCGCCAACTCCCCCACCAGCTTCCCGCCCGCCACCAAGGGGCGACTGGCGGTGCTCGGGCGGACGCTGGGGCTGGTCGGCTTCAACCCCCAGGAGTTCTACAAGGGGATCGACTCCCGGTTCACGGGCGAGACGGGGAAGGCCCCTCGCGGGCGGTTCTTCGACCGCAGCGGCCTGTCGCCGGCGGAGGCCCAGCAGTTCGCCTTCGTCCAGGCCCAGCGCTTCTACGACCGGCCCAACACCCGCGATCCGCTGGGCCCGACCACGGTCCCCGACCCGCCCAAGCCGCCGGACATCGACTTCCACGGCTACTGCGCCTCGCTGGGTGACTACCCGCGGCTGCTCCGTCCCGTCGGGCTGGCGGTCGACCTCCTGGTCAAGCCGCCGGCGGGGATGGGCACCCACGGCCGCATCCGCGTGCACGTCCCGTCGGCACCGCCCGACCTCAGCTTCGCCCAAAAGGAGGCGGCCAGGCCCTGGACCAATTTCGAGCAGCGGGACACCCGGTTCATCCCCCTGCCGAGGGACGACGAGGACGACCTGGCCGACGGGACCCTGCGGCTGGAGGACAAGGGCAAGCGGTTCGGCGTCCACCAGATCGATGTCGACGGATCGGCCCTCAAGACGATCGACTTCGCCGCCAACGTCCGTCGCATCGCCGCCCACCTGGGCTCCACCGAGCGGTCGATGTCCGAGGACGCCGCCTCCCTGCCGGCCCTTCGCACCGGCGGCTTCGTCGTCACCCGCGACGACCGCGCCCGCCAGCTTGTCGGCCACATCGACAACGCCGAGGCCCACGAGGCCGACCACACCTCCGACACCCCTGCCGACCTCTTCGCCCAGGACGTCACCCGCGGCTACCGCCCCGACGTCAGGGACGACTCCGGCAAGTGGCACACGCTGGTGGCGCGGGAGGGCACGTACACCGTCGAGCGTCCCGGCGGGCCGGTGCCGGTGCCGGTGAAGCCCGACGAGGGCTTCGTCAAGGGCGCATCGAGCTCGTCGGTGCCCGGGGAGACCGACGCCGACCTGTACCTGCACGAGGCGGTGTTCGGATGGGACGGCTGGAGCCTGGCGGCCAAGCGCCCCGGGCAGGCCATCGTCGACAACGCCGGCGACGACGTCGGCACCGTCGACCCCGAGCCGCCCGCCGACTTCCCGCTGGTGACCCAGTTCCAGCCGACGCCGGGCAGCCTGCCCCGCCTGCGCTTCGGCCGCACCTACCGGTTCCGGGCCCGGGCCGTCGACCTGGCCGGCAACAGCGTCCCCGAGCGCGACCTGGTCGAGGCCCACCAGACCAACCCCGTCCTGTTCCAGCGCTTCGACCCGGTCCCCTCCCCCGCGGTGCTCCCCCGGCGCCGGCTTCACCGAGGGCGAGTCCCTCAACCGGATGGTCGTCCGCAGCACCCTGGGCGTGCTGCCCGGGGCCTACGTGGCGCTGGCCCGGATCACCGCGCTGGCCGGGCACACCGATGCGGCCACCGCCTACCTCGACCTGAACGAGCGGCACCTGGCCGCCCCGAAGTCGTCGGTGCAGCTGGCCGAGTGGCACGCCATGTTCGACGTGGCCATCGGGCTGAGCGCGGCCCAGGCCGCCGTCGACGCCCAGTTCGACATCGCCGCCCGGGAGGCCGGCTCGTTCATGCTGCCGGGCCCCGGCGCTGCCGTCGTGAACCCCGACCCGGCCGCCACGCCGACGGACCTGACCACGCTGGAGAAGGGCGGGGCGCTGCAGTCGGGCGAGTACGTGGTGCGCGACACCGACGATCTCTCCATGCCGTACCTGCCCGACCCGTTGTCGGCGGGGGCGTCGTTGACCTCTTTGCCGGGCGCCGCCCCGACGCGGACCCAGGCGTGGCCGGGGACGTGGCCCGACCGCAAGCCCATCCGCCTCCGCATCGTCGACGGCGGCCTCACCACCGCCGCCCAGCAGGCGGTGAAGTGGGAACCCGACCTGCGCCTGCTCACCGTGTTCCTGCGCCAGGCGGAGATGGTCACGGTCCGGCTGAGCTCGTTCCCGATCGACGGCGGCCTCGACGTCATGGGCATCTGGAACCTGCTGCCGGCGGCGGTGCGGGCCGCCCAGCTGAGCATGGCCAAGCTCGGGCTGCACTGGATGATCACGCCGTCCCAGGACCTGACCATCGTCCACGCCGTCGAGAAGCCGCTCCTGTCCCCCGTCGTCTCGGTTGACAACAGCGGTGTGCGCCGCTCGCAGGGCGAGACCTTCGCCGTCCTCGAGGGCCGCATCGACAACCACGCCAAGTCCACCGGCCGGCTCGACCTCGACGCCGTCTGGACCGAGCCGGTCGACGACCTGGCCAAGGACGCCCCCAACGACGCCGACAACCTGGGCGAGATCGAGGGCGCGGCCCACGTCGTCGACTTCCTCCTGGAGCCCACCGAGGACGCCTGCCGCACCGGCCGCGACGACGTCCCCGCCGCGGGGGCGACCCCCGCCGTCCACCGGGTGCGCCACGAGTTCCGCGACACCCGCCACCGCGACGTCACCTACCGGGCCACCGCCACCACCCGGTTCCGCGAGTACTTCCCGCCCGAGATCACCGACCAGGCCGACCTGATCACCAACCTGGGCCCCGACCGGGCCCTGAACGTGCCCAGCTCCCGCCGGCCGGACCCGCCCGGCGTCCTCTACGTGGTGCCCACCTTCCGCTGGACCGACGACAACTTCCGCGGCCTGATCGCCGGGCTCAGCGCCGACGCCCTCCAGCCCCGCGTGGCCACCGCCCTCGCCGGGATCCGCAACAACCGGGCTTTGTTCGCGGCGGGCGTCCGGGAGGGGGCGGTGGCGCTGCCGCCGAACATCCGCCTGCCCAACGTCACCCGCCGCATCCGGGCCGCCGGCCTGCGGGTCTACCTGGACCGGCCCTGGTACTCCTCGGGCGCAGGCGAGCTGCTGGCCGTGGTCGTGCCCGACCAGCCCTACTTCGTCTGGCCGCTCGACCTGGCCAAGGGCTTCACGGTGGACGCGATCGCCCGGGCGGCAGCCGACGAGGCCGCCGGGCGGCTGTTGGCCCAGGGCCAGCTGGCGGGCGCGGGGGCCGCCCGCCTGTCGGCCACCGAGCGGCTGGTGGCGGGTGTCCAGAGACTCACCGACCCGGCGCCGGGCGACAGCGCCGACACGGCCGCCGCAGGGGAGCTCTCGGCCTTCCAGGTCACCCAGCTCAGCGCCTCACTCGGCCTCGGCCTGGGGCTGGCCGGCTTTTTCAGGAGCGGCGACCCCGAGAAGGTCGTCACCCGGTGGGGCAACGACCCGATCTGGGGCTCGGACACCCCTGCCACCGGGCCGTGGATCCACCAGTTCCCGCTGCGCACGCGGGTGGGCACCGGGCTGTCGCTGGCCGAGGCGCCCGGGAACACGGTCGCCGCCATCGGGCACCGGCCCCGCTTCGACCCGACCCGGGGCCTCTGGTACTGCGACATCGACATCGACGCGGGCACGTCCTACTTCCCGTTCGTGCGCCTCGGCCTGGCCCGGTACCAGCCGTCGTCGATCTCCGGCGTGCACCTGTCTCGGGTGGTGACGCCGGAATGGGCCCAGCTGGCCCCGGCCCGGACGGCGTCGATGACCAGGCCGAGCGGCACGGTGGCCCGGGTGAGCCTGCGGGGACCGGCCGGCTACAACGAGGTGGCCGAGGCCGTGCTGGGGGGCGGCGCGGCCGCCGGGGACGCCGGCATGAACCTCAGCCGGTTCGCCGTGGCCCAGGTCGAGCGGCTGCCGGCGGGGGCCACGACCGACCTGGCCTGGACGAACGTCGGCGACGAGGTGCGGCTGTCGCTGTCGATCCAGAAGGCGTACTCCGACATCCTCTACGCGGGGGCGGTGCCGATCCCCTCGGCCCAGGCGGGCGAGCAGCTGCGGCTGACGATCCGGGAGTACGAGCTACTGCAGACCGATCTCTCCGAAGCCGACGACATCGTCAAGCACGACACGTTCACCGTCGAGCCGCTCCAACCGCCCGAGGTGGGCGTACCGGTGCAGATCATCGCCCACCCCGACGACAAACCCGTCCGCTTCCGCCTCGTCTACGCCGACCACCTACCGCTGTAGCCTCGGCGCGGCCCTGTGCCGGCGCCGAACTGGGGCGACACAGTCGCGCCATACGCGCCTACGTCGCCCCGGTTCGTCGATCCGTTCGCCCTAAACACCGCCTTATCGCTGGATCACCAGCTGGTCAACAGGTCGTCAACACCCAATCCACGGGAAATCCCGAACTTATCCTCTGGTGTCGTTCCGATGTTTTTCACTACTCTGCATCGGGCAGACGGACGAGGGCGGGTGCGATGGCCGAGACGGCATCTCTTCCAAGGGTGGACGGAGCGGGGACGGGCCCGAACGGCGCGGGCCGGCCGATTGCCACCCGCCGGTCGCTGCCGGGCAGTCGAGCCGTGGTCGGCGGGCTGTTGGTTGCAGCTGCGGCCGTCGGCCTGTTCTCGGTGGCGTCGCGGGCAGGGCACCACGCCGGCGACACCTACGCGGTGGCCGCCCACCCGTTGGCCGCCGGCACCCGGCTCCAGGCGGGCGACCTCGCCACCGAAGCCATGGAGCTCTCGCCGGCGGCGCGGGCCAGGGCCTTCCACGACCCGGCGGTACTCGTCGGCACCACTCTCCTCACCGCCCTCGAGCCGGGTGAGCTGGTCCAGGCCAGCGCGGTGGTGGCCAAGGCGGGCGAGGTCGGCAGCCGGGAGATGTCGTTCACCGTCGAGCGGGGCCATCTGAGCCCGGCCATCACCGCCGGCGAGCAGATCGACCTGGTCGCCACCTACGGCACGGGCAACGACGCCTACACCGTCGGTGTGGCCCGCGGCGTGCTTGTCGTCGGCCTCGAGCGGGGACGAAGCGGGCTGGGCGAGACCGGCCCGGTGCTGGTCACCGTGGCCCTCGGCGACGGGACGCAGGCGCTGGCCTTGGCCCATGCCGCCCAGGCCGGGAAGCTCACGGTCATCCGCACCACGGGGGTCCCGAACGACGGTGGGCCCCCGCCCGCGTTCAAACAGCCAGCGCCCGTCCCGTGATCGCCGGCGAGCGCTTCGTCGTCCTCGGCCTGGCTCCGGCCCGAGCCGAATGGTTCCGCTCGGTCGGGATCTGGTCGACCTCCGGTGCCCTGCCCGCCGAGTTCCTGAAGTGTGTCTCGGCCGAAGAGGTCAGGGCCCGGCTGGCGTCGGGCCGTCCGTTCTCGGCGCTGGTGGCCGACGCCGGCTTGCCCGCCGTCGACCGCGACCTGCTGGCCGCAGCGTCCGCCGCCGACTGCGCCGTACTGATCGTCGACGACGGCCGAGCGACGCGCGACTGGCCGGCATTGGGCGCGGCCCGGGTGCTGGGCCCGGGCTTCACCCGCGACGAGCTGGTCACCGCCCTGGTGGCGTGCGCCCGCACCATCCGTCGCAGCGAAGCGCCCGCGGCCGACCTGCTGGCTCGGCCCGTCGCCCCCCAGTGGCGCGGCACCGTCGTCGCCGTCACCGGCCCGGGCGGCACCGGCGTGTCCACCGCGGCGATGGCCCTGGCCCAGTCCCTCGGCGACGACGTTCGGACCGCCGGCCTCGTCCTGCTGGCCGACCTGCGCCTGCACGCCGAGCACGCCATGCTCCACGACGTCCGCGACGTGGCGCCCGGACTGCAGGAGCTGGTGGAGGCCCACCGCGGCGGGCAGCCGTCCTGCGACGCGGCCAGGGGGCTGTGCTTCATGGTGCCGGAGCGGGGCTACCACCTGCTCCTCGGCATCCGCCGGGCCCGGTTCTGGCCGGCGCTGCGGCCCCAGGCCTTCGAGGCCGCCTTCGACACGCTGTGCCGGGCCTACCGCACCGTCGTCTGCGACGTCGACCCCGACCTCGAGGGCGAAGACGCCTGCGGGTCGATCGACGTCGAGGAGCGCAACGTCATGGCCCGCACGGCGGTGACGAGGGCCGACGCCGTGTTCGCCGTCGGCAGCTCCTCGTTGAAGGGCGTCCACAGCTTGGTGCGGGTGATCACCGAGCTGGTCAATCACGGCGTCGACGCCGACCGCGTGGTGCCTGTGTTGAATCGAGCCTCGCGCTCGCCACGAACCCGGGCGGTGCTGGGGACGGCCCTCGCCGACCTGGCCCGGCCGGTCACCCACGGGCTACTCGCCTCGCCCGTCCACCTGGCCGAGCGCGACATCGACAACGACCTTCACGACGGGCGCCGCCTCCCCGCCCTGCTTGGCGATCCCCTAGCCGGCGCGCTGGCGGCGGTGCTGGAGCGGTCCGAGGGCCGGCATCTCCCGAGCCTGTCGAGCGCGGGCGGAAGGGTTCGGCCCGGCTCACTCGGTGCGTGGGACGGTGGCGAGGAGGCGGCGATCTGATGGGCGCCCACCCGGCGGCCGACGGCCGTGAGGTCTCACCCCTGCAGGAAATCGAGCATCGGGTCCAGCGGCGGGCGGGTGAGCTGTCGCTCGACGTCTCCGGCGACGACGGCCGGGCCGAGCTTCGAGGGCTTGTCCGCGACGAGGTCGAGGCGTGGTCCCACGACTTCAGCCGAGGCCTGCGGTCCTTCGACCTCACCGATCCCGACATCGTGGCGTCGCGCGCGTTCCGGAATCTGGCCGGCTACGGGCCGCTGGAGCCCCTCCTGGCCGACGACGACGTGTGGGAGATCATGATCAACGGTCCCGACCAGATCTTCGTGAAGCGCCACCAGGGGCCCAGCTGCTACCACGACGAGGTCTTCAACGACGACGAGCACGTCCTGCGGACGCTCACCAAGATCCTCGACGACGCGTCCGGCAGCCACCGCAAGCTCGACCCCGCCGAAGGCCTGCAGGACGCCCAGCTCGACACCGGGGCCCGCCTGCACATCGTCCACGGCGACGTCGGGCGCGACGGTCACGTACTCGTGAACATCCGCAAGTTCACGGGGGTCCCCTTCCGCTCGCTGCGAGAGCTGGTCGAGCGCGACATGCTCGACACCAGGGTCGCCGAGTTCCTGCGGGCGTGCGTCCGCGCCCGGCTGTCGACCGTGTTCTCCGGCGCTCCCGGATCGGGTAAGACCACCCTTCTCTCCTGTTGCGCGGCCGAGCTCGACCCGAGCCTGCGGGTGGTCATCGCCGAGGAGGTGTTCGAGGCCGATCTGCCGCTGCCGAACGTCGCCAGCATGCAGACGCGACCGGCACGGCAGGACCGCCGGGAGGTCGACCTGCGCCGCCTGGTGTCGGGCTTCCTGCGCATGGCGCCCGACATCGCCGTCGTCGGCGAAGTGCGCGACCGCGAGGCGCTCCCGCTGCTGCTCACGCTCTCGTCCGGCGTCAAGGGCTTCACCACCATCCACGCCGGCTCGGCCCGCCAGGCCCTGACCCGGCTGCGGTTCATCTGCCAGCTGGCCGACACGTCCAACGAGCTCCCGATGACGGCCCTGAGCGCGCTGGTGAGCGAGGCCATCGACATCGTCGTGCACTGCACACGCATCGGCGGAAAGGTGCGGGTCAGCGAGGTGATCGCCGTCGAGGAGTCCCAGACCGGGCCCGATGCCACCCAGTTCACGGTCACCGAGCTGTTCGCCCGGCCTGGGGTCGACGAGCCCCTGGCCTGGACGGGAAACCTCCCGGTTCGGGCGGCCCGAGCGCTGTCGGAGGCCGGCTTCGACGTTCGTACCCTCCTCGATCCCGACGCCGACCGCCGGGCCGGGTCCCGCTCGTCGGCCCGCGTCGTCACCGGCCAGCGCCGCTCGACGTCCACGAGAACGCCCCGGGCCGGGGCGACGGCGACGGTCGGCTGATGGGAGCTGTCCTCGTAGCCGTGGCCGGCTCGACCGGTGTCTTCCTCCTCTACACCTCGCTGGCGCTCGGCTGGAACGGGCTCGGCGTCGGTCCGGCCACCACGGCGCCGGGCCGACGCCGCCGCTCCCAGCGGGCCCAGCAGTGGCTGGCCCAGGCCGGCCTCGACGACGTGAGGCCGTCGGAGTTCCTGTGGGTCATGGCGTTGCTGTTCGTGCTGGGCTCCGGCCTCACGTTCGCCCTGTTCGGCAGCCCTTTGCCGGCGGTGGCCGTGGGCGCCTTCGCCGCCACCTACCCGGTGGCGTCCTACCGGGCGCGGCGGCGCCGTCGTCGCCGCGCCGCGGCCGAGGCCTGGCCCCGGATGATCGAGGAGATCGCCCTGTTGACAGGGGCGCTCGGACGGTCGGTGCCGCAGGCGCTGTTCGAGGTCGGCCGCCGAGGGCCGGACGAGATGCGGGCCGCGTTCGAGGCCGCCACCCGGCACTGGCTGGTCACCACCGACTTCCCGGCCAGCCTGTCGGTGCTCAAGGCGGGGCTGGCCGACGCCACCGCCGACGCCGCCTGCGAGACGCTGCTGGTCGCCCACGAGGTCGGCGGCAGCGACGTCCAGCGGCGGCTGGCGGCGCTCGTCGAGGACCGCACGGCCGACGTCCAGGGCCGCAAGGACGCGGAATCCAAGCAGGCCGGCGTCCGGTTCGCCCGGCGCTTCGTGCTGTTCGTCCCCATCGGCATGGCCCTCACCGGGCTGTCGATCGGCGACGGACGGGCCGCCTACAGCACCGCCTTCGGCCAGGTGGCGGCCGTCGTGGCGGTGGCCATGGTCGTGGCCTGCTGGCTGTGGTCGGCACGCCTCCTGCGGCTGCCGGAGGAGGAGCGGGTGTTCGTTGACTGACGGGCGCATGGCCGTGGCGTGGGGCCTGACCATGTGGGTCGGCGCCGTCCTCCTGCTCTCCGAGCGCCGGTGGTTCTGCCGGCCGAGCGTCGTGGAGCGGCTCCGCCCGTACGCCCCGGGAGGCATGAGCCACCGGCGCCGGCGCGACGGACCGCTGTCGGTGGAGACGTTCCGCGACGTCGTCAAGCCCCTGAGCCGGGCACTGGGCGAGCGCGTGGCCGGCGCCTTCGGCGTCAGCGAGGACCTTGCGACCCGGCTGAAGCGGGTCCATTCGCCGCTCGACGTCACCGCGTTCCGGGTCCGCCAGCTGGGCTGGGCCGGCGTCGGCTTCGCCGCCGGTGTGCTTCTCGGGATCGTGCTGCGGCCGCCGCCCGCGGCCGCCCTGCTGTTCGTCCTGGGCGGGCCGTTGCTGGCGTTCCTCATCGTGGAGCAGCAGCTCGCTTCGGCGTCGGACCGCTGGAAGAGACGGCTGGTCGTCGAGCTGCCCGTCGTCGCCGAGCAGCTGGCCATGTTGCTGTCGGCGGGCTACTCCCTCGGCGCGGCCCTCAACCGGCTTGCGTCGCGTGGACGGGGCTGCACCGCCCGTGACTTGTCCCGAGTGTGCGCCCGTGTCCGCCAGGGCCTGTCGGAGATCGACGCCCTGCGGGAATGGGAGGAGGTCGCCGACGTCGACGCCCTTCGCCGCCTGCTCCCCGTCCTCGCCCTGAATCGGGAGGCCAGCGACCTCGGCCGGCTCCTGTCGGAGGAGGCAAGGGCCATCCGCAAGGACCTCCAGCGCCGCCTGGTCGAGACCGCCGAGCGCCGAGGCGAGCAGGTCTGGATCCCCGTCACCATCGCCGCCCTGCTGCCCGGGGTGGTCTTCATCGCCGTCCCCTTCCTCGAGGCCCTTCGCCTCTTCGCATCGCCGTGACTGTCGAAAGGAGACACTTTGTACGAGCACACGCTGCGGGCCTACGTGTGGGCCCGGAGCCTGATGGCGAGCCTCATCACCGCTGCAGGGACCGACGAGCGGGGGGAGGGAGTCGTGTCGTCGGCCATCGCCGTGCTGATCTTCGCCGCACTCGGCGCCCTCATGTGGGTGGGCTTCAAGTCCATCTGGGGCGACGCCAGCAGCCAGACGTCGACCCAGATCGGGAAGATCGGCAGTTAGTCACACCCGGGCAACTGTGCCTTTGACTCTCCCGGCGGCCGCCGGCTCCGCCGAAGGCGGACCCCACGGCTGCCGGCAGAAGATGGACGGCGAAGGGCGAACCGGCTCCGCCGGTCGCCCGAAGCGCCTTGGAAGCTCGCCGAGGAAGCTCCGCTTCCGAGGCGAACAGGGCGGCGGGCCGATCTCTGCGTGGATCGGCTTCGTCGTCTTCCTCGGCCTGCTCCTCTTCGCGGTCCAGGCATTGTTCAACCTGTACGCCACGTCGGTCGTGACGGCGGTGGCGTACGACGCCGCCCGGCGGGTGGCGGGGGCCGACGGCGGGCCTGGGTCGATGGCACAGGCCGAGGCCGACGCGCGCCAGTCGCTCGGCCGCTACGCCGACCGGGTCGCCTTCGACTGGAGCGCCACCGACGGGGAGACGGTCGTCCTCGCGGTGCACGCCCAGAACCCGCACATGCTCCTGCCTTCGCTCGCCGGGCCGCTGGCATTCGACGAGATCGACCGCACCGTACGGGTGAGGGTGGAGCAATTCGGGTGAGCCGCCGCTGGCACCGGGATGAGTTGGGGATGGCGGCCGGGCTCGAGGCCATGGTGTTCGGGCTGCTGACGTTCGTGGTGGGCGTGCTGCTGGCGGCGAATGCCTGGGCAGTGGTCGACGCCAAGATGGCCGTTGCCTCGGCGGCACGCGAGGCGACTCGGGCCTACGTCGAGGCCCCGCCTGGCTCCGACCCGCTGGCCTTGGCCGACGCCGCGGCCCGGGAGGCGATCAGCGGCCATGGTCGCGACCCCGCCCGCATGCAGCTCACGGCGGTCGACGCTTCCTTCGCCCGCTGCGCCACTGTCCGGTTCGAGGCCAGCTACCAGGTCCCCGCCGTGACGTTGCCGTGGGTGGGCGGGCAGGGCGCCGGCCTCACCGCCACCGCGAGGCACGCCGAGATCGTCGACCCCTTCCGCGACGGTGTCCCCGCCGCTTCGGCCCGGTGCGACAATGTCTGAGCGGGGCAGTTCTCTCCTGCTCTTCCCTGCTGCCATCCTGATCGTCCTGGTGCTGGCCGCCATCGCCGTCGACACGTCGATCGCCTTCATGGGCCAGCGGGAGCTGGGGAACGCGACCGCCGCCGCAGCCAACGACGCCGCCAGCCAGGCCGTCGACAACGCCGTCTTCTATCAGCACGATCGCGTCGAGCTCGACACCGCCGCCGTCGAATCCCTGGCCGTGGCCAAGGTGCGGTCCGCCATAGACCAGACCCGCCACGCCGGACTGGCCGTCCAGGCGGTGGCCAGCCCGCCGGTGGCGGCCGGGTGTCCGTGGACGGTCAAGGTCACGGCGTCGTCCCGGGTGAGCTACGTGTTCGCCCGGGCCATCCCTGGCGGACCGCACGAGGCCGATGTCCACGCCAGCGCCGTCGCCGGCCCCGCCCAGGCCGAAGCCGCGTCCGCCTGTGCCGCCTAGCATCGCGGCGACCCGCACCACAATCGAGGCCGAGCGATCGACAATCAGGGCGTGACAGAGATCGAAGGGCGCCAGTTCGGCGTCCTGCCCGACATCCACCTGCGCAAGGCGATCGACGCCGGCCACATCAGCGCCGACCCGTTCCGCATCCCCGATCGCAGCATCCAGCCCGCCAGCCTCGACCTCACCCTCGGTCGGCGGGCCTACCGTCTGCGCTGCAGCTTCCTGCCCGACACCAAGGACGTGGCCGAGAAGCTGGCGGAGCACTCGATGGGCGAGGTCGATCTGCGCGACGACGGCGGCATCCTCGAGCGCAACCGTCCCTACCTCATCCCCCTGCGCGAGCAGCTGGCCCTGCCTCCCACCATCCGGGCCAAGGCCAACCCCAAGAGCTCCACCGGGCGGCTCGACATTTTCACCCGGGTCATCACCGACCGCAGCTTCCGCTTCGACGAGGTAGGCCCCGGCTATCACGGACAGCTCTACCTGGAGGTCGTGTCGAGGTCGTTCACCATCCGGGTAAGGGAAGGCCTGTCGCTCAACCAGCTGCGGCTGATGGTAGGCGAGCCGCGGGTGGACGACGCCGAGATCCACACCCTCCACGGCCGGGATCCCATCCTCTACCTGGGCGAGGACCCCGTTCCGGCACCGGATCTGACCGTCTCCGACGGGCTGTTCCTCAGCCTCGACCTCGTCGGCGGCCCCGAGCGCATGATCGGCTACCGGGCCAAGAAGAACAGCCAGCTGCTCGACCTGGGCAACGTCGGGCACTACGAGCCGGAGGCGTTCTGGGAGCCGCTGGTGGCCGACCGGCAGCGCCGCCTGATCCTCGAGCCCGAGGAGTTCTACCTGCTCCTGTCGGCCGAGGCCGTCAGCGTGCCGCCGTCCTACGCGGCCGAGATGCACGCCTACGACCCCACCAGCGGTGAGCTGCGGACCCACTACGCCGGGTTCTTCGACCCCGGGTTCGGCTACGAGGCGGGCCGCGGGCTCAGGGGCAGCCGGGCGACGCTGGAGGTCCGGGCCCACGACGTGCCGTTCATGGTCGAGCACCGCCAGCGGGTCTGCAAGCTGAGCTTCGACAGGATGATCGAGCCTCCCCACACCCTGTACGGCGAGGGGATCGGGTCGCACTACCAGTCCCAGCAGGTGACCCTCAGCAAGCACTTCCGGTTTCCCCGACCCGTCCGATAGGGCTCGAATGTGACTGGGAGGTGGGACGAGGCCCGCCGTGACGTGATGGCCGCCCTCCCGGGCTGGATCGCCGCCCGCGTGGTGGTGCTCCTCGCGCTCGGGCTGGCCCACCTGGTGGCCCGGGGCATCGACCCCGGGCTGGAGCCGCTGGTGCACCGACGCGTCCACCAGGGCCTGCTGGCGTGGGACGGCGACTGGTACCTGCGCATCGCCGACCGGGGCTACGCCGCCCTCGACGACGAGAGCGTGCGCTTCTTCCCGCTGTACCCGCTGCTGGGACGGGCCCTGGCGCCGGTGTTCCTCGGCAACGCCGGCATCGCCCTGCTGTTCCTCGCCAACCTGCCCGCCCTGCTGCTGGGGGCCCTCGTCCACCGACTGAGCCTGCGGGAGACCGGCGACGCGGCGCTGGCCCGGCGGGCGGCGTGGCTCATCGCCGTGGTGCCGCCGTTCTTCGTGATGGCCATGGGCTACGGCGAGCCCATCAGCCTGTGCCTGACGGTGGCGGCGTTCATGGCCCTGAGGCGGCAGCGGTGGGAGTGGGCGGCGGCGGCGGCCTTCTTCGCCGGCATGGCCCGGCCGGTTGGAGTGCTCTTGGCGATCCCGGCCGCCATCGAGGCGGCGAGGGGGCTTCGGGCCGCCGGCGCCGTGGAACGGCTGCGCCGGGCGTTGCCGGTGGTGGCGCCGGTCGCCGGGGCCGGCGCATTCCTGGTGTGGGTCTGGGTCACGTTCGACGACGCCTTCCTGCCCCTGCGCGTGCAGAACCGTGAGTATCTGCGGGGCGGCTTCGCCAACCCGTTGGCCACGATCTTCGAGTCCGTCGGCGAGCTGCTCGGCGGCTACGTCGGCAGGAACGCCATCCACCTGCCCTGGGTCGTCGTGTTCGCCGCCCTCGTCGTGGTGTCGTTCCGACGCTGGCCGGCGTCCTACGGCGCCTTCGCCGCCGCCAGCCTGGTCATGGCCGCCAGCGCCTGGAACCTGGGCTCGTTCGAGCGCTACGGGTTCGGCGCGTTCCCGGTGGTGCTGGCGTTGGCGTCGATCACGGCGAACTACTGGTCCGAACGGGTCGCCATCGGTCTGTGTCTGGCGCTCATGACGGGCTACGCCACGGTCGCGTTCCTCAACACGTACGTGCCCTGACCCGGCCTGGGTCATTGGTCGGCGAACAAGTCCAAGTGGGACCCGAGGCGCAGCAGTCGCCACGACCCTGACCAATCGTCGATCTCGTGAATTGCGTACACGGCATCTATAGCCGTCCCAGGAATACGCGCCTGTCTCAGCTCGTCCCGGCCATGCGGATGTGGCCAACTGCGTTCGTGCGAGGGCGGCTGCCTCGGCTCGCGCCACAATCGGTCCAGCCAGTCCCCGACGCGGTTCCTCGTGCGCTCAGTCGGTTGCTCCAGGCGTACCCACTCCCGTACGACCGAGGCGTTTGCCTCCTCCGGGTAATAGACCTTCGGCGGGGTCAGTGGATCGGAACGTCAGTCGAACAGACGCCGGAATTCCTCGGTGGAGATAAGGACCGGGGCCTTTTCGTCCCGTTCCTCTTCCAGAGCAGCAATCGCATCCCGCACCGACGGGTTTTCGAACACCCGATCGGCAAGCATCTGAGGATCGTCCGTGTAGTCCGCTGCTCGCTCGCTCATGTGTCGCCCTCCGGCAGTGCCTCACGAGACTCTAGCATTTGTGCTACGCCATTGCATCTCATATGACGTCACCCGGCGACGGCGACGAGGGCGGTGCGACTCGGGTCGACGCACGGAGCGCGGTCACGACCAGGACCACAATCGCGACCACCTCGAGGATGGGTAGCCAGACCCCGTAGACGCTGTGCTGGAAGGCTCGGGACTCGCCGGGCGCCCCGGTCACCGTCGTCAGCTGCAGGATGGCGGCCTGGGCCACCGCCAGCCAGGCGAGCGGCCACCGCCACGTCAGAGCGAGGGCGGGGAGGCTCCAGGCCAGGTACCACGGCAGCACGTAGGCGCCGACGAGCATGTAGGCCAGCACCGACACGCCGACCACCTGGGCCACGCCCGGCCGCTGCACGCTCCGGAGCACCAACACGATCAGGCCGACGGCGCACACCAGCGCCAGCGTCGACAGGATGCGGCCCGACAGCCTGGTGGCCTCGACGGCGTCCCGGCCGGGGCCGGTCAAGGCCGACGCCAGCCAGCGACGCGGTGCCGCCCACACCGACCCGTTCGTGAACCGAAGGGCGGCGTCGCGCAGGGGCCGAAGGGCGACAGGCCCTCCCGCCAGCAAGAAGCCGACGACCACGACGCCTCCGGCGGCGCCGGCACACGCCAGTGCCGGTCGGTTGCCGCGCCGGCGCCAGACCCACACGCCCACAGCGGCGACGGGCAGGAGGGCGGCGATCTTGACCAGGGCGCCGAGGGCCAGCACCGCCCCCGCCCATCCCGGCCGCTTGGCCACCACCAGCAGGACGCCACCCAGCAGGGCCAAGCCGATGAGGGCGTCGTTGTGACCACCGTTGACCACCGCGATCACCGTCACCGGGTTCACCGCCAGGAACGCCACCGCCATGCCGTCCTTCAGTCGCCGGTCGACGAGGATGAGCGACGCCAGCACCGCCAGGGCGGCGAGGCCCTGGAAGAACAGCCTGGCCTTCAGCCTGGACGTGCCGGCCACCTCCATGCCCACCGCCGAGACGGCCGTGAAGGCCGGCCCGTACACCGACGGCGAATCTCGCCAGAAGTCGGACGACCACGCCGCCACCGGGTCGTCGGGGAAGTCGGCGGGGGCGTGGCGGTAGGGGCTGACCCCGTACTCGGAGACCATCCGGCCGTAGGTCGCGTAGGACCACACGTCGTTGGACTGCAACGGGGGGACGATCACGGCCAGCACGAGAAGCGCGCCGCCCACGGCCAGCACCATCCCCCGCCCCAGCCGTCGCTCACGCAGCTCGGCGGCCACCATGACGGCCAAGGCGCCGAATGCCACCACGAGCAGGGCGATCTCGGGCCCGGCGGAGGAGCCCGGCCCCCGCAGCAGGACTACAGCCATGGCCAGGGCCGCGACCGCCAACGCCACTCCGCTCACGGGGCCACCGCTCACCGATTTCGTGCCCGGCAGCCTAAACGGGCGTGTGCGAAGCATGAAACAGCGTGATATACTCTGACAGTGCAGCTCGACCCATCGAACGACTTCGGTAACGACTCAGGTAACGACGCAGGTTCCGCAGCGCGCGTGCTCCGTGAAGCGGAGCTGTTGGCGGCCGCCCGGCACCCGGGCGTGGTCGAGCTGGTCGGCGTCGAGGGCAGCGCCGAGCGGCCGATCCTCGTCACCGCCCCGGTCGACGGGCCCTCGCTGGCCGCCTTCGGGCCGCTCGCGGCCGAGGAGGCGGCCGGCCTGCTGGCGGCGCTGGCCTCCACCTTGGCCGACCTCCACGACCTCGGCATCGTCCACGGTGCCGTGGATGCCGACCACGTCCTCGTCGGCTCCGACGGTCGGCCGGTGCTCTGCGGCTTCGAGCGGGCCGGTCATGCCGGCGAGGTCCCACCCGGGGCGGTCGAGGAGCTCGATCCTGCGCTCGACGTGGCCGGTCTCGGTCATCTCCTCCGCCGCTTCGCCATGGGGGTCGAGGCCAGGCCGCTGAGACGGCTGGCCGACGTCGCCACGTCCGACGACGTCACGTCCACCGACATCACCGCCAGGCCGTCGGCCCGGGTGCTGGCGGACGAGCTGGCGACAGCCCTCCCAGGCACCCGGCTCCCGGCACGTCCACCTGGCGGCGATGACGCCAGCGCCGTCGAGTCCGAGTTCGAGCTCGGGGCACTCGAGCGCCGACGACGGCCGCCCGAGGAGGATGACGTCCGGCGACGCCGGCCGAGGCCTGCGCTTGTCGGGGCCGGCGTGGCGGCAGCGGCCGCGGTCGCCCTGCTCGTCGTCGTCTCCCGGGCACCCGCCCCGAGCCCGGCCGTCCTCATGCCGGGACCCACCACGACTGCAGCAGCCGCCACCACCACCGCCCCGGCGCCGACGTCGACCCGTCCGCCGGCGCGCGACGACTGTCCCGAGGTCACGTCGGTGCTCCTGGCCGACGTCGACGGCGACGGCTGCCTCGACGCTCTGCGCTACGCCGACGGCGTCCTGGAGGGGGCGGGCCAGCGATGGTCGTTGGGCCAGTCCGGCGACGTGGTGGCCACCGGCGACTGGGCGTGTCGCGGCGTGCGCACCCTTGCCCTCCTGCGCCCCTCCACTGGCGGGGTCTTCCCTCTCACCGGTTGGGACGGCGAGGTTCCCACCCGGGCGGTGGCGCGGGTCGCCGGAGGCCAGGCGCTGCGGGCGGCCGACGTCGACCGCGACGGCTGCCACGAGCTCGTCGTCGAGCGGGGGGCACAGCCGGCCGAAATCCTGCGCCTGCCCCGCCCCCAGCCATGACCCGGCGTCGCGCCGAGTTGGCCGCGACGGCGGTCGTGGTGGTCACCGCCCTGGCGGTGCTGCTCGAGTCGGGCGGCGGCCTGTCCCCGCCGCCGCTCGGCTCGCCCGGCCGGTGGTCGTCGTGGCTCCACGAGCGAGAGCCGATGACGGCCGCCTTCGCCCTGCTGCGAGTCGGCGCGCTCGGCGGCGGCGCATACCTGGTGATCGTCACCGCCCTGGGCGTCGCGCTGCGGGCCATCCGAGCCGCCCGGCTGGTGGCGGTGGCCGACCGGTTCACCGTCGCGCCGGTACGCCGCCTGCTGGCCGGCACCATCACCGCCGGATTGGTGGGACTCGGGCCGGTGGGAGCCGCCGTGGCTCAGCCGGCGCCGTCGACCACCAGCACCACCGCCGTCACTGCCGTTGAGACGGACGGCGGCGACGACACCGTCGTCCTCCGGCGCCTGCCCGCCGACACGCCGGTGCCGCCCGCCGCGTCGGCCCGCCCGGCCACGCCCGCCGAACGACCAACCGGCACGTGGACGGTGCAGCAGGGAGACTGCTTCTGGACCATCGCCGAGGAGATCGTCGAGCAGGCGTGGGGGCGGACACCGACCGACGCCGAGATCGTCCCCTACTGGCGGGTGCTGATCGAGGCAAACCGTCAGACCCTGGCCGACAAGGGCAACGCCGACCTCGTCTTCCCTGGCCAGGTGTTCGACGTCCCTCCGGCACCGCCCGCTCCCCCGGCGCCGCTGGCCCGGACGGGCTGACGCTCAGGCCGGCGTGAGCCGCAGCTGCAGGTCGTCGAGGCGACGCACCAGCGCGTCGGCGTCGGTGCCGAACAGCCCGGCGATGGCCCTGATGTCGTCGTGGCGGATGGTGAGCACCCGACCGTTGAAGTCCTGCCGCAGCACCTGGATGCTGGACAGGTACTTGTGCACCATGTCGAGCTCGGGGTCGGAGTCGAGGCCCTCGAACTTCGACAGGTCGAAGGTGATCTTGCGGGGCGACTGCGAGGCGGCCGAGCGCTCGGACTGTTCGCCGCCGTTGCCGTCCGGGGTCGAATCGACGACCTCGGTCTCGCGGGGCAGCAGCTGGTCGACCGGCACGTTGTAGAAGTCGGCCAGGCGCTGAAGCCGGGGCACCGAGATCACCCGCTCGCCGCGCTCGTACGCACCCAGCACCGACGCCTTGAACTCCTGCTCTGAGGCGGCCTCCACTTCCTGCAGAGACAGCCGCTTCTGCCTGCGTATGGCCCGCAAGCGCTGGCCCACCCGCCTGGCGTAGGTCTGCGCCGGGCCAGTCAGCTCGGTGTCGTCGTCCACGACCGAGCCTCCTCCCCGTTCACAATTACGGCCGGCAGGGAAGATTATCTCGCTCTCCGTCCCCGCGGCAATCTCGGAGCGTGACAAAAGGCGCTCGCGGGGTGTCAGCGGGGCGACACCACCCCGGCACGAAGGGCGATCAGCAGCGTCCCCGCCGCCAACGCCGCCGTCTCGGTGCGCAGCACGCTCGGGCCCAGCCCCACCGTTGGCAGCCCGACCCTCACCTCCTCGACCTCCCAGCCGCCCTCGGGGCCCACCAGCACCAGGGGTGTCGCCAACGAGGGAGGATCGCCACCGGCGACCGCCAGGGCCGCGCCTGCCCGCAGGGAGACCGCCGAGAACGGAGCCACGTCCTCCACCACCGGCAGCCGCGAGCGGCGGCTCTGCATTGCCGCCTCCCGCGCCACCCTCCGCAGGCGCTCGACTGCCGACACCAGCCCGGTCGCCCGTCCAGCGGACCACCGAACGGGCCGCCACCAGCGGCACGACCCTGTCCACGCCCAGCTCGGTCAGCTTCTGCACCGCCCACTCGGGCCGGTCGCCCTTGGTCGGGGCGAAGGCCACCGTCAGCTCGGGGGCGGCCGGCGCCTCGACCATCACCTCACCGTCGGGCTCCAGGGCCAGGCCGCCAGCCTTCGACGTCGCGAACCGGCACACCCGCCACCGCCCTGACCCGGCGACGTCGGCGGCCGTCACCACTTCCCCGGCGCGGAGCCGCAGCACCTTCTCGAGGTGGTGGCGATCCGACGCCGCCAGCTCGGGCAAGTCCACATCGTCGACGAACACGTGGGCCCGGGCCCCGGCCGCCGCGGGACCACCCATGCCGGGCTACTTGAACGCCGAGCGGACCTTGGCGAAGAAGCCGGTGTCGGCCGGCGCCACCTCTTCGCCGCGGGCGTTGGCCAGCAGCCGCAGCAGCTCCTCCTGCTCCTTGGAGACGTCGGCGGGGATGTCGACGACCACCTGCACGAGCAGGTCGCCCCGGCTGCCGCCGCCTCCCAGCCGCGGCACGCCCCGGCCCCGCAGGCGGAAGACCTTGCCGCTCTGGGTGCCCTTGTGGATGACCAGGTCCTCGACCCCGTCGAGCGTCTCGTAGCGGAGGTGGGCGCCAAGCGCGGCCTGGGTCATGGGCACGTGCAGCTCGTGCACCAGGTCGTTGCCGTGGCGGGCGTAGCGCTCGTCGGGCCGCACCCGGATGTGGACGTACAGGTCGCCCGCCGGCCCCCCGCGCGGTCCGGCCGCGCCCAGCCCGGTGATCTTCAGGGTGCGGGTGTCGTCGACGCCGGCCGGCACCTCCACCGTGTAGGTGCGCTCGTCGGTGCGGCGGCCCTCGCCCCGGCAGGTGTCGCACGGCGACGCGATCTCCTCGCCCATCCCGTTGCAGCGGGGGCAGGGGCTGGCGCTGACCATCTGCCCGAGGATGGACTGTCGCACCCGCCGGACCTCGCCGGCGCCGCCGCACTGCGCGCACCGCACCGGCGCGGTGCCGGGACGGGCGCCGCTGCCCGAGCACGTGTGGCAGGCCACCGGCACCCGCATCGTGACCTCGTGGGACGTCCCGAACACAGCTTCCCGGAAGTCGAGGGTGACGGCCACCTCGATGTCGTTGCCCCGGGGCGGTCCGGCCGGCCCTCTGGAGCCGCCGCCTCCGCCGAAGGGCGAACCGCCGCCGAAGAACGACTGGAAGATGTCGCCCAGGTTGACGCCGCCGAACAGGTCCTCGAAGCCGGCGCTGCCCCCTCCGCCACCCGTGCCGCGAAGCCCGTCGGGCCCGAACATGTCGTACCGGCGCCGGCGCTCCGGGTCGCGAAGGGTCTCGTAGGCGATCGTGACCAGCTTGAACTGTTCCTCGGCATGGGCGTCGCCGTCGTTGGCGTCGGGGTGGAACTCACGGGCCCGGTTCCGGTAGGCCTTCTTGAGCTCGTCCTCGGTGGCGTCGTGGCTCACGCCGAGCAACTCGTAGAAATCGTCCATCTGGGCCATCGGGTCAGCTCTCGCTCAGGTGGCGGCCGAGCCGCTGGCCCACGACCGCGACCGCGGCCATCGCCTGGGGGTAGTTCATGCGGGTAGGCCCGAGCACGCCGATGGTGCCGGTGCGCAGGCCGCCGACCTCGTAGGGGGCGACGACCACCGAGCACTCGGCCAGCGACTCGACGCCGTGCTCGGACCCGATGACGACCTTGAGGCGATTGTCGCTCAGCGCCTCCTGGAGCAGGGTGACCAGCACGTACTGCTGCTCGAGGATGGTGAGGACCCGCCGGACGGTGGCCACGGCCTCGAACGTGGCCGCCATCTGGGAGGCCCCGCCCACGTAGACCTGCTCTGCCTCGTGCTTGTGGCAGTCGAGCAGGGCGCTGCGAGCGGCGGTGGTCAGGGCGTCGGTGCGCTCGTCGCCGGAGGCCGGCATCGGTCGGTCGTCGACAACCGGCAACCCCACCAGATGGGCGGCCAGGTGGGCGCCGGCTGCCGCCAGCCGCTCGTTCGCGGCCTCCTCGGTGAGCTCGATGGTGGCCTTCTCCACTGCACCGGTGGACAGGACGGCGACGACCAGCGCCACCCGGGCGCCAAGGCCCACGATCTGCACGGACCGCACGGTGGCGTCCTCGTGGCCGGGGGCGACGACGACGGCGGCGTAATGGGTGAGGTTGGAGAGCAGGCGGCTGGTGTCGTGCAGCATCTCCTCGATCTGGCCGTGGGCCTGGGTGAAGAACGACTGCACCTGCTGCTTGTGGGCCGGCTCCAGCGCCGGCTGGGGGGAGCTGATGGTGTCGACGAAGAACCGGTAGCCCTTGTCGGTGGGGATACGGCCGGCGCTGGTGTGGGGGTGGGCGAGAAAACCCTCCCGCTCGAGCACCGCCATCTCGTTGCGGACGGTGGCCGGCGACACCCCGAGGTTCCGCGTGCGCGCCAGGTGGGCCGATCCCACCGGTTGGGCGGTCTCGATGTACTCCTGTACGACGGCCCGGAGGATGGCCGACTTGCGCTCGTCGAGCATTGTGACAGTCGATGATACCGATGCCGAGGTGCGAGGATTGGGCCCGTGCCGTCCGGCGAACGTGACGAATGGGCCCGGCGGGACGCGGCGGTGGTGTGGCACGGCTTCACGCCGATGGACGAATACGCCGGCTCGGAGCCCGTGATCGTGGACCGGGCCGAGGGCCACGAGCTGATCGACGTCGATGGCAACCGCTACCTGGACGCCATCTCGTCACTGTGGGTCGGCACCCTGGGCCACCGCGTTCCCGAGCTGGACGAGGCTGTGCGGGACCAGCTCGACCGGGTGGCCCACTCGACCATGCTGGGCCACGGCAACCGGGTGGTGATCGAGCTGGCCGAGGCCCTGGCCGCCCTCGTACCCGTCGACGACCCCCACGTGCTGTTCGCCGGGGACGGCGCCTCGGCGCTGGAGCAGGCGCTCAAGATCGCCTTCCAGTATTGGGTCAACGTGGGGGAACCGGCCCGCAACCGGTTCCTCGCCTTCGCCGGCGCCTACCACGGCGACACCGTCGGAGCCCTGTCCCTGGGAGACGGCGGCCTGGGGGCCGGGGTGTTCGACCCGCTCCGGTTTCCCGTACTCAGGGCACCCGGCTTCGACGAGGATCCCGACTTCAAGGTGGCCGTCGACATGGTCGCCGAGCACGCCGGTGAGCTGGCGGCGGTGGTCTTGGAGCCGCTGGTGCAGGGGGCGGCGGGCATGCGCATGGCCCCGGCGGCGTCGTTCTCCCGCCTGGGACGGGCGTGCGCCGACGCCGGCGTCCTGTTGGTGTTCGACGAGGTGGCCACCGGCTTCGGCCGCACCGGAACGCT
Organism: uncultured Acidimicrobiia bacterium; assembly: GCA_963825765.1. Taxonomy (GTDB): domain Bacteria; phylum Actinomycetota; class Acidimicrobiia; order Acidimicrobiales; family AC-14; genus CAWGUU01. Next base: position 720,207 of record CAWGUU010000003.1, read on the forward strand.
GTTCGCGGCCGAGCAGTGCGGCGTGCGGCCCGATCTCCTGTGCCTGGGGAAGGGCCTCACCGCCGGGTACCTGGCCATGGCCGCCACGGTGGCGTCGGGCCGGGTGTTCGACGCCTTCGGCGAGCGGGGCAAGCACCTTGCCCACGGGCACTCCTACGGGGGCAACGCCTTGGCGGCCGCCGTCGCCCTCCGCCACCTGCGCCTGATCGAGGAACGGGACGTCCTGGCCAACGTGGGCGCGAGATCGGAACAGCTGCGGGTCCTGCTGGACCGGCGGGTGGCGCCGCTCGCCGGCGTGGGTGAGGTGCGGGTGACCGGCCTGATGGCGGGCGTCGACGTGACGCCGGCCATCAGCCCGGGCAATCGGGGTCGGGAGGTGTGCGCGGCGGCGACCGCGGCGGGCGTCCTGTTGCGCCCGCTGGGCGACACCGTCGTGCTCATGCCGCCCCTCACCATCACAGCCACTGAGATCGAGCGCATCGTCGACGTGCTGGCCATGGCCATTGGTGACTAGCTGGGCCGGCTGGGCCGACGAGCAGGGCGCAGCCATCGCCGCCGCCGGCCGGTGGCGGCAGGTGCGGGACGTCGAGGGGCCGCCGTCGGCCACGTTCGCCTCCAACGACTACCTGGGTCTCTCCCAGCACCCGACGGTTGTGGCCGCCGCCCACGCCGCTCTCGACAGATGGGGCACCGGATCGGGCGCGGCCCGGCTGGTGGTGGGCTCCCGGGCGGTGCACTCGGAGCTGGAGGCCGGGCTGGCCGCATGGAAGGCGACGCAGGCCGCCCTGCTGTTCCCCACCGGCTACGCCGCCAACCTCGGCGTGCTCACCACCTTCGGTGTCGAGGGCGCCCGCATCCTCAGCGACGAGCGCAACCACGCGTCGATCGTCGACGGCTGCCGACTGGCCCGGGCGACGGCGGTGGTCTTCCGCCATGCCGACCTCGACCACGTGGCCAAGCTCCTCGCCGACGGTGGTCCCACGGTCGTCGTCACCGACACCGTCTTCTCCATGGACGGCGACGAGGCGCCGGTCGCCGGCCTGGCCGGGCTGTGCCGCGAGCATGGTGCCCTGCTGGTGCTGGACGAGGCCCACGCCGTGCTCGGCCCCCACCCCGACCTCGACGGTGTCGAGCACCTGCGGGTGGGCACGCTCTCCAAGGCGCTCGGCTCGGTGGGAGGCTTCGTCGCCGGTTCCCGGTCGTTCGTCGACCTGCTGGTCAACCGGGCCCGCCCGTTCGTCTTCACCACCGCTCCCGCCCCTGCCGACGCCGCCGCCGCCCTGGCCGCCTTGCGGATCCTGCGCTCGGCCGAGGGCGAGAGGCTGGTCGCCAAGCTGCGGGGCCACGTCGAGCGGGTGAGGCCTGGCCACCCGTCGCCCATCGTGCCGGTGATCCTGGGCGACGAGGAGGCGGCCCTGGACGCGGCGGCCACCCTGGCGGCCAAAGGAATCGTCGTGCCCGCCATCCGTCCACCGACGGTGCCACCTGGCACGTCGCGGCTGCGGGTCAGCCTGTCGGCCGCCCATACCGACGAGCAGGTCACCGCCCTGATCGAGGCGCTTCATGCCCTCACGGCCTGAACGCCTGGTCGTGGTCCTCGGGACGGCCACTGGCGTGGGCAAGACATGGGTCGCGGCCGCGCTGCTCCGAACCCTGCGTGACGCCGGCGTCTGCGCTGTCGGCCGCAAGCCCGTTCAGTCCTTCGCGCCCGATGACGCCACCACCGACGCCCACGTCCTCGCCGCCGGCGAAGCACCGGAGGACGTCTGTCCGCCCCATCGCTGGTACGAGGTGGCCATGGCCCCGCCCATGGCCGCGGACGCACTCGGCCGACCGCCCTTCGCGGTGGACGACCTGGTGGCCGAGCTGGCCTGGCCACCCGGGACAAGGGTCGGCGTCGTCGAGACCGTCGGTGGCCCCCGCTCGCCCATCGCGGCCGACGGCGACAGCCTCGGCTTGGCTGCCGCCCTCGACCCCGACCTGCTCGTCCTCGTGGCCGACGCCGGTCTGGGCGCCGTCAACGCCGTCCGGTTGTCGGCGGCGGCGACGGCCGCGGTCGGCCGGCCGATCGCCGTGTTCCTCAACCGCTACGGGGAAAGGGACCCCGACCGGCGGAACCTCGACTGGCTACGGCGCGACGGCTACCACGTGGTCACCACCGTCGCCGACCTCGCTCAGGTCGCCGCCACCGCGACCCGGGCCACGACGGCGTCGTCACCGGTGGCCGGCTCCATGCCCTTGTAGCCGGTGACGATGGCGTGCTTGCCGTCGGGCGTGAGGGCGACACCGAAGAACGAGTCGGCGGGCCCGCCCAGGTCGACCTGAAGGGTGCCCCCCGTGCCGAAGCTCGGATCGAGGACGCCGTTCTTGTCGAGGAGGACGAGCATGGCGTTGATGTTGGTCGCGTCGGGCTTGCCGCTCCCGGCGATGAGAATCCGGCCGTCGGGCAGTGTCACCAGGTCACGACCGCGGTCGTCCTCGCCGGCGATGTTGACCCGCACCAGGCCGTCGGTGCCGAAGGTCTTGTCCCACTGGCCGCTGGCGGTGAACCGGGCGGCGATCAGGTCGACCTTCTCGTCCGCCGTCGCCCGCCCGTAGCCGGTGATGACGTAGTTGTCGCCCTGCATCCCTACCTCGTAGGCCTCGGCCACGGCCGGCAGCAGGGTCTCCCCGGCGACCCCGCCCTTCCCGAAGGACTGGTCGAGGGAGCCGTCGGGCGTCAGTCGCACGAGGACCGGGTGGACCACCGGCGGCGTGGCCGTGGTGCGGGTGTAGCCGGAGATGACGACCTTGCCGTCGGGCTGCACCAGAGCCTGGCGGGGGCTCTCGTGGCCCCCCGCCACGTCGACGGTGAGCACGCCGCCGGTGCCGAAGGTCGGGTCGAGGGCGCCGTCGGCCGTGAAGCGCATGATGGCGAAGTCGGCGTCGGTGCGCCCCTCCCCCTTGGCCGGCGCCGTCCCGACCGCAAGGAGCTTGTCGTCGGGCAGGACGGTGAGGCCGTACATGGTGTCGCCCACCACGCTGTTGGTGGTGGACGTCGACCCTGCCGCGGGAGGCAGGATCAGGCCGGTGCTCAGGTCGACCTTGGTGGTGCCACCGGTTCCGAACGAGGCGTCGAGCTTTCCGGCGCTGTCGAAGCGGGTGACGGCGATGTCGGTGTCGCGGGCGGCATCACCGTCGGCCTTTGGGTCGTGCTCGAACGGGCCGGCCACGACGACCTTGCCGGTCGACTGGACCGCCACCCCGCGGGACAGCTCGGCGGTCTTGCCGCCGACGGCCACGTTGACCGTGGCGAGGCCGTTGTCCGCGAACGTGGGGTCGAGCGTGCCGTCCGCCTTGATCCGGCCGACGGTCATGGCCTGGTCACCACCGGGGGCCACGAAACCTACGCCGTAGATCTTGCCGTCCTTGCCGATGGTCACCGACAGGAACCGGTCCCCTTCGGAGGCCGACAGCGGTGTCGACGCCACCCCGGCTTTGCCGAAGCCCGCGTCGAGGCCGGCAATGGCGAACGTCCCGGTACCGGCCGCCGGGCCGGCCGCCTTGTCGTCGTCCGACCCACAGCCGGCCAGGGCGAGGGCCCCGACCAGCAGCACTCCTGCCATCCGCTTCACGAGGCACTCCTTCGGTTTACCTACACCTGATTATTAGGTGCACCTTCTAAACCGAATCAGGTCGACCTGTCAAGCGGGGTGGCAGCCGTCAAGCGTCAGCTGTAGAACTCGTCGTAGGCGCGCTGGTCGTTGTAGAGGAACCACGACTCCGTGAACCTGCCCTCGTCGTTGACCTTGAACGCCATGATCCCCTTGGAGTCGAGGGACTCGCCCGCCCGCTCCGCCGTCCCGTGCCAGAACATGACGGCGTGGCCGTCGGCGCCGATCACGTCGTCCATGACGAGCCGCATCGAACCGCCGGTGATCTCCATCAGCTTGTAGAAGAACCCGGTGATCGCCTCTCGGCCGCGGTAGTTGCCGCTGACCAGGTTGTCGCCCGGTACCCGGTACACGGCGTCGTCGGTGCACGTGCCGAGCGCGGTCTCGAGGTCACCGGCCTGGACCGCGTCCATGAGCGAAAGCACCAGCGTGGCGTTGGGGTGCTCGCCAGTCGGATTTCCTGTCGGGTCGCTCATGACCAGAACTCGTCGACGCGGGCCTGGTCGTCGGGCATGGCCCAGAACTCCGACCATGTCCCGTCGGGCTGAACGGTGAAGGCCTCCGCCATCTCGATGTCGAGCTTCTTGCCGTTGCGCTCGCCGAAGACCCGGAGCATCACCACGATGTGCTCGTCGTTGGCCATGATCGACGACGGCTCGAGGGTGAGGGTTCCACCGGAGAGCTTGCGTGCCTCGTGGAAGTAGGCGATCAGCTCGTCCTTGCCGAAGTAGTCGCCGCTGAGTGCGTGGTTCCCGGCCACGTGCCACACGACGCCGTCGGCGAAAAAGGGCCGCAGGCCTTCCAGGTCGCCTGCGGCGAACGTGTCGAGGTACTCGCGGGTGCGGGTCACGTTGGGATGCTCGGGCAAGTGGTCCCTCCGTTCATGATCGACCAGGTGGCTGGCGGGCACCGTACTGCGCCGACCGGGGCGATGCGTCGCCGACTCCCTCCGTGGGTAAGGCCCGCATGGACGCATCCGAGGGAGGGTCACGATGGCGAAGGCACGCGGCGACGGCCGGAACAGCGACGGCGAGGTCGGGCAGCCGACCCGGGACGAGGCGCTCCATCCCCGTTGGGCCCAGGAGGGCGATGTCCTCACGACCGTGAACGGCGTCCCCGTCTCCGACACCGACAACAGCCTGAAGGTCGGCACCAGGGGACCGACGCTGCTCGAGGACTTCCACCTCCGCGAGAAGATCATGCACTTCGACCACGAGCGCATCCCGGAGCGGGTCGTGCACGCCCGGGGCGCCGGCGCTCACGGCCGCTTCCAGCTCTACCGGTCGCTCGAGGACCTCACCTGCGCCCGGGTCCTGTGCGACCCGTCGGTGGAGACGCCCACGTTCGTGCGGTTCTCCACGGTGGCGGGGTCCCGGGGATCGGCCGACACCGCCCGTGACGTGCGGGGTTTCGCGGTCAAGTTCTACACGGACGAGGGGATCTGGGACCTGGTCGGCAACAACATCCCGGTCTTCTTCATCCAGGACGGCGTGAAGTTCCCCGACATCATCCACGCCGCCAAGCCCGAGCCCGATCGGGAGATCCCGCAGGCCCAGACCGCCCACGACACGTTCTGGGACTTCGTCTCGCTGCAGCCCGAGGCCACCCACATGCTGATGTGGGCGATGTCGGACCGGGCCATCCCCCGCTCGTTCCGCACCATGCAGGGCTTCGGCGTCCACACCTTCCGGCTGGTGAACGAGGCCGGTGACACGACGTTGGTCAAGTTCCACTGGCGGCCCGCCGCCGGCACCCACTCGCTCGTGTGGGAGGAGTCGCAGAAGCTCGGCGGCATCGACCCCGACTTCCACCGGCGGGACCTGTGGGAGGCAATCGCCGCCGGCGCCGGTCCCGAGTACGAGCTGAGCCTGCAGGTCTTCCCCGACACGCCCGACCAGACCTTCGAGGGCATCGACCTCCTCGACCCCACCAAGCTCGTCCCCGAGGAGCTGGCGCCTCTGCAGCCGATCGGCAAGATGGTCCTCGACCGCAACCCCACCAACTTCTTCGCCGAGACCGAGCAGGTCGCCTTCTGCACCGCCCACATCCCACGCGGCCTCGAGTTCACCGACGACCCGCTGCTCCAGGCCCGCAACTTCTCCTACCTCGACACCCAGCTCACCCGCCTCGGCGGGCCCAACTTCGACCAGCTGCCGATCAACCGGCCCCGCTCCCCGGTGCACACCACCCAGCGCGATGGCTTCGGCCAGCAGGCCATCCACGAGGGGCGGGCGCCGTACAACCCCAACTCGGTGGGCGGCGGATGCCCGTTCACCGCCGGCGCGGCGGGATTCGTCTCGGTGCCCCGCCAGGTGGAGGGCACCAAGGTGCGGGAGCGGGCGGTGCGACCCGACCTCATCTCGTTCGACGACCACTACACCCAGGCGACCCTGTTCTGGAACAGCATGTCGTCGCCCGAGCGCGATCACATCGTCGACGCCTTCTCCTTCGAGCTGGGGCACTGCGAAGACCAGGAAGTCATCGGCCGCATGGTCGCCAACCTGGCCAACGTGGACGCCGAGCTGTGCGAACGGGTCGCCGCCAACCTCGGCCTGGAGGCGCCTTCGGGGACGCCGGCCGCCGACGCCGGCTCGTCGGCCGCGCTCTCCCAGCTGCCGACCGAGTCGGGACCCATCAACGGCCGGGTCGTCGGCGTGCTGGCCGGCGACGGAGTCGACTCCGCCGGGTTGGATGCGTTGCGATCCGCGGTCGAGGGGGCCGGCGCCAACCTGTTCGTGATCGCCGCCCACGGCGGCACCATCGCCGGGTCCGCCGGCCCGGTCCCGGTCACCAAGGCCCTGTTCACGACCCAGTCGGTCGAGTACGACGCGTTGGTCGTCGCCGGCGGCCCGTCAGCGCCGTCGATGGGCGACGACGCCGAGCCCGCCAACCGGCTCATCGAGGCCTTCCGGCACTGCAAGGTCCTTGCCGCGTGGGGTGACGGGGTGCAGGCCATCGAGCTGGCCGGCATCCCTCTCGACGCCCCCGGTCTGGTCCTGGCCGACAACGGCGACGCCGCGTTCGGCGCCGCGGTCGTCGATGCCGTCGGCTGGCACCGCTTCTGGGAGCGCGCCGCCGTCCCGGTGTGACCCCGGGGCGAATTGGGGCGACTCAACCGCGCCATGTGCCGGTACGCCGCCCCAGTTGGCTTGGGGTCTACTGCCGCAGCCTGTCGGCCAGCCAGCGGGCGTCCTGCACGGCGAAGCCGGAGTCGTCGTTGTTGAAGTAGGCGTAGACGTCGTGGCCCTCGCCGAGCCAGTGGGCCATGCGCTCGGCCGCCCAGAACAGTCCCTCGGGACCGTAAAGGCCCTGGTAGGCGCGCTCGCGGGCGTTGGGCCCGTGGAAGCGCCAGTAGGTCCAGTCGGACGTGAGCTCCCAGGGGACGTCGGCCAGCAGGTCGTGGATGCAGAGGGCGGCGCCGTGGCGGCGCAGCACCTCGTAGGTCTCCTCGTGCAGCCACGACGGCTCTCGAAACTCCACCGCCCAGCGGTACGCGCGGGGCGCGACCGACAGGAACTCGTCGAGGCGGCCGGCGTCGCGTCGCCACCGCGGCGGTAGCTGCACGAGCGTCGGGCCGGCGTGATGGCCCAGCCGCTCCACCCGGTCCATGTGGTTGGGCAGCCACGACGCCGCGTCCTTCAGCTTCATGCGGTGCGACCCGAACGACCCGAGCTTGAGGGCGTACACGAAGTCCGGCGGCGCCTGCCGGGCCCATCCCTCCACCGCCGACTCGGCCGGCAGCCGGTAGAAGGTGTTGTTGATCTCCACCGTGTCGAGCATCGACGCGTAGTGCTCGAACCATCGTCGCTGGGGCAGCTCCGGCGGGTACACCGGGCCCTTCCAGTGCTTGTACATCCACCCGGAGCAGCCGATCCGGGGGCGGCCCGGCCCGGCGGTCACTCCTCCAGGCGGAGGGCGGAGATGAACGCCTCCTGAGGCACCTCGACCCGGCCGATCGACTTCATCCGCTTCTTGCCTTCCTTCTGCTTCTCCAGGAGCTTGTTCTTGCGGGTGATGTCGCCCCCGTAGCACTTGGCGATGACGTCCTTGCGCACCGCCTTCACCGTCTCCCGGGCGATGATCCGCCCGCCGATGGCGGCCTGGATCGGGACGTCGTACTGCTGTCGGGGGATCAGCTCGCGGAGCTTCGAGGTCATCCGGCGCCCGTACTCGTCCGCCCGGGACTTGTGCAGGATGGTGCTGAAGGCGTCGGCCGGCTGGCCGTTGAGGAGCAGGTCGACCTTCACCAGGTCGCTGCGCTCGTAGCCGGCGGGTTCGTAGTCGAGGCTGGCGTAGCCCTTGGTACGGCTCTTGAGCTGGTCGAAGAAGTCGATGACGACCTCGGCCAGCGGGAGGCGGTAGACGAGCTCCAGCCGCTCGGGCGACAGGTACTCCATCTTCTGCATCTCGCCCCGCCGGCCCTGGCACAGGTCGATCACCGTGCCCGTGTAGTCCGCCGGGAGGAGAACGGTGACGGTGAGGAAGGGCTCCTCGATGCCAGCCAGCTTGTTGGGCGGCGGCATGTCGGCAGGGTTGTCGACCTCGACCACCTCGCCGGTGGTCAGGTGGGCCAGGTACTCCACCGACGGGACGGTGGCGATGAGGCTGAGGTTGAACTCCCGCTCCAGCCGCTCGCGCACGATCTCCATGTGCAGCAGGCCCAGGAAGCCGCACCGGAACCCGAAGCCGAGCACGCCCGACGTCTCGGGCTCGTAGGTGAACGACGAGTCGTTGAGCCTGAGCTTCTCCAGCGCGTCGCGAAAGTCCGAGTAGTCGTCGCCGTCCACGGGGTACAGCCCGCAGAACACCATGGGCTTGGGCTGGCGGTAGCCGACGAGCGCCTCGGCCGCGGGGCGGGACGCCTCGGTCACGGTCTCACCGGATCGGGCCTCGGCCACGTCCTTCACGCCGGCCACGAGGTAGCCGACCTCACCGGGGCCCAGCTCGGCCACCGGCACCAGCGACGGGCTGCGGACCCCGACCTCGTCGGCGTCGTGGACGGCACCGGCCTGCATGAACCTGAGGCGCGCCCCTGTCGTCAGCACCCCGTTCACGACCCGCACCGCGCTGATGACGCCGCGGTACTGGTCGTAGAACGAGTCGAAGATCAGGACCTGGAGCGGAGCGTCCGGGTCGCCCGTGGGCGGCGGGATTCGCTCGACGGCGGCGTCGAGCAGCTCGGACACGCCCTGACCGGTCTTGGCGCTGATCCGCAGGATCGTGGCCCGGTCGATGCCCAGGACGTTCTCGATCTCCTCGGCCACGCGGTCGGCCTCGGCCGCCGGCAGGTCGACCTTGTTGACCGCAGCGACGATCTCGAGGTTGTTCTCGAGCGCCTGGTAGCAGGTGGCGAGGGTCTGAGCCTCGATGCCCTGGGTGGCGTCGACCAGCAGGATGGCGCCCTCGCAGGCCGCCAGCGAGCGGGACACCTCGTACCCGAAGTCGACGTGGCCGGGCGTGTCGATGAGGTGGATCGTGTGGCCCTTCCACGGCAGCCGCACGTTCTGGGCCTTGATGGTGATGCCGCGCTCGCGCTCCAGGTCCATCGAGTCGAGGTACTGCTCGCGCATGTCGCGGGCGTCGACGGCGCCGGTCAGCTCGAGGATGCGGTCTGACAGCGTCGTCTTGCCGTGATCGATGTGGCTGATGATCGACAGGTTGCGGATCTGGGCGCGGCTGATCATGGGACTGAGATCCATTGTCCTACAGCCCGCTGTCGCACCCGGGCCGTACAATCGGCCCATGGCACTGAGCACGCCACTTCGGTCTGGCAGACCCCTCACGTACATCGACCTGGAGGAGCTGCCGGACGATGGGAATGTCTACGAGCTCAGCTACGGGACGCTTATCGTGAGCCCAGGTCCGAATACCCGCCATCAGATGGTCGCAACAGCCATCGGAGCGTTTCTCCTGGCCCACAAGCGCCCATCCCAGCGAGTCCTGGTCGAAGCTGAATGGATGGGGCAGCCGGATCTCGTGAAGCGGCCGGACATCCAGGTCGCCGACGCGAGCCTGCTCGAGGTCCAGCACGTCGTGGGCGCACCCGACCTCGTAGTCGAGGTCCACTCGCCGTCGACAAAGGTGCTGGACTTGACGGAAAAGCGGTTCGTGTATGCCCAGGCGGGCATCCCGTCCTACTGGATGGTCGATCCCGACGCGTCGACGCTCACCGTGCTCGAGCTTCGCGAGGGCGCCTACGTGGAAGTCGCGGTCGTTGGTGCCGACGGTTCGGTCGAGGTCTCGATCCCGTTCCCGATGACCATCGAGGGCGCGGCGATCTTCGAGTAGCTCACAAGGTGGGGTCGTCGCCCCGCTGCGGGAACCGGATCAGGTCCATCAGGAGGGAGGCGGCGGCGCGGGCCAGGTCGGCCCGGTCGACCTCGAGGTCGACGCACAGCTCCTTGCCTGCACCCACCCACGGCGGGCGAAGCTCGAGCTGGAAGCAGGCTCGGACGCCGACCCGCTCCGCCACCCTCGGGTGGGGCCGGGCCACGAACGTGAGGTTGGGCTCGGTGAAGGTCACCGGCTCGGCCGCCGGGCTGCGGGCGGCGGCGTTGACGAGCCACCTGACCAGGTGTTTCGCCTCCCAGGTGGTGAGGCAGGGGTCGACCACGTCCCAGCTCCCCTCGGCCGTGACCACCCGCACCGATACCAGCAGCCAGTTCGAGTCCCACGGGTCGGTGGTGACGTCGGGGAACTGGTAGCCGACGACAGAGAGCTCGAGCTCGTTGCCCCCCGTCCCGGCCAGCAGCATCCCGAAAGTGTGACCTACGGGCGCTGCTACCCTGGTTCGGCCGTGGCCAACATCAAGAGTCAGATCAAGCGCAACCGCCAGAACGAGCGCCTCCGCCTTCGCAACAAGGCCGCCAAGTCCGAGATCAAGACCCGCGTGAAGACTGCCGTCGTGGCCGCGGAGACCGGTGCCGAGGACAGCGTCGAGCGCCTGCAGCTGGCCGTGAAGCGCATCGACAAGGCCGCCGCCAAGGGCATCATCCACCGCAACCAGGCATCGAACCGCAAGTCACGCCTGATGCGGCGGATCGCCCACCTCTCCGAGAACTAGCGACACCGTCGCCGCCCTCGGCGACTAGCGACACCGTCGCCGCCCTCGGCGACTAGCGACGCGGCGCCGGCGCCAGCCGGCTGAGCCTGGCCACCAGCACCTCCAGCACCATGTCGGACGGCCACTCGACCGCGCCCTTGAGCGCCACGTCGGCGTCGGCCAGGAGGGTGACGGCCCGGGCGATCCCCGCCGAGCCGAGCCGGCGGGCCTGGAGCAGCGCCTTCTTGGCCGGGTAGGTCGAGCCGGTCAGTCCGAGCAGCTGAGCGGCCGCCGCCTCGTCGGTGACGTCGGCGCCATCGAGGCGGAGCATGCGGGCGAAGTGGGTGTGCAGGGTGGCCAGCACGACGAGCGGGTGCCGGCCGCCCGCCGCCATCAGCCGCCGCAGGGTGGTCAGAGCGGTGGCCAGGTCACCGCGGTCGATGGCGTCGGTGAGCTCCCACGGGGCGACCGTGCCCGCCTGACCCAGGAACGGCTCCAGCTCGTCGACACCGATGCGAGTCCCCTGACCGTACGCGGCAGCCAGCATCTCGAGCAGCGGGGCCAACCGGCCGACATCGTCGCCGAGATGCCTGCCCACCATGTCGCTGGCGGCGGCGTCGAGGCGGACCGGGCCCTTCTTGAGCCGGGCACCCAGCCACGCGACGCGGTTCCTGCCCGACGGCACGCCCGCATCTACGACGTGGCCGACCTTGCGGACCGCGTCGCCCAGCGAGCGCGAGACCTGCCCTCCCCCACCGACCAACACCAGCCTGGTGGTCGGCAAGGGGTCGGAGAGATAGGCGACCAGCGGTGCGACCTCGGCGGTCAGGAACCGGCCGACCTCGCGGGCGATGACCACCCGGTGGCCCCCGAAGAACGGCGGCGTCTGAGCGGCGTCGACCACGGCCCGAAGCTCGCATTCGGCACCGAGGTCCTCGACCACGAGGGTGGCGTCGTCCTCCCCGACCAGCTCGGCCACCAGGGCCCGGACGGCCTCGCCCGTGACCCCCGGGTCGTCGCCCTTCACCAGGTAGGCAGGGAAGGCCTGCGTGCCATCCGCCGGGGTCATGTCTCCGCCTCGAGGATGGCGGCGACGGTGCGACAGACCCGGCGGGTGCCCCGCACGTCGTGGGCCCTGACGATGCGGCAGCCCCGAGCCACCCCGAGCGCGGTGGCCGACATCGACGCGTCGCCGCGCTCGGTGATCTCCAGGTCGAGGACCTTGCCCAGGAACGTCTTGTTGGACGCCGACAGCAGCAGCGGGTACCCCAGGTAGGCGAGGCGGGCCGACTCGCGCAGGAGCATCAGGGACTGGTCCGCGGTCTTGCCCAGGTCGAGTCCGGCGTCGACCACGACCCGCTCGGATGGGATCCCGGCCGCCTCGGCCCGGCGGGCGCGCTCGACGAGGAAGTCGCGCACGTCGGCCACCACGTCGTCGTAATGGGGATCGGGATCCGGCACGCGAGGCGCCAGCCGGATGTGCGTGGCGACGACGGTGGCCCCCGCGGCGGCGCTGACCGCCAGGTACCCGGGATCGGCGAACCCGCTGATGTCGTTGCCCAGGACCGCGCCCGCGGCGTAGCCGGCGGCGGCGACCGTCGCCCGGGTGGTGTCGACCGACAGCGGCACGTCGAAGCGCTCGGCGAGGGCCTCGATCGCGGGGATGACCCGGTCGAGCTCCTCCTGCTCGGAGACGTGAGGACCAGGCCCCGCTTTCACCCCGCCGACGTCGAGGATGTCGGCGCCGTCGGCCACGATGCGTTCTGCCCGCCGGAGGAACTCGTCGAAGTCCCAGGTGGCACCCCGGTCGTAGAACGAGTCTGGCGTGCGGTTGAGGATGCCCATCACCAGGGCGCGGGTGGTCACGTCGTAGGTGCGGTGTCCGAGGGCGAGCCGCATGGTCGGCAACCTAGCCATGCGCCGGGGGGCCACGGGCCGGACCGATGCGGACGGCGAGGCGGGGCGTGGCCGAGTCGACGTCGACGGCCAAGGGCCCGACCGAGACCCTGTCGCCTTCGGCCGGCACGACGGCGTCGGCCAGGCGGGTGCCGGCGGGCGCCAGGAGCACGCCGGCCGGGAATCGTCGCAACACCGGCTCCAGGCCCCGTGCCGCCGCCACACCCGGGCTGGCCACCACGACGAGGTCGAGGCGCCGGACGTCGGCCTGGTGCAACGCCGAGAGCAGCCGTCCGGGCGACGACGGCGCGCCCTCGACGACCATCACGGTTGCCCCATCGCGCCGCCACAGCGACGCCCCGGACGCAAGGTCGAGACCATCGACGGGTGAGGGCCACCTGGCGCCGACCGCCGGCGCCAATACGACCGCGAGCCCAGCGGCCACGAGGCCCCGGGAGGCGAGCCGGGCGCCCCGGCGCCGAGCGACGGCGATCGCCAGCGCGAGGGCGGCGAGACCCAGCAGGTGGGGTAGACGCAGACGACCGAGCGGCAGGCCCGCGCCCCAGCGGGCCACCGCCGCCACCCAGGCCACCAGGGCCTCGGTGGGCAGGTGCACGATCCTGGCGAAGAGCCCGCCGATGACGCCTGCGGGCATCCCTGCGGCCAGGCCCCACATCATCAGCGGCCCGGCGACGGGCACGGCCAGCAGGTTGGCCGGCAATGCCGCGACCGGAAGCCCGTCGAAAACGGGCACCAGGATCGGCGCCACGCCGATCTGGGCCGCCACGGTGACCGCGAGCGCCTGGGCCAACGACCGCGGACCCGGGATGACCCGGGCGATGGGACCGGCCAGGAGCAGGATGCCCGCCGAGGCTCCCACGGACAGCAGGAAGCCGATCGAACCAACCAGGAGGGGGTCGACGAGGAGAACTCCGGTGGCGGCCAGAGCGAGGATCCGCAGGCCCGAGGCCTGTCGACCCAGCGTGGCCGCCACCAGGGCGATGGCGGCCATGGCCTCGGCACGGAGCACCGACGGCTCCCACCGGGTGAGGACGCCGAACAGGAGCAGGAGGGTGAGGCCGGCCACCAGTCGTCCGCCCAGGCGGAACCGTCGCAGCAGCGGCGACACGAGGGCCAGCACGAAGGCGACGTTCTGTCCCGACACGACGAGCAGATGCGACAGCCCCGCGGCTCTGAAGTCGTCGGTGACCTCGACCGGCTGGCCGCGGTCGTCGCCCAGCACGAAGCCGGCGTAGAGCGCCCGGCGCTCGGGCGCCATCGACTCGGCGCCAGACACCAGCGTGCGTCGCAGGCCGTTGGCCAGCCGGCTCGGCGCGCCGCCCGGCGACCACCGGCCCACGTCGGTCACTGTGATGCGGGCAGCGACATGGCGGCGGGCGAGGAACGCCCGCGCCGAGCCCGGCACCTCCCCCACCTCGCCGGAGAGCCACACCTGCTCGCCGGCGAGCCGGCTGCGCAGCCGGGCGGCGGCGCGGCCCCGGGCCTGGGCTTCGACCCGCTTGCCACGAATCCGGACGTCGACACCCACCACGCCCACGCCCGGTACCTCGGCAGGGTCGCCGACCAGCGTGGCCGTCCCCTGCCACTGACCGAGCACGGGTGGCCGAAGACCGGCCTCGGCCCTGGCACCGAGCGCCGACGCCACGAGGGCGGCGCCCACCACCACGAGGGCCGGGCGCCGGAAGCCCACACCGACGGCGGCGACGGCCAACGCCGGCAGCAGCGGCAGGGGCAGCGCCGCCCAGGCCCCGCCGGCGGTGGCCAACGCCAGGACGATGGCGGCGAGGTCGCTCATCGCGTGACGTCCAGCCTCCGGGCGGACGCGGCGCGCCACACTTCTTCGCGCCCCCTTGGCTCACTCATCCGACGGTGACGTGGGGCCGCAGGGCCTCGAGCTTGGCCGGGCCGATGCCCGGCACCTCGAGCAGCTCGGTGACGCTCTTGAACCGGCCGTGGCGGCTTCGGTAGGTGAGGATGGCCGCCGACGTCGCGGGGCCGACACCGGGGAGCGAGTCGAGCTCGGCCGCGGAGGCGGTGTTGAGGTCGACCAGGCCCCCGGGGCCGCCCGGACCGCCCGGCGATTGGGACCCGCCGGTGCCGCCACTGCCACCAGCGCCGGCACCGCCGTCGGGACCGCCGCCGGCCGGGACCAGCTCGCCCTTGCGAGGGACGTAGATGCGGCTTCCGTCGGCCACCTTAGCGGCGAGATTCAGGCCGTTGGCGTCGGCCTCGGCGCCCAACCCGCCGGCGGCGGTGATGACGTCGGCCACCCGTGCACCGGCCGGTAGCGAGTACACGCCCGGCACCGACACCTGGCCGGCGGCATGGACGGTCACGACGCCAGCGGCCCCCGGAGCAGCCACGCCGCCCGGGGCACCGTTCGCAGCGGCGGCACCGGCTGGCGCCGGAGCAGCGCCGCCGGTGCCGGCCGAACCCGGGCCGCTGCCGTCGGCGGCAGCGACCGAACCCGGGGAGCCGGCGCCACCCGTACCACCGGCAGCGGGCGCCGAGGACGACCCGTCGGCCCGGGGCAGGATCAGCTCAGACGGCGGCGGCGGTGTGCGAAGGAAGAGGAACGCAAGGCCGGCGACCGCAACGGCCCCGACGACTGCGGCCACGACCCTGACCGGGGTGACCGACGGAGCGAACTCGGTGATCCGCTCGCGCCACGACGGCGGCGGCTGCAGCGGCGGCTGAAGCAGGTCTGGCATCGGCGCATCCCAGGGCGAACGTCACGGCCATATATGAACAGCCATACGGCACGACGAAGGGGGAAGCCGGCACCGCCAGCCTACGCCGCCGGTGAGACAGCTGCTGACGTTTCTGCTCGCGATAGATCCGCCCATGACCCGGAATTGCGCGAGCAGAAGTTCGAGAAGAACCGCTAGTCCCGGCCGGACACGTACCGCTGGGCCGCCTCCTCCGCCTCGATCTCCAGCGGGATCATCCGGTAGGCCGCAGTGTGCCCGAAGCCCTTCCAGCGGCCGGCGACGTACGCCCCCAGGTACTGCCGGAGGAACCGGTACGGCCCCAGGCGGTGCCACTGGCGCACGTGCTCGGCCTCGTGGGCGAGCAGCCGGACGCTGTCGGCCGCGGCCTTGCGGACCGATACCACCGACCAGACCGTGATGGCGTCGGACCCAGGCGGCACCGGGCCCCCGACCCAGAGCCAATGATCACCGTGACGCCGGATGCCCATGCCGACCGAGCCAGGCCTAGTAGATGCGGGTGGCGAGGGCCTTGCGGTACGCCGGGGTGCGCGGGTCGTCGGGCCCGAGCATGTCGAGCAGGTCGACGTACTCCCGCCGGGCGTCGACGTCGTCCTTGACCTTGGCGAGCAGGGAGTCCATCCGCGCCTCGACGTCGAGCTCCTCTTCGCCCGACGCCTTCAACCGGGCCAGCGCCGCCACCCGCCGCACCTCGGGCGTCTCGGGCACCCGCTTCAGCAGTTCGAGGGCCTCGTCGGTCTCGCCCCGCCCGACCATGACCTCGGCCAGCCCCACCACGGCACCCGGGTGGTCGGGCTGCAGCTCCAGGGCGGCCCGGAACGACCCCTCGTCGCCGGCCGCCACGAGCTTGTCGGCGGCCGACTCGACCACCGCCAGCCTCTTGACGAACGACACCACCGACGGCTCGGGCAGGGCGCCGACGAACGAGTCGACGATTCGCCCGTCCTTCAGGGCGAACACGGCGGGGATGGACTTGACCTGGAACGTGGCCGAGATCCGCGGGTTGGTGTCGACGTCGATCTTCGCCAGCTCGACCTTGCCGCCCGTGGCGGCGACGGCCTTCTCGATGACGGGACCGAGCGTCTTGCACGGCGTGCACCACTCGGCCCACAGGTCGACGATGACGGGAACGGTGAACGAACGCTCGACGACGTCGCGTTCGAATGTGGCATCTGTGACATCGATCATCTGCTGCTTCAACCCCTGAGCCGCGGACCTGATTCCTCTCGAAAGGTACCCTGATCCCCATGGATGAGCGTTCTGGGCTCTACGAGCTGCACGAGAGGCCGACGCTGCACCATCCCGTCCTGGTCCTCGCTCCCGAAGGATGGATCGACGCCGGGCTCGGTGGTGGCGGCGCCCTGGCCACCCTGCAGAAGGCGATTCCCACCGAGCTGGTGGCCACCTTCGACACCGACGAACTGCTCGACTACCGCGCCCGCCGACCCGTGTCCGTGATCATCGACGGCGTGTACGAGGACCTTGGCTGGCACACGATCGAGCTGCGCTCCGGTCGTGACGAGAACGGCCAGGACGTGCTCGTGCTCGCCGGTCCCGAGCCCGACCGTCGCTGGAAGGCCTACGCCGACGCGATCGGTGAGCTGGCGGTGATGTTCGACGTCCGCATGATGGTGGGCCTGGGGGCCTTCCCCGCGCCGGTGCCCCACACCCGCACCCCGTCGCTCGTCGCCAGCGCTACCACCAGCGACCTCGCCAACTCGGTGGGCGTGATCGCCGGGCGCATCCAGGCGCCGTCCGGCGTGCTCGCCGCCATCGAGCGCCGGTTCGCGGCCCTGGAGATCCCCGCCATCGGCCTCTGGGCCCGGGTACCGCACTACGCGGCGACGATGCCCTACCCCGAGGCCAGCGTGCTGCTCCTGGAGGGGCTGGCCAAGGTGGCGTCGGTCCACGTGGACGCCACGGCCATGCGGGAGGCGGCCGACGACGTCCGTCGCAAGCTCGACGAGCTCACGGCCAACAGCACCCAGCACACCAGCCTCGTCCACCAGCTCGAGGGCCAGTACGACGCCCAGGTCAGCGTGGACGACGTCGCCATCGCCGGCGGCTGGGCCAACCTCCCCACCGGCGACGAGCTGGCCGCCGAGCTGGAGAAATACCTACGCGACGAAGGGCTCTGAGCCCGGGCGAGACCCGGTAACGGCATGCCGAACGGCCTTCGCCTCCGACGATCGAGCCCGATCCAGGGGCACGGCAGCAGCCCGCACACGGCGCACCGCACCACCACTGACCTGCTCCTTCTTCAGCGGCACGCGGGGAACAAGGCGGTCACCGCCCTCCTCGAGGGCAACGCCGTCCAGCGGCAACCGGGCCCCAAGCAGTCCGGCGGAGCCACCGACGTCATCTTCGTGATCCGCAGGGACAAGGACAAGTTCATCAAGGACGTCAAGGACTACGTCGGTACCACGCTCAGCGGAACCTTCGTCGAGGTCGACAACATCGAGGACATCTGCAAGCACGTCGCCGGGCTGCAGGCCAGCGGCACCAAGCTGAAGAGCATCCGCATCGTGAGCCACGGCCAGACGAACATCGGCGGCGTCGGCATGACCCCGGCGGGCGAGAAGACGTGGCGGTTCGTGTCCCCGGCCGAGGTCGACAAGTTCGCCAAGAGCCCCGCCTGCCAGTCGATGAAGACGGCGTTGGCGCCCGGGGCCAGCGTGGAGTTCTGGGGGTGCAACCTGGGCTCGGTGGTGGGGGCGGGCGAATCCTGGGCCCGGCTGTTCAACGCTCCGGTCCGCAGCACCTTCGGCGATATGAAGATCGGCACGTTCAGCTTCCCGGGCACCAAGTCCTCGAAGGACGTCCCCAAGGACAAGAAGGCGCAGGCCCGTTTCCGCACGACGCTGCTCGGCTGGTACAAGACGCTGAGCAAGACCGGCGAAGTGCCCGTGCTCAAGACCGAGGACGACCAGTTCGCCCACATGAGGAAGCTGTACGACGCCTCCGGCGGTGTGATCCGATCGAGGGTCGTCACCCGCAAGAGCGACAACGCGCCATTCCGTCCCGGCGACGAGAAGGAGGACGAGATGTGGCACACCGCCGACCCCTGACCTCTGAGGCCGGCGGTCCGGCTCAACCAACCGCCACCAGCTCCGGGTGACGGAGAGCGGTCTTGAGGATCTTGCCGGTGGGACCGAGCGGCAGCTCGTCGCGAATCTCGATCACGCGGGGGTACTTGTAGGCGGCGAGGTGGCGGCGGCAGAAGGCGACGATCTCGGTGGTCGACACGTCGGCGCCGGGTGACAGGGTGATCACGGCCTTGACCTCCTCGCCGTACCGGGCGTCGGGAACGCCGACGACGGCCGCCTGCGCCACGGCCGGGTGCCGGTACAGGACGTCCTCGATCTCCCGGGGGTAGACGTTGAAGCCGCCCCTGATGATCATGTCCTTCTTGCGGTCGATGATCCGGTAGGCGCCGCAGCCGTCCACCACGCCGACGTCGCCCGTGCGCAGCCAGCCGTCGACGATGGTCTCGGCCGTCGCTTCCGGGTTCCGCCAGTAGCCCTTCATGACGCCGGGGCCCCGGACGCAGATCTCGCCGGGCGTCTCGGGCTCGTCCACGACCACCCCGTCGCCGTCGAGGAGCTGCATCTCGACGCCCGGCAGCGGGTAGCCGATGGAACCCGGCGTCCGCGGCCGGTCGGGGACGGTGAAGCTGACGACCGGTGAGGCCTCCGAGAGGCCGTAGCCCTCCAGCACGCAGACCCCGAACCGGTCCTCGAAGGCGACCATGACCGGAGCGGGCATCGGGGCGCCCCCCGACACGCACCACCGCAGGTCGGGGAGCTCGCAGTCGGTGCCGGCGGCGGCCAGCAGGGCGACGAACATGGTGGGCACGCCGCCGAACAGGGTGACGTGGTGGCCGACCATGAGCGCCAGCGCCGCGGTCGGCTCGAAGCGGGGAAGCAGCACGAGCTTCCCGCCCACCGCAAGCACCGCGTTGTGCATGACGGTCATGCCGAAGGCGTGGAACAGGGGCAAGGTCACCAGCGCAGTCGTCTCGCAGTCGAGCGAGACGATCCCGGACGCCGCCATGGCGTTGGACAGCAGGTTGGCGTGGGTCAGTTCCGCCCCCTTGGGACGGCCGGTGGTGCCGGAGGTGTAGATGATGACGGCAGTGTCGTCGGGCAGGGTGGGGTGGGCGTCCTCGCACGGAGCGGACCGGCCCAGCAGGGCGACGAGGTTCTCGCAGCCTTCAGGGGCGGAGGAGTCGGCCAGGTCGGCCCGTGCCACCACCACGTGGCGCACCGACGCCACCCGGGCGACGGCTTCCTGCACGGGGCCCAGGAACGACTCCCACACGACCACCACCGCCGCCTCGGAGTCCTCCAGCTGGTAGGCCAGCTCGTCGGCGGTGAGCAGGACGTTGAGCGGCACGACCGGGGTGCCGGCGTAGTGGGCGCCGAAGTAGGCGACGGTGAACTGGGGAACGTTGGGCAGCACGAGGGCGACGCGCTCGCCGGGACGGACGCCCAAGGTGGCCAGGCCACCCGCGAACAGGCGGGCGAAGAGGTCGAGGCTGGCGTAGTCGACGTCCTTGTCGCCGACGACGACCGCAGTCCGGGACGGGTGCCGGGTGGCGGAGTCGGTGAGGACGGATGCGAGGTTCATGGAGCCGGTGCGTGAGTTCGTCATGGTTCGACTCTCGGCCCTTCGGTGCGTCCGTCCCAGGCGGTCCCGCCCCCCTACTGCACTGGGCATGCCCCCAGGGGAATGGGGGCTAGCCCGGCTAGGCCCCGACCCGGCCCGGGACGACCATTCAGTCATGACTTCCACGATGAGCCACGCCAACACCGCACCGCGCACCGCATCCCAGCTGGCCGCCGCCACCCCCTCCGGCCGCGACCGCTATGTCGACTTCCTGCGGGTCTTCTCGCTTGCCGTCGTGATCCTGGGCCACTGGCTCATGGCCGTCATCGTCTGGGACGGAGGTCGCCTGCACATCGCCAACGTGCTCGAGACGACGCCTCCGGCCCGCCTGCTGACCTGGGTCTTCCAGATCATGCCGGTCTTCTTCATCGTCGGCGGCTTCTCCAACGCCGCATCGCTGGCCGCCGCCCGCCGCGACGGCAAGGACTACGGCGACTGGCTCCGGGGCCGTCTCACCCGGCTCGTCCGGCCGGTCCTGGCCTTCGCACTGGTGTGGACCGCGTTCGTCGCCTTCCTTGGCGTGGCCGGAGTCGATCCTGCCGTCGTGCGGGCCGGATCGCTGGCCCAGCCGCTGTGGTTCCTCGCCGTGTACATCGGCGTCGTGGCACTCGCCCCCGCCCTGGTCCGGGCCCAGCGTCGCTGGGGCCTGGCGGTGCCGGTCGCCCTCGGGCTGAGCGTGGCGGCCGTCGACGTGGCCCGCTGGGTGTTCGGCGTCCCCCTTGTCGGATGGGTCAACTTCGCCCTGGTGTGGCTCTTCGCCCACCAGCTGGGCGTGCTGTGGCGGGAGGGGTCCATGGGGTCCTGGTCGCGGAGCCGGGCAGTCGCGCTGGCCGCCGCCGGCCTGGCCGGCCTGGTCGTGCTCACCCAGGCGCTGGGGTACTCGGTCTCCATGGTGGGCGTCGACGAGGCCCGGTCGAACACCTTCCCCCCCTCGCTGGCCCTGGTGTTCCTCGCCGCGTGGCAGTTCGGGGCCGTGCTGGCCCTGCGGCCCGCCGTCGACCGCTGGCTGGTCCGACCGCGGGTGTGGACCGCGGTGGTCACCGCCAACGGCCTGTGCATGACCCTGTTCCTCTGGCACATCACGGCGATGGCCCTGGTGGCGGTCGTCGTGCTCCCCACCGGCCTGCTCCCCCAGCCCGCCGCCGGCACCGCTGCCTGGTGGGCACTGCGACCGGTGTGGATGGGCCTTTCGGCGATCGCCCTGGTCCCCCTGGTGCTGGCCTTCGCCCGGGTCGAGTCAAGGCGGGCCCGTCCCGGCACCGTCCCCGCACCGCTGGCCGGGATCGCCGCCCTCCTGCTCATGGTCGGCATGGCGGTGCTGGCCCGCAAGGGCTTCGTCGCCTCGGGCGTCGTGCCCCTCCACGTGGTGGCCACCGCCTTCCTGGGCGTCGGCTGGTGGATGCTCCGGGGACGGGCGCCGGGCCCCGTCGACGCTGACCGGTGATCGCGGCGGCCTGCGCCGTCGCCCTGCTCGTCGTGCACAACGTCGTGATCGAACGGCTGGCCTGGTGGATGTACGTCCCGGCCTGTCTCACCACCGCCGCCGGCCTCGTGGCGCTGGGCGCGGCGGCGGGGCTCACCGTCGCCGACATGGGCCTCGACGTCCGATCGCCGGGCGCCGGGCTCCTCGCCGGCCCGGCGGTGCCGGTGGGGGTGATCGTCGTGACGGTGATCGTCGTGGTGGCAGCGGTCGTCCCCACGACAAGGCAGCTGTTCGCCGACCGCCGGATGGCCGGTGTCGGGCCCGCCGGTACCGCCTACCGGACGGCGGTGCGCATCCCCCTCGGCACCGTCCTGCTGGAGGAGGTGGCGTTCCGGGGTGTGCTCCTCGCCCTCCTCGCCGCCATCGTGCCCCTGGGCTGGGCCGTCGCCGCCACGTGCGTCCTGTTCGGCCTGTGGCACCTGGTCCCCACGACGGCGGCCCTGCACGTGAACGGCATCGCCATTGCCCGCGCCAGGGACCGAGCCGCGGTCCTGGCCGTGACCGTGGGCGCCATGGCCGTCGCCGGCGCCCTGCTGTGTTGGCTACGGCTGGCCACCGGAAGCATCGCGGCACCGGCCGCGGTGCACGTGTCGGCGACCGCCACCGCGACAGCGGCCGCCTACGCCGTGCAGCGCACCACGCCGCCGGGCGTCGACGAGGTGGGCGGCCGGCACGACCCCCTACACCGGCGCCGCCGTGCCGATCCGCCGTCCCGCCCCACCCCGCCGCCGTCCGATCCGCCGTCCGGTGTCCCGGAGAGATAGCACGGGTCAGCCTCTGTACCGCGAGTCAAAAGCCAAGCACGTACAGGCATGCCCGACCCTTCCGGGCCTCATGCCGGCGGGTTAGGCTCGGCGAGCAACGGCGAGCAGGGGGATCGGGCGGGGACGTGGCGGCGAGAGAGCAGGATGCCGACCTTGCCTCGGTGATCACCAACGCCCGACTGGCGGCGGACCTGTCCCAGGTGGAGCTCGCCCGCCGGGCCGGCATCGCCCCCAGCTACATGTCCCGGATCGAGGGAGCGGCGTGGACCTCAGGGGGCCCCTGGCCCTCCGACCAGGTCCTTCGCTCGTTGGCCAGGGTGCTCGGGCTCAGCTCGACGGCACTGATATCGATGCGCACCGAGGCCCGGAAGGCCAGCGGCACGGCGAGCCGCAGGCCGAGAGGCTGGAGCGGGCCGGGCTACACGGTGTGCACCGACAACGACGGCGTCTACGAGTCGGCCCGCCGGCTGGTCGACCGCAACCCGCCCCGCCAGCCCATCCGCACCACGAGCGTCCGGATGCTGCTGGGCGCCGAGGGCCCGCCCACCGAGCGCCAGATCGACTTCAACCGGACCCTCGCCGACCGCCTCGTCAACGATCAGGGCAGCACGCTGTACCGGGTGTGCACGTCGTCGGCGGAGAACCTGGAGCTCCTCAAGTCCAACGCCGAGCGGCTGGCTGGGGGACGCGACCCCTCCGAGGTGCGCAACATCCGGAGCCGCTTCTGCTTCGGCAACCCGCTGATCCTCGACTTCATCATCGGCGCCAACGAGGCGCTCATCGCCATCCCCGACCGCCGCGGCCACCCGCACCTGCGGGCCTGCCTGGTGGTCGACGACCCCGACTTCGTGACCGCCCTGCAGGACTGGTACGACGAATTCATCTGGGAGCCGTCCTGCGACTGGGTGGAGGTCCGCTACGACGACATGGACCAGGCCGAGGTCGACATCGAGGCCCGGCTGCGGGCCGAGTCCGAGGCCCGGGAGGGCCCACCTACACCACCAGGTTGACGAGCTTGGGCGGCCGGGCGACAACCTTCCTGGGCTGCCTCCCGGCCAGTGTGGCCTGGATCCGCTCTGACGCCAATGCCAGACGCTCCATCTCCTCGGCACCGATCCCCACGTCGACCTCCATGCGGTCGCGCACCTTGCCGTTGACCTGCACGACCATGGTGGCGGTGAGCGCCGCCGCCCGCTCCTTGTCGTACGTCGGCCAGGCCAGCTCGTGGACGTGCTCCCCGGGATGGCGGCGCTCCCACAGCTCGGCGGTGACGTGGGGCACCATCGGCGCCATCAACAGCAGCAGGCTGTCGACGGCGAACTTCACCGACGCCCGCTCCGTCCCGGCCTGGACATGCTTGTACACCAGGTTGGTGAACTCCATGCAGGCTGCCACTGCGGTGTTGTAGGACCAGCGGGCGTAGTCGTCGCTCACCCGGGAGATGAGCTGGTGGGTGGCCCGCTCGAGACTGCCCGTCGGCGCCACGGTGTCGGCGGCGCCGTCACTCTGAGATGGCACGGCTTCGACCTCGCCCATGGCCAGACGCCACACCCGGTTGAGGAAGCGGCCGCACCCGTCGATGACGTTGTCGGTCTCCGCCGTCCAGTCGACGTCGTCGGCCGGGGGCCCGACGAACAGGTGGAACAGGCGCAGGGCGTCGGCCCCGACCGTCTCGAAGTAGCGCTCGGGCGCCACCAGGTTGCCCTTGGACTTCGACATCTTCGACCCGTCCATGCGGATCATGCCCTGGGTGAACAGGCGGCCGAACGGCTCGCGCAGGTCGGGGGGAGCGACCCCCAGGTCGGACAGCGCCTTGGTGAAGAACCGGGCGTACATCAGGTGCAGGATGGCGTGCTCGACGCCGCCGATGTACTGGTCGACGGGCTCCCAGTGGCGGGCCATCTCCGGGTCGAACGGCGCCGCGTCGTTCCACGGGTCGGTGAAGCGCAGGAAGTACCACGACGAGTCGACGAAGGTGTCCATGGTGTCGGTCTCACGTGTCGCCGGCTCACCGCAGACCGGGCAGGTCGTGTTCAGGAACCCCTCGTGGTACTTGAGCGGGGACTCGCCCGACGGCCGGAACTCCACGTCGTCGGGCGCCAGCACCGGCAGGTCGCCGTTCGGGACGGGCACGGCGCCGTGCTGTGGGCAGTACACGATCGGGATCGGGCATCCCCAGAAGCGCTGGCGCGACAGCAGCCAGTCCCGCAGGCGGTAGTTGACGGTGCGCCGGCCTATGCCCTCGGCCTCCAGCCAGTCCATGGACTTGGCCAGCGCCTCGGCCTTGGCCAGGCCGTTCAGCCACTGGCTGTTGATGGCCGCCCCGTCGCCGGTGTAGGCCTCGCCCTCCCAGTCAGCGGGGGGCTGGACGGTGCGGACGATGGGCAGGCCATAGGCGGTGGCGAAATCCCAGTCCCGCTGGTCCTCGCCCGGCACCGCCATGATCGCCCCGGTGCCGTAGCCCATCAGCACGTAGTCGGCCAGGTACACCGGCACCTGCTCGCCGTTGAACGGGTTGACGGCGTAGGACCCGGTGAACACGCCGCGCTTCTCCAGCGGGCCCTCGGTGGACTGGCGCTCGATGTCGGACTCGCCGCTCACCCGGGCCACGAAGGCCTGCACATCGGCCCGCTGCTCGTCGGTGGTCAGCTCCGGCACGAGCGGGTGCTCGGGGGCCAGCACCACGTAGGTCATTCCGAAGCTGGTGTCGGGCCGGGTGGTGAACACCTTGATCGCCAGGTCGCCACCGACCACATTTCCTTTGGCCTGCACCGGGAGGTCGAACTCGGCGCCCTCGGAGCGCCCGATCCAGTTTCGCTGCATGGTCTTGACCCGCTCCGGCCAGTCCAGCCCCTCGAGATCGTCGAGCAGCTGGTCGGCGTAGGCGGTGATGCGGAAGAACCACTGTTCGAGGTCGCGCTTGGCGACGAGGTCGCCCGAGCGCTCGCACGTGCCGTCGGGCAGCACCTGCTCGTTGGCCAGCACCGTCTGGCACCCCGGGCACCAGTTGACGGGCGCCATCTTCCGGTACGCCAGCCCCGCCTCCAGCAGGCGCAGGAAGATCCACTGCGTCCAGCGGATGTAGGACGGGTCGTGGCTGCGGACCTCGCGGCGCCAGTCGTAGACGGCGCCCAGGCGGGTCAGCGAGGCCTTCAGCTCGGCGATGCGGGCGTCGGTGAAGGGCCGGGGGTGGCTGCCGCTCTTGATGGCGGCGTTCTCCGCCGGCAGGCCGAAGGAGTCGAACCCGATGGGTGACAGCACGCCGTGGCCCTGCATCGTGCGGTACCGGACGTTGAGGTCGCCGAAGGTGTAGTTGCGCACGTGGCCCATGTGGGCCGGGCCGCTCGGGTACGGGTACATGCAGAGGACGTAGAACGGCGGCCTGGGGTCGCCGTTGTCGATCTCGTACGTGCCCTCGTCGCGCCAGCGGGCCTGCCACCTGCACTCGATCTCCTGGACGTCGTACGCCTCGGCCATGGGATCGATGGTAACGGGATGGCGGCGCCCGGCAGTCGGTCGTTTCGGCGGCGATTCCGGCCGGGGAGAGGGGCCGCCCTGCTAGCGTTGGGCCCCCGAGGGCCTGTAGCTCAGCCTGGTAGAGCGCCTGCATGGCATGCAGGAAGTCCGGGGTTCAAGTCCCCGCAGGTCCACCACCCTCGCACGACTCTTCCGACGTTGGAACCCGCGTGCGTCCTAGATGTCGAGTTCGACGCCGATGAGGTCGATGGAATCGTCGGCAGCGAGGAGCCCGTACACGGCGACGGCCCGAACGAGCCGTCCAGTGGCGACCAGCACCCGGGCTGCGGGGACTCCCTTGACGACCTCGGGCAACGCCTCAAAGTCGGTGGCGAAGCGCTCCACGATGGGAGGGAGATCGATGACCGGGAAATCGGTTGCTGACGGTTCGCAAGCCCTGCCGCGATCGGTGTGGAGTTGGGCGTCGAGTTGATCGAAGAAGGCTGTCGAACCCGGGCGACCCTGCGATCAGCCGCCATCACTGTGCGGCGCGATGAGGCCCCGCTCTTCGAGCAGCGCCCTGCCCTTCGCTCGAACCCTCGCGAGGAAGTCGGGGGACAGCTGGTCGAGATCTGTGACGACCCCCTCGTTGAATACGCGGTGACGCTCGTTCGGCGTCAGCAGTTCCAACTCGGCGGCGTCCAGATCCGGTCATCAGCCATCGGGACAACCGTACCGTTCCAACGCGTCGGCAACGTCGATGGGCGTGTGGGTTTCGAGCGTCGTCGCTCAGCACGACTCCATACGTGGTCCCGGGGGAACGCCGACATCGGGGAGGTACGGGAGCGCGAGGGTCAACGACGAGGCCCGCCAACGGAGTGGTTGGACCTGGTGCTCGCCTTGCACACGCTTGTCGGGCGGGTTCGAACGTTGTCCGCTCAGGTCCACCACCCTCGTCCGGTCTGGTCAGCGGTAGCGGACCGCTTGGATCTGTTCGACCGGGAAATCGTCGATGCGCCCGGTGGTCCGCAGCGCGGTGAGTGCGCCCGACTCGGACCCGAAGGTCCAGGTGGCGGTCCAGCGTTCGGTGACGACCACGTCGTACTTGCCGATGTTGAGGTACTCGTGGAAGATCTTGCCCTCGGGCCACGGCCCGCCCTCCTGGGAGTGTGGCCCGGTCTTGGTGCCGTCGCCCCAGTCCACGTCGTAGGTGCCGACGGCGTCGACCCGCAGCGGCCCGAACGGCGTGACGTCCTCGGTGAGCGTGTGGGTGGTGGTCCCGCGGGTTTCGAGGTAGGCGTACTTGCCCGTGATCGCCCGACCGGGGGCGATATGCGGGGCGGGTGCCGGCAGGCGGGCCCCTCGCCAGAAGCGGATCGCGAACGACGCAGGCGATTCAGGCTGTGATGGGTCGCCGGGTTGGTCCGGGCACTCGGGATAGGTGGCCGTCGCGGGGTCGAGCTCGAAGTTGTAGAAGTACGGCTGCCGCGGGTCCTCGGCCGGTTCCACCGGGTAATAGCCGACGGCCCGGCACGGCTCGCCGTTCGGACCGCCATGAGAGACGAGGCGCCAATACGGCGTATAGCGGATGCCGGATGGCTCGGATGACCCCGACGATGTGGCGGTGCCAGACGGACCCCCCTCGCTTCCGGGGGCATCTACGACCTCGACGGCAGGACAGTCGTAGTTACCCGCCCCGGGAAAGGGCATACGGCATCGGCCTGGAGTTGTCACCTCACCGAACGCGACCTGGCCCGGCAAGGACACCGCGAACGCCAGGAGTGCTACGAGCCGGATACGCACGGGTTAGCTGGCTGCGACATGTCCGAGAGGACGCCATTCACAACGTAGACCCACGATGTCGGGTTGTAGTGGTTCGGGTCGTTCGCCGGATCGAGCGGGACCAGCCCGACCCAATGCTTCAACGGCGGTGGCGACGGGTGTTTGCTGGCCGCTGTGACATCCTGGTCGACTTTGGCGAAGATGCACGATGGTGTGCCGGAGATGAGTTCAGTCACCGTCGTCACGACATTGCCCGGCTTGTCGCGTGTATCTGGGAAGCCCCTTCGAATCGCATCCTCAAAGCCGTTGATCGCCAGCTGCACGAGACTGTTCGGGTTCGAGCCTTCGTTCACATGGATGGCCTCCAGTCGCCCAAGCGCGTCACGAGGGATGGCTTTGGCCGCTACCGCCAGCCGGACAGCATCCCCCAGCACTTGGTCCAAGCCGGCGAGGACTCTGTTGACATAAGCGACGTCCACGACGTCGGGAACGGCGTACGGGTTCGTTGTCGAGGGGAGAGTGGGGACGGACGCGGTCGGGCCGTCGTCGCTGGATCCGCTCGAACCGCAGGCGACGAGCAGCCCGATGAAGACGATCTCGAACATCCACAGCCGTCCGCGCCGGGCCACCCCCGATATATATCATTGCTTTTCACCCCCGACAAGGGGGCGATCCGCGTATGCGGACGATGGCGCCGCTACGGACGCGGACCCAGCTGCGGCCCCTCCGTGCGCGACCGCTTCAATTCGAAGAACGACGGCTGGTCGGCCATGCCCGACAGGCGGTCCCAGAGGTCGAGGGCGGCCTGCCCGGTCGGCGGCGGGGAGACGATCGGGCCGAAGAAGGCGGTGGGCGGATCGGTGCGGAGCATGAGGATCGGCGACCCCACGTCCTCGCCGGCGGCGCCCAGGGCCTCGGCCATCGACGCCCGGATCGCCGCGTCCCACTCGTCGTCGTCGGCGGCGTCGAGATAGCTCGGGTCGAGGTCGCAGGCGGCGACGGCGCCCGCCAGGTCGGTCAGCGGGTTGTCGCCGTCGTGGTGGATGCGCCGGCCCAGCTCCGTGTAATAGGGGCCGACCGCCCCGTCGCCCTCGCCCTCACGCACTGCCTCCATGACCCGTAGCGCCCGGTGGGTGGCATCCGCCCTCGACGAGTAGGGCTCGGGCAGCCCGTTCTCCTCGTTCTTGAACTTGAGGCTGAAGGGCCGCCAGCGCACGTCAACGTCGTCACGACTCTGCGCCACCTCGGTGAGCCACCGGGACGTCATCCACGTCCACGGGCACGCGGGGTCGAAGAAGAACTGCACGGAGGTCGTCGCCATGGTCGAATGTACCCCGATCGTGTAACGGGATGGCCCTTCGGCACGACTGCTGGATGATGTCGATGAGGCTGGGGACCCCTCGGGACGACCGCGTGCTGGCACCCACCCGGTGGGTGTCCGCCGCGGTGGTGCCGGTGCTGGTGGCGGCCTTCGTGATCCTGTACGCATTCCCGTCCCGGACCGACCGGCTCTGGGGATGGACGGTCCGTCCCGAGATGTCGGCCCTCATCATGGGGGCCGGGTACGTGTCGGGCGCCTACTTCTTCGTACGGGCGGCGACGGTCCGGGAATGGCACCGGGTGGGCGTCGGCTTCGTGGCGACGACGGTGTTCGCGTCGATGCTGATGGTGACGACCCTGCTGCACTGGGACCGCTTCAATCACGACCACGTGTCCTTCTGGGCCTGGATCGCCCTCTACTTCTCCACACCGTTCCTGCTGCCGTGGCTGTGGGCGACGAACCGGCGGACCGACCCCGGCGGACCACCCACCTCCGGCGACGTGTCCGTGCCCCGCCCACTGCGGTGGGTGATCGGGGCGGTGGGCGCGGCGGTGCTGGCGTTCGCCGCGGTGATGTTCGTGCAACCCGATCACGTGGTCGACGCCTGGCCGTGGCCCCTGACCACCGCCACCGCCCGATCGGTCAGCGCCTTCCTCGCCTTCCCGGCCGTAACGTGGCTCTGGTTCCTGTTCGACGAGCGCTGGAGCAGCTTCCGGGTCACCCAGCAGACCGCCGGACTGGGGATGTTCCTGATCGGTGTGGGCGCCATCCGGGCACGGGGCGAGTTCGCCAGCGGCGCAACTGTCGCCGTCTACGTGGGTGCGCTGGTGGCCGGACTCCTCTTCGTCGTCGCCCTGCAGGTCGTGATGGACCGCCGGGCGCGGCGGGGCGTCGTCAGCGGTTGACGGTGCTCATGTCCAGATAGCGGTCGCCCACGGGCTCGCCGACGTTGGCGTCGACCCACGCCAGATCGTCGGCATCGAGCTCGACCTCCGCCGCGGCAAGGTTCTCCTCCAGGTACTTCAGCCGTTTGGTGCCGGGGATGGGCACGATGTCCTGGCCCTGGGCCATCACCCAGGCGACGGCGACCTGGCCGGGCGTGCAGCCCTTGCGCTCCGCCAGTTCGCGGACCCTGTCCACGAGTGCCAGGTTCCGCTCGAAGTTCTCCGCCTCGAAGCGGGGGAAGCGTCTGGACCGGGTGTCGCCTTCGGGCAGGTCCGCCGGCGACCGGTAGGCCCCCGTCAGGAACCCCCGGCCCAGCGGGCTGTACGCCACCAAGCCGATGCCCAGCTCCCGGATGGTCGGCAGGATCTCGTCCTCGAGGTCGCGGCTCCACAGGCTGTACTCGCTCTGGAGGGCGGTGATGGGATGGACGGCGTCGGCTCGCCGGATGGTGGCCGCCCCCGCCTCGGACAGGCCGAGGTGGACGACCTTGCCGGCGCTGACGAGCTCGGCCATGGCTCCGACCGTCTCCTCGATGGGAACGTCGATGTCGACCCGGTGCTGGTAGTAGAGGTCGATCCGGTCGGCGCCGAGGCGCCGCAGCGACGCGTCGCAGGCGGCGCGCACGTAGTCGGGACGGCCGTTGACGCCGACCCAGGATCCGTCCTCCCGACGCTCGTTGCCGAACTTGGTGGCGAGGACGACCTCGTCCCGCCGGCCGGCGACCGCCCGTCCCACCAACTGCTCGTTGGTGAACGGGCCGTACATGTCGGCGGTGTCGAGGAAGGTGCACCCCAAGTCGAGGGCGCGGTGGATGACCGCGGTCGACTCGGCGTCGTCGGTCGTCCCGTAAAACTCGGACATTCCCATGCAGCCGAGGCCGATGGCGGACACGGAGAGGTCGCGGAGCAGGCGCTGGTCCATGGATCCTGCTTACTCCATTGTCCGGGGGTCGGGAGGAGATCCGATGTGGGGCACTCGATGGCACCAAAGGAGGTTGTATTGGCATCATTTGTGTGCCAAAGTGGTGCCATGGACCTGCAGCCCTACATCGACGAGATCCACCGGCAGCTGGACGCCGCCGCCGACGCCGGCGGAGAAGACGCCCGGGCGCTGGCCGAGCGGCTCGCCGCCCCCCTCGACGCCGCCATCCGGCTCTCGCTGCTCGAAGCGCTGTCGGCCGCGGCCCAGGAGATCACCTGTGACATGGCACCGGGCTCGGTCGAGCTGCGCCTACGCGGCCGCGACCCGGAGTTCGCAGTG
Organism: uncultured Acidimicrobiia bacterium; assembly: GCA_963825765.1. Classification (GTDB taxonomy): domain Bacteria; phylum Actinomycetota; class Acidimicrobiia; order Acidimicrobiales; family AC-14; genus CAWGUU01. Next base: position 751,227 of record CAWGUU010000003.1, read on the forward strand.
ACGGCGCCGGTCGAGCCCACGGTCCACGACCCGGCGGCCGACCTCGGCACAGCCGGAGACGACTGGTCGGCCACAGGCGTCGCCGCGCCCGCGGGCGACGACGGGGCGATGGCGCGGGTCAACCTGCGCATGCCCGACCACCTCAAGGCCCGGGTCGACCAGGCAGCGGCGGCCGAGGGGCTCTCGGTCAACGCCTGGCTGGTGCGAGCCGCCGCCGCCGCCCTGGACCGGGCCGACCCGTCACGACGTCAGGAGCGGCGCGGCCCGCAGGGAGCTCAGCGCGTCACTGGCTGGGCCCGCTAGTCGACCGAATCCGCACCCATCGAGAAAGGGAGTCCCTTGCCCACCTTCGACACCCCCCAGCCGATCTCTGTCAACATCGACCTCGGCGTCGGCGACATCCGGGTGGTGGCCGGCGACCGCGCCGACACCCTTGTCGACGTGCAACCGAGCAACCCCGCCAAGGCGTCCGACGTGACCGCAGCCGAGCAGACCCGCGTCGAGCTCGCCAACGGCGTGCTCCAGATCAAGGCGCCGAAGGGATGGAGGCGCTACAGCTTTCGGGGAGGCCATGAGTCGATCGAGGTCAGGATCGAGCTGCCGACGGGCTCGCAGCTGCGGGGCCAAGCCGGGGTGGCGGGGCTGCGCTCCAGTGGGACCCTCGGCGAGTGCCGCTACCGGACCGGCGCCGGCGACATCTCCCTCGAGCATGTGGCGGGGGCGGTCGAGCTCACGACGGGCACGGGCACCGTCAGGATCGACGGGATCGGCGGCCCGGCCACGATCAAGAACTCCAACGGCGACACCTGGATCGGCGAGGTCGTCGGCGACGTGCACGTGAAGGCCGCCAACGGCAAGATCGCGGTGGGCCAGGCACACGCGGCGGTGACGGCCAAGACCGCCAACGGCGATGTCGACCTCGGCGAAGTGGCCAGCGGCGTGGTCGTGGCGGCGACCGCGTGCGGCAAGGTGCATGTCGCCGTGCGCGCCGGAGTAGCGGCCTGGCTCGACCTCCACACCGGCTTCGGCCACGTGCACAATCTCCTCGACACCAGCGATCACCCGGAGCCCTCAGAGGACACGGTCGAGGTCCGAGCTCGGAGCTCCTTCGGCGACATCACCGTCTGCCGAGCCGACATCGGCGACAGAGGGAAGGGGGCTGCGTGACGACCGGCCGCGGGACCCGGCGAACCGGGGCGGCGGGGTCGCGCCTGGCGCGACTGAGTCGCCCCGGTTCGACGGGCGGGGCGTGCGCGCGCGGCTACCTGACGCGGAATCCGGTGGCGCCCCGCGGCGTCTCCGGGACGACCTCGACCCCTGTCACCCTGGCCCCGGGCGGGCCCTCCCGGCACCACGCGACCATCCGCTCGACCACGGACCGATCGCCTTCGAACCAGGCCTCGACGCCACCCTCGGCCGTGTTCCGGATCCAACCGGCGAGCCCAGCCCCCGCCGCCAGTCGCCGACAGGTGTCCCGGTAGAACACTCCCTGCACCCGGCCCGAGACCACGACCCTGACGCAGGCCGGCTCGTCGGGCACGGCGTCAGGATGCTCGTCGGCCTCGGCCACGACGACGCCGCTCAGGACAGGTCGTCGCCGAGCTCGGGATCGAGCTGGCGGAGGAACTCGGTGCAGCGCTGCTCCTCGTCCGCTTCACCGATGGCCGCCGCCATCCGTCGCAGGCCGTCGAGGGAGCGCAGGAACCCCCGGTTCGTCTCCTGCTGCCAGCGGACGTACCCGGATCCCCGCCAGCCCGACTGGCGCAGCCGGTCGAGGCCCCGGTGGTAGCCGACGCGGAAGCAGGCGTAGCCCTCGACGTCGTCGCGGGCGGCGAGCCCCAGGCGGGCCCAGCCGTCGAGGAAGCGGGGCCAGCGCGCCACTACCGCGGCGATGGCCGCCCGCCGGGAGTCGTCGGGCTGCTCGAGGGCCTCGGCCAGGGCGGCGAGCGCCTCCGCGGGCTCAGGGTCGAGCACGGTCTGGGGCAGCCCTGACGAGAACGAAACCGGCCGGTCAGTCATCGGCACTCCTCTGATCGGCGATGGCGTCCCAAGGGTAGCGGCCGAACTCGTACACCTGATCCGCCTGGTAGAATTCGCATGAGCGACTCTTGCTACCGAATCCCGCTACCAAAACGTCCCGCCCGGAGGACCCGTGAACTCTGCTGCCGTGATCCAGGAGCTCGAGGAGCTCGAGCGGAGGCTCCGCCGGCTGCGCATCGAGCTGCTCAACTCCGACGCGGACGGCGAGATCAACCCCACGCTGCGCCAGCTGACCTTCATCAAGGCGTTCGTCGAGCACGGCGGGAGCCTCACCGCCGCCGAGGTGTCCGAGGCGGCCTTGGACGCCGGCTACGACCCTCGGGGCACAGCCGGGTTCTACCGCGGCGCCGAGCCCTTCCTGATGAGCGACGGCGACAAGCGGACCATCACCGCGGCCGGGCGGAACTGGTTCGAGGCCAACGCCGACCTCCTCAACGGCGCCGGTCCTGCCTACCAGGCGGCGACCAGATGAGGGCCGTCCCCTCGCCCGCCTGCCCGCTGTGCGCCTCGCAAAACCACTTCGACATGCCGGTCGCGCTCCCCGAAGGAGGCTGGCAGTTCGTGTGCCGCGCCACCCATGGTCCGTACGTGTTCGACCTCGATGCGGACAACCAGGTCGTCCCGTACGCCGAGGACCTGGCCGCGGAGCTGGCCATCTCCGACGACCTCCGCACCTTGATCTTGAACGAGTTCCAACGGGTCGAGTACGGCATCGTCGAGCACATGTACGGCACCAACCACCGGAAGAAGTACGACAAGCTCATCGGGATCTACGGGCATGCGGCCACCACGCCGAGCAAGTACACCGCTTCGTCGTTCATCGCCGGCGTGCTCGGCCGGCTGCGAGTCCTCGGCGACCTCAACGGCGACATCGGCCTGGCCACCGGCTACTGGTCCGAGAACGTGGCCGTCTCCTATTGGTGTCCCGCCGACGTCGAGCCGACCGCGAAGAAGACGTGGGAGTCGTTCGCCGTCGAGCGGGACATCGATCCCATGTCGTGGCCGTTGCTGGGCTCGACCCGCGCCCAGCGCTACTGGAACAACGAGTTCCTGGCGCTCGCGGCCGGGGACCCCGTGGACGCCTCCAACCTGGTCGCCAAGGGCTGGGACGGCCGGATGGAGTCGTTGCTCGAGTCGGTGTACAAGGTCGCGGTGAACCCGGAGGGCACCACGCAGGACGGCCAGCGGTAGCAGTCGGCCGCGACCGTCCCGCCGAGACCCTGCGCGGCCCGCTTCCTGGCCAGCGCCGCGGCGGCCGCTTCCAGCTTGACCGCGTCGAAGGCGATCGACGTCGGTGACCCGCCGACGAGGGCGCGGACCAGCTCCTCCTGGTCGGCTTCGGACCGCTGGCGCTCGTGCGCCGTCGCCTTCGACGACGGTCCGGATGGAGCGCGACAGGTGGGTGGAGGCGCCGGCCGGCCGAGACCGGCCGCCGCGGCGATGGTGTCGAGCTCGGCTTCCAGGTCGGCGGTCGGCGGGAAGTGGCTGTCACGTTCGAGCATGGCGCCCGGTACCGCCCGGCGAGCCGCCAAGTCGGACAGGAGGTCGAAGACGGCTTGGGGCACCGGGTCGGCGTGGGTGTCGTGGTAGAGCCCCGACTCCTCCAGGCCGCCGGCGACGTGGACGTAGGCCAGCCGGTCCAGGGGGAGGCGGTCGAGCACGGCGACCGGGTCGTGCCCGTGGTTGCGGGCGTTGGCGTAGAGGTTGGCCACGTCGAGCAGCAGGAACGCACCGGTGCGCTCGAGCAACTCGGTGACGAGGGCCGCCTCGTCGATCTCGGCGTCGGGCCACTCGAAGAGAGCAGCGATCGGCTCCAGCACCAGAGGGACGGGCAGTGCGGCCATCGCCGTCGTGACGTTGGCCACGAGCACCTCGAGCATGGCCCGGGTCCTGGGCACGGGCAGGAGGTGGCCGGCTTCGACACCCCCCGCCCGCACGAACGCGATGTGCTCGCTCACCAGGGGAGCGTCGACCCGTTCGGCCAACGTGGCCAGGGCCGCCAGCCGGGCCGGGTCGGGCGCATGCGCGCTGCCCAGCGACAGGCGGACGCCGTGGGGGACGACCCGCACACCCCTGCGCCGGAGCGCCTCGAGCGGCAACGGCAACGGCCGACCCTCGGGGAACGCCTCGGCCACGATCTCGACGAAACCGAGGTCGGTCCGCCGGAAGGCCAGTCCGGCGAGCTCGTCCCGCCACCCCATGCCGAGCCCGAGGCCCAGGGCGAGATCGGCGGTCATCCGCTGCACCCTCCGCCGCCGCCGCAGCCCCCACCGCCGCCGCCGCAGCCACCCCCACCTCCGCCACAGCCGGCGCCGTAGCCGTAGCCGGCGGCGCCCAACCCGCCCCCGTACCCGGCGGCGCCACCGTCGCCCCACCAGCGGTGTGGGGTGGACGCCATCTCGGCCTCGTACCCCATGGCTAGCGCGAGCGGCGGGTCGCTGAGCCACAGCGCGCCGACGCCGGCCAGAGCCAGGGCCATCCCGAGGGACGCATCCCCGGCGGTCATCGCCCGGGCCGGCAGTTCCGTCTGCTCGCGGCGCAGCTCGGTGAGGAGTCGGTTGCCATGCCTGGTCCGCACCAGGCGCCGCCGGGCGACGAAGACAGTCGCTGCGACCGTGACGATAAGCAGGACGACCAGGAACGTGACCGGCCGCCCTCGCTGGAGGCCGATGGTGGCCCGAAGTGCGCCCGCCGCCAGGAGCGGCAGGAACCACAACCACCGGTGGTGCAGCCGATCGGCGTCCTCCGCCGGGTAGAGCAGGCCCCGCTCCTCTAGGTCCGCCCGCAGGTCGGCGAAGGCGGACGCCTCGGTGGCGAGCGTCACGACCGTCGACGCCGATCGTGGCTCGGCGTGGCGCGCCGCCTCGTAGACCGCCCGCTCGACGGGATCGGCGCCGGGATCGAGGCTGTGCCGCACCGTCATGTCCGTGCTCACGCCGAGCTGCTCGAGCTGGGAGGCGGACATGCCGGCGAGGTCCAGATCGCCGGACGCCTCCAGCTCGCGCAGCAGGCGGTCGCCGAGCTCCAGCGCACCCTGGCGGTCGAGGTTCACCAGTGCCACGACCGCCGCCAGCCGCTCCCCGCCGTTGAGCATCGCCACCTCGTACTCGTCGAGCCCGTCGGTGCCCTCGTCGGAGGCACCGACCCTTCGGTGCCCGCCCCACAACGCTGCGGCAGCCACCACCAGGAGCGCCGAGCCGTAGAGAGCCAGGAAGACCGGACCGCTGATTCCCCATGTGTTCATGGATCGATCGTGCGGTTCGAACTCTACGAATGGAACTGCGAACTCGACCGAACCTCCGCCGAAGACGGCCCGGTCAGACGCCGGGCGCGGCGCCGATCGAGGCGGCCACGAGCGCCACGACCGAGGCCAACGAGCTGACGCCGGCGACGACGACCGCGGCACCAGCCAGGTGCGTCACCCACGTGGGCCCGGCCACCCGCCCGACGATGGCCCGCCTGGCCAGCAGCACTGCGCCCAGCGCGAACAGGAGTGCCATCGATGCGGGTATCACCACGTCCCAACGCCCGTCGGCGGGCTCCGACGGGATCCCGACGAACGACTGCGCCACGACCGACGCCAGGGACCCGCCGCCGAACATCCCGAGCACCGCAAGGGTGAAGGCCGAGATCGCCGCCGGCTCCGCCGACAGGATCGAGCTGGTCGACCACCACGTCGGGTCGAGTTGGTCCTCGTCTTCGCGTTCGATACGGCCTTCGATGTTTGTCATGTGGCGGATCGTCCTGCCCGAAGCGACCGAAGGACAGGCCGAACTTCGGCGAACCTGCCGGCCTGCGGCCTTCAGGACGGCTTCTGGAGAAGGTAGAGCAGGACCACCCTGTCGTTCTCGACGCCCCTGACCCCGCCGGGGAACCGCTCCAGGATCGTGAAGCCGATCCCGCAGACCACCTGCTCGAGGTCGCTCTCGGAGTACTCGTGCACGTAGGCCAGGCGGACGTCGCTCCACGTCTTGCCGCCGAAGCTCACCCGTTCGCACTGGGTGACCGTCGTTACCGTGTTCGGGATGACGCTGCGAGAGCGCTCCCGACGGATGCTGATCAGGTCCCTGTGGTCGTCGTACACCGCGCCCAGGTCCTCCAGTGGGCCGAAGTTGAAGCGCTTCTTGGCCTCCTCACCGATACCCGGGGCGTGTCCAGCCTCCTCGTCGACGTGGCATCGGACCTCGAGAAGCAGCAGGTCACCGACCCACATGCTGGCGTACACCGTCTCCAGGAAGCCCTGGTCGTCGCTCATGTTCCCCAACGTGTTGCCCAGCAACGCCAGCACGTTGGGGCCGGCGCGGTCCTTGTAGACGGGCGAGAACAGGCCCAGCGAGTCGAACGGGGCGATGATCCCCTTCACCGAGACCTTGGACGCGAGCTCGCCGCTCAGAACGGTCTGGATGGCGTGGACGATCATCGCCGGATTGATGTCGTAGGGGTAGTAGAAGAGCGAGCCGTCGGTCGGTTCGGCGGCGGCGACGAGGCTGTGCACCAGCGCCCGGTCCTTGGCGCCGGTGCCCGGTCCCAGGCCCACGAAGTCGATCTGCTCCCGCCCGACGGCGGCGACGATGGCATGGGCGATGTCGTTGGCCTTCGACTCGCAGAGCTCCACGCTGGCCCGGTAGTAGGTGTAGCGGTGGTCCTGTGTCAGCCGGACCCAGTTCAGGTACCCGTGATGGGTGAGATAGGCGAAATAGGTCGGGATGGGCAGCCTGGCGTTGAGCAGCTCCCGCAGGTGGTGGTCGACCCGGCCGAGCACCGTGTCCATGCCCAGGTAGATGGTGGCGTCGATGATCCCCTCGTAGACCTCACCGCGAGCCAGCCGGGAGGGCGCGTGCGAGTCCTTCCGCTTGCCCCGGCCGGTGGCCCGCGCCGCCTTGTCCGACCGCAGGGCGGCAAACAGCTCCTCCTCGGTGACGGTCACGCCCGGTCGGGCGCAGAGCCACTCGGCGAGAACCTGCACCTTGGCGTCGCCGGGATAGACGAGCTGACCGGTGGTGGAGTGGACCCGCCTCCAGGACTCGATGGTGGTCTCGGGGTAGTCGTGCCCGGTCTGGCGCAGGAGCTGCTGGCGGAGCGCCCGCGGCGACAGGTCCGCCTCCTGCAGGCACCGTTCGAACAGCGTCTTGAAGCTCTCGCCGATCCCGTCGGAACCGTCGCCCATGTCGGTCACCCCTCGAAGCCTAGGAGGGCATCCTCACGACCGAACCATCCGAAGGAAACCCCGAAGGGCAACGAAGTCGGCCGAACGGGCCGGCTTGCCCGTCCCGGAGGCCTGGGCAATCGTGGGCCCATGCAGAGAACGGGCAGGGCACGGGTGATGACGTTGGGCGTGGCGGTGGCGATGGCCGCGCTGGTCGCGTGCAGCGACGGCTCGTCGACCACCACCACGACGGTGAGCCCCTCCACGACCGTCCCGGTGATCAAGTACGACCAGCCGTCGACGGTCAAGCTGGTAGGCACCGGCTTCGTCGACGGTGCCAGCCTCGACGGGTCGGCGGCCTACGTGGAGCAGGAGGACGCACGGTTCCCCCAGCCCGGGTGTGAGGGCCAGCCCGAGCCCGTGCTCTTCCGCCTCCCGCTGGACGGCGGCGAACGCGAGCTCCTCGGCACGAGTGAGAATCAGCTCCACGGCCGCCTCACCTTCGGCACCGGCAACCGGATCGCCGTCGTGGGTGGCTGTGAGGGGTTCTTCACCGACCTCTGGGTCGGGACCGAGACGCTCGACGGCCACCTCGACGGGATCCGCAGAGTCCCGGTCGCCGACCTTCCCGAGGGCCAGACGCTGGCGACGTTCTCGGTGTCGTGGTCGGCCGACGGCTCGTCGCTGCTGGCGGCCGTCAACAGCCTGGACGGAGGCTCCGGACGAGTCGTTGCCATCGACCCCGACAGCGGCGCGTTCACCACGCTGTTCGACGCCGGCGCCACCCACGGCGTCGCCCAGGTGGCCCAGCTGGCCGACGGCTCCTACGTGGTCGCGGCCGACGGCAACGTGTCCATCCGCGACGCCCAGGGCACGGTGCAGTCAGAGGTCCGGGCACAGTCCTTCGAGGCGGCCATCGACCTGCAGACGGTGATCGCGTACGGCGACGACGTCCTGCTGGTGGCGCCGAAGGCCCGCCCCATCCAGCTGGTGCCCGGCAAACCGGGCAAGCTGGTGACGTCGGCCGCCCCCTCGCCCGACGGGCGGGCGGTGGTCTACAACTTCGCCGACGCCGGCGGGAGCAACGAGATCAGCCTCATCACCGTCGAGGACGCCCAAATGTACAAGCTGGCCGGACCGGGTTCGCTGGGGCGGGTGTTCTTCTCCGGGGACGGGAGGGCGGTGGTCTTCAACCAGTTCCGGCCTGCGCCCGACTTCGTGGCCGACGTGGGCGTGGTCCGCTTCCCGAACTGACCGCATCGGTTCGATCGCGGTGCGCCGTCCCACCCGGCCGGGTGGGACGGCGGCGTGCGCGGGTATCCGCAGCTCAGCGGGTGTAGGTGACCGAGTTGTACCAACCGAAGCAGGCGGAGATCGACGAACCCTGGTTGTTGGCGTCGCCCGCGTAGCTGGCCCGCCACCGGTAGGTGCCGCTGACGGTCGGCCGGTAGGCGGTCGAGACCGTCGGGCCGCTGGCGTTCACGGGGACCGAGACGGTGAGCAACGGCGTCCCGGTGCAATTCTGGGTGTTGGTGAGCTGAAAGGTGATCTTCCCGGTGGGCTTGTAACCGGTCAGCGTGGCCGAGGCCGTGAGCTGGCCGTTCGTCACGGGCTGGGCCTTGATCGTCATGGTGTTCCGGGCCTTGCTGACCAGCACGTCGGCGGTAGGGGCGGTGCAAGGCGTGGGGCCGACCGGCTTGTTGTTGGCGTCCCCGCTGTAGCGGCTGGTCCACCGGTACGTCCCCGACACCTGGGCGACCGAGGAGGGGGAGTTGACCGACTTGCCCTTGACAGCCACCGTCGAGCTGAAGATCGGCGACACGCAATTGGTGTCGCCGGGCTTGTACAGCTGGAAGGTGACCGTGCCCGTCGGGGTGACGCTGGTGCCGTTGATGTTCACGTTGGCGAAGACCTGGTAGCCGATCGAGGTGTTGCTGGAGCCGTAGGTGGTGAGGGTGGGCGTCGCGGTTGCGGCGGCCGCCGGGCCGGCGCTGGACACGAGGACGGCGACGGTCATGGTGGTCAGCATCACGGCCAGCCTCCGCCACGCACGGTGAGGAGCAGGATTGACGGGACGACTGGCCTGGATGCGTACCCGGCCGGACGAAGGAGTCGTGGAGGGTGTGCTCGCGGTGATGTTCTCGCTCATGGCTGGGCTATCGGTGGGAGTTGCGAAAAGCTTGATAACTTTTTTCTGCGGCCGCGACCGCCCGGCCGCCACCGAGAGTGGTCGTGACGATCCCGCCGGTTATCGGCCGCGGCTCGCCCCCGCGGCGCGGATGACGGCGGCGAACCGGTCGGGCGCCTCCAGGTGCGGGAGGTGGCGGACGCCGTCGAGGACCAGCACGGTCGCCCCGGCGACGCTTTCGAGCACCTTGGCCGCCAGCTGGCGGCACTCGGGACTGCGGGAACCCACTGTCGCCACGAGTCGCAGGTCCTCCAGGCCGGCGAGCGCCTCGGCCGACGGGGCAAAGGCGATGAACTCGGGTACCTCGGCCCGGACCGTCTGCCATCGGCCTTCGATCTCCTCGGCGATGGTCGAGGGCAAGCGGCTCCACGCCGAGTCCCCCACCAGCCGGTTCACGAACCCCAGGACACCCTCGGGCCCACGGGTGGCGGCCAGGCGGGAGGCGGCCGCCTTCAGCTCGGCGTGCAGGTCGGGCGCCAGGGGCCCGATGGCCGGCTCGTGCACGACCGCGGCGCCTACCAGGTCCGGGCGGGCCAGCGCCAACGCCAGCACCAGCGTCGCTCCCCCCGACACCCCAACGAACGTGGCCGACGACACCCCGCGAGCGTCGACGATGCCGACGAGATCCTCCACCTGTTCCTTCACCGACGCCGACGCCGACGCCGGTACGGGCTGGCCCGAGCCGTAGCCCCGCCGCCGCACGACCAGCACCCGGTGGTCGTCGGCCAGCGAGTCGCACACCGCGTCGAAGGCTCGGAACCCGATGCCGACACCGTGCACGAGCACGACGACCGGGCCGACACCCAGATCCCCGACGACAGCCGCGTGGCCGTCCTCTACGGGGGAGACGAGCCGGCCGACCATCGCTCCACCGCGCCGGCGACGGCGACGACAAGGTCCTCCCGCCACGGCGGCGCCACCAGCTGCAGCCCGACCGGCAGCCCCCCGGCCCACCCGCACGGAACCGACATGGCCGGGAAGCCGGTGAAGCTCCAGGGGATGGCGTTCCGGGACAGGAGCATGAGGTGGCGGGCGAAGTCGGCCACCAGCGGCGCCACCACCGGGACCGTCGGCATCACCAGCACGTCGTGGTCGTCGAACGCCGCCAGCAGCCGTTCCGTCAGCTCCGCCCGCAGCCGCTGGGCGTCGAGGTACTCGACCGCCGACACGTCGGCGGCGGCATCCAACTGGTCGGCCACCTCCTCCCAGTAGAGGGATCGGTCGGTGCCGAGGCTGCGGTGGAACGCCGCCGACTCGCAGCGGCTGACCACCAGCCCGGCGGCGTTGGCCGCTTCCAGGTCGGCCGCCGTGGGACGGCTGCTCTCCCGTACCACGCAGCCCTCCTGCGCCAGGGCGGCGATGGCCCGCCGGACCAGGACCGCCACCATCGGCTCGGCGTCGGCGAAGGCGGCCTCGGCCACGCCCACCCGCAACCCGGCCACGTCGGCCCCGGCGAAGGCGGCAAGCCCGCGCCCGGCGGCGGCCGGCACGTCGCCGGCCAGGACGTCGACCATGAGGGCGGCGTCGCCCACCGAGGTGGCGATTGGCGCCACGTGGTCCATGGTCCACGAAAGCGGGACCACGCCCGCCGTCGGCACCGACCCGTAGGTGGGCTTGAACCCGACCACACCCGACAGGGCGGCGGGCACGCGGATCGACGCCCGGGTGTCGGTACCGAGCGACGCCAACCCCATCCCCACGCTCACGGCTATGGCCGACCCCCCGCTGGACCCACCGGGGATGCGCTCGGGGTCGTGGGGGTTGCGGCTCTGCGGCGTGGTGACGCCGAGGGCGAACTCGTGGGTCGAGACCTTGGCCAGGATGATGGCCCCGGCGGCGCGCAGGCGGCCCACGCTGGCGGCGTCGACCTCCGGCACCTCCCGGTAGGCGGCCGAGCCGGCACACGTCGGCGCGCCGGCCACGTCGATGATGTCCTTCACCGTGACCGGGATCCCGTGGAGCGGTCCCCGCCAGGTGCCGGACGCGGCCTCGGCGTCGCAGGCGTCGGCCTCGGCCAGCGCCTCGGCGTCCATCAGGTGGACGATCGCCCGCAGCTCGGCGTCGTGCTTCTCGATCGCCAGCAGGGCATCGGCGACCAGCTGCCGGCTGGTGACCAGCCCGGCCCGGAGGTCGGCGGCGGCCGCGGCGACAGGACCCGGTCCGGAGGTTGCGAACGGCGGGTCCAGCCGCGGCCCGGAGGGGGACCGGTCGTGCACGGGCGGGCGGTACTCGACCGCCGGCGGCCGGTGCACCGGGTCGGGTCCGTAGTCGGCGAGGTGGGACCGGGCCGCCGCGACCGCCTCGCGGGCGCGGCTGCCGGCGGGCCTCAACCGCCAGCCTTCAGAGGGTGTAGCTCCAGGGCCGAGATCAGCGCGCTGGACGAAGCGACGGCGCCGAACACGCCTCCCTGCATCTTCACCATCTGGAGGGCGGCGAGGTAGTTGTCGTAGTCGGTGGCGCCGGTGCAGTCCTCGAGCAGCAGGCACTCGTAGCCGCGGTCGTTGGCCTCCCGCATCGTGGTGTGGACGCACACGTCGGTGGTGATCCCGGTGAAGATCAGCGAGGTGATGCCTCGCACCCGCAGGAGCAGGTCCAGCTCGGTGGCGTAGAACGCCCCCTTGCCCGGCTTGTCCAGCACGATCTCACCCTCCACCGGCGCCACCTCGGGGACGATCTCCCACCCCGGCTCGCCGACCACCAGGATGCGCCCGGCGGGCCCGGGGTCGCCGATGCCGGCGCCGATCCGCTTCGACCGCCACAGCTTGTTGGGGGGACAGTCGGCCAGGTCGGGACGGTGGCCCTCCCGCGTGTGGACGACGGTCATGCCCACGCCGCGGACCGCCTCCAGGACGGCGGCGGTGGGCTCCAGCCCGGCCCGGGTGAGCTTCAGGTCGTACCCCATGGCGTCGACGTAGCCCCCCTCGCCGCAGAAGTCGACCTGCCAGTCGATGCAGACCAGCGCGGTGTGGGCGGGGTCGAGGGCGCCGTCGTAGGGCCACGGGTAGGGGTCGGCGTCGACGGTTCCGTACGTCATTCCTGCTCCTTGATCAGTGCTGGTTGCTTCGAGGGATCGACAGAACGCGGTGGTCGTTCCTACGGCGCCGAAGATGCCGCCGGACATGGTGATGCTGTTCAGGGCCCGCTCCCCCACCGCGGGGTCGTGGGCGGCCGAGGCGTCGGCCAGGGCCAGGCACTCGTAGCCCCTGTCGTTGGCCGTGGCCAGCGTCGAGTACACGGTCGTCTCCAGGCCCAGGCCGGCCACGGCCAGCCGGTCGATGCCGCGCCGGCGCAGGTCGACGTCGAGCCGGCTGCCGTAGAAGCCCGACATCCCGGCGGCGTCGACCACCAGGTCGTCGGCCTCGGGAACGAAGACCAGCTCCCAGTCAGCGTCGCCGGCGTGGGGGCCACGGCCCGTCGTGTGGCGCACCACGACCACGGCCCCACCGGCGTCGCGCACCACCTTGGCCGTCCGCTCCAGGGTGGCCAGCACCTCGTCGGCGCCGACCGTCCTGGCCGCGAACCAACCCTGGGCCCCGACCACCACCAGCCCCACACGACGGGCGTCGAGACACCCGTCGTGGGGCCAGGGGTACGGGTCGGTGCCCTCGACCCAGCCGCCGGCAAGTGCTGGGTGAGGCACGATCAGGTGGGGAGCTTGCCTTCGACGCCGGCCACGAAGACCTTGAGGTCCTCGATGGCGGCGTAGTCGGGCACGACGCCGGCGGCGAAGATGACGCTGCCGTCCTGGGCCATCACCGGGCCCTTGAACGGCGAGCCGTCGGGCTGGGAGATCGCCAACTTGGCCTTGTCGATCTCGGCCTTCGTCTCAGGGCTCACCGACGGCCCGTACACCGACTGCACGAACGGGTTGTCCCCGGTCTTCAGACCCACCCGGTAGTTGGCGTTGTACTTGCTCCCGGTGAAGTCGCCGGCCAGCGCCGTCTTGACGATGTCGACGTACATCGGGGCCCAGTCCCACTGCGAGCCGGTCAGCCAGCCCTTGGGTGCGAGCGCCGACCCGTCGGCGTGGTACCCGACGGTGAAGGCACCCTTGGCCTCGGTCTTCTCGATGATCGTCTTGGTGCAGTCCTGGTGCTGGGTGACGACGTCGGCGCCCTCGGAGAGCAGGCTGTTGGCCGCCTCCGCCTGCTTGCCTGGGTCACACCAGGCCGAGGTCGCCACGGTGAACGTCTTGACCGCAGGGTTGACCGACTGCGCCCCCAGTTGGAACGCGTTGATGTTGTCGATGCTCTGCGAGATCGGGAAGGCGTAGACGTAGCCGACCTTGTTGGTCTTGGTGGCCCGCCCGGCTGCGATCCCGGCGAGGTACACGGGCTCCCACACCGTTCCGAAGTAGGTGCCGGAGTTGGCCGGGATCGTCCCCTCGACGATGTTGCCCTGCTGGATCACGACGACCTCGGGATGGGCGGCGGCCACCTTGAGGGCAGGATCCTTGTGCCCGTAGCTGGTGGCGAAGAGGATCTTGGCGCCCTTGCTGATCATGCTCTCCATGACCCGGGCGGCCTCGTCGTTCTCGGGGACGTTCTCGGCGGTGATGATCTCGAGGTCGGGGTAGGCCTTCCTCACCGCCTGGCTACCGTCATAGGCGGCCTGGTTGTAGCCCACGTCGTCCTTGGGCCCGACGAAGATGAACCCGACCGCCTTGCTCCCGGCTCCTGGCGCGGTCGACGCCGAGGTGCCGGACGTGGTGCCGGAGCCGCTCGTGTTGCTGCTGCATGCCGCCGTTGTAAGCGCGAGTGCAGCTACCAACACCGCGCCCAGCCGCCATCGTTTGCTCATGGTTGTGGTCCCTCCCTTGTACTGGTGGTGCGTTGAGTCGTGATCGGTTGGGTGCCTCAGCGGGTCGGTGTCATCTCGAACACCGACTTGAGCCCCTCGGGCGCGGCGTGGAGCCGGCGGCGGCCGAGGAAGACCAGCACGCCGATGGTGACGAGATAAGGGATGGCGTCCAGGGCGAACTGGTTGATGCCGTAGCCCCGTGCCTGGAGCGCCGGGGACAGGGCCAGGGCGGCGCCGAACAAGTAGGCGCCGGCCATCGTCTTGAGCGGGTCCCAGGCGGCGAAGATGACGAGGGCGACGGCGATGAAGCCCCGGCCGGCCGTCATGTTCTCGAACCAGGCGTTGGCGTAGGCGGTGGCCAGCTGGGCCCCGCCGATGCCGGCGAGGGCGCCGCCGCCGCATACCGCCAGGTACTGGATACGCAGGCGCGAGTGGCCGTAGGCGGTCAGCACCTCGCTGCGTTCGCCCGCGGCCCGGACCATGAGGCCCCACCGGCTCCGGAACAGCAGCCACCACATGGCCGGCCCGACGGCGAAGGCGAGGTAGGTGAGGGGGTCGTGGTTGAAGAAGATGTCGCCGAGCCACGGGATCCCCGACAGGCCGGGGATGGCGATCGGGTCGAAGGCGTTGATCGTGCGACCGACGTAGGCCGACCCGAACAGCGACGTGACGCCGAGGCCGAGGAACAGGACGACAAGGCCGGTGGCCAGCTGGTTGGCGCCCCGGGAAAGGACCAGGTTGGCGTGCACGAGGGCCAGCGCGCCGCCCGCGGCGGCGCCGGCCAGCACCCCGATCCACGGGTTGCCGGTGACGGCGGTGGCCGCGTACGCGCCCAGGGCGCCGACGAGCATGCACCCCTCGATGCCGAGGTTGATCACGCCCGCCCGCTCCGAGAGCGTCTCGCCCAGGGCCGCGAACAGGATCGACGTCCCGCCCCGCACCGCCCCGATGAGGACCTGCAGCAGGAGGTTCATCGACTTCCTCCGTTCCGAGTGTCGGTCACGTCGCCACCGCCGGCGCGGGGGTCGGGGGCGCCGGCTCGACCGGCACGGCCGTCCTCGGCTCGCGCACTTTGACCATGCCTCTGCCCATGACCGCCAGCAGGACGAGGCCCATCAGCACGTTCACCGACGCCGCCGGCAGCCCGGAGTCGAGCTGGAGGCTGTCGCCGGCGATGGCGATGCCGGAGAGCAGGACCGCGGCACCGGCGACCTTCAGGGGATGGTGACGGGCCAGCCAGCTGGCCAGGAAGGCGATGTAGCCCAGGTTGAAGGTCATGCCCGGTCGCAGCTTGAGCTCGGAGCCGGCGAAGTGGACCATGCCGGCCAGCCCGGCCAGGGCCCCACCCACGAGCATGGCCGACATGAGGAGGCGGGACACGGGCAGCCCGGCCCGGCGGGCGGCCTCGGGGTTGCCGCCGACGACCCGCAGGTTGAACCCCCAGGTCGTCCACCTCAGGACCGCCCAGATCAGCCCGGTGGCGACAATGGCCACGAAGATCCCCAGGTGAACCCGGCTGTTGCCCAGCAGAGGCAGCCTGGCCGCCTCGGCGAGGGGCCGGGTGGCGGGCTGACCGGAGCCGTTCGGGTCCTTCCAGGGCTCGTAGATCAGGTAGAGCAACAGGTCGATGGCCACGTAGTTGAGGAGCAGGGTGGTGATGGCCTCGTTGACCCTGACGGTGAGGCGCAGGGCGCCGGCGATCCCGGCCCACAACGCCCCGCTGGCGATGGCGGCGATGGCCATGACCAGGATCATCACGCCGCCCGGCACGCTGCCGTCGAGGGCGAGGGCGGCGCCGCCGGCGCCGATGGCGCCCATGACGATCTGCCCCTCACCACCCACGTTGATCAGCCCCGCCCGGGCCGGCACCGCCACCGCCAGGGCGGCCAGGATCAGGGGCGCAGCCTTGATGAACACCTCACCGACCGACGCCGAGTTCGTCACCGTCGACTGCCACATGTCGCCGTACATGGCGATGGGGTTGGCGCCCTTGGTGATAACGAAGGCGCCGAAGATGAAGAGGGCGGCCACGTAGGCCACGGCGAGGCGTCCCGCGCCCCGCAGCATCCGCTCCGCGCGCTCGCTCATCGGTCCACCACCTTGTGGGCACCCCGGATCATCAGCTCACCGATGGCGTAGCGGTCGACCTCGCTGGCCACGACGATGCCGGCGACCTCGCCGACGTGGAGGACGAGGATGCGGTCGGCGAGCTCGAGCAGCTCGTCGACGTCCTCGGAGATCACCAGCACGCCCGCGCCTGCCGCCCGCCGCTCCAGCAGGAGCTCCTGGGTGCGGCGGGTCGTGGCCACGTCGAGGCCGCGGCTGGGATAGGCGGCCACCACGAGCGTCGACCGCCGGGCCAGCTCCCTCGTGAGGATGACCCGCTGGATGTTCCCGCCGGAGAGGCTGGCGACCTGACGGTTGGGCGCGGCCATGCGCAGCTGCGTCTCCTCGTCCTGGGTCGACAGCCGGCGGCGGACGGCGGCCCAGTCGATGCCGAGGCCCTTGCGGGGCGGCTTCAGGTCGCCCAGCGCCATGTGCTCGGCGATCGAAAGTCCCGGGACCACTGCGTCGGCGACGGGGTCCTCGGGAATACCGACGGCACCCGCTTCGAGCGCCGCCCGCGCCACTGCCTTCGTCAGCAGGGTCCCCGCCACCGTCACCGTGCCCGATACCGCCGGGCGCAGTCCCATGGCCACCTCGTAGAGCTCCCGCTGCCCGTTGCCCGAGACGCCGGCCACGCCGACCAGCTCGCCGCTGTAGACGACCAGGTCGACGTCGCGTAGGGCGAGGTGGCCGCGGTCGCCGTTGACCGACACGCCCCGCAGCTCGAGGGCGGGGGTTGCCTCCATTTTCGCCGCCGGCCGGGAGGCGGGCAGCGCCGGTACCGTGCGCCCGACCATGGCGCCGATCAGCTCGCGGTCGTCGAGGGTCGTGGGGTCGACGCCGCCGAGGATGACCTTCCCGCCCCGCAGCACCGTGACCCGGTCGGCGATGGCACGGGCCTCGTGCAGCTTGTGGGTGATGATGATCACCGACAGCCCGCTGGCCCGCAGCTTGCGCAGGCCGGCGAAGAGGGTGTCGACCTCCTGGGGCGCCAGGACGCTGGTGGGCTCGTCGAGGATGACGAGCTTGGCGCCGGCCATGAGGACCTTGAGGATCTCCACCCGCTGACGCTCGCCGATCGACAGGTGGCGCACCAGCGCCCGCGGGTCGCACGCCAGGCCGTAGCGGATGGCCGCCTCGTCGATCGTGCGGCACAGCTCGGCCCGGTCGAGCCGGATGCCCTTCAGGGGCAGGGCGAGGGCCACGTTCTCGGCCACGGTGAGGGCGTTGACCAGGCGCAGGTCCTGGAACACCATGCCGATGCCGAGCTGGCGGGCGACCGCCGGCGAGTCGATCTCCACCGGCATGCCACCGAACCGCAGCTCGCCGGAGTCCGGCCGGTGCACGCCGTAGATGAGCTTCATCAGCGTGCTCTTGCCGGCCCCGTTCTCGCCGAGCAGGGCGTGGACCTCGGCCGACCGCACGTCGAAGTCGACGGCGTCGTTGGCGACCACCTCCCCGAAGCGCCGGGTGAGGTCGCTCACCCGAAGCAGCGGCTCGGCTTCGACGATGTCCATCGTCGGCGCGGTGGGGGCAAGGGTCATGCGCGCATCGCTCCCTTCCCGGTGGCCATGCGAGCCAGGGCCTGGGTGGCCCGCTGCTCGACCACCGCCATCGACTCGCCCAGGTGACGACCGAAGCGGGCCACCGCCAGCGAAAGATCCCGGACCAGGATCGCCTCGACGATGCCGAGGTGCTGTTCGATGGTCCGTCGTACCCGCTCCGACGTGAGGAAGTCGTGCATCCGCACCACTCGGATGCGCTCGTTCACAATCCTGAGCAGGTCGGCCAGCGACGGGTTCCCCGACGCCCCGGCCAACCGCTCGTGGAAGTCCTCGTCGAGCGCCACGAAACCCGGATCGGGCTCGGGAGTCGCTGCCAGCAGCGCCCGCCACTCGTCCCGCAGCGGCTCCATGACGCCGGGGTCGTGGTGCTGGCCGGTCTCGGCGGGCCGGCGGAGGGCCTGCAGCTCGAGGGCCATGCGAACCTCGTAGAGGTCGTGGACGGCGGCGATGTCTGGCGTGGTGGGGCGGTAGCCGCCCTCGGGGTGGGCGCTCACCAGCCCCTCGGCGTGCAGTCGCATCAACGCCTCCCGCACCGGCGTGCGGGACACGCCGAGCAGGGTGGCCAGGCGCTCCTCGCCCAGGCGCAGGTTGACGGGAAAGTCCCCCAGGAGCAGGCGCTTCTTCAGCTCCTCGTAGGCCCTGTCGCGGCGCAGGGTGACCGGTACGACGAGCGGGCCCTCCACCGGGCGCTCTTCTGCATGCAGGCCTGCATCCATGGCTCCGGACAGTACGGATCGGCCGTTGCCGGGCCGTTCCCTCCTCTTTACGGGTCGGCGTCTGCTTCCTTGCACGCGCCTGTATAC
This sequence comes from uncultured Acidimicrobiia bacterium, assembly GCA_963825765.1. Lineage (GTDB taxonomy): Bacteria > Actinomycetota > Acidimicrobiia > Acidimicrobiales > AC-14 > CAWGUU01. The sequence goes on from CAWGUU010000003.1 coordinate 769,875, forward strand.
GGGCGGGATCGACGAGGACCGCGCTCGCGGCGACGATCCGGGGGGCTGCACGCCTTTGGCGCGGCTTTCAGCAGCCCGGCGGTATTACGGAGGCGAGCCCGATCGTTGCCGATTCCGCCAGCGGTTGTGCCAGGAGCAGGCCGGCCTGCCGTTCTCGTCGATGGTGAGCCCACCCTCGGACCAGGGCTGGACGTGGTCGATGTCGCAGTTGGCGGCGGGCTGGTCGCAGAACTCGTGGAAGCACTCCCGGTCCTTCAGCTCCGCCGCCCGCCGGGTGGCCCCGGCGAAGAGTCTGCGGTGCACGCCCACGTTCTTGATGCGGTCGGGGCCGTCGAAGACCACCCGCTCCACCCACGCCTGATCCAGCCACGGCACCAGGGAACCGGGGCTGACCACACTGCCCCCGGCCAGCTCGCAGATGCGCCCGGCCAAGGTCTCGTAGCCCACGAACACGGTGAACAGGGGCTCGGGCTTGCGAGCGCCTTCCGGCACCGCTCCTGCTCGGCGGGCCATCTCCACCGCCGCGTCGGCCCGGCGCTGGGCGGCGGTGCGGGCCAGGTCGGTGATGCGGACGTCGTCTCCCACCCTGGCCTTGGCCTCGGCCCAGTCGGCGTCGAAGAGCTCCTTCTCGATCCGCTCCAGGGTGGTGGCGAAGATGGCCCCGCCGATGGGATCGAAGATGCCGTCCAGGAACCACCGGCCCTGCCAGCTCTGGGAGCAGTGCAGGCGGCGGGAGGAGTAGTCGGCCTTGGCCTTGGCTTCGGCCCCGTCGGGATCGGCCAGCTGGCACCAATAGGCCACGGTGCGGGCGAAGTGGCGGTACTGCAGGTCCTTGGCCTGGCCCACCAGCAGGGACTCGTCGCGCTCGAAGGCGTCGTTGTCGGTCAACCGGGCCTCGGCCAGCACCCCCACCTGGGCCATGCCGATGTCGCCGGCCAGCCACGCCTCCTCGGTCGCGCTCATGTGGCGCAGCTCCCGGCCCAGGTGCAGCCGCCGCCGCACCGCCGGGAAGGGCTGGCGAGTCGACGTGGCCACCCACGCCGACGCGGTGCGGGCCCCGTCGGCCGACCAGGTTCCACCGGCGTCGAAGGCGGCCACCGCCCGGGTCACCACCGCCTGCAGGCGTTCCAGCTGGCGGTGCAGGGCCACCACCGCCTCGCCGTCGCCCAGCACCGTGGGCTCGACCGCCACCGCCTCGTCCAACGCCGCCGTCAGCACACCGATCGCATCGGTTGCCATGGAGCTCCTCCCGCGTCAGGTCACCAGACCGAGGGGGAAGCGGCACCCGTCACTCTACACGAACACGCGTTCGACTGCAAGGATTCAGCCCGAAGATCTCGCGTGTCATGTCCCTGGGGCAGAGCCGCGAACGTCCAGTCACCTCCTTCCGGCATGGATCCAGCGATACCATCCCGACCTGGGACCTCCGACCGAAGAACCGACGCTCCTCGTACGCTGACGATCGAGAAGAGCGCGAAGGATCGTTACTCCTTACATGGAGTGCGCTCGGAGTGGCGAGGAATGGCACATCCTCACCGCCGCACTTGTAACGCTCGCCACCCAGATCGCCACGAATAGCGTTGGGCCACGATCAAGACGGCTGAGACTCCGAGTTCTCACTACGGCACTAAAGCCTACCGCTTTCGCCCCGGTGGTTCGAAGCGCGAGCGAGTCTTACCGAGAAGATACTCGGTGTGCCCTCCTACCGTTCCCTCGGCCACACGACCGCGCCTGATGTCCTCCGCCGTAACGACAAGGAGTCCGTTTCCATGCTTGGCTTCGGCCATAATCGCAAGCACAATCGCCCGGCTAATCGACTCGTCTCGGCGGGCCAGATATACCTCGAACAGCCGGACCTGCCAATAACCTCCCTCAGGAATGACTATCCACCGTGGGCCCTCGACAATGCTTCGAAGTCGGCGAAACCTTAGCTGATCCACCTGAGCCGCGAGGTCATGGCGGCCCACCTCACCCAACTCCTCGCGTAGCTCGCGGACCACGCATCTTTCACCGGACTCCCGTCCATCTCCAACGCGCCACCACGCCAAGAAATCATGCAAACGTTGGACGGGCAGGAATCCCCTAATATCACCGATCGTCATCGAGGCTCGCGATGCGAGTGAGGACTCAGGCGCGAAGCCGAACTCGCTAAGTAGGACATCCGCCGCTTCCTCGAACTTGAACGCCCCTCCAAGAGGTCCGAACTCTCCGGGCCTATCCTCTGGCAACCTAACTAAACACCACTCATCGCGATCGTGGACATCAGCGAGTGCGATGGCTGAAACGCGCACTCTGTGGCCCCTGCGGCGAACCGTGAACACACGGAGCGACCATGCGGATCGCGCCCGCGGTATTACCTGGCGATTCGCCAACCAAAGACTGACGGCGACACCGGCAGCACTGACCAGGACGCCCACGACAGCCAGGATAGTTTCAGACACCGAAACACTCGAACGGCAAGGAAGAAGTGTTTGAGCTCATTGGTTCTGACGTCACGGGCGAGGCTTGCGACCCAGTTGGAGTAAAGGACCCATCGTTCAGGGGTCCTAGGAACCCCGAAAGCGGGAGGGACGCGGATATCCGTTCGGTGAAGCTCTCGGCAACCGGTATTAAGGCTGGCGAAGACCAAAATCGGACCTCGCCGATCTGACCGGTGGCTGGCCGTTGCGCAAACGTAGTTGACATTAACTCACCCAGCGGATGGTCCCGAGGTATCACCGAGCAGTGCTGATCGTGGTCGATGACGCGCCCTCGCCGCCGACGCGCCGGTAACCCCCCAGCGCGGACATCGATCGGTTGCTCGACCGCCCGGTCGATGCGCTACCCGGGCTGAAAGACCAATCCGACCCCGGATCGCCACTACCCGGCCCGGTCGGTCGCGGCTATCTCGGCCACCAAGGCTCGTCCGGGTGAAGGCTGCCAAACCATGAGGACGGGTCTCGCTCAAGATCAAACTGGGCAAGATTGGGTACAGCCTCCAAGACACTCTGGTTCGAGGATGTCCAGATGGGCACACAGGTCGCGACGCGAGGTCCAGTGATCCCAAGTGCTTGTCGTGACTTCTGCCTAAAGGCGTGGGTTTTCAGCCCTCTTCGTCGCACTCGAACTACAGTTGACCGATGGCTGGTGGATCACTCGCAGTAGACATCGTGGGGACCGTCGCTACGACTGCTGCAGTGGGGGTCGCGTTGTGGTCTGGGCAGCGAGCGCTTTCAGCGCAGCGCCGTGGACTGCGGGTAGACGGACGTCGGCAAGCTGCGATCGAGATTGCCCGCTGGCTGCAAGGAGCACAAACTGGGATCCTCGCGTGGCATAACTGGGAGAACTGGCGCGTGCCGGCAGGCGCGCAGTTTGGGCCGGAGAGTGGGATCAAGCCTGGGGATATTATTCCTCCGAGCCAAGGTCGGATGGGCCCGTCCGTGAAAGCCACCATTGATTCGTTTGAATCCGTACGCGGGCTCGTCCGGCTGGCCTTCGGTCCACGGCACGAAGTGACGGACCTGGTATCGGAAGTCATCGAGGCGATCCAACACGTCGCCGATCGTGGCGTCATTTGTGGGGATGACGGGCCTAGTCCAAGAGAGTACGTCGATGATACTTTCCTGCCCCTGACTGAGGACCTGTTCGAAGCGCTGGCGGAGGCCACCGAGCTTCGTGCGCCTGACGAACGCACACCCCGAAGCGGCATTCGTGCAGAGCACCTCAAACCTGCCGGTTATTCTTAAGATCTGGAAGGCTTCCCATCGAGCGCTCAATACGCCGCACCGGATAAACGGAACATACAGATGCGGAATCAGGCGCATATGGGGTCTCGACCGATGTTGGGCGGTTTCGAGAGCAACGTCGTGGTTCCCCAATACTGCACGATGACAGTGCCGGTTCATCCCGCCGGTCTCGGCCTTCACGCCGGCTGGAATCGCCGTCCCCGCAATGAAATTTCAGATCAGCCTGCTTCCGAGACACAGCCAGTGGTCGCTCGAAACGAGTGTCGCTCGCAACGCGTCTCAGCCTGCGAGCCGTCGACGGACCTCGGCCACATCCGCCGCCAGGCGATCAACGAGCGCTCGGGCATCGAGACCGGCCGTGTCCTGACGTGCGCCGACCGCGTCGGCGATGATTCCGCGCACGATCTGAGACACGGATAGACCGCGTTCGGCCGCCATGACGTCAAGGCTGCTCGCCATGGTCCGGTCGAGACGAACAGAGAGATGACGCTCTCGAGCTTCGGGCGTCGTGGCCTCCGGATCGTAAGGAATGTTCTGGCCGGTCTGCTCCTCCAGCCACTGAATCGCCTTGGGCTTGACCATCATTCGTCTCCACGGTTTCGCTCGAGGGCTCGGTGAGAGTGATGGCGATGTCGACAACATGCGCGCGGTTCGGCTCGAGTGCCCCGGTTCCTCGGACGAGCGCACGTAGATCGATGAAGATGCGCTCGAGATCGGCTCGGGATAGCACGACACCGTCCTCAGGCAGCCAGCCGAGCTCGCCGACCCCTGTGTGCCAACGTAACACAGGGCGCTCGGTCCGACGTGACCGGGATTGCCGGATACCCTCGGCTGCGCTGAAACCGCGAACCACGCGGTATCACTCCCACTCGCCTTGCTTGCACGCGCCTGTATCCGTGAGCCAGTCGACGACCGCCGCCCAGGCGGGCGAGGAGGGGTCGACGGCCTCCATGTGCGCCACCCCAGGCAGGACGACGAGCGTCACCGGGTCGCCCCGATTGGTGGCCTCCTCGGCATAGGACCGGCTGAGCTCCACCGGCACGACCCCGTCCTCGTCGCCGTGCACCAGGAGCTGCGGCACACCCAGCGGGAGGCGGGCCGCCGGTGAGGCCAGGGCGTAGCGGTCCGGAACCTCGCCGGGCCCGCCGCCCATGAGCCGTTGGACCGAGTCCCAGCCGACGCCGCCTGCGGCGGCCGCAGCCAGGTCCGGAACTCCCGCGAGGGAGACGGCGGCGGTGACGGCAACGGCCGGCGACGCTCCCGGCGCGCCAGGCGGGAGACCGGGCCGGGCCGCCGCCCAGAGGGCCAGGTGGCCGCCGGCCGAGTGCCCGATCGCGGCCAGCCCGTCGAGGGTTAGGTGGAGGTCCGGCTCAGCGGCGACCAGGGCGCCGAGCGCGTCGATCCCGGCGGCGACGTCGGCGAACGTCTCCGGCCATCCCCCGCCGCCGCCCACCCGCCGGTACTCGAGGTTCCACGCCGCCCAGCCTCGGGCCGCCAAGTCGGCGCAGACCGCCTTCATCAGCTGGCAGCCGTAGGAGGCGGCCCAGAACCCACCGTGGAGCACGACGACCACGGGGTGCGGGCCCGGGCGGGCCGGGCGGGCCGGAAGCCACAGGTCGGCGAACTGGGACCTGTCGGGCCCGTAGCTGTGCGCGGTCGGCCGGCGTGGCCGCACGGTTCTCACCGGCCCCTACGATCGGGGCCACGATGCCCAGTCCCCGCCCGCCGATCTCCCGGCGAGAGCTCCTGCTCGGTGCGGCGACGGTGGCCCTGGCGGCATGCACCCAGCGGCCGGAGTCGGCGTTCACTGCGACACCCGGCACGACGGCCGTCCCGCCGACCACCCCGGCGCCGAGCTCCACCGGCGTCCCGACTACGACCGCCGCCGCGCCCGTCGCCTCCGGTCCGGCCCGGTTCGTCCGCTCGGGACCACCAACGATGCGGGCCGTCGCCCTCACCTTCCACGGCTCGGGCGACCTGGGCCTCACCCGCCAGCTGCTCGATCAGGCCCGGTCGTTGAAAGTGCCGATCACCGTGTTCGCGGTCGGTCAGTGGCTGGAGGACAACCCCGCCATGGCCGCCGCCCTCCTCGACGGCGGCCACGAGCTGGCCAACCACACCTATACCCATCCCGCGCTGGGCGGCCTGGGACGGGTCGACGTCGCCACCGAGATCACCCGGTGCCGCGACGCGCTGACCGCACGCGCCGGCCAGCCGGGGCGGTGGTTTCGCCCGTCGGGCACCGAGATCCCCACCGAGATGATGCTGGAGGAGGCCGGGAAAGCCGGCTACCCGACGGTCGTCGGCTACGACGTCGACCCCCGCGACTTCGAGGATCCACCGGCGGAGCTGATCGCGGCTCGGGTCGCCGACGACCTGCACCCGGGGGCGATCGTCAGCCTCCACACCGGCCATGAGGGCACCGTGGCCGCGTTCGGGGCGATCGTCGCGTCCGTCCGGGCCGCGGGGTTGGCGCCCGTGCTCCTGAAGGACCTCCTCCGCGGGTAGCGGGTAGCGGGTAGTCGGCAGCACCGGGTAGATGCCGTGCAGCGGAGAGGTCGGCGTAGTCCCGGGCCAATCGCCGGTCCAACGCCTATGCCTCGTGGCGTGATCACGGGACATCGAGCAGATCGCCGAGGACCGCCCGGATCGCTGCGAGGGCAGCCCCACCGATGTTTCCGCGGTCCTCGTCCATGAGCCTCTCGGTGCTCACGACGGTGCAGAGATGGCACTGAGCCACCGAAGGATGATCGAGTCCTGTCGAGGACACGATGATCTCGGTCGGCAACGACCGCGAGACGTTGCTCGTGACCGGAACGACGTGGATCGTTCGCGGCCTGGCCTGCAGGATCAGGTTGGCGGTGACGACTACCGCCGGACGAACGAAGCCAGGCTCACTCCCCCGTGGGACGCCGAAGTCGACCCCGACCACGTCACCCGCCTGCACCGGCACCCGCTGTCGACACGCCGACATCGAGCCAGGCCCGGGCGTCGTCATCGAGCTCGTTCTCGGACAGCGCATGCCCGATTCGCCGTTGACGCTCGCATCGAACCAGGCGGTTGATCTCCTCGTCCAGCGTCACGTCGTCGTCGTCGGCAAGCTGGCGGAGGTTGTCTCGTGTGGCTCGCGAAACACGAACGGTAGTCGAATCAGGCATACCAGAAAGTATACGCAGCTTGCAAGCGAACCCTGGCCCGGTCAGGCCAACCTCGTCAGCTCCACGGCTACGCCCAGGTCCTCGGCCGGGCCGCCGTGGTAGATGCCGTGCAGCGGGGACAGGTCGGCGTAGTCGCGGGCCCTTCCCACCACCACGTGGCGGTCGCCGACCGCCCCGCTGGTGGGGTCGAAGGCCTGCCAGTCGCCGGTCCACGCCTCGATCCAGGCGTGGCTCTCGCCGGCGACCGTCTCCCCGATCTCGGCCGTCGCCGACGGGTGGAGGTAGCCGGACACGTAGCGGGCCGGGATGCCCGTGGCCCGCAGCAGGGCGAGGGCGACGTGGGCGAAGTCCTGGCACACGCCGCTGCCCTGGCTCAGCACGTCGGTGGCCAGCGTGGTGACGGTGGTCGTGCCCTTCTCGTAGCGCAGGCGTGCCCCTCACCCAGTCGAGCACGGCCCGGCAGGCGTCGTCGGGCGTCGCCTCGGTTGCGAAGACGCTGGCCTCCTCGAGCACCGCCTCGTCGAGTGGGACGTAGGCGGTCGGCGCCAGCAGCTCGGCGAACTTGTCCCGCAGCTCGGGACGGGCCAGGTCGCTCCAGCCGACCGGGGGATCGTCGAGGACCATGCCGCCCGACGTCTCCACCACCGAGGTGCCGACGATCGACAGCTCGATGTGGGGGACGTGGATGTCGAAGGCGTGGACGAGCGTGCCCCAGTAGTCCCAGTACCGGAAGGCGACGACGGGCGGCGTCACGGCGACCGTCGACTCCAGCACCAGCTGGCGGTCGTTGGAGATCGGCGTGATGCGGGCCTCGTTGTAGGACGAGGTCACCTCGCGCTTGTACCGGTACCCGGTGCGATGGGTGATGGCGATGCGCCAGGCCACTGTGTCGAATCCTCCTAGGCCCTCAGGCTCCACTCGAGGGGAGCGGCCTGGCGGAAGAACCGGCGGGCGACGGCGTCGCTGGCCTCGGAGCAGGCCGTCTGCAGCGACCGCAGGCGGGCGGGGAGGTCGGCCACCAGCTCCTGGAGGCGCCGGAACTCAAGGTCGGTGCGGGCCCGACCGAGGATCCGGCGGGCGTCGTCGTCGAGCCCGGCCCGGCCGGCGTCGGGTTGCAGCTCGGCCAGCCGCCGCTCGGCCACGCCCAGGGCGTGGAAGACCGACCGGGGGAACAGGCGGTCCAGCAGGAGGAACTCGGTGACGAGGTTGGCTTCGACCCCGCGCCGGTAGTTCCGCAGGAAGGCCTCGTGGGCCGAGCAGCAGCGCAGCGTGGCCACCCACTCGGTGGGGTCCTCGGTGTCCCGGAGCCCCGCCGACAGCATGCGGGCGGTCATGTCGACCCGCTCCAGGCTGCGGCCGAGCACGAGGAACCGCCATCCGTCGTCGCGGCTCATGGTGGAGTCGGCCAGGCCCGACAGGATGGCCGCCCGTTCCTTCACGTAGGTGAACAAGGCGGCGGGGCCGACGGCGACGGCCTGGGCGACGATCGCGGGCATGGCGTTGTGGGTGGCGTTGAGGCACTCCCACATCTCCGAGGAGATGGCGTCCCTGGCGCCGCGTGCGTTTTCCCTGGCCGCGCTCAGCGCCCCGGCGATCGAGGTGGTGTCGGGCGTGCGGACGGCGAGCATGTCGACCACGTCGGACGCGGTACACGTGGTGTCGTCGGAAGTCACGCCCATCACCGCCAGCAGGGCCCGGCAGGCGCCTTCCTCGTCGCCGGACGGATCCTCCAGGCGGCGGTGGATGTGGACGTCGAGGATCCGAGCGGTGTCCTCCGCCCGCTCCACGTACCTGCCCATCCAGTAGAGGGACTCGGCGATGCGGCTCAGCACGGCCAGCCCCGCCCTTGTTGCTGTTGCTGTTGCTGCTGGGCGGCCTGGGGGACGACGGGCCCGGGGTCGAGCGGGTTCCCCGGCGCCAGCGGGTCGAGGGGTGCGGGCGGCAGGGGCCGGGGCCGGGTGGTCCTCCCTGCGCCCGGCTCGGCCAGCACCCAGGTGTCCTTGGAGCCGCCCCCCTGGCTGGAGTTCACGACCAGGCTGCCCTCGGGGAGGGCGACCCGGGTGAGGCCGCCGGGCACGACCCAGACGCGCTCCCCGTCGTTCACCGCGAACGGCCGGAGGTCGACGTGGCGGGGACGCAGCGACGACCCGACGTGCGTCGGCGACGTCGACAGCTGCACGACCTCCTGGGCGATCCAGCCCCGCGGGTTGTCGAGGAGCACGTCGCGCATGCGGCCCAGCTCGGTGTCGGTGGCCTTGGGCCCGATCACCAGGCCGTAGCCGCCCGAGCCGTCCACCGGCTTGAGGACCAGCTCGTCGAGGCGGGGTAGGACCGCCGCCAGCTGGGCCGGCTCGTCGAGGCGGTAGGTGTGGACGTTGGGGAGCAGGGGCTCCTCCTGGAGGTAGAACCTGATCATGTCGGGGACGTAGGTGTAGACGAGCTTGTCGTCGGCCACGCCGTTGCCGACAGCGTTGGCCACGGTCAGGTTGCCGGCCCTCGCCGCGTTCAGGATCCCGGGACACCCGAGCAGGGAGTCGGGGCGGAATTGGAGCGGGTCGAGGAAGTCGTCGTCGACCCTGCGGTAGACGACGTCGACCCGGTGCTCTCCCTCGGTGCTGCGCATGTAGACGGTGTTCATGCGGCAGACGAGGTCACGGCCCTCCACCAGCTCGACGCCCATCTGGCGGGCGAGGAAGGCGTGCTCGAAGTAGGCCGAGTTGTGGATGCCGGGGGTCAGCACGACCACGGTCGGCTCGGCCACCCCGGTGGGCGAGGCCGCTCGCAGCGCCTCCAACAGCCGGCCGGCGTAGCTGTCGACCGGCCTGACCCTGTGGCTGGCGAACAGCTCGGGGAAGACCCGCGCCATCGTGCGGCGGTTCTCGACCACGTAGGAGATCCCCGACGGGCACCGCAGGTTGTCCTCTAGGACCCGGAAGACTCCGTCGGCGCCCCGCACCAGGTCGACGCCCGCGACGTGGATGCGGACGCCGTTGGGCGGCTCGATGCCCGCTGCGGCCCTGTGGAAGTGGGTCGACGTTGTGATGAGGCGGCGGGGGACCAGTCCCTCGTCGAAGATCCGACCGGCGCCGTAGACGTCGGCGAGGAACGCCTCGAGCGCGTGCACCCGCTGGCCCACGCCCGCCTCGATGGCCGGCCACTCGGACGCCGAGAGGATGCGGGGTACCAGGTCGAGCGGGAACGGCCGCTCCTCGCCGGACAGGGAGAAGGTGATGCCCTGGTCGCGGAAGGTGAGGTCGCGGGCCGCGCAGCGGCCGCTGAAATCGGCGGCCGAGAGGGACTGGAGGGCCTCGTGGAGAGCGGCGTAGGCAGGTCGAGGGGTACCCGTCGGCTCGAACATCTCGTCCCATCCGCCGTTCAGCGGGTAGTCGTCGATGAAGTCCCCCATCCGGACAATCTTTCCACCTGGGCGTTACGCCCCTGTTTCGGCCGTCGTGCGGTCCTGTAACCCTCGCGTCAGATGGGAGCGGTCAGTACCCCCAGGCGTCGAGGTCGAGAGGGGTTGGCTGGGGCCCCCGGTCGAGCAACCAGGCCAGCAGGAGGCGGCGCTGGACGGGGTCGGCGACCCGGGACGGAAGGCTGGCGGTGGCGATCCGAAGCTCTCTCGCCACGTACTCCTCGGGCCAGTCGGCGGCCTCGTAGCCCAGGCCCAGGTCGACGTGGTGGACCTCCACCTCCCGCCACCTGTGGAACGGGAGCTCGACGCACGGCCATGGGGTTCCGCGGCGGAGGCCGTGCCCCGCCCACCCCGCCGCCGACGTCGTCTCCCAGACGGCCTCGAGGTCGATGGCCGACTGCCCGACGTCGGTGACCAGGGCGTCTCGGGGCCTGGTCGCGCCGGCTTCGATGTCGGCCGCCCGTTGGTCGGCGCCTCCCGCGTACTGCTCCACCGACTCGCCCCGCTCGGCGGCCAGCAGCATGCGCACGTGGGAGTCGGCGTTGCGGGCCAGGTGGGTCAGGAGGTGGCCTACCGTCCAGCCGGGGAGCCGACTCGGCCGCCGGACGGCGGCCTCGTCGACGGCGCGGATTGTGGCGAACAGCCGCCGATGGGCGGCCCGGCAGCCGGCGATGGCCTCGTCGTCGGACGTCACGAGGTCACAGCACGAAGCCGAGAGTGCAAAAAGGTCGGATATGGCGACCCTTTTGCACCCTCACGATCGGCCCGTCAGGAACGGGCCTGGGAGTCCTCCCACTCGATGCGGGGGGCGTCGGACCACAGGCGCTCGAGGTCGAAGTAGCGGCGGGTCTCGTCGAGGAAGACGTGCACCACGAAGTCGCCGTAGTCAAGGAGCACCCATTCGTCCTGGTCGCGGCCCTCGGTGCGCAGCGGCTTGATGCCCGCGTCGCGGCCGAGCTGAGCCTCGATCTCCTCCGCGATGGCGTCGACCTGGCGGTGGTTGCGTGCGCTGGTGATGACGAAGGCGTCGGTGATGGCGAGGATTGCGCCCACTTCGAGGACCATGGTGTCCTCGCCGCCCTTGGAGGAAGCCGCTCGGGCCGCCATCCTCGCCCAGTCTCGGACCTGGTCGATGCCGGTGATCGTCACCGGCCTCCGGAGGGCGTCCGCATGGTGCCCCCAGCGTACAGACCCAGCGCACGGATGCGAGTGATTACCGGCTGCGGCACGAGGAAGTCGATCGGCCGGCCAGCCGCACAGCGGTCCCGGATGTCGGAGCTGGAGATCTCGAGGCGAGGGATCTCCACCTGTTCGACCCTCCACATTGACGAAAGTCCCAGGTCGGTGCCGCCGCTGCCCCTGCCCACCACCGCCAGGGTCGCCAGCCGGGCGACCACGTCCGGCCGGTCCCACGTCCCCAGGTCGGCAGCCACGTCGGACCCCACGACCAGGAACAGCTCGCGGTCGGGATCCTCGGCCGTCAGCTGCTCCAGGGTGTCGGCGGTGTAGGTGGGCCCGCCGCGGTCCAGCTCGATGCGGCTGGCCTCCAGCCCGTCGACGCCCGCCACCGCCGCCTCGACCATGGCCATCCGGTCCTCGGCGGGAGTCAGGGGCCGCCCGCTCTTCTGCCACGGCTGGTTGGCCACCACGAGCAGCACCGTGTCCAGGTCGAGGGCGGCACGGGCGTTGACCGCCGCCACCAGGTGGCCCACGTGGACAGGGTCGAACGTGCCCCCAAGGATGCCGACCCGCCGCGGCCCCGTCGTGCGCGCCACCGGGCCCTACTCAGACCCTCGAGCGTCGAGCCAGGACAACGTGGTGGAACGAACCAGCGGGTCTATGTCGGTTGTCGCGCCGAGGCGCTCGGCGATGACCTTCGGGTCGGCGAGCCCCGCCTCGACCAGCGCCTGACAGAACTCGTAGTCCTGAGGCCTGCGGGCGACGAGCTTGGAAACTGCCAGGTCATGTGGTTCCAGGCAGAGAGCGGTGACGCCGCTGGTTGCCTCGTTCCGGTAGCGGATGAGGCGCTCCTGCCACCCCTCAGGCAGGATCGCCGTCCGCTCACCGACGCCCTCGCCGTACACGCCGTGGGTCTGGTGGAAGAGCGAGAGCTCGCCGACGAATGCGTCCACGCGATCCGCGAGCTCCTCCCCGGGGTCGGGAACCGGCAGGAAGTCGACCTCGACCGAGCGGACCAACGACTCCGGGAATCGATCGAGGTCGGGGAAGGCCCCGAGGATGGATTGGCTGCCGACGACGACGACCTCCGTTGGTTCCAGAATGCGGCCGACGGCGCGAACCAGGTGGTCGAACTGCTCGCGCCTCACCTGGCCGACCGCAACGCGTCGATCCTCTCCGACTGGCTCAGGACTCCGGCGAAGGGGCTGCTCTGGCGAAGGGCCTGGGCGTGGTCGCTCGGCATGATGAGCACGGCCGCCAACTCGTGGATCGGCCCGGCGAGCAGCGCCTCCCACTCGTCGAGCCACCTCGTGGCGTCCGGGTTTGCGGCCCGCATGGTGAGCAGGTTCGTGCAGGCCGTCGAGCGAACGCCTTCGGGATCGTCGAACAGGTGATCCAGTACCCGGCCATGGAGGGCGAGCGACCGCCGATCCGCCCGCCGTTCCGGGACGACGAGCGGCTCCACGCCGACTCGCAGGCGGAAGCCGGCCGATTCCACCAGGCGGGCAAGGGTGCTCAATCGCGGCTCTTTCGCCCCACTCTCGTAGGCGGCGATCGTCGGGCCCGACGTGTGGCCCCGCGACGCCAAGGCCTTCTGGCTGAGGCCCGAGGCGCGGCGTACGGCGGTCAGCAGCACACGGACGTTCACCCCGCTATCTTATCGGATAGCAAGGCTCGGGCGTACGGAACTCGACATCGGGTTCTCGTATTCGCTCTACCCTGGTGCGACTCATGGATGTAGAGATGGACGCACCCTGGACCCCGAGCAGCTGGCGCAACCGGCCCGCCGAGCAGCAGCCCGAGTGGCCCGACCAAGGCTCCTTCGACGACGTCCTGAAGCGACTGAACCAGCTGCCGCCGCTCGTGTTCGCCGGTGAGGTCCGGCAACTCACGGGCTCGCTGGCCCAGGTCGCCGCCGGTGACGCCTTCCTGCTCCAGGCCGGCGACTGCGCCGAGTCGTTCGACTGGTTCTCCGCCGATTCCATCCGCGACAAGCTCAAGGTCATCCTGCAGATGGCCGTCGTGCTCACCTACGGCTCCGGCGTGCCGGTGGTCAAGATGGGCAGGATCGCCGGGCAGTTCGCCAAGCCCCGCTCGTCGGCCACCGAGATCGTGGGCGACGAGGTGTTCCCATCGTTCCGGGGCCACATGGTCAACGACCCGCTGGCCACCGCCGCCGCCCGGGTGCCCGACCCGTCCCGGCTCCTCACCGCCTACCACCAGTCGGCGTCGACGATGAACCTGCTGCGGGCCTTCACCAAGGGCGGCTTCGCCGACCTGCGCCAGGTCCACGTGTGGAACCAGGAGTTCGTGGCGGCCAGCGCCCAGGGACAGCGCTACGAGCGGGTCGCCTCCGAGATCGACAGGGCGCTGCGGTTCATGGCCGCGTGCGGCATCGACCTGTCGCGCTCCCAGCCCATCCACCAGGTCGACTTTTGGACCAGCCACGAAGCCCTCATCCTCGGCTACGAGGAGGCGTTGACGCGCCGCGACTCCCTCGGCGGCGGCTGGTACGACTGCTCCGCCCACCTCTTGTGGATCGGCGACCGCACCCGCCAGCTCGACGGCGCCCACGTGGCCTTCCTGGCCGGTGTCGGCAACCCGGTGGGGCTCAAGCTGGGACCGTCGAGCCATCCCGACGAGGTCGTGGAGCTGTGCGAACGGCTCGACCCCGAGCGCGTGCCGGGACGGCTGGTGCTCATCACCCGGCTCGGTGCCACGCGGGTGGAGGAGCTGCTCCCGCCGCTGGTGCGCGCCGTCCGGGACAGCGGCCACCCGGTGGTGTGGGTCTGCGACCCGATGCACGGCAACACCTTCCAGGCGTCGTCCGGTCACAAGACCCGCCACTTCGACGACATCCTGGCCGAGCTGCGCGGCTTTTTTTCAGTCCACCGCGCCGAGGGCACATGGCCCGGCGGCGTGCACGTGGAGCTGACCGGCGAGGACGTCACCGAGTGCCTGGGTGGCGGCCAGGACGTGCTCGACTCCGAGCTCGACCGCAACTACCTCACGATGTGCGACCCGCGGCTCAACGCCAGCCAGAGCCTCGACCTGGCCTATCGGGTGGCGGAGCTGCTGCGGGCCTGACCGGCGCCAAACCCCGGGAGACACGGCCCGGGTAGAGTCCTTGGGGTGAGCGCCGGCCCCGACGACTCCCCGGCACAGCAGGAGGGGGGCGAGGCGCGGCCGGACCGAGCGGGCGCGGCGGTCGACGACCTGCTGGAGGCGCACCGGACCGCAGACCGGATCCGGGAACAGGCCACGGCCGACGCGGCCAAGATCCGCGGCGACATCGAAGCCGAGCGCGACAGCGAGTCGGCCCGCTTGCGGCGCTGGTTGGGCGAGGAATCGGCACGGGTGGAGGCCGAGGCCGTCGCCGCCGCCGAGTCGATCGTCGGCCAGGCCAAGGCCGAGGCCGAGCGGCTGCGGGCCGAGGCCAGGTCCGAGGCCGACGTCATCGTCGACGAGGCCTGGTCGCGCTTCGAAGGGACGACCGTCCAGCTCCGCTCGGAAGCCCATGCGGAACGGGCCCGAATCGTGGCCGAGGCCATGGCCGAGGCGTCCGCCGTCCAGCAGGCGGCGATGGCCGAGGCCGGCCGGTTGCAGACCGAGGGTGCATCCGAGGCGGCACGGCTCGTCGACCAGGGTCGGCGGCAGATGTCCGAGCTGCAGGAGCAGGCCCGGGTGGCCGGCGAGGCGGAGGCCGCCCGCCGGGTCGAGCAGGCCACCGAGGAGGCCCGCCAGCTGCTCAACAGGTCTCGTGCGGAGGCCGAGCGGCAGGTCGCCGAGGCCTCGGCCCGCGCCGCCCAGCTCGTGGCCGACGCCACCGCCGAAGCCAACCAGACGTTGAACCAGGCCCGGGAAACAGCGGTCGGCGAGACCGAGCAGGTCCGAAGGGCGGCCGAGGAGGAAGCCAAGGACATCGTCGGGATGGCGAGGGCCGAGGCCTCCCTTGTGGTGTCCGAAGCGGCAGCTCGGGCCGAGCAGGCCCGTGCGGCGGCCGTGGCGGCTCTGCAGGAGGAGATCGCCGGCCTGCGACGGGCGGCCGAGATCGAGGCCGCGGGCGCCCGGGCCCGCACCGATGCCGATGTCCAGGCCGTGAAGGCACAGGCCGCCGAGGAGGCCCGGCAGGGATTGGAACGAACCCGCGCCGAGGCCCACACCGTCGTCGCCGAGGCAGCCCAGCGGGCGGCAGAGGTCATGGCCGCGGCCCAGGACGAGTCCGATCGCTTCATCGAGGAGGCGCGCGTCGAAGCCGAGCGCGAGCGAGCGCGCCGGCTGGCCGACGCCGAAGAGGCCGCTGCCTTTGTCCGGGACCAGGCGGTGCAGGCGGCCAACGCCACCACCGCCGAGGCGGTCACGTCGTCCCAGGAGTTCCTCGCCGGGGCTCAGGCCAAGGCCGAGCGCGAGGTGTCGGCGCTCCTGCAGAAGACGGCTGCGACGGTCGAGGAGATCGCCCGCGGGGCCATCGCCCAGCGCGAACAGGATCCTCTCCGAAGCTCGCGCCGCGGCGGAGCAGCGCAGGGCCCGCGACAGCCGTCGGGCCGACGCCGAGGCCCACCGGGTCCGGGCCGAGGCCGCCGAGAGGGCGTCCGGCACCGTGCAGGATGCGGTGGCGACGGCCGAGCGCCTGCTGGCCGAGGCGGCGCGGGAGGCCGACGCCATGATGGCCCAGGGCAGGGCCGACGTCGCCGCCCTCGGCGCCCACCTCCAGCAGCGCCGGCAGCAGGCCGAGGCCGAGATTCAGCGGATGCTCGACAATGCCCAGCGGTCGGGCGCCCCGCCGTCCGCGTCACGTCCACCGGCCGACGCTGTCGACCAGGCGTTCGAGCGGGCGGGCGAGCCGAACGGGAGCGCGACTCCTACCGGCGTCCCGGGGCCCACCACCAGCTCCGGCTGAACCCCCTCAGGCGCTCCCGACCAGCGCCGGCAGCACCACGCTGATCGGGTTCGAGAACACCGCGTCGGCCATCCCGTCATAGGGCGTGGGCTGGGCGTTGACCACCACCAACGTCGCTCCCATCGCCTTGGCCAGCGGCACCAGCCCGCTGGCCGGGGCCACCGTGAGGCTCGACCCCACTGCCAGCAGCAGGTCGCAGCCGGCAGCCGCCTGCTGGGCCCGGGACAGGTCGGCCACCACCAGGCTCTGGCCGAACGAGATGGTCGCCGACTTGAGGATGCCGCCGCAGCGGCGGCACTCCGGGTCGGGCTCGCCGGCCCGGAGCCGGTCGAGCACCGGCTCCATCGGCCCGCGGTCGCCGCAGTCCAGGCACATCGCCTCGCGCATGGTGCCGTGCAGCTCGACGACCATGCCCGGGTCGTTGCCCGCCAACTGATGGAGGCCGTCGATGTTCTGGGTGACCAGCGTGTGCAGCCGGCCCTGGCGCTCGAGGTCGACGAGAGCAAGGTGGCCGGCGTTGGGCAGGGCCGTCCAGGCCGGCGACGCCAGGCGGGCCTGCCACACCCGTTGCCGCACCTCGGTGTCGGCCACGTAGTGCTGGATCGTCGCCGTCGCCGCCGCCTGCGGATCCTTGGTCCAGACCCCTTGCGGACCACGGAAGTCGGGGATGCCGGAGTCGGTGGAGATGCCCGCGCCGGTGAGCGCCACCACCCGCTCGGCGGCGGCAACCCAGGCCGCGACCTCGGCGACGTCGACCTCCGCCGGCACGGCCTCAGCCCACCTCGGCGACGAAGCGCTCCAGCTGCCGCAGGTTGCGGCACTCGTAGACGCCGTCGCAATGGGCGGCGTAGACCGAGGCGATGGAGTCGCCGGTGTCCCAGTAGGACCGGGGCTCGGGGTTCAGCCAATAGACGCGGCGAGCCTTCCGGCGGAGGTCGGACAGCACGGCGGCGTTGGCCCGGTGGTAGTTGTTGCGGGCGTCGCCCAGGACCACCACCGACGTCCGCGGCGTGACCTCGCTCCCCCACCGGTCCCAGAAGGCCTGCAGCGCGTGGCCGTAGTCGGAGTGCCCGTCGGCCCACACCACGTCGGCCTCGGCGTTGACCCGGTCCAGCGCCTCGGCGAAGTCGGCGGCGCCCTCGAAGATCGAGGTGACCTCGTCGACGCCGTCGATGAACACGAACGACCGCACCTTGGAGAACTGGCCGGAGATGGCGTGCACGAATTGGAGGGTGAACCGGGCGAAGGCGGCAACTGAGCCGGAGATGTCCGCCAGCACGAGGATCTCGGGCTTCGACGGGTGCGGGTGGCGGAACCGGGGCTCGGCCGGCGCTCCCCCGTAGGACAGGGAGTGGCGCACGGTGTTGCGGAAGTCGAGCCGGCCCCGGCGGCGGTGCCTTCGTTTGCGCGCCAGCCGGGCGGCCATGCGCCGGGCCAGGGGTGCGAGGCTGCGCCGCAGGGCGGCCAGGTCCTCGGGGCTGGCGTGGAGGAAGTCGACCTCAGCCGGCAGGGGACGGCGGACGGCCCTGGCCACCGCCTCGGGGCCGAGCTCGGCCACCAGCCGGCGCCTGACTTCGTCCTCGATCTCGACCTTCAGCCGGTCCCGCCTGGCGCCCAGCTCGTCCCGCCGCAGCGTCTCCTCGAGAGCCGAATCGTCATGTGACCGTTGGCCGCCGGCGAGAAGCCGGCCGAGGGCGCCGTCGACGTCGAGCTGCCGGAGGGTGCGGAAGACGTAGTAGCTCCCACCGACGGGGCGGGCGGCATCCATGCCCGCCAGTCGGGCGACGGCATGGCGGGCCAGCTCGGCCAGCAGTTCCTCGTCGCCCGACTCCAGGGCGGCGTCGAGCAGGTCGGCCAGCTCGCCGGCGGTCAGGGCGTCGTCACGGTCGAGGACGGGCATGCGCACCGAGAACCACACGTCGAAGACAGCGTCGAAGGCCTGCCGGTGCTCCTGGCGCTTGACCACTGTCGTGGCCAGCGCCCACCGCAGCGCCTCGCGGTCCTCGAGCGGGATCTGGCTGACCGCCTCCACCGCGTCGAGGTTCTCCGTCGGCGACACCGGCAGCCCGGCGCGGCGCAGTTCCTGGACGAACCCGGCCAGCGCCTCCAGCACGCCGAGAGGACCTAGCCGGCAGCCGCGGCCCGCAGCTCGCGGTCGGCCTTGGCGATGTCGCCGCGGTGCTTGAGCAGGACGTGCAGCGTGGCCGACACCGTGTCGACGTCGACGTCGGCTACGCCGAGCAGCACCAGGGTGCGGGCCCAGTCGAGCGTCTCCGACACCGACGGCGGCTTTGTCAGGTCGAGAGCCCGGATCGACCGCACTACGCCGGCCACCTGCTCGGCCAGCCGGTCGGCGATGCCCGGGAGGCGGGCCAGGACGATCTCCTTCTCCCGCGCCGCGTCGGGGTAGTCGAGGTGGAGGTAGAGGCAGCGGCGCTTGAGCGCCTCGGACAGGTCGCGCGTGCTGTTCGACGTCAGGAAGACCAGCGGAATGCGGGTGGCCTTCACCGTCCCCAGCTCGGGGATCGAGACCTGCCAGTCCGACAGCACCTCCAGCAGCAGGGCCTCGGTCTCCACCTCGACCCTGTCGACCTCGTCGATCAGGAGCACCACCGGCTCGTCGGCCCGGATCGCCTCCAGCAGCGGGCGGGTGAGCAGGAACTCCTCGCTGAAGATGTCGCCCTCGACCGCGTCCCAGGTCGCGCCGGAGCCCTCGGCCTGGATGCGAAGCAGCTGCTTTCGGTAGTTCCACTCGTACAGGGCCTTGGCCTCGTCGAGGCCCTCGTAACACTGGAGGCGGATCAGCCTGCTTCCCGACCACGCCGCGATCGACTTGGCCAGCTCGGTCTTGCCGGTGCCGGCCGGGCCCTCGACCAGCACCGGCTTGTCCAGCCGGTCGGCCAGGAAGGCCACCCCGGCGGTGGCGTCGTCGGCCAGGTAGCCGGCTGCCCGCAGGCCGTCACGGACGGCGGCGGCCGACTCGAACCTCGGCTGCGTCACGTGCGGACTTGGCCGTCGCCGGTGACGACGTACTTCAGGGTCGTCAGCTCCCGCAGGCCCATCGGACCGCGGGCGTGCAGCTTCTGGGTGCTGATGCCGATCTCGGCGCCGAAGCCGAACATCTCGCCGTCGGTGAAGCGGGTCGACGCGTTGACGATGACGGCGGCGGCATCGACCTCCTTGGCGAAACGCCGGGCGGCGTCGAGGTCGGTGGTGCATATGGCCTCGGTGTGGCCGGTGCCGTAGCGGTTGACATGGGCGATGGCTGCGTCGAGGTCGTCGACGACGGCCACCGACAGCTTGAGGTCGAGGAACTCGGTGCCGAAGTCGTCGTCGGTGGCCGGGCCGATATCAGGTGCCACAGCTCGGGCGCGGACGTCGCCGACCACCTCCACACCGGCCCCGGCCAGGGCGTCGACGGCCCGGGGCAGGAACACGCCGGCCACCCGCTGGTGGACGACCAGGGACTCGGCCGCGTTGCACACCGACGGCCGCTGGGTCTTGGCGTTGACGAGGATGTCGAGGGCCTGGTCGAGATCGGCGGCGGCGTCGACGTAGACGTGGCAGTTGCCGTCGCCGTCGATCACGTAGGGCACGGTGGCGTTGGCCAGGACGCTGGCGATCAGAGAGGGCCCGCCCCTCGGGATCAGGCAGTCGACGTAGTCCCTGAGCTGCATGAACTCGGCGGCGGCGGCGTGGCTGGTGTCCTCCACGAGGATGAGGGCGTCCTCGGGCAGGCCGGCCTTGGCCACGCCCTCCCGGAGGGCGGCGGCGATGGCGACGTTGGAGTTGATCGCCGCCGACGACCCCCGCAGGAAGGCGGCGTTGCCCGACTTGAGGCAGAGCCCGAAGGCGTCGCTGGTGACGTTGGGCCGGTTCTCATAGATGATCGCCACCACGCCCAGCGGCACGCGCACCCGCTCGATGAGCAGGCCGTTGGGCCGGGTCCAGCCGTCGGCGATCTCCCCGACGGGGTCGGGAAGAGCAGCGACCTTGCGCAGACCGTCGGCCATCCCGTCGACCCTCGCATCGCTGAGACGCAGGCGGTCGACGACGGTCGACGTCACGCCGGCCTCGGTGGCCCTGGCCACGTCGAGGGCGTTGGCGGCGAGGATCTCGCCCACGTGCTGGCGGAGGAGGTCGGCGGCGGCGGCGAGGGCGGCGTCCTTCGCCGCAGTCGAAGCGGTCGCCAGCGCCCGCGACGCAGCTTTCGCCCGGCGGCCCAGCTCGTCCATGGTCGGATGGCCCATGGGTGTCGAGGTTAGCGACGCCTCTGCCCGGGCAGACGCAACAATCAAGAACGCACCAGAACGAGCTCAAAGGATGCAGAATATGAGATGAGTGTGCAAAAAGGTGCAATATATGCACCCTTTTGCACACTCATGGTCTGCTGCCGGCCGTCCTGGCCGCCAGAGCCTCGTCGAGACGGCGACCCATTGCCACCAGCCCGTGGGTGTCAGCGGTGACGGAGGCCTCGGCGAGCAGGTGGTACGACTGCTGCGGGTCGACGGGCTCCAACACCGCGGCCAACTGGTAGCGGGAGCGGACGCCCCAGGGCACCGCTCCGATCCTGTCGTTGAGGGCGACCGCCTCCTGGAAGTGGGCGCGGGCGTCGCCGGGCCGGCCCAGGCCGCCGGCGGCGAGGAGGCCGAGGTAGTGGCTCACCGCTCCCAGGCAGGCGTAGGCCGACATGGTGACGACCTGGTCGGCGTACGGCAGGAGCAGCTCGTACACCTCCTCCGCGCACGGCAGGCCGGCCGCGGCCGCCAACTCGGCCAGCAGCGCCATCTCGGTCGGCCAGATGAAGTCCCGGGCGCGCGGGACCGGGTCGCCGGAGCCAAGCAGCGCCCTCACCTGGTCCAAGTCGCCGCCCTCGAGGGCGAAGAGGGCTCGGACCTTGGTCACCGACGGGTAGGTGGACCGGCGGAGCATCCCGTCGGCGACCTGGGCGATCTCGCTCAGCCGGCCCTGCTCCCGCCGCACCAGGATCAGGTTGAACCCGTACAGCTCGGCTCCGCCCCAGAAGCCGAGCTGGTCGTGGAGGGCGCGGGCCCGGGCGGCCAGCGGCTCCACCTCGTCGAGCCGGCCGCGGAGGAAGGCGACGGTGGTCTGCAGCCATCCGGCGAACTGGCGCAGGGCCGGGTCGCACAGCTCCTCTCCGGCGCGGAGGGCGGCGTCGGCGTCGGACTCCAACCTGGAGGCGTCGCCCAGAGCCAGCCGGAGTCGAGCCAGGCGGGCCTGCCCGGCAGGGTCGACGACGACCGCCCCGTCCCCCTCCGCCGCGGCCGGTCCCGACAGCTCGGCCAGTGTGCGGAGCTGTTCGTCCCGGTCGAGCATGACGTGCACCTGGTCGAAGACGTGCCCCACCAGGTCCCGATCGGCCAGGTCCCGATCGGCCAGCCGCCGGGCCATCCCCAGCGCCTCCGAGGCCAGCGGGCCGACCCGGTGGCGATTCTGCTCGCTGTAGTACAGAGCGACGGCCAGGCCGGCCAGCAGGCGGGCCCGTTCGGCGCTGTCGGTCTCCGGCACGGCAGCCACCAGGCGCTCGAGCGCTCCGACCACGCGGGGATCGACGGTTGCGTACTCCCGCCGCTGCCACAGGCCCACCCGACCGTACGAGAGGGCGGCGCGGGCGACGGCGTCGAGGTCGCCGCTGCGCTCGGCGGCGGCGAGGGCCTCGTCCTGGGCGGCGACGCTCGCCGTCAGGTCGCCGGCGTGGCGCAGAGCGGCGGCCAGTTGGAGGAGGAGTCGCGACTGCTCCGCGGGATCGGGCGCGCCGCTGCGGTCGAGCAGGTCGAGGGCAACCCGCCAGTGGGCGGCGGCCTCGTCGAACGACAGCCGGCGGGCGGCCTGCTCCGCGGCCATGCCGGCGTACCGCAGCGCCCGCTCGGCCCGGCCCGCCCCCGCAGCCCGGACGAAGTGGTACGCCAGCTCGCCCGAGACGAGGCCGAGGTCGGCGGAGTGAAGTGACTCGATGGCGTCGCCGATGGTGCCGTGGAGGCGCCATCGGCGGGTCGGCGGGATGTCCAGGTAGAGGGCGTCGCGCACGAGGGCGTGGGAGAACCGGTAGCGACCGGACCCGGTCTGGGACACGAGCCTGGTCACGAGCGCCGGCTCGACGGCGTCCAGCAGGTCGTCGTCGTCGAGGCCCGCGGCCCGGCCGAGGACGTCGAGGTCGAACTCCCGGCCGATCGCCGCCGCCACCCGCAGGAGCCCCTGCGAGTCCTCCGGCAGCCGCCGCACCCGCTGGCGGACGACGTCGCCGACGGCGGCCGGGATGTCGGTGACCGCCTCCCCCGGCCGAACCCGCCGTTCGCTGTCGAGCAGACGCACCAGCTCGGTGACGAAGAACGGGTTGCCGTCGGCCCTGCGGAACAGCCCGGGCGCCAGCGCCTCGGCGTGCTCTGCAGGGGCGCCGGTGGTCAGCCTGACCAGCTCGGCCACGTCCGGCTCGGTCAGGCCGGCCAGCCCGACCCGCTCGGCGCCCTGGGTGCGGGCCAGGTTCGCGAGGGTGGCGGCGAGAAGCTCACTCCCCTCACCCTCGGTGTCCCGGAGGGTGACGACCACCAGCAGCCGGGCCTGCTTGGTCTCGACGGTGAGGAACCGCAGGAGGCGCAGGGATGAGGCGTCGGCCCAGTGCAGGTCGTCCAGCACCACGAGGACGGGACGCCGCTCGCAGGCCCGCTCGAGGCTGTCCCGGACGGCGTCGTAGAGCCGGAAGCGAGCGGCGTCGGCATCCAGCGGGGCCTCCGGCTCGCCGAGCTCGGGGAGCAGGGCGGCGAGGACGGGCCGGCGGTGTTGCGGGATCTCCGACGTGGGGATGAGGGCCCGGACCACCTGCGCCCACGGCCACAGCGGGAGCGCCCCTTCGTCGTCGTGGCAGCGTCCCCACGCCACCGCCGCGCCCTCGGCCTCGGCTCTGGTGGCCAGCTCCTCGGCCAGGGTCGTCTTGCCGATGCCGGGCTCGCCGGCGATCACCACGAACCTGGCCCGCCCGTCAAGGGCGGCATGCCAGGCTTGGTCGAGAACGTCGAGGGCGGCCTGGCGGCCCACCAACGTCTTCGCCGGGAGGGCCCTGGTTCCGGCGGGAGCCCGATCGACCGGCGCGGCCGGGACGCTCGACTGCACCACCGGCGGTCGACGGGCCGCCGCGGCATCCAGTGTCGGGTCGTGGTCGAGCAGCCGGCGGTGCAGGAGCTGGAGGTCCCGGCCGGGGTCGATCCCGAGCTCGTCGACGAGGAGGCGGCGAGCGTCCTCGTAGGCGCGAAGCGCCTCGGCCTGGCGACCGCAGCGGTACAGCGCCACCATCAGCTGGCCCCGGAGGCGCTCGCGAAGCGGGAAGGCGGCGATCAGCGCCGGCAGGACGGCAGCCGCGCCGGAATGATCACCCAGTGCCAGGAGCGCCTCGACCCGATCCTCCTCGGCGGCCACCCGCAGCTCGTCCAGTCGGCCGACGGCCACCGTGGCGAAAGGCTCGAAGGCGAAGTCGGCGAGGGCGGGCCCGCGCCAGAGCGCCAGGGCGTCGTCGAGCAGCGCACGGGCCCCGAGCGGGTCGCCGGCGTCGAGTCGGGCCCGGCCTTCGGCGGCCAACCGCTCGAACCGGTAGGCGTCGACCTGGTCGGGGTCGAGCCGGAGCGCGTACCCCGGCGGCTCGGTCACCAGGATCTGGGCCGGGGCACGGGCCGGGCGGTCGGGCTCGAGGGCGCGGCGGAGCCTCGACACGTAGGCCTGCAACGAGGTGCTGGCCGCACTCGGGGCAGCGTCGCCCCACAGCTCGTCGATCAGCCGGTCGAAGGACACGACCTGGTTGAGGCGCACGAGCAGCACCGCCAGGACAGCCCGCTGCCGGGCGGCTCCGACGTCCACCCGCCGCTCGCCGTCGGTGACCTCCAGCGGACCGAGGATCGCGAACTGCACCCTCGCGAACCTACCGAGGTGCTCCGGCGTCGGGACGATCGACGGGCGTACGCTTGGTCGATGGCACACCCGGCCGCTACCGGCTACAGCGTCGAGGATCTCGACTGGCTGCGGGACGAGCTGGGGATCGCCCACCTCGAACTGGATCCCTGGGGAAGTCTCATCGTGACGCCTGCCACCGACGAGCACGAGGCGGCAGTCGCAGTGCTGATCGACCAGGCCATCCGGCAGGGCGGCCTGTCCCCCGGAAGCATCCGGTCGAACGGCTTCGCGTGGAAGGTGCCTGGTGGGAGCGGGTATACGAACGTCCCGGACCTGACCGTGCTCGCTCCAGGCTGGGAACGGACCGACGCCAGCCACGTGAGCCCTCCACCGCTGCTCGTCGTCGAGGTGGCCTCCCCTCCACCAGGGGGGTCGACCGGGGACGGAAGCTCGCCGACTACCGCCTGGGGGGCGCCGAGCTCTACCTCCTCGTCGACCTGCCCGCCACGACGGGTGCTCCCGCGGTTGCCTTCGAGGCGCTCGAATTCGCCAACGACACTGTCCTGTCGGCAACGGGTGACATCAGTCTCCTGATCGACGGACGGACGGTTCGTTTCGACTTGACGGATTTCGCAATCGTTGCGGGGGCGCAAGGGCGGTCGTAGCCTTCGACGGTGACCGACGCGGGCACCATCGAGGCATCGGCGGGTGACGTCGTCGTGCTGGTGGGCACCAGCAAGGGGCTGTTCGCCCTCGTCGCTGGCCCGGAGCGGGAGACGTGGCGGCTCAGCGGGCCATGGTTCCGGGGCGAGGAGATCTACTCCGCCGCTCTCGACGGCCGGGGCGGGCGGTCCCGCCTGCTCGTCGGCGCCACCAGCTCGCACTGGGGGCCATCGGTGTACCGCTCGGACGACCTGGGCGCCTCGTGGGAGGAGCCCACGCCGACGACGCTCGCCTTTCCCGACGACACCGGTGCGGCGGTGGCGCGGGTGTGGCAGCTCCAGCCGGCCGGCGATGCAGAACCGGACGTGGTCTACGCGGGGGTCGAGCCCGCGGCCCTGTTCCGCTCCGACGACGGCGGTGAGACGTTCAACCTGAACCGGGACCTCTGGAACCACGCACACCGGGCCAGGTGGCAGCCAGGCGGCGGCGGCCTCTGCCTGCACACCGTCGTCCCCGACCCCGACGGGGGGCCGCGCCTCGGTGTCGCCGTCTCGTCGGCCGGCTTCTACCGGACGCTCGACGGCCACACGTGGGAAGCGGCCAACGTCGGGATCAGCGCGCCGTTCCTCCCCGACCCGACGCCCGAGTTCGGCCAGTGCGTGCACAAGGTCGACCGTCACCCCGCCGAGCCGGACACCCTCTTCCTCCAGCACCACTGGGGCGTCTACCGCTCCGACGACTTCGGCGGCCGCTGGGAGGAGATCGGGGCCGACGCCCTGCCGTCCACCTTCGGGTTCCCGATCGTCGCCGACCCGAACCGACCCGGCACCGCCTACGTCGTGCCCCTCACGTCGGACATGTTCCGGTGCACGCCCGACGGTCGGCTCCGGGCCTACCGCACCACCGACGCCGGCGCCTCGTGGGACACCCTTGCCGACGGCCTGCCCCAGGAGGATGCCTGGCTGACCGTGCTGCGGGACGGGTTCGCGGCGGATCCGCTCGATCCCACCGGGCTCTACGTCGGCACCCGCACCGGCGACGTGTTCGCGTCGGCCGACGGCGGGGAGTCGTGGCGGGAGGTCGCCCACCACCTGCCGCCCGTGCTGTGCGTGAAGCCCGCCGTCCTGACGTGAGAGGGGCGTGAGGTGACGTGCCTGGGTGTCAGCTGAGATGACAGTGGTCGTCCACCTGGCGACGGCCCTGCGTGCTCATGCCGGGGGCGAACCCAGCGTGGCCGTCGACCTTTCGTCCCCGGCCACCGTCGGCGCCGTGCTCGACGCCGTCGCCGCCGCCCACCCCGCGATAGGCCGACGGATCCGCGATGAGGCCGGGACGCTGCGAACCCACGTCAACGTGTTCCTCGGCCCCGACAGCATCCGGGACCTCGACAACGAGGACACCGTCGTGCCCGAGGGGGCGGAGCTCACGGTGCTACCCGCGATCTCGGGCGGCTGAGACGGAGGGCCGGCCCAGTTCCGGGAGCCCGCTCGCCACGCGCCACGCCCACCACACCAGCGGCACCTGCAGGGGCAACCGCAGCCAGGCCACCACGGGCGACCCGAGCGGGAAGCCGTACCCCTCGAGGCCTCCGTCCAGGGCCATCTTCACGTTGGCCGGGAACACGACGACCAGCAGTCCGATCGACAGCCACGCCCCCACCCGCCGGGTCCGGGGAATGCCCACCAGGCCGGCAGCCACGAGCTCGGCCACGCCGGTGACGGCCACCAGGGCTCGCGGGCGCCCGAAGACCCCTGGCACGATCTTGGCGTAGCTCTCGGGGACGACGAAGTGCAACACGCCGGCCGCGCCCATGAACGCGGCGAGGGCGAGCGGCGATCCACGGGACACGGCCGCACGCTAAGCCGAGCCCGCCACCAATGGCCCGCGGCCTACTCTCGGGCCAATGCGCCGAGTGCTGGCCGTGGTCGCGGCCGCTGCGATGATCGCCGGCGCCCTGTTCGTCCGCTCCGCGCTCGACGACCGCAAGGAGGAGAAGGGCCGGGTCTACAGCCTGGTCTGCTCCGACGACCTGGCGCCGGCCTGCGACGAGGTGCGCAGCGCCTACCCCGGCCGCGTGAACGTCACCATCGAGCCGGCGGGAGTCACCGCCGACAGGCTTGTGCGCGCCGAGGACGACCCCGGCGTCGACGGCTGGCTGGTCACCGCCCCGTGGCGGGAGATCGTCGACGGCGCCCGCCGCTCCCGCGGCCAGACGCCGATCTTCGGGGACGCCCCACCGCCACTGGCGCGCTCGCCGCTCGTGCTCGTGGCCGGGAAGGACCGCGCCGACGCGCTGGCGCCACGCTGCTCGCCGCTGACCTGGAAGTGCCTGGGCGAGGCGGCGGGCACGCCGGGCGGATGGGCGGCCGTCGGCGGCAGGCCCGAGTGGGGGTCAGTGAAGCCCGGGCACGCCGACGCCTCCACCGACGGCCAAGGGCTCCTGGTGCTCGGTCAGGCCGTGGCCGACTACTTCGGCCGCACCGACCTGTCCACCCTCGACCTCGACGACGACAACGACTTCCAGCAGTGGTTCGTCGGCCTGGAGCGGGCCGTCCCGCCGGCGCCGCGGTCGCCGCTCGCCCGCTTGCTCCGGGGACCGGCGGAATTCGACGCAGTCGGGACCACGAAAGCCGAGGCCGGCGCGGTCGAGCGGGCCGCCCGCCGCGACGCGCTGACCGTGCTCTACCCTGCACCCATGGTGACTGCCGACGTCGTGCTGACGACGGTTCCCGGTGATCGGGGCGACCGCCTGCGGGACACCGTCACCGGCACCGCCCGGGAGGCGCTGCTCGACGCCGGGTGGGACAAGCCCGACGCCGCCGGCCTCCCACCCACCGACGGCCTGCCCTCACCCGGGCTGCTCGACGCCCTGCGGGCCCGCGCCCGGGAGGCGGCCGGCCGATGACCACGCCGCGGGTGACCGAAGTGCCGCCGATGAGACGCCTCGCCGCCGCCGTCGTCGCCCTGACGATCGCCACCACGCTCGCCGCCTGCTCGGGGGGCGGCGACGGCCAGTCGATCCCCAAGGGCTGCACCGTCGTCGACATGGCCAGCTCGCCCGAGAAGTTCGAGCTCCTCACCGACCTGGCCCGCCGGTTCAACAGCTCCGACGAGGCCAAGGCGGACGGCAAGTGCGCCTTCGTTCGGGTGCTGCGCAAGTCCTCGGGCGTCGGTATGCAGCTCCTGGTCGACGGCTGGCCCGACGAGGCCGCCAACGGTCCTCGACCCGTCGTGTGGTCGCCGGCGTCGAGCGCCTGGGGGGCCGTCCTCAACCAGCGCCTGGCCGACAAGGGCCAGCCGCCCATGGCTCCTGAGGGCGCCCAGGCCTTCATGCTCACCCCGCTCGTGATCGCCATGCCCCGGCCCATGGCGGAGGCGCTGGGGTGGCCGGGCACGCCGATCGGCTATTCCGACAT
Organism: uncultured Acidimicrobiia bacterium; assembly: GCA_963825765.1. Classification (GTDB taxonomy): domain Bacteria; phylum Actinomycetota; class Acidimicrobiia; order Acidimicrobiales; family AC-14; genus CAWGUU01. Next base: position 798,230 of record CAWGUU010000003.1, read on the forward strand.
CCTCGCCCTGGCCCAGGACCCGGCCGGCTGGGGGGCGAAGGGGCATCCCGAGTGGGGGCCGTTCCGCCTCGGCAAGACCAACCCGAACTTCTCCACCAGCGCCCTGTCGGCCACCATCGCCCAGTACTACGCGGCAACGGGCAAGACCCGCGACCTGACCAACGAGGACCTGGCCAACCCCGAGGTCGACAAGTTCGCCCGAGGCGTCGAGAACGCGGTCGTCCACTACGGCGACATCACCCTGACCTTCCTCAACAACCTCTACCGCAACGACCAGCGGGGCGGCGGCCTGACCTACGCCTCGGCCGTGGCCGTCGAGGAGAAGTCGGTCATCGACTACAACCTCGGCAACCCCGACGGCATCACCGACCCGGGCGAGCGGATTCGTCCGCCTCGCGTCCCCCTCGTGGCCATCTATCCCAAGGAGGGCACGCTCTTCTCCGACAACCCCTTCTTCGTGCTCGACGCCCCGTGGGTCGACGCCCGCGAGAAGGAAGCGGCGCGCACCTTCGAGCGGTTCGTGCAGGAGCCGGAAAACCAGCGCCGGGTGGTGTCGTACGGGTTCCGGCCCGGCAACCCGGAGGTGGCGTCGGGGACTCCCATCGACGTGGCCAACGGGGTCGACCCCAACCAGCCCCAGAACGTCCTGGGCGTGCCCCAGCCGGCCGTGCTGGCCCGGATCCTCGAGCTGTGGGGCCAGCAGCGCAAGGCGGCCAGGGTGATGCTGGTGATCGACGTGTCGGGGTCCATGGGCGACCCGGGCGACGACGACGGCAACACCAAGCTGGACCTGGCCAAGCAGGCGGCGATCACCGCCCTCGACCAGTTCAAGGCCGAGGACGACGTGGCCCTGCGCATCTTCTCCACCGACATCAGCCGCACCCCGCCGAACGACTACCTCGACCTGGTGCCGTTCGGGCCCATCGGCGCGCAGCGGGAGCAGGTCGCCGCCAAGATCCGGAGCCTGGTGCCGACCCAGGGCACGCCGCTCTACACGGTCACCGGCGACTCCTACGACGACATGCGGGAGACCTTCGACCCGGCGCGGATCAACGCCGTCGTGCTCCTCTCCGACGGGCGCAACGAGGACCCCGCCAACCAGGACTTCAACCAGCTGATCACCAACCTGCGCGCCGGCAGCGAGGGCCAGACGACCCGCCCGGTCCGGGTGTTCACCATCGCCTACGGCAAGGACGCCGACCTCTCCGCCCTCCGCCGGATATCCGAGGCCACGAACGCCGCCTCCTACGACGCCAGCAACCCCTCGACGATCAACCAGGTCTTCACCGCCGTCATCAGCAACTTCTGATTTCGGGTCGGTAGCGGAGCTACCTCCCCCTCGGCGCGGCCAGAATGTCCCACAATGCTCGAACGGCTGCCCGAGCGGGCCAGGACTCCGGCCATGGCCAGGGCGATCATGGCGCCCTCGGCCATCCTGCTGGCGGGGGCGGGGACGGCGGCGGCGATCGTGGCCGGCGTGCCGCTGCTGGGGGCGGCGGTCGTGGGAGCCGCGGTGTGGGCGGGCAAGGTGGCCCTTGGCATTCCCCGCAAGCGCCGCCGGCCGGACATGAACCCGGCGGAGGTCAAGGAGCCGTGGCGCTCGCTCGTGCGCCAGACGATCAAGGCCGAGCAGCGCTTCGAGGAGGCCGTCGCCGAGACCCGGCCCGGCCCGATCCGCGACCGGCTGGCCGAGGTGGCCGAGCGGATGGCTGTCGCCGTCGACGAGTCCTGGAACATCGCCAAGCGGGGCGACGCCCTCGACGACGCGGTAGGCGAGCTGGACACCGCAGGGATCGAACGCGAGCTGGCCACGTGCGAGGCCGATCTCGCCGCCGACCCCGAGCGGCGCGACCTGCGGGCCACCGCCGACGCCATCCGCAGCCAGCTGGCGTCGGCCCGCCGCCTGGAAGAGGTGGCCCGTGACGCCCGCGACCGGCTGCGCCGGCTCAACGCCCAGCTCAACGAGGCGGTGGCCAGGGCGGTCGAGCTGTCCCTGGGCCCCTCCGACGTGGGTGCCCTCCAGCCCCTCGGCAGCGACGTCGACGGGTTGGTGAGCGAGCTGGAGGCGCTGCGCCTGGCTCTCGACGACGCCGGGCGATCAGCGGCGTGATCGACTCCCACCGGCGCCGGGCCGCCGTGATGCTGGCGATGATGGTCGTCGGGACTGCGGCCATGGGGTTGAGCGTCTGGGCCACCGCGCCACCGGCGGCGTCGGCGGGGGCCGTCGACACCGGTAGCCCGGTACCGACGACCTCGGTCACCGCCCGGGACGCCCCCTCCGCCTCCGTTGCCCGGCCCACAACCGCGGCCGCCACCACGCCCACCACCGTCGCCGCCCCTACCCGCACCGCCGCTGCCGCTCCCGCCCCGCCCGCCACCGCGGCTGCCGCCGCTCGCGCCTGCACCCCGGCCCCGCTCGCCCAGCGGGCGGCCCGCACGCTCATCGTCGGGCTGCCGGGCGTCACCGACGCGACCAACGCGCTGGTCGGGGAGATCCTCGACCTCGGGGTCGGTGGCGTGTTCCTCAACACCGACAACGTCAAGTCCAAATCCCAGGTGATCGCCCTCGTCAAGGGCATCCGGGCTCGGGCCGGCCGGCCCGTTCTGGTGTCGACCGACGAGGAGCCGGGACGGGTCTCGGTGTTCCGTGAGCTCGTCGGCGCGAGCGCGTCGGCCCGACGCCTGGCCGCCCAGGAGACGCCGGCCGGCGCACGGCAGCAGGCAGCCCGTGTGGCCGGCGAGCTGGCGGCGATGGGGATCGACCTGAACCTGGCCCCGGTCGCCGACCTCGACGACGGCCCGGCGTCGGGCATCATCGGCGACCGCTCGTTCTCGGCCGACCCCACCGTGGCCGCCGATTACGCCTACGCGTACGCCGCCGGCTTGGCCGACGGGGGCGTCCTGCCCGTGGTCAAGCACTTCCCGGGCCAGGGTCGGTCCTCGGAGGACATCCACTTCCGGGCGGCGTCGGTCAACGTCACTCTCGACGCCCTGCAGGACTCCGATCTCCGGCCGTTCGACGCCCTGATCCGCGCCGGCGTCCCCGCCGTCATGATGAACCACCTGCGGTACAGCTCGATCGACCCCAGCCTTCCGGCCAGCCTTTCGCCTCGGGCGTATGAGCTCCTGCGGGGCCTCGGTTTCCGCGGGGCCGCCATCACCGACTCTGTGGGAATGGCCGCGGTCAACCAGACCTGGGACGTCGCGGAGGCCGCGGTCAGGGCGGTGTCGGCGGGTGCCGACGGCGTGCTCAACACCGGGGGCCAGACGGCCAAGGACATGCGCCACGGGCTGGTGGCAGCGGTGCAGGTGGGCACGCTCGACGAGTCGCGGGTCAACGAGGCGGCCTCGCGGATGGTGGCCCTCGCCGGGGGCGACCCGAGGCCGGTGACCTGCACGACCGGCGACTGGCTGCCGGACGGCGTCTTCGCCCGCCGTACCACCGCAGCCGGGACACCGCTGGTGCCGACGCTTCCCGACCAGCAGGACCCGTTGACGCCGGTGGCCGCGTCCCGCGCCACGCAGGGGCAGCGTTAGTCTTTCGCAGTGAGCCGGCGGACGACGATCGTCCTGGGAGCTGCGGTGGCCGTGCTGACGGCCGGCTTGGTCACGGGCGTCTGGAGCCAGCTGCGGCCCGAGCCGTCGAGCCGGATCGTCTCCGGGGCGGTGCCGCCGACGATCGCCCCGTCCACCACGCTCGCCGGGCCCGCCACCAGCGCCGGCCCGGTCGTCGGTCCGACCCGGCCCGAGGAGCCGGGAAGCACCCTCCGGCTCGGCTACGCCCGTCCCCCGTCGACCCCGGCCCAGGTCGCCGACGCCATCGTGGGTAAGGTCGGCCTCTACAGCGCCCCCGGCGAGCCCGAGCCGGCGGAGTTCGCCAACAACCCGACCTGGGAGGGCCTCCCCGGCGTCTACCTGGTGATGCAGAGAGCAGGCGAGTGGCTGGAGGTCCAGGTGTCCATGCGGCCGAACGAGTCGACGGCCTGGATCAAGGCGTCGGAGGTGACGCTCCGGGAGACGTCGTACCGGATCTTCGTCGACACCAACGCCCGGCGCCTGGTGGCCTACAACGGAGCCACGCCCGTCCTCGACACCGCGGTTGCGGTCGGCACGGGCAGCACGCCGACACCGACCGGGAACTACTTCGTCGACGGCAGGGTGGGCGGCCTCGACCCCGGGGGGCCGTACGGCACCCACCAGATCAGCGTGGCCGCCTTCTCCAACGTCCACAAGACCTTCGGCGGGGGCGTCGGCCAGATCGCCATCCACGGCACCAACGACCCGTCCAAGCTCGGCACCCCGGCCAGCAACGGCTGCATCAGGATGACCAACGACGACGTGGCCAAGCTGGCCGACATGGTTCCCGAGGGGACACCCGTCCAGATCGTCTGACGGCGTAATGTCGGGGCATGGGGAACAAGGCACCGCCGCCGGCACAGCAGAAGAAGCAGGGTAAGAGCCTCCAGGAGAAGCGTTCCGCCAAGCGGGCCAAGAAGGCCGAGAAGTCCGACAAGGCCCGCCGCTCCGAATAGGGGTCAGCCGCCGGGCCTCAGATGCTGGTAGGCGCGGCTCCCGGTTCGCCCGACTCGAGCTCCGCCACCAGCGAGTCGACCACGTCGACCAACGATCCCCCGGCCGCCAGGATCCGCCGCTGGCGCACGTAGCTGGGCCCGTAGTCGAGCACGGCCAGGTTGGAGTTCAGCTCGTCCAGGCACCCGAGCCGGGCTGCCACCGGCCGTAGCTCGGCCACGACGCGCTCGACCTCGGTCCGCAGGGGCAGGAGCGTGCCCTGGTCGTCGACGATGACGCTGGCGTCGATGCCGTGGCGCGACGCCGTCCACTTGTTCTGCCTGACGACCCAGCCCTTGGGCACGGGGAGGACCTCGCCGGCGTCGAGACGGTTGTCCATCGACTCCACCAGGCACTGGGCCATGGCGGCCAGACCGGCCAGCTCCCGCATGGTGGGGATGCCGTCGCAGATGCGCAGCTCGACGGTGCCGAAGTCGGGGTGGGGGCGGATGTCCCACCAGACCTCCCGGATGCTGGTGATGGCCTCGGCCGCCACCAGCGTGCCCATGAACTCCTCGAACTCCGCCCACCCCGACAGCTGGTAGGGCAGGCCGGCGGTGGGCAGGTTCTCGAACACCTTGGATCGGCTCGACGCCAAGCCTGTGTCGTGGGCCTCCCAGAACGGGCTGGAGGCCGAGAGGGCCAGGAAGTGGGGGATGTAGGCGTTGAGGGCGTTGGCGATGGCGATGACCTTGGCCGCCGACCGCACGCCGACGTGGAAGTGGACGCCGAAGATCTGCAGGCGGCGCCCGGTCCACTGCGTCTCCTCGATCAGCGCCGCGTAGCGCTCCTTCGGGCTCACCGTCTGGTCCTGCCAGTGGGAGAACGGGTGTGATCCCGAGCACATCAGGGCCAGCCCCCTGGCGTCGACGGCGTCGGACACCTCTTTGAGCGTGCGGGCGATGTCCTCCCTGGCCTCGGGGACGGTCGAACAGATGCCGGTGATGATCTCGATCGTGCACTCGAACAGCTCGTGCTTGACCTTGGGGTGCTCGTCGCCGGGATGACCCTTCCCCAGCTCGGCGATGATCGGTGTGGCCGCGCTGGCGAGCTCGCGCGTCTTCCGGTCGACGATCGACAGCTCGACCTCGATGCCGAGGCTGCTGCGCTCGGAAGCGTTGAACGGGATGTGCACGGCTACCTCCTTCCCGCAGCGTACGTACCCGGGCACCGCTCCGGGCATAGAGTCGAAAGATGTTCAAGCTCATGGGACGGTGGTGGGCGTACCTCACCGCCAAGCTGTCCGGCAGTTTCGAGGAGAGGGCCGACCCCAAGGTCCAGCTCGAGCAGGCCATCGCCGAGGCTCAGGACCAGCACCGGCGACTCACCGAGCAGGCGGCCAACGTCATCGCTCACCAGAAGCAGACCGAGATGCGCCTCAACCGCTCGATGGCCGAGCTGGAGAAGCTCAACGGCTCGACCCGGCAGGCCGTCACGATGGCGGACAAGGCGGCCAAGCAGGGCGACGCCACCAAGGCGGCCGAGTACGGCAAGACGGCCGAGGCCTTCGCCAATCGCCTCATCTCCACCGAGCAGCAGGTGGAGTCGACCAAACAGCTCCTGCTCCAGGCCACGGAGGCGGCCGACCAGGCCAAGGCCGCCGTCAGCCAGAACTCCATGGTCCTGCAGAAGAAGCTCTCCGACCGTCAGAAGCTCCTCGGCCAGCTCGACCAGGCCAAGATGCAGGAGCAGGTCAACAAGGCGATGTCGTCGCTCAACGAGGCCGTCGGCCAGGACGTTCCCACCCTCGACCAGGTCCGCGACAAGATCGAGGCCCGCTACGCCAAGGCCCTCGGCACCCAGGAGCTGACGGGGAGCTCGGTCGAGTCCCGGATGCTCGAGGTCGAGCAGGCGCAGGTCAACAACGAGGCCCAGGCCCGGTTGGCCGAGATCCGCAGCCAGCTCGGTCTCGGCCCCAGCCCGGAGGAGCTGGCTGCCGAGGTCGGCCCCGGCGAGGCGTCGGCCGAGCCGGCGGCATCGGGCGAGGCGTCGGCCGAGGGCAGCGCCTGACCAGGCGTTTGGATCACCGGTAGCGCCCCTGATCCGGCCGGATCCGGGTGCTGAGGGGCGCGACGGCTTGCAGGAAACCGGAACTACTGGGGCGGCGGCGGCCAGGACTGCGGGCCGGGCTCGCCGGGCTCGCCCGGACTGTCACCCGGACTGTCCGGCGGTCGGCCCCACCCTGCGGGCGGCGGTTGCTGACTCGGCGGCGGCTGGCCCGAGGGCGGCCACTGCGGCGGCGCCGACCCGGGCGGCCACGCAGGGGGGACCGCACGGGCGCGGCGCCTGCTGGCCCGCACGATGAGGACGATGGCGACGGCCGCCACCGCCACGAACAGAAGCAGGCCACCGCCGACGACGATGGCGACGACCAGCCCGGTGCGGGCGTAGTCGTCGCCGATCGTCCGCTCGTCGAACCCGGACGGGCGGGGCCCGAACAGGTCGTACAGCTCGTCGTAGGTGTAGAAGGTCTGGTAGTCGTCGAACGAGTCGGTGATGGTGACCTCGAGGCCGTCGAACCGGAGCGGGAAGTTGGTCCAGACCACGCCGGCGGCGGTCTCCGCCAGCGACTCCGCGTCCCCCTCGAGGAAGCCTGGGTCGGTGGTGACGCGTACCTCGTCGAATCCGCTGCCGGAGTCGAAATCGACCTCCGCGTCGGCGAACCCCGCATCCCGCAGCGCCTCGGTGGTGTCGAAGGCGGAGACGGCGCTGGAGCAGGACGCCAGCACGCCGAGGAAGAGCCCCACCACCACGACACGCCAGGCGCGCGGCATGCGGCGGCGGCGCTGGAGGGTGAGTGCGGTCACGGGAGCGTGACCAGGTCGTCGGCGTGGACCGCCTCGTGGGGCGTGCCGTCCGCCAGCTCGCCGGTGCGGCGCCCGGCGACGGCTTCGAGCTCGGCCGCGCCGAGGCGCACCAGGCCCTTGGCGAAGACCCGTCCGGACAGGTCGCTGATCTCGACGGCGTCGTCGGCCTCGAACCCGCCGCTGACGCCGACGATGCCGGCCGGCAGCAACGACCGTCCCCGCTCGGTGAGGGCGGCGCGGGCGCCGTCGTCGACGGTGATCGTCCCGGACGCGGCCACAGCGAATGCTATCCAGAGCTTGCGGGCCGAGAGCCGCCTTTCACGCGGACGGACGACGGTGCCCACGCCGGCCTGACCGTCCACCGCCCCGGCCAGCACCCCGGGACGGTCGGCGGCGGCGATCACGGCCCTGACCCCCGACCACGACGCCATCTTGGCCGCGGCCAGCTTGGACGCCATGCCGCCGCTGCCGCGCACCGACCCGGCCCGCCCCGCCATTCGCTCCAGCTCGTGGTCGACCTCGACGATCTCCTCGATCAGCGACCCGCCCGCCGCCAGACGGGGGTCGGCGCTGAGCAGGCCGGGGGCGTCGGTGAGCAGCACGAGCAGGTCGGCCGCCACCAGGTTGGCCAGCAGGGCGGCGAGACGGTCGTTGTCGCCGAAACGGATCTCGTCGTCGGCCACCGCGTCGTTCTCGTTGACGACCGGCACCACGCCGAGCTCGAGCAGGCGGCGCAGCGTCTGGCGGGCGTGGAGGTACTGGGAGCGGTGCATGAAGTCGAGCGGCGCCATGAGGACCTGCCCCGCCACCAGCCCGTGATGGCCCAGGGCGGTGTCGTACACGCCCATGAGCCGGCTCTGGCCCACCGCCGAGACCGCCTGGAGGGTCGCCACGTCGGTCGGCCGGGCCCCGGAGAGGCCCAGGGCGGGGAGACCGGCGGCGATGGCGCCGGAGGTCACGATCAGCACCTTGTGGCCCTGGCTGCGGAGCCCGGCGACCTCGGAGCAGAGCTTCTCGACCGCCGCGAGATGGATCCCCCCGTGCTCGTCGGTGATCGACGTCGTGCCCACCTTGGCCACGACGATCACCTCCGGCGGCGACCTCCCGCCCCGACGGGGGCGTCCTCGGAGAACTCGAAGGTCATGTCGCCCACCCGAACCGTGTCGCCGGGTCGGGCGCCGGCCCGCACCAGCGCCTTGTCGACGCCGAGCCGGCTGAGGCGCTCGTGGACGTACGCGAGGGCCTGGGCGTTGGTGAGGTCGGTGATCGCCACCGCCCGCTCGGCCGACTTGCCCCGCACCACGAAGGCGCCGTCGTCGCCCCGCTCGACCTGGATGCCCTCCAGCTCCGGCCGGTGGACGACGAACGCCTCCCGCACCGGCTCTGCCGCTCGGGCCTCGTCCACGAGGGCGGCCATCCGGTGCACGAGCTGCGGGAGGCCCTCGCCCGTGACCGCCGAGACCCTGGGGCCGTCCCACTCCAGCACGGCGGCGTCGGCCTTGGTGCCGACGACAAGCCGGGGACGCTCGAGCAGCTCCGGCCGGTGGTTGCCCAGCTCGTGCAGCAGCACCCGCTCCTGCTCCTCGGGCGCAACACCGTCGACCTGGGCCAGGTCGAGCAGCACGACCAGGCCCCGCGCCCGCTCGATGTGGCGGAGGAACTGGTGGCCGAGGCCCTTGCCCTCGCTGGCCCCCTCGACCAGCCCGGGGATGTCGGCCATCACGTACTCGTGATCCTCGGTGCGCACCACGCCGAGATTGGGGACGAGGGTGGTGAACGGGTAGTCGGCGATCTTGGGCTTGGCCGCCGACACCCGGGAGATGAGCGTCGACTTGCCGGCGTTGGGGAACCCGACGAGGGCGACGTCGGCCATGAGCTTGAGCTCCAGCTTGAGCCACTGCTCCTCGCCCACCTCGCCCTGCTCGGCGAAGGTCGGCGCCCGCCGCCGGTTGGACAGGAAGCGGGCGTTGCCCCGGCCTCCCCTGCCCCCCCGGGCCGCCAGCCAGGCGTCGCCGTGCCCGATCAGGTCGGCCACGACCTTGCCGTCGATCGTGACGACAGTGCCCTCGGGCACCATCACCCGCAGGTCGGCGCCCGACGCCCCGTGCCGGGCCCGGCCGGCCCCATGGGTACCGCTGTTGGCCCGGCGGTGGGGGTGGTCGCGGAAGGCCAGGAGCGACGCCACCTGGTGGTCGGCCACGATCCACACGTCGCCGCCCTTGCCGCCGTCGCCGCCGTCGGGCCCGCCCCTGGGTACGTGGGCCTCCCGCCGGAACGACACCGAGCCGGCCCCGCCGTCGCCACCCCTGACATTCAGGGCGGCCTCGTCGACGAATTGGCTCACTTGGGAAGGATACGGGTCGGTCGACGGCTGGCTAGCCGACCGAAACGGCGTCAGTCGGAGACGACGTCGACCAGGCGGCGGCCGCGGCGGTAGCCGAACTTCACCTTGCCGTCGGCGAGGGAGAAAAGCGTGTCGTCGCCGCCCCTGCCGACCTGCTCGCCGGCGTGGAAGTGGGTGCCCCGCTGGCGGACGATGATCGTGCCGGGCCCGACCCTGCCGCCGTCGTAGACCTTGACGCCCAGGCGCTGGGCCGCGGAGTCGCGGCCGTTGCGGGTGGAGCCGCCCCCCTTGGTCTTGGACACGTCAGGCCCCCCTGGTGATGCCGGTGATCTCGATGGTGGAGTAGTGCTGGCGGTGGCCCCAGTGGCGGGACGAGTTGGTCTTGTTCTTGTAGGTGCCGGCCTTGATCTTGGGGCCCTTCGACTCACCCAGGATCCGTGCCGTCACCGCCGCCCCGCTCAGATCGGCGGGCCCGGCCAGCACAGTGTCGCCGTCGACGACGAGCACGGGCTCGAAGGAGACGTCCTCGCCGTCGAGGAGCTCGACATCGAGACGCTCGCCCTCGGCCACCCGGTACTGCTTCCCACCCGTCTTGATCACCGCATACATAGGCGTACCAGCCTACAAGACGCCCGCCGGGCGCCAGACCGGTGGGTCACAACAGGGTCCTACAGCAATGTGTCGTCGAGGATGATGCCGCGGCCGGCGCAGGTGGGGCACGTCGTGGAGAACGATTCCACCAAGCCCTCGGACACCCGCTTGCGGGTCATCTCCACCAGACCCAGCTCAGACATCTCGAAGACCTGGGTGCGGGTCTTGTCCCTGGCCAGGGCGTCCTTGAAGCACCGCAGGACCTCCTCCCGGTTCTTCCTGATCTCCATGTCGATGAAGTCGGTGACGATGATGCCGCCGATGTCACGGAGGCGCAGCTGGCGGGCGATCTCCTCGGCCGCCTCCAGGTTGTTCCGGAAGACCGTCTCCTCCAGGTTGGAGACGCCCACGTTCTTGCCGGTGTTGACGTCGATCACGGTGAGCGCCTCGGTGCGCTCGATGATCAGCGATCCGCCCGAGGGCAGCCAGACCTTGCGGTCGAGGGCCTTGTGCAGCTGCTCGTGGATGTGGTGGCGCTCGAAGATGGGCAGGCCCGACGGGTCGTCGAGCAGCTCGATCCGGTCGACCAGCTCCGGGATGAGGGCGGCCACGTACTCCTTGACCTCGGCATAGAGGTCGGGATCGTCGATGATGACGCCCCGGTAGTCCTTGCTGAACTCCTCCCGGATGACCCGCACGGCCATCGTGGGCTCCTTGTAGAGGAGGGCCGGCGCCCGGGACCGCTTGCCCAGGCCGTCGATGTGCTGCCACAGCCTGAGCAGCCGGTCGACGTCGCGCCGCAACTCCTCGGCCGTCGCCCCGTCGGCCGCCGTCCGCACGATGATGCCGTGGCCGGCGGGGCGGACGTCGTCGAGGATCCTCCGGAGGCGCTTGCGCTCGTCGTCGGCCAGGCGCTTGGAGATCCCGTAGGTCGAGCTGTTGGGCACCAGCACCACGAACCGGCCGGCCAGCGAGACCTCCTGGGTCAGCCGGGCGCCCTTGGTGCCGATCGGGTTCTTGGTGACCTGGCAGAGCACGGTCTGGCCAGGACGGAGCAGCTGCTCGATGCGGGCCGAGGCCGCGGCCGAGGTCTTGACCCCCTCCACGTCGTCGGCGTCGTACTGGACGTCGCCCCGGTAGAGCACCGCGTTCTTGGGGGTGCCGATGTCGACGAACGCCGCCTCCATGCCGGGCAGCACGTTCTGGACCTTGCCGAGGTAGATGTTGCCGTGGATGTCGACGTCGTCGTCGGCGGGGCGGGACACGTAGTGCTCGATGAGCGACCGTCCCTCCAGCACCGCGATCTGGGTGGCATGGGGGCGGACGTGGACGCACATGAGGTAACGCCCGACGGGACGCCCCTTGCGCTCCCGGCCCCGGCGCCGCTCCAGCGTCTCCTCGTCCAGCTCGATGGGCTCCTCGTCGAACGGGGCTTCCCCGTCCTCGGCGGTGGCCCCGCCAGCACCGCCGGCACCGCCGGCGCCCCGTCCTCTGCCTCCGCGCTTGCGGCGGCGCTTGGTCGCCGACGTGACGCCGGCGGCCGCCGCCGCCCCGTCCTCCGACCCGCTTCGGGGCGCCCGCCGGGCCGGGACACCACCTTGAGCACCACCTGGGATGTCCTCGACACCGACCTCTCCCGGCGCTACCGCCGGTCGCCGGTCGCCGATCTTCGGCCTGTCGACCGCCCCGCGGCCGGCGTCCGTGGAGGGACGGCCCTCGCGTGGCGGATCGGGGAGGTCGGGGTTCCGCTCGTCCGTCGCCGCCGGGCGGGGGCCCGCCGGGCGTGGTGCCCGGGAAGCCGGGGGAGCGCCGGGCGCGGGGCCGCCAGGGGGGCCCGATTGCTCACCGTCGGGACGGCGGGCGCCTCGCCCGCCCCGAGAACCGCGCCGGCGGCGCGATCCGGCGGTGCGGCTGTGGTCGGCGCCCGCAGGGGCCGCCGGACCTCCTGGGCCCTCCTCAGGTCCGCCTGGGGTGGCGGCCGGCACGGGCCGCGGCCCGGGATCGACCGGGGGGTTCGTGAGAGGTTCGGACATGGGAGAGATCCCTTCTCAGTGCGCACGCAGACCTGCGTGCGGGACGCCCGTCGCGGGCGGCGGGGCAGGGAGCCCGCCGCGCGCCGGAGCGCTCGATCAAATTCTGGGTGACGTCCCCGGGGATACCGCGGGCAGTGCCGTCCGGGGCAGCGTCGGTGGCGCGCGCCGGCTGGGGCTCGCTCGGGACCGGGTTGGACGGCGACGTCCCTGGGGGCGCCTGGACAACCTTGGCCAGCAAGCGCTGGATCCGCGGCCAAAGGTGAGACATCAAAGCGCGGCAGATCTTAGTCGGTCGACGCCTGCCACGGGTCGGTACGGATCAGGAGTACCGGCGCATCTGCACGTTCAGCACCAGTCCGACGGCGGCGAAGGCGGCGATGATCGACGAACCGCCATAGGACATGAACGGCAACGGAATGCCGGCGATCGGTGTGATGCCCATCGTCATGCCGACGTTCTCGAAGACCTGGAACACGAGCACGGCCAGGATGCCGACGCACACGAGGGTGCCGAACTGGTCCTTGGCCGTCACCGCCGCCCGCCAGGTCCGCCACATCACCAACCCGAACATGGCCAGGAGGGTGGCGGCCCCGACGAAGCCCAGCTCCTCCCCCACCGCGGTGAAGATGAAGTCGGTGTGCTGCTCCGGCACGTAGGACAGGTTGGTCTGGGTGCCCTGGAAGAGACCCTTGCCGCCGAGACCGCCATTGGCGATGGCGGTCTTCGACTGGTTGAGGTTGTAGGCCGTCCGCTGCACGTCCTCCTGGGGGTCGAGGAAGGCGGCCAGGCGTTCCTCCTGGTACGTCTTGAGCACACCGAGCTCGAGCACCAGCACGATCCCGGTGACCCCGAGCAGGGTGAGGATCAGGATCTGGCGGGGCGACGCCCCTCCGACCAGCACGATCGCCATCAGGGCGGCGACGAAGACCATGCCGGTACCCACGTCGGGCTGGAGGTAGATCAGCGCCAGCGGCAGGGCGGCGATGCCGATGGCGGTGGCCAGACGGCTGGTGTCCAGGTCGTCCCGATGCGTGGCGCAGAAGGCGGCCAGGGCCAGGATCAGGGCCAGCTTGCCGAACTCGGCCGGCTGGAACTGGTAGGGCCCGATCTGGAACCACGCCTGGGCCCCGCGGTTGTTCGTCCCGAGGGGCGACACGACGAGCAGCAGCGCCACGACCGATGCCGCGTAGATGGCAGGGGCCATGTCCCGCAACACCTGGTAGTCGACGAGCATCATGAGCACCATGACCGCCACCCCCACGGCCACGAACATGGCCTGGCGGTGGAGGAAGTAGCCGGGGTCCAGCCCTGCCGCGGCCTGCCGCCCCCGGGTGGACGAGTAGATCATCAGCATTCCCAGGCCGGTGATGGCCGCCACCGCGGCCAGCAGCACGACGTCGACGTGGCGGAAGGTCTCCGCGCCGCGCCGGCGGGAGCTGCGGATGTCGAGACTCATGCCCCAGAGCTCATGTGCGTCAGTCCCGGCCCGCGCCGCGGCCGAGCGGCGTCACCGGCAGGCCGAGGATCTGGTCGAAGATGCGGCGGGCCACCGGCGCGGCGGCGGCCGCGCCGAACCCTGACTCCTCCATCACCACGGTGACCGCGTACCGGGGGTCGGCGATCGGACCGAAGGCGGCGAACAAGGCGGTGTCCTGCTTGCCCACGACCTGGGCGGTGCCGGTCTTTGCCGCGATCGGGAACTCGGCCAGGGGAAACCCGGCGAAGGCGTTGTAGGCGGTTCCTTTGGGATCGGCGACCACCCCCTCGAACCCGGCCAGCATCGGCGCCCGGACCGAGTCGGGGATCTCGGTCCTCTGCTTCGCCTTGGGCTCGACCGTGCGCACCGGGACGCCCTCAACCGTCTTCACCGAGGCGCCCACGTGGGGTGCGAACACGGTGCCGCCGTTGGCGAAGGTGGCGTAGGCGTTCACCAACTGGAGCGGAGTCACCACAGTGTCGCCCTGCCCGATGGCCAGGTTGAGGTTGTCACCGGTGTACCACTGCGGCTCGGGGAAGTCCTTGGGGTTGGAGTCGTGGAGGCGTCGCTTGCTTGTCTCGTCGGGGATGCGCCCGTTGGCCTCGAAGGGAAGCTCGAAGTCGGTGTAGCCGCCGAGACCCAGCTCGCGGGCGGTGTCCTGGATCGCCGTCCGGCACCGTCCCGGGCAGAAGCGGTCGGCCAGCTCGTAGAAGTAGACGTCGCTCGACACGGTGAGGGCCCGCGTGAGGTTGACGGGCCCGAACGCCTCCCGGAACGCGTTCTGGTACGTGCGGGGCGGGTTGCCCAGGGTGTAGAAGCCCCTGTCGTTGACGGTGTACTGGGGGTCGATGAGGCCCGTCTCCAAGCCGGCGATGGAGGTCACCAGCTTGAAGGTGGACGCCGGGGAGTAGAGGCCCTGGGTGGCCCGGTTGTTGAGCGGGTAGTGCCCGGCGGGGTCCTGCAGCAGGCCGAAGGCCTCTTGGCTGATCCCGTCGACGAACTGGGAGGGGTCGTAGGTGGGCGCCGAGGCCATCGCCAGCACCGAACCGTCCCGCGGGTCCGTCACCACGACCGACCCGGCGGGGGCTACGAAGGCCTTGCCCGAGTCGGGGTCCACGGTGACCTTGGCCGCCTCCAACGCCTGTTGAAGGCCTTCTTCGGCGACCTTCTGGACGTCGAGGTCGATGGTGAGCACGACGTCGTGGCCCTGCACCGCCGGCTGCTTGCCGGCGGACCGAAGCACCCGCCCCTGGGCGTCGACCTCCAGCTTCTCCACCTCCGGGGAGCCGCGCAGGTCGTCCTCGTAGGCCAGCTCCACCCCCGACTTCCCGATCGGGTCTCCGGCCCGGTAGCCCTTGGCCTTCCGAGAATCGAGCTCTCGGTCGTTGATCTCGCCCACGTAGCCGAGGACGTGGGCGGCCAGCGTGCCGTTGGGGTACGTCCGCTCGGACAGCGTGACGCCCTCCACGCCCGGGAAGCTCGCCTCGTTCTCACGGAGGTAGACCAGCGTCTCCTTGGGCACGTCGGAGGCCACCGGGATGGGCTTGAACAGGCTGTAGCGGGGGTCGGCGATCCGCTTCTTGAGCTCCTCCTCGGGCACGTTGACGAGGCTCGCCAGGCGGGTCAGGACCTCGGGGTGCTTCCCGATCTCGGTGCGGTCCACGACAACGGTGGGCGCCACCCTGTTCCCCACGAGCACCTTGCCGTTGCGGTCGAGGATGCGGCCCCGTGGGGCGTCGGAGTACACGAGCCGCACGCTGTTGAGCTGGGCCTCGGCCTGGTACGACGGGGCGGCCAGCACCTGGAGGTACCAGAGCCGGGCCAGCATGGCGCTGAACAGCGACAGCACGACCACCCCGAGGATGGCCAGGCGCAGGCCGCGGTCGTCCCTGCTCATGGGATCAACGGACCGCGGCTCGTGGGGCGTCGTCCATGTCGAGGGCCCACCGGACCAGGCGGATGACGGGCAGGGCCAGGAGCGCGTTGGTGACGGCCACGACCGCGACGATCACTCCGAGTCGGCGGGTCACCATGGGTTCACCCAGCATCGCGCCCACGAAGGCGTAGAGCACGACACCCGAGGCGCTGGCCGCGGCGGTGGTGAGCACCGGCAGGTACCACGACGGGCTCAGCACGCCGGTCGACACGATGCCGACGCCGTAGCCCACGAAGGTGAAGACGAGCGCCGACAGGCCCATCGGCGTGCGGAGGAAGAGGTCGACGACGAGGCCGGAGGCAAACCCGAGCACCGCGCCCCGTACCGGGCCTCCGACCAGCCCGCCGGCGACGGCGACCAGCAGCATGAGATCGGGGCCGGCACCGGCGATCCGCAGGTTGGTGAACACGGCCAGGTGCAGCACCACCGCCGTGACCAGGAGCAACGGCACCCGGAAGCGCGGATCGCCTGTCACAGTGGACCTGTCATGGTGTGCCCCTCATGGCCCCGGCACCGGCTGCCAGACGAGGATGCGCACCAGCTCCACCCGCCCGAAGTCGACGATGGGTGCGACGGTCACGTCCTGCTCGAGCTGGCCGGGGTTGATCTTGGCGCCTTTCACCCGCCCGACGGGAATCTGGGGCGGGAACAGGCCGTGCTCGAGGCCGCTGGTGACGACCGCCTCGCCATCGGCGATCTTGGTCTCCACGCTGACCAGGTCGAGCGGGAGCTGGTCGCGCCGACCAGACCCCTTCACCACGCCGATGTCGCCGGTGCTGGCCAGCCTGACCCCCACGCTGGACGCCGGGTCGATGATGAGCAGCACGGTCGAGCTCGACCCGGATGCCTCGACGATGCGCCCGACCAGCCCCGCCTCGGTGACGACGGGCATCCCGGGGGTCACCCCGTCCTCGGTACCGCGGTCGACGGTGACGGTGACCTGGAAGTTCGACGGCGAGTTCGACACCACCCGGGCGGTGATCCCGCGAAGGTCGCCGGCGAAGTCGAGGCGCTGGAGGGCGAGGAGCAGCTGCCGCTCCCGGGCCGCGTCGGCGCCCCGCACCAGCTCGCCCTGGGCGGCGTCCAGCTCCCCCTGCAGCCTGGCGTTCTCCTCCTTCACCTGCCGGTACTTGGTGATGCCGCCGAAGAAGTCCCCGACGGGGGAGAACACCCGGGCCACCGCCGACTGCACCGGGGAGAAGACGCTCTGCGCGCCGGAACGGATCGACTCGAGCACGCCCTCACCGTGATCCCGGAAGTCGAGCGTGATGACCGTCACCGACGTCAGGACCAGGAGCATCAACACGAAGCGATGGCGCTTCGTGCGCCGCTGCACAGCCAAGCTGGCCGACCTCTGGTGCTACCGCTCGCCGGAGGAGAGCACCTGCCGAAGGACGTTGAACTCCTCCAGGCACTGGCCCGCACCGAGGGCCACCGAGTAGAGGGGGTTCTTGGCGATCACGATGGGCATGCCGGTTTCGGTCTGGAGGCGGACGTCGAGGCCGTGGAGGAGGGCGCCGCCGCCCGTGAGGACGATCCCCTGCTCCATGATGTCGGCGGCCAACTCCGGCGGCGTCTTGTCGAGGGTGACCTTGACGGAGTCGACGATGGCCTGCACCGGTTCCTCGATCGCCTTGCGTACCTCCTCGGTGGAGGTGACGATCGTCTTCGGCAGCCCCGTGACCAGGTCCCGTCCCCGGATCTCGGCGTGCAGCTCTTCCTCGAGCGGATAGGCGGACCCGAGTGCGATCTTGATCTCCTCGGCCGTCCGCTCACCGAGGGCCAGGCTGTACTCCTTCTTGATGAACTGGATGATGGCGTCGTCGAGCTCGTCGCCGCCGATGCGGACCGACTGGCTGGTGACGATGCCGCCCAGCGAGATGACCGCCACCTCGGTGGTGCCGCCGCCGATGTCGACCACCATGTTGCCGGTGGGCTCGTGGACAGGGAGCCCGGCGCCGATGGCGGCGGCCATGGGCTCCTCGATGATGAACGGAGTCTTGCGGGCGCCGGCGTACTCGGCGGCCTCCTGCACGGCCCGCTTCTCCACCCCGGTGACGCCCGACGGCACGCAGATCACCATGCGGGGCTTGGCCCATCGCCGCTGGTGCACGCGGTGGATGAAGTATCTCAACATCTTCTCGGTGATCTCGAAGTTGTTGATCACCCCGTCCTTGAGGGGACGGACGGCCTGGATGTGGCCCGGGGTGCGGCCGATCATCCGCTTGGCTTCTAGGCCGACGGCGAGGGGCCTGCCGTCCTTGACGTTGACCGCCACCACCGACGGCTCGTTCAGCACGATCCCACGCCCGCGGATGTACACGAGGGTGTTGGCGGTACCCAGGTCGACTGCCATGTCTCGACCCAGAAACGCACTGAAGAAGTTGTCGGACATACGGGCTCCACGCCTCGCCTGGGTGGCCACGAGGCTAGGCGCCAGGACCAGCGGTCACAAGACCGACCCGGAAGCGGGTTCGAGGTCCGGGAAGAAGAGGGCGATCTCGCGAGCCGCCGACTCCGGCGAGTCGGACCCGTGGACCAGGTTCTCGGTGGGGCTGGTGGCCAGGTCGCCCCGGATCGAACCGGGAACCGCCTTTCGCGGATCGGTGGCCCCCATCAGGGTGCGCACCATCGAGTAGGTCTCCGGCGGACCCTCCACGACGAGCAGCAGCGCCGGCCCGCGGGTGATGAACGCGACAAGGTCCTCGTAGAAGGGCTTGCCCAGGTGCTCGCGGTAGTGCCGACCGGCCGTGTCCTTGTCGATGGTGCGCAGCTCGACGGCGGCCAGACGGAGGCCCTTGAACTCCAGCCGGGAGACGATTTCCCCCACCAGGCCGCGCTCGAGCGCGTCCGGCTTGCAGATGACCAGAGTCCTTTCCACAAGGGGGACGCTACTGGCTGTGGCCGACCGCTCCTGTCGCGCCCGAAGTCCCGGCGGCTGCGGTCACCGCCGAAGGCGGTCTCCTCGGCTGCCGGGCAGAACAACAGGGCGGAGGGCGATCCGGCTTCGCCGGTCGTCCCGGAGCGCCTTGCAACTCGCCGAGGAAGCTCCGCTTCCGAGGCGACTACCCCAACGCCGCACGCACGGCGCCGACCACGTAGAGCGAGCCCGTGACGACCACCATGTCGTCGGGATCGGCGAGGGCGAGGGCGGTGGCGATCGCCTCCGGGGCCGACGCGGCCTCCTCGGCGACGGCGCCCAGCGCCCGGGCGGCGTCGGCCACCTGGCCCGCCGGCAGGGCCCGCGGCGACGGCGGCGGGCAGGCGACGACCAGCCGGGCCTTGCCTGCAGCGAAGGCCGTCAGCATCTCGACGGGGTCACGTCCGGCCAGGAGGCCGACAACCAGCACCTTGCCCGAGCGGACGGCGAACGCCTCGTCGATGGCGGCGGTGGAGGCCGCCGCCCCAGCCGGGTTGTGGGCACCGTCGAGGATGCACAGCGGATCCCGGGCGACGACCTCGAGTCGTCCCGGCAGCCGCAGCGACCCCAACCCGGCCTGCACCACGTCCTCGTGCAGCGGGGCCCCGAAGAAGGCTTCGGCACCGGCCACCGCCACCGCCGCGTTGTCGCCCTGGTGGGCGCCGTGGACAGGGAGGTAGACGCCCGGGTACCGGGCACCGGGCGTGACCAGGTCGATCCTGCGCCCGCCGTGGGCCAGGTCGTTGGCGAGGCAGCCGAAGTCGGGGCCCCGCCGCCAGACCTCCGCAGCGCCGACGTCGACGCCGGCCCGGGCGAAGATCCCGGCCAGGTCGGGGTCGGTCTCGCCGAGCACGAGCCGGCTCCCCGGCTTGACGATGCCGGCCTTCTCCTCGGCGATCTGGGTCAGCGTCGGACCGATCACCTCGGCGTGGTCGAGGCTCACGTTGGTGACGATGGCGACCTCGCCCTCGGCGACGTTGGTGGCGTCCCACCGCCCGCCCAGCCCGACCTCGACCACGGCCACGTCGACGGCGACGTCGGCGAACCACCGGTAGGCGGCGGCGGTGAGGATCTCGAAGTGGGTGGGCGGCGACCCGAGGAGCGGCTCGAGGTCGGCGACACACCGCACCGTCTCGGCGAAGTCCTCGTCGGAGATGGGCTCGTCGTTCCAGGCCATCCGCTCGTTGATGCGCTCCAGGTGGGGGCTGGTGTAGGTGCCGACCGAGAGCCCCCGCTCCACCAGCAGGGCGGTGATCATCCGGGCGGTGGAGCCCTTGCCGTTGGTGCCGGTGATGTGGATCACCGGGTAGGCGCTCTGGGGGTCGCCCATGAGCCCGACCAACCGGCGCATACGGTCGAGGCGCATGGCCGCCGCGGAGCGGGCGACCGACGACTCCAGGTTGACGTGGGACTCGAGATAGTCGAGGGCGCCGCGGAGATCCATCCGCGGCGCCCTCGTCTCTTCCGGTTCTCGGGAATCCCCGGCGTCGCCGGGTGTGCTCAGCTGGCGATCTTCTCGCGGCCGGCGTCGGCCGCGTCCGACGCCCGCCTGGTGGCCTTCCGGGCTGCCTTCGCCGCCGACTTCCTGGCCTTCTTGGTGGCCTTGCGGATGTCGGAGACGTTCGGCAGGTCTGGCAGGTCGATGTGGGGCAGGTCGATCCTCGGCAGGTCGGGCAGCCTCGACATGGCGGCTGCGAACCGTGCCTTCTTGCTCCGACGCCGCTTCGAACGGCGGTCGAGGACGAGGCCGATGACGCCGCCGGCCAGGGCGCACGCCCCCGCCGTCTTGGCTGCCTTCACCGGCATGTCGTCGACGGTCTCCTCGGACCGGAGCGACTTGACGGCCACCACGGCACCGCCCACCACCCCGCCCAGGATCAACAGTTTGACGGCCTTGCGCATCCTTACCTCCTCGCGCTGACTGGCATTCAGCCTACCCCCGGCCCCGATTCGTACTCGACCGGGCATAACCTCGGCCGCGATGGCACCGAGCGATCCGCCGATGGTGCCTGGGGCGTTCCTGTCGGGGTCGGGACGCGAGCTCAAGGGCGACCAGCTGGCCACCTACGCCCGGGTCCTGCGCCAGCACGGCGGCCGGCGGGTGCGGTTCCGGGTCGGTCCCCCGAAGGTCGGCTTCGTGTTCGACGCCGTGTTCCGTCCCGACGACGCCCGCCAGGTCCTGGCCACCGAGGCCGCCCACTACGACAAGGAGGTCCCCGGGATCGGGGAGGCCCGCCGCCTGTTCGGGGAGGGCATCCTCCTGAGCAACGGCGACCGGTGGCGCCGGGACCGGCGCATCGTGGCCCCGCTGTTCACCAAGAAGCGGATCTCCTCGTATGTGGGCGGGATGGCGGCGGCGGCCGAGCGCCTGGCGGCCGACTGGTCCGAGGCCGACGGCGGACGGGTCGACCTCACCGAGGCCGGCACGTACTACGCCCTCGACGTCCTGGGCCGCAGCGTGTTCGGCGGCGACGTCGAGTCGACGGCCCCGGTCCTCAGGGCGACGGTTCCCGTGCTCAACGAGTACGCCGCCCGCCGGATACTTTCGCCGGTGCGGCTGCCGGCGTGGGTGCCGACGCCCGCCAACCGGCGGGCGGAGCGCGCCCGACGGGCGCTGTGGGGACAGGTCGACGGCCTCATCGCCCAGCGCCGGGCTGCCTCGCCGAATGGCGAAGGGGCTGTCGGGGACGACCTGCTGACCCTGTTGCTCACGGCCCGCGACCCCGAGGACGGCTCGGCCCTCGACGACGACGCCGTCCGGGACCAGGCCCTCATCCTTCTGCTCGGCGGCCACGAGACCACCGGCACCACCATGGCCCTCGCGTTGCACCTGCTCGGCCGCCACGCCGACGTCCAGCAGCGGGTCCGGGACGAGGTGGCGGCCGTCGTCGGCAAGCGGCCCGTCGGCGTGGACGATCTGGCCCGCCTCACGTTCACCGCCCAGGTCTTGGACGAGACCATGCGGCTGTACCCGCCGGGCCACACCCTCGTGCGCCATGCCCACGAGGCCACGACCCTCGACGGCCAGGACGTGCCCCCGGGGCACCTGGTGGCGGTGAGCGTCTGGGGCGTCCACCACAACCCCGACGTCT
The DNA here is from genome assembly GCA_963825765.1 of uncultured Acidimicrobiia bacterium. Taxonomy (GTDB): domain Bacteria; phylum Actinomycetota; class Acidimicrobiia; order Acidimicrobiales; family AC-14; genus CAWGUU01. The sequence continues at coordinate 819,999 of CAWGUU010000003.1, forward strand.
GGCCGGATCCCGACCGCTTCGACCCCGACCGGTTCGCCACCGAGGCCCGCCGCTACGACCACCTGCCCTTCGGCGGCGGCCCGAGAGGCTGCATCGGTCAGCACATGGCCACCGCCGAGCTGCTCGTGGCGGTGGCGACGCTCGTGCGGTCCTTCCGCCTGAAGACGGAGATCGATCACGTGCCCCTGGACGTGGGCCTGGCGCTGCGACCCAGCGGCACCCTGCCGTGCCAGGTGACCCCCGTCGGGTGACCTACCACTACGGTTTGGATCGCCCGTAGCGCCCCTATTTGCCGATTTCCGGCCCGATTTGGGGCGCTATCGACGCAGCAAATCGGGCTGAGTACCGATCGGCCGTCGCCGCGCCTGGTCGGCGAGCGCGGCCAAGCGCCGTGCTGTCGACATCGGCACGCGAACCACCTCCGTCCAGGTGAACCGGCCGCAGAGCCAGCCCGTCGCGGCGACGACCGCTGTCTCCCGGCGGGCGTCGTAGAGGGGCTGGTCGTTGTGCTGCTGGCCGTCGAGCTCGACGAACAGGCCCAGGTCGGGCCAGGCCAGGTCGACCCTGGCCGACCCCACCTCCAGCTGCCGCACCGGATCAGGCAGACCCGGGACCGTGCGGGCCAGCTGCACCATGAGCGTCTCCAGCAGACTCTCGGTCGGAGGAGCGCCCCGGGGGTCGCAGGGCGAGCACTCGCCGGATGCGGGCCGTGCCTGGCACCCGTGCCTTCCCCAGCTTGGGCAGCGACAACTCGACAGCGGCGACCGATACCAGCCGCTTCCTCAGCGCCGACTCGAGCGCCTGTTCCCACACGAGGTCGTCGAGGTCGGCGGCCAGGTCGATCACCGTCTGCAGGCCGTCCGTGCAGCGCAGCGCGCCGACCCTGACCACCCGGTCGGCCCCTAAGGATCGCCGGCGCGGCGGCCGGTCATCGACCTTGACGCCGTCCAGCCCGTACAACACGCCTGCCAGACGACCGTCCGCAACTCCGCCGCACGCCAGCACGTCCGCCACCCGCCGGTCGAAGGCGCTCGGCGCCTCCGGCCCCTCCGCATAGACCCCCTTGCGCACCCGTGTCCAGCGTCCGGCTGCCTCGCCGCACCGCAGTGCCTTCGGTGACAGCCCGGCGGCCGTCGCCTCCCTGGTAGTGAACAACGTTCGCATCCGCGCCCCTCACCATTGACGGCCGTGAGGGGGAAGCGTTTGGATCGCCCAAAGCGCCCCTATCTGGGCGATTCCGGGCGGATTTTGGGGCGCTATCGGCGCAGCAAAGTTACGAAGCGGCGCGACGGGGGCGGGCCGGCGGGCGGGCCGGCTCGGTGCGGGGGACCAGCGTGGGGTTGACCTTCTGCAGCACGACCGACCGGTCGATGACGCACCGGCCGATGTCGGTGCGGCTGGGAAGGTCGAACATCACGTTGAGGAGGACCTCCTCGAGGATGGCCCGCAGGCCACGGGCGCCCGTGCCCCGCAGCAACGCCTGCTCCGAGACGGCTTCGAGCGCGTCGTCGGTGAACTCGAGGTCGACGGCGTCGAGCTCGAAGGACCGGCGGAACTGCTTGACCAGGGCGTTCTTGGGCTCGACGAGGATCCGCACCAGGGCCTCCAGGTCGAGGCTGGAGACCGCCCCGATGACAGGCAGCCGGCCCACGAACTCGGGGATCAGCCCGAACTTGAGCAGGTCCTCGGGCAGGACCTTGCTGAGGATGACCCCGATGTCCTTGTCGCCGGAGCGACGCAGCTCGGCGCCGAAGCCGACACCCTTGTGCCCGATGCGGCTCTCGATGATCTTCTCGATGCCGGCGAAGGCACCGCCGCACACGAACAGGATGTTCGTGGTGTCGATCTGGATGAACTCCTGATGGGGGTGCTTGCGGCCCCCCTGGGGCGGCACCGAGGCGGTCGTGCCCTCGAGGATCTTCAAGAGCGCCTGCTGCACGCCCTCGCCCGACACGTCGCGGGTGATCGACGGGTTCTCGCTCTTGCGGGCGATCTTGTCGATCTCGTCGATGTAGATGATGCCGGTCTCGGCCTTCTTGACGTCGTAGTCGGCGGCCTGGATCAGCTTGAGCAGGATGTTCTCGACGTCCTCGCCCACGTACCCCGCCTCGGTCAGCGCGGTGGCGTCGGCGATGGCGAACGGGACGTTGAGCATGCGGGCCAGGGTCTGGGCCAGCAGCGTCTTGCCGCAGCCGGTGGGGCCGAGCAACAGGATGTTGGACTTGGCCAGCTCGACGTCGCCGTCGGCGCCGCCCGTGCCCGCGCCCACCTGGACCCGCTTGTAGTGGTTGTAGACCGCCACAGCCAGGATCTTCTTGGCGTAGTCCTGCCCGATGACGTAGTCGTTCAGGAACTCGTAGATCTCACGTGGTTTGGGGAGCTCGTCGAAGCGGACCTCGGAGGTCTCGGAGAGCTCCTCCTCGATGATCTCGTTGCAGAGGTCGATGCACTCGTCGCAGATGTAGACCCCAGGGCCGGCGATGAGCTTCTTGACCTGCTTCTGGGACTTGCCGCAGAACGAGCACTTCAGCAGTTCCCCGCCATCGCCGAACTTGGCCACTCGGAATTCCCCCTGTGCCTATTCTCTCTGGGCCTGTCTGTTCCGGCCTGCTAGCTGACGCCCGCGACCTGTGGCACCTGGGCCAGCTCGCGAGTCGCAATCACCTCGTCGATAATGCCGTATGCCTTCGCTTCGTCCGCGTTCATGATGAAGTCGCGGTCGGTGTCCTTGTTGACCCGTTCGGGCGACTGGCCCGTGTGGAACGAGAGCACGTTCTCCAGGAGCTCCCGCATGCGGGTGATCTCCTTGGCCTGGATCTCGATGTCGGAAGCCTGCCCGCCGGCGCCGCTGTAGGGCTGGTGGAGGAGGATTCGGGAGTGCGGCAGCGCGTGCCGCTTCCCCTTGGTGCCGGCGGCGAGGAGCACTGCTGCCGCCGACGCCGCCTGACCCATGCAGTAGGTGGCGATGTCTGGCTTGATGAACTGCATCGTGTCATAGATCGCGAACAGCCCGGTGATCTCGCCGCCCGGCGAGTTGATGTAGAGGTTGATGTCCTTGTCGGCGTCCTCCGACTCGAGGTGGAGGAGCTGCGCCATGATCAGGTTGGCCACCGTGTCGTCGATCGGGGTGCCGAGGAAGACGATCCGCTCCTTGAGGAGCCGGGAGTAGATGTCGAAGGCCCGCTCGCCCCGGTTGGTCTGCTCGACGACCGTCGGGACCAGGTAGTTGTAGATCGGTTGGGTCACTGCGCCTCGTTCTTCTGGGCCTCGTTCTTCTGGGCCTCGTTCATTTGGGTGCTCTCCTGCGCTGCTTCGTCATCTTGGTCAAGCGGGTCTTCGGCTTTGTCGTCTTGATCCGGGTCAGGCGGGGTTTCGGGCGGGTCCGTCCCGGTCTCGTCGTCGAACACGAACTCCGAGCGATCGATGGCGTGGCCTTCCTCGTCGACGTACTCGGTGTGGCCGATGAGCCATTCCAAGGCCTTGGACTTCCTCAGACCCGAGCGTACCAAGGGCAACTTGCCTTCGCGGTCGAGGTCGGACAGCACTTCGTCGACCGAGCGGTCCTGACGCTGGGCGATCGAGGCCACCTCGGCGTCGAGCTCGTCGTCGCTGACCTGGATGTCCTCCAGGTCGGCGACGGCCTTCAGGGCCAGGTCGGCCTTGGCTCCGGCGATGGCCTCGGCCCTCAGCTCGGTGAAAAGGTCCTCCTGGCTGCGGCCGGTGGCCTCGAGCCAGCGCTTGAAGTCGGCGCCCTGCTCGGTGATCCGGTTGACGAGGGCACCGAGCCGGCGCTGCATCTCGTCGGCGACGAGTGTGTCCGGCATGTCCTCGTCCACCAGCTCGACCAGAGCCTCGATGACCTTGCCTCGGATGGTGAAGGCGGCCTCGACCTTGCGCACGCCCCGAAGCTGCTCCCTGATGTTCTCCCGGAGCTCGGCGACCGTGTCGAACTCGGACGCCTCTGACGCCCACTCGTCGGTGACCTCGGGGAGGACCTTCTCCCTGACCTCTTTGACGAGGATGTGGAAGGTGGCTTCGCCGGCCTGCGGGTCTTCGATGTTGAACTTGAGGATGTCGCCGGCTTTGGCGCCACGGAGGTTGTCGTCGACCTCCGGGTGGCCCGTGCGGGAGCCGATCTCGTACAGCTCGTCCTCGACGGCCTGCAGCGTCTCGTCGTGGCGCGTGATCCTGCGGTCCATGGACACGTGGTCGCCGGTCCGAGCGGCGCGCGGCACGGGCCTGAGCTCGGCGAAGTTGTCCCGCGTCATGTCGAGCTTCATGTCGATGTCTTCTTCGGTGATCTCGAAGGTGCGCATGACGACACGCAGGCCCGAGTAGCCGGCGATGGACACCTGAGGCATGAGCTGGATCACGGCGTCGAAGACGACCGGGCCCTCGTCCTGGCCTGCGGTGATGTCGATCTCCGGCGGGGCGATCGGCTCCAGGTCGTTCTCGCGCAGGGCTTGCTCGTAGTAGCCGGGGAGGGCGTCCCGCAGCGCCTCCTGGCGGGCGGTCTCCTTCCCGACTCGCGCCTCGATGATCGGGCGGGGTGCCTTGCCCGGCCGGAAGCCGGGGATCCTGACTTCGCGGGCGATCTTTCGGAAGGCGGCGTCGACGGCTCCGTCGAACTCCCCTTCCTCTACCTCGATCGACAGCTTTACCTTGTTGCCTTCGAGTGGTTCGACGGTGGTCTTCACGGGCTCACAATTGTAGGCGGCGCCGGGACCGACTCCTGCTGAGGCCGAATTCAGCATCGGGGGATAGCCTCCGCGGCAGTGGCCAACCGCGTCATCCTCGTCCGTCACGGCGAGACCGAATGGTCGCTTTCCGGCCAGCACACCGGCCGAACCGACATCCCCCTCACCGACAACGGCCGGGAGCAGGCCGAGCGGGTCTGCGCCGGGCTGGCGGGGCTGCGGTTCGCGCTGGTGCTGTCCAGCCCGATGGCGCGGGCCCTCGAGACGGCCCGCCTGGCCGGACAGGGCGACAGAGTCGAGACCACCGACGACCTCGTCGAATGGGACTACGGCGACTACGAGGGCCGCACCACGGCCGACATCCGCGTCGACCGGCCGGGGTGGTCGCTGTTCACCGACGGCGTCCCGGGGGGCGAGACCGTCGAGGACGTGGGCCGGCGGGTCGACAGGGTCATCGAGCGGGTCCGCGCCCTGTTCGACTCGGGTGTCGGCGGCGATGTCGCCCTGTTCGCCCACGGCCACGTCCTGCGCATCCTCGCCGCCCGCTGGGTGGGGCTCCCACCGGCGGACGGCCGACTGTTCGCCCTCGACCCGGCGACGGTGTCGGTGTTGGGCTACGAGCGTGAGACGCCGGTCGTCTCCCGCTGGAACGACCCCGACGCCATCCACGTCTGACCCGCTATGGGCGAGGGGTTCAGCGCGCCTGCACGCTGAACCCGCTGGGAAGGTTGGCGGCTCTCGCCGGCCGGTTCGTGCAGAACCCGAAGTCGGTGGACGACTGCCCCGGCGCCAGGGGCGCCGTCCAGTCGGCGAGTACGGCCGTCACCTGGCCACCCGAACGGGTGACGGTGGCGTTCCAGGAGTCGGTGGGGGTCACCTGGCTGTCGAGGTTGAAGGTGACCGACTTCGGCGTGAGGGTGCGCGACGAGGAGTTGGTGACCTTGACGGTGGCGCAGTAGCCCGTGTCCCACTGTGAATCCAGCGTCGAGCCGGCGCTCAGCCCGCCGCCGGCGGGCGGAATGGTGGTCGGGGGTGCCGTGGTTGGCGGCACGGTGGTCGGCGGCGGTGGCGGTGGCGGGGAACCCGCACCTCGGGCCACGACGTTGGTCGGCCGGTCCGGGCCCTGCACGCAGAAGCCGGTCTGGGTGTACTGGCCTCCGGCGGCCAGGGTCTGGGCCCACGACGGCAGGATGACGTTGACCGTGGTGCCGCTGCGGCTGAACGTGCCGTTCCACGACGAGGTCGTCTGGTTGACGGCTGGGAGGGTGAAGCTGAAGTTCAGCCCGGTCACCTGCGCTCCGGAGTTGTTGGTCGCCACCAGGTGGGCGCAGTAGCCACCGCCCCACGTGTTGTCGAGGACGTACGAGCCGGCCAGGCTCGTGGTCGGCGGCGGTGTTGTCGTCGGCGGTGTGGTCGTCGTCGGCGGCGGTGGTCGTCGTCGGCGGCGGGGCAGCCGTCGTGGGGGGCGCCGTCCCCGACCCCGGGAAGTCGATGGCCTGGCGGCCGATGAGCTCGGTGAGCAGCGCCATCTTGGGGGCGTCGACCGTCCGCCAGTCCGTGGTCAGGACACCGCCGGTGTCACCCGAGTTCGGGTTCCAGGCCCAGTAGGTCCAGCTGAAACCCTTCTTGCCCAGGTAGTCCATGAACTGGCGCTGCCAGACACCCTCGATGGTGTCGGGGCCGGTCTGGCGGCCGCCGAACTCGCCCACCAGGATCGGCGCGATGCCCTGGTCGGCGATGTACTGGAAGCCCTTGGCCCACCGGTCGTAGAGCACCGACTGGTAGTTGGGGTCGCCGAACCACGGTTGGTTGTAGACGCCGGGCCCGTACTCGTGGGGCGAGTAGACGAGCCGGTTGGGAGTGTTCAGCGTGACCGGGTGCGAGCGCACCGCTTCGAGGTTGCCGCCCCACCAGTGTGACGGCAGCTGCTGGCCCGGCACCTGGTTCTCCACGCCCTCGACCACGATGAGCCAGTTGGGGGCGATGCCCAGCACGGCGTTGCCGGCGCGGGTGGCGGCCCGGCGCCAGTCGGTCGGGGCGCCATCGCCCCAGGTGGCCTGTCCGTGAGGCTCGTTCTTGAGGTCGGCGGCGATGACGTTGGGCTGGGCCTTGTACCGCTGGGCCAGCATCTGCCAGGTGGCGACCCAGTCGTCCTCGGTGTAGCCGTTGCCGTACCAGAGGTCGTAGCCGAAGTCGTCGTCGGCCAGGCTGTGGTTGTCGAGCATGACGAACAGGCCCTGGGTGTTGGCTTCCTGGATGATGACGTCCATGGCCTCGAGCGGCGTCTTGCCGTTGAGGGCGGCGTTGCGCCCGCCGCCGAAGTCGATCCCGCTGGTGGTCGACGACCGCATCGCCTGGACCGAGAACGGCAGGCGGATGGTGTTGAAGCCGAGCAACCTGATCTGGGCCAGCATCTCCTTGTAGTCCCGTGTCCAGAGGCCGTGGGTCACGTGGTTCTGGGTCTCGAACCCGAACCAGTTGACGCCCTGAAGGACGATCTCGGCGCCGTTGCGGTCGACGATCTTCGCCCCGCTGGTCCGCAGGGGAGCCCGGTCCACGACACCGGCGGCGGCGGCGCTGGCCCCGCCGGACCCCGCCGCGGTGAGGACCATCAACGAAGGCAGCGCCAGCACAGCGGCCATCGAGGTGATCCTTCTCCAGGGGTGCCGCATGATCTGCCTCCGAGGTCGTGGTCCGTCCTCGGACAGATTTCGGCATACCCATATTGAAACTTGAGCGCCCCAAAATCCAGGTTCACAACGGTCGCGACCTTGGGGCCGCCGTGGCCGCGTTCGCGGTGCCCTGCTCTAGGCGGTGATCGCCTCGTGGGCGGCGACCGTTACGGCCCCGGCGCGCGGCATCCAGAAGATGCTGAAGATCACCAGGGGCTCGGTCGTCGACCGGTTGTGGAACACATGGGTCTCGCCGCGCTCGAACAGCACGGCTTCGCCCCTGTCGACGTCGGCGATGCCGCCGGCGACCTCGACGAGCGCCTTGCCGGACACCACCCGGGACAGCTCGAGGTCGTCGATGCGCTCGGCCCTGCCGCTGCCGCCAGGTGGGACGGTGTACCGGCGCGTCCCGAACGGGATGGCGTCGCGCAGCGAGAGCCGGCGCATCCGGGCGAGCCCGAGGTCACTGACCGAGTCCAAGGCGGCCTTGGGGCCCTGGAAGGTGTGCATGGTGGATCCCCCGTCCTGTGCCGCCCCGGTTGTCGGTTCCCGGGGCTCGTACTGCGATCCTGAACGGAAGCAGGGGCCACGGCGATGGTGCTGGCAGGAGTCGAAGGGGGTGCCAGCACGAGAATCCGGCCGGTCAGGAGTCGCCGTCCGCCTCGCCACTGCGCCCGTGCTTCCAGTACCCCCGGATCGTGGCCTGCGACCGCGCCAGCGCTTGCTCCTGAAAAAGGTGTCGGCGAATGCGCTGGACCGCGGCCGCCTCCCCCGCCACCCACACACGAGTGCCCGGCGCGAAGTCGGCGCGGCAGACGGCGTCGACGAGCGCATCGCCGGGGGACGCGCCCTCCGGCAGGTCGCACCAGCCGACGGTCGTCCCGGAACGAGCGGGCAGATCCACCCGGGCATCGGGATGGGCCACCTCGATGTGCACCTGCACCGGCGTGCCGCCGGGAACCGCCTCGAGCAGCTGCCGATGGCGGGGATTGCCGTCTCGTCCCCGGCCAAGAGAAATGCGTCGGCCTCGAAGTCGATGTCGTAGCCCCGGCCCGGGCCGGAGACCGCCACCGCATCGTCGGGCTGCGCCGCCTCGGCCCAGGCCGACGCCGCACCACCCTCGTGGAGAACGACGTCGAGATCGAAGCCGTCGTCGTCGAGGTGGAGCGGCGTGAAGGTCCGGATCGTCGGTCGGCTGCTGTCGGGGAGCAGGAACTCGTTGCCGTTCCAGGTGGGGACGACAAGTGGCTGCCCGGGCGCCGGCAGCAGCAGCCGCACGCTGGCTGCCGCCTGCTCGACGGTGAATCCTTCGAGCTCGGGGCCGGCCAGCCCGACCTGCACCATCCAGGGGCTGAGCCTGGTGACCCGGACCACCGCGCAGGAGCGGAAGCGGGGGGGCTCCCGTCTGGTTCGCAGCCTGGTCGGGCTCGGTTCACCGTCGCTCACTGCGACAGCGTCCCATCTCGGCCTGCAACTCGTGTCCTAGGCCGCCGCTGATCATCGCATCGGCCGCTCCGCAGCGGGCGCCTGACCAGCGCACTTGCTGCGAATGCGGTCGTCAGCGCCGAAAGACGGGCTCGATCAGCAGCGTTCTAGGTGGAGCGGGCGGCCACCAGCTCGGCGTCGGGCTGACCGCCGTCGGTGCGGACGACCTCCTCCTGGGCGATTGCCAGCAGCTCCGCGTAGGCGGCATCCAGCTCCGCAATCAGCGTTTCGAGGCTCATCGTCGCCAGGTTCGGCTCGAGGGCCTCGACCCGCGCCTCCAGGGCCCCGAGCCTGGCGCGACCGGCGTCGGTGAGAGTCGCGGGGCCGCCGGTGGCCACGATCACCTGCTTGGCGGCGGCCCAGGTGAGGCATTCGTCGCACTTCACGTTGAGCGCCGCCGCCTCGTTGCGCGGCTTGAACGTCCGCCAGTCCTTGGTCACGAGGACGATCTGGTAGGCCGCCGCCACGGTTTGACAGTCGACGCACGAGGCCCCTGCGCCGGCGTAGTTGACCTGGTCGACGACACCGTTGGTCACCGTCCGGTACTCCGCGCTCGCTTCGACGACCGCCCTTCCATCGGTCCTGTTGAGGGCGAGCACCACGTGCTTGGTGCTCGCCCCGGCAGCCGCCGGCGCCAGGACGACGGCCGCGGCGATGATCCCAATGACCAGGGCTCGCTTCACAGATCGATCTCCTTGTTCCTCGCGTGGCTCACGGGATGGTCGTCGACACCGTCCGCGGCACAGTCGTGGTCGCCCGCGCCGGTGCCGAGGTGTTGACCGGTACTTCCCCCCCGCCGGTGACAGGTGGCGCCCTGCGGGCCTGGGTCGTCGGCGGTGCGGACGGCTCGGAAGCGACCGCGGTCGTCGGCGGACTGTCGACCGGGACCTCGGCCGGCGCCGGGGCCGGGGCTTGCACTGGAACTTCGCCGAGCCCCCACGCCTGGGCGGGCGCGCCGCCCAGCTCTACCTCCTGCTCGGGGGTCAGCCCTGGCCGACCCGTATCGAGCTCGGACACCGCATGGACGGCGTCGCCCACGGTGCCCCGCTCGCCCGGCTGGATGGGGCGGTACTCCCCGTTGGGCCAGAGCGTGTACGCCAACCCGGCGGCGAGCAGGATTCCGGTCAACGCCAGGGCCGGCTGACCGAAGCGGGCCTTGCCTGCGCTCGACCACGCCCACGACCCGGTCTTGCGGCCGAACCGGCTCAGGGCGTAACCCGAACCGACGACCGGCAGGGCGACGGCGATCACGCCCAGCACACCCGCGGCGACCGCCAGCCATTCCCGGTCGTTGAGACCTCGGCTGACACCCCGCCACTGCAGGCCGACCGAGTCCCACGTGGTGGCCACCACCCGGGGGGCGGTGATCACCACCATCAGGAGGCAGAAGGCCAGCAGCGGCACCACGATGACCACCCACAGCGTGACCACAATCCGGACCCACGGCTTCAGCACCAGCGCCTTGTCGCTGGTCCGGCGGCCCGGCACGAAGCTGAGCAGGGTGGGCTTGATCCTGGCGAACAGGTCGGGCACCCCGACCAGGTCGGAGAGGATGTGGTACCCGTCCATCCGGACGAACGGCAGCAGCTGGTGGACCATCTGCAGGACCTGCAGCGGGATGATCAACAGCACGGCCTCGGCCCCCGTGACCGCCCACACCCCGAACGTGCCCACCGCGAAGATGGCGTTGAAGTACAGGCCGCCGAGATCAGTGCGCAATCGGCCGGCCCGGTCGAGGCGGTAGGCGTCGGTGACGTCGGTATAGAAGGCGGGCCAGACCAGGTACAGGCCGCAACCCATCACACCCGGTCGGCCGCCGGAGTACCGGCAGGCGGCGGCGTGGCCCAGCTCGTGGAACGAGGCGGAAAGGATCATCGTCGCGAAGACGGCGAGGATCAGACCCGGGGAATAGAGCAGCTCACGGGTGCTGGCCCCAACACCGCGGGAACCGACCACCCAGGCCACGACCGCCAGGAAGCCCAGCGCCAGCGGAAGGAGCAACCACGGTCGGAACAGGAACGAGAAGGGAGCGGCCAGCCGGTTGGTGGACCGCTCGTTGGCGATCTCCAGGCGCATCCGCAGCGCCAGCAACGGGTTGGCCTTCTGCACCTCCGGGTCGAGACCCTGGGCGTCCTTCACCAGACCGGCCGGCGCCAGCTTCTCCGTCATCAGATAGCCCACGTTGTCGGCGCTGACCGCTCTGCCGATGCGCTCGCCGAGGGCTTCGGCGATGGCGCCGACGTCCCGCTGGCCGTCGATCAGCTCGAGGGTGGCGTAGAGCAGCGGGGTGAGCTGGATGGTCTGGCCGTCACTGCGGCGCACCAGGCACGGCGCCTCGGTGTAGCCCGATGCCTCGTACTCGCCGATGAGCGAGACACCGGACGCCATCTTCGGAACGACGGCACGCTCGAGGTCGGCCTTCCGCTCGCGGGCGTGGGGGCTTGCCGCCGAGGGCGCGACACAATCCTCGGTCGCGCCCGGTGCGCGACCGGTGTTGAGCTGATGGGCCATGGGTCAGGAGTGGTGAGTGACGCCTCGGGTGGGTCCCCAGGCTCAGCCGGCCACCGCCCCGCCGCCCGACTGGTCGAGGTTGGCGTCCTGGTTGGCCGTCGCCTCGGCGACCCCGTCGAGGTCCTGGACGATGACGGAGTCCTGGTCGGCCAAGGCGCCCGCCTCGGAGTTGACCGACAGCACGTTGGCGGACACGGCTGCGTCGATGGGAGCCGCCACGTTGGCGTTGGCGGCCACGGCGGCGTCGATGGGCGCCGCGACGTCGGCGTCGACGGCCAGGTCGACATCGACGTTCAGCAAGGACGTACCCAGCAGCGACGAGGGGTCGAGAGAGTCCCCGAGCACCGACATCGCCTCCCGGTCGGGTACGGCGGTGACGTCCTGAGACTCGAGCTCGGCGTCGGTGATGGCAGATTCGGTCATGGAAATGTCCTCCAAAAGGGTCGTGTCCGGCTACTGGGTCGTGTCCGGCTACTGCTGAACGGTTGCGTCCTGGTTGGCGTTGGCGATGGCCGTCCCGTCGAGGTCCTGGATGATCACGGAGTCCTGTTCGGCCACGGCCGTGGCCTCGGACCCCACTGAGCCGATGTTGGCGGCTACCGCTGCGTCGATCGGTGCGGCCACGTTGGCGTTGGCCGCGATCGCGGCGTCGATGGGTGCGGCGACGTCAAGGGCGAGGTCCAGGTCGGCGGCGATGTTCAGCAACGACATCGCCTCTCGATCGGGCAGGGCGGCGGCCGTCTCGGCCTCCATCTCGTCGGCGGTCAGCTCGAGCTTCTGGTCCATGGCGGCGCTCCTAGTCCTCATCCACCTGGTGGATGATCACGATCTGGTCGGCGTCGGCGACCGCGATGGAGTCGCTCGACGCGATGTTCATGGCTGTGGCCTCGTTGATCGGCATGGCGAAGTTGTCGATTCCGAGGCCCGAACCCAGGTCGACCTTCGACATGGCCTGCCGCTCCGGCAACGCCATCGCCTGCTCGGCCTCCAGGTCCTCGAAACTCAGCCCGTCGGCGGCTTCCGACACGGTGAATGCTCCCTTCGTCCGCCTGCTTGCACGTTTCGTACCCGCGTCGCCACGGCCAGTAACCCGCTCGACGCGACGAGCGGGAGGAGGATCACCGGTACTGGCCCCCGCCCGGCTGGCCGGGCAGCGAGCGCCGGCCCGAGCCAGGTGCGCTCGTGGATGGTGGATGGCGGCCACCAGGATCGCTGCACTGCAGCCCGACGCCGCCCCGGTCGCAGTCGCCGGGGCGGTGCTCGACCAGGTCGACGAGCTTCGCGAGGCGGCCGACGCCGCCGAACGCCGGACAGGAGTCGGATTACGACCGACGCCAGTCGGACATTCGGCGTGAAGGCGACGCCATCGTCATTTCGCCGGGCGACGAGGTTCGCAGCCTTGGGCGGTGCCTGGAGGTGTTCGCGGGGCGCGCGCTCGACCCCGCCGGGCGTGACTTCACACCGCCCCGAGGGTCAAGAGGTAGGCCGCGTCCCGGGACCAGCCTGCGCTGACGTCGTGGGGAATGCGGGTGTCGAACACGACTGGGTAACCCCCCGCGGACGCCAGGATCGACTGCGAGGCGCGGTCGGGGCCGCAGGAGGTCGACGACCTCTTCGCCCTGGATGTTCGTGAAACGGCTTGACGACGTCTCGCATCTCAGCCGCCAGTTGGTACTGGCCCGGCATCGCTTGTCGTCGCTCTCCGCCCACTCGATGGAGCTGCCAGAGACGTAAAGGCAGTACGTGGACAGACGTGCGCCGTCGCCGAGCTCACCCAGATTGCTGACGGCCTTCCTGACGCGCTGCAGCGGCAACTGCTCTCGCAGGTACACGAAGGTGCGGAGCGCCATGACGTCCCGGAACGAGTACAGAACGCGACCGCCGGCACGGCCCTCCGGCGTTAGGAGGGGTCCTCCGTCGCGTCGCTGCCGCGAGTACTGCAACTTCCGGAGCGACGCCCCGCTCATCGCTGCTGCGACATGCGTCGGGTACGCCCACGCCATCACTCCTGTCCGTCGGTGCCGGTAAGACTACAACGATGTAATCCGCGGGCACTGCCCAGTGCGACCTGAGAACAACGGCGGCCTTGGGCAGCGACGCCTGACGTTCGCGACCAAAAGAAGCTCCGCACTACCCCTCGGATTCCTGGTCGGAAAGCATGTCCAGCAAGGCGGGAAGATCCTCCGTGACGGTCGCCCAGAGGACGTCGAGGTCGATGTCGAAGTAGTGGTGAACCAGACGATCCCGCATCCGTGCGCGGCCGACCAGGGCACCGAAGGAATCGCCTGGCGGGTGGGCTGGCTCACCTGCTTGGCGGCTTCCCCGACGATTTCCACGAGCTTGGTGAGAGCATGCCGGAGCACCTCGTCGTTCTCGAGCTCTCGGCGAGACGTCGCTCGGGAGTACCGAACGGCTTTCTCGGCCGCGTCGCGCAGATGAGCGAGCCGAACGCGGTCCTCAGGCGGCGTCATACAGGATGCGAGCGCCGGCTGACACCTCGTCCCGCAACTGACGGCTCAGGTCGCCCGGCGTGCGGAGATCCACATCCCGCCCGAGAAGCTCGGCGAGTTCCAGTTCGAGCCCGGCGAGGCGGAGCAGCCCAGGGACCCGACCGGGATTGAACTCGACGAGCAGGTCGATGTCGCTGCCCGGTCGCAGCTCCCCTCGAAGGGCCGAGCCGAACAGACCGAGCCGGCGCACGCCGTTCGTCCGGCAGAAGGCCGTCAGGACGTCGTCATCGACCGCTACGCCCGGCGCCAACTCCATATTGTGCAAGTGTGGCAGCTGGGCCCGCCGTAGGCCCTGCTCGCCACCAGTTTCAGAGACGGTCGCCGCTGGATCGCTCGAAGTCTCGTTGCGACGAGGTGATGTCGTTTACGCTGGTCGCCGTGACCGCTGACCCGGGCACACACGCAGTGGAACGCCAAGTCTCGGCGGCCCCGCCGTAGATGCAAGAGTCCAGGTCAGAGGGCATAAGACCGACCGGGGAGTGGCGCAGTGGTAGCGCACCTGCTTTGGGGGCAGGCGGTCGGGGGTTCAAATCCCCCCTCCCCGACTCCGCGGGTGTAGCTCAATGGTAGAGCTCCAGCCTTCCAAGCTGGCTATGCCGGTTCGATCCCGGTCACCCGCTCCAAGCCCTGGCGAGGAGAAACCCCTGCCGAGACCGTCGCCGCTGCGATAACCTCTGAAAGCCATGGCGGCGAGAAGGTTTTGGCGATCCCCGTTCTTCTATGTCGGCGTACCCGTCGTGCTGCTGCTGTTCGTCGTGGGCGGCGTCGTGCTGATCGCCGCCGACAGGGCGGCATCGGCTCGGCTGCCTTCCGGCACCGTCATCGCCGACGTCCCCGTGGGGCAGATGAGCGCGGCGGAAGCCATGGACCGGCTCCGGCCGATCGTCGAGGAGCCCCTGCGGCGGCAGATGACCCTCGAATCGGGCGACTTCGCGATCAAGACCACGCCGTGGGACCTCGGCTTCCGCCCCGACCTCGCCGGGACGGTCAAGCTGGCGCTCACCAAGGGCTCCGACGGCAACCCCATCTCCCGCCTGGGCCAGCGGCTCATGAGCGACGGGGAGCCGGCGTTCTTCGACGTTCCCCAGGCGTGGGGAGAAGGTGCCCTCGACGCGGTGTTGGCCGAGGCCGCGGCCAAGCTCGAGGCGGCTCCCGAGAACGGCGACCTCGACCTCTCCACAGGCTTCATCACCTTCACAGCGGCCAAGCCCGGCCAGACGCTCGACGTCGACGCCTCCAGGCAGGCCGTGAAGCTTGGCGTCGAGCGGGGGGCGGAGACGGTCACGCTCGTCACCAGGCAGCTGAAGCCCGAAGGGGCGACGGCGTCGGCGGGCAAGGTCATCCTGGTCCGTACCGGCGAGAACAAGCTGTACCTCTACGACGAGGGGAAGATCGTGAAGGAGTGGCCGGTGGCAACCGGCGCGGCCGGCTTCGCCACCCCCACCGGCGTCTACGAGATCACGTCGAAGATCCTCAACCCCTCCTGGGTCAACCCCGGCAGCGCCTGGGCGCAGGGCATGCCCAAGGTCATCGGCCCTGGTCGGAACAACCCGCTGGGCACAAAGGCCCTCGCCCTGAGCGCCCCCGCCATCCTGATCCACGCCACGTCCGACGTGGGTTCCATCGGATACAGCGCCTCGCACGGCTGCATCCGCATGACCGAGGAGAACGAGGCGGAGCTGTTTGGCATGGTCGAGCAGGGCACCCGGGTGGCGATCGTGGCGGCAGGCCCGCCGCGGGCCCGAGGCTCCGCCCTCCCGCCGGCCGCGGCCACGCCCGAGGCCGTCGCCGCCGTCGAGTTCTGAGCTCCGAACCAACGCCAGGAGCGGCCGAAACGTCGCCTGACGCGCTCCGTGGAGCCGGGAGGCGTACCCTCTTGTCAGCCCGTGGCCCCGACCTAGGGGTGCCCGCATCGGAGCCATGGCCTTAGGGACAGGACGAAGATTGGCCCTTGAGTCTCACGCCGCGCCTGCCGACAACAGGAAGTGGCAGTGCGGAAGCTGTCTGCGTGATCGTGAGGTACCGAGCTCCATCGGTGATCCCGTCGCAGTCGCCCGCTGCCAGGGGCAGGGGACATTTGGGAGTTCAAGATGAAGGTACTGACTCAGCCTCTTGTAATCGTATTCTTCATCCTGATCATAGGGACGGCTATCGTGACGCTTCGCATGACTCGCCCCGGAGGTCGATTCGGGCAGTATCGCCCCCGCCGCGGAGGCCGTGACAGGGCGTTGGCCGGTGGCGGTGGTGGCGAGACGCCGTTCCGCGTCAACCAGGTCGACAAGAACGACGCCTCCGGCCAGACGGAGACGGTCACCTTCCAGGACGTGGCCGGGCTCGACGAGGCCATCGCCGAGCTGCAGGAGGTTGTCGACTACCTGCGCTCGCCGGAACGGTACGAGGCGCTCGGTGCCGAGATGCCCCGCGGCATCCTGCTCTACGGAGTCCCGGGGTGCGGCAAGACACTGATGGCCCGGGCGGTCGCCGGCGAGACCGGCGTCCCCTTCTACTTCGTGTCGGCCACCGCCTTCGTCGAGAAGTTCGTCGGACTGGGAGCGGCCCGGGTCCGGCAGCTTTTCGACCATGCCAAGAAGTCGGCGCCCTGCATCGTCTTCATCGACGAGCTCGACGCCATCGGCCGCCACCGCAACGCCGACACCACCGGCGAGCGTGAGTTCGACAACACCTTGAACCAATTGCTCGTCGAGCTCGACGGCTTCATGGGCAGCACCGGCGTGATGATCATCGGCGCCACCAACCGCCCCGAGCTGATCGACCCGGCCCTTCTGCGGCCCGGACGCTTCGACCGCCGCATCCACGTCGAGCGTCCCGACCGTGACGGGCGAGAGAAGATCCTCATGCTCCACGCCGGCCGCCGCCCGATCTCCCGCCGGGTCGACTGGTCCGAGATCGCCGGCCACACCGCCGGCCTGAGCGCGGCCGAGCTGGCCAACATCGTCAACGAAGCCTGCCTCCTCGCCGCCCGTCGCCACCGTGACCGGGTCACCCCCGAGGACGTCGACGAGGCGTGTTCCCGGGTGCTCGCCGGCACTCGTAGCGCCCGGCTGATCAGCGACGACGAGAAGGAGCTCATCGCCGTCCACGAGGCCGGTCACGCCCTGCTGTCGGTGCGCCTCCGCGGCGTCACACCGCCGTCGCGCGTGTCGATCGTCAACCGGGGGAGCGCATTCGGGCGGTCACCCTGGTCGAACAGCGCCGACCGGGACGTCCTCACCAAGCGGGAGCTGATGGCCCAGCTCATCGTCCTGCTCGGGGGTAGGGCGGCCGAGATGAACACCTTCGGCCAGCCCAGCACCCGCTCCGAGGACGATCTCGAGCACGCCGCCGCCCTGGCCCGTCGCATGGTCGAGCGCCTGGCCATGACCGGCCGCTTCGACCTGGCCGACCGCAACAGCGACGCCAAGAGCGGCGACGAGGGCGAGGGGTCGAAGGAGATCCGCGAGCTGCTCATGAAGGCCGAGCAGGCGGCCCGCACCATCCTGGCCGACAACGCCGACGACCTCCGCCGTATCGCCGAGACCCTGGTGCAGAAGGAGTCGCTCAGCGCCACCGAGCTGGCCTTCCTCACCGGCGCCCGCAAGGCCACCGGCCCGCTGCTCCAGCGCAACGACGCCTAGGCGTAGTCGCCCAGGTTTCGGCCGCGCCGGCCAGTTTCGATCACCAGTAGCGCCCCTGTCAGGGCGTTCTCGGCGCGATTCGGGGCGTTATCGGCGCATCAAATGGACTGTAGCGGTCACTTGTAGCAGTTCAGGATGGCGCAGTTGGCGCTCTTGCCACCGCCTGACACACCGCCGGCCGCGGCCCCTGCCCCTGCCGCTGCAGCCGGAGCCGCAGCCGGTGCCGCCGCTCCCCCCATCGGGTCGTCGAGGAACAGCTCGGCGCCGTCGCCCCCGGCGATCTGGGGGTGTTGCGGCCCCTGGGCCGCCCCGGCGGTGAACGCAGGAGCGTTGGCAGCCGCGTACCGGAAGGCCTCCTGCACCGAGATCCGGAAGTCACGGTTGGCGTCGGCCACACCGTCGAGCATCCCCCGGCGGACCATGTAGTACGAGAACACCGACGCCCCCGCCTCGGGCCACTCGTAGGACTTCTCGCTGGCCAGCGACGAGGCGGTGA
This sequence comes from uncultured Acidimicrobiia bacterium, assembly GCA_963825765.1. Lineage (GTDB taxonomy): Bacteria > Actinomycetota > Acidimicrobiia > Acidimicrobiales > AC-14 > CAWGUU01. The sequence continues at coordinate 838,005 of CAWGUU010000003.1, forward strand.
ACAGCTTGGACGGGCTGGAGATGCCGACGTCGAACCCGGCGGCCTCGCAACCGGACACGTTGACCCACATCTTCCCCTGCACCTGGTTGATCGCGGCGGCGAACTCGGTGTCGGGGATGAACGCGTTGTCGTGGGGCCACAGGTACTCCGTCGACCCGACCTGCTTGACGTGTCCCGAGTAGGAGAAGACCGAGAACGACTTGGGCGTCGAGTTCGAGGCCAGCCAGGCCAGACCGGCCCGGATGTCGGCGGCGGAGGCCCCGCCGTCGGTCAGCACCCGGATGTGGTCGGCTGGAAATCCGTTCCGCAGCAGGACGTTGCGCATGTCCTCGGCGTCGGCCTTGCCTCCGAAGTTGGACCTCGTGCCCCCTTCGAACAGGTCCACGCCCACGATCAGCGCCCATTTGTCGCCGGGTGGCGTCGCCGCTGCCGCCAGCGGGACAGTCAGGACGCCGAGGGTCGCGAGGACGCCGAGGACAACCAGAATTCGCCTCATGCACTCGGTACTACCACGTTCGGCGGCCGGACACACGTCCGACTCACTGCATCGTGTACACTCTCAGTACGGAAGCGGCCACCGGTAGTACCGGCAGTGCAGTATCGACGTGGTGGTCGTTTCGGGGTCATCCTTCTCCTGAGGCCTCAGGCCATGCCCAGAGGCACTGCGATGTCGGGCGACCCACCTCACCCGAACATCACAGGAGTCACCATCACATCCATGACCTTCGACGCGCTCGGCGTGTCGGCAACGCTCGTGTCAGTCCTCGACACGCTCGGCATCACCACCCCGCTCCCGATCCAGGAGCTCACCATCCGCGACGCCCTGGCCGGCCGCGACGTCTGCGGCAAGGCGAAGACGGGCTCCGGCAAGACCCTGGCCTTCGGCCTCCCCCTGCTGGAGCGCACGCCCAAGGCCAAGCCGGGCCGGCCCGCTGCCCTCGTGCTCGTCCCCACCCGTGAGCTGGCCGTCCAGGTCCGCGACGTGCTGGCGCCACTGGCCCAGGCCGTCGACCGCACCGTGGCCGCCGTCTACGGCGGCACTCCCATGGACCGCCAGATAAAGGCCGCCCATCGCCGCAACGACGTCGTCGTGGCCACGCCCGGCCGGCTCATCGACCTGGTCGGGCGCCGGGACATCTCGCTGGAGGACGTGCAGATGCTCGTGCTCGACGAGGCCGACCGCATGGTCGACATGGGCTTCCTGCCCCAGGTCGTGTGGCTCCTGAGCCGCATCCCCGGCAAGCACCAGACGATGCTGTTCTCGGCGACCCTGAACAACGACGTCTCCCGCCTCGTCCGGGACTGGATCACCGACCCGGTCGAACACGAGGTCGATTCGCCCCAGCCGACCGTGGAGGAGATGGAGCACCGTTTCCTCAAGGTCCACGAGCTGGACAAGGTAAAGGTGGCGGCGGTCGTCGCCGAGAGCGTCGGCCGCACGCTCGTCTTCGTGCGCACCAAGCACGGCGCCGACCGGCTGGCCAAGCAGTTCGCCCGCGACGGTGTCCGCGCCGGCATCCTCCACGGCGGGCTCACCCAGAGCGCCCGGCAGCGGGCCCTGGACGGGTTCCGGGCCGACCCCAACGGCCTGCTCGTCGCCACCGACGTGGCCGCTCGCGGCCTCGACGTGGACGGCATCGACGTGGTCATCCACTACGACCCGCCCGAGGACCACACCGCCTACCTGCATCGCTCGGGGCGGACGGCGCGGGCCGGCCAGGAGGGCGTCGCCGTCAGCCTCGTGCTGTGGGACCAGGAGCTCGAGAGCGAGCGCCTACGGCGTCGCCTCGGCATCCGCGAGCCCCTCGTCGAGATCTTCTCCAACGACGCCCGCCTGACGGCGCTGCTGTCGGCGGCGTGGGACGTCGCCGCCGCGGAGGCCACCGGCACCGAAGGATCTCCCACGGTGGCCACGAAGGCCCGGCCCAAGATGGGTGGCGCCCGCCGCATGGGCGGGAACCGCAAGCGTCGCTAGCTGCTACCCCCCGCCCAACTGGGGCGACACACCCGCGCCATACGCCGGTAGACCGCCCCAGTTCGCTACGCGGGGAGGAGGCTCAGGCAGGCCGGTCGCGGCGCTGGATGCGACGGCGGTCGGCCATGGGGAGCACCGCCTTGCGCAGGCGCACCGACTGGGGCGTCACTTCGACGCACTCGTCCTCGGCGATGAACTCGAGGGCCTGCTCCAGGGAGAGCGGGCGGGGCGGCGTGAGCCGCACCAGCTCGTCGGAGGACGAAGCCCGCATGTTGGTGAGCTTCTTCTCCTTCACCGGGTTGACGTCCATGTCGTCGGACCGGGAGCTCTCGCCCACGATCATGCCCTCGTAGACCTCGATTCCGGGCCCGACGACCATCTCGCCCCGTTCCTGCAGGTTGGCCAGGGCGAAGCCGGTGGTGTGGCCCCGTCGGTCGGCGACGATGCTGCCCAGCATCCGGGTGCGCAGCGGGCCGTGCCAGGGCTCGTAGGCCTCGAACACGTGGTGCAGGATGCCGGTGCCCCGGGTCTCGGTCATGAACTCGGTGCGGAACCCGATCAGGGCCCGGGCGGGCACCAGGTACTCCATCCGGACCCAGCCGGTGCCGTGGTTGACCATGTCCTGGAGCCGCCCCTTGCGGGTGGCGAGGAGCTGGGTGACCGTGCCCAGGTGCTCGGCCGGGACGTGCACCGACATGCGCTCCACGGGCTCGTGGATCTTGCCGTCGACCTCCCTGGTGACGACCTGGGGCTTGCCGACCACGATCTCGAAGCCCTCCCGGCGCATGGTCTCGACGAGGACCGCCAGCTGCAGCTCACCCCGGCCCAGCACCTCCCAGGTGTCGGGCCGTTCGGTGGTGAGCACCCGTAGCGACACGTTGCCCACCAGCTCGGTGTCGAGGCGGCTCTTGATCTGGCGGGCAGTGAGCTTGTTGCCCTCCAGGCCGGCCAGGGGGCCGGTGTTGACCCCGATGGTGACCGACAGGCTGGGCTCGTCGATCGTCATCACCGGCAACGGACGGGGGTCCTCGCCGTCGGCCAGGGTCTCGCCGATGGTGACGTCGGCCAGGCCGGCCACCGAGATGATCTCGCCCGGTCCGACGTCGTCGGCCGGCACCCGCTCGAGGCCCTCGGTAACCGAGAGATCGGTGACCTTGACCCGCTCGATGGTGCCGTCGGCACGGCACCACGCCATGGGCTGGTTCTTGGAGATGCGGCCGTGGCGTATGCGGCACAGGGCCAGGCGGCCCAGGTACGGAGAGCGGTCGAGGTTGGTGACCATCGCCTGGAAGGGATGGCCCTCCTCGTAGGTCGGCGCCGGGATGCGCTCCACGAGCAGCTCGAACAGGGGCTTGAGGCTCGTGCCCTGCTCGGCGGGGTCGAGGGACGCCCAGCCGGCCCGGCCGTTGGCGTAGACGATCGGGAACTCGATCTGGTCGTGGTCGGCGTCGAGGTCGAGGAACAGCTCGTAGACCTCGTCGATGACCTCGGCGATGCGGGCGTCGGGCCGGTCGACCTTGTTGATGACCAGGATGACCGGCAGCCGGGCCTCGAGGGTCTTGCGGAGCACGAAACGGGTCTGGGGTTGCGGGCCCTCGGCCGCGTCGACGAGCAGCAGCACGCCGTCGACCATCGCCAGCGCCCGCTCCACCTCGCCGCCGAAGTCGGCGTGGCCGGGCGTGTCGACGATGTTCAGCTTCACCTGGCCGTAGCGCACCGAGGTGTTCTTGGCCAGGATCGTGATGCCCTTCTCGCGCTCCAGGTCGTTGGAGTCGAGGATCCGCTCCCCCATGTCCTGGTTCTCGCGGAAGATGCCCGACTGCCACAGCATGGCGTCGACGAGTGTGGTCTTGCCGTGGTCGACGTGGGCGACGATGGCGACGTTGCGCAGGTCGTGGCGCGCGGGCATGGTGCCTTTCGGGGAGGGGCGGCGTCGGAGCGAGGGCCTACCGCGTGAGAACAACCCACGCGGGCCTACTTATTCTACGCTGCCCGCCCGCCGTGCCCGCGCACGCCGGAAGTCCGGGGCGCTACTTCTTCTTGAAGAACCCTGCTACTTCTTCTTGAAGAACGCTGGCAGGACGCGGTCGAGGAAGTACGACATGATCGGCTCGACGGTGACGCCGCCCTCGGGCGTCTTGAAGGCCCCCCAGGGGTCCGGCTCCTCGGGCATGGTGCTCACGTAGTCGGAAGCCCGCTCGGGCTCGCCATCCTCGGCCTCCGCTTCCGCCTCGTCGTCGGCCGCAGCCTCTGCCTCGTCCTCTGCCTCGTCCTCTGCCTCGTCCTCTGCCTCGTCCTCAGCCTCAGCCTCGGCCTCGGCCTCCGATTCCGCCTCTTCCTCGACCTCGGCTTCCAGCTCGGCCTCGGCGTCCTCCTCAGCCTCGTCCTCGGCCTCCTCGACGACGGCGACGGCCACGATCTCGTCCTCGAGCTCCTCGGCCTCGTCCTCGATGGCCTCCTCGAGGGCTTCGAGGGTCTCGAGGTCCTCCTCGATCTGCTCTTCCAGCTCGGCAGCGATCTCGGCCTGGATGGCGATGGTGGGTGAGAGGGCGGCGGCCCCGGCGAGGACACCCTGCGACTGGGCGACGCTGGCGCTGGAACCGGCGATCTTGCCCGTCGCCGTCACCAGCCTCGAGAGCTGGGCGGCGACCTTGTCGAGCTGGGCGCCGTAGTCGGCACCGCCGGCGCCCTGGGCGTCGACCAGCGCCGACAGCTGGGGGCCGTAGTCGGGCCTGGCAACGAGCTGGCCGCCGATCTCGACGAGCGCCGCCAGCTGTGTACCGATGCTCGAGAGGGTGTCGAGGAGCGCGGGGTCGGCAGGGGTGGGCGTGGGCGGCGCGGGGTTGCGGCGGGCCCGAGGACTGGCCGCCTTCCGGGGTCGGGAGGCCTTTGCCGGGGCCGACGCCTTCGCCGCGGCCGGAGCCGACTTCTTCGCCGCCGGCGCGGCCTTGGCTGCAGCCTTGCGGGGCGCGGCCTTTGCCTTGGCCGCGCTCTTGCGGGGCGCGGCCTTGGCCTTGGCCGGAGTGGACTTCGGCGCAGCCTTGGCTTTGCTCGCAGCCGACCGGGACCGCCGGGCAGCCTTGGCCGGCGCGGCGTCGGGCGCTGACGCCTCGGACGCGCTGGACTCGCTCTCGGTGCTTGACACGTCGCTTGTCACTGGACGTACTCCTCCTAGACCGGGGTCAGTGCCCGCCGGGGGTTGTTGGACGGGCGTGCAGCCGCCGCAGTCTTGGACGACGAGACAGGCGAGCCCTCGTCCGAAGTCGACGTGCAGGCGGCATCGGCCGAAAACCTACACCCCGCTCGGCTCCGGGCCACCGGGGCCGCGCGTCGACCGTCCGCGGCGCGTCAGAACGACCACTCGTCGGCGAGCCGGTCGCGCAGCAGCGCCAGCTCGTCGAGGCGCGGCCCCAAGCGGGCGACATCACGGTCGCCGAGCTCGGCGAGGAGCTTCAGCAGGTCACCGATGCCCGTGCGCTGTCGCTTGGCCAGCTCGCGGGCAATGCTGAGAAGCAGCGCGCTCGACCACTGTCGGCCGCTGTCGATGGCGGCCTCGAACGTCGACCGGTGTATCTCCCAGAGCTCGGCTTCGGTGTGGGCGACCGCACTGGCCGTTCGGGGCACGTCGATCAGGAGCCCGACCTCGCCCAGCATCGAACCGGGGCCCACCGTCGCCAGGTGATACGGGGAGCCGCCTCCGTGGACTTCGACGTGCACCTCGATGTGGCCGGCAACGAGGAGGTACAACGACGTCCCGCGGTCGCCCTGCTTGAAGAGCGTCTGGCCCACCGGCAGGACGACGAGCGTCGCCTCGTTGGCCAGCACCGCGACATCGTCGTGGCTGAGCTTCTGCAACGGGCCGAACGCCTGGAGAGAGACGCCGTCGATGTCGGGCATGCCCTCAGACTCCCCGCAACGCGGTGGCCCTCGCCACTCGGGCCAGCGCCACGACATAGGCGGCGGTCCGCCAGGTCAACGACCGTTCCGCCACGAGCTTCCTCACGGTGCGGTACGCCGACGTCATCGTGTCCTCCAGCTCGTCGTTGACACGCTCCTCCGACCAGCGGAACACCTGCACGTTCTGCGCCCACTCGAAGTAGCTGACGGTGACCCCACCGGCGTTCGCCAGGATGTCGGGGATCACGGTCACGCCGCGCCGGACGAGTATGTCGTCGGCCTCGGTCGTCGTCGGCGCGTTGGCCGCCTCGACGACGATGCGCGCCCGCACGTCGGTGGCGTTGTCCTTGGTGAGCACCCCGCCGAGGGCGGCGGGCACCAGGACGTCGACGTCGGCGGCGAGCACGTCGTCCTGGCCGACGTGCTTCACCCCTTCCTCCTCGTATCCCAGCAGGGCCCGGCGCGGCCTGGCGTACTCGTTGAAGAGGCCGGGTACGTCGAGACCCTCGGCTCGGGCCACGCCACCGGTGGAATCGCTGATGGCGACGACGAGCGCCCCCTGCTCATGGGCGAGCAGTGCGGCATGGGAGCCGACGTTGCCGAACCCCTGGATCGCGAACGTGGCGCCGGCCATCGGCCGCCCGAGGTCGGCCAGCGCCTGCCTGGCCACCGAGACCACGCCCCGCCCGGTGGCCGCCTCCCGGCCCTCGCTGCCCTGGAGGTCGAGAGGCTTGCCGGTGACGACCGAGGGCGAGTAGCCGTGGGATCGCGAGTACTCGTCCATGATCCACGCCATCGTCTGGGCGTTGGTGTTGACGTCGGGGGCCGGGATGTCGCGCTGAGGCCCGATCTCCTGCCCGATCCGCTGGGTGAGCTTGCGGGTCAGTCGCTCGAGCTCGCCGATCGACAACACGTCGGGGTCACAGGCGATGCCACCCTTGGCTCCTCCGAATGGCACGTTGACCAGCGCCGTCTTCCACGTCATGAGCGACGCCATGGCCCGCACGTCGTCGGCGTCCACCGTGGGGTGGAACCGCATGCCGCCCTTCATCGGGCCACGGGCCGAGTTGTGCTGGATGCGGTAGGCGGGGAAGACGGCGAGCTCCCCGCTGTCCAGCTCGATGGGAAGGGTGACGTGGTGCTCGGCTTCGGGCAGCAGGAGGAGGCGCTCGACGCGGGAGCCCAGCTCGATGACCCGGGAAGCCTGGAGGACGTAGCGCTCGACGTCGCCGGTCATCGGCGTGACCCTACCGGCCCTCCCCTCCGCCCGCCCAACCATCCGGCCCGCCGACGACCGGGCAGATCGTCGCCACGTCGATCCGGCGCACGGGTCGCCGTCGCCCTCGGGCGGCAATCACAGCCTTCGCCCTCGGGCGGCAACGCGTAGGCTCGCAGCCCAGCGAGCGGACAGGTTAGGGCGGCGTGAAGTTTTCGATCCTCGGGCCGTTGGCCGTCACCGACGGCGGTCGGGCCATCGACCTCGGCCGGCCGAAGCAACGAGCCGTGCTCGCAGTGCTGTTGCTGTCGCCCAACCGGGTCGTGGCGCTCGACCGGCTCATCGAGCTGCTCTGGGGGGACGAGGCGCCGGCCCGGGCCGCCGGCGCCCTCCAGGCGTACATCTCCAATCTCCGTCGAGCCCTCGAGCCGGAGCGGGCGGCGCGGTCGCCGGCGCGAGTGCTCGTCACCCAACCCCCCGGCTACGTCCTCCGGGTCGGGCCGGACGACGTGGATGCCGCCCGGTTCGAAGCCCTCGCCGAGCTCGGGCGCGTCCAACTGGCCGACGGGCGCCCCCGCGCCGCCCACCGGGCGCTGGTCGAGGCGTTGGGACTGTGGCGGGGGCCGGCGCTCGCCGAGTTCGCCTTCGAGGCGTTCGCCGACAGGGAGGCCAGCCGGCTGGAGGACCTCCGGGTCGGTGCGGCCGAGCACCTGTGGGAGGCGGAGCTCGCCCTCGGGGCGCACGGCCAGATCGTCGGGGCGCTCGAGGTGGCGGTCGTGGAGCACCCGCTCCGGGAACGCCTGTGGGAGCTCCTGGTCCTCGCGCTGTACCGCTCGGGCCGACAGGGCGATGCCCTGCGCGCCTACGACAGGGCGAGGTCGATCCTGGCCGAGGAGCTCGGCCTCAGCCCGTCGCCGTCACTGCGTCGCCTGCACGCCGACGTTCTTGCCCAGGCGGCGACCCTCGACTGGGCGGCGCCGGCGCCCGAGGCGGAGTTGCAGGAGGAGGCCCGCGCTGTGGCGGGCGGGGAGGCGCCGCCCGCGGCCACCGATGACAGCGATGGACATCCCGCGGCCCCGGGTTCGCCCTTCGTCGGGCGCGAGCGGGAGCTGGCCGCCCTCGAATCGGCCTTGGCCGGGACCCGACGTGGGCGCGGGCGCATGGTGCTCGTGTCCGGTGAGGCCGGGATCGGAAAGACGCGGTTGGCCGAGGAGCTCACCACCCGCGCCAAGGCACAGGGTGTTCCCGTGGTCTGGGCGCTCGCCTACGAGGGCGAGGGTGCTCCGCCGTTCTGGCCGTGGGTCCAGGCCGTCAGGGCCATGCTCGGGCGGACCGAGGGCGACCCGCCCACTCCCTTGCCCGCCATCGGGCCGGAGGAAGCCGACCTGGGCCATCTCGTGCCCGAGATCGGCGCCCTGATCCGCGGCGAGACGTCCGCCCCCGAACTGCAACCGGGGTCCGCCCGGTTCTGGCTCAACCAGGGCGTCTGCGACTTCATCCGTCGCAGGGCGGCCGGCGGTCCCATGGTGCTCGTCCTCGACGACATGCATTGGGCCGACCCACCATCGCTCGACCTCGCCGTCCACCTCGGGCTCCAGCTCGACGACACTCCGCTCCTCGTCATCGCCACCTATCGCCCGGAGGTGGAACCCGGCGGCCCGCTGGCCGACACCCTCGGCGCCCTGGCCCGGCTGCGGCACATCGAGCGGCTGGAGCTGAAAGGGCTCAGCCCGGGCGACACCGGGCGCTTTCTCACCGAGACCGCCGGCATGGAGACGACGCCGATCGAGGCGGCCGCCCTCCACGCCAGCACCAACGGCAACCCCTTCTTCCTGACCGAGCTGTCGAGCCTTCTGGCCGCGCAGGGCCGCACCAGCGGCGCCCTGGCGGTGCCGGCGGGGGTGCGCGACGTCATCCGGTCGCGCCTGGCGCGGCTACCCGAGCGCACGAACGCCCTGCTGGTCGTCGCCGCGGTCATGGGCAAGGACTTCGACCTGCGGGTGGCGGCAGGCGCGGGTCAGGCGCAGCTGGAGGAGGCCCTAGACGTTGTCGAGCCGGCGGTGGCCACGGGCGTCGTCATCGAGGACGAGTCGGCCCCCGGCATCTACCACTTCAGCCACACGCTCGTCCGGGACACCGTCTACGCCGACCTGAGCGGACTGCGCCGCGCCCGCATGCACGCCCGGGTCGCCGAGACCATGACGGCCCTGCCCGACGTCCGGGCCCGGCTGTCCGAGCTGGCCTTCCACTTCGAGATGGCAGCCCCCGCGGTCGGGCCCGAGCCCGGTGTCCGCTACGCCCTCGAGGCGGCTGAGGCGGCCCAGGCCACACTTGCCTACGAGGCGGCCGAGGGACACCTCCGCCGGGCCCTCGCCCTTCTCGAGACCATGCCCGAAGGCGAGGAACGCGACCGTCGGGAGGTGCAGGTGCAGCACCGCCTCGCGGTCGGCGTCACGGTGTTGGGAGGGCTGGCGGCCCCCCGTGCCGGGGAGGCGTGGGGCCGAGCCGCAGAGCTCTGCCGCCGGCTCGGGGACAGCCGGGAGCTGCTGGCTTCGCTCCTTGGTCTCAACGCCCATCTCGTCGCCCGGGCCGACCTCGAGCCGGTCCTCGACATCGGCGACGAGCTGCTCGAGCTCGGTCAGGCGCTTCCGGACGAGGGCTGCGTCATCGCCGGTCATTTCGCCCGAGGCACGGCGTCGTGGCCCCTCGGCCGATTCTCGGTGGCCCGCCAGGAGCTCGAAGAGGCGCGAGGTCGCGGCAGTCTCCTCGACGGCGCCTCCCTCGCCGCCACGTTCGGGTGGAACGACCCGGCGATGCTCGGCTCGGCGATGCTCACGCTGGTGAACTGGATCCTCGGCGACGACTGCGCATCCGACCGCTCGTCCCGAAGGTCACGCTGGCGGGCGCCGCGGGTTGCGCACCCCCTGAAAGAGGCGATCGCTCTGATTATCGAGGCGTCACTGCACGCCATGCGCGGAGACGTCCCAGGCGTACTGGCTCGCACCCAACGGCTCGAGGGGCTCAACGGAGGCCAGGGGGTCCGGGACTGCGCGGCCGTCGCCCGTATCTTCCGAGGCTGGGCCCTCGCCTGCCAGGGCGGCGGCGAACCGGCGGTCACCGAGCTGGAGGAGGGGCTGGCGTCCCAGTCCAATGCCGGCTTCCGCATCCTCAGCCCGCTGTATCGGAGCCTTCTCGGCGACGCCTACCGGCAGATGGGGCGCCTCGACGACGCCCTGGCGACCATGCAGGAGGGGCTGGACGAGGTCGAGGCCACGGGCCAGCGGTTCTACGAGGCCGAGCTGCACCGCATGCGGGGCGAGCTGCTTCTGGCCCTCGGGCGCCACGGCGACGGCGAGTCGAGCCTCCGCAGGGCGGTGGCGGTCGCCCGCGACCAGGGCGCGCTGCCCTTCCGGCTCCGGGCCGAGGCGGCTCTGGCCCGGCTGGCGGCGGCGTCGGCCGCGGACTGACGACCGTGGAGTTCCGGATACTCGGGCCCTTCGAGGTCGCCGACGATGCGGGCCGGTTCGTCGACCTCGGCCGGCCGAAGCAGCGGGCGTTGCTCGCCGTGCTCGTGATCTCGGCCAACCGGGTGGAGTCCCTGGAGCGGCTCGTCGAGCTGCTGTGGGGTGAGCACGCGCCGAGCCGGGCGGCGGGAGCGCTGCAGGCCTACGTGTCGAACCTCCGCCGCGTCCTCGAACCCGGACGGGCGGCGAGGGCGCAGGCCCAGGTGCTCGTCACCGAGCCTCCGGGCTACCGCCTCCTGATCGGACCGGGCGAGCTGGACGCCGCCCGATTCGAGGACCTCGCCGCCATCGGCCACCGCCACCTGGTCGAAGGGCGGCCCCGCGCCGCCCACGACGCGCTGACCGACGCCCTCGGGCTGTGGCGCGGGCCGGCGCTGGCCGAGTTCGCGACCGAGCCGTTCGCAACGCTGGAGGCGGCCCGCCTCGAGGCGGCACGGGACGTGGCCGACGAGGATCGCCTGGAAGCGGCCCTGGCCATGGGCCACCACGCCCAGGTCGTCGCCGAGCTCGTCGTGGCGGTGGCTCGGACACCGCTCCGCGAGCGGCTCTGGGAGCTTCTGGTGCTGGCGTTGTACCGGTCGGGCCGCCAGGCTGACGCGCTCGGGGCATACGAGCGGGCCCGCCGGCACCTTGCGGACGAGCTGGGGATCGACCCATCCCCTTCCCTCCGTCGCCTCGAGGCCGACATCCTGGCCCAGTCCCCGTCACTCGACTGGCGGCCGCCACCGGACGAGGCCGTGGCGGGGCCGGGATCGGTTGCCCCGACAGCGACAGCGGCCGCGACACCGACAACGGCCGCGACACCGACAACGGCAGGGACGACCGTCGGGTCGACGGTGCCGCTGCCGGGGGGGCGGCCCTGGTCGGCCGGGAGCAGGAGCTGGGCCTTCTGCTCGACGCCTTCGCCGACGCCCGGCGTCGCCGGGGACGCGTCGTCCTCGTCCGCGGTGAACCGGGGATCGGCAAGACCCGTCTCGCCGAGGAGCTGGCCGGCCGGGCCGCGGCCCGTGGCGCCGTCGTCGTGTGGGGTCGCGCCTACGAGAGCGAGGGGGCGCCGCCGTTCTGGCCGTGGGTGCAGGTCATCCGAGCTTTGCTCGACGGGGAGGACCGGGAGGTGCTCGCCGACGCCTTGCGCTCGTCCGCCTCCGACCTCGCCCAGATCGTCCCCGAGATCAAGGGGGTCGTCGACGAGATCGTCCCCCCTCCCCTTCTCGACCCGGCGGCCGCCCGCTTCCGCGTCTACGAGGCGGCGACGACGTTCCTGAGGCGGCTGGCGGCGGCACGAGGTTGCCTCGTGCTCATCCTCGACGACCTCCACTGGGCCGATCCGCCGTCACGCCATCTCACCGTCCATCTGGCGGCCCGATTGAAGCGGACGCCGATGCTGGTGGTGGCCACTCACCGAGACCCGCACGACGGTGACCCGGCGGCGATGGTAGAGACCCTTGGCGCGCTGGGGCGACTGCCGGGCGCGTCCTCAGTGTCCCTGTCCGGCCTGGACCAGCCGGCGGTCGAGCGCTTGCTCGCCGAGACGACGGGAAGCGCGCCGAGCCGGGACGAAGTCGTCGCCGTCCATACCCGCACCAACGGCAACCCGTTCTTCGTCGGGGAGCTCGTGCGGCTCGTGGCCGCCGAGAGGGCTGCGGCCACCTCCGGCCAGGGCCGGCCTCCGGCCAGGTGCCGGCCGCCGTCCGGGACGTCATCCAGCGACGTCTCTCCCGCCTGCCTGAGACAACGACACGGCTGGTGGTGCTGGCCGCGGTCGCCGGTCGTGAGTTCGACCTGCGGATCGTCGCCGCCGCCGGCGGGTGGGACCTCGGGGACGCGCTCGACGCCGTGGATCTCGCCGTCCTCGCCGGGATCGTGACCGAGAACGCCGATGCTCCGGCGGGCTACCGCTTCAGTCACGCCCTCGTCCGGGACACCGTCTACGCCGGCACCGCCGGGCTCCGGCGCGCCGAACTGCACGCCAGCGTGGCCAAGGCCCTCGCTGCCGACCCACACGCCGAAGCCCGCCTGACCGACCTGGCCCACCACTTCGCCCAGGCCGCGGCCACCCTTGGGCCGGACCAGGCCATCTCGTACGCCGTCCGCGCCGCCCAGGCGGCCCAGGCCGGTCTCGCGTACGAGGCGGCCGAGGACCACCTCCGGCGGGCGCTCGGACTGATGGAGCGCCTGCCGTCGGGAGCCGAACGGGACCGCCGTGAGTTCGAGATCGTCCTGGCCCTGGCCACGTTGCTGTCGCTGGTCAGGAGCATCGCCGACAGCGGTACGGGTGAGGCGTGGGCCCGGGCCGCCGAGTTGGGACGGCGAATCCAAGGCCCGGCGGAGGTCCTGCGAGCCATGTGGGGCGTGTTCATCTTCGCCCTCGGGCGGGCCGACCTGGAGCGGGCCGAGGAGCTCGCCCTCCAGATCGCAGAGGTCGCCGACGAAGTCGCCGACCAGTCCTTCGCCGCCGCCGGCCACTTGGCGCGGGGCGGCGTGGCCTTCTTCCTGGGCGACGTCGGGGAGGCGAGGCATCAGCTCGAGCAGGGCAAGGCCGTGTGTGACAGAGACCTGGACCTGCCGGCGACGCAGGTGATCTACACCGACCTGCCGGTCAGCATCGACGGCTACCTGGCCATGGTGCTCTCGCTGGCGGGCGAGCAGGCGGCCGCCGACGAGCTGTCCCGCGGGATGGTCGCCCGTGCGACCCGGCTGGCCCATCCGTTCACGCTGGCCATCGCCCTGCAGGTCGACATCGTCGGAGGCATGTTCGCGTACGCCATGCCGCTACTCCGTGCACGGAGCGACGAGCTGCTCACGCTCGCCCGGTCGCACCAGCTCCGAGACTTCGTCGACGGGGCGGAGGTGGCGCGAGGGTGGCTGCTGGCCCGCGAGGGCGACCCTGGCGCCGGACTCGCCCTTATCGGTTCGGCGGTCGACCGGATGCGAGACACAGGCCAACGGGCGTTCTGGACGCTCTCGCTCGGCAAGCTGGCGGAGGTGCACCGGCAGGCGGGCCAGCTCCACGAGGCGCTCGCGGTCGTCGAGGAGGCGCTGGCCCTGGCGAACGACAGCGGCCAGCGGTTCTACGAGGCCGAGCTGCACCGGATCCGGGGCGAGCTCCTGGTCGCCGTGGGCCGCCACGAGGACGGCACGTCGTCACTCCGACGGGCGATCGAGGTGGCCGCGGCCCAGGGCGCCGAGCTGTTCCGGGACCGGGCCGAAGGCTCCTTGGCCTCCCTGCCCTGAGATCAGCCTGCCCTGATCAGCCTGCCCTGATCACACCGTCACCACCGTGATCGACGGCGCCGGCTCCCCACTGCAACCGTCGTCGTCGAGTCCGGTCACGGTGAGGATGCGGTGACCCGGCTCGGCCAGGCCCCGCCGGATGGTGAGGGCACGGGCGACGGCACGGGGGCGTTCGAGGTCGGCGTCGTCGACCAGCTCGGGGACCACACCCCACAGCAGGTTCATCCGCCGCTGCGCATCGGGCGACGTCGTGGCCGCGACCATGGGCGCCGCCGGTCGGGCGCTCGACATCACCCGGGCGCTGGCGCCACCCGGCGACAGGACGACGATGGAGCGCACCTGCAGGTCCCGTGACAGCTGGGCGGCGGACCGTCCGATGGCCTCGTGCAACAGGAACGGTTCGCTTTTCGGCCGGCACTCGAAGGTGAACCCGTTCTCCGTCCAGAGGTGGCCCTCTACCTGGCGGACGATGCGGTCCATCATCTCGACGGCCTCCACCGGGTGGCGGCCCGCAGCGGTCTCGCCGGAGAGCATGACCGCGTCGGCACCGCTGAAGACGGCAGTCGAGACGTCGGACACCTCGGCGCGCGTCGGCCGGGGGTGATCGGTCATGGACTCGAGCATCTGCGTCGCCACGATGACTGGGTTTCGACCAGGCACGGGCCCGGGCGACGAGCTCGCGCTGGATGATCGGCACCCGTTCGGGGGGCAGCTCCACCCCCAGGTCGCCGCGGGCCACCATGATCCCGTCGGAAGCCTCGATGATGGCGTCGATGTCGTCGAGGGCCTCGGGGCGCTCGATCTTGGCGATGAGCCCGACGTCCCGGCCGGGAGGGATCAGGGACCGCAGCTCCTTCACGTCCGAGGCGCTGCGGACGAAGGAGAGGGCGAGGAAGTCGACGCCCATGGCGAGCACCGCGGCGGCGTCGTCCCTGTCCTTGTCGGTCAGGCACGGCGCCGAAAGGGCGACATCGGGAAGGTTGATGCCCTTGCGGTCCGACAGCACGCCGCCGTAGACGACGGTGCAATGCACATCGGTACCGGCCACGGCATCGACGCGCAGCTGGAGGAGCCCGTCGGCCAGGAGCACCCGGCCCCCGGGCCGCACGTCTCTTGGGAGCGGCTCGTACTCGGAGGGGATCAGTCCCTGCCGGCCGATCACCGGGCGGCTCGTGATCGTGACCCCGCTCCCCGCCTCCAGCACGATGCTGCCGCCATCGAAGCGGCCGACCCGGATCTTCGGACCACAGAGGTCGGCCAGCACGGCCACGGGTGCGCCCGCCGCCCCGGCCTCCTCCCGAACGAGCCGGTGGGCCGCGGCGTGGCTTTCCCGGTCGCCATGGGACATGTTCAGGCGGAACACGTCGACGCCGGCGGCGATGAGCCGGGCGATGGTCGCCCGGTCGGCGCTCGCCGGCCCGAGCGTGGCGACGATCTTGGCCCGCCGGCGCTTGAGCGGGGTGCTGCCCGACGACTGCATGATCGGCGACTGCACGAGCCTCAGTCTGCCCCCCGGGCTTCGCGCCGGCTAGGCGCCCGCTGCACGCACGCGGGGCGCCTCGTCCGCGCCTAGTGGCCGCGAAGCCCTTCGGGGGGTCACCCGCCGTAGAACATCGCTCATCAGGGTGGACGAGTGCGCGGAGGATGCATGCCTGCCACATTGCCGAAGGTCGACGGGTTCGAGGTCCGGCTGCACGACTATGCCGCCAAGGTCGACCGCGAGATGGCCGAGGTGATCGAGGAGCAGGTCGACGACGAATGGATGCGCGGCGCCATCCAGTACCACCTCGGCTGGGCCGACACCGACTTCCGGCCGCTCGACGGAGCACGGGCCGGGAGCGGCGGCAAGAAGCTCCGGCCGGGCCTGGCCCTGTTCTGCTACCAGGGCGCAGGTGACGGGGCGCTCGAGGACGCCGTGCCCTTTGCCGCTGCCCTGGAGCTGCTGCACAACTTCAGCCTCGTCCACGACGACGTCCAGGACCGCGACCGGCTCCGCCGTGGACGCCCGACGCTGTGGACGATCTGCGGCGAGGCCCAGGCCATCAACGTGGGCAACTGCATGCACATGCTCGCGTTCGGCTCCCTCGACCGGCTCCGGGAACGTGGCGTCGCCGGACCCCAGGTGGCCGAGCTGGTGGCGACGCTGGCCCGGACGTCGATCCGGGTGACGGTCGGGCAGAAGCGGGACATCGCCTTCGAGACCCAGTTCGACGTGACACCGGAGATGTACCTCGAGATGATCGGCGGGAAGACGGCGGCGCTGACCAGGTGCGCGACCTACGGCGGAGCGCTGCTGGGCCTCGGGGGGCCTGGCCCGAGACTGGACGCCTTCTCCGAGTACGGCTGGCTCCTCGGCCTCGGCTTCCAGATCCGGGACGACATCCTGGGGATATGGGGATCGGAGGAGCTCACCGGCAAGTCGGCGGCCAACGACATCCGCCGCCGGAAAAAGAGCCTGCCGATCGTGTTCGCCTTCCGGGAAGCCGAGCCGGAAGCGCGTGCCCGGCTCCGTGACATCTACGCCGCCAGTGCCGAGCTGACCCCGGACGAGGAGGCCTACGTGCGGCTGGTGCTGGAGGACTGTCACGCGGAGACGTACGCCCAGGACCAGGCCGAGCAGTACCGCCGACGGGCTGCGACCGCCCTGAGCGAGGCGGCGGGCGGCGAGGGAGGGCTCGACGCCAACCCCTTCCTCCTGGACCTGCGGCAGCTCGGCGAGTTCGTGACGGCCCGGGCGTCGTGATGAGCCCCGCCCTCACCGCGCCCTCGCTGTTCTGCCCGTTCCCGTCCCGCCTCAACGAGCACGCCGCCGACGCCGACAGCCACACCCTCGACTGGCTCGTCGACCACGACCTGCTCAGCCGCGACGGGTACGAGCGCTTCGGCGGCTACCGCTGCGGGTGGCTGGCGGCACGGGCCTACCCCAACGCCGACCTCGAGACCCTCACCATCGCCTCCGACTGGATCGGCTGGCTCTGTGCCCTCAACAACCAGTGCGACGAGAGCGGGGTCGGCACCCGGCCGGCGCAGCTCACCCGCGAGCTGGCCCGGTTCGGTGAGCTCCTGCAGTCGCCCCGCGCCCGCACCGGTGACCACGACGGACCCCTGGAAACAAGCCTCGCCGACCTGCTCCGGCGGATGTCGGGACGCTCGACCGCGGCGTGGATGGCCCGCTTCGGCCGCGACGTCGACGCCTACTTCGACGCGCTGGTGTGGGAGGCCACCAACCGGGCCCAGAGCCGGACCCCCGCGCTGGCGGAGTACCTCGAGATGCGACCCCGCACGAGCGCCATGGACCACTGCGTGGACCTCATCGAGCTGGCCGAAGGCGTCGAGGTGCCCTCGGACGCGCTGGCGTCGTCGGGGATCCACGACCTCACGGCGAAGGCGATCAACGCCGTGTGCTGGGCCAACGACCTGTTCTCGCTACAAAGGGAGCTGGACTCCGGCTCCCGGCACAACCTGGTGCTCGTGCTGCAGCACGACCGCGGCTGCTCGCTCCAGGCGGCGTTGGACACTGTCGTCGACCTGCACGACGCCGAGGTCCGGTCGTTCATCGACCTGCAGGCCCAGGTGACCGCGGAGCGCCCCATCGGGCGGGAGGTCGAGGTATACCTCCTCGGCCTGCGCTCCTGGATGCGAGGAAACCTCGAGTGGAGCGCGGACACGGCCCGGTACCAGCGATGAACGACTTCAACCCGCAGCAGGACAACAGGAGGAAAGTCCGATGATCGGTCCCAATCTCACCGCCGCACCGCGCCGTCAGACCCGCCAGATCAAGGTCGGGAACGTGGCGGTGGGCGGTGGAGCCCCCATCTCGCTCCAGTCGATGACGACGACCAAGACCGCCGACGTCGAGGGCACGCTGGCCCAGATCTACTCCCTGGCCGGCGCCGGCGCCGACATCGTGCGCTGCACGTGCAACGAGCCCGAGGCGGCGGAGGGCCTGGCCCACATCGTGCCCCGCTCGCCGGTGCCGATCATCGCCGACATCCACCACCAGTACCGGATGGCCCTGGCCGCCCTCGACGCCGGCGTGCAGGGTCTACGCCTCAACCCCGGGAACATCCGCAGGCCCGAGCACATCAAGGCCGTCGCCTCCGAGGCCCGCGACCGCGGGGTACCGATCCGCATCGGGGTGAATGCCGGCTCGCTCGACAAGGACCTGTACGAGAAGTACGGCGGCGCCACACCCGAGGCGATGGTCGAGTCGGCCAAGATCGAGCTCGGCCACTTCGAGGACGTCGGGTTCTCCGACGTGAAGATCTCGGTGAAGGCGTCATACGTGCCCCTGATGATCGAGGCCTACCGGCAGCTGGCCGAGTTCACGGATCACCCCCTGCACCTGGGCGTTACCGAGGCGGGGCCCGGGCCGGCCGGGGTCATCAAGGCGACGGCCGGCATGGCGACGCTCCTCGCCGAGGGCATCGGCGACACGATCCGCTACTCGCTCACCGCCGACCCGGTCGAGGAGGCACGGGCAGGGCGCACGCTGCTGGAGGCCATGGGCCTGCGGGAGCGGAAGTCGGTCGACCTCATCGCCTGCCCGAGCTGCGGCCGGGCCGAGATCGACGTGATCAAGGTGGCCAACGACGCCCTCGCCGCCTTCGGCGAGCGCCAGATCCCGCTCCAGGTGGCGGTCATGGGCTGCGTGGTCAACGGTCCGGGCGAAGCCCGTGACGCCGACCTCGGTATCGCCGCCGGGCGCAAGAAGGGCCACCTGTTCGTCAAGGGCAAGAACGTCGCCGTCGTGCCCGAGGACCAGATGGTCGCCGAGCTGGTCAAGTGGGCCGAGTTCATCGTCGAGTTCGGAGCCGATGCCGCGCTGGCCAAGGCCGACCCCGGGGCGGCCAAGGCCGCCAACGACGACCGCCAGGCCCTGCTGGGAGACAAGGGCGACGACGCCAACGACGACGAGAAGCGCGTCGAGCTCATCCGCAAGCGGGTCGACGACGCCTTCGTCGGCGCCTGACCCCGAACGACGACCGGTGAACCACCACGACGGGAGCCAGAGATGACCGCGGTACTCGACATCGACAGGGCGGTTGAGGCCGTCCTCGCCGAGGCCCGGCTGGTCCAGCGGGTCAGCCAGCCCACCGACCTGCGCAAGCTCGACCACGACGAGTTGCCCGCGCTGGCCGAGGATCTCCGGCAGTTCATCGTCGAGGCGGTGTCGGCCACGGGCGGCCATCTGAGCTCGAACCTCGGGGTGGTCGAGCTGACCATCGCCCTCCACCGGGTGTTCGACTCGCCGCGCGACATCATCCTGTGGGACACCGGCCACCTGGCCTACGCCCACAAGGTCCTCACCGGGCGACGCGACGCCTTCCAGACCCTGCGCCAGGCGGGCGGCCTGGCCGGCTACCCGTCGCGGGCCGAGTCGGAGCACGACTGGATCGAGAACAGCCACGCCTCGACCGCGGTCAGCTACGCCCACGGGCTGGCGACGGCCATCCAGCTCCGGGACGAAAACCGCAAGGTCGTCGTCGTGATCGGCGACGGGGCCATGACCGGCGGGATGGCCTACGAGGGGCTCAACAACCTGGGCCACGGGGGCGCCAAGGCGGTGGTGATCCTCAACGACAACGGTCGCTCCTACGCCCCGACCGTGTCCCACCTCATCGGCGCGCCACCGGAGGCGGCCGCGGTTCTTCGAGGCGCTCGGCGTGCGGTACATGGGACCGGTCGACGGCCACGACGTGCCGGCCATGGAGGCCGCGCTGGGCGAGGCCGCCCTCCACGACGGGCCGGTGCTCGTCCACGTGCTGACCCAGAAGGGACGGGGCTACCGGCCGGCCGAGGAGGACGAGGAGAAGCGCTGGCACGACGTGTCGGCCTTCGACCTGGAGACCGGCCCCGTGCAGGGGGGGCTGGCCGGGTACACCAGGCCTTCGCCGAGGCGATGGTCGCCGTCGGCGAGACCCGCCCCGACGTGGTCGCCATCACCGCCGCCATGCCCGGCTCCACCGGTCTGTTGCCGTTCCAGGACCGGTTCCCCGACCGCTTCGTCGACGCCGGCATCGCCGAGCAGCACGCGGTCACCGCCGCCGCCGGCATGGCCATGGGAGGCCTGCGACCCGTCGTCGCCGTCTACTCCACGTTCTTCTCCCGTGCTTGCGACCAGGCCAACCTCGACGTCGGGCTCCACTGCCTGCCCGTCGTGTTCGGCCTCGACCGGGCCGGCATCACCGGCGACGACGGTCCGTCCCACAACGGCGTCCTCGACCTGGCCCTGTGCCTCAAGATCCCCAAGCTGACGGTGTTCGCCCCGTCCTCCGCCCAGGAGCTGGCGGTAATGCTCGGCGACGCCCTGACCCTGGACGGCCCCTCGTGCCTGCGGTACCCGAAGGGCGCCGCTCGTCAGGTGCCTCCCGACCAGGTCGGCTCCGGCCTCCGGGCCCGGCGAACCCGCCACGGCGACGGCACCGTCTGCATCCTCGCCGTCGGCAAGCTGGTGGAGGCCGCCGAGCGGGCCGCCTCGCTGCTGGAGACCCAGGGCATCGCCGCCACCGTCTGGGACGCGCGGGTGGTGAGCCCGCTGGACCCGGCGATGATCGCCGACGCCGCCGGCCACCGCCTGGTCGTCACCGCCGAAGACGGGATCCGCATCGGCGGCGCCGGCGCCCTCATGGCCGACGCCATCGCCGCCCACGACCCGAGCCGGCCGGCGCCGCCGGTGGTCGTGCTCGGCATCCCCCGGGAGTACCTGCCCCAGGGCTCGCAGGGGTCGATCCACGCCCGGCTGGGTTTGGACGGCCCGGGCATCGCCGCCAGCGTCGCCGGCGCCCTCGAGGCCCACGGCATGGGGCCGGCTGGAGCCCCACCCGAGGTCGAGCTGGTCGGAAGCCTCGGATGACGAGAGCCACGACGGTCAGCCTGGCCGGGTCGACCGGCTCCATCGGCACCCAGACCATCGAAGTGGTCAGGGCCGAGCCCGAGAACTACCAGGTCGTGGCCATCGGGGCCGGCCGCTCGGTGGACGCGCTGGTGGCCCAGGCCAACGAGCTGCGGCCGCAGTACGTGGCCATCGCCGACCAGTCGCTGGCGTCGGCGTTGCAGTCGCGTGTGCCGGCGGGCACCGAGGTCGTCGCCGGTCCCGACGCCCTGGCCCAGATCGCCGGCGTGGCCGACGTGTGCGTCAACGGGGTCGTCGGCTTCGCCGGCCTTCCCGTCACCCTGGCGGCCCTCAACGGCGGGCAAGCGGCTGGCTCTTGCCAACAAGGAGTCGCTGGTCGTGGGCGGACCGGTCGTGCAGCAGGCCCGCCGGACGCCGGGGGCCGAGATCGTGCCCGTCGACTCGGAGCACTCCGCGGTGCACATGTGCCTCCGGGCGGCCACGTCGGACCAGGCGGTCCGCCGGATCGTGCTCACCGCCAGCGGCGGGCCGTTCCGGGGCAAGACGCTCGCGGACCTCGGCAGGGTCACCGTCGATCTCGCCCTCGACCACCCGACGTGGAAGATGGGCCCCAAGATCACCGTCGACTCGTCCACGCTCATGAACAAGGGCCTCGAGGTCATCGAGGCCAACGAGCTGTTCGGCGTGGGGTACGACCGCATCGACGTGGTGGTGCACCCGCAGTCGATCGTGCACTCCATGGTCGAGTTCACCGACGGAGCCACCGTCGCGCAGCTCTCCATGCCCGACATGCGGCTGCCCATCGGGTACGCCCTCGCCTACCCCGAGCGGCTGTCGACGCCGTTCGGCGCCATCGACTGGACGAAAGTCGGCCGGCTCGACTTCGAGGCCCCCGACCGCCAGGCGTTCCCGTGCCTCGACCTGGCCTACGAGGCGGGCCGGCTGGGCGGGACGGCGCCGGCGTGGCTCAACGGCGCGAACGAGGTCGCCGTCCAGGCCTTCCTCGACCACCTCATCCCGTGGACCGCCATCCCCGAGGTCATCGCCGACGCCCTCGACGCCCACATCCAGGTATTCCCCGACGACGTGGAGATCGTCCTCGACGCCGACCGTCGGGCCCGCCTGCGGGCGCGCCAGAGCGTCGAGAGGCGGGCGCAGGTGACGCTCGACGGCGAGCGCTACCCGGCGGTGGTGCCCGCATGACGACCGACTCTCTCAGGCGCTCCACGGAGGACATGTTCTGCTGCCCCTTCCCGTCCGCGGTCAACCCGGGGGCCGAGGCGATCGACCTGAACACCACCACGTGGCTGCTCGACCAGGGTCTCGTGCAACCGGGCGACAGCCTCGACAGCTGGAGCCGGTCGAGATACGGATGGCTCCCGGCTCGTTGCCATCCCTGCCGGGCGGTCGAGCTGGTCGGGCTGGCCTCGGACTGGAACGCATGGCTGTTCGTGCTGGACGATCGCGGCGACGCGACCGGCCTGGGCAGGTCACCGACCCAGATGCAGGCGCTCACCGACCGGCTTCTCGACGTCCTCGTGTCCGGACCCGGGACCGATGCCACCAGCCCGGAGAACGAGGACGTGTTGGAGCGTGCGCTGGTCGACCTGAGACGGCGATTCCTCGAGCACGCGCCGGGGGACTGGCTGCCGAGATTCACCGCCGGCTGCCGAGACTATTTCGACGCGCTGGTGTGGGAGGCGGCGAACCGGGCTACAGCTCGGATCCCCGATGTCGAGGAGTACGTAGCCATGCGACGTCGGTCTGGCGCCGTCGCCTGCTCGATGCACGTCGGCGAGGTCACCGAGGGCATCCACCTTCCTGCCGAGCTGCAGGCTCATCCGACCGTGGACGCGCTGCGGGTCATGGCCAACAACGTCGTCTGCTGGCAGAACGACGTGCTCTCCGCCAGCAAGGAACTGGCCGTCGGGGAGTTCCACAACTACGTCGCGGTCCTGATGCATCACAGGGGCATGTCTCGGGACGAGGCCACCGTCGAGGTCGTCGCTCGGCACGACCAGGAGGTCGCGGACTTCGACGCAACCGCAGCCCGGCTTCCCAGCGTGGAAGGGCAAGCCGACACGCAGCTCAGGGCCTTGGTCACCATGCTCCGTTGCTGGATGCGCGGCAACCTCGACTGGTCCCTCGAGTGTGGGCGGTACGGCAACGCCCCGGTCCGCCCGTCCACCGAGACCCCCCGCCTAGTGGACACCTAGTGCGTGTCAATCGACCGTCGGGGTCGGAGCGGTACAACGAACCCGTGCGGCGACCTCCGATGGAACTGGTGTGCCCATGACGAACCAGCTGGTTGGCGCGGAGCAGTCGAGCTGGCCCCTCTACGTGGACAAGGTGCTCCTCGCCACCCCCCGCAGCTTCTGCGCCGGCGTGGAGATGGCGATCAAGGCGCTGGCGTGGATGGTGGACCTGTTCGAAGCGCCCGTGTACTGCTACCACGAGATCGTCCACAACAAGTTCGTGGTCGAGCGATTCGAGAGCGTCGGCGTGATCTTCGTCGACACGCTCGACGAGGTCCCCGCCGGCGCGCCGCTCATGCTCTCCGCTCACGGCTCGGCCCCGGAGCTGGTGGCCGCGGCTCGGGCCAAGGGCGGCGTCGTCGTGAACGCCGTGTGCCCACTCGTCGCCAAGGTCCACCACGAGGTCAAGGTGCGGGCGGGCAAGGGGTTCACCGTCATCTACGCGGGCCACGAGGGCCACGACGAGGCGATCGGCACCATGGCGGTGGCCCCCAGCGCCATGCGGCTGGTGGAGCGGCCGAAGGACGTCGCCGGCCTCAACGACGTCGACGGTCCCGCCGCGTTCCTCGCTCAGACCACCTTGAGCCTCGACGAGTGGAAGGGCGTCCTGGCCGCTGCGCAGGAGCGCTTCCCCGACATCTGGGTGCCGGAACGCAGCGACCTGTGCTTTGCAACGACGAACCGCCAGACGGCCCTGAAGGCGATCGCCGACCGCTCCGACGCCATCGTCGTCATCGGGTCCGCCAACTCGTCCAACGCGCTCGCCCTGGTGAAGGTCGCCCAGGGTTCTCGCTGCCCCCGCGTGATCCGTGTCGACGGGCCGGCCGAGCTCCCCGCGGACCTGAGCGGCACGATCGGCGTCACCGCCAGCGCATCCACCGCCGAACAGGTTGTCCGCGCCGTCATCGCACGGCTGGCGCCGGCCGAAGGCGTCGAGGTGGTCAGCGTGACCGACGAGACGGAGTACTTCCCGCCGCCGCGGGAGCTGCGCGACCTCCTACGGGCCCACGGGGCGGAGAGCCTGCTCGACGGTGACGCCGGGATTGCCGCCACCGACGTCCTCGGCTCCCTGGCGTCGTAGCGGCCTGTCCAGCCGTGATGCCCAAGATCCTGCTCGTCGAGGACAACGAGATGAACCGCGACATGCTCTCCCGCCGGCTCGTGCGCCGAGGGTACGAGGTCGTCATCGCCGTCGACGGCGCGCAAGGCGTGGCCATGGCCCTCAGCGAGACCCCCGACCTCATCCTCATGGACATGAGCCTGCCGGTGCATCGACGGCTGGGAGGCGACCCGCCGGCTGAAGTCGGACCCGGCCACGTCGCGCCATCCCGGTGATCGCCCTCACCGCCCACGCCATGGCCGGCGACCGCGAGAAGGCGCCCGAAGCCGGCTGCGACGACTACGACACCAAGCCGATCGACCTGGCCGGCCTCATCGCCAAGGTCCAGGGCCTGCTCGGGCGGGGCCTGGCCGATGGCTGACTCTGCGGCCGCCGGGCCGGTACGCCTGCCCGACGACCACCGTCGGGAGATCGCCGTCCTCTACGCCATCCTGCGAGGCTTCGCGTCCTTCTCCGAGCTCGCCGAGCCCGACGAGGCCATGGACGTCCTGCGCGAGTTCCACGGCGCCATCGGAGTGCTGGCCCGAGAGTTCGGGGCCACCGTGGGCTTCTTCGCCGGCGACGGGGCCATGGTGTTCCTCGACGACCCGCTCCCGCCCCCCGACCGGGCCTGTCAGGGCCTTCGGATGGCAGTGGCCCTGCGGGACCACATGATGACGACCACGCGGCAATGGCGTCGCCGGGGGCACGAAGTCGGCTTCGGAGTCGGGTTGGCGTTCGGGTACGCCACCCTCGGGACGATCGGGATCGAAGGCCGGTTCCACTACGGGCCCGTCGGCAGCGTCGTGGATCTCGCCGCCGGCCTCTGCGACGAGGCGCGCCACGGCCAGATCCTCATCAGCAAACGCGCCCACACCGCCGTGGCGGAGATCGCCGACAGCGAGGAGGTCGGACCGCTCACGATCAAGGGCCTGTACGACCCCATCACCGCGTTCAGCGTGGTCGGCCTCCGGCCGCGACCCGAAGGCGCCACCAGTTCGAGTTCGCAATTCGAGACCAGCGAGACGAGTGCCGTCACCGGTTGAGTCGGGGTCGGCGAGAAGGAGGATCCATGGACGAGCACCCGGGAGTTCAGCGGGCGAGGGACTACGTCGACACCTTCGCCAACGGCGACTTTGACGCCCTTCGGAACTTCTACGCCGAGGACGTGGTGTGGCACGTCGGCGGGCGGCACCACCTCAGCGGCGACTACAGCGGGCGCGAGGCACTGTTCTCCTATTTCGAGGACGTGCAGCGACTGACGGGCGGCACGCTCCGCATCGAGCCCGAGTCGATCGTGTCCTCCGACCGGTACACCGCGATGTTCACGCGGGTCACGGCCCAGAAGGACTCCAAGAGCCTCGACGTCGTGCTGGCCCAGATCCTCCGCAACGGGCCGGACGGCCAGTGGAGCGAGTACTGGGCGGTGGCCGACGACCAGGACACCGTCGACGCCTTCTGGGGGTGAACGAGCCGCAGGCGCCAAGCTCATTTGGCGAACCAATGTGGTGCGCTTCGTCCGGCCAGTGGCCGGATGTCACGGTCATCACCGATGCACCATCCCCGATGGTGCATCGGTGAACGAGCCGGCGCTGGGGGCCGCCGTCTCGTCGCTCATCCACTCGGCCGACTACACCACGCAGACCGACGATCGGCTGAAGGACGAGGACAACGTCGCATGGGTCATGAAGCTGTCCGGCGCGGCGAGGACCGACTGGCTGACCACCCTGCAGTGGGTGCGGGCACCTGATCGCCTGCTGGAGAGCCAACTGTTCGGGCACGGCGAGTCGAGGGAGGCCGGAGCGGCGGGCTTCGAGACGTTCATGCTCGACTGGCAGGCCCTTCGAGCGGGCGGCGTGCCCGGGTCAACCCGTTTCCGCGCCCTGTTCCTCCGGCTGGCCGAGCGCTGGCGACGAGAGGGCATCACCGAGCAGATGCTCGATCCCTGGGACGGCTACCTGGAGGCGCTCTGGAGGTACCGGCTCCCCCAGCTCGAAACCGCCGACGAGTACGTCGCAGCCCTCTACGGCCTGTCGGGGACCTTCTTCCAGGCTCTCCCCTACCAGCCGCCCGGTCTTTCGTCCGAGGTGGCGGCCCTCGGCGCGCTCGACCAGTTCTTCAACAACCTCCGGGACCTGCACGAGGACACCGTCCGGGGGATCTGTTACTACCCGGCGGACCTTCTGGCGCGCTTCGGGCTCTGTCGCGAAGAAATGCCGGACCTCCTGCATCGGGTGGACGCCCGTTTGGTCGGCATCAACGAGCACCTCCTCGCCACCGTGGTGCCCCGGCTCCGGCAGGACTGCGCCCGGCTGCTGACGACCGACGGCCTGCACGACTCGTGGAGGGAGATGCTCCGCAGCGTCCGTCTGCGCCACAGCCGGGTCGAGTACGTGGCCCAGCTCTGCCGCTTCAACCCGGCGGACTTCGGGGCGACCTACTGGCAACTGGTGCGGGACGATCTCGCTCGGGCGCTTCGCGGCTCGCGCCGGGCGGCCCCGCCTGGACCCGAACAGCCGACCGCTCGTCACACCCCGTTTCACCTACGTGGCAACTACGCCCCGGTGCACGAGGAGGTCACGAGCTTCGATCTCGCGGTCGACGGGGAGATCCCTCGCTCACTGGTGGGTCGCTATCTGCGCAACGGGCCGAACCCACGGGTGGGCGACACCGCCCACTGGTTCTTCGGCGACGGGATGATCCACGGCATCGAGCTCGCCGACGGCCGGGCGACGTCGTACCGCAACAGGTGGGTCCGCACCAACGGGTTCCGCGAGGGCAGGTCGACGATGTCGGCGGACGGGACCATCGACCTGGCCAACACGCATGTGTTCGTGCACGCCGGCCGCGTCCTCGCCCTCATGGAGACGTCAGGGCCGACCGAGATCGGTACGAAGCTGGACACCGTCGGACGCCACGACTTCGGGGGTCGGCTTTCGACGCCCATGACGGCGCACCCGAAGCGGTGCCCGACTACCGGTGAATTGCATTTCTTCGGCTACGGCTTCGTGCCTCCCCTTCTCACTTACCACCGGGTCGACGCCGGTGGGAGCCTCGTCCAGACCGAGGTCATCGACGTGCCCGGGGCGACGATGATCCACGACTTCGCCCTCACCCGGAACCACGTGGTGTTCTTCGATCTCCCCGTGATCTTCGACTTCGGCCGCTTCCTCGAGGGCACCATGCCGTACCGCTGGAGCGACGACTATGGCGCCCGGTTGGGCGTCATGCCCAGAGGCGGCCCCGGCCGCCCCGTGCGGTGGTACGAGGTCGAGCCGGGCTACGCCTTCCACACCGTGAACGCCTTCGAACACGAGGATCGGATCGTGGTCGACGTCGTCCGCTACGACGAGCTGTGGCGGGACTCCCCAAGCCGGTTCGGGCCCGCCGCGCTCCACCGCTGGACGATCGACCAGCGGAGCGGTGTGGTCCGGGAGGAGGCGCTCGACGACCGTCCCGTCGAGTTCCCGCGGGCCGACGACCGCCTGACTGGTTTCCCTTACCGGTACTGCTACACGCTTCAGGCCGGCGCCTTCGACGAAACAGGGCCGGTAGGGGCCAGCCGCCTGTACAAGCACGACCTGGCTCGAGGCTCGGTGGACATCCACGACTTCGGGCCGGGACGAATGCCTGGCGAGGGCGTCTTCGTGCCCGCCTCGCCTGACGCCGGCGAGGACGAGGGCTACGTGATGACCTACGTCTACGACGCCGGCCGGGAGACCAGCGACTTCGTCATCCTCGATGCCAGCGACTTCCCCGGTCCTCCGATCGCCTCGGTGCAACTTCCCCAACGGGTCCCCTTCGGCTTCCACGGCAGCTGGGTGGCGGACGTCGCATGACGGCCCTGGCCACGATTCGTACGTTCTCGCCGCGAGCCGAGAGCCGGTTCGCCGACGAGGCGGAGCAATTCGCCCGCCTGTTCTTCGAGCGCCACGGGATCAAACCCCGCAACTTCGACGGCTTCAACACGATGAGCCGCTTCCTCTACCCGAACACGGTCAGCGTCGAGCGGCTGCGGACGACCTGCCTCATCCACAGCATGTTCTTCCTGGTCGACGATCTCTTCTTCGACAGCCTGCAATTCGACGCCGGCGGTCTGGCGATCGCCCCGGAGGCGGGCGAGTCACTGGAGTCGGCGACCCGGTTCCTGGCCGACCTGATGGCCATCTTCGAGTCGCGGGTCCTTCCCGAGCATCCTTCGCCGATGCAACGGGCGTTCGGCGAGATGGGCGCGCTGATGGCCGAGCAGGCCGACCCCGGGTGGTTCAGGCTGTTCGCCGCCGGCATCGAGGACTACATCAGCGCCGTCATCGCTCGCGAGGCGGACCTGCAGCGGGCCAAGACCCTGCTGCGCGACCTTGACTCGTTCCTCGAGCTGCGCCTTCGGGACACCGGCGGCCTGCACACCTGTCAGCTGATCGAGTTCACCAAGGGTGTCTGTCTGCCCGACGAGATCCGGGACGACCACCGGATCGCCCACCTGACCTGGTTGGCGATCGCCATGGCTTCCCTCGTGAACGACATCTTCTCCTTTCACAAGGACTTCGTCGTCGAGGGGAGCGACTTCAACCTGATCAACATCCTGATGGAGCTCGGCGACGTCTCGTTCGAGACCGCGGTCGAGGAGTCCCTGGAGCTGGTGAACGGTTACGCCGATTCCTTTGCCAAGGTCCGGGCGCAGCTGCCTCCCTGGGACGAGGGGGTGCGTGCAACGGTCGAGCCGTACCTCGACGGGCTGGAGGAGATGATGTCCGGAAACGTCTACTGGCACGGGACCACCAACCGCTACCGGTCGCCGGAGTCACCGTTCGCGGAGCTTCGGGAGCTGATCTGATCGCGACGGCGGCGCGGTTGCACGCCCGGACGGCGGCGCGGAAGGCTACGGGATGAGCGTCCTCGGTCCAAGGTTGCCGTCGGCAATCCCGTCGGCCAGCAGGAGCGCCCTCGTCGCCAGCACCTCCAGGGTCTTCGCGGTCGGAGACCCCTGCTGCGCCCGGACGGCCCCGAGGAGCCGATCACTGGCGAGGTCTCGCTGCCGAAGCCACGCCTCCCACAGCTGCTGGCCGACCTCCGACGCGCGCATGATGCCCAGCTCTCGAGCCTTCTCGATCCCGCACCCCTCCTGACGGGCGATGCCGGCGACGCCCGCGTTGAGGGGTTCGTCGGGGTCGTACCTCGTGTCCTGGGCCATCCGAAGGACGCGGGACATCGTGCGCAGGAACGACGGCTCCGAGGCGAAGTACTCGATCAGGGCCTCCATCTCGATCGCCTTCAGCGCGCCGGCGAAGGGGAGGACGCACGTGATCGCCAGAGGGCCGCCCCCCGTGTCCGCGAACGCCGTGAGGAAGTCGTCGACGCCGGCGATGAAGGTGGTTCCCGAGCCGGGTGACCGTTCGAGGAAGGCGTGGCCGTAGGTCACCGCCGAGGTGCGCTGTTGCTGGACGTTGTGGGTGCCCACCGCCTCCGCCCACAGCCGGTGCCAGGCGCCGGCGACCGACGACGAGCACCGCCCCTCGACCGACTCGGCACCTTCGACGGCGATGGTTGCGAGGAGGAACTCCGCGGCCCAGAGCAGGCTGAACGCCTCCGGGACCGGCTCGCTCAGGCGCGCTCGGGCCGATTGCAGGTCCGTCAGCGCTTGCAGGTGAGCGGTGAGGGCCTCACCGACGTCGCCCTCGTAGAGCTCGTCGAGCACGACCCCGAGGTCGATGACGGCGACGCGGGCGAGGTCCGACTCGACCTGCCCCGGCCCCAACCACGAGTCCACCGCCCTCTCCGCGCCGACCCAGTAGGCCTCGGTCCGGGTCGCGGCCCGGACCATGTCTCGGACCTGGTGCAGCCGATCGTCATCCGCGGGTTCGACGGGGCTCATCGAGGGAGGACGGTCAACGTCGCGGCGAGCTCGAAGGCCCGGTCGATGCGCATCGGCCGATACAGGTCCTTGTTGATCCAGAACGCCGGGCCGTCGAGCTGGTCCGGTCGGTGGTGGGTGAGAAGCCATGCCGACGCGGCGGAAAGGGCGGCTGCGCCGCGGGCTTCCTCGACGCCCCGATCGGCAGCCATCCGGAGGGCCAGGGTGGCGTAGGCGGTCTCGAGGGCTGTCGACGACCCGTGTGCTCCCCAGCCGCCGTCCGATCGCTGGTGACGAAGCAGACCGTCGACCGCGGCGCCAAAGCAAGGAGAGTTCCCAGCGCCGTCGGCGATGGCGAACATGACCTGGGTGGTCGTGTACAGCCACGAGGCGTGCCACTTGTCGAGGAGCCAGCGCCCGTCGGGTTCCTGCGTCGCACGAAACCGGCGCTCCCACTCGTCGACGTCACGGCCGCATTCGCTCAGGGCGCAGACACAGTGAGCGGTCGAGGTGATGGACGCCTGGAACTCGCCCGGATAGGTCATGAAGTGATCGCCCTCCCGGTAACGATCGATCATGGCCACATCCACCGGCCGACCCGATGCGCACAAAAGCGTCACCAGGACGGCGGTGGAGTCGGCTTCGTAGAGCACGTGATCGCTCATACCTATGCCCTCCGGACGCAGGGCGCGGGTAAGCGCGTCGAGCTGGCAGCCGACGACATCGCGGAGCGATGGATGATCCAGGAGGCCGGCGCAGAACAGCGCGTACAGGCCCCAGATCTGCTCGAACCGTGGGATCGGCCAGGCGTTCGGCACCACGCCCGGCACGTCACTGCACGTCGACCTGGCCGCAGCTGTGAGGTATGCAATCGCTCCGGCCCGCTCCTGGTCGAGCCCGGGGATGCCGCTGGACGCCTGGAGCCAGGCGGCGGTCGCTGCGGGACTGTGGCCGACACTGCCCACCTCGTCGAGGAGGTTCGGATCGGCCTTGTCTCCCCAGGACTCCCAGGACGCCAGACCGGGCGATCCCGGTTCGAGGTGGCGATCCAGGAGGATCCGGCGCTTGCGCTCCCCCGACGGCTCCAGCACCGCATACTGCGCGGCGGGGACGTCGAGGCCGGCCTCCGACGCCTCCGCGAGGAGCCGGGGGAGGCGTAGCTCCATGGCCGTGGGCAGGTCGACCGGCAGCTCCTTCCAGTACTCCGCCCGGCCGGCCAGGAACGACACGGCCGCCTTCACCGCCGCGTCGGTTCGGCGGTCCGTGCTCCGAGATTGCAGCGCGAGGGCGACCGCAAGGGTCACGGCGTCGCGAGCGTGCGGGTAGCCCACTTCTCCCCAGCCGCCGTCGTCCGCCTGCTGGGACAGGAGCCATTCGGCCGTCGCCGCGGTCCCTCCTGCGTCGGGGGCCATTCGGAGAACCTGAGCGGTTTCGTACAGCGAGCTGCTCATCAGCCCTCCGTCGTCGCCGAGGTGTCCGATCAGAGTCCTCAGCTCGGACACGATCTGGGTCTCGACGGCGTTCGTCACCGGGATGACGCTCATCGCCGCGCGAGCCCTTCGCCAGCGGCTCCGTGGGTTGTTTCGTACGTGTTCATCGACGAACTTCTACGCCGTCCCGCTTGGCGGCATCTTGCTGTTCGCTAGGCGCGATACCAATCCATCCCGCCGTACTCCCGGCGGGCACCGCCAGGTCGCAGCATGCGACGGGTGAGGCCGGGAGCGACGCCGAAGAGCGCGTAGACGATCCACAGGTACCCCGGTATGTCGAGTATCTCGACGCCGTTCGCCAATCCGGCGAGGAGGGCGTCCGCAGCCTGCGGAGGCAACAGGTAGGGCATGAAGTCTGCGACCCGAGGCATCCGCTCGTGGGAAACGTTGTTGCGGAAGAAGTCGGTGCCGCGATCGTCGCCGGACGCACGAGCATGACGTGGACAGGAGTGCGTGCCAGTTCCACCTGCAGTGTCTGGGTATACGCATCCACTCCGGCCTTGGCGGCTGCGTAGGCCGCGGACGAACGCCGACGAGCACCTTTCCGGCCGACGAGCCGATGTTGACTATGTGGCCGTAGCCGCCGTCGACCATTGCCGGCAGCACGGCCCGTGTCGTGTGGATCATGCCGTCATAGCCGACGCGCATGGTCCGCAGCTCGTCGTCTGCCGACATCTCCCGGATGCCGAGCCACCGAGTGAAGGCGGCGTTGTTGACGAGGACGTCGATGCGCCCGTCGTGGGCTCTGATGCCGTCCATCCCAACTGGGCGCTCACCGCTGGTCGCGCCTGGCCCGGGGCACGGAATGGCCAAGGGACGAGTGTCCCCGGTCCGAGGTGGCCGTCGGCCATCCCGTCGACCAGCCGGAAGGGTCCCGTGATCGGCGTCCCCTGAAGGGCCGTTCGCCCGCTTTGACGACGGATCGCTACCGGCCGGTGCGGAGTGTCAGCGTCGATGACCTACGGCAGCTCAGGCTCGC
The DNA here is from genome assembly GCA_963825765.1 of uncultured Acidimicrobiia bacterium. GTDB lineage: Bacteria > Actinomycetota > Acidimicrobiia > Acidimicrobiales > AC-14 > CAWGUU01. The sequence goes on from CAWGUU010000003.1 coordinate 870,381, forward strand.
GACATCTGTCTCCGAAGTGGCCGCAACAAGTGCCCCCGGCAGGACTCGAACCTGCGACCCGCTGCTTAGAAGGCAGCCGCTCTATCCAGCTGAGCTACAGGGGCGTCTCTCCAGGCTACGCAACGTCGCCGGCGCGGGCTCGGTTTCCGAGTGGCGACCGGTGTCCGGTGTGCAATGCTGGAGACAACTGCGTGGTGGCCGTAGCTCAGGTGGTTAGAGCGCCAGGTTGTGGCCCTGGAGGTCGGGGGTTCAAGTCCCCTCGGTCACCCTCGCCAGCGCCTCTAGCTCAATTGGCAGAGCAGCGGACTCTTAATCCGCGGGTTCAGGGTTCGAGTCCCTGGGGGCGCACCGACGAAGCCGCAGGTCAGGACGCTGCCGCGCTCGACTCCCCCCTGATTTTCGGCCCTTCACCCGCTTATCCGCCCGCTTATCCAAACGACGCTAAACTCTCGCTAAACTCAATGTCGTGACACCGAGCGAGGAGCGCTTCCGGGCGAAGGTCCGCCAGCAGGGCGGTCATGAGGTGTGGTCCGGTGCCAGGGACGCCCGAGGCACGGGATTGGTCCGCATTGATGGCTCGCTTCGCACGGTGCAGCGCGCCGCGTGGGAGTTCGCCCACGGTCCCGTTCCTCTCGGGGCCCGAGTGCTCGCGTGCCCGGAGGAACGTGCCTGCGTACGACTCGACCACCTGCGACTCGACCTGCCGAAGAAGGTGAGGAAAGCGACAGCCCCTCGCCGCGAGCGCCGCAGCGGATCGAAGCGCGAGGTCCGGCACGGGGTGTGGGAACTGGCCGTCAGTCTCGGTACCGGTCCCGACGGTCGCACCCGCCGTCGTTACCGCACGGTCAACGGCAGCGAGAAGGACGCCGACCAAGCGTTAGCCGACCTTGTCGAGACCGCTCACGGGCCCACCCACCTCGGCGACCTTCAGGTACGCGAGCTTATCGACCGCTACCTCACCTGGCTCGACGACGGCAACGGCTCCGCCCCAGTCGAGAGCTACCGAAGGATCGCGGACACCGTCATCGAACCAGTCTGCGGTCGCCAGTTCGCCGTACTCCTCGACGCCGCCGACATCGATGGTTTGCTGCGGACCGCGCACAATGGCGGAGCCTCGCGCCAGGAGCTGCAGGAGATCCTCACGCTCATCGCCCAGACCTACCGCTGGGCACGGGGGCGCCGCTGGACGACCAACGATCCGACGTCGAGCGTTCAGATCCGCGACATAGTGAGCTGATCCCGGTGCCGAGGGCTGGAGCCGACCGGCATTGGCCAGCGTCCGCAACGGTATCCGGATTCCAGCTGAATCCCGACCTCAGGGGGCCGCTGAGTCGGACGAGGCGTGGTCCCCACGCGGCGCGCTCAACTCAAGCGCAGCGACAGTGAAGCGGGCTCCGAGAGTTGCGGGCTATCCGGGGCTCCTTTCAAAGACGAGAACCTCGTTGCCAAACCTCTGATTGATGGCCACGACGTCGGCGACGTTGCCAGTCAACTCTCCGCCCGCCAGGCATTGTGGGGCGAGCACTACGGCCCACAAGCTCTCAGTGAGCGAGCGGCGCAGCTCAACCCGCGCGGCCCAGTGGATCCTGCCGGCGGCGCGGTCGTATTGGTAGGCATGAACTACGCCACGAGGGCGACGGCCAGCCACGACGGCTGCGGCGTAGCCATCAGCGGGCAACGGAAGCTCGTCCTGGTGGAGTACCAGCTCCGCCCATTCGTCGCCCATGATCAAGCAAGCCTCGTCGACCTCGAGCGACGAGAGGAGCATCCCAGCGGCACTGAATCGTTCGACCATGTCGCGTTGCGACGATGGGGCGCACGATACCGACACACGTGGTTGCCCTGCCTGGAACCCGATGAGGTTGGCCGTCGGGCGGGCTCCGAGACGCCCAGTCTTCTCATAGAGCGCCCGATGGTTGGTTATCAGGAGTTCGAAGGTCTGATCGAGCAAGGTTCCTCCCATCGGTTCGAGCTACACGCCCGGCATTGTCACTGCGACCGGCCACGGTCAGATCGGGCCTCAGCGTGGTGAGAGGTCGGCGAGTAGTTCGTCGAGCAAGAACTCCTCGTGAACGGCACGGCCGGCGGCCGCCATCACAGAGGTGAGTTGTTCGTCCCAACAAGCCGCCACCGGGTCAGCACCCAGCACCGGGAGCTCGGAAAGGACCGGTGCCAGCCGGGCCAACGCGTCGAGGTAGTCGGTTGCGCCGAAGCGCCACGGGAAGCACTGATGGGTGCCGACAAGCAGGTTGGCGATAGTGATGCCAGGCCAATCAAAGTCGCCGTGGTAGCGCAGCTCGGCGCCAGCGGAGCGGAGCTGCTCGAGCAACAACGTGACGACGACGGTCGGTTGTCCGAGGGTGCAAACGACAGCGCGGCGACACCCGGCGTCGAGCGCCGCCTCGAGCACTCTTGGGTTCTCGCACACGTGAACGACCCCTCCCGCGAGCGCAACCGAGGTCGACTCGTCGCAGGTCACGGGCAGTGAGATGGGACTCCCAGCCGGCACGCGGTGCGCTCATCGAGCCATGACTCGCCGGTCGAGCGAAGGCCTGCGGTGAGGGCGGTCGTGGAGACCTCGTCGGTGATTACGCCCATGGTGCGCCATAGCGCCCTTCGGCCCGCCGGGGTCGACGGGTAGGGCGTGCCGGCGATCGCGGCCGCCGCTCGCAGCACGACAGCGCCGACCAGGCTTCCGTCGTCGAGCCCGTGGGCGTCGCCGGTGAGCAGTGATGCCAGCTCTCCCCGCCCGCAGGGCACACCGTCCGTGTGCCGGGGCAGCGCCCCCAGGCACCGCACCGCGGTTGCGAGCGCCCGTTCGGCCCGCTCGGGCCGCACCCGCCCCAGCGACCCCGCCCGGCGAAGCTCCTCGAGCCAGGGCTCGACCCATGGCGCAGCACCGAGCCCGACGTCGTCGAGGGCTCGGCGGCCGGCAGCCCAGACGCGGGCAACAGCATCGGCCCGGTCCTGTCGCCGGCCGGGGCGATCGATGAGGGGACCCCGCAAGCGGTCGGCGGCCGCCACCAGGCCGGACGTGGCCCCGCTCTCGCGGAGCCGGCGGTCGAGACCGGCCAGGTCGACCGTGACCCGGTCGCCGACGATCGGCCGCCCGAGGAGGCCGGCGATGGCGTGACGCTCGGTCCGATCGAGCTCGTCGAGCCGGAGCACGCCCGAGGGCCGTAGCCCGTTGCGCTGCAGGCGCTCGGCCACCTTGTCCCACAGCCGACCCAGGCCGGGCCGGTCGAGCGAGGCGACCCCAGTCGAGCTCACACGCCGACGAGGTGACGCTGGTGGCCGTCCCACCGGAAGTGGACCAGGGCAACCCCGGGCCGCGCCGGGTCACGCACCGCCTCGTAGATCTCCAGGCTGGGCACCGAAGGGAAACATCCCCACATCCGCTCGCTGGTGAGCACGAAGTCGAGCTTGAGGCGGACGAGCAGGCCGAGCAGATGGCCGTGGGTGGGCTCGTCGACCTTGGCGAAGGCGTCGTCGAGAAGGAGCATGCGGGGGGCAGTGGGCGTATCACGGGCAATGGCCTCGAAGTGCGACGCAGCGGCGGCGAACAGGGCCAGGTAGGAGAGCACCCGCTGCTCGCCCTGGGACAGCCCGAGCCGGCTCGAGAGGATGCGCGAGGAGCCGGGATGGGCGGAGTCGGTGACCTTGACCGTGAACCGATGCCATCCCCGGTAGTCGAGCGCGGCCCGCAGGTGCTGCTCATACCCGGCGGTGGGGTCGGTGGCGCGCTCGGCGTCGATGAGCGCGAGCAGCGTGTCCCGCAACTCGGCGTCGGCCGCCTCGTCGCGGAGCTCGTCGACGAGGAGACGGGCCGCAACACCTGCCGGCGCGGCCGCGTCGTCACGCAGCTTCCAGTCGAGATGGGCGCCCTTCCCGTGGGACGTGCTCACGCCGGCCAGCGTGCGGTTGGCGCCGGCCACCAGGTCGAGGGCGTCGAGCAGCTTGGAGCGCACCTCGTCGGCCAGCTCACGCAGCAAGAAGCGCTCGAGCACCTCTCGCTCACGGGCGGCCAGGCGCCCGCGGGCCGCCTCGGCTTCGTCGGCCAGCCGGGCTGCCACCACGGCCAAGGTCTGGCGGCCCGAGTCGTCGGCCACGTGGACGACCTTGACGCCGTCCTGCTCGTCGATGGCTGTGTCGTAGCCGCCGGGGAGCGCCTCGCTCAGGCGGTCGTAGCGGGAAAGGATCATGCCGTCGGAGACCTCGTCGTCGCCGTCGACGAGGGGAGCGACCGCCGCCGCGAGGGCGACGCCCGCACCGGGCCCGGTCGGCGCCGTCTCCGGGGAGATCGACCCCGTCGAGCTTCTGGAGGTCGAGCCCCGTTGCGGCCAGCAGGACACCGGGAAGAGCGACCGCCGCCCCGAGCGCCTCCCCGGCGTCGACGAGCACGGATCGGGCCCGATCCTCCACGATGCGGGCCTCGTCCAGCCGTGCCACAGCCGTCGCGTGCTCGGCGTCGGCGTGTCGCCGGGCCTGGTCGGCCGCCGGCAGCAGCGACTGCTCCAGCTCGATCAGGCGGGCCGTGACCTCGGCGTGCTGGGCGAGCACGGCATCGACCGTCGCCGCCAACGCCTGGCGCAGGGTGGCGAGCTCATGGGCGGCGACGTCGTGCTCGGCCCGCCGCTGACCCGCTTCGGCCGCGGTGGTGGCCGCCTCGGCCCGCCGGTCGGCCTCCTCCCGGCGGCGGGTGCCCAGGCGCTCGCCTTCGCGGATCAGGTCGTGCAGGGCTCGGCGATGGTCGGCGAGGGCGTCGCGCAGCTCGGCCAGGGCGGAGAGGAGGCGGTCGAGGTCCGTTGACGGTGATAGGGAACGCGTCGCTCTGGGCCTCGTGGGCGACGCCCGCCGCCAGCCGATTGGCGGTGGCTCTGGCATGCTCGGCCCGGCGGCGGTCGGCGTCGTGGCGGGCGCGGGCGGCGGCGAGGGTGCGCTCGGCAGTGCGCACCTCGCGCTCCGCCTCGTCGATGGTGTCGGCCGGCGGCAGGGTGGCGGGCAGCCCCTCGAGCGCGTCGCGACGGTGGGCGGCAACCACGGCCCGGGCTGCGGCCTCGGCGACGTCTGCCCGGTGCTGGGCGACCTCGGTCCGCAGCTCGTCGAGCAGGCGTTCACGGGTTGCCCGCCGGGCGGCCGCCCCGAGGAACTCGACTGTGTCCTTGCGCCAGGCGCCGCGGGCAACTCCGAGCGCCCATCGACCGCCGAGGCTGACCCAGGAGGCGACGCCGGGCTGGTCGTCGAGGCCGACCGCCCGCAGCAGTGCGGCAACAGTATCGGGACCCACCGGGCTGCCGTCCGGCGGCGGCCGGCACGAGCACGTCGGCCAGCGTGGCCGTGCCGGCCGGGAATGACGTGCCGCCGACGTGCAGCAGCGTGTCATGGGTGCCGGGATGGACGACGAGCCCGTCGGCGCTGACCCACGCGTCGAGCAGCCCGGCCGCCTCGAGCGCGGCCTCCAGGCCGGCGGCATCGTCAGGCGCGACTCCCGCCGCGAGGTCGACGAGCTCGTAGAACGGAGCGCCGGCGGCGGGGTCACGCTCGGCGGCGCGGAACCGAGAGGCCCTCGGGCGAGCCTCGGATTGCGCTTCGACCTCGGCCAGTCGGGCTTCGGTGGCCGTCAGGGACTCGGCGGCGCGCGACCGGGCCAGGTCGGCTTCGGCCGCGACCTGGCGGGCTTCGCTCTGGGGCTGCGCCAGGGCGTCGGCGACGGCCCGCCGAACCTCCGCCACCCACTTCGTTCCCTCGCGGTGGACGGCGAGCGCGGCGAGCACCGGATGCCAGGCGACTCCGAGGGTCGACGGCGGGCCGCTGGTGGTCCAGACGCTCGACGGCGCCGGACCACGCCTGCTCGGCGGCGACCTGCGCCGACCTGGCCTCTGCCACCTGCGACCGTTCCTGTTCGACCTCGGCCTCCGACACCGCCGCCCGCTCGTCGGCACCTGCGGCCTCCTGCTCGGCCCGCTCCGCCTGCCGGGCCAGGTCTCTGACCTCGCCGGCGCGGCGCCGGCGGCCGTCGACGAGGGTGCGCGCCGCCCGGGCCCGCTCATCCGCGGCCACCAGGCCGGAGGGGTCGATCTCGCCGTCGGCACCGGCGGCCGGCGGAGGACCGAGCAGAGCCGGCTCGAGCCCGCTCTCGGCGGAAAGCCCGGCAACGGTGGTCGCAGCCTCGCCGGTCGTGACGAGCGACCTCCGAACGTCGTCGCCAGCGCTCGACAGGTCGGCGACGGCTCGGCGGTGGGCGGCCTCGGCCCGGTCGGCGGCCGACTCCGCCACGCCGGTCGCCACCGCGAGGGCGGCGACCCGTTCCTGGCGGTCGACGAGGTCCTGATGGGCCCGGTAACCCTCGCTGCGCTCGAGCTCACGGCGCTCGGCCTCGCGATCGGTGCGCTCGCGACCGGTGGGCGGCGAGCGCCTCCTCTGCCTGCGCTGCGGCGACAGCCGCTTCGTCGACCGCTCGGCCCAGTTGGCGGGCGGCGCGGGCGGCGCGGGCGCGAGCCGCCTCGGCCTGCTCGACGGCCACCGCCCGCCGGGACAGCACGGTGCGGGTGTAGCGGCGGTAGTCGCCCAGGAACTGGCCGAGGGCGAGGGCGGTGCGTGCCGAACGGTCGACCTGGTCGCGGATGGCTTCGAGGTCGTCGAAGTGCCCGGCGGCCTCGGTGAGTACTCGCTCGTCGATCGGCGGAAGGGCGGCGCTCAGGACGCGGGCCAGCTCACCGGCCTCGACCTGGTTGCCGATGTTGGGGTCGCGGAGAGCGTGCAGCAGGTGGAGCAGGTTGCGGTAGCGAGCCTCGTCGAACAGCCCGAACACGTGCCGCCCGACCCGGCGGCGGTGCTCGGCGCCCGAGGCGGTGACGGCATCGTCGCCGAGGGCGTCCTTCAGCCGCTCGATCGAGAGGCACTCACCGGCGACGTCGAGGTCGAGGTCGACACCGACCCGGCGATCGGTGAGGAAGAACCAGCTGTCGGCCCGACGGGTGGCGGTCGACGCCTTGAGGCCGGCCCCGAGCGTCTGGAACGTCTCGGCGCCGTCGTCGTCGACGCACCGCAGCTCGAGCCAGACGTAGCCGACATGGTTGCCGTTGGGGCGGCCCTCGGTCATCAGCCAGCCGACGGTGGTGCGGTCGCGACCGGTGGCGTCGAGCGCCCGGGTGTCGCCGTCGAGGAGGAAGGGGAGCAGGATCTCGAGCGCCTTCGACTTGCCGGCGCCGTTCTTGCCTCGCAGCAGCAGCCGGCCGCCGGCGAAGCGCAGCTCGACCCGGTCGTACTGCCAGACGTTGAGGATGCCGGCGCGGTGCAGCACCCATCGCCCCACCGGGCTCGGGCCGTGATCGTCGATCGGCTCGGCCAGGTCTCGCCGGCCGGGGCCGCTCGGCAACAGGCGGGTGGTCACGATGGTGCCTCCGTGGGCTCGAACGAGAAGGCGAGGGGGACGACGACGACCTCAGGGGCGTAGCGGTTGGCGACCGCGGTGAGGTGCAACCCGCCCTCGGCCCCCCGGCGCAGGAGGCCCATGGCGACGAGCAGGTCCTCGACGTCGCGGAGCAGGCGCTCGGGATGGTCGACGTACTCGTTCTTCCAACGGGGCCGTGTTGCGCGAGCAGGTCGGCCACCACCTCCTCGAGCAGCCCGTGCGGCACCGGGACCGTGCCGACAACCGCGTCGCGGGGCGTTTCCTCAGGCCGCAGGCGCCGGGCCAGCTGGCTGATCGCCAGCAGGGCGGCGTGGCCGAGGGTGCCACCACGGGGGAAGGCCTCGTCGGTGAGCTCGTCGCGGGGATCGATGGCGGCCACACCCTCGGCCCGGATCTCGAGCTCGAGGCCGAACAGCTCGTCGAACGTGCGCGCCTCGCGGCGTTGAAATTGTCGCAGCCAGGCCCACGACTCGTCGTCGACGTCGTCGGCCAGCACGGCCGGCTCCTCCACGAGGAGCCGGCGGACACGGTGACGGGCACCGGCGCCGATCCCCGGCTCGGCGGCCAGGCGGACGAGCTCATCGGGATCCTCGACCTCCCGCAGAGGAACGGCGAGCAGGTGGCGCACCAGGTCGCGGCGGACGAAGAGCAGGGCCTCGGCCCCGGCGTCGTCGGCGAAGGCGGCGACCGTACCGTCGTCCTCGACCAGCACCCCCCAGGCCACGAGCTGGCGCAGGGCGGCGACGAAGGCCCGCCGATCGGCGTGGCTGTCGCCGCCGAGGTCGATGCCGGCCTCGGCGGCCGCATGGCGGACCTGCTCGATCAGGGAAGACAGCAGCATCTGCTGGCGGCCAGTGAGCAGCACCGAGCAGCAAAGAGCCAGGTAGGCGTAGGCGCGGGGTGAAAACGGGGCCCCCGAGGCCCGCCGGAGCGGGCGGGCCCGGTGGGGGCCGAGCCCTGCCTTGTAGAGGCGGGCGAAGCCCGACTCGACAACCAGGCGGTAGCCGAGAAGCTGACGGAAGTCCCGACCCAGCGCGTCGCGGTGGCGACGCACGAGGCGGAAGCCTTCGGCGTGGGGCCCCTCGGCCGTGACGAGGGGATGGCGCAGGAGGAGTCGCAACGCGTCCTGACGCTCGTCCGCCTCGCGGGCGGGTGCCGTCGACAAGGTCATTCGGCCATCCCATCGGCCCGGCACGCGCTCGTCGGGGCAGGCGCCGGGCGGCGGCCGGCCTGGGTGATCGCCAGACGGAAACCACCGACGGTGAGGTTGCCCAACGCGCTGCGCAGCGTGGTGGCGTCGGGCCGACGGCTCGACCCACAGAACGACGTCGGCGTCGACCAGCGCCGCCGAGGCGCCGGCCAGCTCGGGCCCGAACCGGGCTGTCGCCTGGCCGAGGAGCTCGAACAGAACCTGGAGGGCGGCGCCCGACAGCCGCACCTCGTCGAGCCGGTCGCCGACGGCAAGGAGCTCGGCGACGGCCTGGGCCCGCTGCTCGTCCTCCCGGCGGCGCTCGGCGACGAGCCGCTCCTTCTGGGCCCGGTGATCGGCCACCCGGACCAACCGCCCCCCGAGGGGTGCGATCTCCCCGCTCGCGGATGCTGACGGGGACCGGGGCGGCCGGGGCCAGCCACCAACTGGTCGTGGCGGGAAGTGCCTCGCCGATCTCGGCGTCGAGGGTGACACCCAGGTGGCGGGCGCCGTAGAGGGCGAAGGCGGACGTGTACAGGACGTGGGCGTCGTCGGGAGTGGCCGCGTCGAGCCAGGCGGCGAGGCGGAGGAAGTGCCGGCGAAGCGAGGTCTCGCGGCTGCTGGCCGCGTTCATCCGCTTGACGTTGGCCAGCAGCGCCCCCACCGCCCGGACTGCGGCCGCCCGGAGTTGCTGCGAACCCGAGGACCGGTCGCCGGGTTCGCCGAACCAGGCTCGTAGCTCGGCCCAGTCGTCGACGGACCGGCCACGCGCCCGTTGGACCCCCTCGCCCCCGGGACTGGCCGCCCGCAGGGCTTCGGCGGCGGGGTCGGCGGCCGCGGCCCGCTCGACGAGCAGCGGGATGAGCGGCTCGAGCCGGTCGAGCGCCAGCCGGATGGCGGCGGTGTGGCGGGTGACGCTCTCGACGATCGTCTCGAGGTAGTCGAGCAGCAGGTGCTTGAAGCCCAGCCACTCCTCGTCGTCGAGGTCGGCCCGGGCCAGCACCGAGCCGACGTAGCTGTAGAAGTCGGTGACGGCGCTGGCGAACGTCTCGAACTGGAGGAACACCGTGGACACGGTCTCTGCCATGCGAGCCGGATCGGTGGCGGCCAGCTCGGCCGGCGCCATCAGGGCCAACTGCCGTGAGCCGGTGGGCGACCGCCGCCAGCAGCTCGCGGGGCACCTCCCGGGCCCCCCGGCCGCCGCCAGCACCTCCTCGACCTGGCGATGCACCCGCACGCCCAGGCTCGTCGCCGCGTAGCGGGCCGGCTGGCGCTGGTACTCGGCGATGGAGGTGACCCGCACCTCACGGGGGCTGGCCAGGAGGTTGCCGTGCTGTTCGAGGTAGCGCAGCCGCTGGTCGATGACCTCGACGGGCAGGTCGAGGCCTCGCTCAGCGAGGTCGTGCGCCGACCACTCGGCCAGCAGCGCGCCGACGAACAGCCTCATGATGGCGACGTAGCCGCCCGCCTCCGGCGCCGTCGCGTAGGAGTACAGCCGGAGACGGTTCACCTCGGCCGGATCGGGCGCCATGCGGCCAGTTTGCCGGACGGGTGAGACAAAACACAAGGGTGTAGTTACGCGGTTGTCGGTCCTCTGCCTTCAGGCGGGATGTCCCCTTTCGTCTCCAGGGTGTCAGCTCCCCGGCGGATGACAGCGTGACCCTCACGTACCAGCTTGGCGATGCTGCGGTTCCCCGAGAGGTTCTCGCCAAACCCGACCACCATCTCGGCGCCACGGCCGCGGCAAGACGCTCGAGGGTGTCGAGGCTCGGCCGGGACCCACCCCCCTCCATCCGTGCGATGGCCGACTGGGTAGTGCCCATCCGCTGCGCCAACTCGGCTTGGGTGAGCCCGGCCTCGGTGCGGAGCCGGTGCACGAGCGCCCGGAAGTCGTTGATTTGGGCCTCGTCCTCGTAAGCGGCACGACCCTTCTCTGAGAGCGGCCGCTCCGCCTTGATGTCATCCCAGACCGTGCGCTTGCCCATCTGCATCACTCCTCATCGTCAGCCGTGTAGCTCTCGGCCACACATCGCGCCATCGTTTCGCTTGCCCGTCGCACCTCACGCCGCTCCTGGGGGCGTCCGCTTATCCTCACCCTTGCTAAACCCTCGCGAATCTGAACTCCTGGCCGACACCGAGCAGGAGCGAGGAGCCGTCACCAGAGCATCGATGCCGTGTGGTCCGGCGCCGGGGAACTCCCGAGGCACGGCTGGTCCGCATCGACCGCTGGCTGCACACGTGAGCGGACGCAACGAGTGGTCGTGAATCCTTCGAGGGGGCTGTAGCTCGACGTTGGGGCGCTCTCGTCGCACACGCTGCTCGGCAAACCGTCCGCAACGGAGGCCGAACGGACAGATAACATACGAAGTGTCCACATCGACGCCCTAGCGGACACTTCGCCATGACAGAAAGGTGCGGCTACAAGGGCTGTGGGCACACGGTCACCATCCCGGGAGCGTGTGGTGATCGAAACTGTCCCCGCAATGCGGAGCGCCGACTCGCCATCTCATCCACGATCGGCAGAAGTCGGGCCGCGTCAGCCAAGCCGGCGGATGGCGCCGACGACGATGTGTTCGGTCTCCGACCGGGCCGTGTGGATCTGCTGTGGCAAGCGCCCGATGGGTCCTACAGCCGGAGGCACCAGGGGCCCTACCGCTACGACGCCTTCGTACCGGCCGAGTTGGCCGAGATCGACCTGACGATTGCGGCCTCCCTCGCGGCGGAACTCGAGGATGCGGCCGGGCGGTCACCGACCTGAACCGGGGCGAGGTAGCGAACCTCGAAGCCGTCGCCGCACCCCTCCTGCGGTCGGAGAGCGTTCCTCATCCCGCATCGAGAACCTCCGCGTCTCCCACCGCCGAGTGGCTGAGGCTCTCGTTGATCCTCAGCACGCACCTGCCTCGGCCCGGGAGGTCGCCAACGACGTCGCCGCGATGGCGAAGGCCATCTCCTCGGCCGACAAGAGTCTTGATGGGAGACGATCAGCTCCATCCACCACTCGCTGCTGGTCGGTATCCGGGATGAGGAGTATGCGGGAGTCGAGCGGACAGTTCGAACTGGATCGGGGTCAGAGCCTCGCGACGCCTTCTACTACCCGCCGCCACCGGAAATGGTCGGAGCTCTTCTCGACGACCTCGTCGAGTTCGCCAACCGGGATGACGTGCCCGCTGTCGCCCAGGCAGCGATCGTGCACACGCAGTTCGAGGGCATCCATCCCTTCGTAGATGGCAACGGGCGTACCGGCCGATGCCTTGTACACGCCGTGCTCCGCCGACGGGGTGTTGCGCCCACGCTGGTGCCGCCCATCAGCGCAGTACTCCTGACCGATCACGACGGCTACTACTCCGTGCTGGCCGACTTCCAGCAGCGGGGCAAATCCCATTCCGCTCCTCTACACGTTCGCCGGAGCGACGGCCACAGCCTCCCGGCACAGGGCCGGAATCACCGTCGCTCTCCGGGAGCGACAGGTGGAGTGGTTCAAGGCAGCCGGCCATCCGCGGTCAGGATCGATAGCCAGGAAACTGATCGAATCGTTACCTGCGCAGCCCGTGCTCACCGCCGAGATCGTCGCGGACACCATGGCGTTGACCCAATGTCGCCCGCCGCGGATTGAAGGCGCTCGAGGACGCCGCCGTGATCCGAGTGCTCCCTGGGCGGGAACGGGACCGGGTGTGGGTGGCCGACGATGTCTTCGACGTGCTCGACGAGTTCGAGTTGGCGATCACTCGGGATCCTGGGAGGGGGCGGCCCGTAGATCCCGACCCGGCACCTTCGGCCCCGGGGTCATGATTGAACGCTGGGGCCTCACGGATCGTTGAGTGTTTGACGACCAACTATCCGCCCGCTTATCTCGGGCACACTGGGGCGTACTGGGTGTACGGGTGGACTCGGCGCCGACAGAACCGCAGGTCAGGACACTGGAGCGCACTCAATGGACAAACGGCAGCGGACTCTTAATCCGC
>CAWGUU010000004.1:0-360099 GCA_963825765.1 uncultured Acidimicrobiia bacterium
GCCTTGACGGCGCAGCGGGTGTCGCCCCGTGCCGGTGGCGGCGGCACGGGGGCCGGCGCCGGCACGGGCTGGGCTCCGACGGCGGAACCTGAGTTCGAGGCGGTCCGCTCCCGCTAGGCTGGTCACCCGCTGGTCCTGTGGTGCAGCTTGGAGTGCACGCCGCCCTGTCAAGGCGGAGGTCGCGAGTTCAAATCTCGTCAGGACCGCTCGCCGGCAGGAATGCAGGCCTGGTCGGGTAGCTCAGTTGGTAGAGCGCGCGCCTGAAAAGCGCGAGGTCACCGGATCGACGCCGGTCCCGACCACCACAAAAGTCCTGGTCAGAGGGTATGTGACCGGCATCGCGAATCGTTGGACGAGATTCCATCCCGCGAAAATCCCGCAGACGAATCCGACGCCCTGCCCGGTTTTGCCCTCTGGGGATGGGCTCAGTCCGGCACTTGGAGCGGCCGCCGGAGGGCGCGACTCCCGCAGGATCGTCATGCGAACCTCCAGCCCTGCCAGGCGACGACGGATGTGTCGAAGTGCTTTCCGAGTAGCTCGCTTAGAGGGTGTTGCGCGGTGTACATGCGATGAGAGCCGCAGCCTTGAGCCTGCCGTGGAATTTGCCCGACCAACTCACACGCCGCCCTTCCTGCGGTTGTCGTCGCGGCAGAGCATCTGACAGTTTGCAGTCTCCGTCCTGCCACCTTCGTGCCACGGCGTGACGTGGTCGGCTTCCATCTCCTCAAGTTCGAAATCGTTGCTGCATATAGGGCATTTGCCGCCCTGCCGCTCGTAGGCCTCGCGCCGTTGATTAGGGCTGAACTGCCTGATGTTTAGGTGCTTCTCCTGACCGTCGAGCACGTACGAGTAAATACCCTTCTTCCTAGTGACATCCTCGTCGGTCATGAGACGGATGACCCGCTGCTCAAGCTTTGCTGAATCCAGCTCGGCCTTCCCAAACTTGTTGAAAAGCTCGCCCCACGAAACGCCCTTCATCTCTCGGCGATAGTTTGGGAATGCGGCTGTCACCCAGGCGATCACGCTTTGGAAGTAGAGCCACAGTTCGTTGGCGTTGGGCTTGTGCTGTTGCCTAGCCATGTAGTCTTCGATGTCAGCGCCATTGATCCACTTGATGGCCGTCTCAAGGTAGTCCTGACGGATGGGCGTGCCGGTCATGTATTCATTAGCCAGGTTGTAGGCAGGGCACCCTTTCTTGCTGAAGTAGCGCTTGGCGTCGGAGACCCATGTGCCCGCGTAGACCGCATTGCGCAGTTCTTGTTCTTCTAGCCGCTCGCCTGCGATGTTAATCGTCCTGAACCACTCCAGCTTCTCGCTGTCAGTCCCACTGCACAGGTAGACCATCAATGGGTAGTTGAAAATATGCTCCTTCTCGTCGGACTGAAGGTTGTGGAAATACCGACCCTTGAAGGAAAAATCGCCCTCGACGTACTGACAGATGGAGATGGTGCGCTGCTGCCCATCAATGACCTCGTAGTTGCCATCGTCACGTACTGCCCAATACATGACGTTGAGCGGAAAGTCCCTCGTCACGGTCTCGACGACCGCATCCCGCTGTTTATCCTTATAGATGAACTCGCGCTGGTAGGCAGGACGGATGTCGAGCTTGCCCGAGTAACCGACTACGCCCGCCTCATCGTTGTCCTGGTAACCATCGGTGAGGTCACCAACCGTGATGTTCTTAAGTTCGATCCTCATGCGTCCTGCCTTCGTTGAATGATGATTCGCTTGTAAAGCGGCATCCGATCAACAACCGGTCCATTCCACATGATGGTCTTGCCCTTGGTCTCAGCTTCAGTCTTAACGGCCCCAAGCTCCTCCCCATGACTGCCAGCATTGAAGCTCCCAACGATCCTGAATTGGTCGGGGTTGTACTTCTCGAGGAACGTGATCGGGACTCCCATGAGGCCGTCGTATCCCATCGGAATCTCAGTGGTCTTGCTGACCTCGATCGCGTCAAAGTTGTCGTACTTCGGATACTCACTTGGATCATAGGTTTTGTAGAGGATGAGGTCCTCGTGCCGCTTTGAGGTGTCCATGTTTGTGAACCAGTGAACGCCCGAAACGCGGATCATCCCCTCTTTTCGATCCAGGTCAGTCGCAGTGTTCTCGTACTGGCTAAGGAAATGCGCCATGTTGCGCTTAAACCCATACCCCAACCAAAGCCGGTCCTCCTTAACGAGAGGAAAGATCTCCTTGTAGGTGATGGCGTTCTGGTGACCGATGATCAAAAACTTCTTGTCGTACTCGATCAGTTGGCCGACGTACTCGCGGAACAAGGAGAACGGAGGGTTCGTCACCACAATGTCGGCTTGCTTGAGCAGCTCGATGCTCTCTGCGCTGCGGAAGTCACCGTCACCCTTGAGCGGCTTGATGCCGATCTCGTCGGGGTCGGGCACGCTATTGCCGTTCTTGTCGCCGTCGTACTCGAGGTAAATAGCCTGCTCGGAGTCGTTTTGGCTGAAGAGATCGCGCTCCTGACTCTTGTAGCAGGTGGTGATGAGCTTCTTCAGCGCCAGCTTTTCGAAATTGTAGGAGAGGTAGTGGAAAAAGTTGCTGACACGTGGATCGTCGCAGTTGCAGTATACGACCTTGCCCTTGAACTGCGCCTTGTAGTGCCGGAGCTCGCGCTCAATGTCAGGAAGCTGAGTATAGAACTCATCCTTCTTCGCCTTCCTGGCGCCCTGAAGGCCACGGTTTGACGCCTTGGTGGCCATTCCTCTCCCTTGCTCGGCCACGATCATCTCACCGCGCCGCGAGCATGAACGGTGCGTGGCGACCGCGACGGTAGCTGCAGGACGATGCAGTCCCGTAGCACCGGCTCACCGCGGTGAGGCGAGCTAGATGTGCCGTCTCGTCGGTCGGGCGTCGTGCCCTACCAAAAATACCGGTCGTTGCCGCTGCTGACTTCCGTTCCCGATCAGCCCTAACAAGTCGACGGATCACACCCGGCCGCCGGCTGAGCCGAATCAGCCGGTCTGCCGGAGCGAATATTCGCGCAGGACGACCGGCGACGCGCCCGATGCTGGCGGGTGGTCCCCGTGCAGTACGTCGGGGTCAAGGTCGATTCCGGCCGGCCACACGACGGTGCCCGCAACTTCGTCCACCGCCACCCGGGCGAACTCGGCGGGATTCCGCAGCGACTCGAACACTCGGCCCTCGATCATGGGACCCAGGTCAAGTTCCCTCACCAGCCCGTCAGAGAAGGTGAGGCGGAGGTGGAGCCCGCCCAGGGGCTCGACGTCAATGATTCTCGCCAGACGGCTCATGCGGCCCTCAGGCTACCGGAGCGGTTCGACGGGAAGGAGGGGTTCCGGGGATTGCGCTCGCTGCCAGTTCGCCGTCAGCTCGTCCCGATGAAGCTCCGTCCACTCCGCCACCAAGCGCGCCGCCGTCCTGGGGAGGGAGCCAGCGAGGAAGGTGGCGTCCGCGATCTTCACGAGTGCCTCCTCGTCGCCGTAGATGGCGTGAAAATGGGGTGGGTTGTGGTCGCGCCAGTACATGTACACGACGATCCCGTAAAACTCGCTCAGCCGGGGCATTTCGTGGCTCAGCTCCGACGATTGGCCCCGCGGCCGGACTCGGTGGCGATTGGCGTCGCACGGGTGGTCGCTGTCGGCGTCGCTGCCCGGGCCATCTCGTCGAGGCGGTCGGCGACGCTCTGGGCCTGACCGGGCAGGAGGTGGCCGTAGCGGTCGAGGGTGAGGGCAGCCGACGCGTGTCCGAGCATGCGCTGGAGGACCTTGACGTCGGCGCCGGCGGCGATGGCCAGGGAGGCGCAGGTGTGTCGCAAGTCGTGCAGTCGGAGGGGGGCGACGCCGGCGGCGACAGTTGCTGGCGTCCAGACTCGCCTCCGGAAGTTCTCCAGTCGTAGGAAGCCTCCCTCGGGCGCCGGAAACAGCAGGCCCTCCGGGCCCGGATCGGCGTACGCCGCCAGATGTTCCTCCAGAGCCGCCGCCGCGACCCCGGGGAGCGCCACGGATCGACGGCTGGCCGCGCTCTTCGGCGCGCTGACGACGTGGTGGCCGGAGATCGCCTGGACCTGCTCGACGACGGTGATGGAGCGGTGGAGGAGGTCGACGTGCTTGCGTCGGAGCGCTCCGAGCTCCCCGGCACGGAGGCCGGTGTAGGCGGCGACGAGGACCAGGGCCCGGTACCTGGGATCGATGACGGCGGCGAGCGTCGCCACCTCGTCGTGGGACAGGAAGCGCATGGGTTCGACCGCGACCCTCGGCGGCTTCACGCCCCGCAGCGGGTTGCGGCCGAGCAACTCGTTGTCGACCGCGGCCGACAGCACTCGGTTGAGCGTGCGGTAGGCCTGGGCCACCGAGCCGAGGGCGAGGGGCTTGCCGTGGCCGCCGACCTTGGTCGTCAGGCCAGACAGCCACGACCTCAGAGTCGATGGCGTCAGCTTGCCGATCTCGATGTCGCCGAGCACGGGCAGGATGTGGTTGCGGAGGTTGGCGTCGTAGATCCGCCGGGTCGTCAGGCGCAGGTGGACCACCGTGCGCTGCCATTCGGCCGACCACGAGGACAGGGTGACCCGACCGCTTCGGGGGTCCACCCACAGGCAGTGGTCGACGGCCGTCTGCTGCGCTCGCTCGTAGCGCTCGGCCTCCTTGCGGGTGCGGAACGTCCGCCGACCTCGCCGCCCTCATCGTTCCCCGCCCGCTGCCGGGGCGGTTCGTGCTCGGGCGATTCCATCGACAGCTGCTCGCCACCGAGAATCCCCCTGGACGTCGCCGCCGAGGGCGTCGACGGGGAAACCTTGGGTCGGTGGCTCTCATAGGCCCAGCTCGATCGGGCAAGACATGGTGTGCCGCGAATGGGATTCGCCACTGGGGACTGCCCGCCATCCTGTCGTCGGTCAGGACCGACCTCCTTGCGACCACGATCGAGGAGCGTCAGCGCCTCGGTGACGTCAAGGTCTTCGACCCGACAGGCGTGACCGGCATGGCGTCCGCTCACTGGACGCCGCTTCGAGGGGCCACCTCCTTACAGGGTGCCGCCGCCAACGCCAAGGCTCTGGTCGACTCCGCTCCTCAGGGCGAGCGCAGAGGCGATTCTCACTGGCTCAAGCAGGCGGAGATCCTTCTCACCTGCCTCCTGTGGCTGGCCGCCAACACCGAGAAGTGCACGATCAGCAATGTCGTCAATTGGGTACTCGAGGTCGACCGCCCGAGGGAGACCTCGAGCGGCACGGTGGCGCCCCTGCCGCGAGCCCACATCGACGGAGACGATCCGGCGCTCGCCGCCGGCGCCACACTGGTGCATCGCTGGATGAAGGGCCTCTGGGACCTCGATCCTCGGACCAGCTCGTCGATCTACGCGACGGCGCGGACGGCGATCTGGCCCTGGGCCGATCCCGATGTCGCCGCCGTCTCGAAGGACTGCGACATCGACCTCAACTGGCTCCTGACCGGCACGAACACGCTGTACCTGGCGACGCCGCTAGCCGACCAGGACTGCCTCGCCCCGGTGCTCGGCGGTCTCATCTCCGACCTGGTGAACCAGGCCTTCGACCGCACAAGTCGCCAGCGGGCCCGTCTCGACTCGACGCTCCTCCTCGTCCTCGACGAGGCCGCCAACACGCCGCTGCGCAAGCTGCCCGAGTGGGCGTCGACCGTGGCCGGCATCGGTATCCAACTGGTGACGGTCTGGCAGTCCAGGAGCCAACTGGACGCGATCTACGGCGCCCACGCCGACACGATCCTGACCAACCACCTCACAAAGCTGTTCTTCGCCGGCATGTCGGACAACTCCGGACTCGACTACGTCGGCAGGCTCAGCGGCCACGAGCACGTGCCGGGGTACCTCGGCACCGATCATGTTGATTCACGAGATCGGGTCCAGCCGACGCAGGTCCCCCTGCTGGCGCCGAACGTCGTCCGGCAGATGCGCCCAGGCGACGCTTTGCTAGTGCACGGGACCATTCCGCCTGCGCACGTTCGCCCTGCGAAGCAGCGGGCACGGAGGCCTACGACTCGCCCGCCTCACTCGACAGCACCGGGAGCCTTCCTTCCCTGGGTCCGGAGGACGAAGGAAGGGCAGTAGCCCGTCGGTGCCGGATCAGAGACCGAGGTCAGTCATCCGTGAGATCCCAAAGTGCGTCGGAACCTACGAGGGGTGATCACCGCCGCCTGGCCCGTTGGTGCCTACGCTCTTTCGATGAACATGACGGAGGCAGCAGTCGAGGTGCTCCGTCGGCTCGGCGGAGCGCGCCCCATGCATTACCGGCAGATTACGCAGGCCGCTCTTGACGACGAACTTATCGCTCCGCGGGGGTTGACGCCGGAGGCATCAATGCTCGCAGCGATCACCGTGGATATCTCTCGCCGGGATGGCGCTGGTGAGCCCCCAGCGTTCGTCTCATATGGTCGCGGGTTCTATGGCCTCGCCCCGGAGCGGGTTGGATCAGAGATCGAAGAAGCCATTCGACGGAACAATCGAGAGGTGCGTGAGCGGCTTCACGCTGAACTCCGCGACATGGAGCCGAAAGCCTTCGAGGACCTGATTGGTCGTCTACTTACTGCGCTCGGGTTCGTCGATGTCGAGGTGACCGCTTATTCACGTGACGGTGGAGTTGACGTCCGAGGAACGCTGGCAGTAGGTGGGATCACGAACGTGAGGACGGCCATCCAGGTCAAGCGCTGGGCGAAGAACGTCCCGGGAAAAACAGTCCGTGAGCTTCGCGGAGGCCTGACCCCGCATGAGCGCGGACTCATCATCACCACCGCCGACTTCACACGAGACGCACAAGCGGAGGCGCAAGCGGTGGAGCGAGCGCCCATCGCCTTGGTCAATGGCCAACGGCTCGTAGGCCTTCTCGTCGAACATGCCATCGGAATCGTACGAACCGAGGCGCGAATCCTCCGGCTCGACCCTGCCGCGCTCCTGGGGCCGGGAGAGGACGTAGGGCTGGCTCCTGATCCTGAAACCGACGACGGCGATCAGGAAGAAGTCCCGGCTATCGCGGTGCCAGAGGACGTCAAGGGTCTTCGACGAAGGCGATCCTCCCGTCATGCCTCTGGCAAGAACCTTTCTCTCTGGCCTCTACCTGGTGGTCGCGGCAACTTTGTCCAGACAATGTGGATGATGCTGACATTCGTCAGCGAGCAAGAGCCGACGCTCGACGTCTTCATCGACTGGACTATCTCGACATTCGAGAAAGTAAACAGTCGAAAGACCGCCAAGGGTTACATCGAGATGATTCGGCTGGCGGGTCTAATTGAACCTCGCGCCGACCGGCTGGTGCTTACCTCTGACGGAGCGGCTTACCTTGCCTCAACCGATCCGGACGACCTCTATCGAACGATGTCTGACAACATTGCCGGATTCGAGGAGACTCTCGACCGAATTCGCCAATCGCCCGCCACTTTGCCGGAGCTCACGATCTTTCTCAACGGGATGTTGGGTACGCAATGGGATACGGATGCGCAGGCAGGATGGCGCGTGCAGTGGTTGGAGAGCTTTGGAAAGGTGGAACGAGCAGAGGATAAGTTTTCGGCAAGAGAGCCTGGGTCTCAGCATTAGAGCCGATTCCTTGAGGGTGTTGACGTTGATAAAGTTGTGGCAGGCATGGCTTGGCTAGGAGGACAGTTTCATACCAAGGCAAAATAGCCCGGAACTTCAATGTGCGGCACGTCGAGATAGACCTTCGCCTCGGGTGCCCCTTGAAATCGCCCATGACTCCAACGAATCTCGACATGACCGGTGACTTGGATCTCTGCGCCGGAGGCCCGATCGAGAATCGAGGCTCTCCAACTTACCTCGGGCTGGCCCGCAGGTCTTGGTGCGATCTCCATCGTTTGAAGGTCGTAAGATTGTATCCAGTCCCACGCTGAGGCAACCCTAATGCGTAGGTGGGTTCTCCGATCGGCACCAAGCACAAAATAGGGTGCATCAGCTATCCGAAGCAGTCGCCAGAGGAGTCTCAGTCTCTTTCTTGGACTGTCCAGACTTGCTTCCCAGCGACGCGCAGAGGCGACCGACACCGCGCTGCACAACGCTTCCCAGCTTTGCTGCACCGGCATTGGAAGCACTCGACTGCGGAGCGCTGCCTTCAGGGCCGCGCGATCCCCAGCATTAAGGCTCTCCACTAACAGGGGAAGGTCGCCGCCAACATGAGTCCGGATTTTGGTGTAGAACTCCTGATATTCGGCTGGAGCGACTGAGGTAAACCAGTTTCCTCCAGTTCGTTCCTCTCCTACGAGGAGGCGATCAAAGAGTCGCGCGGGGCCGCAATTTTGCATGACCCGAGACAGATACTTGCAGCTGACCTGGTAGACGTGGTCGATCCGGATGTCGGCAGGGATGACGTTGTCGCCGGGTGGCCGATGTGGACCCTTCCACTCGACGAGCTTCGGCGGTCTCCCTCGTAGGCCATCATCGGCCTCTAACAGCGCGACGCCATTGCTGAACGCGGTCTCGAACGACGCCAGGTGGTCGCCGGCCGCGTGGGCGGCTACAAGTCTGTGCCAGACATCGTCGGTGACGTTGAAGAGTCGGTTAGGTTTCTCAGCAAGCGCTCCGGTGAGGTCGGGTGCCAGGGTCCCAAGAGCCGTAGCAATCTCAGTTATATCGGTCAGGGCCGCCGGCATTTAGTCCTGAAAAAGGGGACTGAATTGTAGTTCCTGAGCAGCTAGAGCAACATCACCAGGTGTGTGGAACTCGTATGAGGGATAGACATCGACCTCGCCCGGTCGGATCTGCATCCAAAGCAATACCGCATCGCCCCATTGCTCATCCAGCAGAGCGGCCCGAAGTGGTTCTAGTATGGGGGTAGGAACCTCGTGTCCCGGCATACGCGCAATCAGCTTCAAGGCAAGCACCCAGTTGAGGGTCTCGATATCCTCGGCTACAAAGATCTGGGGTGGCTCCTCACGTACTACTGCGCACGCGACCGACCGGGTCACTCAAGAACTCCGTCTTGCGATGTCGGGAGCGGTCCAGAAGCCCAACTGAGGATTATCTGTATATCCCCCAGTCGCGTACAGCTCTAGACGGGTACGGCCTTCGCTCGAAAGCATTTCGATCGCATCGAAGAACGCCTCGGGTCCCGCGGACCGGAGGGCGGTGTCGCCTTCGCTAGGCCGGCGAGGGAGATGCGTCGTGAGAAACACGAGCGGCGCCCCGCCGGGGATCCGGCCCCGCAGTGCATGTGCTCGCCCCAGGGATTTCCATACCGTATCGGTCCGCAGTAAGCCGCCACGGTGACTCTTGAAGGCGCCAGAGACGTCGAAGAACCAGGTTGCGTCCTCGCTGTCTTTCGCGACGAAGTTCACCGTGACGCCCGTCTTGGGGATGCGCTGGTTTCGTTCGGTGATCACGAACCCGGCGTCAAGGAGGACCTCCTCAGCGAGCTTCTGAGCCGCCTTTCCTTCACGGGTCGCCCGGCTCTGGAAGTCCTCCTTGCCATCCGTCTCTCCAACTAGCGGTGGGGCAAGTTGGCGCCGCGGCGGAGGGTTGGTTGGAGCGAGAATGTCAGAAGGCTCGCGCTCAGCGACTCGTTGGCGGGCAATCGCAACGTAACCTTCGTCGAGGTCGTAGCCGATGTAACGGCGCCCGAGTCGGGCGGCAGCAACGAGCGCAGACCCGCTCCCCATGAAAGGGTCTAGGACCAGGTCGTCTTTATAGGTATAGAGACGAATGAGATGCTCTGGCAGCTCCACCGGGAACGGTGCGGGGTGCCCGACTCTCCGGGCGCTCTCAGGGGGAATCTCCCAAAGATCCAGGGTGAGCGCCATGAAGTCTTCGGTCATGAGCGTGCTCTCGGACGGCAGACCTTCGGCAGCACGGTGCTTGACCGATCGGGCTCGGTCGAATCGGCCCTTACTAGCGACGACGACACGTTCCGTGATGTCCCTAAGAACGGGATTCGCCGCGCTACGGAAGGAGCCCCACGCGCACGAGCCGCTCGCCCCTTCCCCCTTCTGCCAGATCAACTCCCCGCGCAGGAGCAGCCCGAGGTCGTCTTGAAGGATCCGGATCACGTCAGCGGAGAGGCTGCGGTAGGGCTTCCGCCCCAGGTTCGCGATGTTCACTGCAATGCGGCCGCCAGGCTCCAACTTGCGGACGCACTCGGCGAAGACGTCCTGGAGCAGGCCGAGATACTCGAGATAGGACGCGGGGACGCCCTCCCGCTCGACCTCCTCCTCGTATTGCTTGCCGGCAAAGTAGGGAGGCGAGGTGACGACAAGCGCGACGGACCCGTTTTCAACCGCGCCCATCGACCGGGAATCCCCGCAAACAAACGGCTCGGCCACCGGTACCGGGGGAAGCACCGTGGCATCGTCGGAGAGTTGCGGAGCGTGGAAACGCTCGTAGAACGCCGTAGCGTTGTGGCTCTCTCGACGTGAGACACCGAAGTTCGATGTTGTTGTCGGACGACGGTCCTGCATCCCACACCTCCCCGACCGACGATACGCGATCCGAGTCTAGCGGCCGTGGATCATCTACCCGAACTGATGTTCGCTCCGAGGGGCCCGGCATTCGTCCGAACGAACCGGAGAAGGCGGTGTTGGACATCGACCCCCCGCAGTCGTCGACGATTGGGCAGGCGGGAGGCCTCGGCGCGTCCCGCGAAAATCCCGCGAGGATCCCGCGGACGGTGCGTGCCGGCGAGTGACGGCGTTTTGCGGATAGTGCCTCTGACCTGCATGTTTGCGGCTTGTGCGGCACAAGAAAATACGGGCCGTCACGCATGGGTACAACTGAAAAGCGCGAGGTCACCGGATCGACGCCGGTCCCGACCACCACAAGCACAGGTCAGAAGGGGTGCAGCGCCCTTCGATTCAGGGTGATCGGTCCGGTGTGCCAAATCCGTGCCAGAGCGTGCCAGGGATTGGCGGGCGTGGAGGCGCGAAACGGTCATCGCCGGGATCTCCGGTCATCCCTTCAGCGGGCCTCCTTGGGCCCCGGCCCGGGCTGAAGTCAGCCCGACGTCGCCGAGAAACCGACATCGAGGGTGAGCCCGAGCGCATCGGCGATCCGATCAAGGGTGCCGATGGTGGGGAGCACGTCGCCGGCTTCGAGCCGGGCGATGTTGGGTTGGCGGATTCCGGCGATGTCCGCCAACTGGCGCTGCGACAGCCCGGCGGCCTCCCGGCGAGCCTTCACCTCCAGCCCCAGCCGCACGGCGCGGCCGACCTCGGCCTTGCGCTGCTCGTATCGACGGCGCTCCTGAGCCGTCATCGACTCCAGCTTCTCCGTCCGGATCGACTCCCAGGACTTGGTCACCGACCGTCCTCCTCCGCCGAGTGACCCTCGGCCACGCATTCGGCCATGGCCGCGACTGCTCGGGCGATCTGGCGGCGCTCCTGGCGCTGGGTCTTGGCGAACACCGTCAGCATCACGATCCGCCGTGTCGGCCCAGGCAAGAAGTAGGTGATCCGCCACGGCTGGCCGGAGCGCCGGAATCGTAGCTCCCGCAGCTTCCCCGACAACTGCCGGGTGTGGGGCTCGTCGAGCAACGGCCCCACCTCTGCGAGCAGATCGATGTACGTCTCAACGGTGGCGAATTCCTCCGGCGACAGGCCTTGGAGCCACTCCCCGACCTCGGGTTCCAGCTCCATTGATCCTGCCCAGGATATATCACTCACGATATCGCCGTACCTGCTGGATCCGTCCGGCTCCTGGAGCATGCGGAGGCGGCGACGACCACTGACCACTCCGTTCCGCGCCTGCCGTCGTCCCGACTGCAGCTTGCGGACGCTTCCGAACTCGCGACGCCGCGACATCCCGAACCTCGTCCACCTGGGAAAGAGAGGCACGGCCGTCACAGCGGGCCGGCGACGCTGAGTCGATTCTACTGGGACTGTACGTCAGTCGGCGACGGCGGGCGCCGTCCAGCCAATCCTCGATCTCGGCCGGGACACATCGGCGGAAGTCGCCCCACCTGACGAACGGAATCCGACGCTCGGCGACGAGCCGCCGGACGTGGCGCTGGTTGACGCCGAGGCGATCGGCCACGGCGGGGAGGTCCATGAGCGGCAAACGGTCGGCCTCGGATGTGGTCGAAATGGTGTGTCCTCCGTGGCGGTCAGGGCCGCTGAAGCCTCCAGATCTCGCACGTACGGTCGTTCGACTCGTAGAGGACGCCAAGCTCCCCGCACGCCTCGTCGGCACTCACTGGCGCCTCAGGGCGCCGGGGTGCTGGCCTACAAAGCGCACCGCGGGCCCGGACCGACGACGACAAGGCACAAATCTCGGGACTCTCTCTGCCGCGTAATCCGAACGGCGAGGCAGGTACGTAGACCGGACAACTGCTAGAGAGAGATCGAGAAAACTGTGCGAATTCGAGCGAAAGTAACGGCCGCCGCCCTCCTTGCCGGGCTCACCCTTGCGGGAGCTGCGTGTGGCACGGACAGCAAGTCTGATTCGGCCGCATCAGGAACATCGGCCGACATGGTCACCGCCATCCCCAGCCTTTCCGGGGTCGGGACCTCGGTGAAGCTCGACGGTGGCACCACCGCCGCCCTCACGTCCCTCGGTGTGGCCATCGCCCCCTCGGGCAGCGCCACGTTCGACGCCGTCAGCGCGACGATCACGTTCCCGATCACGTCGGGCTACGCCGAGATCCACAGCGACCCGTCCTTCAAGCCCGGCTACATCCTGGGCTCCATCGGCCACACCGGTAGTGGATTCACACTGAGCGCCGGCGCCACCAAGGTCGAGCTGTCCGACTTCGTCGTGGACCCGGGCAACTCGATCCTCTACGGCACCGTCGGCGGCACTCCCATGGTCCCTCTCCTGGACCTGGACGGCACCGACGTCAAGGTGAGCACCGAGAACGGCAACGTCGTCCTCGACGGCACCGTGGCCAAGCTGACCAAGACCGCCGCCGGCGCCCTCAACAAGGCGTTCAACGTCGACGCCATCAAGGCCGGCACGCCCCTCGGTGTCGTGCACCTGGTGGCCAAGGGTGACGCCACGACCTACAGCGACAAGACCACTGCCATCAGCCGCCTGACCGGCAAGTCCACCTCGGTCACCCTCGACGCCGGCACCGCCAAGGCGCTCGAGAGCCTGGGTGTGGCCGTGGCCCCGGTTGGCTCCGCCACCTTCGACGCCAAGACCGGCACGGTCAGCTTCCCGATCACCGGAGGCTTCGCTGCCATCCACTCCGACCTGAGCTACAAGCCCGGCTACATCGCCGGCACGGTCATCCACCAGGCCAGCGGGCTGAAGTTCTCCAAGGGCGACACGTCCATCGAGGTCACCGACTTCGTGGTCGACCCCGGCAACTCCATCCTGACCGCCTCCGCCGGTGGTCAGGCCGGCATCCCGCTGCTCGACCTCGACGGGAACGCCGTGAAGGTCGGCTCCGCAGGCAAGGACGTCACCCTCGACGGCACCGTCGCCAAGCTCACCCAGACCGGCGCCGACGCCCTCAACGCCACCTTCGGGGTGACCGCCTTCACGCCCGGTCTGCCCCTGGGTGTGGTCCACCTGGTCGCTTCGGCCAGCTAGCCAGTCACCTTTCGGAGCCGGCACGTCGGGCCCCCCGCCCGTCGTGCCGGCTTCGTCGCGTTCCCGTGACGGCGGAAAGCGTCTCTCTCGCTCCGCCGTCACGGGCCTCACCCTCCGCCATCCCGTCAACAGGCCATACGCACTATCAGGTCGACGACATCGCACGCCGATACAGGAGAAATATGGACCAGTCTGCCTTCTCTGATTTCCCGACGGCCGCCGGCACTGTTCTCCGGTTCCTCCAGGGTCGCCTTGGTTTCGACCTGTGGATGGTGACGCGGGCAGTCGGCGAGGATTGGGTCGTATTGCATGCCGCCGACACGGGCTACGGCGTCGAGAGCGGCGACGTCTTCAAGTGGTCCGACTCGTTCTGTTCCCGGATGGTCGCCGGCGTGGGGCCCAGGGTGGCCCCCCGCTCCCAGGAGTTGCCGTGCTACGCCGAGGCACCGATCGGCCGCGAGGTCAGCATCAGGGCATACATCGGCGTCCCGTTGACACGTGCGGACGGCACCCTCTTCGGCACGCTCTGCGCCGTCGATCCTGACGAGCAGAACGACGAGATCCTTGCCGAGCAGCCGATGATCGAGCTCCTGGCCCAACTGCTCAGCACGGTGCTGGAACGCGACCTCATGGTCGACCAGATCGAGCGTCGGTCCCAGCAACTAGAAGACCTCGCCATGCTCGACGGCCTGACCGGCCTGCCCAACCGCCGGGCGTGGGACCGTGCCCTCGCCCGGGAAGAGCAACGCTGCCAGCGGTTCGGCCATCCGGCGGCGGTCGTGTCCATCGACCTCGACGGCCTCAAGGGCACCAACGACACACTGGGTCACGAGGCCGGCGATGCTGTCCTCCGCCGAGCGGCGACGGCATTGCACTCGGCGATCCGTGCTCACGACACCGCCGCCCGCACGGGGGGTGACGAGTTCGCCCTGCTCGCCGCCGAGTGTGCGCCCGAGGACGTCGCCGCACTCGTGTCGCGCGTCACCGACGCCTTCGTGAACGCGGGAATCGACGCCTCGATCGGATGTGGAGCTCGTCGACCGGATTACGGAGGCCTCGAGGCGGCGTGGCAGGCCGCGGACGCCGGCATGTACCGGGCAAAGGCGTGCCGAAAGGCGTCCGCGGCAACGCCGTAGGAGCTGTCGGGAAGATAGGACCGACGCGGTTCGAGGTGTGATAAGCGGGGGCGACAATGTCCGATGCCGACCGCTGGCGAACCCGACTGGGGCCCAGCCTGCGCCGGCTCGTCCTGATCGACGGGCCGAGCGGGGCCGGCAAGTCCCGCCTGGTGGCGGAGACGATCCCGAGGGTGGAGGGGGCCTCCGCCGTCCGCCGGACGACCTCCCGCCCCCACCGGGACACCGACACCCCCGACGAGTACGAGTTCGTGTCGGTCGAGGACTTCGAGGACGCCGAGCGCGAGGGCGAGTTCCTCGAGTCCAAGGAGTTCCTGTTCGACATGCGCTACGGGCTCAGGTGGTCGGAGGTCGAGCGGACCCTGGACGAGGCCGCGGTGGCGCTCGGCGTGATGAACCTGGGCAATGTCGAGCACGTGGCCCGGGTGGCACCTGAGGTCGTCCGGGTGCTGGTGACCGCCTCGCTCGACGACCTGCGCCGGAGGATCGAGGCCCGCGGCACCCACACCCAGGAGGCTATCGACGAGCGGTTGGACAACGCCCGTAAGCTGGCGTCGTCGGGCCACCTCTACGACCACGTCCTTGTCAACGACGACGGCGACTTCGAGAAGACCCGGGACGCCCTGGAGGCGATTCTGAGGGAGACCGCCGGGCGCTAACGTCCGCCGCCATGAGACGTCGACACTCCGCCGTGGCAGCACGGGCCCTTTTGGGGGCCGTCGCCATCGTCGCTCTGGCCGTCGGGACCGCCGCCTGCGGCTCCGGCCGCGAGACCTTCACCATCAACGCCGTCAAGAACGGCGACGACCCGGCCAGCTTCGCTCCCGCCACCGCTACCGTCGACAAGAGCGACGGCGTGACGTTCAAGGTCGGCAACCAGACAACCACACAGCACGGCTTCTCGATCGAGGGCTACGACGTCCAGGAGGTCGTCCCGCCGGGGCAGACCGTCGAGGTGAAGATCACCGCCGGCAAGGGCGGGACGTTCAAGATCTACTGCCAGCTTCACCCGACCCATCAGCCGGCCACCCTCGTCGTCCAGTAACACCGGACCGCCAATACACCGGACCGGTAGCCTCGGCCAGAATGGATGTCCTCGACAGGATCTCGGTCGACGACTTCGAGCAGGTTGTCTTCTGCCAGGACCGCCGGTCGGGGCTGCTGGCGATCGTCGCCGTCCACTCGACCCGCCTGGGGCCGGCCCTGGGCGGCACCCGGTTCTACCCGTACCCCAGCGAGGACGCCGGGCTGGAGGACGTGCTGCGCCTGGCCAGGGGGATGACGTACAAAGCGGCGGCGGCCGGCATCGACCTAGGGGGCGGCAAGGCGGTCATCTTCGGCGACCCCGTCACCGACAAGTCCGAGGCCCTGCTGCGGGCCTATGGCCGCCACGTCGACGCATTGGGCGGGCGCTACATCACCGCCGAGGACGTCGGCACGACCCAGGCGGACATGGACCTGATCCTGCGGGAGACCAAGTTCGTCACCGGCGTGAGCCAGGAGCTGGGCGGGTCGGGCGACCCGTCGGCGGCCACCGCCTACGGCGTCCTCTGGGCCATGAAGGCGGTCACCCGCCGGCTGTGGGACCAGACCGTGTTGGAGGGTCGCCACGTCGTCGTCGCCGGGGTGGGCAAGGTCGGAACCAATCTCGTTCGGCACCTCGTCGAGGAACGGGCCCGTGTGACGGTGGCCGACGTGAACCCGGCGGCCGTCGAGCGGGTCGTGGGCGAGTACGGCGTCGAGGCGGTGCCGGTCGAGGGCGTCCACGCGGTGCCGTGCGACATCTTCTCGCCCTGCGCCCTGGGCGGGGGGCTCGACGCCTCCACCATCCCGGAGCTGGGGTGCCTGGCGGTGGTGGGCGCGGCCAACAACCAGCTCGCCGATCCGGGCTGCGCCGAGCTGCTGGACAAGACAGGCGTGCTGTACGCCCCCGACTACGTGGTGAACGCCGGCGGCGTCATCAACATCGCCGAGGAGCTGGGACCGCGGGGCTACAACCGGGTGAGGGCCTTCGAGGCAGTGCGGAGGATCTTCGACAACGTGTCGGCGGTGCTGGCTGCCGCCGAGGCCGAGGGAAGCACGACGGCCGCCGCTGCCGATAGCCTGGCGGAACGCCGGATCGACGCGATCGGTCACGTTCATCAACTACGAGGTCATTGGCTGAGACCGTGAGGGGCGCCGCCGTCCCTCGCACGCCAGACCGGGGAGCCGCGCCGTAACCTTGTGCCGGGGTCGCCGGGACGGCGGAGCTAGGCGGCGAGCGGAGGCGAAGGACGGGGAGCGGGGCATGGTCAAGGTCTTCGACGAGGAGCGCACCGCCCGCAACCCTGTTCCCGATCGCCACACCGGTCTGGGCCTGACCGACGGCGACGTGGTTGCCATGTACCGCACGATGTTGCTGGCCCGCACCATCGACCAGCGCATGTGGACCCTCAGCCGCCAGGGCAAGGTCCGGTTCATGATCAGCGGCCAGGGCCAGGAGGCGGCCCAGGTGGGATCGGCGTGGGCCCTGCAGGCCGGGCACGACGTCGCCCTGCCGTACTATCGCGACTTCGGCGTCGTGCTCACGCTCGGGATGACCGCCTACGAGATCGTCCTGGCCGTCTTCGCCAAGCCCGACGACCCGAACTCGGGCGGGCGGCAGATGCCCAACCATTGGGGGTGCCGGCGGCTGAACATCATCACCGGGTCGTCGCCCATCGCCACCCAGCTCCCACACGCCGCCGGCCTGGCCCATGCGTCGAAGCTGCGGGGTGACGGCAAGGTCGCCGTGGCCTGGTTCGGGGAGGCGGCGGCCAGCAAGGGCGATTTCCACGAGGCCCTCAACTACGCGGGGATCCACCAGCTGCCGGCCGTC
The DNA here is from genome assembly GCA_963825765.1 of uncultured Acidimicrobiia bacterium. Taxonomy (GTDB): domain Bacteria; phylum Actinomycetota; class Acidimicrobiia; order Acidimicrobiales; family AC-14; genus CAWGUU01. The sequence goes on from CAWGUU010000004.1 coordinate 17,464, forward strand.
TTCGTCTGCGAGAACAACCACTACGCGATCTCGGTGACGATGGCCCAGCAGTCCGCCGTGGCCGACGTGGCCGCCCGGGCCCAGTCCTACGGCATGCCGGGCGTCATCGTCGACGGCAACGACGTGCTCGACGTCTACGGCGCGGTGAAGGGCGCCGTGGACCGGGCGCGGGCCGGCGCCGGGCCGTCGCTGGTGGAGTGCAAGACGTACCGGCTCATGCCCCACACGTCCGACGACGACGACCGCCGCTACCGCACCGCCGAGGAGGTGGCGGCCTGGCGGGAGAAGGACCCCGTGCTCCGGCTGCGGCGCTATCTGCTCGACGGTGGACTGCAGACCGCCGAGGCGCTCGACGCCCTCGACGCCGAGGTGGTGGCCGAGGTGGCCGACGTCACCCGCCGGGCGGACGAGGCCGCCCCGCCCGTGGCCGAGGCTGCGTACGGGCGGGTCTACGCCCGCCCGATCCGACCCACCCCGGGCGTGCCCGCCGCCGTCGACGAGGCACCGGCCCAACCGCCGGCCGCACCGCCCCGTCCTGCGACGGGCGTCGTCCGCACCGTCCTCGACACGGTCCGCCAGACGCTGCACGACCTGATGGCCGAGGACGACAGGGTCATGGTGATGGGCGAGGACGTCGGCAAGCTGGGTGGGGTCTTCCGGGCCACCGACGGCCTGCACGCGACCTACGGCAGCGGGCGGGTGCTGGACACGCCGCTGGCAGAGTCGTCGATCGTGGGCATCGGCGTCGGGTTGGCGTTGGCCGGGATGCGGCCGGTGGTCGAGATCCAGTTCGCCGACTTCATGCACTCGGCGTTCGACCAGATGGTGAGCGAGGCAGCCAAGATCCACTACCGCTCCAACGGCGACTTCCACGTCCCCATGGTGGTGCGCACGCCCTGGGGCGGGGGCGGGCACCGCGGCCCGTACCACTCGCAGGCCATCGAGGCCTTCTTCGCCCACGTGGCCGGCCTGAAGGTGGTGGCGCCGTCGACGCCGGCGGACGTGGCCGGGCTGTTGCGCTCGGCGGTGGAGGATCCCGACCCGGTGCTGTTCCTCGAGCACAAGAAGACGTACCGGCGGATCAGCGGGCTGGTGCCGGGCGGCGACTGGCGGGTACCCATCGGCCTGGCCGAGGTGGTCCGGCCCGGTGAGGACCTGACCCTGGTGACCTACGGTCTGCACCGGCACTTCGCAGTGGAGGCGGCCGAGTCGCTGGCCGCCGACGAGGGCTACTCGGTCGAGGTCATCGACCTGCGCACGATCTCGCCGCTCGACCGTGACACGGTGCTGGCGTCGGTGGCCCGCACCGGCCGGCTGCTCGTCGTGCACGAGGACAACATCAGCTTCGGGGTCGGTGCCGAGGTTGCGGCCATCGTGGCCGAGGAGGCGTTCTACGACCTCGACGCCCCGGTCCGCCGGCTGGCCATGGCCGACGTGCCGGCCATGCCCTACGACATCGTGCTGGAGAGCGCCCTCACCATCGGAGCCGACGCCATCAGGGCCGCAGCCAAGTCGCTGATGGAGGAGTAGGGGCCGCTACCCGTCGTTGCGCGGTTTGACGAGGATGGCGGTGCCGGCGCCCCCGACCATGCTGGCGATGATCATCACGGTGAGGAACACGCGGTTCCCGCCGCCGAGCATGGCGTAAGCCACCCAGCCGGCACCGAGCAGGAGCCCGACGAGGCCCCAGATGGCGCCGTAGGTGCTCGAACTCACCCGGATCATGGGCCGGCAAGCTGTATTCAGCGGGACGACGAGTACCGGACCTGCCGAGTCCCCGGGACGATCTCGCCGATGTCGACGGACCCGTGGCCGGCGGCTCGCAGGGTGCGATGCGCCTGGTCGGCGGCACCGGGCGACACGACCACCACCATGCCGATGCCGAGGTTGAAGACCTTGGCCATCTCGTCGTCGCTCACGTCGCCGAGCTGCTGGATCCGCCTGAAGACCTCGGGGACGTCCCACGTGGACCGGTCGACGACGGCGTCGCAGCCCGCAGGCAGGACGCGGGGCAGGTTGCCGGGGAGCCCGCCACCGGTGATGTGGGCCATGGCGTGGGCGTCGACGGTGTCGCACAGCTCGACGAGGGCCGGCGAGTAGATCACCGACGGCATGAGCAGCTCGTCGGCGAGGGAGTGGCCGGCGCCGGGCCAGGCCGGGCCGTCCAGCGGCAGTTGGGCGCGGTCGAGGAGGACCCGCCGGGCCAGGGAGTAGCCGTTGCTGCGCAGACCGGGGGAGGGTAGGCCGATGAGGCGGTCGCCGGGCGCCACGTCGGCGCCGGTGACCAGGCGGGCCCTGTCGACGACGCCGACGCCGAAGCCGACCAGGTCGAAGGCACCGGGCTCGAGCATGCCGGGCACCTCGGCCATCTCGCCGCCGACGAGGGCGCACCCGGCCTGGCGGCAGCCCTCGACCACCCCGCCCACCAGCGTCTCCATGTCGTCGGGTTCGAGCTTGCCGACCGTCACGCAGTCGAGGAAGAACAGCGGTTCGGCACCCTGGACGGCGATGTCGTCGACGACCATGGCCACCAGGTCGATGCCGATGGTGTCGAGGCGGTTGGCCTGGCGGGCCACCAGGGCCTTGGTGCCGACGCTGTCGGTGGACGAGACGAGCACCGGGCTGCGGTAGCGGGCGGCGTCGAAGCCGAACAGCCCGCCGAAGCCACCGACCTCGCTCAGGACCTCGGGCCGGTAGGTCGACCGCACCTTGGCCTTGATCCGCTCGACGGCGGCCTCGCCGGCGGCGATGTCGACGCCGGCAGCGGCGTAGGTCTCGGCTGGGGCCTCAGCCACAGGGATGGACGAGGTCCACGTCGGGCAACACGTCCTGGAGCACCTCGTCGGGGGTGCCCGGCATGCCGAGGACCTTGACCGGGTAGTCGCCGGTGAGGCAGGCGGTGCAGAACCCCGACCGGGCCGAGCCGGTGGCGGTGAGGAGGGCGTCGATCTCGAGGTAGGCCAGGGTGTCGCACCCCAGGTAGTCGCGGACCTCGGGCACGGTGAGGTCGGCGGCCAGCAGCTCGGACCGGATGCTGGTGTCCATCCCGAAGTGGCACGGCCAGCGGTACGGGGGCGACGAGATGCGCAGGTGGACCTCGGCCGCGCCCGCCTCCCGCAGCATCGAGACGAGCGCCCGCATCGTGGTGCCCCGCACGATCGAGTCCTCGACCACCACCAGGCGCTTGCCGGCGATGTTGTCCTTGATGGGGTTGAGCTTCATCCGTACGCTCTGGCTGCGTTGGCCCTGGCTGGGGGCGATGAACGTGCGGCCGACGTACCGGTTGCGGACAAGCCCGTGGCCGAAGGGGATGCCGCTGGCACGGGCGTAGCCCTCGGCCGCGGGGATGCCCGACTCGGGCACGGGCATGACCATCGCCTCGCGGGCGGGGGCGTGGTCGTCGGGCGGGAGCGGCGCCTGGGCAGCGAGCAGCTCGCCCATCCGCTGGCGGGCGCTGTGGACCGTCTGGTTGTAGAGGATGCTGTCGGGCCGGGCGAAGTAGACGAACTCGAACAGGCACAGCTTCGGGTCGATGCGCTCGGGTGGGAAGGGGCGGAGGGAGCGGGTGCCGCTGGCGTCGATGACCACCATCTCGCCGGGCTCGATCTCGCGGACGAAGTGGGCGCCGACGATGTCGAGCGCCGGCGTCTCCGAGGCCAGGACCCAGCCGTTGTCGAGCCGTCCGAGGCAGAGGGGCCGGAAGCCGTTGGGATCCCGGACGCCGATGACGTGGGAGTCGTCCATGAGGACCAGGGAGAAGGCGCCCTCCAGCCGGGGCAGCACGCTCGTCAGGGCCCGCTCGAGGTCACGGCCGTCACTGTGGACGACGCGGTCGCCGGTGACCATGGCCTGCATGAGCAGCTCGCCGACCAGGTCGCTGTCGCTGCCGACCATGCCGGGGAGGATGCCCGACGACGCCGCCAGGTCGTCGGTGTTCACCAGGTTGCCGTTGTGCCCGAGGCAGATCCCGGCGTCGCCCACGCCCCGGTACACGGGCTGGGCGTTGCCCCAGTTACTGGCCCCTGTGGTGGAGTAGCGGACGTGGCCGATGGCCAGGTGGCCCTGGAGGGGGGCCAGGGTGCGCTCGTCGAAGGCGTGGGACACCAGGCCCATGTCCTTGACCACGGTGATGGTGTCGCCGTCGCTGACCGCCATCCCCGCCGATTCCTGGCCACGGTGCTGGAGGGCGTAGAGGCCCAGGTAGGTCAGGTGGGCGACCTGCCGGCCGGGCGCGTAGATGCCGAAGACGCCGCACGCTTCCTTCGGTCGCTCGGGCTCCCAGCCTGGCGCGGCGGGCTCCTCAGCGTCTGCCCGGTGCACTACTCCATGATCCCACAGCCGCCGGGAGTAGCCGCCGACCGTGGCGGCGGCCGCCGAAGGCCGAACTGGTTCCACAGAGCGGGGAATGGCACCGCTGTGTGGAACCGGTTCGGCTCAGGCGGTGATCGGTTGGGCCAGCCTAGCGAGGGCGTTGCGCCAGGCGTGGGTGGCGTCGGCGAGGCCGACGTCGACGAGGCCGTCGACGACCAGGCGGTTGCCGCCCGCCCGGCCCAGGACGGTGAGGGGGACGCCGGCCTCCTCGGCCCTTGCCGCGACGGCGCCTATGCCACCGGGGGCCAGGCAGGCGACCACCCTCGACGGGGCCTCGGAGAAGAGCCCGGCGTGGCCGCCTGCGGGGCCGGTGACCTCGAACCCCATGCCCGAGGCGACGGCCATCTCGGCCAGGGCCAGTCCGAGGCCGCCGTCGGCGACGTCGTGGACGCCGGCCAGCAGGTCGTCGGCCACCAGCGACCGGACCAGGGCGCAGACCCGTCCGTGATGGTCGAGGTCGAGGGCCGGCAGCTCGCCGCCGCGATGGCCCGCGGCCGCGTCGGCCCAGCGGGAACCGGCCAGGTCGGAGGCCGTGGCGGTGGGGTCGCCGATGAGCACGATGGTGCCGCCGTCGACCAGGCGCACGCCGGGCGGACGCCGGACGAGCGACTCGATGAGGCCGACCACGCCGACGACGGGCGTGGGGTCGATGTCGGTGCCGGCCGACGAGTTGTACAGGCTGACGTTGCCGCCCACGACGGGCAGCGACAGGGCCCGGCAGGCCTCGGCCATCCCGTCGATCGACTCCGACAGCTGCCACATGACCTCGGGGTGCTCGGGGTTGCCGAAGTTGAGACAGTCGACGAGGGCGACCGGCGTCGCCCCGACGCAGGCCAGGTTGAGGGCGGCCTCGGCGACCACCAGGGCGGTGCCGCGGCGGGGGTCGAGCGAGCACCACCGGCTGTTGCTGTCGGCGGTGACGGCCATGGCCCGGCCGGTGTCGGGAATGCCGGGGGCCTTGAGCCGCAGGACGGTGGCGTCGCCGCCCGGGCCCTCGACGGTGTTGAGGAACAGCTGGTGGTCGTACTGCGACCACACCGGCTTGGCGTCGGCCAGCATGGCCAGCAGGAGGGGGCCGCAGTCGTCGGGCGCCGGCAGGCGGGACGGGTCGTCGGCCCGGCGCTCGGCGCGGTCGGCGGGTGCCTGGCGGGGCCGGTCGTACTTGGGAGCACCCTGCTCGAGGGAGATGGCGGGCACGTCGGCCAGCACGGCGGCGTCGGCACCGGGACCGTCGAGGATGCGTAGCCGGCCGGTGTCGGTGACGGTGCCGACGACGGTGGCCCTGACGTCCCACCGGCGGCAGAGGTCCATGACGGCGTCGAGGTCGTCGGGGGTGACGACGGCCAGCATGCGCTCCTGGGACTCGCTGGTCATGATCTCGGCCGGCACCATGCCCTGCTGGCGGAGCGGGACGGTGCTGACGTCGACGTCCATGCCCATGCCGCCCCGGGCCGCGATCTCGCTGGTGGCGCACGTCAGGCCGGCGCCGCCCAGGTCCTGTATGCCGGCGACCAGCCCGGCCTCGTACAGCTCCAGGCAGGCCTCGATCAGCCGCTTCTCCTCGAACGGGTCGCCGACCTGCACGCTCGGCCGCTTGGTCTCGTCGCCGCCGCCCTCGCCCGCGAACTCGGCTGACGCCAGCACGCTGACGCCGCCGATGCCGTCGCGCCCGGTGGTGGAGCCGAGCAGCACGGCAAGGTTGCCGACGCCGGTGGCGCGGGCGAACACCAGGCGGTCGTGGCGGAGCACGCCGACGCACATGACGTTGACGAGCGGGTTCTCGGTGAAGCACTCGGAGAACGACAGCTCGCCGCCCACGGTGGGGACGCCTACCGAGTTGCCGTAGCCGGAGATGCCGTTGACCACGCCCTCGGCCACCCACCGGCTCCGGGGGTGGTCGAGCGGCCCGAAGTGCAGCGAGTCGAGCAGGGCGACTGGGCGGGCGCCCATGGTGAAGATGTCCCGCAGGATGCCGCCGACCCCGGTGGCGGCGCCCTGATAGGGCTCGATGGCAGACGGGTGGTTGTGGCTCTCGATCCGCACCGCAACCGCCAACCCGTCGCCGGCGTCGACCACGCCGGCGTTCTCCCCCGGTCCGACGAGCACCCACGGCGCCTCCGACGGGAGACGTCCCAGGTGTATACGCGACGACTTGTAGGAGCAGTGCTCGGACCACATGACCGCGTACATGGCCAATTCGAGCTCGTTCGGGGCCCGATCGAGGATCTCGGTGATGCGCGCCGCCTCGTCGTCGGTGAGGCCGAGGGCCCGATGGAGCGGAAATGTCATGGCCTCAACCTAGGCGACTGCAAATGACTGGATGCCGGAACTTGAATTCTGGCGCGAAACCCGCAACAATCCATGAAATGGCAACCACCACGAAGCGATCCAGGGCTCCGATGTCCGATAGCCACAAGGCGGCGTTGGCAGAGGGACGTGAGCAGGGAAGAGCAGTTCGGCGCTACCTCGAGGCCCTCGAGGCGCACCGACCCAAGAGAGGGCGTAAGCGCACCACGGAATCAGTCCAGCGTCGGCTGACCGCCATCGACGAGAAGGTGAACGAGGTCGATGCCCTGACCCGTCTGCACCTCGTCCAGGAGAAAATGAACCTCGAGGCGGAACTCGCATCCACCGACAATACGGTCGACCTCGGTTCGCTCGAGGAGGGCTTCGTCGCGGCGGCCGCACCCTATGGCCAGCGCAAGGGCATCACGTACGCGGCATGGCGTCAGGCGGGCGTCGACCCCGGTGTGCTCCGCAAGGCCGGCATCAAGCGGGGCGCAGAGTAGCACCAGCTTCGATCGTGACAGCGGGGGACATTCCTCCGCTGATCACGAGGGACGCGAGCAGCAGCCTGCCGTCCTCCGAGCCGAGCAGCAGGTCACAGGCCCGTTCCGGGTGGGGCATGAGACCCACCACGTTCCGACCGGCGGAACAGATACCGGCGATTGCGTCGATCGATCCGTTGGGGTTGTCGAGATAGCGCAGGACGACGCGGTCCTCGGCGCGCAATTCAGCCAACACCTCGGGCGGGCAGGTGTAGTTCCCTTCGAAGTGGTTGATGGGGAGGCGGAGCACGTCGCCGCGCCCGCACTGGTTGGTCAATGCCGATTCGGCGGATTCCACCCGAACCTCCACGCCGGTACAAAGGAACTTCAATCCGCGGTTCTTCTGGAGCGCGCCGGGCAGCAGCCCGGCCTCGGTCAGCACCTGGAAGCCGTTGCAAATGCCCACAACCGGCCCCCCGGCGCGTGCAAAATCCACCACCGCGTCCATGACCGGGCTGAACCGGGCAATGGCGCCCGGTCGGAGGTAGTCGCCGTGGGCAAAGCCGCCGGGAAGCACGACGGCATCGACGTCACCGAGAGATCGCTGACCGTGCCACACCAGCTCGACGTCGGCGCCCAGTCCTCGCAGCGCCTCGGCCACGTCGTGCTCGCAGTTGGAGCCCGGGAAGACGACGATCCCGACCCTCATATGGCCGGGGAATCTTCCTCGATCGTTACGGTGGCATCCTCGATCACCGGGTTGGTGAGGAACCGGTGGCACAGGTCCTGGACCCGGGCCTCGGCGGTGGCCCGGTCGGGCGCCTCCATGGTGAAGCGGATGGCCTTCCCGACCCGCACGCCGCTGACTTCGTCGAAACCGAGGGTGGGAAGGGAACGCTCGATGGTGGCGCCCTGGGGGTCTGCGACATCGGGCCGGAGGCGGACCTCGACAAGCACGGGAAAGGTGGTCATGCCCGGGCAGCCGGCCGGGCTCCTGGCCAGTCGGCGAGGGGCTTGCCGGTGAGGCGCTCGTAGGCGGCGACGTAGCGGGCCGACGTGGTTGCGACCACCTCGGGCGGCAGGGTCGGGGGCGGCGGGGTCTTGTCCCAGCCGGTGGCCTCCAACCAGTCGCGCACCGGCTGCTTGTCGAAGGAGGGGGGCGTGGTGCCCGGCTCCCAGGAGGACGCTTCCCAGAAGCGGGACGAGTCGGGCGTGAGGACCTCGTCGCAGATGGCCAGCTCGCCGTCGATGAAGCCGAGCTCGAACTTGGTGTCGGCGATGATGATCCCGACCTCGGCGGCGCGGGCGGCGGCTCGCCGGTAGGCCTCCAGGGAGATGGCGGCGGCGGCTTCGACCACGTCGGCACCGACGAGCGCATTGGCCTGCTCGATCGAGATGTTCTCGTCGTGGAGACCCTGCTCGGCCTTGGTCGAGGGCGTGAAAAGCGGCTCGGGGAGCCGGTCGGACTGGCGCAGGCCGGCGGGTAGGGGCATGCCGTGCATGGTGCCGTCGGCCTTGTACTCCTTCCACGCCGAGCCGGAGATGTAGCCCCGCACGATGCACTCGATGGTCAGCATGTCGGCCCTGCGCACCACCATGGCCCGGCCCGCGGTGTCGCCTTCGTCGACGATGGAGACCAGGTGGCTGGGGGCCACGTCGGCCAGCTCGTCGAGCCAGAACTTGGTGAGGGCCGTGAGCACCCGGCCCTTGTCGGGGATGGGCTCGGCCATAACCACGTCGAAGGCGGAGATGCGGTCGGACGTCACCATCAGCAGGTTGCCGTCGCCGGCGTCATAGACGTCGCGCACCTTGCCGGAGTGGAGCAAGGTCTGTGTCACAGACTGTTCACTGAGGTAGAGCCTCCAGGGCGTCGAAGATCGTGCCGGTGTGGCCGAGGGCCCGCTCCAGGCTGAAGGCCTCGTCGAGCTGCTCGGCGGTGAGCGGGACGCGTTCGTCCTGCTCCAGGACGGTGCGGAACTGGCGGCGCTCCCGGTGGGCGGTGCGGGCGGTGTCCTGGACGATGCGGTAGGCGTCGTCGCGGGTGAGGCCCGACGCGACCAGCGCCAGCAGGACCGGCTGGCTGAACACCAGCCCGTAGGACCGGTCGAGGTTCTCCAGCATCCGCCCGGCGTCGACGGTGAGGCCCTCCACCACGGTGCGCATCTTGACCAGCAGGTAGTAGGCCAGCAGCGAGGAGTCGGGCAGGATGACCCGCTCCACCGACGAGTGGGAGATGTCGCGCTCGTGCCAGAGGGCCACGTCCTCCAGGCCGGCGCCGAGGTTGCCCCGCAGGATCCGGGCCAGGCCGGCCAGGCGCTCGCAGGTGATGGGGTTGCGCTTGTGGGGCATGGCCGAGCTGCCCTTCTGCCCGGCCCGGAACGGCTCCGCCGCCTCGCCCACCTCGGTGCGCTGGAGGTGGCGGATCTCGGTGGCGAACTGCTCGATCGAGGCGCCGACCGACGCGCACGCCCACAGGTACTCGGCGTGGCGGTCGCGGGCGACGACCTGGGTGGCCGGCACCGGTGTCAGGCCCAGGGCCTCGCACACCTGGCGCTCGACCTCGGGGTCGACGTTGGAGTACGTGCCGACCGCGCCCGACAGCTTGCCGACGGCGATGCCATCCCGGGCCCGCTGGAGGCGTTGGCGGTCGCGGTCGGCCTGCAGGGCCCAGTGGGCCAGCTTGACGCCGAAGGTGGTGGGTTCGGCGTGCATGCCGTGGGTGCGGCCTGCCATCGGGGTGTCGCGGTACTCGACCGCCCTCGCCTTGAGGGTGTGCACCAGTTCGCCGCTGGCGACGATCAGCAGGTCGGCGGCGCGGGTGAGGGTGGCGCAGAGGGCGGTGTCGACCACGTCGCTCGACGTCAGGCCGTAGTGGACCCAGTTGCCGGCCGGGGGGCCTATCGCCGATTGGACCACGTCGACGAAGGCGGCGACGTCGTGGTCGGTCGTCCGCTCCCGCTCGTCCACCGCGGCCACAAAGGCGGCGTCGACGGTGGGGGCTCGCTCGCGTACGGCCTTGGCGTCGTCGGGGGGGACGACGCCGAGGCTGGACCACGCCTCGGTGGCGAGGACCTCGATCTCCAGCCAGAGGGCGAGCTTGGCCTCGTCGGTGAAGAGGCCGGCCATCCTCGGGAGCGAGTAGCGGGGGATCACTGCGGGGCGGGGGGCCGGCGGCGCTCGTCGAGGAGGCGGGCCAGGTCGGCGTCGGTGATGGCCAGCATCTGCACGACGAGGAGGGCGGCGTTCATGGCCCCGTCGATGGCGACGGTTGCGACGGGTACGCCCCTGGGCATCTGGACGGTGGCGTAGAGGGCGTCGACGCCGTTGAGGGCGCCGCCGCTGAGGGGGACGCCGACGACCGGCAGGGTGGTGTTGGCGGCAACCGCTCCCGCCAGGTGCGCGGCCATGCCGGCGCCGCAGATGAAGGCGGCGTAGCCCTCGGCCCGGGCGCCGCGGGCCAGGGCCGCGACCTGGTCGGGCGTGCGGTGGGCGGAGAGGACGCGCTCGTCGACCTCGATGCCGAACTCGCCCAGCGTGGCCGCGGCCGGCGCCATCTTGGCCTTGTCGCTCTCGGAACCCATGAGGATGGCGACCTTCACTGGCTGGCCCCCTTCATAGGGATTGTCCAAGGGCGATGTCGGTGCGCAGCTGGACTCCCGGCCAGCCGATCTGCGACACCGCGTCGTAGGCCCGGAGCCGGGCGTCGTCGAGCGTCGGGGCGAGGGCGGTGACGGCCAGGACCCGACCGGCGGCGGTGGTGAATCCAGGACCGACCCCGGCGAAGAAGATCTCGATCCCGGGCATGGCGGCGGCGACCTCGAGGCCGTGGATGACGTCGCCCGTGCGGGGCGCGGCGGGGTAACCCTCGCTGGCCAGCACGACGGTGACGGCGGCGTCGTCGACGAACGTGGGCTCGGTGCGCAGGTCGCCGGCGGCCGCCTCGGCCAGCAGCTGCGTGAGGTCGCCGGCGTAGCGGGGGAGCACCACCTGGGCCTCGGGGTCGCCGAAGCGCACGTTGTACTCGAGCACCTTGGGGCCCTCGGGAGTGAGCATCAGCCCGGCGTAGAGGACGCCGCGGTAGTCGATCCCGTGGGCCCGGAGCGCCGCCAGCGTGGGCTCGACGGCCCGCTCCAGGACCTCCTCGACCACGTCCTTCCCGGCCCGCGGCACCGGCGAGTAGGCGCCCATGCCGCCGGTGTTGGGTCCGGAGTCGCCGTCGCCCAACCGCTTGAAGTCCTGGGCCGGCGCGAGCGGCACCGCCCGCACGCCGTCGCAGACGCACAGCAGGGAGAGCTCCGGTCCGGTGAGGCCCTCCTCGATCACGACGGTTCGCCCGGCGGCTCCGAAGGAGTCGCCGCTGAGCTTGGCGGCCACGTCTGCCTCGGCCGCCTCGAGCGAGTCGGTGACGAGCACGCCCTTGCCGGCGGCCAGGCCGTCGGTCTTCACCACGTAGGGCGGCGCCAGCGTCGCCAGGAAGTCGGCGGCCGGCTGCACCTGGCGGAACACGCCGTACCGGGCCGTGGGTACGCCGGCGTCGGCCAGCACCTGCTTCATCCAGGCCTTCGACCCCTCCAGGCGGGCGCCGTCGGCACCGGGCCCGAAGACGAGCCCGCCGCGGGCCCGTAGCCGGTCGGCCAACCCGTCGACCAGCGGCCCCTCGGGGCCGATCACGTACAGGTCGGCCTCGATCTCCTCGGGCGGTGCGGGTGTCGACCCTGGGATGCCGGGGTTGCCGGGCGTGACGACCACCTCGGCGGTGCGACCGAGGGCCGACGCCAGGGCGTGCTCCCGGCCCGCGCTCCCGACCACGCAGACCCTCGTCATCCGAGTCTCACCGACGGCGCGTCAGATGACGAGGATGCCAGGGCCGACCTCCCAGGTGTCCTCGCCGTCGTCGTAGTCCTCGTCGTCGTCGTCCTCCACCTCGGCTACGTCGGTGGGGGTCGGGGCGAAGCGCACGAACTGGTCGCGGCCGGGCCCGACGCCGACGAGGGTGACCGGGATGGCGCACTGCTCGGCGAGGAAGGCCAGGTAGTCGCAGGCCTCCTTGGGAAGCTCGTCGAGCGTCGTGGCGCTGGTGAGGTCGCTGTTCCAGCCGGGCAGGTCCTCGTAGACGGGCGTGACCTTGTGGAGCACCGACTGGTGGTAGGGCAGGTGGTAGTGGCGGTCGCCCTCGGCGTCGTAGGCCACGCAGACCCGGAGGGTGTCGAACGCGTCGAGGACGTCGAGCTTGGTGATGGCCAGCTCGGTGAGGCCGTTGAGGCGGACGGCCTGGCGCACCATGACGGCGTCGAACCAGCCCGGGCGACGGCGGCGGCCGGTGACGGTGCCGTACTCGCCGCCCCGGTCGACGAGGAGGTCGCCGGTCTCGTCGAGCAGCTCGGTGGGGAAAGGTCCCGCTCCGACCCGGGTGATGTAGGCCTTGGCCACGCCCATGACCCGCTGGATGTGGCGGGGGCCGACGCCGGCGCCGACCAGCGCCCCGCCGGCCACCGGGTTGGACGACGTGACGAAGGGATAGGTGCCGTGGTCGAGGTCGAGGAACGTGGCCTGGGCCCCCTCGAACAGCACGTTCTGCCCCCGCTCCATGGCGTCGTGGACGAAGCCGACCGTGTCGGCGATCAGCGGCTCGAGCCGGGGGGCCAGCTCGCCGAGGTAGCGGTCGGCGATCTCGTCCGCCGACAGGGGCAGGCGGTTGAAGACCTTGGCGAGGATGAGGTTCTTCTCCTTGAGGACGACGTCGAGCTTCTCGCGGAAGATCTTCGGGTCGAGGAGGTCCTGCACCCGCAGGCCCACCCGGGCCGCCTTGTCGGCGTAGGCGGGGCCGATACCGCTCTTGGTCGTGCCCAGGCGGTTCTTGCCCAGCCTGCGCTCGGTGAGGCGGTCGAGCTCGGTGTGGTACGGCATGATCAGGTGGGCGTTGCCGCTGACCAGCAGCCGGCTGCAGTCGATGCCCCGGCCTTCGAGGCCGTCGATCTCGTCGACAAGCACGCCCGGGTCCACCACGACGCCGTTGCCGATCACCGGCGTGACCCAGGGGTGCAGGACGCCGCTCGGGATCAGCTGGAGGGCGAACTTCTCGTCCTCGACGACGATGGTGTGGCCGGCGTTGTGCCCGCCCTGGTACCTGACGACCACCTGCATGTCGGCGGCGAGCAGGTCGGTGAGCTTCCCCTTCCCCTCGTCGCCCCACTGGGTGCCCACGACAACTGTTCCGGGCACGCGCGTCTCCTCGACCTGTGTCCTACAGCGGTCCTTCAATCATACCGAACTGGTGACGCTGATCCGCGCCTGGCGCGGTTGTGTGGCCCCAGTCCCCAGAGAAGGCTCAAGTCGGACGGCCCTCGCGCCGACAGAGCCCAAGCGGCTACATCGCCTAGGCCGCACGCAAGGGTGGAGCCGAGGCGAGCGCCCCTTCTCCCGCCGGGGGGGCGCCCTCGGCTTCGCCCTCTTTTTGCAGGAGGGGGGTAGGCCCCCCTCCTGGCCTCCCCCGGGGGCGGCCCTGTCGGGCCGCGGTCGGCGCCACGGCATTCTTCAACCCAACCATCGACACTCGCCCGGGGTGGTGGCTGCTAGGAAACCCCTTGTGGCTGGCCGGCTGGTGCTCGTGCGACACGGGCAGTCGACGTGGAACGCGCAGGGGCGCTGGCAGGGCCAGGCCGACCCGCCCCTGTCGCCGCTCGGCGAGGAGCAGGCGGCGGAAGCGGCCCTCCGTCTGGCCGGCGCCGGGGTGACCCGGGTGGTGACGTCGGACCTGGTCAGGGCCAGGCGGACGGGGGAGATCGTGGCCGAGGCACTGGGCCTGGGACCGATCGGGATCGACGCCGATCTCGGCGAGTACGACGTCGGCGAGTGGAGCGGGTTGACGAAGGCTCAGATCGAGGAGCGGTGGCCGGGCCAGCAGAAGGCGTGGTTCCAGGGCCGGCTCGGAACGACCCCGGGCGGCGAGGGCAGGACCAGGTTCAAACGCCGCGTCCTGGCCGCCATGGACCGCCTAGCCGCTGGCCTCGACGGCGACGGCGACGGCGGCGGCGGCGACGTCGTGCTTGTCGTCAGCCACGGCGGCGTGATCCGCACGATCGAGCGGTCGCTGGGCGCCTCGCCCGTTCCCATCGCCAACCTGTCGGGCCGCTGGTTCGAGGTCGCCGACACCGACACGGGCGCTCCGGGTGCGAGGCGCCTGCAGCCGGGTGACCCGGTGACGCTCGTCGGCACCGACCACCGCACGGCCTCGCCGTCGGCTTGACCAGGGCGGCACCATCGGGGCCATGCCCAGCAGGGCCAGCTGGCGCAGGACGGAGCTGGCCGCCACCCGCCGTCCCCTGACGACCGTCGACAGCGAGCCGACGACCGTCAGGATGAGTCGCAGCCGCTGGCCGCGCTCGGCCCCGGCGAGCACCTGCCGGGTCCAGCGCAGGGCGTGGGCGGCAGGGAGGCGCAACCAGGTCCGGAGCAGCTCGTTGTGGAGGTCGACGGTGCGGCGCCGGCCGGGATCGCCCGTCTCCGACGGCTGGTGGAAGGCGACAAGCTCGTCGACGTGGACGACCCGCCAGCCGGCGTCCAGCAGGTCGACGGCCAGCAGCGTCTCCTCCCCGCCGAAGCCGACCCTGGCGTTGAACCCCCCGGCCTGCTCGAACGCCTCCTTGCGGACGACGGCGGCGCAGGCCGGGAAGCCGATCACGGGGAGGCCGGGGACATCGCCGGAGGGCAGGATCGGGCTCTCCGCCATCCCCGCCGAGACCGGGTCGAGTCGGCGCTCGGGTCCCACGAGGACCTTGGCCGCCACCAGGCCCAGCCGGGGGTGGCGGTCGAACAGGTCGGCGGCCGCGGCGAGGGCGCCGGGTGCCCACCACGAGTCGTCGTCGGCGAAGGCGACGTAGGGCGTCGTCACCCGGGCAACACCCAGGTTGCGGGCCGACGAGCCCCGCGGCCGGTCCAGCCGCACAACCGTGACGTGGGGGTGAAGGGCCCGGACGGCGTCGGAGGTGCCGTCGGTGGAGGCGTTGTCCACGACCACCAGCGGCGGTTGCTCGGGCAGGGATTCCAACTCGGCCAGGGTGTGGAGGAGCTCGCGGCGCCGGTTGCACGTGGCTATGACGACCGATGTTCGGACGACCGATGTTCGGGAGTCCGGCCGCCTCTCGTTCATCAACCGCCGACTACCCGGTAGCGGGGGCCGACAAACCGTCCCTGGCCGTGTGGGCCTGAATCAGAGGAACTGCTGGGGATCCCGGGCGGTGCCGTCGACGTGGACCTCGAAGTGGAGGTGGGACCCGGTGCACGATCCGGTGCAGCCCATCAGGCCGATGACCTCGCCCCGGGCGACGGGCCCGCCCGTCACCGTCTGCTCGCTGAGGTGGGCGTACCACGTCACCACGCCGTGCCCGTGGTCGACGACGGTGCAGATGCCGTAGCCGGAACCGCACGACGTGTCGACGACGGTGCCCGACCGGGCGGCGAGGATCGGATCGCCTTCCTCGCCGTCGATGTCGAGGCCCTTGTGGTCGTGATCGCCGTCCATGCCGAACCCGCGCATCAGCTGGCCGGGGACCGGCCGGAGCATCGCTGCAGGCTCGGGCTCCGGCTCCTGTACTGGCTCCGGTACCGGCACGATCGCGGGGATCGTCACGGGGATGGCGGCGACGAGCGCCGCCGACCCCGGTGGGACGAACGGGAGCGGTGTTGGCGTCACCAGCGGGAGCGGCAGCGGCGGCAGCTCAACGACGAGGCGGTCGAGGAAGGCGAGGAGGGCGTCGATCTCGGAGGGGGCCGGCGCCGGCGCAGGCAGCTCGGATGGCGCCGGCGCTGACGGTACGGGTTGTGCAGGCAGTCCGGAGGGCGCCGGCACTGACGGTACGGGTTGTGCAGGCAGGCCGGGCTGTGTGTGCAGGCCGGGTTGTGCAGGCAGCCCGATTTGTGCGGGCGGTGCAGCCTCCGGCGCCGCCCCGTCGGATTCCCCCGGCGCTTCTGTCGCCTGGGCATGAAGTGTCGGCGGCACGGCCATTGCGGTAGCCGTCAGCAGCATGCCGGCGGCCAAGAACAGGGCCGCGTGGCGTGAACGAAGTCGTTCCCCCCCGGGCATGGCGGGCAACGGTAGGAGTCACCGCGCCAACAATCAAGTTTTCCCTTATCCGAGGAGGGGCTACGTGAGGACCACGGCGTCGCCGGCGACGTCCACCACTACGGTGTCGCCGTCGCCGTAGTAGCCCTCCAGCAGGGCCAGCGCCAGGGGATCGGCGATGTGGCGCTGGATGACCCGCTTGAGGGGCCGGGCACCGTAGACAGGGTCGTATCCCTTGTGCGCCAGCCACGCCGCGGCCTTGTCGGAGACCTCCAGCGACAGCCGCCGCCGGGCCAGGCGCTCCCGGAGGTGGCCGAGCTGGATGACCACGATGCGCTCGATGTCGGCCTCCGTGAGCGACCGGAAGGTGACGATCTCGTCGATGCGGTTGAGGAACTCGGGACGGAAGAAGTCGGCGGGGTCGCCCGGCAGGTTCGACGTCATGATCAGGACCACGTTGGTGAAGTCGACGGTGCGGCCCTGGCCGTCGGTGAGGCGACCGTCGTCGAGCAGGGCCAGCAGCACGTTGAACACCTCGTGGTGGGCCTTCTCGATCTCGTCGAGCAGCACGACCGCGTAGGGCCGGCGGCGGACGGCTTCGGTGAGCTGGCCTCCCTCGTCGTAGCCGACGTAGCCGGGGGGCGCGCCGATCAGCCGGGAGACCGTGTGCTTCTCCTGGTACTCGCTCATGTCGATGCGGACCATGGCCCGATGGTCGTCGAAGAGGAACTCGGCGAGGGCCCGGGCCAGCTCGGTCTTGCCCACGCCCGTGGGCCCCCGGAAGAGGAACGAGCCGATGGGCCGGTCGGGGTCGGACAGGCCCGAGCGGCTGCGGCGGATGGCGTTGGCCACCGCCGACACTGCCTCGTCCTGGCCGATCACCCGCTGGTGGAGGACCTCCTCCATGCGGATCAGCTTGTGGACCTCGCCCTCCAGCAACCGGGACACGGGGATCCCTGTCCAGCGGCTGACGACCTCGGCCACGTCCTCGGCGTCGACCTCCTCCTTGAGCATGCGGCGGGTCGACTGCAGCTCGGCCAGGGCGTCGGACGCCGACTTCAGCTCGGCCTCCAGCTCGGGGATGCGGCCGTAGCGCAGGCGGGCGGCGGCCTCCAGGTCGGGCTCGCGCTCCACCTGGGCCTTCACCGTCTCCAGCTCCTCCTTGAGGGCGCGAATGCGGCCGATGGCCTCCTTCTCGGAGGTCCAGTGGGCCTTCATGCCGGCCGACCGCTCCTGCAGCTCGGCCAGCTCCGACTCGATGGCGCCGCGGCGCTCGGCGCTGGCGGCGTCGGTCTCCTTCTCGAGCGCCACCCGCTCGATCTCCAGCTGCCGCATCCGCCGCTCGACGACGTCGATCTCGGTGGGCATCGAGTCGATCTCGATGCGCAGGCGGCTGGCGGCCTCGTCGACAAGGTCGATGGCCTTGTCGGGCAGGAAGCGCCCGCTCACGTACCGGTCGGACAGCACGCCGGCGGCCACGAGGGCGGCGTCCTGGATGCGGACGCCGTGGTGGACCTCGTAGCGCTCCTTGAGGCCGCGGAGGATGCCGATGGTGGCCTCCACCGACGGCTCGCCCACGTGCACGGGCTGGAACCGGCGCTCCAGGGCGGCGTCCTTCTCCACGTGCTTGCGGTACTCGTCGAGGGTGGTGGCGCCGATCATGCGCAACTCGCCGCGCGCCAGCATGGGCTTGAGCATGTTGGAGGCGTCCATCGACCCCTCGGCCGCGCCTGCGCCGACGACGGTGTGCATCTCGTCGATGAAGGTGATGACCTGGCCCTCGGCGTCGGCGATCTCCTTGAGGACCGCCTTCAGGCGCTCCTCGAACTCGCCCCGGTACT
The DNA here is from genome assembly GCA_963825765.1 of uncultured Acidimicrobiia bacterium. GTDB lineage: Bacteria > Actinomycetota > Acidimicrobiia > Acidimicrobiales > AC-14 > CAWGUU01. Next base: position 35,505 of record CAWGUU010000004.1, read on the forward strand.
TGGACCCGGCCACCATCGAGCCGAGGTCGAGTGCGACGATGCGCCGGTCCTCGAGGCTGGTGGGGACGTCGCCTTCGACGATGCGACGGGCCAGGCCCTCGACGATGGCGGTCTTTCCCACACCCGGCTCACCGATGAGGACCGGGTTGTTCTTGGTGCGACGGGAGAGGACCTGGATGACGCGGCGGATCTCCTCGTCCCGGCCGATGACCGGGTCGAGCTTGCCCTGGCGGGCCATGTCGGTGAGGTCGCGGCCGTACTTCTCCAGGGCCTGGTAGCTGTCCTCGGGGGTCTGGCTGGTGACCCGGTGGCTGCCTCTGACGTCGCGCAGGACGGTGAGCAGGTCTTCGCGGCTGACGCCTCCAAGTCGCTCGGTGTCAGGGGTTGCGAGGGCCAGCAGCAGGTGCTCGGTGGACAGGTACTCGTCGTTGAGCGCGCCGCGCTCTCGGTCGGCGGCGTCGAGGAGGTCCCTGGCGTCGCGGCCCAGCTGGGGCTCGGCCCCGCCGTAGGTCTTGGCCAGCCTTGCCACCCGCTCCTGGGCCTGGCTGCGCAGCGCCGCCGGCGAGACGCCGGCCCGCTTGAGGATGGGGAGCACGACGCCGTCCTCCTGGCCGAGCAGGGCCAGCAGGATGTGGTCAGGGGTGACCTCGGAGTTGCTGCGGGTGCCGGCCAGCTCGAGGGCGGCCGACAGCGCCTCCTGGGTCTTGATCGTCCAGCGGTTGGGGTTCAGCGCCATGTGTCTCCGCTCTCACCTCGTAACAAAGTTGAGTGTACCCGTATCAACATTGGCAGGGCGGTGAGACATTCCCCTGGCGCCGCCGGGCAGCGGCCGCAACGGCGGAGAAGAACGCGCAGCTCAGCCCGCGGTGGGGCGCTTGCGTCGGCCACTCCGCCGGTTCCGGGGCCGCTTGCGGGGCGGGCCCGCCGGGGCGCCGGCGCCGGTGGAGGCAACTTCGCCGTCGCCGCCGCCCTCACCGCCATCGCCAGCGTCGCCGCCGTCGACCACGTCCCATTCCTGGTCGTCGTGGCCGGCGTCGTGGCCGCTGTCGTGGACACCGGCATCCTGGTCGTCGCCAGTGTCGTCGGCATGGGAGTCGTCGGCGTGCACCGCCTCGATCGCGTCGTCACTCTGCTCCGACGCCTCCGCCCCGTTGCGGCCGGGGGCGGCGTCGGCCGGTTCCACCGACCTCGGTCTCGGCCCCACGGCGTACGGGCTGGGCCCGGGGGAAGCGCCGAGGTCGCCGGCGAGGAGGTCGGTGAGCAGGATGTCGTCGTCCCAGGGCGGCGTCACCGGCGGCGGCCCGGCGTCGCCCGACGGGTCGGACGGCGGGGCGGGCGGAGGACCGATGAGCACGTCCTCGGTGTTGTCGCGTATCGCCCACTCGTCGTCCTCCAGACCGGCCGACAGCGAGGACGGGGGCAGGTCCTCGGGGAAGAGGTCCCAGAACGACAGGTCCTCCAGCGGGGCGCGGGGCGGCGGGGTTCCCCCTTGGTCCGTGCCGGCCCACTCCTCGAGGAGGTCGGGAACGGCGAGGGTGGCGGGCGTGCCGGGGGGCGGGTCCTCCGACCCGGCTGGCGGCGGTGGGGAGCCGGCCGTAGCGGGGACCAGCGGAGAGGGGAGGGTGGGCGGGGGCAGGACCGGGGACAGCTGCGTCTCGTCGCCGTCGTCGTCTTCTCGCGCCCCGCCGGCGAAGACGTCGTCGCTCGAGTCGTCGTCCAGGACACGCACGCCGCCGCCCCACTGCGGTTCCGGCGACGTGGGCGTGACGGTGTCGGGCTCGCCGTCGCCACTGGCGCGGGCCGCCGACCGGCGCCTGAGGAAGGCGGTCTGGATGACGGCGATGAGGAAGAGCCCGGCGGTGGTGGCCACGAGGATGCGGACCCTCCGTTCGTGGCTGCCGGAGCCGCCGACCGCGGCCGGGGCCGGGGCTGCGGCATCGACCCCCTCGGCCTGGGACATGTGGGTCACGAAGGCGTCGGCGGTGGTGCCCGACCGCGCCGGCTGGAGCGGGCTGGCGGTGGGGAAGTCCGACGAGCCGGTGGAGCCGACCATCACGGGGGTGCTGCCGGCCATGGCCACGCCGGCGGCGGAGTCGTCGTCCTTGCCGCCCAGGTAGGTCGACGTGGCGAGCGATGAGCCGGCGGCGTTGAGGGTGCTGAGGAAGGCGTCGGTGACGCCACCCCCCTTGACGCCCTGAAGCGGCCGGGCGGTGGGGAAGTTCGACGAGGCGGTGGAGCCCACCACCGTGGCATTGCCGCCGCGGTCGACGGCGATGGCGGTGCCGGAGTCGGTGCCGCCGCCACCGAGGTAGGTCGAGTACACCAGCGCCGACCCGCCCGGGTTGATCTTGCTCACGAAGGCGTCGGTGTCGGCGTCCTTCCGACCCTGGATCGGGTTGGCGACGGGGAAGTTCGGCGAGTTGGTGTTGCCGGTGACGAAGGCGGCGCCGTCACCGTCCACCGCGATGGCGGTGCCCTGGTCGGTGTCGCTGCCGCCGAGGAACGTGGAGTACACGAGGTTGGTGCCGGCAGGGTCGAGCTTCGACACGAAGGCGTCGGCGAAGCTGCCCCCGACGCCGCTGGCGGTGCCGCCGGCGCCGGCCTGGAGCGGGCGGGCGGTGGGGAAGCCGGGCGACCGGGTGTCTCCGGTGACGTAGGCGTTGCCGCCCAGGTCGGTGGCGACGTCGAGGCCGTGGTCGTCGTTGCTGCCGCCCAACCGGGTCGAGTAGGCGAACAAGTTCCCTCCCGACGCCACCTTGGTGACGAAGGCGTCGACGTCCTCGGGCCGGGGCGGGGTGGCCTGCAGGGGGTTCACCGCCGGGAACTCGACCGAGTTGGTCGATCCCGTCACGATCGCCTCGCCCGAGCTGACGATGGTGATGGCGCGGGCGGCGTCGGTCTCCTTGCCGCCGAGGTACGTGGCATAGGTGAGGGCGTCGCCGCCCGGGTTGATCTTGGCCACGAAGGCGTCGCTGGGGCCGCCGCCGTAGATCTCCTGGGCCGCGGGGGTGGTCTTGGGGAAGTCCTGCGACTCGGTGAGCCCGGCGACGAAGACGCTGCCGTCGCCGCCGACGACGATGCCCGACGCCGCGTCGCGGGCGTTGCCGCCGAGGAAGGTCGAGTAGAGAAGGGTGTTGCCCTCGGGGTTGTACTTCGTCACGAAGGCATCGGACTTGCCGGTCGACCCGTCGCGGTTCAGCGTGGGCTGGAGGGGCTTGGCCGTCGGGAAGTCGGTGGACTCGGTGGCGCCGACCACGTAGACGTTGCCGGCGCCGTCGACGTCGACCGCCGCCGCGCTGTCGAGACCGGTTCCGCCCAGGTAGGTGGACGTGACCAGCACAGGGTCGATGACGAGGGGCAGCCGGGAGTCGTAGTCGCCGACCGAGAAGCCGACCTGGTTGCCGCCCTTCAGCACGAACGAGCCGTCGACCGCCCGCCGTCCGTTCCCATGCTTATCGAGGGCGGGATCGTCCTGGTAGAGCACGGGCCGGGCCAGGCGGGCGTCAGTGCCGCCGGCGCCGGCCGGGCCGGTGAGCACGAGGTCGCCGGTGTCGTCCAGCGAGACGGTGCGGCCGCCGTCGATCTCGAATGTCACGACGGCGGGGTCGGCGCCCGGGGCGACGACGAAGTCGTGCTCGAGGCGGCGCTGGTTGCCGAAGAACACCAGGTCGACGCCGGGGTAGACATCGTCGTAGGTGACCTTGCCGTAGGAGGGCACACCCGTCAGCCAGGTGGACGGGCCACCGATGAGGTAGTTGGTGCGGGTGGGGAGCGGGTCGGTGGCGGTGGGCGACGCCGCGGGGTCGGAGCCGACCAGGCGCAGCCGCAGGGGGGCGGCGGCGGCCTCGTCGCCTGTCGAGAGGTCGAGACCGGAGAGATCGAGCGTGGCCTCGGTCGGCGCCAGGGCGAGCCGGAAGCCGGGGCCGCGGGCGACGTAGTCGGTGGCGCCGTCGGCCTGGCCCAGGTTGGGCTCGAACGCCAGCGGCAGGCCGGCGAGGGCGTCGACCGCCTGGGCCGCGCTCGGGGCTGCTGCTGCTGCTGGTGTCGTCGCCGTCGCCGGATGCGCCTCGCCGGAGCCAGGGGCGCGCGTCGTCGCCATCCAGCCAGGCAGCGTTGCCAGGAGGACGGTCAGGCCGAGGAGCGCCAGGACAGGAGCGGCGTTACGCCTGCGCATCTCCACCATCCTGGCCCATACGCAGGCCTGTTGACAGGCACGCCGCGCCAGGGCGCCGCCCGTGCGCTCAGCGACGCCGGAACGGGGCCGGGGTCTGGCGAACCGGGACCAGGTCGCGCCGGTACTGCCGGTGGATGCGCTCGGCGGCATCCTCGGCGTCCTTGACCGCCGCCGCCAGCTCCTTGCGCAGCCGGGCGACCTCGTCCTCCAGGTCCATGACCGCCTTGACGCCGGCCAGGTTGAGCCCGGCCGCGGTCAGCTCGTTGATCCGGCGGAGCTGCTGGATGTCGCGCTCGCTGTAGCGCCGGCTGCCGCCACCCGTGCGGGCAGGGTCGAGGAGGCCCCGGCGCTCGTAGATCCGAAGCGTCTGCGGGTGCATCCCGGCCAGCTCGGCCGCCACCGAGATGACGTAGACACCCCTCCGGGAATCAGCCACCTGCGAGCACCCCCGCGTCTCGGACCGAGGACATGATCATCACACGCCGAGGTGGGCGCGCGGCGACTCTTTGGACGCCTCGGCCAGGGCTTCGACCGCCTCGCGCTCGGCGGCCGTCAGAGTGGTGGGCACGGCGACCTCCACGGTGACCAACAGGTCGCCCACGCCCTTGGGCGTGTCGATGCCCCTGCCGCGGACCCTGAACACGCGGCCCGACCTGGTGCCGGGCGGCACCTTGAGCACCACCGAGCCGTCGAGGGTGGGAACCGTGACCTCGGCGCCCAGGACGGCCTCGGCGAAGGTGACGGGGACGGTGAGCAGCAGGTCGCGGTTGCGGCGGCCGAACATCCGGTGAGGAGTCACCCGCACGGTGATGAACAGGTCGCCGGCGGGACCGCCGCCGCGCCCGGGGCCGCCCTTGCCCTTCAGCTTGATGCGCTGGCCGTCGTCGACGCCGGCGGGGATGCGGACCTTGACCTGGCGAGGGCGGACCTCGGCGCCGGAGCCCAGGCAGGTGGGGCACGGCGTCTCCACGACCATCCCCCGTCCCGAGCACTGCGGGCAGGGGCGGCTGAACGAGAACAGGCCCTGGTTGTCGTCGAGGACCCCCCTGCCGCCGCAGCGGGGGCAGATCACGGGGCTGGTACCGGGCGCGGCTCCGGTGCCGTGGCAGGTGCTGCAGGTGGCCTCGCTGGTGAGGTTGACCGTGGTGGTGACGCCGCCCACCGCGTCGGCGAACGGCATGTGCAGCTCGGCCTCCAGGTCGTCGCCCCGCAGGCCGGCGGTGGCGCGTCCGGCCGCCCCAGGGCCTCCCGCCCCGCCGCCGCGCCCGCGGTTGAAGAGGTTGCCGAAGAGGTCGCCCAGGTCGTCGGAGCTGAAGGTGAAGCCGCCGGGACCCCCCGGACCGCCCGCGCCCCCGTTGCCACCGAACCCCGTGCCCCGGAAGCCGCCGGCCACGGGGCCGAGGCGGCGGACCTCGTCGTAGGCGGCCCGCTTGTCGGCGTCGGACAGCACGTCGTAGGCAGCCGACACCTGCTTGAAGCGGTCGTCGCTGCCGGGGTTGGTGTCGGGGTGGTACTTCTTGGCCAGCTTGCGGTAGGCGCGCCTGATCTCGGCCTCGGTGGCGGTCTGGGACACGCCGAGGTCCTTGTAATAGTCCTTGTCGAACCACTCGCGCTGGGGTTGGGCAGCCATCGTCGCCCTTGGGGCTTAGCCCCGGACCTTGACCATGGCCGGGCGCAGGAGCCGGCCCCTCCAGCGGTACCCCGGTCGGAGCACGGCTGAGACGGTGGGCCCCCCGTCGCCGTCCTCGTGGGCCACGGCGTCGGCCTCGTTGGGGTCGAAGGGCCGGCCCATCGGGTCGATGCGCTCCAGGCCCTCCTTCTGCAGGGTGGTCACCAGGTGGATGCCGACCTGCTCGAAGCCCTCGCCGTGGGAGCTGGCGCCGTCGAGCACGTCGAGGACGCCGAGCAGCTTCTCCACCAGGTCCCCGGCCGCCCGCTCCAGGTGCTCGGACTGCTGCTTGAGCATGCGCTTGCGGTAGTTGTCGAAGTCGGCCCGCGTGCGCAGGAGCTGGTCGAGGTAGTCGTTGCGCTCCATCTGCAGGCGGTCGAGGTCGGAGATGACCTGCTCGGCCGCCGATTCCTCGTTCAGGCCGAGGTCGGCCTCGGCGGGGGCGGTGTCGAGGTCGCCGTCGGGCACGACCGACTCAACCTCCGGAGCGGTCTCCGGCGGCTGAGTGGTCGTGTCCGTGTCCTGCTGCTCGCTCACTTCGCCTCGTCGACGATCTCCGCGTCAACCACGTCGTCGTCGCTGCCCGAGGTGCCGTCGCCGTCGGTGGCGCCGTCGTAGTGGCCGCCGGTGTAGCCGTAGCCCTGACCGCCGGGCTGCTGCTGGTTCTCCTTGGCGGCGTCGGCGTAGAGCCGCTGCGACACGGCCTGGCTGGTCATCATCAGGGCCTCGGTGTCGGTCTTGATCTTCTCCAGGTCGTCGGCCTTCAGGGAGTCCTTCAGGTGCTTGATGGCCTCCTCCAGGCGGGTGCGCTCGTCGTCGGTGAGCTTGTCGGCGTACTCGCCTTCCTTCATCATCCGCTCGGTCTGGTAGACGAGGCTGTCGCCCTGGTTGCGGGTCTCGGCCTCCTCGCGGCGGGCCTTGTCCTCGTCGGCGTGGGCCTCGGCGTCGCGGACCATGCGCTGGATCTCGTCCTTGTCGAGCGCCGACTGACCGGTGATGGTCATCGACTGCTCCTTGCTGGTGGCCCGGTCCTTGGCCGACACGTGGACGATCCCGTTGGCGTCGATGTCGAAGGTGACCTCGATCTGGGGGATGCCCCGGGGTGCCGGGGGCAGTCCGACCAGCTGGAACTTGCCCAGCGTCTTGTTGAAGCTGGCCATCTCCCGCTCGCCCTGGAGGACGTGGATCTCGACCGACGGCTGCATGTCCTCGGCGGTGGTGAACACCTCGGTGCGGCGGGTGGGGATGGTGGTGTTGCGCTCGATGAGCTTGGTGGAGATGCCACCGCGGGTCTCGATGCCGAGCGACAGGGGGGTGACGTCGAGGAGCAGGACGTCGGTGACCTCGCCCTTGAGCACGCCGGCCTGGATCGCGGCGCCCACGCCCACGACCTCGTCGGGGTTGACGCCCTTGTGGGGCTCACGTTCGGCGATCTTCTGGACGAGCTCCTGCACCGCGGGCATGCGGGTGGAGCCGCCGACGAGGATCACGTGCTCGATGTCCTTGGCGGTGTAGCCGGCGTCCTTGATGGCCTGCTCGAACGGGCCGCGGCAGGCCTCGAGGAGGTCGGCCGTCATCTCCTGGAACTTGGCCCGGGTCAGCCGGGTGTCGAGGTGCAGCGGGCCGGCGTCGGTGGCGGTGATGAAGGGCAGGTTGACCGTGGTCTCCTGCACCGTCGACAGCTCGATCTTGGCCTTCTCGGCGGCCTCCTTGAGGCGCTGCAGGGCCATCTTGTCCTTGGACAGGTCGACGCCGTGCTCGTTCTTGAACGTCTCGACCAGCCAGTTGATGACGCGGTCGTCCCAGTCGTCGCCACCCAGGTGGGTGTTTCCGCTGGTGGACTTGACCTCGAAGACGCCGTCGCCGATCTCCAGGATGGACACGTCGAACGTGCCGCCGCCGAGGTCGAACACGACGATCTTCTGCTCCGCGCCCTCCTTGTCGAGGCCGTAGGCCAGCGCTGCGGCGGTGGGCTCGTTGATGATCCGCAGGACCTCGAGGCCCGCGATCTGCCCGGCCTCCTTGGTGGCCTGGCGCTGGGCGTCGTCGAAGTAGGCGGGGACGGTGATGACGGCCTGGGTGACCGTGTCGCCCAGGTAGGCCTCGGCGTCGCGCTTCAGCTTCTGCAGGATGCGGGCGCTGATCTCCTGGGCGCTGTACTTCTTGCCGTCGATGCTGATGGACCAGTTGGAGCCCATCTGGCGCTTGACTGAGCGGACGGTGCGGTCGCCGTTGGTGATGACCTGGCGCTTGGCCACCTCACCGACCAGGACCTCGCCGGACTTGGAGAAGCCGACGATGGACGGCGTGGTTCGGCCGCCCTCGGCGTTGGGGATGACGGTGGGTTCGCCCGCCTCGAGAACGGCGACGACCGAGTTCGTGGTTCCGAGGTCGATACCGACGGCCTTGGGCATGGTTGCTTTCCTCCCGGATGATGCGGACAACAGACAGTAGCAAACTTGAGTCTGCGTGTATCAAGTCTGCCACTATCAAGGTCGCGGGGCTGTTCCCTATTCCCCGCGAGCGCTCAGGATGTCATGCTTCCCGCCGATGGCGAACGCACGGGTCAAGCTCACCTTTCCCGAGCACCTCATCAAGCAGCCCCTCCTCGGCCGCCTGGTGCGGGAGTTCGACGTGCTGCCCAACATACGGCGGGCCAACGTGGAGGACACCGTCGGCTGGATCGTCTGCGAGCTCACCGGCGAGGACGCGGCCGTCGAGAAGGCCCTGGCCTGGCTGGCCGACGCAGGCGTCCAGGTCGACCGCCTGGGCGACGTGGTCGAGTCGTAGGGCCCGGCGCCCTCCCTTCGCGGAACTGGTGACGCCAAACCGCGCCAGGCGCGGTCCTGCGTCACCGATTCGCCGGCTACGGCACCCCCCGCCCCCCGGCCACCGAACTGGTGACGCCAAACCGCGCCAGGCGCGGTCCTGCGTCACCAGTTCGGAGGGGGTGCGGTACCGCGCAGACTGTCTCAGGCCGCTGACAAGATCATGAGATGGAACGAGACATCGCAGAGCTGGCCGAAACGCAACACGCACTCGTGACGCATCGGCAGCTCGTCGAACGTGGACACTCCGCCGACGCCATCTGGCGTTGGCGCCAAGCCGGCGCACTGGAAACGGTGGCCAAGGGCGTCTACCGGGTGCCCGGTTCGCCTCGCACCTGGGAGCAGCGGCTGTGCGGGCTGGTGCTGGCGTCGGCACCGATCGCGGCGGCCTCCCACCGCTCCGCCGCCGCGCTTCTCGGCGTCCCGGGCTTCGAGCGCAAGGGCGTCGTCGAGGCGGTCACACCCCGGCCCCGGCGCCACCGGGACCCGTACGCGATCGCCCACCGGTGGCGGGTGCTCCCCGCCGATCACATCACCGTCGTCGAGGGCATCGCCTGCACCCGGGTGCCACGCACGCTCGTCGACCTGGCCGGCGTCCTTCACCCCGGCCGCACCGAGCGCGCCGTGGACAACGCACTGGCAATGGGCATCGTCACCGTGGCCGCCCTCGCAGAGGTGTTCGACGAACTGGCCCAGCGCGGCCGCAAGGGGATCGCGGTGATGCGCGCCATCCTCGACGACCGGTCCGACGGCTACGTGCCCGTCGAAAGCGAGCTCGAAGCCCGGTTCGTCGATATCGTCCGCACCGCAGGACTGCCCGAGCCGATCCGCCAGATGAACGTCGGAGACGAGTCGGACTGGATCGGCAGGGTCGATTTCGCATACCCGGCGGCGAACCTGCTCGTCGAGCTGGACGGAAAGCGCCACCATTCCGCCAAGCTCGATCTGGAGGCCGATCGGAGACGTGACGCCCGGCTGTCGCAGGCGGGTTGGCGGACGGTGAGGATCCACTGGGACGAGGTCGTCGACCACCCGGACCAGGTCGTCAACCTGATCGGTCGTCTCCTCGACGACGCTGTCGGGCGACGCGTCGCCGACCCGGCCGCCTGACCCCTGGCGCAACTGGTGACACGCAACCACGCAGGGCGCGGTCCTGTGTCACCGGTTGGAGATCGTCTGCCTCTACCAGCCCATGGTGCCGGGGTCGCCCTTGAACGGACCGACGACCCTGGTCGTGACCCAGCCGCCGTAGAAGTCGCCCGGTTGGGCGGCGGCGATCTCCCCGTCGAGCAGGCACTCGACCTTGGCGGGGAAGAAGGCCACGTAGCCGGCCATCGGCTCGTAGCCGGGCTCGGGGTGCTCGTAGGACCACGCCGCCCCCTTGGCCCGCTTCTCGCCCACGACCACGTCGTAGTAGGTGGCCAGGCCCTTGTACTCGCACACCGACGACCGGCCGGTGGCGACGAGCTCGGCGCCGTCGACCGCCTCGCGAGGGAAGTAGTACACGGGCGGGTGGCTGGTCTCGAGCACGCGCATGGGCTTGTCGGTGTAGGCGATCGACTCCTCGGCGAAAAACACCTCGATCTCGTCCTCGACGGTCTCCAGCCGGGGCGGCCGGGGGTAGTCCCAGGCGGACTCCTGCCCTGGGCCGGGCTTGATCGGTGTGGGCTTGGGTCGCATCAGGCGCAAGGATTGGCGATGTGGATGTCGACGAATATGCCACGGCCCTGGCCGACGCCATCGTCGACGTGCTGCCGGCATGGGTCGAGCGCTCGGTGGCCGGGGCGCTGGTCTCGGCCGGCCTGCCGGTCGACGACGCGGTGCGGGACGAGGCGGCGGTCGCCGGGCGGCGGGCGGCGGAGGAGGCGGGCGGCAACGTGCGGGCCCTCCTGTCCCTCGACGTGGACCTTCAGCGCTCGACCCCGCTCACCATCCTGCGGGAGGCCGTCCGCTACCCGACCGAGGTGCTCCTCGCTGCCGGGGTGCCGCCGGTCGTCGGCCGCGACGAGGTGCGGGCCCGGCTGTTCCCCGACGACGTCTACGACCTGTCGCCGGCCACGTTCGCCGACGTCGACCCCCGCCTGGCCGAGCCGGGGCTGGCCTGGGGCGCGGCCAAGGCCTTCACGCACCTGCAGCGCCGCCGAACCGAGCCATGATGTCGCGGTGCGCATCGCTGCCTACGTCCCCGATCTGATCGACCGCTCCAAGGTGGCCGCGGCCGCGCCCGACGCCACGTTCGTCGACAAGCCGTCCAAGCTGGCCGGGTTGGACGCCGCCCTCGTCGTTGTCGACCTGGGCCGGCCCGGCGTCCTGGAGGAGCTGGGTTCACTGTCGGGCCGGGTCATCGGCTTCGCCCGCCACACCCAGCGGGACCTCATCGCCCAGGCGCGCGCCGCCGGTTGCGACGAGGTGCTGGTGCGGTCCGACTTCTTCCCCCGCCTGGGGGAGCTCCTGGCGGAGGACCCGCAGGCTTAGCGGCGGTCCTTGGGGAGCTGCCAACCGACGTCGCTCACCGGCCGGGGCTCGAAGAACAGGCAGCCGTCCGGGCAGGCGAACGGCACCGCCTCGGCCACGTCGAGGCGGCATCGCTCGACCATGTCACCGTCCGGCAGCGACCGGCTGGTGTAGTGGCGGCAGTCGAGCCTGACGGTCACGGCCGATAATCTTCGCAGACGGGGACGTGGCTCTGCGACCGGCTGCGCCGCCGCCGAGACCCGGGAGACGATGCAGGGTGGACCACTGAGCGAGCCGGAGGCGCCACACTCACTTGGCGAACCGATATGGCGGGCCTCGTCCCACGAGCTGCTGCGGTGGAGCGAGGCGCTCGCCGGTATCGCCCGCACCGGACTCGGCTTCAGCGACAACCTCTACGAGCGCGAGCGGTTCGAGGAGGTCCTCAGGGTGGCGGCCGACATCAGGATGGCGGCGGGCGCAGCGGCTGCCTCTCCCGATGCTCTGGTCGAGGAATGGCTGGCCCAGGTCGGCGTCGGGGTGGCCGGGTACGTCACGCCCAAGGTGGCCATCGGCGCCGTGGTGGGGAACGACCGCGGCGAGATCCTCCTGGTGCAGCGGGCCGACTCGGGCATGTGGCTCTACCCGACCGGGTGGGCCGACGTCGGGTACTCGCCCGCCGAGGTGGCGGTGAAGGAGGTGCTGGAGGAGACGGGCATGGAGGTCGAGCCGGTGCGGCTCATCGCCGTCCTCGACGGGCTCCGGCTCGGCTTCACCAGCATCCCGCTGTACTCCCTCGTCTTTCACTGCCGCGTGCTCGGCGGCGAGCTCCACGGTCATCCTCTCGAATGCAGGCAGGTGGGCTGGTTCGGCGTCGACGACCTGCCTGTCCCGCTGGCCGCCGCCGGCAGCTGGATCCGTCCCGCCTTCGCCGCCATCCGGGGCGAGCCGGTCGAGGTCGTCTTCGACGCTCCCCGCCAGCCACTTTGGCGATCCGACCGTGCCGAAACCGGGGAGCAACTACCGTCCGGGTGAACCGTCGAAAGGATTCTCGTTGCGCCTGCGACGCCAGAAGCATCTGTCGGACCCGGTGTCGGTGGTCAGCCGCTTCGTCGACGCGGCCAACCGTCACGACGCCGAAGGCATCGCGAAGTGCCTCCATCCCGAGTTCGAGAGCATCCAACCGATCTACCCGGCGAGGAACTTCCGGGGGTCGGCGCAGGTCCGGCGCAACTGGCAGGCGATCTTCGAGAGCGAGCCGGGCTTCCGCCTGAGCCTGGTGCGGTCGGCCAGCGCCGACAACACGGTCTGGGTCGAGCTGCACGGCGCCGGGGCCGACGTCGAGGTGGCCGGCGTGTTCATCATGGGCGTCGAGGGCGACGTCGTGCGGTGGGCGCGGGTCTACAGCTCCGTGGTCGAGCAGGTCGGGCCCCGGGCCGCCGCGCCGGACCCGGAAACGGCGGTGGCCGCCGAGGAGGCGGTCAGCCTGGCCGAGGAGGCGGCGCGGATCCGCGAGCAGGTCGACGCCGGGCGGACGATCGCCGCCGCCGGGGATGCGTCGGGGGAGGCGGCGGCTGCCGAAGCCGACGAGGACGAGGACGCGGTCTGGGCCGAGGAGGACGGGCCCGCGGACGACGTGTCCGGGGATGACGGGGCCGGGGAGAGTGTCCGACGGCGCCGACGACGAGGGTGAGGAGACCCGCGAGGTCGCGGCCGTCCTTGACGAGACGGTCGCTCCGGCCGAAGGGGTCGCCGAGCCGCCCGCCGTCGCAACCGGCGAGCCCGCCGCGCCGGCACCTGCCACGGCCGCAGTCGAGGTCGACACCGCCGCAGTCGAGCGCCGCACGGCCGCAGCCGAGGTCGACACCGCCGCAGTCGAGGTCGACGACGACGAGGACGAAGAAGACGACGACGACGAGTATGACGACGACGAGGACGAGTACGACGAGGACGAGGACGAGTACGACGACGACGAGTACGACGACGACGACGATGATGACGATGACGACGAGGACGACGACGACGAAGTAGAGGAAGTGGCCGCCGCCCCGGCGCGGGCCCCCACCCCTGAGCCGGCCCCCGCGCCGGCCCCGCCCCCCGAGCCGGCCCCGGCACCGGCCCCGCTGGTCGTCGCCGAAGCGCCGGAGCCTGGTGGCGACGACGTCCAGTCCCTGGTGGGCGGCTCCGAACGCCCGAGGCGGTGGCGCCGGCGGTCCTCGGGCAGGGGCGGCGGGTCGGCCGACGACTCCAGCGCCGAGATCATCGACCTCACCAACCCCCGGCAGGAGCCGCCCCGCTCCCCGGGGCTGAACCTCCCCGATCGGGGCTGAACCACGCCGATCAGGGGGCGCCCGTGGGGCGCACCCCAGTCAGGGTGTCGACAGCTGGGCGAGGAGTGCGGCGACGATCGAGATGCCGCCACCCGACCGCTCCCACTCGCTCCCGACCGTCTCGTGGTCGGCCAGCCCGGCCACGTCGGCCGGTCGTCCGAGGGCGGCGGCGCAGGCCGACGTCAACGTCGCCGGCTCCACCTCGTCGCCGAAGGCGGGGAACGCCTCCAGCCCGTCCCACAGCTCCTCGAGCGGGGCGGGCGGGTCCGAGCCCGCCGCCAGGGCCTCGGTGACGAGGTCGAACAGCTCGTAGGTGTCCACGCCCTTCGGCCGGCGGTACCCGGCGACGGGGTGCAGGCGCCACTCGACGGTGGTGCCGCCCGGGCCGTCGTCCCGCAGCCAGACCTGGGAGCCGTTGACGTAGGCGTCGACGGGAGGACCGAACCGCTCCTCGAGGGCGAGCAGCAGCTCGGGCGACGCCCGCCAGACACACGTCGGCACCAGGGCGCCGGCGCCCACCCGGGCGGCTACTCCTCGGTCTGGTCGCGCAGGAAGCGTTCGAGCTCGTCGGCCAAGGCGTCGCCCGACACCAGCTCCATGTCGCCCTCGTCGGCGTGCTCCTCGAGCCGGCGGACGTAGGCGGCCACGTCGTCGTCGCTGGCCACCACCTCGCTGACCTGGCGCTCGTAGTCGGCCGAGGCCACCTGGAGATCGGCGGTGAGCACCGACGTCGAAAGCAGCCGGGTGGCCCGCTCGACGAGGGCCAGGGACGCCTTGGGCGAGGGGGTGGCGGCCACGTAGTGGGGAACAGCCGCCCACAGCGACGCCGACTGCACGTCGGCCCGCCGCAGGGCGTCGTGGAGGACCCCGACGATGCCGGTAGGGCCCTCGTAGGCGGACCGGGTGAGGCCCAGGCGCTTGACCAGGTCGGCGTCGGCGGCGGTGCCGGTGACCCGGACGGGGCGGGTGTGGGCCACGTCGGCCAGCAGGGCGCCGAGCGTCACGACCATCTCGACGTTCATGTCCACCGCGATCTGGACAACCTCGGCGGCGAACGTGCGCCACTTCAGCTGGGGCTCGGTGCCGAGCAGCACGACGACGTCGCGGGTCGTACCCGGCAGCGCCGCCGACGACAGCTCGTTCGAAGGCCAGTCGATCTCTCTGGCCAGCCCGTCGACGAGGCGGACCTCGGGCCGGGTGGCGGAGAAGTCGAAGAACTCCTCCGGGTCGATGGTGGCGAACGGCGTGGCCTCCCACCGGTCGCGCAGGAAGCGGACAGCGCTCGAAGCTGCGTCGGCGGCGTCGTTCCAGCCTTCGAACGCGGCGACCATCACTGGCCGTCGCAGCCGCGGCCTGCTGTCCCAGAGGACATGGTCCATCGCGCCGAGGTTACCTGGGTATGCCGAACTGGGGCTGCGTAGCCGCGTATGACGCGACTGAGTCGCCCCGTTCGGCGGGAGGTGGCCGAATCGTTCACGACTATGTCGCAGCGGCCTCGTACCCTGGGTGCATGGCTGCGCTCGACCGCTTCTCGCCGGTGGCCCGCGCCTGGTTCGAGGCTGCGTTCGAGGCGCCCACCGAGGCCCAGGAGCGGGGCTGGGAGGCCATCAGCGGCGGTGCCCACACCCTGATCCTGGCCCCCACCGGGTCGGGCAAGACCCTGGCCGCCTTCCTGTGGGCCCTCGACCGGCTGGCAACCACCGAGGAGCCCGCCGACAAGAAGAACAGGCTGAAGATCCTGTACGTCTCGCCGTTGAAGGCCCTCACCTACGACATCGAGCGCAACCTGCGGGCGCCGCTGGCCGGGATGGCCATGGAGGCAGAGCGGCGGGGCCTGCCGGTGCTCGACATCCGGGTCGCCACCCGCACCGGCGACACGTCGCAATCTGACCGCCGCGACCTCGTCCGCCACCCGCCCGACATACTCGTCACCACCCCCGAGTCGCTCTACCTGATGCTCACGTCGCAGGCGCGGGAGGTCCTGCGGTCGGTCGAGCACGTGATCGTCGACGAGATCCACTCGGTGGCGCCCACCAAAAGAGGTGCCCACCTGGCCCTCTCCCTCGAACGGCTGGAGCGCCTCACCGCCAAGGGCCCGCCACAACGCATCGGCCTCTCCGCCACCCAGCGTCCCCTCGACGAGGTGGCCCGTTTCCTGGGTGGCCGCGCCCACGACCCCCAAACGGGCGAATGGCACCCCAGGGCGGTCCACGTCGTCGACGCCGGCGTGCGCAAGCCCCTCGAGCTGCAGGTCGTGGTGCCGGTGGAGGACATGGCCGAGCTGGGCCGGGTCGTCCCCGACATGCTCGTCGGTCCCGCCGCCGGCGACCCCGAGGTCCGCCACTCGATCTGGCCGGCGATCCATCCCGTCCTGCTCGACCTGATCCGGGCCCACACGTCCACCCTGATCTTCGTGAACTCCCGGCGTCTGGCCGAGCGCCTGGCCGCCCGCCTCAACGACCTGGCCACCCAGCAGAGCGAGACGGGTGAGCCGGTGGAGCTGGTGCGGGCCCACCACGGGTCCATCGCCAGGGAGCAGCGCCTCGAGATCGAGGACGCCCTGAAGGCCGGCAAGCTCCCGGCCCTGGTCGCCACCAGCAGCCTCGAGCTCGGCATCGACATGGGCGCCATCGACCTGGTCGTGCAGGTCGAGTCCCCGCCCTCGGTGGCCAGCGGCCTCCAGCGCATCGGCAGGGCCGGCCACCAGGTCGGACAGGCGTCGAAGGGACGCATCTTCCCGAAGTTCCGGGGCGACCTGGTGGTGGCCGCGGTCGTCGTCAGCAGGATGAAGGCGGGCCTCATCGAGGAGACGAGGGTCCCCCGCAACCCGCTCGACGTGCTCGCCCAGCAGATCGTGGCCATGTGCGCGGTGGACGACCTCACCGTCGACGACGTGGCCGACACGGCCGGCGGCGCCTACCCCTTCGCCGACCTCACCCGGCCGGTGCTGGAGGGCGTGCTCGACATGCTGGCCGGCCGCTACCCGTCGGACCAGTTCGGCGACCTGCGGCCCCGGATCGTCTGGGACCGCACCGAGGGCACCCTCCGGGCCCGCGCCGGTGCCCGCATGCTGGCGGTGGTCAGCGGGGGCACCATCCCCGACCGTGGCCTCTACGGGGTCTTCACGCCGGAGGGGTCGAGGGTCGGCGAGCTCGACGAGGAGTTCGTGTACGAGAGCCGCCCGGGCGAGACCATGGTGCTGGGCGCGTCCACCTGGCGCATCGAGGACATCACCCGCGACCGGGTGGTCGTCACCCCGGCGCCCGGCGAGCCGGGGAAGATGCCGTTCTGGCACGGCGACGGTGTGGGCAGACCGGCCGAGCTGGGCCGGGCCATCGGCGCCTTCCTCCGCGACGTCGACTCCTGGACCGACGACCGCCTGGCCGAGGAATGCTCCCTGGACCCCCTGGCCGTCACCAACCTGCGGGCCTACCTCGCCGAGGAGCGTGCGGTCACCGGCGGCGTCCTCCCCACCGACCGCCAGGTGGTGGTCGAGCGCTTCCGCGACGAGCTGGGCGACTGGCGGGTGTGTGTGCTGTCGCCCTTCGGCGGCAAGGTTCACGCCCCCTGGGCGCTGGCCATCGAATCCCGTGTCCGCGATCGCCTTGGCCTCGAGGTCCAGACCATCTGGAGCGACGAGGGCATCGTCGTGCGCCTGCCCGAGGCCGACGAGGCGCCCCCGCTCGACATGGTGTTGGTCGACCCCGACGAGGTCGAGGAGCTGGTGGTCGGCGAGCTGGCCAACTCGGCGCTGTTCGCGGCCCGGTTCCGGGAGAACGCGGCCAGGGCCCTGCTGCTGCCCCGGCGCCGGCCCGGCTCCCGCACGCCGCTCTGGCAGATGCGGCAGCGGGCGTCCGACCTGCTGGCGGTGGCGTCCAAGCACGGCGAGTTCCCGATCCTGCTGGAGACCTACCGCGAGTGCCTGCGCGACGTGTTCGACCTGCCCGCCCTCGTCGACCTGCTCACCGGCATCCGGGCCCGCACCATCCGGGTGGTGTCGGTGGAGACGGCGGCCCCGTCGCCCTTCGCCGCCTCGCTGGCCTTCGCCTACGTGGCCAACTTCCTCTACGACGGCGACGCGCCCGTCGCCGAGCGGAGGGCCCAGGCCCTCACCCTCGACCGGGAGATGCTGGCCGAGCTGCTCGGGGCCGAGGAGCTGCGGGAGCTGATCGACCCCACCGCCCTGGCCGCCCTGGAGGACGACCTCCAGGCGGTCGACGAGCGGCGCTGGGCGCGCGACGCCGACGAGGCCGGCGACCACCTCCGGCGCCTCGGCGACCTCACCCGGGCCGAGCTACGGGCGCGGTCCACCACCGACTTCGCCGACGACCTGGTGCGCGACCGCCGGGCCATCGAGATCCGGATCGCCGGCGAGGCCCGCCTGATCGCGGCCGAGGACGCCGGGCGCTACCGAGACGCGCTGGGCGTCCAGCCGCCGCCCGGCCTGCCCGACGCCTTCCTCGAGCCGACGGTGGACCCCCTCGGCACCCTGCTCGGGCGGTGGGCCCGTACCCACGGGCCGTTCACGTCCGACGAGCCCGCCCTGCGCTTCGGGCTGCCCGTACCGGTGGTCGACTCGCTACTGGCGGTGCGGGCCGAGCGCGGGGAGCTCCTGAGGGGCGAGTTCCGACCGGAGGGCCGCACCCGGGAGTGGTGCGATCCCGAGGTGCTGCGCTCGCTGCGGCAGCGGTCGCTCGCCGCCCTCCGGCGCGAGGTCGAGCCGGTCGAGGCCCAGGTGCTGGCCCGGTTCCTGCCGGCGTGGCAGGGGGTCGGGACGGAGGCCCGGGGCCTCGACCGGCTGGTCGAGGTGATCCGCCAGCTCCACGGTGTTCCCATCCCGGCGTCGGTGCTGGAGAGAGACGTGCTGGCGTCCCGGGTGGCCGACTGGTCGCCCCGCATGCTCGACGAGCTGGCCGCCGCCGGCGAAGTGGCGTGGATCGGGGCCGGGCCCCTCGGACGCGACGACGGCAAGGTGCTCGTGTTCCTGCGCGGGAGGGCGGCGGCCCTGCGGCCCGTGTCGGGAGCGGGCGAGCGGCCGGACTCCCCGGAGCACGACCGCCTGCGCGAGGTGTTGTCACGCCGTGGCGCCTGCTTCTTCCGCGACCTGGCCGGCACCGACGACAAGGCCACCCTCGACGCCCTGTGGGACCTGGTGTGGGCGGGCGAGGTCACCAACGACTCTTTCGCCGCCCTGCGGGCATTCGCTTCGGCCGGCGGCGGCGCGCGCGGCGCCAGGAGCAAGGGCTCTCGGCGCCCCCGGCCCGGGTCGCTCACCGTCCTCGGACCGCCCAAGGGCCAGGGCCGGTGGTCGCTGGTGGAGGCCGAGCTGCCCCTGGGCGACGTCACGCCCACCGAGCGCTCCCACGCCCTGGCCGCCGCCCTCCTCGACCGGCACGGGATCCTGACGCGGGAGGCGGTGCGGGGCGAGGGCCATGGAGGCGGCTTCGCCGCCGTGTACCCGGTGCTGCGGGCGTCGGAGGAGTCGGGCAAATCCCGGCGGGGCTACTTCGTCGCCGGACTGGGTGGCGCCCAGTTCGCCCTGCCCGGGGCGGTCGACCGCCTGCGCTCGGCCCGAGACGGGCAGGGTGAGGTGCTGGTGCTGGCGGCCACCGACCCGGCCAACGCCTACGGCGTCTCGCTGCCCTGGCCGGTGCCCGGTCCGAGGCGGGTGGCGGGCGCCTACGTCGTCCTGGTCGACGGCCAGGCCTCGCTGTACGTGGAGAAGGGCGCCAAGGCTCTGCTGGCGCTCCGCGAGCTGGACGGGTCGTGGGAGGAGGCGGCCGTGGGCGCCCTCGACGGGCTGGTGGTGTCGGGCCGGGTCCGCCGGCTGGCCATCGAGCGCTTCGACGAGGGGCTGGCGCCGGTGCTGCGGGGTGCCGGCTTCGTCCCGTCGCCGCGTGGACTGGTCAGGTATGCCTGAGGGCGACACCCTGCTCCGCACCGCCCGCACGCTGGACAAATGGCTGGCGGGCCGCACCATCACCGCCGCCACCAGCCAGGTGGAGGGGGTGGCCGCCGAGAAGCTGGTGGGCCGGCGCATCGAGTCGGTGGAGGCCAACGGCAAGCACTGCCTGATGAAGCTCGACTCCGGCCACGTCCTCCACACCCACATGAGGATGACGGGGTCGTGGCACGTCTACCCCGCCGGCCACCCCTGGCGGCGCCCCGAGCGCCAGGCCCGCCTCACCGTCACCTGCGGAGACAGGGTGGCGGTCTGCTTCAACGCCCCGGTGGTGGAGCTGCTGAGGCCGCGAGCCATCGCCCTGCACCCGGCCCTGGCCGGCCTCGGCCCCGACGTGCTGGTCGAGCCGCTCGACCTCGGCGAGATACGGCGCCGCGCCCGTTCCCGGCCGCCGGCCACTCCCATCGGCGAGCTGCTGCTCGACCAGCGGGTGGTCGCCGGCATCGGCAACATCTGGCGCTGCGAGTCGCTGGCCGCCGAGGGCCACAACCCGTGGACGCCGGTGTCGGCCCTCACCGATACCCAGCTCGACGCCCTCGTCGCCACCGCGGCCATGCTGATGACCGCCAGCGTCTCGTCCCAAACTGGTATTCCGACAGGCCGCACGGGCGTGCCGGGGAGCCGCCGGGTCTACCGGCGCGAGGGCCAGCCGTGCCGGACATGCCGAACGCCGGTGCGGTCGCGGCGCCAGGGGGAGCAGGCCCGCACCGCCTACTGGTGCCCGACCTGCCAACCGGCTGCCACACCGCCTGGGGCCCCGGCCTGACACACCTACCGCACCGACTGCATCTCCCGAATCAGGTTGAGCGAGCGGGGGCCCGAGCCGGCGCCGCAACCGAAGCCCCGGCGACCCAGGCTGCTGGCCGACCTGTCCCCGCTGCGGGAGTTCCGCGACTTCCGATTCCTGTTCTTCGGCAACGCCATCTCCTATCTGGGCCGGCAGATGACCGTCGTGGCCATCCCGTTCCAGGTGTACGTGCTCACCGGGTCGTCGCTGGCGGTGGGGCTGACCGGGTTGGTCAGCCTGGGGCCGCTGGTGATCATGTCGCTGGTGGGCGGGTCGGTGGCCGACGCCGTCGACCGCCGCAAGCTGCTGATGGCGGCGGTGGTGGCCCAGGCCGCCACCGCGGTGGCCCTCGCCGTCAACGCCTCGAGCGATCACCCCGCGCTCTGGCCGCTCTACGTCCTGGGCGCCCTCAACGCCGGCCTCTGGGGCATCGACCTGCCCACCCGCAACGCCATGGTCGCCAGCATGGTGTCCAGGGAGAAGTTCCCCGCCGCCGCCTCGCTGAGCCAGATCATCTTCGAGCTGAGCCAGGTGGCGGGCCCGGCCCTGGCCGGCATCGTGATCGCCCGTGTCGACCTGGCCGCCGCCTACTGGATCGACGCCGCCAGTTACGTCTTCGCCCTCGCCGCCGTCCTTGCCATCAAGCCCCGACCGCCCGAGGGCGGCGGTACCCGCGCCGGCCTGGGGTCGATCAAGGAGGGGCTCGGGTTCGCCGTCCGCAACCGGCTGATCCTGAGCACGTTCCTCATCGACATCAACGCCATGGTGTTCGGCATGCCCAGGGCCCTGTTCCCGGCCCTCGGCACCACGGTCTTCGGCGGCGGCGCCACCACCGTCGGCCTGCTGTTCGCCGCACCTGGGGCCGGTGCCCTCGTCGGCGCCCTGTTCACCGGATGGGTCGGGCGGGTGCGGTTCCAGGGGCGCGTCGTCATCGTGGCCGTCCTGCTGTGGGGCGCCGGGATCGCCGCCTTCGGCCTTGTCGACTGGCTGCCGCTGGGCCTGTTCCTGCTGGCCTTTGCCGGCGCCGCCGACGTGGTCTCCGCCGTCTTCCGCAACACCATCCTCCAGCTGAACACCCCCGACGCCCTGCGGGGCCGGCTGTCCTCGGTGCACATCGCGGTGGTCACCGGCGGCCCCGCCCTGGGCGACGCCGAAGCCGGCGCGGTGGCCGCCCTCACCTCGCCCCGCACGTCGGTCGTGTCGGGCGGAGTTGCGTGCGTGCTCGGCGTCGCGCTGCTGGCCAGATTCTTCCCTGAACTAGCCCGGTACGATGCGGCCAAGGAGGTGGTCCCTGATGGCTGATGCAACGCGCGATCGCACTGTCGGCGAGCTCATGACGAGGGAGGTCCTGACGGCGTCGACCTCCGACACCGTCGCCGACGCCAGCGACAAGATGCTCCAGCGAGGCGTCGGCTCGGTGGTCGTCGTCGACGGGGAGAAGGCGGCGGGAATCCTCACCGAGCGCGACCTGGTGCGGGTGGCGGCGGCAGGCGCCGACCCGGCGACCGCCCTGGTGTCGGAGTGGATGACGAAGGATCCCGACGTGGTCGGCCCCGGCGACGGCATCCGCGACGTGTTCATCAGCCTGTCGAAGAAGGGCTACCGGCACTTCCCGGTCGTGGAGGACGGTCGCCTCATCGGGATCGTGTCGATGCGCGACATCCTCAAGCTGGCCCAGATCCTCCGGGTCGAGCACCCCGGCGCCATCGAGGCCCGCCGCGGCCTGGAGGGCGTGGTCGTGGCCGAGACCTCGGTCGGCGACGTCCGGGGGATGGAGGGCTTCTACCACTACCGGCAGTACAACGCCGTGGAGCTGGCCGAGAAGCGCACGTTGGAGGACGTGTGGCACCTGCTCTACGAGGGCCACCTCCCCGACGCCGCCGAGCGGGAGGCGTTCGCCGCCGAGATCCGGGCGCTGCGGGAGATCCCGAAGAGCGTGAAGGGGCTGCTGCCCGCCATCGCCACCGCCGGCGAGCACTTCGTCCCACTCGACGCCCTCAGGACGGCCTACTCCCTGCTGGCCTACGCCTGCGACTTCAAGTCGTGGATGGACGTGGACGCCGCCACCCTGCGGGCCAACGCCATGCTGACCAGCGCGGTCATGCCCACGCTCATCATGGCCCTCTACCGACTGAACCAGGGCCTCGACCCCATCGACCCCCACCCCGACCTGCCCTACGCCGCCAACTACCTCTACATGCTCACCGGCGAGGTGCCCGAGCCCGACCACGCCCGGGCCATCGAGCAGTACCTGATCTCCACCACCGACCACGGCTTCAACTCGTCCACCTTCACCGCCCGGGTGATCACCTCCACCGGTGCCGACCTGGGTTCCGCCGTCGTCGGCGCCATCGGCGCCCTGTCGGGGCCCCTCCACGGCGGCGCCCCCAGCCGGGCCCTCGACATGCTCGATGCCATCGGCACGCCCGACAAGACCGAAGAGTACGTGCGGGCCTCGGTCCTGCGCGGCGACAGGATCATGGGCTTCGGCCACCGCATCTACAAGACCGACGACCCTCGCTCGGTCATGCTGCGGGGTGTGGCCGAGCGCCTCGGCGGCCCCATGGTCGACTTCGCCAAGCAGGTCGAGAAGACCGTCGTGGCGGTGTTGGCCGAGCTCAAGCCCGGTCGCCAGCTGTACGCCAACGTCGAGTTCTACGCCGGCGTGGTCATGGACAACGTCGGCATCCCGAGGACGCTGTTCACGCCCACGTTCACGTCGAGCCGGGTCATCGGGTGGACGTCGCACGTGCTCGAGCAGGCCGCCGACAACCGCCTGATCCGCCCGAGCGCCCACTACGACGGGCCGCCGCCGCCCCAGCCGGTCCCGGACCTGGACTGACGGCGAGGGTGGCCGACGGCGACGGCGGGATCCGCGTCGAGGAGGTCCTCGAGGTCACGCCGGAGGTGATCGAGGCGTTCGTCCGGCTGGTGCCGCAGCTGTCCAGGTCGGCACCGGCGCCGGGAGTCGACGAGCTGGCCGAGATGGTGGCGTCACCGGCGTCGGTCCTGCTGGTGGCCCGGGGGGCCGACGGGGCCATCGTCGGCTCGCTCACCCTTGTGGTCTTCCGGATCCCGACCGGTATGCGGGCGTGGATCGAGGACGTCGTCGTGGACGAGTCGGTCCGGGGCAAGGGCGTGGGCGCGGCGCTGAACCTCGACGCCATACGCCGGGCCCAGGAGGCCGGCGCCCGCACCGTCGACCTCACGTCCCGGCCGTCGCGGGAGGCGGCCAACCGGCTCTACGCCCGCCTCGGCTTCCAGCTGCGGGACACGAACGTCTACCGGTGGAACGGCGAAGACCCGGGCTGAGCCCGCCTCACGTCCGGGTGTGGTAGTGGAGGTGCACGACGCCGTTGGCGAAACGGCGAGTGTCCAGCAGGTCGAGGTCGACGCGGGCGTTGTCGGGGAGGGCCCGCGTGCCGCCACCCACCACAACCGGGTTGACGAGGAAGTGGTAGTCGTCGACCAACCCGGCCTTGATCGCCTGGGCGGCGAGGTCGGGACCCCCGATGGAGATGTCGGGCCCCGTGAGCGCCTTCATCTCCCGGACCGCCGCAGGGTCGAAGTCCCGCTCGATCCGGGTCCGGGCGCTGGAGACCGTCTCCAGCGTCGTGGAGTACACGATCTTGTCGGCCGCCTGCCATATCTGCCGCGTAGTCCTGCATGACCGGCGGCTGGTCGGGGACGGTGTGGGCGGTCTCCCAGTAGACCAGCACCTCGTACATCCGGCGCCCGTAGAGGTGGGTGCCGACCGGCCGTTCGAGGTCGTTGACGAAGGCGTGCACCTCCTCGTCCGGTGCAGCCCAGTCGAAGTCGCCGTTCTCGTCCGCCACGTAACCGTCGAGCGACGTGAGCACCGCGTAGATCAGCTTGGCCATGGTCGTCCCTTACCCACTCGAAGATGCGAAGCTCGTCCGCACACCGAGGACCGCGGAGGAGAGCCATGCGCATCGTCATAAGCGAGTTCATGAGCCTCGACGGCGTCGTGCAGGCGCCCGGGGGCGCCCGGGAGGACACCGACGGTGGTTTCGCCCATGGCGGCTGGTCGATGCCCTACTTCGACGCCGAGACCATGGGGCCTGTGATCGACGAGGTGTTGCAAGGCACCGAGGCGTTGCTGTTCGGCCGGCGCACCTGGCAGACCATGGCGGCGGCGTGGCCGGGCCGTGCCGGCGACCCCTTCGCCGACCGCATGAACGAGATCCCCAAATACGTCGCCTCCCGGACCTTGAGCCAGGGCGACCTGTACTGGAACAACTCGACGCTGCTTCCCGCCGGCGACGTCCTCGGCGAGGTGGGGCGACTGCGGGCCGAGGACGGGGGACACCTCCAGGTCATGGGCAGCTCGAAGCTTGCCGGGGAACTCATCGGCGCGGGCCTGGTCGACGAATACCGCCTGATGATCGAACCGATCGTGCTCGGGGGCGGCAAGCGCCTGTTCCCGGAGGACGGCCGGTCCCGCCGGCTCGAGCTGGTGTCGACGTCGACGAGCAGCACGGGGGTGCACATCTGCGCCTACCGCCCCGTCGCCCCGTGATCATGGACGAGTAGGACTACTTGCGGACGGCTTTCTTGGCGTAGCGCTCGAAGCCGAGCGCGATTACGAGGAAAACGGCGCTGACGATGAACCCCACGACGGGGTTGTCCCAGAAGAGCCAGAGCAAAACGAGCCAGACGACGAGGAGAATTGCTTGAATGACATGGGACGTGGTGCGGCTGATCCCCATCAGCTCACCTCTCTGTCGATGTCCTCAGGAGGATAGGTCAACGAATCGCGTCGAGTCGGGTGAGTGGCCGTCAATCGCCGCTCGACCTCGCGAGGGCGCTGGAAAGACTCGTCATGGTTGGAGATGGGCGACATGCAACCGGCGGTCGCCGCCGGTCCAGGAGGTAAAAAGCGAGTCGAGGTGGGCCGCGATGGCAGGGGCAATCGGGCTCCGCTCGTCCAAGCGGACAGGTCCAACTGAGCGCGCCGGCGACGGACATCGAAACGTTGAGGTGGCGGTCCCGTCCGGTCCACGGCCAGCGCGAGCTCGCCGCCCTTGAGGTGCGCTCGGTACCGGTCCACGCCAGGAAGAGCTCGCCCTCGACGGTGCCAAGCGCTGGAGCGATCGAGCGCTTCTCGTCGAGCCGCAGTGGTGACCGAACGCACCGCGTCGGGTCAGGTCGATGTTCAAATGGCAATCCGCGCCACACCACGCCAGTGCCCTCTCGTCGTCGACCGGGGCGAGCACATCTGCGCATACCGCCCTGTCGCCCCTGATCATGGACTACTTGCGCAGGCGTGGCTTGAAGTAGAGCCGAAGGACGAGGGCACACACGACGCAAATGCCCCCGATGACGTTGACCAAGACGATGTTGTCCCAGAAGAACAAGAGCGCGGCGCCAAGGACGAGGGCCAGACTCCATTGGAGCACGTTGAACGTGGTGCGACTCATCGAACACCTTTCCGTCTGTGTGACGACAGGAGGATAGGTGAACGAAACGCGCCGGGTCTTGTGTGAGTCGGGTGGTTGGCATCACCCACGGGCCAGGCGTCGAGGCGCTGCTCCAGCCGGATGGTGACCGTGTCGCCCGCCCGCTTGGAGATGGCCTTTCGTACGTCGGCGTTGACCGGGAGCATGTGGGTGCCGTCGCCCAGGGCCATGAACGAGCTGCGGAAGGGGTGGCCGTCGATGGTGCCGCTGACCTTTACCAGCCCGCG
Organism: uncultured Acidimicrobiia bacterium; assembly: GCA_963825765.1. GTDB lineage: Bacteria > Actinomycetota > Acidimicrobiia > Acidimicrobiales > AC-14 > CAWGUU01. The sequence goes on from CAWGUU010000004.1 coordinate 61,413, forward strand.
GGTGCCGAAGTACTCAGCCGAGCCCGGCATGACCACGAACGTCCATCCGCCCTTGTTCGGGCTCTTCCGCAGAGTTGCAGTGAACTCGTCGTCCAACGTGCTCATCGCACCCCCTCTGGTCGAGCTAATCGGGCTGGGGCAGGTGAGACTTGGCGTCGTCGTAGGTGGCGTCGCCGGGCGACTCCGCCGGCCCGTAGACCAGATTGAGCACACCCGTCTTGAACGCCTCGGATGAGATCAGGGTGAGTGGGACCGGGGTCTCGTCCTCGTCGAACAGCCGCATGCCCTTGCGGATGGCGATCGGGTGCACCAACAGGTGCAGCTCGTCGATCAACCCGGCAGCCAGCAGTTGGCGGACCACGGAAACCGAGCCGCTCATGCCGATGTTCGTGTCGCCCGGTTCGCTCTTCAAGGCGGTGACGGCTTCGACCAGGTCGCCCTTCAGCTGCTCGGAGTTCCGCCAGGTGAACTGCAGGTCCTGGTTCGACACGACGATCTTGCGTGCGTCGCCCAGCGCCTTGGCCATCCCGGCGTCCTCCCCGCCCGCCGCTTCCCGCTCGGGCCACGCCCCGGCGAAGCTGTCGTAGGTCGTGCGACCGAGGAGCACGGTGTCGGCCGTGGCGAGGGTCGCCGAGACGGCGGCACCCATCTCGTCGTTGAAGTAGGGGAAGTGCCAGAGGTGGGGGTCCTCGACGACGCCGTCGAGGGAGATGAACATGCCTGCGACGATCTTCCTCATGATGCTCCTCCCAGAAACGGTCGTTGAACACTCGGCACCGGGTCAGACGACGCGAGCCTGATGAACTCATCGGCACGTCACGAGGGCACGGCCGCCCGGCGGCCGCAGGGCTGTCCGCATAGCGCCCCGTCACCCGAACCGGTCACCGGACCACGATTACGGGACGACGACTCGCCAGGCGAGCCCGGCCCGCCGAGCGTGACACGACCGGCGTCCTCGGGGTGCTGTTCCCGCAGCGGTCGCAGTTGCCGGATTGTCGCCAGCGAGCGCCCGATGGGTATCGCCGGCGAGCGTTGTTACCGACCACCGCATTGCCGACGGAGCGGACCGTGCCCATCAGCCGGGTCTACGGTTTTCTCCGGGGCCGCGCCTGCTCCAACGCAGCTAGAGGCACATCAGGCTGAGCAACGTCCGCAGAAGCCTCCGGCTACCGGTCGGCCAAGTTCGTGGACCCAGAAGTCGCGGCTCGGGGCGATTACGTCCCGACCGGCACCTCGTCGAAGGTCACCATCCACCAGTCGAGGCGTTCGCCCGACGGCGGGGTCCAGTTGCCGGTGATGGTCGTCTCGTTCCCCGGTGGGGCCGGTCGGCCGCAGCCCATCAGCCGCCGGCCCTTGCGGTCGGTGAAGACCAGGCCATCGGGGTCGTCGGCATTGCCCCGGATGTCGAATTTGCCCTGGTGGTGGAGGCGATGGTGATGGCTGCATAGCGCCACCAGGTTCCAGCTGTCGGTGGGCCCGCCATCGAGCCAGTGGACGATGTGGTGAATCTGCAACCAGGCGGTGTGGTCACAGCCCGGGACTCGACAGCCCCGGTCTCGTTCCTCGATGACCATGCGGGTGCGCTCGGGCACCAGCCGCAGGGCCCTGCCCACGCTGACCGCCACCCCGTGGCGGTCGTGTTCGACGGTCTTGACCCGCCCGTCACAGCCCAGGTGGCGTAACACGGCGTCGGGCAGGCCCGGGCCCAGGTGCAGGTTGCCGGTGCCGGCGGGGTGGAGGTGCACCACCACCGTCTGGGCATCGTGATGGCCGCGGGTGGCGTGGTCGGCGGCCAGGGCCCGCTCGGCCACCGCCACCAGGGCGTCGGCCCACGACTCCAGCTTCTGGCGTTCCCGCTCCAAGCTCAGGGCCCGCGGGACCTTGGCCCCCTCTTCGGCCCCCAGGGTCCCCCAGCACCGCCACCAGCCGTCGTCGTCGTGGCCGAAGTCGACCCGGCGCCGCTCGGGCTCGGGTTCGGGCTTGTCGGCCTCGAACATATACTTGGACAGCACCCGGGACAGTTGGCTGACGGTGGCCTGGCGGGCGAAGTCGGCGACGGAGGCATCGGCCGACGGCGGGGCGTGGCGACAGATCAGCGCCACCTGGTCCTCGCTCAGCTCCCCGGCCTCGAAGGCGGCCCGGGTGTGGGGCAGCTCCCCCAGACGCCGGGCCATGGACACCAGCCGCTGGCCCGCTTGGGCGACACCCCGCACTTCCAGCCCACCCAATGACAAGGCGAGAGGATGTCGGCCCCCTCCCACGACCCCGTCGCCAGCACGTCGGCGATGAGGCCGACCAGGCGGCCGGCGGCGGCGTTGGCCACCCCGCACACCTGGGCCACCTCGGCCTCCAGGGCCATGGCGGTGACCTCCCGCTCCGTCGCCGTGCCCATCCCCTCATTGTATCGAACACATGTTCGCAACGCAAGCACTCTGAACTCGGGCGAACGAGGTGATTCGAGCCGCGGAACGACCGGCGAGGACGCTTCCGGACGTGGTCGTCCAGAGTCATTGTCGCTCAAGCTCTCCACCAAGCCGTCGAGCCAGCCGGGCCCTGAACCCTCCACCTCCACGACCAGGCGAGGTCGGTTTCACCGATCTGGGTGATGCGGCCCTGGTTGCTTTGGCACGCCGATTTCCTCGAGCTCCGACCAGCGACTGGATCCGGTGAACATGTATGCGTACCGCCCGACACCGACGGCGTCGCGCTCGTGCAAGAACCCTCTCTTGAGGCATGCAACATCGAAGGCGTCCGGTTTCACCGCCCACAGACTGACGAGCCACTGTTGGACCGTCTGGGCAGGAATAAGCGAGTGGGCGAACCATGGATGCCTGGAGGCGAACAACGTGTGGTGTGCGAGAATCTTGCCGGCCGCCTGTACAAGCGGTCCGAATCGTCCTACCCGCTTCAGCGCCCTGATGAAGGGTGTCTCCCAGGGCAAGCCCGGCTCAATGCGTAGCGGATGCTTGAGGGCTCCGACCGGTACCCCCATCTCGTTGGAGAGGAAGCATCGTATGCGGGCCTCGGTACGCCCTCGGACAGTGAGCTCGTCGGTCGGGGAGGCGAAAAAGGCCAGGCACTGTACCTCCAGCTCACCATCATGCAGTTCAGCGCAAAGGTCATCCTCCGATAGCGAGCGCTCCCGCAACCATCCGGCATATGTCTCGGCGTCATGGAGCCCTTCGCGGTGCCGGAACTCGCCCAGCACATCGTTTTCGCTCCTAAGTTCGAGCCGACGTGCTGCTTCTGCGGCAAGGCAGCGCCTGACGATGCGGCGATAGAAGGGAACGAACCAGGGGCAGAGAAGCTTCGCAACACCGAGCGCCATAGTGTCGGGCACGTGGGTGCAGCCTACGAATTGACCCTGGTACTGTCGGCGGTGGTTGTAGAGGTATTTCGTCTCGAGCGAGACTGCTGATGCCCGCCGCTCCGGTGGCTGGCCATTCGGAAGAGTCAGCGCGTGCAACACCGCGAAGGCATCCTGCCGCTTCAAGTCCACCGATTGCGACTCGACAAACTGGCGAGCCGAGACGACGTCAGCACGGAGCGGGGCCGGGTACGCGTCCGAGGCAAAGATGGTGCCGTACACCCGGTCGTCAAACGAGAGCGACTTGGCGTGGCCAAGGATCGCCCGCGAAGTGGCTGCAGATACGATGCCTTTACGGCGACCCCGATGCAGATTATGTCGAAGGTTCACGAGTGCAACGGTCGTTGGACGAAAGCCCTCTTCCTGCGACGCGTGGAGTACTGCGACCTCGTCGTCTCCGTCGATGACTCCTCTACGGTACATAGAGTATATTTGTCCGATCCCCTCCATCCCGAAATGGTCCAACTCAACAGCTCGCAGCGCTCCCATGCTCGCTGCACCGAGCACTCGCACACCTCGTTCCAGCGCAAGCAGGATCTCCTTGTGCAGAACCGAGGGCTCTTGCCAAAAATAGCCGTCGATGATCACGATCGCGCCGGGAGGGTCCGTCAGAAGCGTCAGGACGGAGCCTTGGCTGACCGGCGGCAGGATATGCGCTTCGACTTTGAGCCGGGCGAGTTCGATCGCCAGGTCGTCCCGCGCCACGGAGGGACCCACGAATAGACACGCGGATGGATCGTTCCTCGCTGTCACTCAAATGGAACCGCAAGACCCGGGGCGATGACGAATACGACCGGGAGGTCGAACTCCGGCCGGCGCAAATCAACGGCAAGCGGTGCCGCACCGGTCACCCTCATGATTCGGCATGCCACGTCGGTGACGGCGTCAGCGAACGTGCTGAACGCGATCGATCGCACCGATGCGAGCGGCTTGCTCTCGGAGTGTGTAGGTCGTTCCGTCCACTGGACCGAACGATATTCGTCGCGGAGCATGTCGTCTCGACTGCCAGCGATGGTGGTCAGGCGGGACTGAGCGGCTTCGGTCAATGCGCGAAGCAGCGCGATCCGTGCCGATGGATGCGTTCCTGAGCCTTGGTGCACGACTCCCGAGTCGGAGCTGTACAGCCACGCCTCGAAGGTTGCCACGTCGGTTGGTCCCGTCCTGTCGATCACAGCCACACGCATTCCCGCTTCACGGAAGCGGTCGAGAACCCGAAGGGCGGTTGGCGCGTGAATGTCCTCAACCGGGATATGACGGTCAACGCTTCCTTCCGCCTCATGTGACCGGTACAAGGAATCCCGTTCGATAACCTCGCAAAGGCCGTGGAGGAGAGCCTCTCCCATAGTGTTCCCGCTGGCCAACCCGTTCGATGACACATTGAAGCGCGGAATACAGAGCCGATGTCTCACTCGGAAGTCGAGTTCGCACAGTTCACGAGGGACCCAGGTCACATCCAATGTGCAGAGATCAACTGCCGGAACCCACGCGACCACTGTCCGGTCGGACAAACAGCGGGAGGGGTGGAGGGCGAGCCGATAGGGGTCATAGCGGACACTGCGACGCATCTCGCCCACACTCGCCCGCACCGACCGATGGAGCAGTTCTTCCGCGTGATACAACTCCAAGGATTCCATGAGCGCAGATACCTTCGCCTGTACTCGTGTTATACCTTTCCCTTGCGAAACCGAGAGGTTGCGGGATGCTGGCCGGATGGCTTGGTAGACCGGAAGCCCGAGCCGGTCCAAGCCGGTCACATCGGCGAGCCGGGTGATGCCTGCCAGATCCAAGAGGGGACGAATCCGACGCATGGTCTCTGTCGGAGGAACTGCTCGAACGGTACCTTGTCGATACGTCGGCTGGCTCTCGTTATCCTCCCGCAGGATGGTCGGTGGAGACCTCGCGGGAGGAGGCCGGCGCTCGACGAGCTCCGACGGAATCAAGCGGGTTCCGTGTAGACGATCCGCGCCTCTTCGAGCCGATGCTGGTAATGCGGCCGTCGGGCTCGAATAGCGGCGGCGGCGAAGGTCTCAATATGACCCTTTCGGGGAAACGCCGGAGCTGCATCGAATGTGTCTCGGAAGTACACAACAGTAGACTGTGTCTGAAGCGTCCCTTCAGTACGGAAGTAGGATGGAAAATCATACGTGTAGCGGCAGACTTTCCCTTCAGACGGATCGTAGCTTGGGTCGAGCATCATGTCGCGTTGAAATCGGAGCACTTCCGGGATCTCGTCTTTCAGCTCGAGTCCAAGCGTGAGTAGAAAACCGGGCAGGTCAGAATAGAATGAGTCCACCCTGGAGAAGATGCAGATCCAGAGCCAATCCTCTGGCGAAAGGGGGCTTTGACTGCCGGAAGAGTTGCGAACGCTATCGGAATCGAGCATCGCCATCGCCTCGGGAGGGCTTCCCATAAGATCCAACCGGGGCGAGCCCTGCTCCTCGTAGCAGCGGTCGATGTAGGCTGAGAGTGCGGCCAGGGTCATACCAAGCACCGTCAGGGGTCGAGCGGCGAAGTGCTGCTGGAGCCGACGGTAGAAGACATGGTACGGGAGTTCGTACTCTCGACGGAGATGGATGGCGAGATATCTCGTATAACAGCCACAGTGGAGTGCGATCAGCATTCGGCCATAGACGAGACAATCTTTCAGTTCGGCACGCGACATCGTGTTCGTCTCGACCACGGTGGTTCCGAGTTCGATCTCGTCAGGATCAGTGTCGGCGGGCACCGCATAGAGCTGCTTCTGGACCGTACGAAGGCCATAACGACTGACGGTGTCGGGGTCACTCATTGGGGCGTTCGGAAGGAGCAACAGATCGTAAACGCGAATATCACTGTGATTGCCCATCTCCAAGACCGTACCTAGACCCTCGCGAAATGATTTCGCCGTTTCTCGTGGAAGGCCAACGATCAGTTCGGTGTACGTCGATATTGCCTCTTGCACATAGCGCATCTGAAGCTCCTGGTAACGGGAGACTCGGATATTCTCTCTACCGATAGCTCGCAATACTTCGGAGTCTGTGGCTTGCATTGAAAGCGTGATTCCGTCGGAAAGGAAATCTTCACGCGACCAGGCTTGGCCGATCGCGAATACCCGGTTACTTGAATTCTTCGCAAAGTTCACTACGACCTTTTGTGGGTAGCCTTGATGCCGCCGCACAGCGAGCAGTTTGTGTGCGATCTCCTTGTCCCGCGGAAGCATCCCGAAGTTGGCGTCGTTAATATGGACGAACGGGATTTCCTTTTCGGCGAAAAAGTCGATCTCGTGGTAGAGACGATCAAGGTCAAACTTGCGAATACGGCTCATGGTGGCGGAGCCCCAATCGCAGAAGGAGCAAGCGTAGGGGCAGCCGCGATTGGTTTCCCAGGGTGCCCATACGGGCAGGCCGAGTGCCTTGCAGAGAGCGATAGACCGGTCGAGGTACCCACCAAGGTACGGGCTGGCGGTGAACTCCTCAGCCAGCAGCCGCTCTTGAGGAACGGTAACCGTGACATCCCCCTGGAGGTAGCTCACGCCTGGGATAGCAGACCAGTCAGGCGTCGACGCGAGATTTTCGCGGAGGATGCCTCGGAACGCCAGCTCCCCTTCACCGTGCACGATCAAATCCACGTACGGGTGCTCAGAAAAGAACCCGATTGCATCCTTCGGAATGTGCGGTCCACCGGCCACCACAAGCGCCTTCGGATACCTGTCCTTGCACAACCGCGCTATCTTCATGTGCTGCCGAAAGTTCCAGACGTAACAGGAAAGCCCCACAACTGCCGGTGCTTCGAGGGCGGCTACAACTTTGTCGGCTTGTGTCTGAAGAAAGAATGGCTGTCTGAAGGCATATTCGCCAGCAACTCGGGGATCCTCCTCAGCCGACGCGTGAAGGAGGCCATAGATATACGGGAGGAATGGAGACGTCAGCGGCGGTGTGGGTAGTACCACGATATAGACGTTACGCATCTTCGCCCTTCACGGTCGCGCATCCCGGGCGCCGCCCGCGTTCATCAGGTCGCGTGCTGTCCGCGAGAGGCCGCTCGGAGGGGTCGATTCCTATGTGCAGTTCAAGGGGGGCCTCACGAAGCCATAGCCCTGGTGAGCCTCCTGTCCACGCCGAGGCTCTCCGCCTTCTTTGCGTCCTTTGATACGACCACGTCGCGCTCTTCCTTGCTGAGCTTGTAGTCACCAATCGCGGCCTCGGGATTGGACGTGAGCAACGCTGCGAACTCCTCATCGGCCACTGCCCGCTCGATCAGTTGCCGGAATCCTTCGGTCGCCATATTTCGGTCTCCTCGTGGAAGCAGTAGAAAGGCCTATCCTAGTACCCGACCGCCCTCGCCGCTCCTTTCGCCGTTTCCCTATCGTCTTCGAGCTCGAGGCGGCTGCTACTCGGTCGTGCTCGTGCCCTGTTTGCTCTCCCTCTCCCGTCCTTCCCCGAAATGGACCGTGTGCGGGTCTCGGCCATGAGGAGCTGGGTCTTGAGAACGGTGGAACAGGAGTCGCAGTACACCGGACCACCGACCGTGTTAGCTCGGCTCGCGAATACGAGTGCCGATCGTCAGGGGACGAACGAGTCCGCATCCTCGAAGTAGACCCAATCTGGGCATACCCACTCCGATGTGCGCTGAACTCGAGATCCCGCCATATGGTGCGGCGCTACGTAGACCTCGTCGGAGGGCCAGCGGTCACCAGTCCAGACCCCCAAGCCATCGACGACTCCTGTCGGACGAGGCCACGGAGAAGCGCAGCGCAACAGCCGATGGCACCGGCCGCAGACCGTCTCCCGATCCGTCCCGTAGAACCAATCGTGCCATCCGGAACCTCGATCGCATCCGGACGTTTCCACGGCGACGGCTGCTGGACGATGCAGTGGAGCTGCAAACCGGGCGGCGTCTGATCCACGAGGTCCCCAAGAAGGCGACGAAGTTGGCCGAGCGGGTGGAATCGGTGACCCAGCCAAGCTCCCTACTTGCGGTACACCAGGCCCATCACGCGGTCGAAGCCGCGGTCGGAGAGGAGCCGGCGGGCGAGCAGCAACGGCCTGGCGCCGTAGCCGGCGACGTAGCGGGTCTTGGGGCGCCGGGCCGTGGCTGCCTCCCCGATGACGTCGCCGATCACCGCCGGGTCCGTGGCCTTGCCCCCGTCGGCGGCGCTGGACCGCAGCAACGCCGCAACCCGCCGGGCCTGGTCGGCGTAGGCCGTCGAGCCCGACACCTGCTCGACCTTGTCGGCGGCGATCGTGCCCCACTCGGTCCTGATGGAGCCGGGCTCCACGATCACGACGTCGATGCCGAACGGCTTCAGCTCCAGCCGCAGCGAGTCGCTCAGCCCCTCGACCGCGAACTTGGTGGCGTGGTACCAGGCGCCGAGGGGCTCGTAGATCTTGCCGCCCATCGACGAGACGTTGACGATCCGGCCTCGTCCCCGCTCCCGCATCTGTGGAAGGACCAGCTGCACCAGGCGGGCCAGGCCGAACACGTTGACCTCGAATTGGTACCGGCCCTCCGACAGCGGCACGTCCTCCAGCGCTCCGTACGAGCCGTAGCCGGCGTTGTTGACGAGCACGTCGATCCGGCCCGACTCGGCCATGACGCCCTCCACGCCGGCCGTGACCGACGCCTCGTCGGTGACGTCCATGGAGACCGTCCTGATCCCCTTCGAGGCCAGGTCCGCCATCCGGTCGGCACGGCGGGCGGCGGCGTAGACGGTGAAGCCGAGCCGGCGAAGTTCGAGAGCCGCCGCTCGCCCGATGCCGGAAGAAGCCCCTGTGACCACTGCGACGTCGTCCACGTCTCTCCTCCGGCCGGTCGCACGTGACCGTTACCTAACCGTAGGAGATGCGCCAGACCCGCCCGACGACATGCCGACCCACCGAAGACAGAGCTAGTCCAGCCCGTCGGCCATCCGGTCCCACTCGTCGGGGGCGGGCACCTCGGACCGGCCGAACGCAGCGGCGGCGCTCCGGTACTCGGCCACCTCGACGCGGCAAGGCTGACAATCGGCCAGGTGGGCCTCCAGCGCTTCCCGCTCGTCGGCGTCGACGGCGTCGAGGGCGAAGGGAGCGAGGAGCCCCTCGATCTCGAAGTGGGTCAGGTACCTGCACACGATCGACACCCGTTTCGGCAGAGGAGGGACGCGACGAGGCCGGCACGACAAGGGGGGGAATCCCGTCGTGCCGGCCTCGTTTGGGGACAGCCGAGTCGCGCTAGCCGGCGGGGGTGCCGGAGGCGACCAGGTGCACCACACCGAGGGGCAGGCCGGCCGTGAAGGCGGAGACCCCGAAGGTGGCGTTGAGGGCGTCGGCGCCGGTGCTCGTGAGCTTGGCGACGGTGCCGTCGAGGAGGACGTCGGAGCCCTGCGTGCCGACCTTGACGGCGGTGCCGTCCAGGTCGAGCAGCGGGATGCCGATCTGGCCACCGGCGGAGGCGGTCAGGATCGAGTTGCCGGGGTCGACCACGAAGTCGGTGACCTCGATGGACGTGTTGCCCTTGGCGAACTTGAGCCCGCTGGCCTGGTGGATCACCGTGCCGGCGATGTAGCCCGGCTTGTAGTTGGCGTCCGAGTGGATGGCCGCGAAGCCACCGGTGATCGGGAACGACACCGTCGAGGTGTTGGCGTCGAAGGTGGCCGAGCCGACCGGCGTCACTGCCACACCCAGGTCCGTCAGCGCCTTGGCGGTGCCGGCGTCGAGCGTGACCGACGTGGACTTGCCGGTGAGCCGGCTGATCGCGGTGACCTTGTCGCTGTAGGTCGTAGCTGCGCCCTTGGCTTCCAGGCGGACCACGCCGAGGGGGGTTCCGGCCTTGATGGCGTCGACCTTGAACGCCTGGTTGAGGGCGTCGGCGGCGGTCGGGGTCAGCTTGGCGACGGTGCCTTGGAGGATGACGTTGCCGTTCTCGGAGCCCACCTTGACAGCGGTGCCGTCGAGGTCGAGCAGCGGGATCATCGGGGTGCCGCCGACGGTGCCGTAGAGCAGCGAGTTGCCGGGGTCGACGACGAAGTCGGACAGCCCCACGGTGGTCGAACCGGCGGTGAGCGTGAACCCGCTGCCGGCGTGGTCGATGGAGCCCAGGATGTAGCCCGGCTTGTGGCTCAGGTCACTGTGGATCTCGGCGTAGCCCGAGGTGATCGGGAAGGTGATCGTCGACGTGCCGGCGTCGAACGTGGCGCTGCCCGAGGGGGCGATGGCCACGCCGAGGGACGTGAGGGCGGCGGCGGTGCCGGCGTCGAGCGTCACCGAGGTGCCGACGCCCGAAAGGCTGGGAATCGCCGTCACCATATCGGCGGTGGCGGGGGCGGAACTTTCGGTTGACGTCGACGAGCTGTCGCTCCCACATGCAGCTCCCACGAGGGCGAGCGCACCCAGGAGGATCGACGCAGTTGCTTTCGATCTGATTCGCACGATTTGTCTCTTTCTCTCTCTAGCGGTATCTGGTCTACGGACCTCCCTCCCGGGTTGGATTACGAATCGAACCCAGCACCCTGCTCATGTCGGCGATCGCCCGGGCTGTGCCCTTCACCGTCCCCGTCACCTTCGACTTGCCGACGCGCGGCGAGTAGGGCACGGAGATCTCGTCGACCCGCCACCCCGCGGCGGCCGCCCGCAGCACCATCTCCAGCGGCCACCCGAACCGGCGGTCCTCGATCCCGAGGGCCACGAGGTCCTCCCTCCGGGCCGCCCGCATCGGCCCGAGGTCCCGGAGACGGACGCCGGTCCGCCGGCGGATCTCGACCGCGAGGACCTTGTTGGCCAGGCGGGCGTGCAGGGGCCACGCTCCCCGGTGCGTGGGCGCCCGTGCGCCGAGCACCAGGTCCGACCGACCGTCGAGCACGGGGGCCGCCACCCGGCGGAGGTCGGCGGGGTCGAACGAGCCGTCGCCGTCCATGAAGCAGACGACGCCGTCGGAGGCGTCGGCGGCCAGCAGCCCCGACCAGCACGCCGCCCCGAACCCGCGGCGGGGCTCGTCCACGACGCTCGCGCCACCGGCCCGGGCCAGGTCGGCGGACCCGTCGTCGGAGCCGTTGTCGACGACGATGGCGGTGAAGCCGGCGGGCATGGCGTCCAGAAGGTCGGGCAGGGCCCCGGCCTCGTTGAGGACTGGGATGACGACGTCGGGCATCAGGCGACGACGATGGGGGCGGCCGCCAGACGGCGCTGCCGCACGATCGCCGTCGCCACCACGCCCGCCATCGCCAGCCCGTAGGACACGCGACCGATGGCGACGGTGTTGGGGTGGTCCAGGATCACCGCGAAGAAGTAGGGATAGCCGGCCGCGGCGACCAGGGCCCACTCGGGCCGGGCCGCCACCGCGGCCAGGGCCAGAAGCGGGACGGCATACCAGGGCTGCACCGGCGTCGTGGCCAGCAGCAGGGCGCCGAGCAGGGTCACGAAGGCGACGGGGACCTCGGGCCGCTTCACCAGCACCCACGCCACGACGCCCACCAGGCCGGCTGCGGCCAGCGACGCGGTGGCGCCGGCCGGGAGTCCGAGCAAACCGGCGACGAGGTACCGCCCGCCGTTGTCGTAGTTCTCCTCGCGCAGGTAGCCGGGAAGGTAGCCCAGCACCCTGGCCCCCACGCTGAAAACGTGAGGCAGGTAGCCAACCGCCACCACGGCCGCCGCGGCCAGGCCGCCCCGAAGAAGGGCGGACCACCAGCGGCCGCCTGCCCCCGCCCGCCCTGTGGCCCCCGCCCGGCTCGCCGGCCCCGCCCGGCTGGCCAGGCCGGCGAGGCCGACGATGAGCACCGCCGGGTACAGCTTGACCAGCACGGCCACGCCGAGCACGGCACCCGTCAGCGCCGCCCACCGGCGGGCGGCCAGGATCAGGGCGACCACCACAAGGAGGGCGACCAGCCCGTCGACGTGACCGTTGTTGACGGCCTCCACCACCGCGAACGGCGACAGTGCGTAGAGGGCGAACCACCGCCGGTCGCGGCCCCACGCCCGCAGGGCGAACAGGATCGCGACGACCGTGGCCATGTCCACGGCAAGGCCCGCCACCTGCCACGCCTTGTAGCGGGCGTCGATGCCGGCGATCCGGTAGACGGTCGAGAACCAGGCCTGGGCCGCGGGCGGGTATGCCGTCCGGAACATCGGGCGGTTGATCCTCGTGCACCCCGGCGGGCGCACGATTTCGGCGCAGTCGACGTCGTCGGGCCACAGCCACGGCTCCCGCAACCCGGCCAGCTGGGCGGCCTCCGGCGGGTAGTCGTACGGGTTGATCCCGGCGGCCTGCACCCGACCGTCCCAGGAGTAGCGGTGCAGGTCGTCGGACAGCGTCTGTGGGCCGGCCAGGGCCGCCAGTCGCAGGACCATGGCGGCGAGCAGCACGCACGGCACCGACACCCGCGCCGGCAGACGGAGGGCGCAGACGACGGCGACCGGCCACGCCACCGACCAGGCGGCCAGTCGGGCCAGGTCCGACCAGGCGGCGATGAGGATGTCGCCGCCCGTGGCGATGGCGAGGGAGAGAGCCACTCCGACGCCGACGGCCACGACGAAGCCGACGGCGTCGAGGGGCCGCACCCGGTCGCCCGCCAAGGCGCCGGCTCTACTACGCGCGCTGAGGTGCACGGGCGAAGGCGGCCATGCCGGCGGCGAACCCGACGTCGGCGACGAAGCCCAGCGCCCGTTCGGCCCGGGCCGGGGAGGCGACGACGTGGCGCACGTCCCCCAGTCGCCAGCGGCCGGTGACGACGGGGGCCAGTCCGGGGTCGAGCGCGTCGCAGAGGGCCCGGGCCAGGTCGCCGACGGTGTGGGGCGAGCCGCTGGCGACGTTGTAGGCGCCCGGCTCGACGTCGGGCCGGGTGAGGGCGAGCACGTTGGCCCGGGCCACGTCGTCGACGTGCACGAAGTCCCGGGTCTGGGCGCCGTCCTCGAAGACCTCCGGGGCACGCCCCGCGGCCAGGGAGCTGCGGAAGATCGACGCCACGCCGGCGTACGGCGTGTCCCGCGGCATCCTCGGCCCGTAGACGTTGTGGTAGCGGAGGGCGACGACGGTGGCGCCCGACTCCCGTCCCCACACGCGGCAGAGGTGCTCCTGGTGGACCTTGGTGGCGGCGTAGGTGTTGCGGGGGTCGAGCGGGGCGCCCTCGTCGACGGTGGCCCAGCGGGTCGGGCGGCCGCAGCCGGGGACGGGGCAGGTCGGGTCGAACCGCCCTGCCGCCAGGTCGTCGGCGGTGCGGGGCCCGGGGCGGACGTCGCCGTGCCCGTCGCACCGGTAGCGCCCCTCGCCGTAGACGACCATGCTGCTGGCCAGCACCAGCCGGCCCCGGAACGAGCGCCTCCACAGCGCCTCGAGGAGGGAGGCGGTGCCCGTGTCGTTGGCCGCCACGTACGAACCGACGTCGCCGAAGTCGACGCCCAGCCCCACCTTGGCCGCCTGGTGGCACACGGCGCCGACCCCGTCGACGGCCGTCGCCGCCACCGCCGGGTCGGCGATGTCGCCCACGATCAGGTCGGCCGCCGGGTCGAGGTAGTCGGGGGTCGTCTCGTGGACCTCCGGGGCGAGGCTGTCGACGATCCGGACCTCGGCACCACCGGCCAGGAGCTGGTCCACCACGTGCGAGCCGATGAACCCGGCGCCGCCGGTGACGAGTACCCGCACGCCCCGATGATGCCCCACCGTTCGACGGCATCACTGTAACGGCCTGTCCACACGGCGGACTGTCTGGTGTGGGCGGTGCCGTGGCCGTGCGGCTTTCACTCATCTGAAAGCGTGCCCGGCGGCGAATACCTCCCGAAGTAGCCTACCGGAATTGCCAAAAGAGACCTTGGGAGTCGTCGGTTCATGCACGTGTTGGTGATGGCAAAGTCGCCGGTACCTGGACGGGTCAAGACCCGCCTGTGCCCGCCCTGCACGCCGGTCGAGGCCGCGGCGTTGGCCGAAGCGGCGCTGGCCGACACCCTCGACGCGGTGGCCGGGTCCGGCGCAGGCCGGCGGGTGGTGGCCCTCGACGGCGCCCCCGGACCGTGGCTGCCCCCGGGCTTCACCGTCGTCGCCCAGTGCGGCGGCAGCTTCGCCCGCCGGCTGGCCCACGCCTGGTCGGTCGCCGGCGGGCCCGGAGTGCAGATCGGCATGGACACGCCCCAGGTCACCGCCGCCGACCTCGATCACGCCCTCGGCACGCTGGACGCCGCCGACGCCGCGCTCGGCTACGCCGCCGACGGTGGCTGGTGGGCCATCGGGCTGCGCCGGCCGCACCCCGCGGCCTTCCGGGGCGTGCCGATGAGCACCGCCCGCACCGGTCGGGCCCAGGAGGCCCGGCTCCGGGCCCTCGGCTTGGACGTGACCGTGCTGCCGACGCTCGTCGACCTCGACACGACGGCGGACCTGCCGACGGTGGTGGCCTCCGGCGCCGCCGCCCGCACCGCCCGCTTGGCCGCCGACCTCGGCCTCCTGCCCGTCTCCGCTGCCCTCTCGGTCCCCTGATGGCTGTGTTCGCCTGATGCCTGTGTTCGCCTGATGCCTGCCTCCGCCGTCCTCCTCGACACCCGGCCCCCGTCACCCGTTTTGGCGCCACCTGGCTTGGCGTCACCTGTACGGGCCGCCCCGGTCACCGCGCCGGCCGCCACGGTCGTCGCCCCGCTCGTCCTGCGCACCCACACCGGTGAGGTCCTCGTCCTCGACCGGGCCCGCTGGCACGCGCCCGCCACCGCCGAGGAGCGCGCTCTGCTGAGCACGGTCAGCGGTCCGGCGATCGACCTTGGATGCGGGCCCGGCCGGGTCGTGCTCAGCCTGGCCGACGAAGGCGTGGCCGCCCTCGGCGTCGACTCGTCGCCCACCGCGGTCGCCCTGGCCCGGCGGCGGGGGGCGGCGGTGCTGGAAGGCGACGTCTTCGGGCCGCTCCCCCACGAGGGACGATGGGCCACCTGCCTGCTCTTCGACGGCACCATCGGCATCGGTGGCGACCCCACCCGCCTGCTGGCCCGGTGCCGGGAGCTGACCGGCCCGGAGGGGAGGGTCATCGCCGAGGTCGAGCCTCCGGGCACCGGCTGGCGCCACCTCACCGCCTGGTTCGAGATTGACGGGCGGCCCAGCCCCGCGTTCGACTGGGCGGTCGTGGGTTCCGACGCCATCGCCGACGTGGCCCGACCCGCCGGCTTCGGCCTCACCAGCCTGGCCCAGACACCGTCCGGCCGGTGGTTCGCCGACCTCCACGCTCTGCCTGCCTCATGAGCAGCAGGCCCGGCGGATGAGCAGCAAGCTCAGCGACCGCCTGCCCTCGTCGGTCCGGCGCCTGACGACCGACCTCGACCAGCCCCTGCACCAGGGCGCCTACACGTCGCCGCTGCGTGACGAGCGCGTCGCTGCCTACCTCGGCGCGTCGCTCGGGATCCTGTTCACGATCTGCTTCGTCACCGGCCTGTACTCGCACCTCCAGCAGCACCCCTACTCGTGGCTCCCCATCCCGGCCCGGCCCGCCGGGCTGTACCGGCTCAGCCAGGGCATCCACGTGGCCGCCGGCATCGCCTCGGTGCCGGTGCTCATCGCCAAGCTGTGGGTGGTCTGGCCCCGGTTCGTCGCCCTCCCGGCGGTGAAGCGGGCCAGCGACGTCGTCGAGCGGATCGGCCTGTTCCCGCTGGTCGGCGGCGGGATCTTCATGGTGTTCTCCGGCGTCGCCAACATCGCCCAGTGGTACCCGTGGCGGTTCTCGTTCACCGCCTCTCACTTTTGGATGGCGTGGGTCACCATGGGCGCCCTCCTCGCCCACGTCGGCGCCAAGTGGGCCATCTCCCGCCGGGCCCTCACCCGGCCGTCCCGGCGCCCGCCGCTGGCCGACGCCGACCCGGTGCTGGGCGCGGTGGCCGAGCCCGAAGCCGCGAATGCCGCGACGGCCGCACGCACGGGCCTGTCCCGCCGGGGCTTCCTTGGCACCGTGGCCGCGGCGTCGGGCGTGCTCACCCTCACCACCCTCGGCCAGACGTTCCGACCCCTGCGCCGGCTGGGCCTGCTCGCCCCCCGCGACCCCACCGTCGGGCCGCAGGGCTATCCCGTCAACCGGGGTGCGTCCAACGCCGGCGTGGTCGACCTGGCTCGCTCGCCCGACTACCGGCTGGCCGTCGACGGCCGGGTCGCCACGCCGCTGTCGCTCGACCACGCCCAGCTGCTGGCCCTGCCCGCCCACACCGCCGGTCTGCCGATCGCCTGCGTGGAGGGCTGGAGCTACTCGGCGACATGGAGCGGGGTCAGGGTCCGGGACCTGCTCGCCATGGCCGGGGCCGACCCCGACCGCACGATCCTCGTCGAGTCGCTCGAGCCCAACGGGGCGTACCGGACGTCCACCCTCAACCCGGGCCAGGCCGCCGATCGGGACACCCTCCTCGCCACCCACCTCGACGGCGAGGTGCTCGCCATCGACCACGGCTTCCCCTGCCGCCTCATCGCCCCCAACCGGGCGGGCGTCCTGCAGACCAAGTGGGTCAGCAAGGTGACGGTGCTGTGACTACTCCCGCCGAGGGTGTGACTGACCCTGTCGAGAACCCTTTGCCAGAGACGCACCGGGTCGGGCCGCTGTTCTGGGTGTCGGCCGCCGCCGGCTGGGCGCTGATCGGCTTCGGGTTGTGGGGGGTCTTCGCCAACCGCCTCGACACGCGCCCCGCCAACCTGGTCAAGTTCGTGGTGGGTGGCGCCCTGCTCCACGACCTGCTCTTCGCCCCGCTCGTGCTCCTTGCGGCCGTGGGCCTGGCCCGCGTCGTGCCCGGCCGGGCCCGGTCGACCGTTCTCGCCGCCCTCGTCGTTACCGGCACCCTCGCCTTGTTCTCCTACCCGCTGGTCCGGGCCTACGGGCTCGCCGCCAACAACCCGACGTCGCTGCCCCACAACTACACCCTCAACCTCGCCGTCGTGGTCGGCCTGGTCTGGGCGGTGGCGGCCGCGGTCCTCGTCGTGCGCCTTCGACCCCGCCGCGCCCCGGCCGAGGCGCCCGATTCGGATCACCGATAGCGCCCCTGTCCGGTCACCCCTTGAGGCCAAGGGCATTTCCGGGGCGATTTTGGGGCGCGAAGGACGCATCAGAATCAGGGGTCGAGGAACTGGAGGACGCCGTCGGCGGTGCCGGCCACGACGACCCTGCCGGTGGCAGCGTCGACGGCCACGTCGTTCGGCTGTCGCACCGTCGACCATGTGCGGTCGGGTACGAGCGTCTCGCCGGCGATGCGGTACGAGCGCAGCTGGTTGGTGCCGGTCAGGGTGACGTAAAGGCGGGACCGGGCGGCGTCGATGGCGAGGCCGTACGGCGCTCCTCCTCCCGTGCCCGCCCGGCCCACCTGGCGGATCCCGTCGGGGCCGGCGCGGAACACGAGCACCTCGTCACCCTGGGTGTCGGCGACGTAGAACAGGCCGTCGGCGCCGGCTCGCACGTGCGTCGGCCCGATGCCGCACGCGGTCGATCCCAGCGAGCGCCCGTCGGGCGCGTAGGCCTCGATGCGCCGGCCGCGCACGCCGACGACGACCACCACCGAGCCGTCGGCCGACGAAGCCACCCCGCCCGGCTGCACCGGCGCGGCGACGACCGTCGCCGACCCGTCGGCGGCAAGGACGTGCACGGTGTCGGCCAGCTCGTCGCCGACGAACACCCGGTCGCCGGCGGCGGGCGCGGCGTCATGGGGCTGGCGGCCCACCGGGGTCTCGGACGTCACCGCCGCGGTCGCCAGGTCGACCCGGTAGAGGCGATCGTCCCCCTCGGAGGGAACCAGGAGCGGTCCACCCGGGCCGGCCAGCTGCACGTGCCGGGCGGCGCCCGCCAGCGGGACACGGGCCCGCTCGGTGCCGGTGGCGGCGTCCACCAGCACGATCCCGTCCGGCGCGCGCACGGCCACGGCGAGCGTGCCGGTCGTCGTGTCCCAGGCCAGGCCTTCGGGCTCGCCCGCCAACGCCACGAGCCGGCCGGGGAGGTTGGCGTCGGCGGGTGCGGCCTGGGCCGGCTCCGGCACGTCGGTGCGGGCGGGCGAGGCCGTCTCGCTCCCGCAGGCCACCAGCAGGACCGACACGGAGAAGGCGGCCGCAATCAGGGCGCGTCGAGGCATCACACCGACAGTTCGACACCGACGACCGCCCCGTATGGGAGGAACGCGTCATACCGTGAGGGGTGTGGTGTCGAAGACACCTTGCATGCGCCGACATCTCCGCTACACGGGCGTGGCCGCCGTCGTCACGGTCTGGACCACGCTGCTGACCGCCACCGCCGTCAGCGGCTTCGATCTCTTCGGCGGCGACCCCCTCAGCTACCTCGGCACCCAACCGAGGTCGGCGGCGCTGTTCACGGTCGGGCTGTTGGTGCCGGCCGTCCTGCTGACCGCGTTCCACCAGTACGTCAGGGATCACTATCGGGTGTCGGCGGGCTTCTCCCTCGCCATGCTGGCCGGACTCGCCGGCCAGGTGGTGGCTGCGTTCGTGCCGATCGGCGGTGACCCCACGCTCCATCGCGTCCACACCACCAGCGCCCTGATCCTCGGCATCTCGCTGCCACTGCTCATGTGGCGCTTCGCCGCCGGCCAGCCGACGGGTCCGTGGCGGCGGGTCGCGTACCTGCTGTTCTGGGCCGAGGCGGCGGCCTGCGCGGCAGGTCTCTACCTGTCGGCGATGTCGATCGCCCCTGTGGCCGAGATCCTGCCGGGCACGGTGTTCCACGTGTGGATCGTCGTTCTCACCGTGGCCGCGGCCTGGAAGTCGGCCCCGGGCGCGAACACCGACCGGGTGGGGCCGTGGCCGGCGAGGGCGGCGGCGGCCAGCACGGCGGCGGCGGCGCTGTAGGTGGTGAGCTCGCCGGCGGGGAAGAGCACCCGCTGGGGGTGCACCATCCCCGTGTGCCACCGCCCGCCGGGAGCCCGCAGGTGGCCGGCGGCGTCGAACAGCTGCCGGGCCCACGCCGTCTCACCCACGGCCAGGTGGGCGAGGGCGCACTCGCAGGTCTCGGCCGCGGTGACCCAGTCCTTGTCGGCCACACACCGCACGCCCAGCCCGTCGAGGACGAACCGGTCACGACCGGCGGCCAGCCTGCCCCGACCCTCCCCGCCGCCGACGATGCCGGCCAGCACCGGGTAGTACCAGTCCATGGCCCAGCGGTCCTTGGGCAGGAAGGCGTCGGGCCGGTGGGCGACGGCGGCGGCCAGGGCCTGCGCCGCCCGTTCCCACGCCGGTCTCGACCGGCCCAGCATGGCGGCCACCGACAGCGCCGACCGCAGGCTGTGGCCGGTGCTCGACGAGGCGGTGAGCAGGGCGAACGACCAGGGCGTGCCGTCGGCGTAGCGGGCCCAGACCACCTCGCCGCCCGGCCGCTGCAGCCCGAGGACGAACCCCATGGCCCGCTCCACGACGGGCCACATCCGGCGCAGGAAGGCGTCATCGCCGGTGGCCAGGTGGTGGTGGCGCACGCCGGTCGCAACGTAGGCGGTGACGTTGGCGTCGAGCGTCGTCTCCTCCACCCGGCCGGCGACGTAGTAACGGTGCCAGGCCCCGTCGGGCCGCTGGGTCGAGGCCAGCCAGCGGTAGGCCCGCTCGGCCTCGAGGTGGCGGCCGCCCACGTCGAGCGCCATCGCCGCTTCCACGTGGTTCCAGGGGTCGGCGTGCCCACCGGGGAACCACGGGATCATCCCGTCACGCTGCTGGACCTCGGCGATCCAGTCGACGCTGGCTGCCATGTCGGCATTCACGACGGCTTCACCGCGTAGAGCACCAGGCTCTTGCCGAGGACCGGGTTCAGGGTGTGGTCCAGCCGACGGACGGCAGGGTTGGCGCGGGTGATGTCCCACACGAGGAAGCGGTGGTACTGGCGCACCGGCCAGGCGTCGGGCCGTTCGAGCCCGACCAGGCAGCGCAGCCACCAGTAGGGCGAGTGCAGGGCGTGGGCGTGGGAGATGTCGTCGACCCGCAGCCCGGCCGCCTCCAGCCGGGCGGCGAGCACCCGGCGGCGGTAGATGCGGACGTGGCCGTCGGGGACGGCGGGGGCGTGGTAGTCGGACGACAGCGCCCAGCACACCCGCTCCGGGAACCATCGGGGCACGGTGACTGCCAGCCTGCCGCCGGGGCGCAGGACCCGTACCAGCTCGGCGATGGCGGCCCGGTCGTCAACTACGTGCTCGAGGACCTCCGCCGCGATCAGCCTGTCGAACGAGGCGTCGGCGAAGGGCAGGCCAAGCGCGTCCGCCGTGACCGCAACCGCGAGGGAGCCCGCCGGCGCCTGGCTCTCGGCCCGCATGGCCGCGAACATCCCGGCCACGTCCTTGGTCTCCCGGTCGCTGCGGTCGAGCGCCACCACGTCGGCCCCCCGGCGGAAGGCCTCGAAGGCGTGCCGGCCCCCGCCGCAGCCCAGGTCCAACACCCGGTGGCCGGCGCCGAGGCCGCCGAGCCGTCGTACGTCAACCGTGAGCATGCATGACCTGCCGGTAGTGCCCGACCGTCGCCTCCGCCGTCGCCCGCCAGGTGAAGCGCTCGAGCACCCGCCGCTGGCCTGCCTGGCCCAGCCGCCGGCGCAGGTCGGCGTCGTCGAGGGCCTCGCCGATGGCGGCGGCCAACGCCCCGGGGTCCCCGGGCGGCACCAGCAGGCCCGTCTCGCGGTGCCGGCCGACAACCTCGGGCAGGGCGCCCCCGGTGGTGCTGACCACCGGTACGCCACAGGCCATGGCCTCCACCGCCGGCAGCGAGAACCCTTCATACAGCGACGGCACCACCGCCACCTCAGCCGACGCGTACAGCTCCACCATGCGGGGGGCGTCGACCGCGCCGGCGACCGTCACCGCCCCCTCCAGCCCCAGCCGCTCGATGGCCGCGGGCACGAGGCTCCCGTCACGGGGCGGGCCGACGATGACCAGCTCGGCGTGGCGCTCGGTGCGGACCTTGGCCAGCGCCTCCAGCAGGGGCACCAGGCCCTTGAGGGCGACGTCGGCGCTGGCGGTGGTCATCAGCCGGCCCGGCACCCGGGCCACGTGGGGCAACGGCCGGAACCAGTCGGTGTCCACGCCCACCGGCACCACCGCCACCTGCCCGGCGCGGGCGCCCATCAGCCGGCAGATGTCGCGTGCCGACGACTCCGACACCGTCAGGAGGCGCGGCAGCCGCCGCAGCACCCGCTTCTGCATCCGGACGAAGCCGTACCAGCGCCGCAGGCCCATGCGCCGCTGCCAGTCGGCGGCCTGGGCCAGCTCCAGGTCGCGGTCGACGGTGATCGGGTGGTGGATCGTGGCCACCACCGGCAGTCCGTCGCGGGCGATGCCGAGGATCCCGTAGCCGAGGCACTGGTTGTCGTGGACGACGTCGAAGTCGGCCCGCCTCGGACGCAGCATCCGCCTTACGCGCAGGCTGAAGGTCAGCGGCTCGGGGAAGCCGCCGGCGCACATCGTCCCGAACTCGACCACGTCGACGGGCCCGCGGAACTCGTCGCGCCGGGGCGTCCGGAACGGGTCCTCGGGGCGGTACAGGTCGAGACTGGGCACCTCGGTGAGGGTGACGCCCGGGGCCAGGTCGGGGTAGGGCGGGCCGCTGAACACCTCGACGGTGTGGCCGAGGGCGACAAGCTCCCGGCTGAGGTAGTGGACGTACACGCCCTGGCCACCGGAGTGCGGGTTGCCCCGGTAGGTCAGGAGGGCGACCCGCAGGGGGCCGTCGGCGTCGGGCATTGGCCGGTGAGCCTACGGCCCTGCACCGAACCGGGGCGGCTCAACCGCGTCAGGCGCCGCTAGGTCGCCCCAGTTCGCTGGTTCCGCCCTCCCCACCGAACTGGGGCGGCTCAGTCGCGCTATACGCGCCTACGTCGCCCCGGTTTGACGATGGCGCCCGCTTTTGCCTCCTGGCGACGAGAAGCCCCCAAAGCAAGCCGAGGCCCGCCGCCGCCATCACCGGCACCGAGCCGATCACCGTCCACGGCGTGTCCCCCGTCCGCAGCTGGACGACCCCCTCCAACACCGCCGGGAGGCCGAGGGGCGAACTCTGCAAGACCCGCCCGTCGTGGTCGACGACCACCGAGTAACCGGTGGGTGCCGCCTGCAGCACCCATCTGCCGGTCTGGATGGCGCGCAGGCGGGCGGCGGCGACCTCCTGGGCCGGCACCTGGGCGTCCCGGTAGGAGGACGCGTTGGTGGGCACCAGCAGGATGGCGGCGTCGGCCCGCACGGCGGCGCGGGCCCGGTCCTCGAAGAAGACCTCGTAGGAGACGAGGACGCCGAACGTGCCGGCACCCGTGTCGAGGACGCCGACGCCGCGGCCGGCGATGGCGTCGCGCGGCACGTCGGACAGGTCGGCCAGCCGGTCGAAGAACGTCCGGGCGGGCACGTACTCCCCGAACGGGACCCTGTGCACCTTGTCGTAGCGAGCGACCACCTGCCCGTCGGGCCCCCACGCCACCGCCGCGTTCAGGAACCTGTTGGCGCCCACGTCCTCGACCACGCCGGCGACCAGCGTCGTCCGCAGCCTGGTGGCGAGCGACGACAGGGCCTCCTCCTGGTCGGAGCCGGCGAGGGCGCCGTCGGTGTCGACCACGTCCTCCGGCCACAGCACCAGGTCCAAATCGAGCCGGAGCACGGCCGAGGCCCGCACCTGTGCGGCGAGCACGTCGGCGGGGTCGCCGTCGACGGCGCGCAGGCCTCTGGGACCCCCGCCCTGGACGGCCGCCGCCTCGATCCGTCCCGACTCCCGGCCGGCGGGCGCCACCGCACCGGCCGCGGCCAGTACCGCGGCCAGGCCGACGCCGGCCAGGCCGCCGACGACGGGCGCCACTCGAGAGCCCCGTGCCGTCCGGAACGCGCCCTTCACCAGCATGGCCAGCCCGGCCCCGGCCAACCCCACCACGCCGACGACCAGCAGCCGCCCGCCGAGCCGGGAGGCGGCGGCGAGCGGGCCGTCCGCCTGGCCCAGGTCGATGCCGGCGAGCGGTAGGCCGCCAAAGGGGAAGGCGCCGCGCACCGCCTCGGCCGCAACCAGGGCCGACGGGAAGGCCACGATCCGCACCAGCCCCGAGGCCGGGACCAGGGCGAGGGCGATGGCGAGGATGACCGCCTCGAGGGCCACGGTGGCGAGGAACCCCGGGAGGCTGAAGTCCCGCATCCACCACAGGGCCGGGAGATAGAACACCAGCCCGGCAACCAGGCCCACGCCCACCCGCCCGCCGGGCCGCCGGCCTTCCAGCGCCACGAACAGGCACGCCGCGCCCACCAGCGCCAGCGGCCAGGCGCCCCTCGAGAGCGGCCACGGCGGCAGGCTCAGGGCAAGCAGCAGGCCCCCGGCGACCCCCAGCCCGACAGCCGCGAGCGTCCCCGGATCGTGGTGAGCATCCTCCGGGGCCGACGGTTCAGGGCGAATAACGGTATCCATTCCCTCCGTGGTACTTCTGGACCATGACCGACCTCGCCACCAAGATGACCGAGGCGGGGCTCACCAGCCCTATGCTGCCGGAGAACCGCAGCAATCCGTACCCTACGTACACGTTCATCAGGCAACACGAGCCGGTGCACCACGCCCCGGACGGCACCTGGGTCCTCACCCGCTACGACCACTCCGCCGCCGTGCTGCGCGACCCACGGTTCAGCAGCAGCCCATCCACGCTCGGCGAGGACTTCGACTGGTCGAAGGAGAGCCCGGTCCGCCAGGTGGGCTCGAACCTGATGATGTTCCTCGACCCGCCCGACCACACCCGCCTGCGGGGCCTGGTCAGTCAGGCGTTCACGCCCAAGCGGGTGGAGGAGCTGCGGGCGAGGATCCGCCAGCTGGTCGAGGACCTCCTCGACGACGTCGTCGAGCGGGGCGACGGCCAGGTCGACGTCCTCGCCGACCTCGCCTACCCCCTGCCGACGGTCGTCATCTGCGAGCTGCTGGGGGTGCCGCTCGACGACCGTGAGCGGTTCAAGGGATGGGCCGCCGGCGGCTCCCGCCTCCTCGACGGCTACCTCGACGAGGCCACCATGATGGAGGCCATGGTCTCCGGGATGGAGCTGTTCCGGTACATGACCGACCTGGTCGAGGACCGCCGCCGCCACCTGGGCGCCGATCTCCTCAGCGCCCTGATCACCGCCGAGGAGTCGGGCGACCGGCTGTCCCACGCCGAGCTGCTCACCACCGTCACCCTGCTGTTCGTCGCCGGCTTCGAGACCACGATGAACCTGGTCGGCAACGGCACCCTCGCCCTGCTCCACAACCCGGGCGAGATGGCCCGGCTGCGCGACGACCCTGCGCTGGTGCGCTCGGGCGTGGAGGAGCTGATGCGCTACGACGGTCCGGTCCACATCACCGCCCGCATCGCCAAGACAGACGTCGAGATCGGAGGCGAGACGATCCGGGCGGGGGAGCAGGTCGTGGTGTCGCTGGCCGCGGCCAACCGCGATCCCGAGCAGTTCCCCGACCCCGACCGGCTCGACGTCTCCCGCTCGCCCAACCGCCACCTGGCCCTCGGCGGCGGCCCGCACTTCTGCCTCGGCGCGGCCCTGGCCCGGATCGAGGGGCAGGCCGCCTTCGGCGCCCTCCTGCGACGGTTCCCCCACCTCGAGCTGGCCACCGAGGAGCCCACGTACCGAGACCACTTCGTCATCCGCGGCCTCACCGACCTGAAGGTGGCCTACAGCACGTCGTAGGCTCACCGCGTCATGCGCGCCAGGCTGGACAGACCCGACAGGCCGATCGTCCACCTGCTGATCCCGGCGTGGGGTGGCACCGGGCTCCACCAGACCTTTGGTCACCGCATGCCCCCGATGGCCCTGCTGGTGCTGGCCGCCCACGCCCGCCGGGCCGGGTGGGAGCCGAAGGTCGTCGACTGCAACTACCAGCGTGTACCGGCCGAGACGCCCGACCTGGCCTGCCTGACGGTCTGGACCATGACCGCGCCCCAGGCCTACCGGATGGCCGACGACTACCGCGCCCGGGGCGTGCCCGTCGTGCTCGGCGGCGTCCACCCGTCGCTGCTGCCGGTGGAGGCCCTGCGCCACGCCGACTCGGTTGTCTCGGGCGAGGCCGACACCGTCTTCGCGACCGTCCTGGCCGACGCCGCCGCCGGCCGCCTGCAGCCGCTCTACAAGGGCACCTTCCAGAACATGGACGACGTGCCGCTCAACGAGGAGTGGGCCGACATCCTCCGCACCTGGCCCCTCACCCGCTACGCCCCGCTGAACACCCTCCAGACCACCCGCGGCTGCCGGTTCAACTGCGACTTCTGCTCGGTGATCCGGATCAACGGGCGGGGGTCCCGTCACAGCTCGCCGGAGCGGATCATCGAGGAGGTCAAGGTCCTCAAGCGCACGGGCCAGCACATCGGCGAGTTCGCCTACGTCTTCTTCCTCGACGACGACCTGGCCGCCGACCTCGAGTTCTGCGGCGAGCTGTGCGAGGCCATCCTGTCCTCGGGCGTGAAGTTCCGGTGGGGGGCCCAGGCGTCCATCGGGCTGGCCCGCAACGCCGAGCTGCTCGACATGGCGTCGCGGAGCGGCCTGCGCACCATGTTCGTCGGCTTCGAGGGCATCGACCGCGAGAGCCTGCTGGAGTGCAACAAGAAGAACCGTCCCGGCGAGTACGGCGAGCTGGTGGCCAAGGTCCACAAGGCGGGGGCCGGCATCGAGGGCGGCTTCATCTTCGGCTTCGACACCCAGGGCCCCGACTGCTTCGAGGACACCGCCACGTTCGTCGACAACATCGGCGTCGACGTCGCCCACTTCTCGATCCTCACGCCCTACCCGGGCACCGCCACCTACGCCCGCATGCTGCGCGACGAGCGGATCACCAGCTTCGACTGGAAGCGCTACAACATGTACTCCTGCGTGTTCGAGCCGGCCCGGATGACGGCCGACCAGCTCGAAGCGGGGCTGGCCACTGCGTACCGGGCCTTCTATTCGAAGGGGCGGCGGTGGAGGCGGTTCCGCAGCCTGGCCCGCAACCGGGAGAAGGTCTTCCACCTGGCGCTCACCGCCACCAACCACAACTACGCCACCCGCTACCGCAACCCGGGCTGCTCGCCCGAGGACGGCTACGAGGCCGACCCCGACGACATCGCCGGCCTGCTGGCCGCCAGCGCGGCGCCGGCCCAGGAGGCGCTCGACGTCGCCTTCGCCTCGGCGGTCGCAGCCGGGACGCCGGTGCGAATCACCGGCCGCCGATAGGCGTCGGCCGGTACCAACGCGGCCCGAACAGGGGTGCTGGCACCCTTGGTGGCTGCCGCCGGTTGCGGTAGGGTCGCGTGCAACGGCGATCAGAACGTCACGGCGATCACTCCTGAACGGCACGACCTCGGCGCGGCCCCCATTCGGCGAAACCTCGGTTTCACAGGCAGGGGACCACGTCCACGCTCGGCTCCAGGGGGGGCGCCGTACGAGTCCTGAACTCACTAGCGAAGGAGCAACACATGGCGAACGGAACGATCCCCACTCCCCCGAACATCTCCCAGGCTCTTGGCTCGACAGGTCAGAAGGTGAAGAACGCGCAGGGTCTGCTCCTGGCCCACGGCAAGAACCCCGGGGCCATCGACGGCCTCTTCGGGAACAACACCACCGCTGCCACCAAGGCCTTCCAGACGGCCCAGGGCACGCAGGCCGACGGCGTCATCGGCCAGAACACCTGGACG
Organism: uncultured Acidimicrobiia bacterium; assembly: GCA_963825765.1. Classification (GTDB taxonomy): domain Bacteria; phylum Actinomycetota; class Acidimicrobiia; order Acidimicrobiales; family AC-14; genus CAWGUU01. The sequence goes on from CAWGUU010000004.1 coordinate 88,298, forward strand.
AATCTCGTCATCAACTAGCAGTCCTCGACGACACCGCCGGCCGGAGAGCGAGCAGGCGAGCGAACCAATGTGGTGCGCTTCGTCCGGCCGGAGGCCGGATGCCACGGTTCTCATTGGTGCGCCATCCGAAGCGATGGTGCACCAATGAGCTGGGCCCCGGCCGGCGGCGTCGAGCAGGCAGTGCAGGCAGCTCAGGCGAGGAAGGAGCGGAGCTCGTCGGCATCACCGGCGGCTTGGCGGCGACCCATGGCGATGGCGTCGGGCACGGCGGCCGGGGCCATGAGGAGCTTCGGGTCCACCCGTTCCGGCACGCGGCGGAACACCCGGCTGCCCGACCCCACCAGTGCCGCCAGCTCGGCCTCGGTCGATCCGGGTGTGGTGGTCATCGTGGCCTGCACGATCCCGCTGCCGTCGGTCAATGCGAGGACGACTACTCGCTCGGTGCCGGCGAGCAGGTCGAGATGGGTGCCGCTGCCGCTGACACCACCGTCCATGCACCGGCGGTCACCGATGGGTTGCGGCGCGAAGAGGCCCGGTACGGCGCTGCTGGCGGCGACGGCGCGCCGGATGCCGACGTTGGCCGCCTTGGTGACGACCACGCGTTCGCCCGAGTAGGCGTCGACGCAGGTGACGTTGAGCGCGGCCGACGGCCACGTCCTCGACGCCAGGACCAGTCCGATGTTGCGGGCCATGACCGAGGGCGCCGGCGTCCGGGCCGCCAGTGCGGCATGGCCTATGGCCTTGATCGTCCCGGGCTCGGCGTCGGGGGCGTGGCGGAACAGGTCGAGGGCCCGGACCTGGCTCGGGTGCAAATGGCCCGAGTGGGCCAGCGCGCCGAGCACCATCGGGAGCTTGGACAGCATCGTCAGCTCCTTGTAGAGCCGGTTGATCCGCCGGGCCGTGAGCACCGACGCCACCAGGGCCCCGGCCGACGTACCGACGACCCGGTCGGCACCGGCCAGGTCGATGCCCCTCTCGGCCAGCTCGTGCAGGTACGAGAGCTGCCAGGCCACGAAGAACACGCCTCCCCCGCCCAGCGACACCCCCAAGCCGAGGTCGTCGCCGTAGCGGGCGTCGAAATCGCGGGGCCGGGCCAAGCCGTCGGGCGTCGGCCCGGCGCCGCCTGGGTCACTCATCGTCGGGGCCACGGCCGGTGCATCTCACCAGCACAATTGCACGATCCGCCACCGACCGGCCGTCACCGGGTGACGTAGCGTACGGCGCGTGTTGAGCGTCGGGTGACCGCCGACTCCCTGGCGGGTCAGGCGTACGTCGAGCGCCACCTCCCTGCCGCGCTGCGGTGGACGTTGTCGGTGCTGTCCGCGCTCGGCCTGCCGGCGTCGGGCCCGCTCCGCCGGCTGCGGCGGGCCCGTGACGCCGGGCCGCCCCCGGCCTGCGAGCCCGACGGGCCCGACGTGGTCATCACCGGCACCGTCTTCCCCGGCGACTCGAAGTCCTACCGGCTGCTGCCGTTCGAGGTCCGCCCGGATACCGCACGCCTCGAGGTCGAGTACCAGTACGGCGCACTCCGCCCTGCGTTGCCGGAGAACCCGATCACCAAGACGATGCTGGACCTGGGCCTGTGGGACCAGCGCGGCTACCACGACGCGGCGGGGTTCCGTGGATGGTCGGGGAGTCGACACGACGACGTCTTCGTGGAGGCGGGACGGGCATCGCGCGGCTACCGCCCGGGCCCGGTCGAGCCGGGCACCTGGTACGTCGAGCTGGGCCTGGCGGCGGTCGGTCCCACGGGTGCGGAGTGGACCGTCCGTGTCCGCGCCATCCGGGGGCCGCCCGGGCAGGCACCGGTCCAGCGGCCCGTCGACCCCGACCACGTCGCCAACCCCGACCCAGGTTGGTACCACGGCGACTTCCACATGCACTCGTTCCACTCCAACCCCGAGGGCCCCACGCCCCGGTGCTTCGTGGAGCACGCCAAGGCCGCCGGCCTCGACTTCACGCCGGTGACCGAGTACCAGGTCGACGTCCACTGGGACGAGTACGGCTCCCTCCAGGACGAGAACCCGCAGCTGCTGATCTGGCCCGGCCGGGAGATCGTCACCTACTTCGGCCACATGCAGTGCATCGGGGAGACACCGGGCTTCGTCGAGTACCGGCACGGCTTCGAGGGCGTGACCGTGGCCGAGATCCAGAAGGCGGTGAGAGGGGCCGGCGCGCTGTTCCAGGTCAATCACCCGACGACGTTTGGCGGGCGGCTGTTCGCCAACTTCTGCCGCGGCTGCGCCTTCGAGCTGGGCGAGGAGATCGACTGGCGTGAGGTCGACACCTTCGAGGTCCTGAACGGGCCCGCCGTGCTGCGCCGCACGAGCTTGCTTGGCGGGGACTTCGAGAACCCGTTCATGACGTCGGCCGTCGAGCTGTGGGAGGACATGCTCGACCGCGGCTACCGCACGACCGCCGTCTCCGGGTCCGACGTCAAGAAGGGGGTGGGGCTGGGATCGAGCGCCACCGCCGTCCATGCGCGGCAACTGTCGAGGGCTGCCCTGACCGACGCCATCCGTGCCGGACGGGCCTACGTGCGTACCAGGGGAGTGGCCCACAGCCCGGCGCTGGAGATGACGGTGTCGGCGCGCGGCGAGCCCCCGGGGACGTTCGGCAGCCGGTTCGTGCTCGATCCGGGGGCGACCGTGGCCGTCAGCGTCCTCGTCACCGGCGGCAGGGGCCAGGCGCTTCGCGTGCTTCGCAATCGGGACGAGGTCAACGTGGTGGCGATCGTCGACGACCCGTTCGAGCACCGGTTCCAGGCCGGCCGGACCGTCGGCGACGAGGGACCGCTGGGCACACGCTGGCGGGTGGAGACCTTCGACGGCCGGTCGCGGACCACCATCGGCAACCCGGTGTTCCTCGGCGGGCCGGACCACCCTCGGGAGCCTTTGCCGGCGTCGCCGATGCCGCCGGTCAGGAAGCGGTTCCTGCGCAACCTGTCCGCGGCCAAGGGCCTGCACGCGACTCATGTGATGTGACGGACGGCGGCGGGTCTCGAGCCGCCGCATGAGATCTTTCGCAATCGACCCGTCGGAGAACCGGCGTCTCGGGCGACAGTAGGGCTATGCAGGACGAGAGCACGGCGCTGATGGACCCCGGTCCGGGGTTCATCGCGCTGTACGACGACTCCCTGCCCCACGTCTACGGCTACCTGCTCAGCCGCTGCGGTCAGCCGTCGCTCGCCGAGGACCTCACCGCCCAGACGTTCCTCGGCGCGGCGCAGGCGGTCCGCCGCGACGCCCGCGCCAGCCTTTCGAGGGCCTGGCTCATGGCCGTGGCCCGGAACAAGCTGGTCGACCACTGGCGGCGTCAGGGCCGGGAGGAGCGGGGCCTGCGCCAGGTGGCCGGGCTGGAGCTGGGCTACGTCGACCCGTGGGACGCCGAGATCGACGCCGTACGGGCCCGGGAGACCCTCGACCTGCTCGGACCGCACCACCGGATGGTCCTCACCCTGCGTTACCTCGACGACCTGCCCGTGCCCGAGGTGGCCGCCCTGATCGACCGCACCGTCCACGCCACCGAGGCGTTGCTGGTGCGGGCCCGGGCCGCCTTCCGCCGGGCGTACGGCGATGCAAGCAACACCGAGGAAGGGGCCGGCGATGCCTGACGCCTTCGAGGCGCTGAGCGCCCGCTACCGGCACGACCCCTACCCGCCCACCGATCCCGACCCGGGCTTCGCCGCCCGGCTGCGCGCCCGCCTGGAGCAGGCGCTGACACTACCGGAAGGAGTCGACGTGACCGTTACGACGCTGGAGACCGAGTTCGTCCCCGAGGAGGCTGCATCTGCCGCCGTTGGCGGTGCCGCCCGCATGGCCATCACCCCGTACCTGGCTGTGGCTGGAGCGGCGAGGGCCCTCGACTGGTACGCCGAGGCCTTCGGCGCCCGCCGGCTCGGCGATCCGATCGTGATGCCCGACGGACGGATCGGCCACGCCGAGCTGGACTTCGGCGGGGCGAAGGTGATGCTGGCCGACGAGTTCCCCGAGATCGGCCACACCGCCCCCCAGCCTGGTGTGGGCAGCGGCATGTCCTTGCACATCGAGGTTGGCGACGTGGATCTGGTGGTCGACCGGGCCGTCGAGGCCGGCGCCACCCTCGACCGTCCCCCGGCCGACGGCGGCTACGGGCGCAACGCCGTCATCGTCGACCCGTTCGGCCATCGTTGGCAGATCGTCGCCGTCCCGGCCTCGTCGACGTCTTCGCCCTCGCCTGCCCGGTACCCCGGCGGGACGCGCCACGGCGACGTCGGCTACATGTCCTTCCAGGTCCCGGACCTCGATCGGGCCCAGGCCTTCTACGGCTCGGTCCTCGGGTGGGAGTTCGCCCCGGCCGAGATGGCCGAGGCCAGGATGGTCGTCGACGCCATGCCCTCGATGAGCGTGCGGGGGGGTCAGGCGCGGGGCGATTTCGTGCAGTGCTGGCGGGTGGACGACGTGGTGGCCGCGGTCGACCGGGTCCGGCGGGCCGGCGGGACCGCGACCGAGCCCGAGGTCCGGCCGTACGGGACCGCGTCCGACTGCGTCGACGACCAGGGCATGGTGTTCTACCTGTGGCAGCCGACAGAGGCCGACGCGCTGGCCACGGCTGACGTCTCCGACCGGGACCGGCCGGTCAACGGGAGCCGCGACGGGGACGTCGCCTACCTGACGATCGGGGTGGTCGACTCGGCCCGGTTCCGCGCCTTCTTCGGCTCGGTGCTCGGATGGCGCTTCACCCCGGGCCACGTCGTCGACGGCTGGAACGTGGAGGACACCATGCCGATGACCGGCCTCCACGGCGGCCAGGACCGCGCCGGCGTCGAGCCCATGTACCGCGTCGACGACATCCACGCCGCGGTGGCGAAGGTGCGCCTGGCCGGCGGTCGCCCGGGGGACGTGGAGCAGACGCCCTACGGATTGAGCGCCCACTGCGCCGACGACCAGGGCATCGCCTTCTACCTCGGTCAGCTGTGACGGTTGGGTAGAACGGCGGGATGGGTGAGGTGCGCTACGAGGTCGTGCCGATCGGGGTTGTCGAGTCGCCGCTGACCAACCTCGAGTCGGCCCCGAAGCAGGGGAACGAGGGGGCGCCGGACGCCTGGCTGGTGTTCGACGCCGCCGTGCTCGACGGGTTGAGCGATCTCGAGCCGGGTGACCACGTGATCGTCCTCACCTGGCTCCATCACGCCGGGCGCGACGTCCTTCGGGTGCACCCGCGCGACGACCTGACGAACCCGGAGCGCGGCGTGTTCAGCACCCGCTCCGCGTCCCGCCCGAACCCCATCGGTCTGCACGAGGTCGAGGTCGTGGCGATCGAAGGCGGTCGGGTCCAGGTCCGCAACCTGGAGGCGGTGGACGGCACGCCCATCGTTGACGTGAAGCCGGTCTTGAAAGGTAGCCGCCGGCCGTAGTTGCGATATCCTAGTGCTGTGTCGAAGACATCAGTCGAAGTGGACCAAGATATCGTCCGTCAAGCTGCGGCGATCCTAGGGACCAGGACCCTACGAGAGACGATCGACGCCGCCCTCCGGGAGGTCGTGCATGCCAAGCGACGGTTGGAGCTCATCGCTCTGCTCAGCGAGGAGGGACGGTTCGACTTCGACGCCGCCGAGGAGGCGTGGGGGGCGGAAGGATAGGTGGCCCGTACCCGCTACCTCGTCGACACGAGCGTCTTCGCCCGCCTGGCCAAGCCGTCGGTGGCCGCCGCATTCGCGCCACTCGCTGCCGGAGGACTCGTCGGTCTGTGCGCGCCGGTGGCCTTCGAGCTCGGGTTTGCCGCTCGGAGCCCCGACGATTACCGCGCAATGGCCGATCGGCTCTCCTCGTTCCCGCCGGTCCCGACGACTGACGCCGACCACCGGCGCGCCCTCGACGTCCAAGCGGCGCTCGCCGTCCGAAGCCAGCACCGGGCCCTCTCCCTGGTCGACGCCCTCGTCGCCGCCGCTGCCGAGGCGCACGACCTGGTCGTGCTCCACTACGACGCCGACTTCGAGCTCGTGGCCGAGATCACCGGCCAGGACCAGGAATGGGTCGTCCCCCGAGGAACCGCCGACTGACCGGATTCGGCGTTGCGAGGTCCTCCGACTCTGGTGCCGTGGACGCCACGTGAGCGGCCAATCTGAGACGTGAAACGCCGGGAGCGGAATGCGCCGAGCGCCACAACGTCGGTCGCCTGCGATGTTGATCACGGAGCCGGGAGCTGCCCTCGGGCGCGTAGCCGGCGTTCCCGCGTGTGTCTCACTGGCGCTACCGCCGACATTATCGGGCCCCTGAGTTCCGACTGCGGATGGGCCGTACGGCCTCTTGGCCGTAGGTGATCGAGCAAGACTCACGGCCGGCGGTAGACCCGCAACCGCCGTTTGCCAGCCCCATCGCCTGGTGGGGACGCGTCCGACAGGCCATATGCATTACCATATGACGGTGGCCCGGAAGGAAGTGCTCGTCCAGCTCGACGACCAGCTCGTTGCTGAGCTGGACCGGCTCGCCGTTGCCCAGGGGACGAGCCGTTCCGACCTCGTCCGCCGCGGCGTTCTCGCCCTCCTCGAAGCGGCCGATGTGGCCCAGGCTGATCGGGAGCTCCAGGACGCCTACCGACGAATACCCCCCGATCCGGCACTGGTCGCGGCGGCGCGCCGGCTCGCCGCTGACACCACCCCGTCGTGGTAGCCAGAGGCGACGTCGTCTGGGCTGACCTCGGCCCACCAGCGGGACGTCGCCCCGTCTGTGTGCTCACCAGGGGTGCCGCCATCGAAGTTCTCAACGCGGTGACCTGTGCGCCGATCACCCGCACGATCCGCGGCATCCGGTCGGAGGTGCGAGTAGGGGTCGACGAGGGCCTTCCCGAGGACAGCGTCATCACGTGCGACAACATCCTCACCATCCCGAAGGCAATCCTCGACCCGGCAGCAGTCGGGCGAGTTGGAACCCCGAAGCGGGTGGCGATTGACCGCGCCCTTCGCTACGCCCTCGACATTCAGTACTGACCGATCTCTCGGCCGCGCTCTTGGATGCAATCCACCCGGGGCGTTTCGGGGACATGGCGCGGCCCGCCGATCGGAAACGCGCCGACACACATCCGGCAATGTCGGACCGGTGCGGTGAGGCGATCCAGGGGATCTTTGGAGTGTCATGGGCGTCTTGACGGAACTCGGAAGCGACCGAGGATGTCTCCGTCGCATCGCCCCTGTCCTCAGCCAGGAGTATGGAGTAGGGCAGCAGCCAGGATTGGGCCCGGGGAGTTTCCGAGACATCTATCGAGCTTCGGAGGGCTGTAAGTTCCAGCTCGGGCGCCCGTCTGGCCCGATCGGCGCACAATGTCTGAGCACGGCCGAGTTTCCGGTCAGCCTGACGGCGCCTTGGGCAGGTCCTGCTCGAGCTCGTTGAGCGGGGCGAACAAGTCGCCGTCGGCGGCGAAGCGCTCGAGGACGTCGCCGGCCTCGAAGACCAGCTTGCCGGCGTCGCCTGACTCCGCCGCCTGCTCGACCTCGGCCCAGGACACCGGCGTCGACACCGTCGGCCGGGGACGGGCCCGCAGTGAGTACACCGAGATCGTCGTCTTGTGCTCGTCGTTCTGGCTCCAGTCGATGAACACCTTGCCGGTGCGCAGCTCTTTCTTCATCAGCGAGAGCACCAGGTCGGGATGCTCGGCCTCGAGCATCTTGGCCAGGGCGTGGGCGAAGGGCTTCGTGTCGTCGTAGGTGACCGGCGTGTTGAGGGGCACGTACAGCTGCAGCCCCTTCGAGCCCGACGTCTTGGCGAACGTGACCAGGCCCAGGTCGTCGAGCACGTCCCGCACCAAAATCGCCACTCGGCAGCACTCCAGCAGAGCAGCCGGCGGGCCTGGGTCGAGATCGAAGACGAGCATCGTCGGGCACTGGATGTCGGGCGCCCGGGAGAGCGACGGGTGGAGCTCGAGCGCGGCCAGGTTCGCCATCCAGACCAGGGTCGGGAGGTCGTCGGCGACGCAATAGTCCATCGTCTCGTTCTTGCGCCCGCCGAAGATCGGAGTGGTCGCCACCCACGGCGGCCGGTGCTTTGGGCAGTTCTTCTCGTAGAAGAACTTGTCGCTCACGCCGTTGGGGTACCGCTTGAGGGTCAGGGGCCGGCGCCTGAGGTGGGCCAGGAGGGCAGCCGAGATCCGCGTGTAGTAGTCGATCACCTGGCCCTTGGTGAACCCCGCCTCGGGGTACAGCACCTTGTCGAGGTTCGAGAGCTTGAGCTGCCGGCCCTCGATCTCGACATCCACCCCGGCCGACGCAGGACTCATCGATCGAGGCTACCGGAGGGCGTGACCGGATCGTGAGCGTGCAAAAGGGTCGCATATGGCGACTTTCTTGCACGCTCGACTAGCGGCAGGGTCGGGCACTCGGGTTTAGGACTTGCCGCCGCCCTTTTTCACCGCGGCCAGGCTGGCTTCCAGGGCGGCCATGAGGTCGACGACCTTGGGCGCCTCCTCGGCGGCGTCCTCGACGACGATCTCCTGGCCGGCGGCCTTCTGCTCGATGAGCTCGAGCACCCGCTCGCGGTAGTCGTCCTTGTACTTGTCGGGCTCGAAGTCGGTGGTGAGGGAGTCGATGAGCTGGCGGGCCATCTTCTCCTCGCGCTCGGTGACGTCGATCTCGTCGCCGGGGATGTCGAGGTCGTCGAGCGGGTTGACCTCGTCGGGGTAGAGCATCGTCTCCAGCACGAGGGCGTCGTTGAGCGGCCGGATGGCGGCCAGGTACTGCTTGGTGCGCAGGACGACGCGCGCGATCCCGACCTTGTTCGTCTCCTGCATGGCCCGCCGCAGCAGGACGTAGGCCTTGGCCCCGCCCTTGTCGGGTGCCAGGTAGTACGGGTGGTCGTAGTAGATCGGGTCGATCTGGTCGAGGTCGACGAAGTCCTCGATGTCGATCGACTTGGTGGCCTTGGGGTCGAGGGCGTTGAGCTCCTCGGGTGAGATGGTGACGTAGGTGTCGGGGCCCAGCTCGTAGCCCTTGACGATGTCCTCGTAGGGGACCTCCTCGCCGGTGGCGGCGGAGACCCGCTTCTGCTTCACCCGGGACTTGCTCTTGGCGTCGATCTGGTGGAACCGCACGTCCTTGGGCGACACCGCGCTGTACAGCTTCACCGGCACGTTCACCAGCCCGAAGCTGATGGCGCCGCTCCACATCGATCGAGCCACGGCCTACCTCCTACCCAGATGGTAAGCGTCTCAGGATCTCTTCGTCGGCCACGATGTCCTGGGCCACGACGTCGGTCCGCAGGCCCTTGATCGACGGCTGGCGCAGGGTGCCGCCCTCGGTGACCTCGGTGTAGGCCACCTCGACGACGAGCATCGGCCGCACGTACTGCAGCTTGGCCGGCGGAGGGTTCACGAAGGGCGACGTCGGGACCGTGATCTGGCCGAACAGGCGCTCGAGCTGGCGGATCATCTCCTCGCTCAGGCCGGAGCCGGCCTGGCCGACATAGAAGAGCCGCTGCGGCCTGCCCTCCTCGGGCGGGAGGTCGTAGACACCCAGCGCCAGCGAACCGATGCTGCCCTCCCTGCCGCCCTGTCCTGTCGACCACCCGCCGACCACGAACTCCCGGCGGCGGCCGCATTTCACCTTCGACCACGCCGACGACCGCTTCCCCGGCAGGTAGGGCGCGTCCCTGCGCTTGGCCATGAAGCCCTCGACGCCCGCCTGGCGGCACGCCTCCAGCAGCTGGTCGGGGGTGGCATCGAGCACCGGCGCCGTCTGCCATAGCGATCCCTTGAGCCCGAGCGTGCCCAGGATGCGGGTCCGCTCCTCCTGCGGGCAGCCGATGAGCCACTCGCCGTCGTACCAGAGCACGTCGAAGGCCACGAACACCACGGGAACCTCGGCCAGCAGCTTGGCAGGTGGCTTGACGACGTGCATCCGCCGCTGCAGCCGCTGGAAGCTCGTGCGCCCGTCGGCGTCGAAGGTGACGACCTCGCCGTCGAGCACGACGTCGTGGCCGCCGAGGGCGCCGGCCATGGCCGTCAGCTCCGGGAACGTCGCCGTGGCCTCCAGCCCGCGGCGGTTGGTCAGCGTGACGGCGCCGTCCTCCACGATGGCGATCACCCGCTGGCCGTCGAGCTTGGGCTCGAACTGGTACCTGGCGGCATCGTCGGGCACACCACTGCCGCCGGCGAGCATCGGCAGCAGTCGCGGCGCTTTCACGTTCTCAGTCAAGCGCGTTGGTGTGGCCCGTACCGCCTGGAAGTGGGGGCACCACCCTTGAGGACTCAAGTATTTCCGGGGATGCTCCGATACAGAAGTGGTAGCCCGGCGAGGAGGAAACCGGAATGAACGTGTTGCGAGGCTTGACCCATCGGATGTCGTTCTGGATCGTTCTCTGCGCCGGCCTCGCCGTACTCGGTTTCAACGTGTCGGACTTCTCGGTCGGTGACATCGCCCGGTACCAGAACCCTGCCGTCAACTTCTTCGGCTGGTTCTGCTTCCTGGCCGCCGGCCTGGCGTCAATCCTGCTCTCGGTGGCGGCGACGGACCAATGGCTGCTCCGTCGGGCCACCGTGAAGCAGGAATCCGGCGTCCACTACCGCCGCCAGCCGTAGCCCGTCGTCAACCGGTTGCCCTTGCCCTCCGCAGGAGGGTGAACGACACGGCCACCAGCCACAGGCCGAAGAGGGCGAACATCGCCGGCGGTAGGAAGAGGACGACGCCGCCGACGAGCAGAACGACTGCCACCGCGAGGCCTGCCCTGGCCAGCCATGTGGGCATGAGCACTCCCGATCGGCCGGCGAGGCTCGTCGCGCCCACGAGCACGGCGGCGGGGATCGGCACCAGCATGAACCCCATGTTCCCCAGGTCCATCAGCCCGGCGGCGACCGCTGGCTCGCGGCTGTTCCCTGCCTCGAGGGCAGCGGCACCCCAGCCCACGAGCTGAATCAGGAGGGGCCCGAGCACGGCCACGCCGCCGATGAGGCCGACGATGGCGAGGATGCCGTCCTGGCCCTCGGCTCGTCGGGTGGCCCGCCAGAGCGCGGCAAGGAACAACGGATAGAGGGCGAAAGCGCCGAGCATGACGAATGACGTGTTGAGCAACACGCCGGCGCGGTTCTCCGCGAACCACGTCGCGATCTCAGTCGAGGGAGCCTTGCTCGACGGGCTGGACTCGCCGATGACGATTGCGCCAAGAGCGAAGGTGAGGAGGAACCCGAGGGCACCGGCGGGCGCCAGTCGCTCCCAACTCCTCGTCCGACTCGGAGGCCCGCCGTCCGGTGTCGTGCCATCGGGTGTCGTCGATCCCGCCGTCATGTTCGCTCCTCCCGCCGTCAGGCTCGGATGACCACCAGCCGCTCGACGGTCATCTCCCGCACCGCCGCCGCCGGACCCTCCTTGGTGTTGCCGCTCGCCCTCACCCCACCGTAGGGCATCTGGTCGGCCCGCCACGTCGGAACCTCGTTGACCAGCACCGTGCCGAAATGCAGTCGGCGCGCCGCCCGCAGGGCGGTGTCCAGCCGTGACGTGTAGATCCCGGCCTGAAGCCCGTAGCGCGTGTCGTCGGCGAGCCGTAGGCCCTCGTCGGTGGTGGCGTAGGACTGCACGGCTACGACCGGCCCGAACACCTCGTCCCGGCACACCCGCATGTCGGCCGTGACGCCGGTGAGCACGGTTGGACGGAGGAGCCCGTCGTTGTCGTCGACGCCGCCGCCGGTGCGGACCTCGGCCCCGCCCGCCACTGCCTCGTCGATCCACGCCACGACCCTGTCGCGCTCGCCCGGCGCGATGAGGGCGGACACGTCGGTGTCCTCGTCGAGGGGGTCGCCGACGACGAGCTCGGCGGCAAGCTCGGCCAGCAGGTCCGAGAACGGCTCGGCCACCGCCTCGTGGACAAGGGCCCGCTGGACCGACACGCACGACTGCCCGGCGTGGGCGAACCCGGTGGCGCTCACCGCCGTGGCCGCGGCCTCCCAGTCGCCGTCGGCCTCGACGATCACCGGCGAGTTGTTCCCCAGCTCCAGCGCGACCTTCTTGCGCCCGGCCTTCTCCTTGATCCCCCAGCCGACCTCGCCCGACCCGGTGAAGGTGAGGTAGGCCACGTCGGGATGGCGGACGAGGGCGTCGCCGACCTCGGCACCGCTGCCGGTGACCACGTGCAGGTGGTCGGGCGGTAGGCCGCAGTCCTCCACCAGCAGCTTGGCCAGCGCCACGGCCGTCAGCGGCGTCTGGCTGGCCGGCTTCAGCACCACCGGGCAGCCGGCGGCGATGGCCGGGGCCAGCTTGTGGGCCACCAGGTTGAGCGGGAAGTTGAACGGGGAGATGGCGCCGACCACCCCGATAGGGACCCGCAGGGTGAAGGCCAGCCGGCCTTCGCCGACCTCGGCGGCGTCGATCGGCACCATGTCGCCGGTGAGGCGACGGGCCTCGACGGCGGCGAACGTGAACGTGCTCACCGCCCGGCGGGCTTCGGCCCGTGCCGTCTTCAGCGGCTTGGCCGACTCGGCGGCGATGGTGCGGGCGAAGTCCTCCTCTCGCTCGGCGAGCAGGCGGGCGGCGGTGTCGAGGATCTCGGCCCGCCGCCACGGCGGCAGGGGCCCGGCCTCGTGTGCGGCCAGGGCGGCGGCGACCGCCTTGTCGACGTCGGCCGCCGAGCACTTCGGCACCCGGCCGACCTCGCTGCCGTCGTAGGGCGAGCGCACGACGATCGGCTCCCCGATATCCGATGACGCGGCCATGTCCACGATGGTAGGCGGGTGCACCAGACTGGGCCGATGGACATCGGGGTCATCGGGTCGGGGAACATCGGCGGCACAGTGGCCCGGCTGCTGGCGCAGGCGGGGCACCAGGTGGTGGTGAGCAACCGGCGGGGGCCGGCGTCGCTGGCGGACCTCGTCGACTCGATCGGGCCCAACGCCCGGGCCGCCACTGTCGAGGACGCCTCCCGCTTCGGGGACGTGGTGTTCCTGGCCGTCCCGTGGCGCACGCCCGAGGCGCTCCCGCCGGCCGAGCTGGTCGACGGCAAGGTCGTCGTCGACGCCATGAACCCCTACAGCGAGAGCTTCGGGATCATCGACACCAGCCCGACGTCGGCCAGCGAGATGACCGCCGAGCGGCTGCCGGGTGCCCGGCTGGTGAAGGGGTTCAACACCATGCTGGCGGCGACCCTGGCCAGCGGGGGCGGCAAGCCGCCGGGGGAACGGCTGGTGCTGTTCGTCTCGGGTGACGACGCCGAGGCCAAGGCCGTCGTTTCGGGGCTGGTCGAGGACATCGGGTTCGCCCCGATCGACCTGGGGACGCTGGCCGAGGGCGGCCGCCGCCAGCAGCCGGGAGGCGACCTCTACCGGGCACCCACCGAGGCCGAGGCCCGGGACCTACTCGGTGCCTGACCGCTTACCTACGGTGGAGGGCTACCAGCAGTGAGCCGGCCGCGGACCTTGGCGGCCGTATCCTCGCCCTGGCGGATGCAGGCGGCGATGCCGAGGCCTCGGTAGGCGGCCCCGGCGACGTACACGCCCGGCAACTCAGCCGCGAGAGAGGCCTCGATGCGGTCGACCCGACCCTCGTGGCCCGGTTGGTACTGGGGGAAGCCGTCGGTCCAGCGGGTGACCAGGCTGGCCACGGGCGGGTCGGTGACGCCGATGGCCTCGGCCAGCTCCTCGTGGAGCCGGGCGACCAGGGTGGCATCGTCGAGGTGGTCGGGGCGATCGTCGCCCGCCCGCCCGGCGGAGGCCCGGAGGAGCACCAGACCGCCGCCAACCGGTGACGGCCACTTGGTCGTGGTGAACGTGCAGGCGGTCATCAGCCGACCGTCCACCCTGGGTACGAGGAAGCCGGCGCCCTCGAGCGGCTCGGGCACCGACTCCGGGCGATAGGCCAGCGTGGTGACTGCCACCGACGCGTACCGGATGGCGGCCAGGTCGTCCGCCGCCGGCGGCAGGAGCGGGGCGGCGGCGAAGGCGGGGAGGGTGACGACGACGGCGTCGGTGGCGGCGTCCGCGGCATCGGGGGTCGCCAGCCCGCCGCCGGTCGTGACCACCCGGTAACCCGAGCCGGCCGGCTCCACCTCGGTGGCCGGAGTCCCGGTGCGGATGCACACCCCCGCCGCCGCCAGCTCCGACTGCAACCGGTCGACGAGCCGCTCCATCCCGCCCGCGATCCCCAGGAACACGGGGCCCGCCGCATCCGGCGACGGATTGGCGCGGCGGTTCCGGCGAAGGCCGAGCACCAGGCTGCGGCAGCCCGTCGCCGCCCCGGCCAGCTGGGGGGCGGTGGCGCCCAGGCTGAGGCCGTCGGCCCGCCCTGCGTTGATGCCGCCGACCAGCGGCTCCACCAGCCGGTCGAGGACGGCACGGCCCATCCGCCGGCCGATCACCTCGGCGACAGTCGGATCGTCGGAGAATCGGGATCGGGGCAGGACCAGGTCGAGACCGGCTCGGGCGACGGCGAGCGGCGGCACCACGCCCGAGCGGGCCAGCGCCCGAAGCCCGACGGGCACGCCGAGGACCTGGTCCGACGGCAGCGGGCGGAGCGCTTCACGGGTCCAGACGAAGGCCTTGCCCGTGGCCGGCTCGATCAGGTCGTCGCCGAGCCCGAGGTCGCGGCACAAACGGGTGGCGTGGGGCACGCGGGCCAGGAACGTGTCGGGCCCGGTTTCGACGTCGACACCGACGTCGGCGAGCGGTGACGTGCGGATCTTGCCGCCGAGGCGGTCGGAGGCCTCGAGGAGCGTGACATCGGCGTCGTTGCGCAGGAACCAGGCGGTGGCCAGGCCGGTGATCCCCCCGCCCACCACGACCACTGAGGGCCGGTGGCGGCGGCCGGCGGGCTCAGGCACGCGCCCGGACGACCTCCGCCAGCGCTCGCATCAGCTCGGGGTGGTCGTTCGGCATCGGCGTGCGGGCGAAGGCGAGGCCGAGCGCGTCGGCGGCCTGCTTGGCCTCGATGTCGAGGTCGTAGAGGACCTCCAGGTGGTCGGACGTGAACCCGGCCGCGCACACGACCACCCCCCGCGCCCGGTTCACGACCAGCGACGGGAACACGGCGAGGATGTCGGGCCCGATCCACGGCTCCGACGTGCGCCCGGCGCTCTGCCAGGCCACCGACCAGCGCTGCACCCGAGCCCGGGCGGCGGCCATCACCGCCGTCTCCCGCAACTGGTTGGCGTAGGGGTCGCCGTCCATGAGCACGTGGTCCGGGAGGCTGTGGGCGGTGAACAGCACCTCGATGTCGGGCCGCGGGAGCTTCAGGCCGTCGACGGCGTCCTCGACGAAGGTGGACAGCAGGTCGAGGTAGCCGGGGGACAGGTGCCAGGACTGCACCATGTCGAGCTCGACGCCGAACTCCGCGGCGGCGGCCGCGGCCCGGGTCTCGTACTGGCCGACCGACAGGCGGGAGTAGTGGGGGGCCAGGACCAGCCCGACGATCTTGGTCAGGCCCTTGCCGGCCAGGGCGGCGACGCCGTCCTCGATGAACGGCGGGGCGTGCTTCATCCCCAGCTCGACGACGTACCCCGGGCCCAGCGCCTCGGCCAGCCCGGCGGCCTGCGCCTTCGTCAGGTCGAGCAGCGGCGACGTCCCGCCGATGGCCTCGTAGCGGCCGGTCAGCTCGGCCAGCAGCTCGGGGGTCGGCGCGTTTCCGCGCCGGATGTGGGTGTAGTACGACTCGATGTCGTCGGTGGTGGCCGGCGTGCCGTAGGCCATCACCAGCACCCCGACGTCACCTGTCACACCGGTGTCCAGCCATGCACGTGCTCCACGATGCGGCGGAGGGTATCGGGGTCGGTGTCGGGCAGGACCCCCCACCCGAGGTTGAAGACGTGCCCGGGGCGGCCGGCGTTGGCGTCGAGCACGGCGTCGACCGCAGGTTCGACCACCGCCCACGGCGCCAGGCAGACGGTGGGGTCGAGGTTGCCCTGGACGGGCGTCTCGGTGCCTAGGCGGGTGCGGGCCCGGTCGAGGGGCACCCGCCAGTCGACACCGACCACGTCGGGCCCCGCCTCGGACATGAGCTCCAGCAGCTCGCCGGTGCCGACGCCGAAGTGGATCCGGGGCACGCCGAGGTCCTCCAGGCCGGCGAAGACCTTGCGGGTGGCGGGCAGCACGTAGCGCCGGTAGTCGGCGGGGCTCAGGATGCCGGCCCACGAGTCGAACAGCTGGACGGCGTCGGCGCCCGCCTGGACCTGGGCCCGCAGCGAGGTCAGCACGATGCCGGCCAGCGAGTCGAGCAGCTCCGCCCAGAGCTCGGGCTCGGAGAACATGAGCGACTTGGCCGTGGCGTGGTCCTTGGACGGGCCGACCAGGTAGGTGGCCAGGGTGAACGGCCCACCGGCGAAGCCGATGAGGGGGACGTCGAGCTCGCCCTTCAGGATGCGGACCGTCTCCAGCACGTGGGGGACGTCGGCCTCGGGCTCGAGAGGACGGAGGCGGGCAAGGTCGGCGGCGGTGCGGAAGGGCTCGGCCACGACCGGCCCGGGGGCGAGGTCGATGTCGAAGCCGATGCCGACCAGCGGCGTGACGATGTCGGAGAAGAGGATGGCGGCGTCGACACCCAGCCGCCGCACCGGCTGCAGGGTGACCTCGGCGGCCAGGTCGGGCGTGGCGATGACGTCGAGCATGCCGTGGCGCTTGCGCACAGCCCGGTACTCCGGGAGCGACCGACCGGCCTGGCGCATGAACCACACCGGCACGCGGGCCACCGGCTTGCCCCAGCAGGCGTCGAGGAAGGTCGAGGTCATCGCCGCCCGACCATACCGGCGGCCGGCCGCCGGTACCACCGAACTGGTTCCACACAGCGGGGTCGGGCCCTGCTGTGTGGAACCAGTTGGGTGGGTTTGGCCAGGTGTGACAAGCTGAGCCTTCACGGGAGCCCCGAACCGGGCTGAGAGGGCGCCATGGGGCGCCGACCGTCTGAACCTGTCGGGGTCATGCCCGCGGAGGGAGAGCGAGATGGCAAGTCGCCGCAAGGTCCACGTCGAGGGCCCCAACGGGGTCGCCGTCCCGTTCACCGAGGTGGCTCTCACCGACGGCTCGGCGGTGCGGCTGTACGACACGTCGGGCCCGGGGTCGGACCCGGCCGAGGGGCTGCCGACCCTCCGCCGCCACTGGATCCTCGAGCGCGACGACGTGGAGGAGTACGCCGGCCGGGCACCGACGGCCCGCGACGACGGCCGGTCGGCCGCCCGGCGCACCGACACGTACGACACCAGCCAGACCCCGCGGCCGCTGCGGGCCAGGCCGGGGCGCACCGTCACCCAGCTGCACTACGCCCGGCGGGGCGAGGTCACGCCCGAGATGGAGTTCGTGGCCCTGCGGGAGGGCGTGGCCGCCGAGACGGTCCGGGACGAGATCGCCCGCGGCCGGGCCATCCTACCGAACAACGTCAACCACCCCGAGTCCGAGCCCATGGTGATCGGGCGCAACTTCCTGGTGAAGATCAACGCCAACATCGGCAACTCGGCGGTGACGTCGTCGGTGGCCGAGGAGGTCGAGAAGCTCACCTGGGCCACCAAATGGGGCGCCGACACCGTCATGGACCTGTCGACCGGCGCCAACATCCACACCACGCGGGAGTGGATCGTCCGCAACTCGCCGGTGCCGATCGGCACCGTCCCGATCTACCAGGCCCTGGAGAAGGTCGACGGGAAGGCCGAGGACCTCTCGTGGGACGTCTACCGCGACACGATCGTCGAGCAGGCCGAGCAGGGCGTCGACTACATGACGGTCCACGCCGGCGTGCGCCTGCGCTACGTCCCCATGACCGCCACCCGCATGACCGGCATCGTCAGCCGGGGCGGCTCGATCCTCGCCGCCTGGTGCCTGGCCCACCACCGCGAGAACTTCCTCTACGACAACTTCGAGGAGCTGTGCGAGATCCTCGCCACCTACGACGTGGCGTTCTCGCTGGGCGACGGGCTGCGCCCGGGGTCGATAGCCGACGCCAACGACGAGGCCCAGCTGGCCGAGCTGGCCACCCTCGGCGAGCTGACCAAGGTGGCGTGGGGCCACGACGTGCAGGTGATGATCGAGGGCCCCGGCCACGTGCCGATGCACAAGATCCGGGAGAACATGGAGCTCCAGCTGGAGTTGTGCCACGAGGCGCCCTTCTACACGCTCGGCCCCCTCACCACCGACGTCGCCCCGGGCTACGACCACATCACGTCGGCCATCGGGGCGGCCATGATCGGCTGGTACGGCACGGCGATGCTCTGTTACGTCACGCCCAAGGAGCACCTGGGCCTGCCCGACCGCGACGACGTCAAGCAGGGCGTCATCGCCTACAAGATCGCCGCCCACGCCGCCGACCTGGCCAAGGGCCACCCCACCGCCCAGGCCTGGGACGACGCCCTGTCGAAGGCCAGGTTCGAGTTCCGCTGGCAGGACCAGTTCGACCTGGCCCTCGACCCCGACACCGCCCGGGCGTACCACGACGAGACGCTGCCGGCCGGGGCGGCCAAGACCGCCCACTTCTGCTCCATGTGCGGTCCCAAGTTCTGCTCGATGCGCATCAGCCACGACGTGCGCGAGTACGCCAAGGCCCACGACGTGAGCGAGGAGCAGGCCATCGAGCTGGGGATGAAGGAGAAGTCGGCCGAGTTCGTGGCTGCGGGGGCCGAGGTCTACCAGGAGACCAGCAGCAGCGCCTGACGCCTCGTTCCAGCCCCCGCCTCGACTCACCGGGGGGAAGGAGGTGCTCCAGGACGTCGTCGCCGACGGGCCATCGAAACCGATCGAGGGCCTGCTCGGCGACCACCTTCAGCTGCCGCCGCGCTTCCTCGTAGGTTCGGTACGCAGGATGCACCGAGAGCAGGCGCTCGCCCATCGGGGTGTCGTCGTCGCCCACGAGTATCCCGCTGGCGACGAAGAGGAACAGTGCCAGGCGCAGGGTTTCGGCGGAGAGCCCCGGATAGTCGTCGGAGACGTCCTCGAGCAGGTCGGCGATTCGGCCGGCGGGAGCCTCGCCATCCGCTGTGAGGTACACCGCGACCGCGGTCGTGGCCTCCCGAGAATCGAAGCGCAAGGGATGAGGCTTGACGTGGGCGAGAAGCTCGCGGACGACCTGTGGGGTCTCGAGATCGTCCGCCGACAGGTCGGGCACGCTCTCCTCGGTCGCCAGCTCTCGCTTGATCAGGCGAAGGTCGGAAGGCTGAGGTCCGGGGACCAGGCAGTAGATCGACGACGACAAGACGTAGCGAAGGGCGAGCTTCAAGGTGGGAAAGCCGGCCGCCTCATGGTGACAATTGGGAGCCACCCGCCGGAACAGATGGCCGAACGTCGCCAATCGGTACCCTTCCGCCGACACTTGAGGTTCGAGCGCTTCCACGACCGAAGGCGCAGCCAGGACCTCCAGCATGATGTCGCGGTACTCGTCGACCGTCTCGGGGCTCCTGGTGGTGAGCACGGCCATGGTCGACGGCGACGGTGCCTGCGCCGGCGGCGTCGCGCCGCTGGCGCTGACGATGATGCCCGGCCCGGTCATGGTCCGGAGAGGCCGGTTCAAGGCTTCCTCTGCGAGCTTGGTGAGCGTCTTGTAGCCAAGTTTGGCGACCGTCATTTCGGGCCATGCGCTGTGGAGCCGCTGGCCGAGCAGCGCCGAGTTGACGGCGAGCCCGTCGTTCGAAAGGATGTTCGGGTCGCGTTCGACGAGTGAGCGGATCTGAACCATGACCTCGGACGCGGTCGGATGCGAGCCAACCGACGCGATCACGGCGGGCTCGAGTGGGAGCGGTGCCGATACCGGCTCGACGGCCGCGTCGCTCGATGTCCCGATGACGTGGTAGTGATCGGCGACCGCTGCCAGGAGCTTGCTGTTCTTCCGGTTCTCGGTGTCCTGGGTGGTGACGACGATGACGTGCCGGCCGAGCGCATGAAGGCGCCTGATCAGGGGGACGAAGCCGCCGTCACCACTGACGATGACAAATACGTCGATCCAGGGAGAGTCGAACGCCCGGCTGAGGGCGTCGACGACGAGCTCGATGTCGGCCGCGTTCTTCACGTTCCGGCCGAACGAGAAGACCTGGACCGGTTCGACGCCGTGCTCCATCATCTCTCGCCGGTAGCTGGCGAGCCGCGAGTCCGACCAGTTGGCATAGGCGCGGGTCAGCGCCACATCGGATAGCACGCCGAGTGTGGAGGCGACATTCCTGACGTCGCTGAGTATCTGTCGGATGGGCACGCTGCCGACGTCGCCGTTGTAGCCGCCGAACAGATTCTCCATGTCGACGAAGATGGCGACGTTGCGTCGGGGCGGCCCCTGGTTCGTCATCCGGGTACCAGGCGACCGCGCCCCAGACCCGACCCGTCGGAGCGTCCGGTCCCGAGCGGCTCCATATCCAGCCCCGCCTCCTTCGCCACCCTCGGTCCTGGCGCCGCCGAGGAACCCTCGCTCGACGTATCGTACCGGCGGGTGCGCGACGGGCGGGAGGTGCGGCCGAGCTGGTGGCGCTTCTACTAGGCCTGGGCCGAGGCGGGATCCTGGTCCGTCCGCTCCGGGTCGAAGACGTCGGGTTCGAGGTACATGACGCGGGCCTCCGGCACCGCCGCCCGCACCGTCTGCTCCACCCTGTCGATGGTGTCGGCCACCTGGGCGAACGCCAGGTCGGGGTCGAGCTCGAGCTTGGCGCCGACCAGGAGCTCGTCGGGACCGAGGTGCTGGGTGCGGAGGTGGATCACACGTCGGACCCGCGGGTCCGACTCCATGGTCTGGCGGATTGTGGTGACCATGGCGGGCGTGGCCGACTCGCCGATGAGCAGGCTCTTCATCTCGATGGCCAGGATCACCGCGATCACCCCGAGGAGCAGGCCGATGGCGAGGGTTCCGACGGCGTCGTAGCGGGGGTTGCCGGTGATGGTGGCCACCACGACGCCCGCCAGCGCCAGGGTCAGTCCCAGCAGGGCACCCAGGTCCTCGAGCAAGACCACGGGCAGCTCGGGCACCTTTGCCCGCCGGACGAAGGTCCACCACGATCGGTCGCCCTTCAGCGGCCGGGCTTCGCGCACGGCGGTCCACATCGAGTAGCACTCCAGGAGGATGGCCACCACGAGGATCGTGATGGCGATCGCGGGCGACTCGAGCTCGTGCGGCTGGCGGAGCTTCTCCTCCCCCTCGTAGAGGGCGAACATCGAGCCGGCGGTGAAGATGATGACAGACACCACGAACGACCAGAAGTACCGCTCACGGCCGTAGCCGAAGGGGTGCTCGGGCGTGGCCGCCCGCTTGGCCTTGGTGCCGCCCAGGAAGAGCAGCCCCTGGTTGGACGTGTCGGCGACGGAGTGGACGGCTTCGGCCAGCATCGACGAGGCGCCGGTGAGGAAGAACCCCACGAACTTGGCGATGGCGATGCCCAGGTTGGCCACGAAGGCGGCGAAGATGGCCTTGCGGCTCCCCTCGTGCATGGGGCGGGAGACTACCCGGCCGTTTCGGCCCTCTTCTCGGCCACGGCGCGCAGGTCGTCCACGAACGCCGCCATCTCCGACGACCGGCGCTCGTCCGGCGCCCGCAGGATCGACGAGGGGTGGACCGTGGCGGTGACGATCCGGCCGTCGTCCCAGGTCACGAGCTCGCCCCGCTGGCGGCTGACGCGGAAGTCACGTCCGAGGAGGGCCTGGGCCGCGACCGCCCCGAGCGCCACCACGATCCGCGGTTGCACGGCCTCGATCTCGGCGTCCAGCCACGGTCGGCAGGCGGAGACCTCTGCAGCGTTGGGCTTCTGGTGGATCCGCCGCTTGCCCCGCGCCTCCCACTTGAAGTGCTTGACCGCGTTGGTGACGTAGACGGTCGAGCGGTCGATCCCGGCCTCCTCGAGGGCCTGATCGAGGATGCGCCCGGCCGGGCCCACGAATGGCCGACCCGCCTCGTCCTCCTGGTCGCCGGGCTGCTCGCCCACCAACATCAGGTCGGCGTCCCGCGGGCCCTCGCCGAACACCGTCTGGGTGGCCTTGCGCCAGAGGTCACAGGCCTGGCAGCCGGCGGCCGCCTCGCGCAGGGCCTCGAGGGATGACGCGGTCATGTCAGGCGCGGTACCCCGACGGGCGGGCTGTCACGCCTTCCCGTCAGGAGGGCGGCGGCGGGGGGAGCGGGAAGGGCAGCATGCACGTCCCGCCCTGTTCGAGCCCTGGCGGGCAGGGGATGGGTTGCGCGTCGGGCGGGAGCGGGGGCAGCGGCGGGAACTCCGGGAGGGCCGGGAACGCCGGGAACACCGGGGGAGAGGCCGCGGTGCCCTCGCCTGACGCGGCCGCGGCCTCCGCGTTCGCCGACCCGGGACCAGAATCGGGGGACTCGGCGCCGGACGGCTCAGGCGCAGGCGTGGCCTGGACGGGATCCCCCGTCGGCGGCACGGCAGGGAGGATCGTCTCCCCGCTGGTGGCGGTGACCGGCGTGGCCGCGGGCTCCGCGCCTGCCTTGCTGAGGACTGCGACGACGCCCACGCCCAGCAAAAGTGCGGCGAGAGCGGCGACGGACCAGCGAAGGTGCGAGGTCATTCCTTCGATTGTCGACAGTTGTCGCCGCGGAGTTGAGTCAGGGAGTGAGTCAGGCTCTCGTTAGGTGTGACTGCGCCGATCGGATTGGCGCCGATCCGGGGAAGAGTGGAGACGTGGCCGCGGCCGAACACGACCCGAAGGTCCCTCGGCTGCTGACCGTCGGGCACGGGACGCTCGCCGCCGAGGCCATGGCCGAGCTCCTCGGCGGAGCGGGCGTGGAGCTCGTCGTCGACGTGCGTACCGCCCCCGGCAGCAGGCGGCACCCCCACTTCGGTCGCGACGCCCTGGCCTCGTGGCTCCCCGAGGCCGGTGTCGACTACCGCTGGGAGCCCGACCTGGGCGGGTGGCGGTCGGCCCGGCCCGAATCGCCCCACGTCGCCCTGCGGGACAAGGCCTTCCGCGGCTACGCCGACCACATGGAGACGCCGGCGTTCGTTACGGCCGCCGACCGCCTGCTCGACGACGCCGTCCGCTGCGCGACCGCGGCGATGTGCTCGGAGAGCCTGTGGTGGCGGTGCCACCGGCGCCTGCTGTCCGACTTCGCGGTGCTTGTCCGCGGCGCCGAGGTCCTTCACATCGGCCACGACGGCCGGCTCGCCGACCACGAGCCGACGGCCGGCGCCCGGGTGTCTTCCGGCGGGCTCGTGTACGACGCCGGCCAGCCCGCGCTCGGCTCCTAGGCCGCTCGGTAGAAGTAGTAGTCGGCGGTGTAGAGGACCGCGGTGGTGGCGCCGACGTGGGCGGCGTCGCACCCCGACGACGGGGCCACCCCGCCCGTGGTGTTGATGCGCTGGATGTAGGTCGTCGGAGTGAGGAGGCCGGTTCCCTGCGTCGGCGTCGCCTTCAGGAGCAGCCAGGGGATGGTGTTGGGCAAGGGGGACGGCGCGCCGGCGATCCTGGTAGCGACGACGGTGCTGCCGTCGTTGGCCCGCCAGCTGGGCCCGGCGTAGTGACGGATGATCGAGCGACCGGCGTCGTCGTAGAGGACCGCCGCCGGAGCGGACAGCGTCCAGGCGAAGGTCGAACCCGACGGGGCGCACGTGTAGATCTGGGTGCCAGCGGCGTGCCCGACGAGGAAGAGGGTGTTGCCGGCCGGCACCTGGATCGCCGCCGGCACCGTCGGCGGGGTCAACGCCCAGGCGCTGGAGGCAGCCAGCACCGTCGCGGTCGTCATCGCCACCGCTGCCGCCAACCACCGAAATCGAATCGTCCGCCCGTCCACGGTCCGCTCCTTTGCTCGATTGTCGCAGACGATATGCGGGCCGATCCGGCGCCGCTACGGTGAGGCGATGAAGTTCGGCGTCGACGTGTCGCAGCACCAGCTGACATGGGACGAGCTGCGGGCGCGGGTGACCTTCGCCGAGGAGGCGGGCTTCGACTCGGCCTGGATCTTCGACCACTTCACGCCCCTGTACGGCGACCCCAAGGGCCCGTGCCTGGAGGCATGGACGCTCCTCGGCGCCCTCGCCACCGTCACCGACCGAATCCGGCTGGGAACGCTGGTCACCGGTGTCACCTACCGCCACCCGTCGGTGCTGGCCGCCCAGGTGGTCACCGTCGACCACGCCTCCGGCGGCAGGGTCAACCTGGGAATGGGGGCGGCGTGGCACGAGGGCGAGCACCGCCGGCTGGGCATCGACTTCCCCTCGAACCGGGAGCGGGCGGGCCGACTGGACGAGGCCCTCCAGGTCGTCAAGGCGCTCTGGACCGAGGATCCCGTCGACTTCGATGGCACCTACTACCGCCTGGACGGCGCCTACTACTACCCCCGCCCGGTGCAGCAGCCCCACCCGCCGATCTGGGTCGGGGCCATGGGCGACAAGCTCACGCTGCCCATCGCCGGGCGCCAGGCCGACGTGTGGCACGCCTTCGGCCCGCCGGAGGTGCTGGTCAAGAAGGCGTCGATCGTCTACCGGGCGGCGCACGAGGCCGGCCGCGACCCGTCGGCCATCACCTGCTCCACCAACCTGTCGCTGTCCGAGCCGTGGCACGAGGTCCGCCGGCGGGTCGACGAGCTCACCGCCATCGGGTTCTCGTACCTGGTGGCCAGCTGGCCGGCCGAGGGGTGGCCTCGCATCCAGGAGTTCGCGGCCGAGGTCCTGCCCACCCTCACGACCACCGAGTAGCTGGTCGGACCGGTGAGGATCGGCCCGGGGATCGTCCAGATCGACACCCTCCTCGGGGGATGGGAGCGGTGCACCGCCGGCTACCTGGTCGAGGGCCCCGACCCGGTACTGGTGGAGACGGGCAGCCAGAGCTCGGTGCCCGCCCTGCTGGAGGGCCTGGCCGGCCTGGGCCTCGGTTCCGCCGACCTGGCCGGCATCGTCGTCACCCACATCCACCTCGACCACGCCGGAGGGGTGGGCGACGTGGCCGCCGCCTTTCCCGACGCCACCGTCTACGTCCACGAGAAGGGCGCCCGCCACCTGGCCGACCCCAGCCGACTGGTGGCGTCGGCGGCGATGGTCTACGGCGACCTGCTCGACGGGCTCTACGGTCGCCTGGAACCGACGCCCGCCGACCGGATCACGGTGCTGGCCGACGGCGACACGGTGGCGGTCGGCCCTACCCGCACCCTCACCGCGGTCGACTCGCCCGGCCACGCCAAGCACCACCTCGGGCTCCAGGACTCCGACACCGGCATCCTCTTCGTAGGGGACGCGGTGGGTGTGCGCCTGCCCGACGTCGGTGTGCTGCGGCCGGCGACTCCCCCGCCCGACTTCGACCTCGACCTCGCCCTCCGCTCGCTGCGCCGCTTCGCCGACCGCCGCCCCTCGGCACTGGCGTTGGCCCACTTCGGGGTGGTGCCGGGCGACCCGGGCGACACCCTCGACGAGGCGGCCGAGATGCTCCGCCGCTGGGCCGAGGTGGCGGAGGCGGCCTGGCGGGAGGGCCGTGACATCCCCGACGCCCTGGCGTCCGCCTTCGCCCCCGACCTGTCCGCGGTCGACGACGAGCAGAAGGAGCGGCTGGAGACCCTCAACGGCGTCCACGCCAACGGGGCCGGCCTCCGCCGGTGGCTGGAGAAGCGGGCCGGGCCGCCCCACACCCACCCGACGGGCTAGGGGGCCGTCACCTCGTCGGCGATCGTGACCGCGAGCGTCACCGCCAGCACGGCCAGCAGCGCACCGGCGACGCCGCTGAGCTCGATCCCGACCAGTCCTGCCACCAGGGTGAGGAAGGGGCCCACCTTCACGGTGGAGGCCTCGATCCGGCGCTGGACGACGAAGTTCTCCATCACCTGGTAGGCGATGAACACGACCGCCAGGCCGATGGCGTCGGACGTCGACCGCACCGCGGCGAGGGCGACGATCGGCATGGCCCCGACCAGGGCACCGCCCACGGGCACCAGGTCCCACAGCCCCACCCACACGGCCAGCGGCGCGGGGGCCGGCACGTCGGCCACCCGGGCGACGACGAACGCGAACAGCCCCGCTGCGACCGCGGTGCACAGCGTGCTGGCGGCGTAGCCGAAGGCGCGGGCGTAGACGACCGGGTAGAGCTCCTCGAGGCGGGCCCGGCGGCGGGGGTCGGACGCCTGGTTGATCGCCCCCTGGATGATGCGGGGCCCGTGCAGCAGCAGGAAGATGGTGAGGACCCCCGTCGCCAGGAATGCGACGCCTCTGGTGGCCGCCGCCCGCAGCGCCTCGGCGGGGGTACCGCCCTGCAGCCGCTCCGGCAGCTCGTCGATGAACTGCTGCGTGCGCTCCGCCGCTCTGAGGTCCCTGGCCAGCTCGCCGAAGCGTTCCGACCGCTCCAGCTCCTGGGCCCTCGCCGGGGCCACCTGCTCGAGACGGCGGGTCTGGACGCGGATGTCGTCGACGATCCCGTAGACGACGACAGCGGCGGAGGCGACGAACCCGAGCATCACGATGGCCACGGCGAAGCCCCGCCGCATCTTGCGCTGGAGCAACGAGACCACTGGATGGAGGAGCGCGGCAAGGGTGGCGGCGACGATGATCCAGCCGATCACCCGGCGGGACGCGGCCAGCACCCCCAGGAACACGACGGTGGCGCCGAACATGGCGACGGCCATCACCGCCGAGCGAGGGCTGATGCGCAGCCGCTCCCGCGTCGCCACGTCGGTACAGTACCGAGGATGCCGCCCGCCGGCGCTCCTTCAGGATCTCCGGACAAGCCTGGCGAGCGCGGGGAGTCGGGCGAGCGTGGTGGGCCTGTCGTGGCCAACGGGTTCGACGCTCCGGGTGGTGGAACTGTCGGCGTCCGGGTGGTGGACCTCGACTGGCGGTCCGTCGCCTGGGTGATGGGCGCCTTCGTGGCGCTCGCCGCCGCCACCAACCTCGTCCGCACCGCTCCGAGGGCCATCACCGTGGTGATCGTCGGCACCCTCGTCGCGCTTGCGCTGACGCCGGTCGTGGGTGCGGCCGAGCGCCGGTTCCGGCTGCCCCGGCCGGCGGCGGTGGGCGTTGTCGTGGCCGGGCTGATCGTCGTGGCGGCGGCGGCGTTGGCGCTGCTGGCGCCGCCCGCCGTGGACCAGGGCCAGCGGCTCGCCGGTGACATCGACGAGGTCGTCTCGCAAGTGGAGAACCTGCCGTTCATCGGCGACGACCTGCACAAGGCCGGGGCCGCCGACAAGCTCCGGACCTGGATCGAGGAGCTGCCCGATCGACTGAGGGGTGCCGACACCGGCATCGGTGAGGCCGCCAAGCGCACCGCCGACGGGGTGCTGGTGGCGTTCCTGACGCTGCTGGTCACCATCGGCCTGCTGCTCGACGGCGACCGACTGGTCAGGGGGGCCCGCCGCCTGGTGCCTCCGCACCGCAGATCTCAGGCCGACCGCATCGGCAACCTGGCCTACGACACCGTGGGCCGCTACGTGGCCGGCTCGTTGCTGGTGGCCGGCATCGCCGGCGTCGCAGTGCTCGTCGCCGGGCTGGTGCTCGGCGTACCGCTGACGCCGCTGCTGGCGGTGTGGGTGGCGATCTTCGATCTCGTCCCCCAGATCGGCGGCGCGGCCGGCGGCATCCCGTTCGTGCTGCTCGGCTTCACTCAGGGGCCGGTGACCGGCGTGCTCTGCGCGGTGTTCTTCATCCTCTACCTGCAGTTCGAGAACCACATCCTGAGCCCGCTGGTGGTGGGTCGATCGGTGAAGCTGTCACCGCCGGCGACGATGACGGCGGCGCTGATCGGCGTCTCGGCCGCCGGTGTGGTGGGTGCGCTGGTGGCCGTGCCGGTGGTGGCGTCGGCGAAGGCGATCTACGTCCACGTCCGCCAGGGCCAGCCCGAGGCCCCGGGCGAGCCGCCGCCCGACGAGCCGCCGCCCGACGAGCCGCCGGCCAACGAACCCGGGCCGGCCGGAACCGGCTGAGTCAGGCGTCCAGGGCGCCGGGGTCGGCGGGGACGTCGACCGCGTGTTCCTGCAGAGCCGAGAGCGGCACGATGTCGAGGGCCCGCTCGTGGGTGGACGCCAGCACCACGTGGGAGGCGGAGCCGTCGAGGTGGGCCCGCAGCCAGTTGACGGCCGTGACGCACCATCGGTCGCCGGGCGAGAGCCCGGGGAAATGGAACTGCGGCATCGGCGTGGTGAGGTCGTTGCCGATGCGACGCTGGTGCTCGAGGAACTCGGTCGTCACCACCGCGCAGATCGTGTGGCTGCCCCGGTCCTCTGGCCCGGTCTTGCAGCACCCGTCCCTGTAGAAGCCCGTCATGGGTTCGGTACCGCACGGCTCGAGGTCGCCACCAAGCACATTCCTGTCGGTCACGGGAGAAGTATCGCGGGACGGCCGAGGACGTGCCGTATCAGGGACCGTCCGGCAGGTCGACGGGCCCTCATGGCGGTGGTTCCGGCGGCTGCGGCGGGTCGGTTCCGCTGGCGGTGTGGAACCCGCAGGCCGGGCGCGCCGTGTCGTCGTCGGTGAGCCCGCCCTCGGCGTAGGGCACCACGTGGTCGACCTGGCAGTCGCAGGCGGGAACGTCGCGATCGGGATGGAAGCACTCCCGGTCCCGCACCAGCACCGACTCGCGGGTGGCCCCGGGCGAACAGTCTCGTGCGCAACCCCATGTTCTTCACCCGCGTCGGGACCGTCGAACACCTCCCGCCGGACCCCGCGCCACTTGGATATGCGCTGGGCGAGGACCCGAACCGCAGATCCCAGGCCGTCTAGCCAAGTCGCCCCGCACTCTTTGTCCCGGGAGCGGATCGGTCACCGGCTCGCGCCTCGTGCCCGTGGTCGCGCGACCATTGACCCCGTGGCTAGTTCTTCTTCAGCTCCTCGGCGAGCATCACGATGATGCCGCTGGGCCCGCGTAGATAGGTGAGCTTGTAGACGTCTCCGTAGGTGGCCACGCCGCGCAGCGGGTGGCAGCCGTGCCTCGCGGCGATCTCGAGGGCCTCGTCGATGTCGTCGACCGAGAACGCGACGCGGTGCATGCCGATCTCGTTAGGCCGTGTGGGCTCCGTCTCGATCGCGTCGGGGTGGATGTACTCGAAGAGCTCGAGGCGACCGTTGCCGTCTGGCGTCTGGAGCATGGCGATGTTGGCGTGGTTGCCGTCGAGGCCGACGGCGGTGTCCGTCCACTCTCCACTGACCGTGTCCCGGCCCAGGACGGTCAGCCCGAGGTCGGTGAAGAAGGCGATCGTCGCTTCCAGGTCACGCACGGCGATGCCGACGTTCTCGAACTTGATGGGCATCCGAGCACGGTACCCAGCCGCGGGCGATCTGTTCAGGCCGACGCTTCCTCGAGTTCCGAAAGACGATCCCCTACTGCACCGTGAGCGTGCCCGCACGAGCCACCGTCGTGGGAGGCGTCCAACTGCCGCCGGAGGTGGTAACGCCTGGCTGCTCTGAGCCGCCGGTTACGTTCGTGGCGGCACCCGAGACGGCGATCGGCCGTGAAACCCGGTCCGACCACATAAGTCCAACACCTACCCATGTACCCACGGCACTGGCAACCCAGCGATGACCGCAACTGGGCCTGCCCATCGGCGCAATGCAGAAACGATGCCCACGCCAAGAGGAGCCTACAGCCGGTCTCTGGCGTGGGTGTAGCAGCTTCTAGACGAGTCCGAGGGTGCTGCTCGGCGAACCCCCAAGGGCCGATCGAGCCGCGTTCTGTGAAGCGTCGTGCCTCCTCGCCGGTCGCTGGCCTGAGATGCTCAACGAGCTGACTGAGGTGGTGTCGCAGATCGTCCTGCTCGACGGCTTCGGCGTGAACGGTTTCACCGATGTCGCCACGCACGGCGCGATCTACCTCAACCGAACGCGGATGGGACCTGACGACGCCGGGCTACCTGGCGCGATGCGGATGGCGGAGGCGATCGTCCACGAGGGCACCCACAGCAGCTGCAATGCGGCCGCGCTCGCAGGGCCCTTCATCGCCGACGCCACGTCGGTGTCCGAGCCGGTGATGATGACTCCCCTCCGCCGCGATCCTCGGCCGCTCACCGGGCTGCTGCAGCAGCTCGTCGTCCTCGTTCGCAGCGTGCTCTTGTATGACCGTCTGCTCGACACGCCAGGGCAGCCGACTCCGGCCGTCGCCCGCCGAAAGAAGCTTCGCGAGCAAGCCGGCGAGGCGCTACGGGTGATCAGCGCCCACACCACCAAGCTGACCGAGCAGGGCCGCACGGTCGTGACGGACGCGGCGGATTTGCTCGCCCGAAGTGCGGTCGAATCCGCGGCGTGAGCGAGCAGGACCGCGCATATGACCGCCGAATGGGGGCGCGTCGAGGTCTGCGCCCGTTCGAGTCCTGCCCGGGCATCCTGTTCGCCAGGACCGCTGCCCGCTCAGAGCCTTCGGCGCGACCGAGGCCAGCGGAGGTAAGCCGGTCATCGTCGGCTCGTCCGCGGGCTCAGACGAACGCGATGTCACGATCCGAGCGCGCAACGAGGTCGTCGAGCGAGTCAGCAACATTCTGGCAGGCCGCGCCGCCGAGCGTGCGGCTGAGACCGTCGCTTCGTACGCGCAGCTACGCCGCGGCGGCCGGCCCGCCCTCGACCCCACTGCATGGGGCCCACCAGACCTCCGCGACGCCCCGATGCTCTGGGTCAAAGGACGATCATTACTCGACGAGCGCGAGGTGCTCGTTCCGGCGGGCGTCGCGTTCATGCGCCACCGCCCGCCGCCGGGTTCGCCGTTGCTGCGGGCCGGCTCGGCAGGAGTCGCCGCCCACGCGACGACAGCGCTCGCGCTGCACCACGCGCTGCGCGAGGTGCTCGAACGCGACCTCGTGGCACGTAGCTGGTTCGAATCCGGCCCATCGTGGATCATGACCGACCACCACCGGTGGCCCTGGCCGCTGACAGAAGCGCTCCAAACGCTCCAACTCGAGGCTACGCGGCTCGTCCTTCCCGGCCCACACGGATTCGGGTGCGTGGTGACGTGCCTTCATGGCACCGGCGCCACGAAGCAGTCCTTCGGCGCCCGGTGCGTGAGCGGTGCCAAAGACCTCGCTACAGGCTTTGAACGCGCCGCCTACGAGGCGCTGATGGTCCGCTGGAGCATGGGGACCGAAGTCGCGCGCCGCGCATGGGACGCGATGCGCGTCCGCCCCGACGAGCCATCGGTGCCGGCCGACGCTCTCGAGCACGCGCTGTGGACATTCCACAGACAAGACAGCCTGGGTCGCTGGCAGTCCGCATCGACACCAGCCGGAGACCTCCGCCATCGCCCAGAGCGCGAGCTCTCATCCGCCGTCGCGGAGCACACCGACGACGATGTCATCGTCGTCGACTGCACCGCGGCCCTCGGCTTCGAGGAAGTGGCGGTCGTGCGGGTCGTCGCTCCGGGCGCGCGGCGCCTGCCCGCCAAGGCCGCCAGTAGCGGCGCGCCACACCCATTCGGATGACCATGCACCGCTCGCCAGCACCATCGATCAGCGTCATCCTGAACACGTACAACCGAGCCGGGTTGCTTCCGCGTGCCGTCGGGAGTGTTCTGGCGCAAACCTATGACGACTTCGAGCTCGTGATCGTCGACGACGGCTCGACCGATCACACACCCGGCGTCATTGCGCAATTCGACGATCGCCGCGTTCGGTATGTACGCCAAGCCAACGCCGGCCTTTCCAGCGCTCGCAACTTCGGGGTCGCCAGCTCGTCGGGACGCTATGTCACCTACCTCGACGACGACGACGAGGTGCTACCCGGGTGGCTCGAAGCGTTCGTCACGCTGATCTCGTCGCCCGGGTGCGGCGTGGCGTGCTGCGGCGCCCAGGTGCTCGATGCGGATAATGCCGTGAGCGAGGTGCGCAACCCCCGCGACCTCGGGGCACCGTTTGACCACTGCGTCGGCCTGTTCCACTCGGGGAGCTTCGTGTTGCGACGCGACGTGTTCGACGCCATCGGCGGCTACGCGACCGACCTGCTCTGCCATCACCAAACCGAGTTCGCGCTGCGCCTCGTGCCTTGGTGCAGCGACCATGGCCTCACTGTGGCCAGCGTTCGGCAACCGCTGCTGCGGATCCATCGCGGGCTGGAAACGGATCGCCCGCGCAGCAACCCCGAGCGGTTCCTGGCTGGCACCCGGTACATCCTCGAGCACCACGGCGCCCGGCTAGGTCGGTCGCAGATCACCTTGTCGAACTACCTGGGCAGTGCCGGGGTCAGCTCCGCGCGACTCGGCCGGTACGCCGACGCCCGTCGGTACTTTTACCGCGCCGTGCGGGCACATCCGGCGCGCACGACGGGCTACGGGCTGCTCGCGATATCGATGCACCCATGGCTAGCTGACCAGGTCTGGAAGCGCACGGCGTTCCGACAGGAGAACCCGTGGAGTCGAAACCCAAGGTGACCAGGAAGTGCCCGCCCGCCTCGAGCACCCGGCGGTGCACCTCAATGCGCATCCCGGGTACGGTCGCCCAACGGTGGCGTGCCTCACGATGCTGGGCCGCATCCGTGGATGCCACCATGCCCTCCAGGCCGGCGGGGACCTGCCCGGACCGGCGCGAGCACTCGTCCAGCAAGCGGAAGCGCGTGACACCGATCGTCGCCGAACCAGATCATGGTCCAAGCCGCTCACGAGGGCGCGTCCACGGAGTCCTTTCGAAAGGAGGCGGTCTTGTCGCTTGACGTGTGCATGACCGAACCTGCCGTCTTTCTCGCGAAGCACTGGTCAAAACGGCCCGTGCTCGATCGGGGCGCTCCACAACGGTTCGCGGAGTTGTTCGCCGAAGCCGACGTCGAGGAGCTAGTGGCGCTGCGAGGCCTGCGCCTGCCGGCATTTCGGATGGTGCGCCAAGGAACGCTGATCGCCACCGATTCCTACACCATGGCCGCGCCCCTTGGACAGGCCGAGGTCAGTGACTTGATCGACCCAGACCGCGTCGTGCAGCTGTTCGAGGAGGGGGCGACGCTGATTCTGCGGGGGCTGGAGCGCTACCACCCCACGAGCGCGGCATTCTGCAGGAGCTTGGCCACCGATCTCGGCCACCCCGTCCGCGCCAACGCATACGTCACGCCCGCTCACGCCCAAGGACACGCGATTCACTACGACCTCCACGACGTCTTCGTGCTGCAGTGCTCGGGGCGCAAGAACTGGAGGGTCCACGAACGGCATGTCGTCGATCCCCTCCCGGGTGAGGATGTGGACCCGTTTGTGCGCACCGAAGATCTAGGCGCGACAGTCGTCGATGAGGTGCTTCAGCCGGGCGACAGCCTCTACATCCCGCGAGGCTGGCCTCACGTCGCGCGAACTACGGGCGAGTCCTCGGTCCACCTCACGCTCGGCGTCCACGCTCTCACCTGGCTCGACGTCCTCGGTGCGGCGCTAAAACGGTCCAGCGGTTGCGCGGCGCTGCGTGCCACCATCCCCCACGCTGACGAAACCGCATTCGAGCACGGCTATACCGTGGCGATCAAGGCTTTCGGCGCCATCCTTGAACAGACACCGCCAGCGGAACTCGAGAAGCTGATGCGGGACAAGGCGAAGGCCGGACGGACGCCAGCCGCGCTGGACACGTGGGTCTCGCGGTCACATCGAGCGGAGCCTTGACTTCGACGCATACGCCGATTTTCCGGGCCGCTCGGCATGGGAGGATAGTGGCAAGGGCCCGGTCGTAGCGCATGGTTGTGCGGCGGGCGGCGTGACTCGCCGCCTCCTGCACGTCTCGCAGAGGGACGCCGGCGTCGAGAGCGGCGGTGATGAAGGCGTGGCGGAGGGTGTGAGGGCCGACCGGCTTGTTGGTCCCGGCCCTGCGGGCGAGGCGCCGCACGATCCGCCACGCGGCGTGGCGGTCGAGGCGCTCGCCGTTGGTCCCGACGAAGATCGGCCCCTGGGCCCGTTCGCCGATGGCCAGGTCGATCGCTCGCGCCGTGCGCGGCGCGAGCGGGATGGTGACGATCTTGCCGCCCTTGCGGAGCACCGTGAGGGTGCGATGGCCGCGTTCGATGCCGCGCGCCTCGATGTCGGCGCCGCGAGCTTCGGGGACACGCAGGCCTTTGATCGCCAGCAGTGACACCAGCGCGTGCTCTCGGGTCGAGGCCAGGCCTGCGGCGACGAGAAGAGCACCGACCTCGTTGCGGTCCAAGCCCGAGGCGTGGGACTCGTAGTCGAGGCGAGGCCGCCGCACGTGGGCCGCCGGGGACCGTTCGAGCAGCCCCTCCTGTTCGGCGTAGCGGTAGAAGCCGGCGACCGTGCACAGCCCGCGGGCGACCGTTACTCGCGCCCGGCCACGTGCCTCGAGGTCTCTGGCGAAGCACTCGATGTCCGCACGGCGGACCGCGAGCAAGCGGATGTCGTGCTCCTCGCACCAGGCGATGAACTGGCGCAGGTCCAGAGCGTAGGCGTCGCGGGTCAGGCGTCGGTAGCCGGCCAGAAACGCAGCGAGCGCGTACTGCTCAACGTTGGAGAACACGGGATCGAGGAGAGCGACTTCGGTTGTCGGAGTAGCGGTAATGTGGCTCGGAACCCTGAGGGGTACGGCACATTTGGTCCACTATGGAAGCCCGCTGACGTCGACCATCATGACGACACCTTGGTCCGGGCGCCGTGTGAAGCCGTCACCTCCGCTCCTCGTAAAAGTACTCAGGGATCGGTCTTCGTCGCATACGACCAGAAGGCGGCGCGCGCTGACGAAATCAATCCCCTCCGCCTTGCACGGAAGTTTCAACGGCTGGCCATCGGCGCCTGCCACGACGTGAAAATCGAGACCGGCCTTTGCTGGGAGACGGGCGACCCAGATGTAGGACTGGTGCCCGACCTGGCCCTCCGGCGCCTCGCGCGATGTGAGCATTACGAGCGCGTCGTCGTGCCTCGCCAGGCTCGATAGCCCCAGCCGATCTGTTGACGGCATCCTGACCGATGGATCGACGCGAGCCACCACGGAGAACTGCGGCCGCACCGCCACCGTTCCGTCGTCGGACTTGGAGTACGACGCCTTCAGGATCGTGACCGTGTAATCGGGATGCTCGTAGTCCGGCCCGACTTCGCGGACGCCGAACCACAACTCCCGGTTCGGCATGGCAACCAACCCTTCGATCTTGAAGTACGGCGGACCGGACGGGTACTTGCCCGACTTCAGCGCGGCGATGAAATACGGGCGCAGCGACACCGAACTAACCACGTCCCCGTTCGATGTCGGGTTTGCGATCGCCGCTTGGTCCACCTGCCCTATGGGCCAGTACAGCAGCCTGTTATACAGGTCGGGCTCGGCAGACTTGCCGTCCGGTGGCCAATCGAAGTCGCTCGTCGCGAACATCAGGTCGCCTTCAGCGCTTTTCGTCAGTCCCTCGATCTTCCGAGTGCCTCGGATTGTCGCGGTGGACTCGTGTCGGATGGCTCCGCTTGATACGACGTCCGGCCACGGCTGCTCGAGCGGCAACCACAAGATCGGGCTTGACAGCTCGTCGGGGGTTTCTTTGTCGCTGATGACCAGCGCCCGGCCACGCACGATCTCGACCGCCGACGGCTCACACGAAAGTGGGCGTCCCGTGGCGTCGACCGCCGACGCTTCGAAGCAGTCGATTACGTCGATCTGCGCGATCCGGCCGACGAGTTCGGGCGGAGCATTGGAACACGAGAGCAGCGCCGCGAGCGCCACGGAGACCACGGCCTGTCTCATGTATGAGACCTCTCAGCGCTCGCGCTCGGGGCATTCACCCCAGAACAAGAGCCCGTGCCCCGCGTTGTCCGCCGCCGGACGTGTGACGCGATGCCTAGCCCCTGCCCCTGGGGTGGGGAATTTCACGGCCCGGCCTCATGGCTCACGGTCACAGGCCGAACACCGGCTTGGTCGGATCTCCGCCCAGCTTCTTCACGATGACGTCATGACGGACCAGTTCGTGCCTGTACGCCTCCACCTTCTCGGCTGGCACGTCGTCGCCCGACATGGCGAATTCGGCCTCCTGCTTGTAGCTCCAGAGCAACATCAGCAATGTTCGGCGCTCATGGTCGTCGAACGACATGGACGGATCCTACGGGCTCGTCCCCTACCGTGCGCTACCAAACCCGCGGAAGAGTCCACGTCTTGTGGCCCGTAGCGAGCAGCGGCGGCAACTCGAGGGCTCGCCCCTCGCCATGCCGGCTCTGCTGGTGGCCCCCAGCTTGGCCGTCGCCCAGAGCCGAGTATCCGTCGGTATCGCCCTTTCTCGACTGGACCAGCGACTGCCGGCACCTGTCACCGCGGGCGCGATTGACCAAGCCGCAGAGGTGCGTAGTCGTGTTGGCGCAGGTAAGGACGCCGGCGTTACCGAGCGCGCGACTGGTGCCGTTCTCGGGCGTCTACGCCACCTTCGAGTCTCTGGACGGAGGCGAGGTGAAGCCCATCCGTTTTCGCCGTCACATTCGCTCGTGACCAATAGGCCCTTCGGCACGGCTACGGGGGCTCGGACGCAGGGGCGCGTGCTTCTCCCAAATCAGCCAAAACTCGGCGTCTCCCTATGATAGGCCGAATCTGCGCTTGAAATCATCCAGACTGAACATTTCGACGTGCCCGACTGCATCCCAGCGAACGGAGCCCCCGCGCTCTGCATAGATCAGCCTAAGCTGCTCATCGAAGGCCTTCACGGTCGTTACGATCCTCGACCCACCAAAATAGAACGGCACTTGGGCGTCCGGCTCGTTCCAATTCGCTTCATATCCTCATAAAAGCTCATGCAGCCAACTCTCTCATCTAGACAAAGTGCTGCCCTTACTGTCTCACCAGCCCGACAGGACGACCCCCAACCGGCCCGTCCAGCGCGCCCTGGAACCGCCACGGCCGATCGTCGCCGGGCGCGACGTATCTCGCCCGGTGGCGGGGCACGTCGAGGGCCCGATCCGGGGCTACGGATTGTGGCTGGCCGTCATCGGTAGCTGCTGAAGCTGGCCCACGACCTGGTTGCGGTCTCCAACGGGGGCGAGGTCGACCGGTGCCCGCAGCTGGTAGACGGCGCCTTGGGGCGGCCAGTGCGACAGCCTGTCGCTCCCAAGTTCGGCCGTACGGGTGTTGACGAGGGTGAGCGGGGGACCGCCCCCCGGCGGCTTCTCGATCGTCACCGTCCAGTCCAGACGCCACGTGTCGCGGAATGTGGGTCGCTCGTCGACCACCTCCAAGGTGCCGAGCGGCGTGGTGTCCACCTCGGCTTGGGAGATGGTCACCCTGCCGAGCACGGGGCTGTCGGCGCTCCATTCGTTTCCGATGACCTGAAGCGTCACGCCCCCCAGACCGGAGCTGATCCGGTCTACAACGCGGAACTTGATCCCGCCCTTGAAGTCGAGACGCACGACGCCGAGTACGTCGACCCGCAGCGGGCTGTCCGAGGCGTAGGAGGCAATGGGAACCTCGAGTCCAATGGGGGGAAGGGCGACCGCCATGGCACTCTCCTTGTTCGTGGCGGCGCGTCGGCTCGTGCCCGTCGTCCGCTCGTTGTTCGGACTGTATCGAGGGACCATCTTGCGCGCTCGGAGGAGGCGGACTGCCTGGAGCAGTGCATCGGCGTGACCATCGCAACGAAATGACCCGGGGGGCACCAGATTCTGCTCGGAGAACGACGACCGGGTCCCGCAGGAGGAACGCTCAGTGGGCCGTCCGCTGGCGTCCGACTGATCCTCAGACCCACCTGTCGGGAACGTGTCCCGTAAGGGTGGTCCGGCGAACAGTTCCGATGAGGGGGCGACATGGGGACAGCGGCCGGTTGCATCAGGCCGACGAGTTCCAGCTGGTCCTCCTCGTGCTTGGTCCTCCGGGGTAGGTGGCCACCGCTTGGGACAGTCGGCCCGCTCACATCGGCCACCATGGCGGTGCAGGATCTTGGCGCGATCCTGCCCCGCTCGAGGCACAGCCGAGTATGACTTCCGCGTTACGACTGCGGTTGATCCCCACCCCGCTGAACCGCCGCGAAGAACAGCCTCGGCCCCGAGAGGTCGCTGTCGCGCAGGTCGGTGTTGTCGTACACAGCGACGACCTCGAACCCGTGACGGTTCAGGTAGGCCTCGAGCTCCATCGGGAAGATCATCCGGAACCGCACGTAGTCCTCGTGCGGATCCTCACCGGGAACGTCCCACACCCGTCGACGCTCGAGGAGCTGCCGGCGCCGGTCGACGGCGTATGTGGCCACGGCCCGTGCCCGCACACCGTCGGTCTCGATGGCGAACTCGCCGGGCAGATTCCCCCCGCTCGGGTCGCCGATCGAGTTGATCGTCTCGAGGATTAGGAGTGAGCCACGGCGGGAGTGCAGGGCGAACGCGGCGACGCCGCGCTCGAGATCGGCGTTCGTCTGCAGGTAGTTGATACCGAAGCCGAGGCACAGGACCAGGTCGAACCGCCGGTCGAGGTCGAGTCCCCGCAGGTCGGCGACACGGAAGTCGACGCCGGGATTGCTCGTGCGGGCGTAGTCGATCATCTGCTGCTGGACGTCGACACCTACGCAATCCGGAACCCGAAGAGACAGGTAGCTCAGGTCGCGACCGGTGCCGCACCCGATGTCGAGGATCGAGTCGACCGGGTTCGCCCGATGACGCACCGCCAGCTGCTCGCACATGCGGGGCACCTCGTGGTCGGAGCCGTGGTACACGGCCTCGTACAGCTCCGGACGCCGGTAGAGAAGGTTGCGAACCTCGGGATCGGGCATGCGATGTGTCCTACCAGGTCCTCGCCTCGACCGGCTGCGGTCCCTAGAGTTTCCCTTCCCTCCCAGCCCGGTCCCCGCCTAGCACAGCGCGCCGGTACTGTCGTCGGGCATTGAGAAGACATGGCGTTCCTCGCGGCCCCACCCTGGTTCTGCTCGTCGTGCTCGTGGTGAGCGGGTGCGCGTCACCTCACGAGAGGGTCGGGTCGCCAGGCGAGACGGGCACGACGCCCACGGTGCCGGCGACGGTGGCGACCACCAGCACGACCGTCGACCCCCACCGGAGCCTGGTGGCGACGGTCACCGGTCAGTCCATCGACATCTTCGACCAGCCGGGTCAGGCCGAGCCGGCCAGGACGATGCCCAGCCCTCGTCCCTCCGGCCAGGAGCAGGCGTTCCTCGTGCTCGAGGAGAGGGATGACTGGCTCAGCGTGCTCCTGCCGATGCGCCCGAACGGCACGACGGGTTGGATCCGCGCCGCCGACGTGGAGCTCTCCGCCCACCGCTACAAGATCCTGGTGGAGCTGGGCGCCCACCTCATCACCGTCACCAACGGCCAGGAGGTGGTCCAGCAGGAGCCCGTGGGAGTGGGCCGCGGCCGTACGCCCACGCCGGGTGGCCTCTTCTACACGGTGGAGCTGTACAGGTCGCTGAAGCCCGCCTATGGCCCCTATGCCTACGGGCTGTCGGGCTACTCCGAGGTGCTCTACGACTTCGCCGGCGGCGACGGGCAGTTCGGGATCCACGGCACCAGCGACCCGGGGGGCCTCGGGAGCGACGTCAGCAACGGCTGCATCCGAATGAGCAACGCCGGGATCACCAAGCTGGCCGAGATGCTGCCGATCGGCGTCCCGGTCGAGGTTCGGGAGTGACTGCAGAGCCGGACACCCTCGACCGGCTCACGCAGATCTGCGCTTCGCTGCCCGAGGTCACGCAGTCAGGGGAACAGCACACTGCGTTCCTGGTGCGCGGCCGCACGTTCGTCTACCACCTCGTCGACCACCACGGCGACGGCAGGGTCGCCCTGAACCTGAAGGTCGCGGCGGGCGAGAACGAGGCGCTGGTGGCGGCGGACCCGGAGCGCTACTTCATCCCCGCCTACGTCGGGCCCCGGGGCTGGGTGGGACTCGACCTCGAGGCTGGTTGCCTCGAGTCTGGCGAGCCCGACTGGGACGAGGTCAGGGCGCTGGTCGTCGGGAGCTACCGGCTCGTCGCGCCGAAGAGCCTGGCCCGTCAGGTCGAGGCCGAGCGGGGGGCAGACTAGGGGCGTGGACCTCGGTGCCGGTTACCGCGAGTGGGCTGCTCCGAGCGGCCTGGGCGACGCGGTGGCGTGCGTGTGGGTGCGAGTGGCGGCGGCAGGCGAGTCCGAGCCGACGCCGACCCTGGTGCTGCCCGACGCCTGCTCCGACCTGATCTGGAGCGCGGGACAGGGAGTGCACGTCGCCGGGCCCGACACCGCTCCGTGGGTCGCGCAGCTGGAGCCCGGAGGCGTGCTGGTCGGCGTCCGCTTCGCCCCGGGCGCCGGTGGGCCCGCCCTCCGCATGCCCCTCGACGCCCTCCGGGACCAGCGGGTACCGCTCGACGACGTCGTCCCCGGGGTGGGCACGGTCGTGGCCGCCGACCTGGCGCCGCCCGCAGCCCTCGATCGGCTGCTCGAGATCGCCGCGACGATGGTGTCGGCCGGCCCGCCGGACAGCACCGTCCAGGCGGCAACCTGCTTCCTCGCCGACCCGCGCACCAGCGTGGCCCAGGTCTGCGGCAGGGTCGGGCTCAGCGAGCGCCAGTTGCGCCGCCGGTGCCGGCAGGCCGTCGGCTACGGGCCCAAGACGCTCCAGCGCGTCCTGCGCTTCCGCCGCTTCCTGGCGTGGACCGACGCGGCCCCTGTGTCCGATTTGGCAGGGATCGCCGCCGCCGCCGGCTACGCCGACCAGGCCCATCTCGCCAGGGACTGCCGCGACCTGGCGGGGATGACACCCACCGCCCTGGTGGCCAGGTCGCGTTCGCCGCAGGGCGGTAGGCGGGGATGACCCCAACGGCGAGTAAGGGAGCCTTCGAGTCGATCGACGACGCTCTGGCCGGGTGGATCGCCAAGCAGCCGCTGTTCTTCGTCGGCACCGCGCCCGCCGGCGACGAGGGCCACGTGAACGTCTCGCCCAAGGGCCTCGACACCCTCGTCGTGCTCGACCCGACCACCATCGCCTACCTCGACCTCACCGGCAGCGGCATCGAGACCGTCGCCCACCTGCGTGACAACGGCAGGGTCTGCCTGATGTTCTGCGCGTTCGAAGGCGCGCCGCGCATCCTGCGCCTGCAGGGACGGGGCGAGGTGATCGATCCAGCCCACCCCGACTTCGACGACCTCGTGGGCCGCTTCCCCCAGTTCCCGGGCGTGCGGTCGGTGATCCGGGTCCATTGCGACCGCATCGCCGAGACCTGCGGTTACGGCGTGCCGCTGATGGGTTACAGGGGCGAGCGGCGGGCACTGGTCGAGTGGGCCGGGCGACAGGACCCGGACGAGCTGGCCGACTACCGGGCCCGGAAGAACGCCACGTCGATCGACGGGCTGCCGGGCCTGCCGGGCTTGTCGACGTAGGGACTGCCGGGCCTGCCGACGTAGCGACGCGGGGCGTCAGCCTCGGTTCAGGCGCTCTTCCCGCGGACGACACAGCCGATGAACCCCTTGTTCACGGCGCTGAGGGACGATAGGGGCAGGAGGAGAGGCCCACATGCCGCTACGACCACTAGAGGGGTTCGTGATCGGCATCACCGCCGACCGCAGATGGGAGGAGCAGGCAGAGCTGCTCCGCCGGCGCGGCGCGGCTGTCGTCCACGGCCCTTCCATCAGCACCCTGTACCTGGCGTCCGACGCCAAGCTCAAGCAGGCGACGCTCGACGTCATCGCCCAGCCGCCCGACTACCTGGTGGCCACCACCGGCATCGGGATGCGGGCGTGGCTGGAGGCGGCGGCGGCGTGGGGCCTCGGCGACCGTCTGGTCGAGGCCCTGAGCGAGGCGCGGGTCGTGGCCCGTGGGCCCAAGGCGGCGGGCGCGGTCCAGGCCGCGGGGCTCGCCGTGTGGGGACGGTCGGCCACCGAGCAGCTGGGCGGCGTCACCGAGATCCTGCTGGCCGAGCCCCTGGCCGGTCGGCTGGTCGCGGTGCAGGAGTACGGCATGAAGAGCCCCGAGCTGCGGGCGCGTGCTCGACGGCGCCGGCGCCCGGGTGGTGGAGGTGCCCGTCTACCGCTGGCGCCTGCCGGTCGACAGGACGCCGGCGGAACGGCTGGTGGCGGCCATCTGCGACGGTCGCATCGACGCCGTCACCTTCACCAGCGCTCCGGCCGTGCACAACCTGTTCGAGATCGCCGCCGACATCGACGCCGGCGACGATCTGCGACGGGCCATCAACGACGGCGATCTGGCGGTTTGCGTCGGCCCGGTCTGTGCCGAGGGGGCGACCATCCAAGGCATCACGAACCCGATCGCGCCCGACATCGGGCGTATGGGCCTGCTGGTCCGGGCCCTGAGCGAGCACCTTCAGACCCGGCGCCGCACGTACCGGGTGGCCGGGTCGGAGCTTGTGGTACAGGGCTCGATGATCGAGGTGGACGGCGTGGTCGGCGAGCTCACCGCCAAGGAGCGGGCGGTGTTCGAGCTGCTGGCGGCGTCACCCGGCGCGGTGGTCTCGAGGCCAACCATCCTCACCCGTGTCTGGGGTTCCCCGGAAGCCGACCCGCACGCCCTCGAGTCCACGGTCGGACGCCTGCGCCGGCGGCTGGGCCCGTGCGGCGTCGCCGTCCGCACGTGCCGGCGGCGCGGCTACCAGCTCGATCCCCTGCCGCTGGTGCCGGCTCCACTCTGACCGCAAACGGACGAAGGTCACGGTCTCTGGCGGCCCCGGGTGGCCTTTCGCCAGTACTGTTGCCACCGGTGGTGCTCGCGGAGCCGACCTCCACGGCGAGGAAGCAACCTGCGGCCGGACGTCCTGTTCGCCGCGGGCCCCACCCCCCGCGGCGCCGGCGCCGCCGCGTCGGCCGGAAGGTCCGCCTGACGATCTTCCTGTCGATCGTCCTCACCACGGTTGCCATTGCCGTGCCGGTCCTCCGCGCCGAGCCGCCCAAGATGCTGGTCAACGGCAAGCGGGTGGCGATCAAGTCGAAGACGTTCACCATCGGCGACGCCGTCAAGGCGGCGGACATCAAGCTCGAGCCCGGTCCTGTCTTCTCCGCCGCCACCCACACCCTGCTCGGCAACGACGGCCCGATTCCCCGGCTGCTGCTGAACGGCCAGTTCGCGCAGGTGGGGACGGTGGTCTACTCCGGGGACCAGGTCGCGGTCGAACCGGTCCCGGAGACCATCGAGCGGCTGATCATCAAGCAGAAGCCCGTGTCCATCGGCGGCCTGCCCGACGTCGAGAAGGTGCTGTACCACCCGGGCCGCAGCGCCATCGCCGAGCAGAAGGTCGGGGAACGCAGCGGCGAGGTGGTGTCGGAGACGATCACCCAGCCGGCGGTGCCGGCCCAGCCCGTGACCGAGAAGATCGTGGCGCTGACGTTCGACGACGGGCCGGACCCGACCTGGACGCCCCAGGTTCTGGCCATCCTCGAGAGCGAGGGGGTGCTCGCCACCTTCTGCCTGGTCGGGAACCTGGTGAGGCGCCATCCCGCCCTGGCCAAGGAGGTGGCGGCCAAGGGGCACACCCTCTGCAACCACACCGAGAGCCACGCCATGCTCGACACGGCGCCCAAGTCCAAGGTCGAATCGGAGGTGATGGGCGGGGCCGACGCCATCAAAGAGGTCTTCGGGGTCGAGGCACCGTTCTATCGCCCTCCGGCCGGCAGGCTGTCGCCGACGGTCATCGGCGTCGTGCATGACCGCAGCCAGCGGGTCCTGCTCTGGTCGCTGGACACGTCCGACTACCAGAGGCCCCCCGCCGCGGTGCTGGTGGAGCGGGTGACGACCCAGGTCGCGCCCGGCAGCATCATCCTCCTGCACGACGGCGGCGGCGAACGCTCCCAGACTGTCGCGGCCGTCCGTCCGATGATCCAGGCCCTGAAGGCCCAGGGATTCGGGTTCACGACCCCGGGCGCGCCGAGCCCGGTCGGTGGCGCTCAGTAGCCGGGACGCCCAGTAACGGGACCGGGGCCCGCCACCTCAGCTGGCGGTGATCTTCAGCCCCAGCTCGGCGAACTTGGCAAGTGGCCGGTCGTAGCCCCGCTCC
Source organism: uncultured Acidimicrobiia bacterium (assembly GCA_963825765.1). Classification (GTDB taxonomy): domain Bacteria; phylum Actinomycetota; class Acidimicrobiia; order Acidimicrobiales; family AC-14; genus CAWGUU01. The sequence goes on from CAWGUU010000004.1 coordinate 131,929, forward strand.
AGGTGGTGGACGCCGTGGAGCACCGACGACCCCTCCGCCGCGGCGGCGGCGATGACGTAGGAGAACGCCCCCCGCACGTCGGGCATCGTCACCTCGGCGCCGCGGAGGACTGAGATGCCCCGTACCAGGGCCGAATGGGACGAGCCGCTCTCCTGGAACCGGCAGGCCTCGCCCGCCAGGCACTGCTCGAACAGCTCGACCTCGGCGTCCATCGACAGCAGCGCCTCGACGTAGCCCAGCCGGTCCTCGAAGACCGTCTCGTGGATCACCGACATGCCGTTGGCCCTCGTGCAGAGCACCATCAGCGGGGGCTGCCAGTCGGTCATGAACCCGGGATGGGGGCTGGTGCGGACCGCAGCCGGCCGGATGGTGTCTGCCGAGGCGGTGATGGCGTCGTCGTCGATCTCGAAGGTGGCGCCCATGCGCTGGAGCGTGGAGATGGCGGTGACGAGGCGGTCCTGGGCGCAGCCGGTGATGCGCACCCTGCCTCCCGTCGCCAGCCCGGCCACCAGGTAGGAGAAGGCCTCGATGCGGTCGCCACCAAGGCGTTGCGTGGCGCCGGACAGATCCGGTACGCCTTCGATCACGAACCGCCGGTCGGGCTGCAGCTCGATGCGGGCGCCCATGCGCTGGAGGAACAGGGCCAGCTCGACCACCTCGGGCTCCACCGCCGCGTTCTCCAGGATCGTGCGGCCCTCGGCGACCGCGGCGGTGAGCAGCACGGTCTCGGTGGCGCCCACGCTGGGGAAGGGCAGGGCGAAGTGCGCACCCCGCAGGTGCAAGGCCTTGGCCTCCAGGCCGTCGGCGGTCACCTCCACCTCGGCGCCGAACTGGCGGAGGGCGCCGACGTGGTAGTCGACGGGCCGGGCGCCGATAGGGTCGCCGCCGACCAGGGGCACGAACGCCTCGCCGATGCGGTGGAGGAGCGGGCCGACCATCAGGATGGGAACCCGGTTGAGGCCGGAGTAGGACACCGGGATGCGGCTCTCGGTGGTGGTCGCGGGGTCGATCGTGACCGAGTCGCCGTCGATCTCGACGCCGGCGCCGATCGAGCGCAGCATGCCGGCGGTGATGTCGACGTCGCCCAGCTGGGGGGCATTGAGCACGGTGCTGGGCGTTTTCGCCAGCAGGGACGCCACCATCAGCTTGGTGACCGCGTTCTTGGCCCCACTGATGCGGACGTCGCCCCGGAGGGGACCGACCGGCTCGATCCTCCAGGTCGTGGGCGAGGTCCTGGTCGGTGTCGGCACGCTGTGGGTCATCTACCCCGAATCATGGCACCGGTTGGGAGCCGGCGGTGGCCGAAGCAGTGGGGGGTTCCAGGCCCGCCGGCAATGGCTCCGACGAGACGACGCGCAGGCGGCGGGTGGTGCGGGTGAGGGCCAGGTAGAGGGCCCGGCCACCGTGAGGGTGCTCGGCCACGATACGAGCGGGCTCGACCACGATCACCGAGTCGAACTCGAGGCCCTTGGCCTGCTGTACCGACACCACCGCCAGCGGCGCGTCGAGCATCGCCGGACCCGTTCGGCTCTCCGGCAGGAGCGTGCGGAGGCCGTCGACCAGCGACGGCGCGGTGATCACCGCCACCTTCCCGTCCGGGACGGCGGCCCCCTCGGCCTCGACCGCCTCCACCACCGTTCGCTCGAGTTCAGGGTGCTCCCGCTCAGGGCCTCCGACCTGGGTGAACACCGGGTCGACGCCGGCCCGCCGCACCGAGCGCGACGGCGACAGCTCGGGGGCGGCGACGGCCAGCACCCCTGCGGCGACGTCCATGACCTCGGTGGGGGTCCGGTAGCTCACGGTGAGCTCGGCCTGACGGGGGGGACGGTGGGCGGGGAGGTGGGCCACCACCTCGGCCCAGCTGGCCGGAGCCCAGGGCCCGCTGGCCTGGCCCAGGTCGCCGACGATAGTCATCGAGCCGCTCGGGCAGCGCCGGCCGATCATGCGCAGCTGCATCGGCGACAGGTCCTGGGCCTCGTCCACCACCACGTGGCCGAACGTGCGGGACCACAGCTGGAGCTCCTCGCCGTCGTCGTGGTTCTCGGCTGCTGCGGCGTCCGCCTCCAACCGGCGGAGCACCTGCTGGCGCATGAGGTCGTCGACGTCGTCGAGGCTGGCCACTGCGTGAAGGCGGTCCTCGCGGGCGGCCCGCCGTGCTTCGGAATCCGCCGACCGGCGCCGTCGGGGGCGGCGGCCGAGGTGTACGGAAGCCTCGTCCAGCAGCGCAAGGTCGGCGTCGGTCCAGGCCACGTCCTCGACACGGGCCGACCGGGGCCGGTGCAGCATCGCCGCCCAATCGTCGTCCACCCGATCATCGTCAACTCGACCATCGTCAACATTCCCGTCGTCCAGCACCCCCCGTCCGGCCAGCTTTACCAGTGCCGGCCACCCGAACAGGTCGTGGAGCAGCTCCTCGGGGCTGAGCTCGGGCCACATGCGCTCGAGGGCGGCCACCACCGGACGTTGGCCGCGGACGGCGTCGGCCAGCGCCTCCCTGTCACTCTCCCCTTTGGCACCTTCCCCTTTGCCACGTTCCCCATTCCCAGGCCCGTCGTCGACATCGAGCTGGCCCAGGAGGTGTCGCAGCACCATCCGCTCGACCTGGCGCCGGCGCTCGTTGTGGGTTCCCGGCCGGCGCCGCACGATGTCGACGATGCGCCGGGACTCGCCGACCGAAAGGGTCAGGTACCCGCCCTGCCACAGCAGCTTCAGGGGTCGGGGGAGGGCCCGCTGGCGATCGCCGACGGCGTTGGCCACGATCGTCGCCATGCGGGCGTCGCCCTTCAGCCGGGCGACGGCATCGGGCTCGGTGCCCGAGACCGCCGTGGGTACCAGGTCGGCGGGGGTCGCAAGGTTCACGGTGTCCTCGCCCAGGGCGGGCAGGACCTGCTCGATGTAGCGCAGGAACACCCGGTTGGGGCCAACGAGGAGCACGCCGGCCCGCTCGAGCGGGAACCGGAAGGTGTAGAGCAGGTAGGCGGCGCGGTGGATGGCGACCGCGGTCTTGCCCGTCCCGGGACCGCCCTGGACCAGGACGATGCCGGCCAGCGGCGACCGGACGATCTCGTCCTGCTCCCGCTGGATGGTGGCGACGATGTCGCTCATGCGCCCGGTGCGGGTGCGCTCGAGGGCGGCCAGGAGGGCTCCCTCGCCCACCAGGACGAGGTCGCCGTCGGCCCTCGGCTCGGCCAGCAGCTCGTCGTCGAGGCCGGTGAGCCGGCGGCCCCTCACGATCAGGTGGCGCCGTCGGACCAGCCCCATGGGCAGTCCGGGGGTGGCCCGGTAGAACGGCTCGGCCGCCGGGGCCCGCCAGTCGACGACCAGCGACTCGTTGTCGTCGTCGGAGATGGCGACCCGCCCGATGTGGTGGCACTCGCCGCTCTCCGCGTCGGTACGACCGAAGACCAGTCCCGCCTCGCCGACCTGCAGCGACGCGAGCCGCCGCTCGGTGACCCGGACCCTGACGTCACGCTCCAGCCGGGCCTGGTGGGTGCCGCCCGGCGTCGACTCCATCACGTCGGCCGACACCGACCGGGCCGCCTCGCGCATCGCCTCGATGCGGGCGTAGGCGCGGTCGATGACCGCCTGCTCGGCCGCCATCTCGGCGTCGAGCCGACCCGGGTCGTCCCAATCGGTGACGCGCGGCGTGGTCATGAGCCCATCGAGTGTCACGGGTCTGGCGCCGGTCTGCCAACACGCGCCGGCGATCGGAGGGCCGAACCGCTTAACGCGCGGCCAGATCCTGCCGATAGCATCACCGTGGTGGATGTCTCCCCCCGAAGCCTTCTCGAACGTTCGCGCACGCCCGGGGGGCGCAAGCTCGTCCGCTACAGCCTGGTCTCGGTGGTCTCGGTGGTCGTGTCCCAGGTGGTCCTCTTCTTCGCCCAGTTCCTCTGGTCGCCCCGCACCTCCAACATCGTGGCGGTCTGCGTCTCGGCCATCCCGTCGTACTGGCTGAACCGGGCGTGGGCATGGGGCAAGAGCGGCAAGTCGCACCTGATGAAGGAGATCGTGCCTTTCTGGGGCATGGCCCTGCTCGGCCTGATCCTTTCCACCTGGTCGGTCGACTTCGCCGAGAGCCACGCCGCGTCCATCACGGCGTCGACGCTCGGGCAGAAGCTGATCATCAACATGGCGGCCCTTGCCGCCTTCGGCGTGCTCTGGGTCGGCAAGTTCGTCATCCTGAACCGGGTGCTTTTCGCCCACCCGAGAGGCGACCTACCCGGCGAACTGCCCGAGCCCGTCGTCTGAGTGAACCCGGGTCTGCTCGCCGTGGCGCGGGCCACCAGCGGGTTCCTGCCGGACGACGAGGGTTTGGCGCTGTTCAGGGCGGGACGGCTCGGCGCCGCCGCCGGCCCGCTGCTCGAGATCGGGGCGTGGCGGGGCAAGTCGGCGGTGTACCTGGGGGCGGCGGCGGCCGAGGTGGGCACGGTGCTGTTCTCCGTCGACCACCACCGCGGCTCGGAGGAGCTGCAGCCCGGCTGGGAGCACCACGACCCGGGTGTCGTCGACCACAGGACCGGCCGGATCGACACCCTTCCGTTCTTCCGTCGCACGGTCGAGGAGGCCGGTCTGGAGGCGACGGTGATCACGGTGGTCGGGGAGTCGTCGGCCGTCGCCGCCCTCTGGGCCACGCCGCTGGGCCTGGTCTTCGTCGACGGCGGCCACGGGGCGGCGACCGCGTCGGCCGACTACGAGGGGTGGGCGCCCCACGTCGCGCCGGGCGGGTTGCTGGCCATCCACGACGTGTTCCCCGATCCTGCCGACGGCGGCAGGCCGCCCTACGAGGTCTACCTGCGGGCCTGCGCATCGGGTGCGTTCTCGGAGCTCCCCGAGGCCGGCTGCGGCTCTCTCCGGGTCCTTCGGCGCCTCGCCGTCGCCGTGTGAAATCGGGCGCGTGAGACCGCCCACGTGAGGCTGCCAGTGGCGGCCGCCGCGGTGATGGTCGTCGCCCTCGGGCTGGGCACCGGCTCGTGCCGGGACGCCGGCTCGGACGGAGACTCGGTCGGGCCGGGCCCGACGGTCGTGCTGGCCGGTGAGCCTGTTCCGGTCCGCCGGCTGACCGCGGCCGTCGAGGGCCTGTGCACCGCGCTCCGGCAGGCGCCGGACAGCCCCAGCGCGGCCGAGACCACGTTCTTCGACGAGTCCCACGACACGTTGCACGCCATCGCCCGCGGGCTGGAGGAGGTCGACCGCCCGCAGGCCGCCGCCCTGCTGGAAGCCAAACAGCGGGTGGAGGCCGACCTGGCCGGCGGCCGGGCCAGCGGTGGGCGTATCGCCGACGACCTCCGGCCCCTCGTCGACGCCACCCGCGCCGGGCTGGCCCGACTTGAAGTTCCCACCCAGCCTTGCGAGTAATGGGTGTGCCCTCCGTCTCGGTCCGCAGGCGAGTCGTCGCCGTCGTTCTCTGTGTCCTCCTCGCCGGCCTCGCCGCCTGCTCGTCGGGCGACGGGTCGAACGGCGGGAAGCAGTCCCCCGACGAGCTGGTGGCGGTGGTGGCCAGCTTCGACCTGGCCGTAGGACCGCCGTCGCGCTTCCTCGTCGGGCTCCTCACCGCCGACCAGCGGGGCGTGGTGTACGGCAGCGTGGAGGAGCGGTTCTCGTTCCTCGGAACCAAGGACGAGCCCGTCGAGTCTCCCGTCGCCGGCCCGCCCGTCCCCGCCACGTTCCTCCCGATCCCCGGCACAGACGCCTCGCCCGACGGGCCGACCACGCCCCAGGCGGTCACCGGCTCCGTGGCCCGAGGCGTGTACTCCTCGACGACCGGGTTCGACAGACCCGGCTTCTGGCAGGTGGAGGTGACCGCCGACGTGGCCGGCGAGATCCGGCGGGCCACGGCCGCCTTCGGCGTCGCCGCGCGTCACCTGGTGCCCTTCGTCGGGGACGCCGCTCCGCCCAGCGAGAACCTCACGATGGCGTCCACCGACGCCCCGCCCGCCGCCATCGACTCGCGCGGCGGGACCGGCGATGTCCCCGACCCCGAGCTGCACTCGACCACCGTGGCCGCCGCCCTCGCCGCCAACCGGCCGGTCGTGGTGTCGGTGTCGACGCCGGTGTACTGCACGAGCCGGTTCTGCGGCCCCGTCACCGACATGGTCCAGGAGCTGTCCCACGCCTACGGCGACAGGGCCAGCTTCGTGCACATCGAGGTCTTCCGCGACTTCCAGGCCAACCCGCAGGTCTTCAACCGGGCCGCCATCGAGTGGATCTTCCCGACCGGCACCGGCGACATCAACGAGCCCTGGGTGTGGGTGGTCGGCGCCGACGGCAAGATCGTCGCCCGCCTCGACAACGTGGCCACCAAGGGCGAGCTCGAGCCGATCCTGCAACAGCTGCCGGTGATCGGCCCCGCCGCGACCTGACCCCCCATCGAACTGGTGACGCTCAACCGCGCCTGGCGCGGTCCTGTGTCACCAGTTGCGTGGGGGTCGGACCGGATGTCCTAGACGCCGGCGATCGGGGCGGGCGGGGAGGCGGTGCGCCGCATGTAGTTGGGCCGGTCCGAGTCGTCGGGTGGACTGGGCACCCGTCCCTGGAGGCGGGCCTCGGCCCACGCCCGAAGCAGGTTCCCCTCCGGCAGCGCCCCGACGACGGCCTCCAGGTCGGCCCGGCCGCCGACGGTGTCGCCGGCGCCCAGGCGGGCCAGGCCGCGGCCGTAGCGGACGCGGGCGTCGTCGACCACAGGCGGGTCGAGGTGGTCGAAGGCGGCGAGGGCGTTGGTGGGGCGCTCCATGGAGGCCAGGGCCAGGCCCTGGTTGGCCCACAGCCGCTGGGTGACGTCGGCGTCGCCGGGACCTGCCGCCCGCAGGCCGTCGTCGGCGGCGACGACCGCCGAGCTCCACTGGCCCTCGACGACCGCGAGACGGGCCCGGGCGAGGTGGACGCGCGGCGACGTCCCGGCGGGGCTCGCGGCCGCTTCGGCGAGGGTCGACCGGGCCAGGCCCAGCTCGCCGTGGCGGGCGTACAGGTTGGCGAGGCGCAACCAGCCGTCGACGTCGTCGGGACGGCCGTCCACCGCTTCCCGCATCCGGTCCAGCTCGTCGCCGACTCCCGACCCGATGGCGAACAGCGTCGAGCGCACCGACCCCCGCCACCAGCGCCACAGGGCGTAGAGGCCCCCGGCGTGGACGGCCAGCGTCGCCCCGCCGAGCACCGGCGTCGCGTCGAAGTCGTAGATGACGACCCAGTCGCCCCAGCTGCTGGACAGGGACAGCACGGGGTAGCCGATCAGGGCCCAGGCCACCTGCAGGACGCCGCCCAGCAGCAGCACGTAGCGCAGCGCCGGCCGCAGCCGTGCACCCCGGACGGCAACGAAGGCCATGGCCAGCCCCACAGCTGCGCCGGCGACGTTGCCGGCCACCGCCACGAACCAGTTCTGGGCCGGCGTCAGCGCCCCGCCGACGCTGACCGAGCCCTCGAACAGCCCGTAGTGGAAGTCGAGCACCTGGGCCCCGACGGCCAGCACCGCGGCCACGTGGCCCACCTCGTGGATGAGCACGACGACGGGCGGTACGAGGAAGACCGCGGCCTGGGTGGCCAGCCGCTTGTCGGCGGCGGTGAGATCGGCGTCCCAGAACGTCGACCACGACCTGACCACCGACACCACGGTGAGCAGTGCGGCGAGGCCGAACATGACGTCGATGAGGCCGAACTGGCTGTTGATGGCCACACCAAATCCTAAGAGGGCGCGGATAGAGTCGGAGTCCAGGGATGGCGCGCTACGACCTGGTGATCGTCGGGATGGGCTCGGGTGGGATGGTGGGCGCCGAGTTTGCCGCCACCATCGGGCTGCGGGTGGCGGTTGTCGAACGGGGCCGGGTCGGAGGCGACTGCCTGTGGACCGGGTGCGTGCCCAGCAAGACCCTGCTGGCCTCGGCCAAGGTCGCCCATTACATGCGGGTGGCCGACACCTACGGCCTGCCGTCGGTCGTCCCGGAGATCGACACGTCCCTGATCTGGAAGCGGATCCGGGCCGTCCAGCAGGAGGTCGCCGCCAGCGACGACGACCCCGAGCGCTACAAGGCGATGGGCGTGGAGATCATCCAGGCGACGGCCCGGATCACCGGCCCCAACACCGTCCACCTGGTCGAGGAGGTCCGCGACCTCGACACCCGTTTCGTCGTCATCTGCACAGGCAGCCGACCGGCGGTGCCGGCCATCGAGGGCCTCAAGGAGGCAGGGTTCCTCACCAGCGAGAACCTGTTCGAGCTCGAGCGAGCGCCGAGCAGTGTGGTGATGATCGGCGGCGGGCCGATCGCCATCGAGATGGCCCAGGGCTTCACCCGCCTGGGAATCCGCACGACCGTGCTGCAGAAGGGCCCCGGCATCCTGCCCCGCGACGAGCCCGACCTGGTGGCCATGCTGACCTCCAAGCTCCGGGACGAGGGCGTCGACCTGCGGCTGAACGTCGAGACCGAGCGGGTCACCGTCTCCAACGGCCGCAAGGTCGTTTGGGGGACCGAGAACGGCGAGCCGGCCCGCTGGGAGGGCGCCGACCTGCTGGTGGCGGTGGGCCGGCGGCCGAACGTGGAGGGCCTGGGGCTGGAGGAGCTGGGCGTCAAGCTGGGCCGGCGGGGCGTCGAGGTGGACGAGCGGATGCGCACCGCGGTGCCATCGATCTACGCCTGCGGGGACGTGGCCGGACGGTTCCTCTTCACCCACTCCGCCGGCTACGAGGCGGTCCGGGCCATCCGCGACGCCTTCTATCCCGGCAAGGGCAAGGTCACCGACTTCGTGCCGTGGTGCACGTTCACCGACCCCGAGCTGGCCCACGCCGGGCTCACCATCGCCGAGGCCGAGGCCAAGCACGGTGACGACGTCGAGGTGTGGCGGATGGAGCTGTCCCACAGCGACAGGGCCCGGGCCGACAACGCCGCCGAGGGCGCCATCCTCGTCGTCACCGCCAAGGGCAAGGTTGTGGGGGCGCACATCCTCGCCCCGTCGGCCGGCGAGATGATCCACGAGCTGGCGCTCGCCATCAACGAGGGCCTCAAGCTGGCCGAGGTCGCCAGCCTGATCCACGTCTACCCGACGCTCTCCACCGGCATCGGCCAGCTGGCCGGCGAGGCCGCGTTCGAGGGGGCCAAGCGCTTCCGCTGGCTGGTGCGAAAGGAGAAATGACCCGCCGATGAGGATCGCAGTGCTGGGCACCGGGGTGGTGGGGCAGACGCTCGGCCGCAAGCTGGTCGAGCTCGGCCACCACGTCACGATGGGGTCGCGTCAGGCGGGGAACGAGAAGGCGGTGGCCTGGGCCGCTGACGCCGGGGTGGCAGGAAGCGGGGGCGCGGCCGCTGAAGGGTCGTTCGCCGACGCCGCCTCCACCGCCGACATGGTGGTGAACGCCACGTCCGGCGGCGGGTCGCTCGCCGCCCTCGACGCCGCCGGGTCCGACAACCTGGCGGGCAAGGTCGTGATCGACGTCTCCAACCCCCTGGACTTCTCCCGGGGCATGCCGCCCAGCCTGACTGTCTGCAACACCGACAGCCTGGCCGAGCAGATCCAGCGGCGGTTCCCCGAGGCGCGGGTGGTGAAGTCGCTGAACACCGTGAACGCCGACGTCATGGTGAACCCCGGGATCGTCCCCGGCTCCCACACCATGTTCATGGCCGGCGACGACGCCGCCGCCAAGGTCGAGGTTCGGGGCATCCTCGAGAGCTTCGGCTGGCCGCCCGGCGACATCCTCGACCTCGGCGACGTCTCCGCCGCCCGCGGGCTGGAGATGTACCTGCCGCTGTGGCTACGGCTCTGGGGCGCCACCGGCACCGGGCACCTCAACATCCACGTCCGGCACGCCGCCCAGTAGCGGCCTCGATCGAGGAGGGTTCAGTCGCCCTTCTTGGGCCTCTTCCCGCTGTCACCCGGGATGAGGTCCTCCACATTCGGCACCGTGATGACGATGGTCGGCTCCTCCACGACGACCGTCGTGGACGGGGCCTTGGTGGTCGGTGGCTCTGTCGTGGCGGGGCGGGACTCGGGCACGCGCACACCGGGCACCGATCGCAGCAGCCCCAGGGCGGTGATGGCCGCCCGGTCGGTGAGGTCGCCGTCTTCCTGCCACTCGACCACGTCGGTGGCCAGGGTGGTCGCCGCCGCGCTGCCACCCCCCGCCTCCACCTGGTCGGCCACCTTGCGCATCGCGTCGGCCAGGTCGGAGTACGCGTCGCCGTCCCTGCCGGACAGGCCGTCGGCGAAGTCACGCATCGGGGCGGCCAGGCCGGCGAGGGCGCCCGTCTGGTTCGTCGAGGTCGTCTGCCCCTCCTGCCCGCCGGACCCGAAGGCCCGGGCCAGCACGAGGATGACCAGCAGTGCGAGCGCGGCCAGCACGACGACCCAGGGGCCCCACCGCAGGCGTCTCGGCCCGCGGACCGGAGCCGGACCGGCCGGCGAAGCCGCCGCGGCCGGGGGCGCTGCCGGCGGCGCGGCCGGGGGCGCTGCCGGTGCCGGCGGCGGGGGCTCACCCAGGATGCTCGTGGCGTCGAGGGCCTGCGTGTCGTCGATCTGTGACACGGGCGCCGCCAGGGTCGGCGGGACGCTGAGAGCGGCGGCCATGCTCGCCGCCGAGGGGAACCGGCGGTCGGGGTCGTGGGCCATCGCCTTGTCGACGGCGTCCGCCAACGGTTTGTCGACGTCGGGCCGCAGCTCGCTCACGAGCCGGTGGTCGCCGACAGCGACGGCCTGGGCCACCGCCACCGGCGTCGGCCCGCCGAACGGCTTCTGGCCGGTGAGGGCCTCGTACAGGACCACGCCGAGGGCGTAGAGGTCGGAGCTGGGGCTCGCACCGAGGCCCTCGACCTGCTCCGGCGCCAGGTAGGCAGGCGTCCCCAGCACCTGCCCCGTGCCGGTGAGGTCGCTGACCACGTCGATGCTCTTGGCGATGCCGAAATCGGCGATCTTCACCGATCCGTCGGCGGCCACCAGGATGTTTCCAGGCTTGACGTCGCGGTGGATGATGCCCGCGTCATGGGCCGCCCCCAGCGCACCCAGGACCTGGACGGCGATGGACCGCACGTCCTCGGCGGGAAGGGGACCGGCGGCGATGCGGTCGGCAAGGGTGTGGCCGGGGAGCCGTTCCATGACGATGAAGGGCACGCCTTCGTGCTCGCCGGTGTCGAAGACGGCGACGGCGTGAGGCTGGGTGAGCGTGGCCGCGGCCCGCGCCTCGGCCTCGAATCGGGTGCGGATGTCGGCCCGGGCGGCCATGCCCTCCTGCAGGAGCTTGATGGCGACGGGACGTTCGAGGCGACGGTCGATCCCGGCGTAGACCTCGGCCATGCCGCCCCGCCCGAGCAGCTCTCCCACCTCGTAGCGCCCGCCGATAACGACGGGCGCGACGCTTCTCACGCTGCCTGACCTACCCGATGGCGGGGCCTGCTACTCGTCTGCAGTGGCTCCGACCTCGTCCCCCAACAGCTCCAGGACCCGCTCCGGGGGCCGGGCGATCACCGCCCTGTCGCCGCGGATGACGATGGGGCGCTGGATGAGCACGGGATGTCGGGCCATGGCGTCGAGCACCTTGTCGCCGTCGGCCTTGTCCAGCTCGTACACCCGGTACAGCGGTTCGTTGGTACGCAGGATGTCGTGGGGGTTGTCGGTTCCGAGCTTCCTCAGCACCTCCTCCAGCTCCTCCCGTGACGGCCGTGTCTCCAGATAGCGCACGTAGTCGGCGTCGACACCCTTCTCGCTGAGGATGCCCTCGGTCGTGCGGCAGTTGCTGCACGCGGGGTTGTAAAAGACGGTGACCTCCATGCGTGCCAGTGTACGAACGCAATGGACACTCCCGAGCACGCCCCGCACGCACTTGTCACCGGAGCCACCGGCTTCATCGCCTCCCACCTCGTTCCCGCCCTCGTCGGCGCCGGCTGGACTGTCCGCGCCAACGGGAGGAGGGCCCGCCCCGACGGGTTGCCGCCCGACGTCGAATACCGGCCGATGGATCTGGCTGGTGGCGACCAGGCGGCGATCGCCGGACTGCTGGAGGGCGTCACCCACGTCTTTCATTTGGCCGGCGCCTCCAGCTCCTTCGCCGACCAGGCCGAGATGCACCGGTCGAACGTGGTGGCCACCGAGCGCCTGTTGGAGGTGGCCGCCACCAGCGGGCTGGACCGGTTCCTGTACATGAGCTCCACGTCGGTCTACGGCGAGGAGGTGCAGCTTCCCTCGCCGGTGCCCGAGGACGTGGAGCGCCACCCCAGCCGGGGCTACGGGAAGGCCAAGGAGGAGACCGAGCGGGTCGTCGAGGAACACGGCCGGAACGGGTTGCCGGTCGTGACAGTCCGGCCGGTGAGCGTCTATGGGCCCGGCAACATCAAGCTGCTGGCCAGCGCCATCCTCGACGTCGCCATCGACAAGCGGGCGGGCCATGACACGGTGACGGTGGCGTCGGACCCGATCGAGCAGCGGCTGGTGCACGTCGACGACCTGGTTGCCGCCTGCATCCATCTCGCCGGGCACGAGGATGCGGTCGGGCGGGCCTTCAACGTCGTGCTCCCCGAGTACCCGACCAGCCACGAGGTGGCCACCCTGATCGCCGGCGAGCTCGGCCTTCCCGTGGAGCTCAGCGACGACCCGGACGCCGACCGCCCGTACGAGGCCAGGGCCGAGACCCACGCGGGGATGGTCGCCGACGGGATGGATCCGAGCATCGCTCTCACGCCGGAGCGGTTCCGGTTCCTGCGCAAGGCCAACCGGAACAACCGCCTGTCCGTCGACGCCCTGCTCGGCACCGGGTTCACGTTCGCCTGGGACGATCTGGCCGCCGGAATCGCCGCCACCGTCGCCTGGTACCGCCAGAACCGTTGGATCGTCTGACCGTCTCCTAGGCTGCCCCCGTGGCCGAGCGACTGTTGAGCGGGCGCTACCGGATCGTTCGGCACGTGGCCCGGGGCGGGATGGCCGAGGTCTACCTGGGCCACGACGAGCTCCTCGACCGCACGGTCGCCATCAAGGTGCTGATCCCGGAGCGGGCGTTCGACGCATCGTTCGTCGAGCGCTTCCGCCGGGAGGCCAAGGCTGCCGCCGGCCTCAACCACCAGAACATCGTCGGTGTCCACGACTTCGGCGAGGACGACGGGCAGTACTTCATGGTCATGGAGTACGTCGATGGGCCCACGCTGCGTGATGTCATCCGCAGCGACGGCCCGCTGGGCCCGGAGCGGGCCACGACCATTGCCGCCGCCATCGCCGCCGCCCTGGCCGCCGCCCACGCCAAGGGGATCATCCACCGCGACGTGAAGCCCGCCAACGTGCTCATCGCGTCGGCCACCGGCACGGTCAAGGTCGCCGACTTCGGGATCGCCCGCGCCGCCGACGGCCTTCAAGACGGTCTGACGATGCCCGGCGCGGTGATGGGCACCGCCACCTACCTGTCGCCCGAGCAGGCCCAGGGCCTGCCCCTGGACGCCCGCAGCGACATCTACTCGCTCGGCATGGTGCTCTACGAGATGCTGGCGGGGACGGCGCCCTTCAAGGGCGAGACGCCGGTGGCAGTGGCGTACAAGCAGCTGCACGAGGTGCCGCCGGCGCCGTCGGCGCTCAACCCGGCGGTCACCCCCGCCCTCGACGCCCTGGTCGCCCGGACGCTGAGCAAGGACCCCGACCAGCGCCCGGCGACGGCCACGGAGATGCGGTCCGAGCTGCTGGCCATCGACGAGGTCCCGGTCGCTTCCGGTCCAGGCGCGGACGCCACCGCCGTAGACATGCCGACGGCGGGCGAGGCCACGCAGGTCGCGGCGCCCACGTCGATCATCACCCCGCCGCCGCGGCCACCCGACGCCGGACCACCGCCCCGGCAGGCCACGTCCGACGCCGTCTACCGGCGCCGGCGGGCCATCCTGCTGGGCGTCCTGGCCGTGGTCGTCGGCGCCTTCCTGCTGGTCCTGTGCACGCGCGACGGTGGCGGCGGGCCTACGCCGGTGCCTTCGGTCGTCGGGCTCAGCATCGCCGACGCCAGCACGGCGCTCGACAAGGCGGGCCTGAAGCCCGACGTCGTCGTGGAAGATCGTGCCGGGCCACCGAATCAGGTCCTGGAGCAGCGCCCCGCGGCCGGGACGACGGTGGAGAAGGGCTCCAAGGTGACGCTCGTCGTCCCGCGCTCGGTCACCACGACGTCCGAGGTCGAGGACGACACCACGTCGACGGTCAGAGTCACCACCACCCGGGCGCCGACGACGACCGCGGCTCCGGCCACCACCGCCGCCCCAACCACTGCCGCGTCAACCACAGTACCGCCGTCCACCACCCTGCCTCCCACCACGGTGGGACCCACCACGACGACTGATCCAGGGCCCTGAGCAGGACCGGCGGTGAGCGGGTGACTCCTCCGATCAGGATTCGCCGCCTCGCCACAGAGCTGCGGATGCGCCGCCGCCGGCTGGACGCCTACCGGTCGGCACCGCCGTGGCCCGGCAAGGACCCGGCCTGGCGCTCGGAGCAGATCGGCTACGACCACCTCCTCGTCCTCGCCGCCGAGATGCTCGAGCTGCCCGTGCCCGGCCAGCCCGGCCAGCCTGACCTGCCCCTCGCCGCTGCGGTGCGGGCCGTCATCGAGGACCGCCTGGGCGGCGCCGGCCTCGACGTGATGGCGCCCCCCTTCCCCGGCACCGGCGACGTCCTCGCCGACGGCGATCTCCACCCCTGACCCGCACCCCCAAAGCCGAACTGGTGACACGAAACCGCGCATGGCGCGGTTGAGCCGCCCCAGTTGCGGACGAGGCGGCCGGCCCGGCTCAGTCGGCCGGCGCCCCGAACTGGCGCAGGAGGAACGGGTTGGTGTGACGCTCGTGGCCGACCGTGGTCGTGTCCCCGTGGCCGGGAAGCACCACCACCTCGTCGGCGAGGGGGAGGACCTTGGCCGCCATGGAGTCCATGAGCTCCTCGTAGGAGCCCCCCGGCATGTCTGTGCGCCCGATCGAGCCGGCGAAGAGGTGGTCGCCACTGAACAGCATCGGCGGCTCGCCGGCCTGCTCCAGTAGGAAGCACGTCGACCCTTTGGTGTGCCCGGGGGTGTGGAGGGCGGTGAACGTCATGCCCGCGCCTGAGACCTTCTGGCCGTCGTCGAGAGCGTGGATGACCTCGGGAGGCGGGATGCGCAGGTCCTCCATGTCCAGCATGCGGGCCAGGGTGCCGCCCGTGCCGACGGGGTCGAGCAGCATGTGCCGGTCGGCGGGGTGGATGTGGACCGGGACGGCCTCGCATTCCGTAGGCCGGGCAGCCCGGGCGACGACCTCGCCGATACCCCCGACGTGATCGACGTGGCCGTGGGTCGTGAGCAGGGCCACCAGGCGGAGCTCCCGCTCCCGCAGCCGGTAGAGGATGGCCGTCGGGTCCGGAGGCGCGTCGATCAGCACGCACTCCCCACCGGGGCCGTCGGGGGCGACGACCCACACGTTGGTGCCGGCCAGCCACAGCCGCAGGCCCTCGATCACCCGTCGTCCTCCGGAGCAGCCTCGCCGGCCCCGGCCCCGGCCCCGGCGGTGGCCCCGGCCGGAGGCGGCCGGGTGAGGCCGTCGGCGACGGCACGGGCCCGCGGATCGACCATCAGGTCCTCCAGCGGGGCGGGCAGGGCGATCGACCAGTTGGGCCATTCGTCCAGAGTGCCGGGCATGTTGGGCCGCTCGGCCACGGCCAGGGCGTCCTCCAGGCCTGCGGTCAGCAGCAGCGTGGGCGCCTGTCCGAGGCACGAGTAGGTGCGGGCCACCACCTCGTCCACCGGCGCGTCCTCGTCGACGCCGAGCATGGCCTGCAACCGGGCCTTGATCGCGTGGGTGGACTCGTCGTGGGGCTCCATGCCGACCTTGTGTTGGTCGTCGAGGTCCGAGCCGGTCCACAGCCCGGCCACCGTCGGCAGGTCGTGGGTGCTCACCGACGCCAGCGCCTGCTCGGGGTACTCGGAGGGCGGCCGGTCCTCGAACCACAGCACCTTGTAGGACAGCACGGCGCGGGCGTGGAGCTCGTCGCGCACCTCGTCCTCCACCGTGCCCAAGTCCTCGCCGACGGCGAAGGCGCCGGCCCGGTGGCACTCCAGGGCGACGATGTCCAGCAGGTCGTTGGCCGGGTAGCGCACGTAGACGCCGTCGGCGGCCGATGCGCTCGCCGGCACCCACCACAGCCGGAACAGGCCCATCACATGGTCGAGGCGCAGGCCGCCGGCGTGCCGGAGGGTGGACCTGATGGTCTCGACGAAGGGCCGGTAGCTGCTGGACCGAAGGGCCCACGGGTTGAAGGGCGGGACCCCCCAGTCCTGGCCGCGGGTGTTGAACTGGTCGGGCGGGGCACCCACCGACATGCCCTCGGCGAACGCGTCCTGCCACATCCACGAGTCGGCACCGGCAGGGTCGACGCCGAGGGCCATGTCGTGCAGGACCGGCAGCGCCGACGACGCCGACGCCAACTGGCGGTCGATCAGCCACTGCACCCACTGGTGGAAGCGGACCCGCCGGCGCTGGATCTTGCCGAACCGGACCACCTCGGGGTGGTCGGGGTGCCGGTACTTGTCCGGCCACGTCCGCCAGTCCCGCCCGAACTGCTCGGCCAGCACGCAGAACGTCGCATAGGACTGCAGCGCCTCGCCGGCGTCGTCCCGCCACCGGTCGAAGGCGAAGTTGTCGGCCACCGAGCCCCAGATCGTGGTCAGCGCCTCGTGCTTCAGCCGCCACACCTCGTCGCGGTCGATGCGACGGTCGGCGTTCAGCGCCCGCCCGGCGGCCGCCAGCTCCTCCAGCCGGGGCCCGAGCACGGCGGCGGCGCCGGGCACGTCCTCGATGCGCAGATAGAGCGGGCTGCGGAAGAGCCGGCTGCTCGGGTAGTAGGGGCTCGGCTGCTGCGGCGCGCCGGGATGGGCGGCGTGAAGGGGATTGACCATGACCACGCCGGCACCCAGGTCGTCGCGTGACCAGCGGGCCAGGGTGGACAGGTCGGCGAGGTCGCCCATGCCCCAGCTGTCCCTCGATCGGGCCGCGTAGAGCTGGACGGCCCATCCCCACGTCGGGGCCGTGGGCAACGGGCAGCGGCCGGGGGTGACGACGATCGTGGTCGGCGTGCCGTCGTCGAGGCGGGTCAGGGTGTGGTAGCCGAGGGGGAGGTCGGCGGGCAGCTCGTGCTCGACCCACAGCACCGCCCCGCCCTCGGTGGTCAGCATCGCCGGGCCGTCGACCGCCGTTGACGAGCCGGGCGTCACGAACTGCGTCGACGCCCCGGCGTCCGGGGTCGACTGGTCGGGCCCGGCGCCCATGGCCTCGAGCGCTGCCGCGATCGTCGACGGCGGGGCGTCGTGCCAGGTGCCGGCGACGTCGTGGTAACCGTCCTGGACGCCCCAGGCGCGGTGGTCGAGGGGCGGCATCCCCAGGAGTGTAGGGACGCCGGGAGGGGCGCCAGGGACGGGTGTCAGCTCGTGACGGGCGCTTCGGTCGGTGCGGGACCGGCCGGGCCCCCGCTCTTCCGGCGCCGGAGGAGCCGGCTGACGCCCCACGCCAGCAGGGCGATGAGGGCCAGTGGCGTGAGCCAGCCGATGGCCACGATGATCCCGCTCACCACCGACTCGGCGGCGTCGACCGCCCGCCCGAGCGCCCCGGCCAGGCCCTTCTCCGGCTCTGTCGGCTGGGGCCGGAACGCGGCGCCTGGCTCGAACAGCGACACCTGCAGCGTGGCCAGGGAGGCGGCCTGCTCGAGGTTGGCCTTCTGGGCCTGGAGCTGCTCGATCTGCTGGCGGACGTCGAACAGCGAGTTCTGCACCTGGAGCACCTCGCCGACCGCGGTGGCCTTCCCGAGCAGGCCCCGCAGGGCCTCCTCCTGGGCGGTGAGGCTCTTCAGGCGGGCGTCGTAGTCGACGAGCTGGGCGCTGACGTCCTCGCCCCGCAGCGACTGGGACTCGACGGTGCCGAGGGCGCCGAGGTCGCGGCGGGCGGCGTCGAACTTGTCGGCCGGCACCCGCACCGTGAGCTCGCCGGCGCGGGCCTTCTCCACGGTGGAGGTCGACGAGTTGGCGACGAAGCCGCCGTGGGCGGCGGCGATGGATGCCACCCGGTCGAAGGCGGCGCCGAAGCCGTTCTTGCCCACGTTGACCCGCAGCTCGCCCGTCCTGACGATCTTCAGCGCCCCGGGCACGACGGCCCCGGGCACGGTGGTGGGCGGCACCGGCCCGATGTCGATCTGCTTCTGGCCAGACTCGTCGCCGCCGGCGCCGTCGGGGGACGGGAAGGCGAGGGGTGCCGGCGCCGGCGATGCCGAACCTGAGGCGGCCGCCGAGTCCCGGGCCGGCTCGGTGATGGCCAGGGTGGCCTCCCCTGACGTCTCGTTTGTGACAGCCGCCACGATGGTCCCGGCGATCACGAGCGCCGCCACCCCCGCGGCGACGACCTGCCACCGCTTCACCTGTCGCAACCGTCCCATGGCAAGCCCTCCCTCGTGGATCATGCCTCTTCGACGAACAGTGGGGATCGGGAAGTTCCCAGGTCATCACCTTGGCACCGGCCGCCCGACGCCTAGAATCGGCCCGTGTCCAAGTGGTTGGTCGAGCGACGCCTCTCCGAGTCGTCCGAGCGCGTGAAGAGGCTGCGCGGCGAGCGACAGGTCGCCGACGAGCAGCTGGCGTTCCTCAACGAGGCTGCCGAGGAGGCCCGCATGCGCGCCCTGGTGTCGGAGACGCCGCTGGCCGAGCAGGAGAGCCGGGAGGCCCAGCGCCACGCCGACGCCATGGCCCGGCACCGGTCCGAGCTGGACGCCGAGATCCGCCAGCTCGAGCGCTCCCAGGACGAGCTGCTCGACCGGCTCGCCCGGGAGCTCGGCTGACCGTGCCCGTGCCACGCCGACTGTGAGCGGCTCACTGGGACTGGCCCACTGTGACTGGCCCACTGTGACTGGCCCTGTCCGCATCGTCATCGCCGACGACGAGGCGATAATCCGGCTCGACCTCCAGGAGACCCTCGAGGAGGAGGGCTACGAGGTCGTCGGCGCCGTCGGCCGGGGCGACGAGGCGGTCGCCCTCGTGCGCGACCTGAGCCCCGACATGGCCATCCTCGACATCAAGATGCCGGGCATGGACGGGATCGCCGCGGCCAAGGAGATCGTCGCCGCCCGCTGGGCGGCGGTGCTGATCCTCACCGCCTTCAGCCAGCGCGACCTGGTCGAGCAGGCGACGTCCGCCGGCGCCATCGGCTACCTGGTCAAGCCGTTCCAGAAGAGCGACCTCGTGCCCGCCATCGAGGTGGCGCTGGCCCGGTTCCGGGAGGTCAAGGCCCTGGAGGACGAGGTCCACGGCCTCGAGGAGTCCCTGGCCACCAGGCGCCTCGTCGACCGGGCCAAGGGGATCCTCATGGACCGTCACTCGATGTCGGAGAGCGACGCCTTCTCGTTCATCCAGCAGTCCGCCATGCGCCAGCGGGCCAAGATGGCCGTGGCCGCCCAGCAGGTGATCGACGGGAGCCTGGTTCCTTAGGGCCAGCGGCAATCGGCGGGGCGTCGGCGACTACGTCTGGCGGATCATCTCCGTGCACTCCTGGGCGCTCGTGCAGAGGATGACGGCCTCCTCGAGCCGGGTGATCTTGATCAGCCGACGGACGGGCGAGGTCTCGGGGACGGCCAGGGCCACCCTGCGCCCGGACGCCTCGAGTTGGGCGGCCAGCTCGAAGAAGACGCGCACGCCGCCGCTGTCGACGTAGCGCACGTCGGTCAGGTCCAGCACGAGGCCGACTGCCGCGTCGGGCATCGCCTGCATGACGTCCCGGCCCAGGTCACCGGCGGAGTCGAAGTCGATGTCCCCCTCGATGCGGGCGACGACGACGCCGTCGTCGTCCGTGAGCTCAAGTCGCATCGACGCCCGATCCCGCCGCAGTGACGCCGTTCTCCAGCCGGCGTCGCATCCGAATCTCGGTGGTGTCCGCTCCGCTGTCGACCTCGGTGTCGTCCATGAACTGGCGCATGATGTCGAGCCCCCTGCCGCCCGGCGCCGACGATCGCCGTTCCCGCCACCTGCCGGAGCTGCGCACGACGATGGCGACGTCTCCGTCGAGCTCGGCCCTGAAGTCGAAATGCGTCGCATGCGGTGCGCCGTGCCGGATGGCGTTCGAGCAGGCTTCGGAGGTCGCAACCAGGATCTCGAAGGCCTCCTGGTCCGTCACTCCGGCCCCCGCCAGCCACCGGCGGAGGGCGGCCCGCAACGGTCGCAGCACCCGCGCCTGGCTGGGTACCTGGAGATCGAGCGTGGCCCCGAGGGCGAGCCACCGCACGGCGAGCACAGCCACGTCGTCCTGGGCCGGCCCGGCCTCGCGCACGTGGGCGGTGAGGTGCTCGCACATCGCGTCCACGTCCCCCGGAGCGGCCAGCAGGCTGTTTCGGAGGCGGTCGAGGCCGACGTCGAGCGGCGTGGTGCGGTCCTCCACCAGGCCGTCCGTGTAGAGGACCAGGGTGGAGCCGGGTTCCAGGGTCACGGCCGTCTCGAAGTACTCGGCGTGGCCGATGGCGCCCAGCGGCACACCGACCGCATCCTCGAGGAACACCGCCCTGCCGTCGGGGGTCGCCACGAGGGGAGGCGGGTGCCCGGCGTTGGCGTAGCGGAGCTCGCCGGTCTCGGGGTCGAGCACCATGACGACGAGCGTCGCCATCTGGTGGGGTGTCCCGACGTCGCGGAGCAGTCGGTTCAGCAGGCTCAGGACCTGGGCAGGGGAGCGGCCCTCCACCACGTAGGCCCGCAGGCCGTTCCGCAGCTGGCCCATCAGCGACGCCGCAGGGACGCCACGCCCGACGACGTCGCCCATCGCCAGCGCCAGCATGCCGTCGTGCAGCGCCATCACGTCGTACCAGTCGCCACCCACCTCCACGTCGGGCCCGCCGGGCAGGTAGCGGCTGGCGATGGCGACCCCTGGGAGCTCCGGCAGCACCTCCGGGAGCAGGCTGTGCTGGAGCGTTTCCGCCGCGCTGCGCTGGTTGGCATAGAGCCGGGCGTGCTCGACGGCCACCGCGGCACGCCGGCCCAGCTCCTCGGTCAGCGCCACGTCGTCCTCGTTCAGCACCCGGCCAGAACTGTCCGTCGTGCTCAGGGCCAGCACTCCCACCGGGCCCTCCCGGCCGACCAGTGGCACGACGACCGCCGACACGTCCTGCGGCGGGTCGACCTCGTGCGGCCCCGGGCCGAGCAGGATGCTCTCCCCCGAGACGAAGCTTCGGGCGTACGGGCCGGCGGGATCGGCGGCGGCGGCGATCGTCCGCCCCGACGAATGCGAGCCGGCAGGATGACGCAGAGGCGCCACCACCTGCCGGAGCAGACCGTCGCCGCCGGCGAGGAACACCACGCAGCGGTCGGCCATGGCGGGTACCACGATGCCGGACAGCCCCTCGAGGATGCGGTCGACGTCGAGTGAGGACGCCAGCACCCGGCTGGCGTCGGCCAGCACGGCCAGCCGGCGCTGCGCCCGCTCGGCGAGCTCGCGGGACAACCGCTCCGCCTCGTAGAGCCGGGCGTTGTCGATCGCCACCGCGGCATGCGCGGCGATGCCCTCGGCCAGCCGTTCGTCGACATCGGTGAACCGCGCCGGTTCGGGATGCCCGAAGAGCAGCCCGCCGAGTACCTCTCCCCGCACGGAGCGAACCGACACCGCCAGATAGCTGCGCACCGGCAGGTGGCCCTCCGGCATCCCGTGGTACGGCGGGTTGTGACCGTAACGGGGGTCGGCTGTCACGTCGTCGAGGCGTACGGTTGGCGCGCCGGCGAACGTCGGTGCGAACACGCCAGTGTTCCTGGGCATCGGGAACCCGGCGAACGCCTCGGCGGGCACGCCCGACAGCGCGTAGAGCATGTACGACTCACCCTCGGCGTCGACGACGTTGTAGAAGAAGGCGCCGAAGGACGCCGCCGTGAGGTCGGTGGCGGCCTCGGTGACCCGCTGGACGACGGTTTGGAGGTCGAGCTCCGCACCGACCGTGCGACCCACGTCGTTGAGCGTCTCGACGATGCGCGTCTCCTCGCGCAGGCGCTCCTCCGCCTCCCGCTCCCGGTCGAGCAGGTTCTCGTCCAGCCGCCACGTGACCAGGCAGACGATGCTGATGCCGGCGATGAAGAAGGCGTGGATGGCCGCCCATTTCCAGGGGTGGTTCAGCGCCGCGTAGTGGTTGAAGACCGAGCTGGGGTCCACCACTCCGAGGATCCCGTGGTGGACGAGCACGTAGGCGATGGCGAGGCCGAAGCAGACCCAGTCCTGGTAGAGGGCCACGAGCGCGACCATCACGAAGAAGAGGAAGTGCATCTCGATGACGCCGCCCGACAGGTGCACGAGCACCGCCGTGCACGACAGCAGGCCGAGCGTGGCGGCCACGCTGCGCTGCCGGCGGGTGAGCGCCGTCGTCGTGGCCAGGAGGGCGAGGACCGGACCGATGGCAGCTTCGGGGATCGTGTGCGCGATCGAGACTCCCCGCGCCAGGGCGAACACCGGGATGAGACCGGCAAGGACCCAGAGGACCACGAGGATCCCTTTGTGGCGCCGGGTCCACAGCTCCTCCGGGAGCGTCCTGCCTTCTGGCAGTGCGTTGCGGATGCTCCGGTAGTCGACCTGCAAGAGCGGCCTCCCTGTCGGGACCAGGATGGTAACGAAAATCGGCGGGGAGCCCGGTTCACGGCGCGGCGAAGGGTCCATTCGTCCCGCCAACGGCGCCACAACACTCCTCTTGGCGCCAAATTGGCGCTACCGTGGGTCCCCATGCCGAGCATCCAGGTCAAGGACGTACCGGCCGATGTCCATGCGACGCTCCGGCGCCGGGCGGCCGTCGCCGGCAAGTCGCTGCAGGAGTACCTGCTCGCCCAGCTCGTCGCCGACGCCCGCACGCCGACATCGGACGAGCTACTCGATCGGGCCGGTGGGAGGGCCGGCGGCCGAGCCGGCTTCGACGAGGCGGCATGGGCCGTCCGATCCGACCGCGACTCGCGGTGATCGTCGTCGATGCCAGCGTCGTGGTCACCGCCCTTGCCGACGACGGGCCCGATGGCGACCGGGCCAGGCTGCGCCTGCGAGGCGAGCGGCTTGCCGCACCGCACGTGGTCGACCTGGAGGTGATCTCGGCCTGGCGCCGCCTGGCCTCCGCCGGTGCCCTCGACGAGCGTCGCGTCGGCCTCGCCCTTACCGACCTCCAGGCGCTTCCCTGCGATCGGGTGTCGCACCAACCGCTGCTGCAACGCTGCTGGGAGCTTCGCGACAACCTCACGCCGTACGACGCGGCTTACGTAGCGCTGGCCGAGTTCCTGGAGACGACGCTGCTCACTGCCGACGGCAGCCTGGCGAACGCACCGGGCCCGCGCTGCAGGATCGAGGTCATCTCCTAGCCTCCCGGCCAGCGGCCCCGGCCTTGCAGATTTGGGCGTCTACCCCGGGGGGCTTCCCGATGTCGAGTGCACGTCGCCGGTGGCGCGGACGCCGACGCAGCGGTTGGGGTACTCCTGGGAGAACCTTCTTGCGAGAGGCCCTTTCAGGCTTTGGCGACGAATAGCTGGCCCGCCAGGGTCGGGCCGAGGGCGATGGTGCCGTCGCCCATCTCCAGGGTCAGCGTGCCGTCGGGCGCCCTCGACTTGATCTCGGCCGCGGTGCCGGGAACGAAGCCGTGGTCGTCGAGGTAGATGAGGGCGTCCATGTCCACCTCGACCTGCTCGGTGACCCGCTCGAGGCGGACCTTGTCGCCCGGCTCGAAGCCGGCCAGGGCCCAAAGCTCGGGCAGCTTGCCCCCTGCGCCGGGGATTGGGTTGCCGTGAGGACAGGTGGCGGGGTTGTCGAGGATGGCGACGAGGCGCTCCTCGACCTCGTCGGAGATCACGTGCTCCCACCGGCACGCCTCCACGTGGGTGCGGTGCCAGGGGATCCCGATGATGTCGGTGAGCAGCCGCTCGGCCAGGCGGTGCTTGCGGACGACGCTCACCGCCCGGGCCACGCCCTTGTCGGTGAGGGAGAGGAAACGCCCGTTGAGCTCGACATAGCCGTCCGCCTTGAGGCGCCGCACCATCTCCGACACCGACGGAGCCGAGTGACCGAGGTGCTCGGCCAGGCGGGCCTGGATGACCGAGATGCCTTCCTCGTTCAGCTCCCAGATGGCCTCGAGGTACTCCTCGAGCGGCGGGTGGAACTCGGCCATCGCCGGACAGCGTACTCGTAGGCCCTCGCGAAAGGGCTCTGTGCGTCCTGGCCGAGCCGGCGGCCGTAGCATCCGAGGGTCGCCAAGATCATGCTCCTCGACGGCAACTCCCTCGCCTACAGGGCGTTCTTCGCCCTTCCCACCGACCTGGCGACGGCGTCGGGGCAGGTCACGAACGCGGTGTTCGGCTTCACGTCGATGCTGATCAACCTGCTCAAGGACCACAGGCCCGACGGCATCGCCGTCGCCTTCGACCGCCCCGAGCCCACCTTCCGCCACGCCCTCGTCTCGGACTACAAGGCGGGCCGGGCCGAGGCTCCCGACATCCTCCGCCAGCAGCTCGGCCTCGTCCGCCAGGTGGTCGAGACCCTGCGCATCCCGATCCTCGAGGCCATCGGCTTCGAGGCCGACGACGTGATCGCCACGCTGGCCACCGAGGGCAGGGACCGGGGCGACGACGTGATCGTCGTCACCGGCGACCGTGACGCCTACCAGCTGGTCGAGGACCCCCATGTCAAGGTCCTCTACAACCGCCGGGGCGTGAGCGACTACGTGCTCTACGACGAGGCGGGGATCAAGGACCGCACCGGGGTCACGCCGGCGATGTACCCGCAGTACGCGGCCCTGCGGGGCGATCCCTCCGACAACCTGCCCGGCGTCCCGGGGGTGGGGGAGAAGACGGCGGCCAGGCTGCTCAACACCTACGGCGACCTCGACGGCGTCTTCGCCAACCTGGAGGCCCTGACGCCCAAGCTGAAGGAGAACATGCGGACGGCCGAGGCCCAGGTCCGCAGCAACGCCACCGCCACGCCTCTGGTGCGCGACGTCCCCCTCGAGCTCGACCTCGACGAGCTGCGCATGGGCGACTGGGACCCGGCCGCAGTCCGGGACCTGTTCAACTTCCTCGAGTTCAACACGCTGCACGCCCGCCTGCTGGAGGCCACGGGCGGTCCCGACCAGAGCCCGGCGCCGGCCGCGCCCGACACCCAGCCCATGGAGGTCGAGATCCTCCGGGCGCACACGGCGGACGAGGCGGTTGCGATCCTCGGAAGGGGCGGCCTCGGGACGGGAGTCCTCAGCCTGGCCGCCGAATGGGAGGGCGAGGAGGGTCGCAGCCGGCCGATCGGCCTGGCCGTGGCTGCCCCCGAGAAACTTGTTGGGGCCCAGGTCGCCCACTGGATCCCTGCCGACGTGCTCGCCGACCCGGCGGTGCGGGACGCCCTCGCCGACGCCCCGTTCCGGGCCCACAACGCCAAAGCCCTGCTGCGGGGACTCGACCTCGACATGCGCGGCCTGCAGCTCGACACCGCCATCGCCGCCTACCTGATCGACCCCGCCGGCACCCAGTACCTGCTCGACGACCTCGCCGCCCGCTTCCTGGGCCTGGAGATCCGCTCGTCCGACGCTCCTCCGCCCGGCCAGCTCGACCTGTCCGGCACCGCCCGCGACCCGGCCGAGGAGGCCGGCCGCCGGGCGGTTGCCGTCGGCATGGTCACCCCGGCCCTGGAGCAGGCCCTGGACCAGCGGGGACTGCGCCGGCTGCACGACGAGGTCGAGCGGCCGCTCGTGCGGGTCCTCGCCCGCATGGAGAAGTCGGGGGTGCGGGTCGACGTCGACTTCCTCCGCAGCATCTACGACGGCCTGGTCACCGAGGGGGCCCGCCTGGAGGAGGAGATCCAGGAGCTGGCCGGCGAGCGGTTCCTCGTCAACTCCACCCTGCAGCTGCGACGGATCCTGTTCGACAAGCTCGGGCTCCAGCCCCAGAAGAAGACCAAGACCGGATTCTCCACCGACGCCGCGTCCCTGGAGAAGCTGCGGGGCCTGCACCCGATCGTCGAGCCCCTGCTCAGGTACCGCGAGGTGGAGAAGCTGCGGTCGACCTACGGGGAGTCGCTGCTGGCCGAGGTTGCGCCCGACGGCCGCATCCACGCCACGTTCAACCAGACGGTCGCCCGCACCGGCCGACTCAGCTCGGACCGGCCCAACCTCCACAACATCCCGATCCGCACCGAGGAGGGCCGGCGCATCCGGCAGGCCTTCCTGCCGGCCGAGGGCTGCCGCTTCCTCGTCGCCGACTACAACCAGATCGAGCTTCGGGTCATCGCCCACCTCGCCCAGGACCCGGGCCTGATCGAGGCCTTCGCCACCGGCCAGGACATCCACCGGGCCACCGCCGCCCGCCTGTTCGCCGTCGACCCGGCCGACGTGACCCTCGGGATGCGGTCGAAGGCGAAGATGGTGTCGTACGGGCTGGCCTACGGCATGGAGTCCTACGGGCTGGGCCAGCGCCTGGGGATCCCCACCGAGGAGGCAGCCCAGGTGCTCGGCGCCTATTTCGAGGCCTTTCCCAGCGTGCGGTCGTACATGGAGCGCACCGTCGCCGAGGCCCGCGACCGCGGGTACACCGAGACCCTGTTCGGACGGCGACGCCAGATCCCCGAGCTCCAGTCGCAGAACTACCGCCTGCGCCAGGCCGGGGAACGCCAGGCCATGAACGCCGGTATCCAGGGCCTGGCCGCCGACATCTTCAAGGTCGCCCTCGTCCGCCTCGACCTCGCCCTCGACGCCCGCGGCCTGGCCAGCCGCCTGGTGCTGCAGGTCCACGACGAGGTGATCCTCGAGGTCCCGCCCGACGAGGAGGAGGTTGCCGCCGCCATCACCCTCGAGGCCATGCGGGGAGCGGCCGAGCTGTCGGTGCCCCTCGAGGTGAACCTGGCCTGGGGCGACAGCTGGGCCACCGCAAAAAGCTGACAACCACCGTCGTTTGCGGCGCGGAGGCCGGCGAGGGTGCGTATTCTGCGTGATGGACGGGCCGGTCGCGCCGGTTCCGCCGGCTGGCGCCGGCTGGCCCGTCCACTACCGACCAGGGTGCGGTCAGCTCCTGGCGGTAGCCACCAGGCCTTCGAGGCTGGCGGCGGCGCGGCGGGCGAACAGGGTCGCACCCTGGGCCTCGGCCACGACGAGGGCCCGCCGCAGGCTCGTTTCGGCTTCGGCGTCGGCGGTGTGGTTCGGGGCGACGGCGGCGAGCGCTTCGCCGCGGAGACGGTGCAGCTCGGCCTCGCAGACCCGCTCGCCGCGCTCGGCGCAGGCGGCGAGTCCCTCGTCGGCGGCGGCGACGGCCTCCGCCGGTCGGCCCGACAGCAGCAGGGCGTCGGCCTGGAGCGCACACCTGAGCGGCCGCCACATGGCGATCCCAGCCGCTTCGCAGGCGAGGATCGCCGCCTGCAGCTGGGAGACGTAGGCGGTCCCGGGGAACTCCCGTCCGCGTCCCCATACGACGAGCACCTCGGTGAGCGTCAGGAACCCGCCCATCCCCGCCGCCCGTCCGACGGCGAGACACCGCTCGCCGGCGCGGACCGCCCCGGCTGTGTCCAGCGTGCAGGCCGACCGGAGCGCGTCGCACAGCTGGACGCCTGCCAGCCAGAACGGAAACCCGGTGGCCTCGGCCACGGCCGTTGCCTCGGAAGTGAGCGCGACGGCCTCCGGCTCCCGGTCCTCCAAGGAGAGGATGAGGCCGCGGACGGCCAGGGCGTACACCAGGGGGCTCACCCAGACCGAGGAGACGTCGCCGCCGGGCTCCCAGAGCGGGCGGGAGAGATCGATCGCCTCCTCGACGCGCTGCGTGGCCGGCGCCAGCGCGCCCCGGAACGTGTCCGCGTTGCCGATGGCGAACAGGCCGGCGGCCAGGCCGAGCTGGTCACCCGACGACTCGGCCAGCTCCACCATCCGGGCGCCGAGGGCGGTCACGACGTGCCACTCGGCCCGCACGGTCGACGCCTTGGTCAGGCCGGACATCGACGAGAGCAGCTCGCGGGTGTCCCCGAGGGCGAGGCCGAGCTCCGACGCACGGTCGTAGGCGACGGCCGCCGCCGGCGAGACCATGCCGGCGGTCATCAGCAGCGACAGCGCCAGCCGGTTCTGCACCCGGAGCTCCTGACGATCCCGATCGACGCCCACCGGCATCGTCTCGATCAGCTGCAGGGCGCGGCGCAGGTGGTCCTCGACGGTCTCGTACGCGAGCGCCGCCCGCGCCGCGTCGGCCGCCTCGAGCGCGTACCTCAGACCCTTCTCCGGGCCGACGACCGCCGCCGCCCGGTAGAAGTGATGGGCCAGCTCGGCCACCCGCCCGTCGTTGCGGGGCAAGGCTTCGATCGCCGCCCCGGCCCGGGCGTGGAGGCGCGCCGTGCGGACGGCGCTGAGCTCGTCGTACAGCGTCTCCTGCACCAACGCGTGCGAGAACCGGTACCGCCCGACGACCGCCGGAACCTCGGCCACGATGCCGGTCACGAGCGCAGCTTCCACCGCCTCCAGCGTCCGCTCCTCGTCGTAGTCGCTGGCCGCCGACAGCACGCGCAGGTCGAAGTCCCGCCCGATCACGGCTGCCACCCGCAGCAGGGCGTTGGTGGCTTCGGGCAGGCGGTCGAAACGACGGCGGAGCACGTCGCGGACGCCCACCGGCACCTCGGCCGCGGCGACGGCGTCGGGTCGCCCCAGTGACCCCTCGCTCGTGAGCAGCTTGACCAGCTCGGCCAGGTAGAAGGGGTTGCCGTCGGTGCGGGCCTGGAGGGCGGCGGCGAGCTCGTCCGAGGGTGCCAGGGCCCAGCCGCCGGCGACGAAATCGGCCACCTCCGTGCGGTTGAGGCCGGGCAACGTGATCCGCTCCAACCGGGGCACACGGGCCAGCCCGGCCAGCGTCGGCACCATGGCGTGACCGCGGGACACCTCGGCAGGGCGGTACGTGCCCATCACCAGCAGCCGGGTGCCTTCGAGGCGGGCGGCGAGGAACTCGCACAGGGCGAGGGAGGCGACGTCGGCCCAGTGGAGATCGTCGAGGACCACCACCAGCGGCCGGGCGGCGGCGACCGCCACGAGCGCGGCAGCGACCGCCTCGTACAGCTGGAACCGGGCCGATTCGGCGTCGAGCGCGGGAGGGGGCCCCGGAGAGCCGAGCAGGGGAGCGGCCTCCGGCACGAGGTGCACCAGCCACGACGCCCCGGGCAGGTCACGGGGCAGGTCGGCCGTGGGGCTCTTGGTGAGGATCGTCCGCAGCACCTGCACCCACGGCCAGAAGGCCGGTGCGCCGTCACCCTCGTGGACCCCGCCCCACGCCACGGCCGCACCGGCGGCGGCCGCCCGCGTCGCCGCTTCCTCGGCCAGTCGCGTCTTGCCGATGCCCGCCTCGCCCGAGAGGAGCACCATCGCGCCCCGCCCCTCCGCCGCCTCGGCCAGGGCGAGGTCGAGGGCCGCCAGCTGGGACACTCGACCCACGAGGGCCATGCCCTGCGGTCGACCCGCCGGCGCGTCCGCGGGCGGGTCGACGACGATCGCCGGTAGGCCCTCGCTCCCGGCGCCGCGCTGCCAGCTCAGCGTCGCGGCGTGGGCGAGGATGTCGGCCTCGAGCCGGGCGAGATCGGGCGTCGGGTCGACGCCCAGGTCCTCGATCAGCGCCGTCCGCGCCCGGGCGCCGGCGCGCAGCGCGTCCCCTTGGCGCCCGCAGCGGTAGAGGGCGACCATGAGCAGGCACCACAGCCGCTCCCGGTGGGGGAACCTGGCGACGAGGCTCTCCAGCTCCGCAACCTCGCGCTCGTGGGCTCCCAACGCCAGGTCGGCCTCGACTCGGTCCTCGACCGCGAGCTGGCGGATCTGCTCCCAGCGGGCGGCCGAGGGCCTGGCGAAGTCCTCGTAGGCGAAGTCGGCCAGGGCGTCGCCGCGCCACAGGGCAAGTGCGTCCTCGAGCGTCTGGCGGGCGGGTAGGTGGCGGCCCTGGGCGAGGAGCCGGCGGCCCTCGGCGGCCAAGACCTCGAACCTCCAGGCGTCGAGCGCCTCGGGCGCCACCCGCAGCAGGTAGCCGGGTGGCCGCGTGAGCAGGACGGTGGACGGGGTTCGGGCCTGCCGCCCGGGCTCGAGGATCCGCCGCAGGTTCGACACGTAGACCTGGAGGGAGGCGGTCGAACGGGCGGGGCGCTCGTCGCCCCACAGCAGGTCGATGAGCCGGTCGAGGGACACGACACGGTTGGCTTCCACGAGCAGCACCGCCAACGCGGCGCGCTGCTTCCGGCGACCCAGCTCGAGGACGGCCCCCTCGTCGTCCACCTGCAACGGCCCGAGCACTCGGTATTGCAACCGGTGATCCCCCTCCGACGGATCCCGAGCCTAGGCGAAGGCTGGTCAGTGGATCGTCAACCAGCCAATGGATCCTCAACCGGTTGCAAAACGCGGCTCACCCGGGCGCGGACGTCCTACAGGCTCTGTTCGAACCAGACGAGGTCGCGGGCTTCGATGCCGTCGACGACCCCCGGCGTGAGGCCGCGTTCGGGGGTGCACCCGTCCCGTTCGACGGTCTGGAAGCGGAAACCCGTCTCCTGGAGGACGGCCATCAGCGGGATCTCCACGTTCGTGGCGGCGACCGTCAGTCGCCGCACCTGGCGGCGCCGCAGGGAGTCGCAGAGCTGGGCCAGCATGCGTCTGGCCAGGTCCGGGCCCTGCGACCCGGGTGTGACCAGCAGCGCCAGCTCCATCGTCCCTCCGCCACGGGGCACGACGACGGCTGCGGCCGGGTGCGGGTCGTCGTCGCCGGCGCCGACGTCGACGAGGGCGCACACCTCCCCGGTCTCACACCAGGACCGGACCACCGCTTCGTCCCGGCCCGCGCTCGCCAGCTGGGTCACCGCCGCGTCTCTCACCGGTCCGGCCGGGAACTGCTGGAACAGGAGGGGAAATGAGCGGAGATTGCCGTCCTCGGCGTACGAGCCGCCGTCTGCCGAGGACGGCAATCCGCTCACTGGCCCGCCGAAACCACGAAGCCATCTTGGCCGTCGGCACTTGGCGTTTACTTGCCGCGGGATCGGCCACTGGTGCCTGTGGACACTGGGGGTACCATGTGGCTGCTGAGGAGCGTTGTGTCGCGCCCGGCGATCCGTATCCCAGTTCACCCGTATCCCAATCGACAAAGGCCCGCCCGAACCATGTCCGACCAGACCCCCTCCTCCCCCGCCACCCCCGCCACGCAGGCCCCGGCCCCTCAATCCCCGGCAGGCGGCAGCGCCCCCGCCAACGAGGGAGGTGAGTACGTCTTCCGGGAGATCGTGGGTCACGACCCCGACGCCATGTCGTTCGAGGACGCCATCGCCGGCACGATCGTCGAGTTCGACGACGGCGACATCGTCACCGGCACCGTCGTCAAGGTCGACAAGGACGAGGTCCTCCTCGACATCGGCTACAAGTCCGAGGGCGTCATCCCTGCTCGTGAGCTGTCGATCCGCCACGACGTCGACCCTGACCAGATCGTCTCGATCGGCGAGGAGATCGAAGCCCTGGTCCTCCAGAAGGAGGACAAGGAGGGTCGGCTGATCCTGTCCAAGAAGCGGGCCCAGTACGAGCGGGCGTGGGGCACGATCGAGCGGATCAAGGAGGCCAACGGAGTCGTCACCGGGCCGGTCATCGAGGTCGTGAAGGGCGGACTGATCCTCGACATCGGCCTGCGCGGGTTCCTCCCCGCCTCCCTCGTCGAGCTCCGCCGCGTGCGGGACCTGCTTCCGTACGTCGGCCGCACTCTCGAGGCCAAGATCATCGAGCTCGACAAGCACCGCAACAACGTGGTGCTGAGCCGCCGGGCGTGGCTGGAGGAGACCCAGAAGGAGCAGCGCGAGGAGTTCCTCGACAACCTCAAGCCGGGCGAGGTCCGCAAGGGCGTCGTGTCGTCGGTCGTCAACTTCGGCGCCTTCGTCGACCTGGGCGGCATGGACGGCCTGGTCCACGTGTCGGAGCTGTCCTGGAAGCACGTCGACCACCCGGCCTCGGTCGTCGCCGTCGGCGACGAGATCGAGGTCCAGGTGCTCGAAGTCGACCTGGAGCGGGAGCGCATCAGCCTGTCGCTGAAGGCCACCCAGCAGGACCCGTGGCAGGAGTTCGCCAACAACCACCGCGTCGGCGAGCTGGTGTACGGCCGGGTCACCAAGCTGGTGCCCTTCGGATCGTTCCTGCAGGTCGGTGAGGGAATCGAGGGCCTCGTCCACATCTCGGAGATGGCCGCACATCACGTCGACCTTCCCGAGCAGGTCGTCACTCCCGGCGAGGAGCTGTGGGTGAAGATCATCGACCTCGACCTCCAACGGCGTCGCATCAGCCTGTCGATCAAGCAGGCGGCCGAGGGTGGCGTCGTGGCCGCCGAGTACCAGGAGGCGTTCGGCGAGCACGCCTACGACGCCGAGGGCAACTACATCGGCGAGTACGCGGCCACCGACTTCACGCCCGAGACCGAGGCTCAGGCGGCGTGGGCCGACTATGTCGTCGAGGTGGGCGGCACAGAAGCCGCAGCCGCCGCCGCCGAAACCGGCGGCGACGAGCCGTCGCTCGAAGACGCCGGCGCCGAAGGCCCCGCCCCGACCAGCTAGTACACCCACCCAGCCCCAAGAAGACCTGGCCGTCCACCGCCCCGGCGCGGGGCGTCCGAGAGGCGGGTATGACGATACGGTTGCGCCCACCCCGGCTCCGGGCACCCCGGCTGGAGTCGCTCGTGCTGGCGGCGTTCGCCCTGTTCGGGTTCGCCCTGGGGCTCCGCCCGATCGGCGACGCGTCGATGCTCACCCACCTGCGCACGGGCATCGACATGATCGCCGGCGGCGGCATCCCCCGCTCCGACCCCTACTCCTTCACCGCCTTCGGCGACTCCTGGGTGGTCCAGAGCTGGTTGCCGGACTGGACCTACGGCTGGGCCCACCGGCTCGGGGGCTCCAGGCTCGTCCTGCTCGAGCAGGCGCTGTTGATCGCCCTGCTGGTGTGGCTGGTCGTGCGGCTGGCCCGCGCCGGCTCCCCGCTGCGGACCGCGTTCGGCGGGCTGCTCGTGGTCGGGATCGGCGCCTGCTTCTGGACGCCCGGACCGTTCCTGGTCGGGCTGCTCTGCATGGCCCTCACCGTCACCGTCGTCGAACGCCGGCGGACGCCTTGGCTGCTGGTGCCCATTGTCTGGCTTTGGGTCAGCAGCCACGGGTCCTTCCCCCTGGGACTGGCGTGGCTGGGGGCGCGCGCGGTGGGGGAGGCCTTGGACTGGCGGGCCTGGCCGAGGGACGCCATGCGGTACGCGGCCGGGTTCGCGGCAGGGCTGGTGGTCGCCGCCCTGAACCCCCTGGGGCTGCGCCTGCTGCTCTTCCCGTTCAGCGTGGCCGCCCGCCAGGAGGCGGTCCACGACGTCGTCGAGTGGATGTCCCCCGACTTCCAGCGCTCGCCGGCCCGGATCGCCCTCGTCTTGCTCACCGTCGTGGTCGTGCTCCTGTTCCGGGCCAGGCTCACATGGCGCGACGTCGTCCCGGCGGCGGTGTTCGTGGCTGCCGGCCTGCTCGCCGTCCGCAACCTTCCCGTCGCCGCGGTCGTGCTGGCCCCGGTCGTCGGACGAGTCCTCAAGCGCCCCGATTACCAGCCGCCTCTCCCGCCGCCGACCCCCGCCGCCCGCCGGCTCAACATGGTCCTGGCGGGGATGATCGCGGTTGCCGCGGTCCTCGGCCTGCTGTCCCTTCGGTCCACAGCACCCCTCGACCTGGGCGGGTACCCGGTGGCGGCGGTGGCGTTCCTGGACGAGGCGCACCTGCTCGTCGACCCCAACCGGCTGGCATCCACCGACGCCGTCGGCACCTACCTCGAGCTGCGGTTCGGCGCCCACAAGCCACCGGTGGTGTTCATCGACGAGCGGTACGAGATGTTCCCGGCGCCGGTGATCCGTGACTACCAGCGGCTCCTGAGCGCGTCGCCGGAGACGAACGCGGTCCTCGAGAGGTGGAAGGTGAACGTCGTGCTCTGGGAGCGCCGCCTTCCGCTCACCGCCGTGCTGAAGGGCAGCGGCCAGTGGCGGGAGATCTACGGCGACGAGCGCTGGGTCGTCCTGACTCGCTCCGGCCTACCCGCCGGCGAGGCGGGCCAGCCTGCCGGCAGCTCGGGCCAGCCTTCCGGCAGCTCGGGCCAGCCCGCCGGCGACTCGGGCCGGCCTGCGGCCAGACGGGCATCGGTCGGCAACTCGTAAGCTCTGGCCCAGATGCCGCTCCACTCCATCATCGGCGACCTGCTGCGTCGCGCGTCGTTGACGCCTCCCGATCTCCTGGCGGCCGACGTCGCCGCCGCCCTCGACGAGACCGGTGGCAACCACCTGGTGTTGTACGTCGTCGACTACGAGCAGGAGACGCTTCAGCCGGTCGCCCTGGCCACCGACCTGATGGACGAGGCGCCCAAGGGCGTCCCCATCGACGGGACGATGGCTGGCCGGGTGTTCGGCACCCAGCAGGTGCTGTCGGCGCAGACGGCGGCGGGCTGGCGGGTCTGGTCACCCGTCCGCGAGAGGGCCGAGCGCATCGGCGTCCTCGAGCTGGGCTTCGAGACGGCCGACGAGAGCCTGCTGGGCCTCTGCGACGACCTCGGACTGCTGGTCGGCCACCTCGTGCACACCGCCGGGCGCTACACCGACCTGATCGAGCTCCGCCGCCGCCGCCGGCCAATGAACCTCGCCGCCGAGATGCAGTGGGACCTGCTCCCGCCGCTGTCCTTCTCGTCGCCCGAGATCGCCATCGCCGGCCTGCTCGAGCCGGCGTACCTGGTGGCCGGCGACGCGTTCGACTATTCCCTCAACGGCGACGTGCTGGCTTTCACGATCATCGACGCCATGGGCCACGGCGTGAAGTCCACCCTGGCCAGCACCCTCGCCCTCGGCGCGTTCCGCTTCGGCCGGCGCCGCTCGCTCGACCTGGGCGTCGTGGCCGAGCACATGGACGACGCGGTGGGCGCGGAGTTCGACGGCGAGGTCTTCGTCACCGGTCACGTGGCGCGGCTCGACATCGCCACCGGCGACTTTCGTTGGGTCAACGCCGGCCATCCCCCGCCGCTGCTCATCCGCGGCTCGACGGTCGTGGCCGAGATGCACTGTGACCCGTGCCTGCCCTTCGGTCTCGGGATCGGCGACTACGAGGTAGGCCACTGCCGGCTGCAGCCCCAGGACCGGGTGCTCTTCTACTCCGACGGCGTCACCGAGACGCGGCCGGCCGGCGGCGAGCAGTTCGGGCTCGACCGGCTCCGCAACCAGGTGGAGCAGTACATCGGCGGCGGTGTCCTGCCCTCCGAGGTCCTCCGTCGGGTGGTGGGGAACCTGCGCAAGCACCGCGGCGCCGAGCTGGCCGACGACGCCACCCTCGTGTTCCTCGAGTGGCAGCCGAGCCGGGAGCGCAGATGCCAGGAGAGCGTATGACGGTGCTCGACGTGGGGCCGGTCGACGCCCCGGAGACGCCGCTGAGGCGTGCCTTCACCCGGTTCAGCCTGGCATTCAACCGTTCAGCCTGGCATTCAACCGGTTCAGCCTGGCATTCAACCGGTTCAGCCTGGCATTCAACCGGTTCAGGCGGTCTCTCATCTCGCCCTCGCTCGAATCGCTGTTCATCCTGACCGTGGTCCTGTTCGGCTACAGGGTGGGAGCCCGCCCGATCGGCGACAACTCGATGCTGACCCACCTGCGCACCGGCATCGACATGGCCCGCACGGGCGCCATCCCGAGGTCGGATCCCTACTCGTTCACGGCCTTCGGCGACGAATGGGTGCTCCAGAGCTGGTTCCCGGAGTGGACCTACGGATGGGCGTACCGGCTCGGCGGTCTGGAGCTGGTGGTGTTCGAACAGGCGCTGCTTGTCGCGCTTCTGGTCTGGCTCGTGGTCCGCCTGGCCCGGACGGGCTCGCCCCTGCGCACCGCGCTGGCCGGTCTCACGGCGGTGGGCGTGGGTGCCGCGTTCTGGACGCCTCGCCCACTGCTGTTCGGCCTCATCTGCATGGCCCTGCTCATCACGGTCGTCGAGCGGCGGCGATCGCCGTGGCTCCTGCTCCCGGTGATGTGGCTGTGGGTCAACAGCCACGGCTCCTTCCCGCTGGGTGCGGTCTGGCTCGGCGCCGTCCTTGTCGGCGACCTGATCGACACCCACGCCCTGCCCCGCCACAACCTGCGCTACGTATGGGGCTTCCTGGCCGGCTTGGCCGTGTCGGTCCTCAATCCGCTCGGGCCCAAGCTGCTGTTCTTTCCCCTCACGCTGGGCGAGAAGCAGGAGGCGTTCAGAAGCATCGTCGAGTGGCGCTCGCCCGATTTCTCGCGGGGTGGGGGGTACTTCGTCCTCATCTTCCTGACCCTGGCCCTGCTGATCCTGCTCCGGGGACGGCCCGCGTGGCGTGACGTCCTTCCCGCGGTCGGGTTTCTGATCGCTGGGCTGGTGGCGGCGAGGAACATCGGCGTGCTGGCCGTGGTGCTGGCCCCGGCCCTGGGCCGAGCCCTGCGGAAGCCGTCGGTCGACGCCGGCGAGGGCGCGGCGGGCGCCGATGCCGGGCCCGCGGCCGGGCTGGGACTGGCCGGTGGGGTCGGCATCGACCCGTCGGGCTCGACACAGCCGGCCCCGGAGCCCGAGCCGGAGCCCGAGGCCGAGCTCGAGGCCGAGCCCGCGCCCGAGCCCGATCCGGACCCGGGACTGGTGACGGCCGGGGCGTCGGGCATCGCTGGAGGCGACGGCGAGCAGCGGGTGCAGATCAACCGGCTGATGCTGCTGGTGCTGCTGGCCGCCTTCGTGGTGTTCACGGTGCGCATCGCCTCCGATCCCCCTCTCGACCTGGTGGGGTACCCGAACAAGGCCATGCAGTACCTCCGGGACCAGGGCAGGCTGGAGCCGCCCAACCGCCTGGTGGAGCAGGACTTCATCGGCAACTACCTCGAGTTCCAGTGGCCGAACGTCCCCGTCTTCATCGACGACCGGTTCGACATGTTCCCGCTGTCGGTCTCTCGCGACTACGAGGCGCTGCTGAACGGCCGGCCCGGCTCCCTCGAGATCCTCGACCGCTTGAAGGCGGACACCGTCCTCTGGCAGAGGAAGCTGCCGCTGGTGACGATCCTGCAGACCGCGGGCTGGCGGGAGACCAACGGCGACGAGGACTGGGTGGTCCTCGAGCGCTGACGCGAAGGAGGACCGGGCCCGGGCCCGCTCCTGCTTTCGCCGGCTGCCCAGCCGGGGCTCAGAGAGAGGCGCCGATCTCGTTGAACTTGGTGCTGGCCTTGCCGCCGAGCGTCGACAGGGCGACGATGCAGACGACGGCGATGAGAGCAAGCAGCAGGGCGTATTCGACGAGGGCGGCGCCACGCTCGGTTCGGCTGAAACGAGCCTGCAGGTAGGGAGAGCAGATGTGCTTCCAGTAGCTGATGATGTCCATGACGGTTCCCCTTTGCTGTGGTGGTGGACGCCGCAGATTTGTCGAGATGCTTCGGTTTTCAACCACATCATCGGATGCAACGGTGTATCCGCACAATGGGCCTTTCGACCCGTTTGCATCGTGGCCGGCACGGGATATCCGGGCACGCGAAAGAGCCCGGGAGCAAGACGCTCCCGGGCTCTGACTGGAGGTGACGAAGGTCTACAGGGAGTTGCCGATGGTGATGAACTTGCTGCTCGCCTTGCCACCCAGGGTGGTCAGGGCCACGATGCACACCACGGCGATGAGGGCCAGGAGCAGGGCGTACTCGACGAGGGCGGCGCCACGCTCGGTGCGACTGAAGCGAGCCTGCAGGTACGGGGCGCAGAGGTTCTTCCAGTAGCTCACGATGTCCATGTTGTTCCCCTTGGGATTGTCGCCCCGTTCCTTTGGGGCTCGTTGGTTTGACAAATGAAGTGTCGGTGCGGTCCCGGACCCGCTTGATGGGTTATTCGACCCAGTTCGCGCCACCTGGCCCAGACGCGACAGAGCACGAGGACCATGGCCCTCGTGCCCAGTTCGCGCCACCGGCGCAGACGCGACAGAGCACGAGGACACGGGGCCCTCGTGCTCTGACAGGGAGACTTGCGGGTTACAGCGAGTTGCCGATGGTGACGAACTTGCTGCTGGCCTTGCCGCCCAGGGTGGTCAGGGCGATGATGCACACAACGGCGATCAGGGCGAGCAGCAGTGCATACTCGACCAGCGCCGCCCCACGCTCGCTGCGGCCGAACCGAGCCTGCAGGTAGGGGGCGCAGACGTTCTTCCAGTACGTAACGATGTCCATTTTTCTTCCCTCTGGGATAGGCGCCCCATCCGGGGGGCTCTTCAGGTACAAGAGATGTATCGACACCTTCTGAACCCGACTGGAGAGGCAATCCCAAGATCCTGGAAATTCTCTCGCGCCGGGACCGGAGTGGCCCCGGGCGCTACAGGGAGGCGCCGATCTTCATGAACTTGCTGCTGGCCTTGCCACCCAGGGTGGTGAGCGCCAGGATGCAGACGACGGCGATGAGCGCCAGGAGCAGCGCGTACTCTACGAGTGCAGCTCCACGCTCGCTCTTCCCGAAACGGGCCCGCAGGTACGGGGCGCAGAAGTTCTTCCAGTAACTGACGATGTCCATTTCCTCTTCCCTCTGGTTGATGCCCCTTCTGCGGGGCCAGTTCAGTGACAAGAGTCCTATCGGCAGGTTTCCTGGATTCCTAAACGATTCCTCTACGTTTTCTAGAAAAGAACGCAGGAGATCGCCCGGTCTTTTCCGAAAAAGGAACGAAAGAAGCAGGAGGGGCCGTGGCCCCTCCTGCTCGTCCAACCCGGGGGCACGGGTCGGGAGACGTGGAGATCTACAGCGAGTTGCCGATGGTGATGAACTTGCTGCTGGCCTTGCCGCCGAGGGTGGTCAGGGCCAC
Organism: uncultured Acidimicrobiia bacterium; assembly: GCA_963825765.1. GTDB lineage: Bacteria > Actinomycetota > Acidimicrobiia > Acidimicrobiales > AC-14 > CAWGUU01. Next base: position 170,692 of record CAWGUU010000004.1, read on the forward strand.
GATGCAGACGACGGCGATCAGGGCGAGGAGGAGGGCGTACTCGACGAGAGCCGCTCCACGCTCGGTGCGCCCGAAGCGAGCCTGCAGGTACGGGGCGCAAACGTTCTTCCAGTAGCTGACGATGTCCATGTTGTGATTTCCCTCTGGTAGGCGCCCCACCGGGGGGCTCGACTGTGGTGACAAAATAGATATCGCCATACCGAGCGAGATCCTGGATAGGCCATTCGACTCATTGAAAAGCCCCGTGGGGATCCAGGGAAGGGCCCGGGGGAGGCTAGGAGGGTCACCTGCATCGCCGAGACCACCGAGCAGGCCGACCGGATGTACCAGGACCTGCTGGCCGCCCTCGACGCCCTTGACTGAACTGGTGCCACGAAACCGCGCCTGGCGCGGCTGGGCGTCACCAGTTCGGTGCGGGGCTGGCCGCCGACTGAACTGGTGCCACGAAACCGCGCCTGGCGCGGCTGGGCGTCACCAGTTCGGTGAGGGCCCGCCGCTGGCCGCCGAAGGCCGCTCCTAGGTGAGTCGGATGATGCCCATGCGGACGGCCCGGAGCACGGCCTGGGTGCGGTCTCGGGCGTCGAGCTTGGCGTAGATGGACGCCAGGTGGTTCTTGACCGTCTTGGTGCTGATGTACAGGGCGGCGGCGACCTCGGGCAGCGACAGGCCGTCGGCGAAGAGCTGGAGGACCTCCTCCTCCCTCGCGCTGATGGCCGGGGTGGCGGGTGCCTGACCGTTGCGCCCCGAGGCGCGCTCGTCGGGCTCCCACTGGACCTCCGCCAGCATCGAGGACGCCAGCCCGGGCGACAGCACACCGTCGTCCTGCGCGGCCAGGTGGATCGTCTCCACCACGTCCTCGATGGCGCAGTCCTTCACCAGGTACCCCACCGCGCCGGCCTGGAGCGCCCTGGCCATGATGTCGCCGTCGTCGTGCATGGTGAGCATCACGACGGCGATGCCGGGAACGGCGCCGTGGATCAGCCGGGTGGCCTCCACGCCGTCCAGGACGGGCATGGTGACGTCCATGAGGACCACGTCGGGCAGCAGCTCCTGCGCCAGCCGGAACGCCTCCTGGCCGTCCGCGGCCTCGCCCACGACGTCGAAGCCGGCGTCCTGGAGGGATCGGCGCAGCCCCTCACGAAGCGTGCGGTGATCGTCGGCGAGAAGTAGTCGTGTCATGGCTCTCTGCTCAGGATGCCAGGTCCAGCCGGCACTCGACGAGGGTTCCCACGTAGGGCTCGGACTCGATCTCGAGCGTGGCGCCTATGGCGTTGGCCCGCTCCTTCATGCCGGTGATGCCGAAGGAGTCGAGGCGGGCGGCGGCGACGCCGAACCCCCGGCCGTCGTCGGCAACCGTGAGATGGGCGGACCGTCCGTCGCAGCTCCACCTGACCCGCAGGTGCTGGGCGCGAGCGTGGCGCTCCACGTTGGTGATCGCCTCCTGGGCGATCCTCCACAGCTCCCGCTCCTGGACGACGGGAAGCCGCTGGCCGGCGTCGCGGCGGTAGTCGACCTCGATGTCACCCCGTGACGCGACCCGGCCCAGGTAGGCATCCAGGGTCTCGGCCAGGTCGCGCTGGTCGGAGACGTCGGACCGCAGGTCGGACAGGGTGTCGCGGACCTCGCCGAGCACGCCTCGTACCTCGCCGCGGAGCCCGTCAAGCTCGGCTTCCAGGGGCTGGCCCTTGGCCTGGCGGGTGATGCGGTCGAGCTCGAAGGCGACGTAGGCCAGCGACTGGCCGATCCTGTCGTGCATGTCCCGCGCGATCCGGGTGCGCTCCTCGGCCGCCCCCATGGCCCGCAGCCGCGCGAACCAGCGGGCGTTGTCGATGGCGAGGGCGGCCGGCTCGATGAAGCCGTCGAGCAGCCGGAGCTCCCGCCGCCCGTAGCGCCCGGGCTCGTGGTGCTCGATGCCGACCAGGCCGACGAGGGAGTCGCGGGCCCGCAGGGGGGCGTACAGGCCTGACCTGGAGACGACGGGAGGGCCGTAGCCCTCCCCGGGGGCCAGGCTCACGACGAGGGAGGCGATACTGCTGGTGGTGGCCGCCCTGAGGGGGACGGGCAGGGTGGCGTCGGTCAGGGGCCCCGAGGGCGAGACCGCGCCCTCGCTGGCGGCGACCGCCCACGTGCCTGAGGTGTCGTCGCGGACCAGCACCACGACGACGTCGCAGTCGATGAGGCTGCGCAGCCGCTCCACCGTCGACTTCACCACCTGGTCGAGGTTCAGCGACGCCGGCAGGCTCTGGGCCACCCGGTGCAGCGAGACGAGCAGGTCGTTGGCCTCGGCGAGCTGCGAGATGCGGTCGAGGGACTGCGAGTGGCGCTCCTCGACCTCTCCGAACAGGCGGCGGGCGTAGCTGGCCAGGACCGCCACGAGGATCAGCTCGAGGGCCCACTGGCCGGTGACGACGCCCTCGCTGCCGATCCCCCAGATGTGGAGGTGGGCGGGGACGGCGACGGCGACGATGATCACGGCGGCGGTGCGCAGCGCGACCCTGAAACCGCCGAGCACACCGGCGGCGACGACCGAGGTGAGCAGGCAATAGGCGAACGGCGAGGCCCAGTAGCCGGTGCTGTCGACGGCCAGCACCGTGATGAAGACCTCCGCCAGGACGACTACCGGCAGCAGGACCGTCGGGGCCCCTGTCGATTGACCGGATGCCTGGCGACGCGATGCCTCGCCACCGGCCCGAGCCTGGCGGTCGCCGGCGCCCGGACGCCAGGTGACCCAGGCGGCGATGGCGACAAGCACCGCGCACCAGACGAATGTCCGGGCGCCGAGCGGACCGCGGACGACGGCGACGAACACGGCCAGGACCAGGAGGCCCCAGCGAATGCCGGGCACCAGGGAGGCGAAGGGGGCCTGGTGCCCGGGTGGGTCGACTTCCTCCCCTGCGGGTGCGGTCTTCGGGACCGCGTCGGTGGGGAGCATCGCGTTACGGACCTATGTGCCCGGTGCCTATTTGAACGCCTGGGAGATCCCCGCTGCCGCCGGACCCAGGATGACGACCATGATCGCCGGGAACACGAACAGCACCAGCGGGAAGAGCATCTTCACCGGCAGCTTGGCCGCCTTCTCCCGTGCCCACTGGCGGCGCTTGTTCCGCATCTCGCTGGCCTGGGTCTTCAGGACCCTGCCGATCGGGATGCCGAGGGCGTCGGCCTGGAGGAGGGCGAGGACGAAGTTCGACAGCTCGGGTACCTCGGTGCGGCGCTTCAGGTTCTGGAAGGCGTCACGCCGGGGCAGTCCCAGCTCCATCTCGTGGAGGGTGCGGGCGAACTCCTCGGCCAGGGGCGAGTGGAAGTGCTGGCACACGATGGCCAGCGCCCCTTCGAAGCCCATGCCTGCTTCCACCGAGATGGCGAGCAGGTCGAGGGTGTCGGGCAGGTCCTTCAGGATCGCCCCCTGGCGCTCCCCGACCTTCCTCGACAGCCAGGCCGTCGGCAGGAGCAGGCCGGTGACCGGGGCGAGGATGATGAGGAGCAGGGCGACCCGGCCTGACGGGTTCCCCAGGGCCGCGTAGAGCAGCGCGGCCATGGTCAGCAGCCCGGTGCTGGCCAGCTGGGCCACCACGAACTCCTCTGCCCGCATCGTGCCGGTCAGGCCCGAGAGCAGCAGCTTCCGGTGGACCTGGTCGAGGTAGTTGCGGGGCGTGAGGCGGCCGACCTTGGCGACGAGGCCACCCAGGGGCCGGGTGACCCGGACGATGAACGGGTCGGCAAGCTTCTTGTCGAACTCGTTTGTGAACTTGACGTCCTCGTCCAGGTCCTGGAGGTACTGGCCGACGTCGCCGGCGGGCTTGGCGCCGGCGAACCCGACCACCATCACCGCGACGCCGGCGGCGGCGAGGAACACAGGAACGATGATGCTGAGAAAGTCCATCGTCAAACCTCGATCTTTGTCATGCGGAAGATGATGAACGTGCCGGCGGCGACCATGCAGGCCGTGCCGATAAGGACGACGAGGCCGAGGCCGTGGTACATCGGCTCCATGTACTCGGGGCTCACGAAGTTGATGGCGAAGAGCATGAACGGAGCCATGGCGCTGAGCACCCAGGCGGAGATACGACCCTCGGCGGTGAGCACGTTGACCTCCCGGCGCACTTCCTCACGGGCCCTGATGAAGTCGGCCAGGGTGTGGAGCAGGTCGGCCAGCTTGCCGCCGACGGACTGCTGGATGCGGATGGCCTGGACGACCCAGTCGAGGTCCCTGATCTGGAGGCGCTTGGCCATGCGGTCGAGGGCGTCGACCACCGGGTCACCCAGGCGGGTCTCCGACACCAGCCGGGAGAACTCCTCCGACAGCGGCGGCGGGGCCTCCTCGCACATCATCTGGATGGAGCGCAGGAACGTGTGCCCGGCCGACAGCGACGAGGCGATGAGCCCCAGCGCGTCCGGCAGGGCCGCTTCGAACGCCTTCCGCCGCTTGCTGATGCGGCGCTTCACGATGACGCTCGAGAAGAGCGGGCCGAGGGCGGCGCCCAGCAGGGCGAAGATCCAGGTGCCGGACAGGGCCAGGAGGAGCGTGGCGATGGCCAGGCTGCCGGCCACCGTCACCAGGACGTACTCGCCCGGGCGCAGGGGGATGCGGGCCCGCTCCAGGGCGGCGGCCATGGCCCCCTTGGCGTCGAACTGCTCGACGACCCTGCCGGCCAGGCCGACGGTGCTCTCCACCAGCGGGCTGAGGTTCTCGGAGACCCCCTCGACCCTGACGTCGCGCTCCCCGTAGGGAAGCTCCAGGATCTCGGCCAGCTGCCGGTCCCGGTCACGGATACGGGCCAGGACGCCGGCGACCAGCAGGGCGAGCCCCAGGCCGACGAAGAGGACCGGAATCAGCACTGTCATTGGGCACGCTCCGCTCGGGCGAGAGACGACATGGACGGGACGCGGGCACTACGGGCGTTGCGCAGGCGGGACGGTGCGGGCTCGGGGGCGACGGGTGCGGCGACGCGGAAGGCCTTGGCCGGCACCTCGATGCCGTTCTCCTTCAGCTTGTCGAGGAACTTGGGCCGCAGCCCGGTGGCGCACAGCTCGCCGTTTGTCCTGCCGTTCTCGGTCCGGGTGCCCTGGCGGAACTTGAAGATGTCCTGCATGAGGATGGTGTCACCCTCCATGCCCTGCAGCTCGGTGATGGCGGTGACGACGCGGCGGCCGTCGGTCATGCGGTCGAGGTGCATGATGATGTGCAGGGCGGAGCAGATCTGCTCCCGGATGGCCTTCACCGGCAGCTCGTACCCGGCCATCAGCACCATGGTCTCGAGGCGGCTCAGGGCGTCGCGGGGGCTGTTGGAGTGGACGGTGGTGAGCGATCCCTCGTGGCCGGTGTTCATGGCCTGGAGCATGTCGAGGGCCTCGGCGCCACGGACCTCACCGACGATGATGCGGTCGGGACGCATACGGAGGGCGTTGCGCACGAGGTCGCGGATCTTGACCTCGCCGGCGCCTTCGGCGTTCGGCGGGCGGGCCTCGAGGCTGAGCACGTGGGCCTGCTGGAGCTGGAGCTCGGCCGCGTCCTCGATGGTGACGATGCGCTCGCCCTCGGGGATGAACGACGAGAGCACGTTCAGGTTGGTCGTCTTACCGGTGCCGGTACCACCCGAGACCAGGATGTTCAGCTTGCCCCTGACGCAGGCCTCCATGACGACGGAGACGTCGAGGGTGAAGGTCCCGAAGTTGATCAGGTCCTTGACCGTGTAGGGGTCGGCGGCGAACTTCCTGATGGTCATGATCGGGCCGTGGATGGCCAGCGGCGGGAGGATGGCGTTGACACGGGAGCCGTCGGGGAGGCGGGCGTCGACCATCGGCGAGGACTCGTCGATGCGCCGGCCGACGGCCGAGACGATCTTCTCGATCACGTGCCGGTACTGCTGGTCGTCGCTGAACACCGCGCCGGTGCGGTGGAGCTTGCCGTCGCGCTCGATCCAGATGTCGTCGTAGTTGTTGCACATGACCTCGGTGATGCTCGGGTCGTTGAGCAGCGGGTCGAGCGGCCCGTAGCCGAGGGTGTCCTGGATCATCTCCTGCAGGAAGGCCCGGCGCTCGCGGGGCGAGATCTTGACGTCCTCCCGCTGGATGATGCGGTCCAGGGCGGCCTTGACCTCGCTGGCGAGCTTGTCGGGCGACAGGCCGTTGACCTTGGGCGCGACCTCCGAGAGCACCAGCTCGCGGACCTTGCGTTTGGAGGCGGTCCACGACGCGGTCGACGTGGTCCGCCGGGCCTGAGGCGTGCCGGGGGCGGCAGGTGCCGCCGGCCGGCGCCGGGCCTGTTCGGGCGAGGTGGTGGCAGGCCGGGCCGCGGTGGACCGCGTGCTGGTCGTGGACGCCCGCTCCTGGTCCTCGAGGGCGGCAAGCTTGTCTGAGAGTTTCACTGTTCTCCCTCTAGGTGTGCTTGAACATGCGGGCGAAGAAGCCCTGCTTCTTGTCCCTGGCGCCGGCGTCGTCGCCGTGCGACAGCGGGGACTGGGACTGGGTGCCGTCGGGCAGGAGCGGCAGCATGCCCCCGACCATCCGCTTGCTGACCTCGGAGTTCGGGTTGAACCCCAGGATCGGGGTCCCGACGTTCACCGACTTGCTGACCTCCCGTGAGTACGGGAGCACCGATGTGAAACCCTGCGGGAAGAGCTTGGTGATCTGGTCGATGTCGATGCCGACGTCGCGCTCGGCCTTGTTGAGGACGAGCTTCACGTTGTCGGACGGGATCTTGAGCTTGTCCAGGGTGTTGAGGAAGACGCCCATGTTGCGGACGCTGGGCAGGTCCATGGTCGCCATGACGTACAGCTGGTCGGACATGTCGAAGGCGGCCAGCACGATCTCGGTCAGAGCGGCGGGCGTGTCGACGACGACGTAGTCGAACCGGGCCCGGGCCGCCTCGATCACGCGGGTGACGTCGGTGGGGTGGATTCGGTCGGCGTCGGACGGGTCCTTGGGGGCGGGGAGGACCAGCACGCCGCTGTCGTGGGCGACCACGTACTCGGCGATGTGGGCCTGGAGGTCGACCTCGTCGATGTCCTCGCGGGCGAGGGCGTCGGAGATGGTGAATCGGGGCCGGAGCCGGAGGGCCGTCGACACCTCACCGAACTGGAGGTCGAGGTCGATGATGCAGGTGCGCTTCCCCGTGTGCTGGTGCAGGAAGTACGCCAGGTTCGTGGAGTAGAAGGTCTTCCCGCAGCCGCCGGTGGCGGAGGCGATGGTGAAGACGGTGCCGTGCTTGTCGTTGGACTGTCCCGACGACAGGGAAGGCGTGTCCGAGCCGCGGGGCCGGCTGACCGACACCGCCCGCTCGATCGAGTCGTGCAGCATCCGGTCCGAGACCGGGAGTTGGAGCAGGTCGAGTGCGCCTGCCCTGACGATGTCCCGCAGCTGGGCGTCGGGCCGCTTCTCGAAGGCCAGGACCAGCGCCATGCTCGGCGACTCGTCGTGGACCGACTGGATGCGGGCCAGGCCCGTCTTGGTGCCGAGGCTGGGCCCGGCGATCATGACGTCGAAAGGACCGCTGGCGGAGATGACGTCGCCCAGGCTGGCCACCCGGTCGCACGGCACCACCTCGGGGCGGGGACGTAGGTCCCCCGCCACCCCGCGGACCTGGTCAGCCAGGTCCGCGTCCTTCTCGACCACGAGGATCTTGGGGTTGCGCATCGGAGGTCCCTTCCCTACAGAGCGGCGAGTGCGTCGCTGGGGTTGGTGCCGGGGGTCGCGCCGGCGGGCGGAGCGTCCTTGGCCACGAGGGAGAAGTAGAGGTTCTCGAAGCTGGTGAGGAACACGAGCCGCTCGGCCTCCGTCGGGGTGACGGCGAGCAGGAACACCAGGCCGGCGCCGCCGGGCGTGCCGGGAGCGGCGGCGAGGGTCGTGCCGTTGACGTTGAGTACCTCGGTGTTCTGCATGATCAGGTGGGCGTTGGGCATGCCGGCGACGTTGGGGTCGGACTTGACGACGCCGTAGACGTTGATGCGGTCGCCGGCGCCGGCGAACCCGGCCACGCCGGGCACGTTCGACAGCTGGACGGCGAGGGCGGTCTTGCCGTCGGGGATCTTCAGGGTCCCGATGCGGGTCTGGGCCTGCTGGAACTGGGTGTCGGTGATGATCTGGCCCTCGGGCACGCCCAGGCTGGCGGTGCGGCCGGCGAGCTGGGTCGGGTCGGTCAGCGCGTTGGCCGGCTTCACCGAGTCGGCGACGACCTTGGTCTTGACCCATCCCTGGTTCACGGCGTCGGCGCCGCTGGTGCCGGCGGGGATCGGCTTGGACGCGACGAGCACTGCCACACGGCCCGAGCCGGCGGCGGGGGAAGAATCGTCGTTGTTGCGGACGATGAGGAAGGTGGCCGCCGCGCCGACGATGAAGACGGCGAGGCCGAGGGTCACTATCACGTTTGAACGCTTAGCCATTTTGAATCTCCGGCTCCTGGGGTCAAGGTTTTGGGCAGCGGGCATGGGTGTCGCCCACGTAGTTGTCGGCTGGCCGGGGGCGGACCTGTAGCCGGATTCGGCGGATTTCGGTAACGCCTGCTCAAGCTGCGGCGGTTTCCTACCGATACCTCTCCCGAACCACCCGACTGGCTACATCCAGGCACGTACAGGGCACGAGGAGCGACTGTGAGAGACATCCAGGTACCCCCGCCGACCGCGCATGCCCGTCGTGGGCTTCGTCGCGAGCGGGGTGAGTCAGGGGCCGCCCTCGTGGAGTTCGCCCTTGTCATCGGGCTCTTCATGCTGATCCTGTACGGCTTGATCTCCTACGGGATGATCATGGCCACCAAACAGCGGGTCACCAACGCCGCGTCCGAGGCCGCCCGCTCGGCCGTCGGCGAGGCCAACGACGCCGCCGCCGTCTCGGTGGCCACCGCCCGGGTGAACGCGCTTCTGTCCGGTTCGGCCGGCAGCTACACCCCGGTCGTGACGACCGTTCCGTGCGGGTCGAGCACCTGCGTGAAGGTCAAGATCACCTGGGACTACAAGAACCACCCGGTGGTGCCCCCGGCGCCCGGCATCGGTCTGTTCACGCCCGACAACATCATTTCCGAGGCACAGGTCCAGTACAAGTGAGCCGCCGACTTCAGCGTGACCCCCGGCTCGCCGGGCTCGGTGTGATCGGCCGCCTGGGCCGTAGGCGTGACGAGCGCGGCGCCATGCTCGTGCTGGCTGCCGTCGGCCTGGTGCTGGCCATGATCTTCGCCGCCCTGGCCATCGACATCGGCTTCCTCGCCGCCGACAAGCGCACCGACCAGAAGTTCGCCGACCTGGCGGCGTTGGACGCATCCCGCGACCTCACCAACATCCAGGCGCTGGCCGACGCCAGCGTCGCCCGCAACTACGTGGGCCAGCGAGACGCCATCCCCACCACCCTCGCCGAGCTCGTCGCGCCCGACGGTGCCGGCAACTACGTACCCAGCCCGACCGGCAGGTTCGTCCGGGTCACGGTCACGTCGCCCCGCAAGCCCTTCTTTCCCTTCGTCAGCGGCACCACGCGGATCGTCAAGGCCGTCGCGGTGGCCGGGTCCGAGCCGTTCGCCCAGTTCTCGCTCGGCTCGTCCGTCGCGGGGCTCGATACCCGGAAGTCGGCGCTCGACGCCCTCATCGGCCCGATGCTGGGCGGCGTGAACATGACCGCGGTCAGCTACAGCGGCCTGGCGTCGGGCGGTGTCACGCTCAAGGCGCTGCAGACACAGCTGCTGGCCATGGGATACGACGTCGGCACCACCGACAAGCTGATGGCCGCCGACGTCGATGTCGCCGACCTGCTCACTGCCACCGGCCAGGCGCTCACCGCCGACGGTGACTTCGTCGCCGCGGCCGAGATCAACGACATCCCGATCAACCTCATCCCGAACCTGGAGGAGGTTTCGCTCGGCGATCTCGTGAACCTCTCACAGCCCGGCAACGCGTCGGCCCTCGACACCGAGATCAACGCCTTCCAGCTGGTCAACGCCGCCGCCCAGGTGGCCAACGGCACCAACTTCGTGGCCGTACCGGGCATCAACTGCGGGGGACTCCTCGCCGCCCTGGCGTCGTGCTCCGTCGCCTTGCACGTCGTCGAGCCCGCGAAGGTCAGTCAACTGGGCCCGGTCGGCGTCACCGCCGACACGGCCCAGGTGGTCCTTCGGGTGACGTTGAACCTGGCGCCCATTCTCGTCAACGTCCTCACCGCCACGTTGGACTTCACCGCCGGCAACGGCCACGGCGTTCTCACCGACATCGATTGCGACGCCACGCCGGGGATCACCGTGAATGCCCAGACCAACACCGCCGCCATCTCGGGCAACATAGGGGGCACCGGTCTTCTCGGACTTCCGCTCCTGGGGAGTCTTACGGTGAACGGCAGCGTCGCCGGAACACCAGCCACGAACGCGACCTTCGCGTACCCGAACCAGTTCGTACCGCCTGTCGGCCCGTCGCCGGCCTACTCCCAGCACATCGGGGTGGCGTCCGTCGGCCTGGCGCCGATACTGCCACCCGCGGGCTCGGGTCTCACGCTCAGCGGAACGGGAGCCCTCGGGCTGCTGACCGGCCTGGTCGACCCGGTACTCGAGAACGTGCTCGCGTCTCTCGACGGCCTGCTCGTCCCCACCCTGGGGCCGATCCTGGACGTTCTCGGCGTCGACCTGGCCGGGGCCGACGTGAGCGCCTTGCAGATCCAGAAGCCGCCGCCCGCCTGCGGCTCGACCCGCCTGGTCAAGTAGCGGCCAGTCGTCTGCGGCCGGCCCGACCTCGGTGGGCCGGCCGGGTACGGTGCCGTGTGCTTCGCCACGTCGCCGTCTTCAGTTGGGCGCCGGGTACCTCGGCGGACGACGTCGAGGCGTTCTCGGCGGCGCTGGCCGGGCTCCCGGCGCTGATCCCCGAGATCCGTGAGTACCGGTTCGGGCCCGACGCCGGGCTGGGGCTGTCGGCCAACGGTGACTTCGCGGTGGTGGCCGACTTCGACTCCGACGATGGGTACCAGGCCTACGCCTCCCACGCCGCCCACCAGGACGTGATCGTCCGGCTGCTACGGCCGATCCTCGGAACCCGCCTCTCGGTGCAGTTCAGGTTTTCGTGACGGAGTGGAGCGGGGCCGACCGCAGGAAGCCGTTGAGGTCCTCGGCCCGGTAGAGGTTGTGAGTGGTGGGGTGCTGGGGCGACTTGCCGACGATCATCCCGCTCTCGGTCTCACCCCAGAAGCCCTCGTAGACCTGCTTGGGCCGGTGGGGGTCGCGGATGTAGTGGGCGATCTCGTCGACCTCCAGGCCTGACGCCTTCCACGACGGCTCGTCGAGGAAGAGGACGACCCGCGGCTGGAAGGCGTCGATGGCGTTGGTGAGGTGCGCCTTGCCTCTGGAGGCGTGCACGAGGGTGGTGAGAGCAAGTGCGTCGGGGCCCTGCCACCGGGGGTCGACCAGCCGGAACAGCTCCACCGTCCATCGCCGGATCTCGGTGAAGAAGCCCATGGGGTCCGGGTAGAAGAAGCCCTGGTGGGCCGTGCCGAGGGTGAGCGGGGACTCCTCCCACGTGATGTACGGGTCGCGCCAGACCGGCTCCTTGGTCGTCACCAGCAGGAGCCAGGGGTTGAGGCTCCCCGGCGAGTTGGACGGCCAGTCCTTGACCCGTTCGGCCAGCGCCTTGCGAACGCGCTTGTTGGCGGCTCGCGCCGCGGTCAGGCGCTCGTCAGGGCGCGTCGAGAACAGCTGGCCGTTGGATCGTATAAGTCTCAATGATACGGTCGCCCGGCGATGCTCGTTGTCGGGCTCACGGGCGGGATCGGGGCCGGGAAGTCCACGGTGTCGAGCCTGCTGGCGGCGAAAGGCGCGGTGATCGTCGACACCGACGTGGTCGCCCGTTCGGTGGTTGCTCGGGGCGGCGCCGCCCACGACGCGGTGGTGTCCCGATTCGGTGCGGCGGTGGCTGCGGACCGGCGGGCCCTGGCCGACGTGGTGTTCTCCGACCCCGCGGCGCTGGCCGACCTCAACGCCATCGTGCATCCGGCGGTGCGGGACGAGGTCGCCCGCCGGTTGGCGTCGCTCGGCGCCGACGACGCCCGGGTCGTGGTGCTCGACGTGCCGCTGCTGGTGGAGTCGGGCGGCCGGGACCGCTACGACGTGACCGGCGTCCTCGTCGTCGACTGCCCGGAAGAGGTGGCCCTGACCCGCCTGGTGGAGCTGCGGGGTATGTCCGAGGACGACGCCCGCCGCCGCATGGCCGCCCAGGCCTCCCGCGCCGACCGCCTGGCCGCCGCCGACTTCGTCGTCCACAACGACGGCACCCTCGACGACCTGGCGGCCGCGGTCGACAGGGCGTGGACGTGGATCGAGGGCCTCTAGAGCCGAACTGGTTCCACACAACGGGGCCTGGCCCCGCTGTCTGGAACCAGTTCGCCGGGCTGGCGGTTAGGCCGCGGAGTCGGCGAGCAGGCTACGGATCCGGCTGACGACGTTGTCGGGCCCACCGACCACTTCGTCCCAACGGATCCTCGTGATCCGCCATCCGGCTCGGTTCAGTCGGGCGTCTCGCAGGTTGTCTGCTTCCCGATCGAGCTTCGAGGAGTGGTGGCGATCACTGTCGAGCTCGATGACCAGGCGCACGGACGGATAGGCGAAGTCGACCCGGCCGATCCACGCCGAAGAGTCGCCGATGTCGAGCTGCTTCACCGGCTCGGGGAGACCCGCCGCCCGGAGCAGCCGAACGAATCTGGCCTCGAGCTCGCTTTCCACCGGAACGAACTCGCCCGCCCTCTCGTCGAGGATCCGCCGCATCGCCCCGATGCCTTTCCGTCCCCGCTGTGCGAGCTCGTCGAAGACTGCTCGCAAGGAGGCGACAGTGACGATCCGCATGGCGAGACAGTTGTCGACCGCTCGCTCGGTACGGGACGGAGGAAGCACGCCGGCGAGGTCGACCAGCGTGCGAGGCACCCGCGTGCATGCGATCCCTTCGACGACGGTGATGTGGGCCTCCGGCAGCACCCTCCACCGATGGACCAGTGCCAGCCGCTCCCGGTGGTGCCTCGGCCGAGGCGTGACCACCTCGACGAGCCCCCGCCGCTCGAAACCGGGAATGCCCAGGAGCGCGGCCGCTGAGCTGTGGGACGCTGCCGCGACGGGCCCGCTGGCGAGCACCATCGCGCACAGCCGCTGCTCCCAGGTACGGGGCGACCCGGGTATCCGGTACACACCCTCGGTCATGTTCTCCAGGGCCCCGGCCCGACGCAGTTCCCAGATCGCGTCCCGCGAGTAGCCGGCTACGCGGAGCTGGCGGTTGGACACGAGCGCGTGCTGCGTTTCAGCGAGTCTTGTGATGTATCGGTCCATCCCGCAAGCATGCCGGACGCCTGGGACAGTGCCGACCGACCGAACTGGTTCCACAGAACGGGGCCAGGCCCCGCTGTGTGGAACCAGCTCGGGAACTTGGTTGTCCCACGCCCGTCGTACCCTTGTCGGCGGTGCCTCCGTTCAAGGTCGTGAGCGACTTCTCGCCGGCCGGGGATCAGCCGCGGGCGATCGACGGTCTGGCCGCGGGTATCGACCGGGGCGACCGTTTCCAGACCCTCCTCGGCATCACGGGCAGCGGCAAGAGCGCCACCATCGCGTGGACCATCGAGCGGGTCCAGCGGCCGACGCTGGTCATCGCCCCCAACAAGTCCCTCGCCGCCCAGCTGGCCAACGAGTTCCGCGAGTTCTTCCCCGAGAACCGGGTGGAGTACTTCGTGTCCTACTACGACTACTACCAGCCCGAGGCCTACATCCCGTCGAGCGACACCTACATCGAGAAGGACTCGAGCATCAACGACGAGATCGACCGCCTCCGCCACAGCGCCACGTCGGCCCTCCTGGCGAGAAGGGACGTCATCGTCGTGGCCAGCGTGTCCTGCATCTACGGCCTGGGCTCGCCCGAGGAGTACGCCACCCAGGTCCTGCGCCTCCAGCCGGGGGAGGAGTACGCCCAGCGGGCCATCCTGCGCCGCCTGGTCGACATGCAGTACGAGCGCAACGACGTCAACTTCGCCCGGGGAAAGTTCCGGGTGAGGGGCGACACCATCGAGGTGTTCCCCGCCTACGAGGAGATGGGCATCCGCATCGAGCTGTTCGGGGACGAGGTGGAGCGCGTCAGCCGGGTCGACCCCCTCACCGGCGAGCACCTGGGCGACCTCAAGGAGCTCGAGATCTTTCCCGCCACCCACTACGTGGCCGGCGAGGAACGGATGAAGCGGGCCATGGTGCAGATCGAGGAGGAGCTGGGCGACCGCCTGGCATGGTTCGAGAAGGAGGGCAAGCTGCTCGAGGCCCAGCGCCTCCGCATGCGCACCCAGTACGACCTGGAGATGATGCGGGAGGTCGGCTTCTGCAACGGCATCGAGAATTACTCCCGCCACATCGACGGCCGCGCCCCCGGCGAGGCCCCGAGCACGCTCATGGACTTCTTCCCCAAGGACTACCTGCTGGTCATCGACGAGTCCCACGTGACGGTCCCCCAGCTCCACGGCCAGTACGAGGGCGACCGCTCCCGCAAGGAGACGCTCGTCGACCACGGGTTCCGCCTCCCGTCGGCGGCCGACAACCGCCCGCTGCGCTTCGACGAGTGGTACGAACGGGTCAACCAGGTCGTGTTCCTGTCGGCCACGCCGTCGGCCTACGAGATCGGGCAGTCGACCCAGGTGGTCGAGCAGATCGTGCGGCCCACCGGCCTCACCGACCCCGAGGTCATCGTCAAGCCCACCAAGGGCCAGATCGACGACCTCATGGAGCAGATCAACGCCCGGGTGGAGAAGGGCGACCGGATCCTCGTCACCACCCTCACCAAGAAGATGGCCGAGGACCTCACCGACTACCTCCTCGAGCTGGGCGTGCGGGTGCGGTACCTGCACAGTGAGGTCGACACCATCCAGCGGATCGAGATCCTGCGCGACCTGCGGCTGGGTGAGTTCGACGTGCTGGTCGGCATCAACCTCCTGCGGGAGGGCCTCGACCTGCCCGAGGTCAGCCTGGTGGCGATACTCGACGCCGACAAGGAGGGCTTTCTCCGCAGCGAGACGTCGCTGATCCAGACCATGGGCCGGGCCGCCCGCAACGTCGACGGCCAGGTGATCATGTACGCCGACAAGGTCACCGACTCGATGCAGCGGGCCCTGTCGGAGACCAACCGCCGCCGCGGCGTGCAGGAGGCCTACAACGCCGAGCACGGCATCGATCCCCAGACCATCCGTAAAGCGGTCACCGACATCCTGGCCACCCTGCGGCCGGAGGGCGACGGCAAGTCCCCGACGCCGGGCAAGGATCGCCGCTCCCGCCGAAGGGACAAGGTCAGGTCCGACTTCGCCGAGCTACCCCGCGACGAGCTGGCCCGGCTGATCCAGACCCTCGAGGAGGAGATGAAGGAGGCCGCCGCCGACCTGCGCTTCGAGTACGCCGCCCGCCTGCGCGACGAGGTCCACGACCTCAAGCGCGAGCTGCGCGAAGTCGCCGGATAGCCGCTCAGGCCGGGCGCGCCACAGGTCGATATCTACAAGGTGACCTTGGTCGACAGCGCCGCCGCGCCCGCCGACGCAAGCCCTCCGTGGTGGCGGAAGCCTTGGGACGCACCCCTCGGCGCCCACCTGGCCGCGCTGGCCCTCGTGCTCCTGGCCCTGCTACCGGTCGTCGGCACCTCGTCGTCGCTCTCGGCCGACGAGGGAGCGGCGATCGTCCAGGCCAAATCCCTGTCCGGTGGCGAAGGCTGGATCGTCGAGCACCCAGTTCCGCAGGTGGACCCGACCCGGACGGGCGCCAACTACCCGCTGGAGAACGCCGACGTCGGGACCAAGGGGCTGGCGCCCTACGCCAAGCACCCCCTTTACCCCCTGCTGCTGGCGGGCGCCGACCGTGCCGGCGGGGTCGTCGCCATGGTGCTCCTGTCGCTGGCCGGCACCCTCGCCGCCGCCGGGCTGGCCGCGGCTCTGGCCCGGCGCATCGACCCGGCCCTGGCCCGCCCGACCGTCTGGGTCGTCGGACTGGCCAGCCCCCTTCTCTTCGACGGCTACCTGGTGATGGCCCACACCCTCAGCGCCGCCCTGGCCGTGGGCGCGGTCCTGCTGGCGGTGCGGGCGATCGAGGAGCGGAGCCCTGTGGCCGCAGCGGCGGTGGCGCCCTGCATCGCCGCCGCGGTGATGCTCCGCACCGAGGCGGTCTTCCTGGCCGCCGGCCTGGCCATGGCGGCCGTCGTCGCCTCCCGCCGCCGCGGCGTCCTCGTCGCCGCTGCCGCCGCGGCCGGCGGACTGGGTGCGATGGTCGGGGAGGACTGGTGGTACCGGCAGATCATGGGCGGGGCCGTGGCCACCAGCGGCAGCGCCGGGTCCGCGATCCCCGGCTCCGGCCTGGCCGGTCGGTTCCACGGCTTCGTCCTGACGTGGCTGACCACCGGCTACGACGGTGGGGGCATTGTCGACGTCGCCCTGATCGTGCTGCTGGCGTCGGTCGTGCTGGCGGCGTTCACCGTCCGCCGGCGCCCCGGGGAGACCCGGGCCGTCATCCTTCTCTCGCTGACCGCGGCCGCCGCCGCCGTCGTTGCCCTGGTCGCCGGCCCGACCAACGTCGTGCCCGGCCTGCTGGTGGCCTTCCCGCTGGTCGCCGCCGGGCTGATCCTCGTCGACCGCGTCACGATCCAGGCGCCGGCGGCCAAGCTGGCGGCCGGGACGTTCGCCCTGTTCGCCCTGGGCGTCCTCGCCACCCAGTACTCCCGGGGGGCTCGGGGGAGTGGGGCGGCCGCTACTTCGCCCTCGGCATCCCCATCGCCGTCCCGGTCCTGCTGGCTGCGGTCGCCTGGCGCGGCCGATCCCTGGCCCCCGAAGCCAGGCGAATCGCTGCCGGCGCCCTGGTCGTGGCTCTCCTGGCGCTGTCCGCCATGGCGATCGGCAGCCTTCGGGCCAGCCACGCCCACAACGATGCTATGAACGACGCCATCCGCAGGGCCACCACCTCCATCGGCGGGCTGAATCGTTCGTGGCGGCCGGTCGTCGTCGCCGGCAACGGCACCGTGGCCCGGCTGGGCTGGCCGACCTTCGACGACGGCCGATGGCTGCTGGCGCCGGACGATCAGAGCAGCCAGGCCGCCCTTGCCGACCGCCTGGCCGCGGCCGGCGAGACGACCTTCGTGCGGGTCACCCGCACCCCCGGTGAGGTCCCGGGCTACGACACGCAGCCGGTCGACCAGGGGGGCCCGGCCGCCCGCACCTGGTACGTCGACATCCTCCGAAGGCGGTAGCCGTGGCCAACCTCGCCCGGCGGGCGTGGGCGCTGCCCCTGTGGGCCCATGCCGCGGCGCTGGCCGTCGTGCTGCTGGCCCTTCTCCCGGCCATGAGCCCGACCGCCACGTTCACCTCTGACGAGGGCGCCTACGCCCTCCAGGTGCGGGCGTTGCAGGACGGCTCGTGGGACTACGACTACAAGGCGGCGCCGCTCGACCCGGAGGGCACGTCCTTCCCGATCATCCTCAGCGACGGCAGCGAGGGCCACCACTACCCCTACGCCAAACACCCGGCGTTCCCGCTCATGCTGCTGGGGTCCGTCACGCTCTTCGGCACCGCCCTCGGACTGCACCTGCCCGGACTCATCGGCGTGGTCGGCGCCGCCGTCGCGGCGTGGCTCCTCGCCAAGGAGCTCGGAGACGAGCGGCTGGCCCGGCCCGCGTTCTGGGTGGCGGTGTCGGGCCCACTCATCGTCAGCGGGTTCGTCGTCTGGGCCCACGCACCCAGCGCCGCGCTGGCCGGATTCGCCCTGGTCGGGGCGGCTCGGATCGCCCGCCGGGGCGTCACGCCCGGAGCTGCGGTGCTCACCGTGGCGGCCGTCGTCGGCGGGGTGTTCCTCCGCTCCGAGGGCCTTCTGTTCGCCGGCGCGCTGGCGGTGGGGCTGGCGATGACGCGCCTCACGCAGACAGGGCTCCTCAGGCGAGAGGACGGCGGGCCAGTCCAGGCCCTCGTAGCCGGCGCCCTCGTGGCCGTCCCTGCCGCCCTCGCCGCTCTGGCCGACAAGGCGTGGGTGAACGCCATCGTCGTCGGGCCCTATGGCGGCGAGACCCTCCGGGGAGGCGGTTCCACCTCCTTCCTCGAGGGGCGGATCTCCGGCGCCTGGCACGAGCTCTTCCAGGCCCACTACCTGAACCCGCCGGCCGGGCCCATCGTGCTCGTGGCCCTTGTCGTGGCCGCTGGCCTGGGCTTTCTCGCCCTCCGCCGCTGGGACCCGAAGCGGTCGCGCCTGCTGCTGGCCGGTGCGGTGGGCGGGACCGGTCTCCTACTGGCCTTACGCTTCGCCGTCCATCCCCACGAAGCGGTCACCGGCCTGGTGACGGCCTGGCCCGTCGCCCTGCTGGGGATCCTGCTCTTCCGGTGGCGAGGATCCGGCCCGATCGCAGCGTTTCTCGGCGTCACCGTCGCCCTGTTCGTGGCCGCCATCCTGGCCACCCAGTACCCCGAGGCAGGCGGACTGGAATGGGGTGGACGCTTCCTCTCGCCGGTTCTGGTTCCCCTCGCCGTGCTTGCCGCCGCCGGCCTGGCCCGCGCCCTGGACCAGGTCCCCGACGCCGACCGCGCCTACGCCACCACCCTCGTCTCGGCCCTGGCCGCGGTCACCGCCGTCTTCGCCCTGGCCACCGCCGGGTCGCTGCGGGCGCGGGAGGACCGCATCGTCGACGCCCTGGCGCGCCACCCGGCCACCGTCACCGTCACCACCCGCCCGTCCTATCCCCGCATCGCCTGGAGAGCCGACGACCGGCTCAGCTGGATGCTCACCGACGAGGCCCGCATGCCCGCGCTGCTCGAGCACCTCAGGCTCGCCGGGGTCGCGCAGGTCAACGTCGTCGTGCTGGAGGACACCCCGGTGGTCGGCGACGTGATCGACGAGCCCGCCGTGGGCGACGACGGCATGAAGATCGTGGCTGTCCGCTCCGAATAGGTGTCAGCCGGGCTGAGTAGGTCTCACCCCGTGGGTATCGTCGAGGGGTGTCCGACAAGCTTGTGATTCGGGGGGCGCGCGAGCACAATCTCAAGAACGTCTCCCTCGAGGTGCCCCGCGAGAAGCTCGTCGTCTTCACCGGCATCTCCGGGTCGGGCAAGTCGTCCCTCGCCTTCGACACCATCTACGCCGAGGGTCAGCGCCGCTACGTCGAGTCGCTGTCGGCCTACGCCCGCCAGTTCCTGGGGCAGATGGACAAGCCCGACGTCGACTTCATCGAGGGCCTGTCGCCGGCGATCTCCATCGACCAGAAGTCGGCGTCGCGAAACCCCAGGTCGACGGTCGGCACGATCACCGAGGTCTACGACTACCTGCGCCTGCTGTGGGCGCGCATCGGCGTCCCCCACTGCCCCAAGTGCGGGGCGGTCGTCGAGCGCCAGACGCCCCAGCAGATCGTCGACAGGGTGCTCCAGCTGCCCGAGGGCACCCGCTTCCAGGTGCTGGCGCCGGTGGTTCGGGGCCGCAAGGGCGAGTACGAGGGGCTGCTGGCCGAGCTGGCCGGCCAGGGATACGCCCGGGCGAGGGTCGACGGCGAGATGTGGGACCTGTCGGCGCCCGCCGACCACGACCGGCTGGCCCGGTACGAGATGCACACCATCGAGGTGGTGGTCGACCGCCTGGTCAGCCGGGAGGGCATCGAGCGCCGGCTCACCGACTCCCTGGAGACCGCCCTGCGGCTGGCCGAAGGGGTCGCCGAGGTCGAGATCGTGCCCCGGGACGGCGAGGAGGGCGCTGGTCAGGAGGGAAATGGGCCCACCGTCCTCACCTTCAGCCAGCACCTGGCCTGCCCCAACGACGGCACGTCGTTCGACGAGCTGGCCCCCAGGAACTTCTCGTTCAACTCCCCGTACGGCGCCTGCCCGCACTGCGACGGGCTGGGCACCCGCTACGAGGTCGACCCCGAGCTTGTCGTCCCCAACCCCGACCTGACCCTCGACGAGGGGGCGATCTCGCCCTGGGCGGGGGCGAGGGGCGAGTACTTCCACCGGGTGGTGACGGCGGTGGCCGAGACGTACGGCTTCCGGGTGACGACGCCGTGGAAGAAGCTCACCAAGGCCCAGCAGAAGACCCTGCTGTACGGGTCGGGCACCAAGCAGGTCCACGTGCAGTACCGCAACCGGTTCGGCCGCACCCGCGCCTACAACACCCACTACGAGGGGGCGGTGCCGTATCTCCAGCGGCGCCACAGCGAGGCCGAGTCGGACTACATGCGGGAGCAGATCGAGGGTTACATGCGGGAGGTGCCGTGCCCCGACTGCGGCGGCGCCCGCCTCAAGCCCGAGTCGCTCGGCGTCACCGTCGGGGGGCTGAGCGTCACCGAGCTGTGCGACATGTCGATCGCCAGGTCGGCGGAGTGGCTGGAGGCCCTCGAGCTGTCCGAGCGCGACAGGATGATCGCCGAGCGGGTGGTCAAGGAGGTCAACGCCCGCATGCGGTTCCTGCTCGACGTCGGCCTCGACTATCTCACCCTCAACCGCTCGGCCGGCACGCTCGCCGGCGGCGAGGCCCAGCGCATCCGGCTGGCCAGCCAGATCGGGAGCGGCCTGGTCGGCGTCCTGTACGTGCTCGACGAGCCGTCGATCGGCCTCCACCAGCGCGACAACCGCAAGCTGATCGACACCCTGATCCGGTTGCGGGACCTGGGGAACACGGTGATCGTCGTCGAGCACGACGAGGACACCATCCGGGTGGCCGACCACGTGGTCGACATCGGCCCGGGCGCGGGCGAGCACGGCGGGGAGGTGGTGGCGGAGGGCACGGTCGACGACCTCATCGCGGCCGAGCGGTCGATCACCGGCCAGTACCTGGGCCGCACCAGGTCGATCCCCGTCCCGGCCATGCGGCGGGAACCGGGCGCCGACTGGCTGGTGGTGCGGGGGGCGAGAGAGCACAACCTGCGCAACATCGACGTGGAGATCCCGCTGAGCTGCTTCGTGGCCGTCACGGGCGTGTCGGGGTCGGGCAAGTCCACCCTGGTCAACGACATCCTGTACCGGGCCCTCATGCAGCGCATCTACCGGTCCAAGGTGGTGCCCGGCCGCCACCACCGCATCGAGGGCTTCGAGCACCTCGACAAGGTCATCAACATCGACCAGTCGCCCATCGGGCGCACGCCGCGGTCCAATCCCG
This sequence comes from uncultured Acidimicrobiia bacterium, assembly GCA_963825765.1. Taxonomy (GTDB): domain Bacteria; phylum Actinomycetota; class Acidimicrobiia; order Acidimicrobiales; family AC-14; genus CAWGUU01. The sequence continues at coordinate 191,762 of CAWGUU010000004.1, forward strand.
CCACCTACACCGGCGTCTGGGACCACGTGCGCAAGCTGTTCAGCAAGACCCAGGAGGCCCGGGTGCGGGGCTACCTGCCGGGGCGGTTCTCCTTCAACGTCAAAGGCGGGCGGTGCGAGGCCTGCTCCGGCGACGGCACGATCAAGATCGAGATGCACTTCCTGCCCGACGTCTACGTGCCGTGCGAGGTGTGCAAGGGCGGCCGGTACAACCGCGACACCCTCGACGTCACCTTCAAGGGCAAGAACGTGGCCGAGGTGCTCGACATGTCGATCGAGGAGGCGTGCCGGTTCTTCACCAACCAGCCCAACATCTCCCGCCACCTCCAGACCCTCGTCGACGTCGGCCTGGGCTACGTCCGGCTGGGCCAGCCGGCGCCGACGCTGTCGGGCGGCGAGGCCCAGCGGGTCAAGCTGGCCAGCGAGCTGTCCAAGCGGGGCACCGGCCACACCATCTACATCCTCGACGAGCCCACCACCGGCCTCCACTTCGAGGACATCCGCAAGCTGCTCGGGGTCCTTTCCCGCCTGGTCGACCAGGGCAACACGGTCCTGGTCATCGAGCACAACCTCGACGTCGTCAAGAGCGCCGACTGGGTCATCGACCTGGGGCCCGAGGGCGGCGACGGCGGCGGGATGGTGCTGGTGGAGGGCCCTCCCGAGGTCGTGGCCAAGACGCCGGACAGCTACACCGGCCAGTTCCTGGCGCCGGTCCTGGCCCGTCACCTCTAGTTGGAGGGGGCGCCGCCGCGCCCCCTCTCTCGACGAGGCCGCGGCCTACCAGCCCGGCACGTTCCCTTCGCAGTTCCAGAAGGCGCTTCCGCCACATTCTCGAGGGGTGCCATTGCAGTTCTCGCACACCCTGGCGCCGGCGCCCTGCGCGCCCGACAGCAGCAGCGTGGCCGCCGCTGCCACGGCGACCAACGTCTTGACCATTCGCTTCCGCATCACGACCTCCTCGACCCGACCGGCCCGAACGCCGGCACACGAGCAGGATGCGGCGCGGGGCGTCCCACCGTCATGTGACCGGCGTCCCGTTTCGGTCGGGACGCCGGTCCTGAAGCTCGGCGAGCGCCGCCGGTACGTAACAGGCGAGAGCGGGGCCGAACGTCAGGCTCCAGTACTCCCGGCCCACGACGACGGTGAGGAGCACCATCACGCCGGCGAACGGGAGCAGGAGCCGGGCCCCGGCGTCCTCCCCCCACCGCTGGGCCAGGCCGAAGAAGCCGAGGACCAGGCTCGGGATGCCGATCACCCACCCGAGGGGGCGGTCCGACGGGCTGAGGGCGCTCAGGACGTACCGGAGCCCGTGCCCGCTCTGGCCGAACGGCGCTTCCCGGCCCTGCTCGGCGAGCACGCCGCTGGCCAGGTCGGCGTGGATCACCCCGAGCACGACGATCACCGCGGACGTCACCGCCCAGGCCCGCCGGCGGGGGACGATCACCAGGCCGAACAGAAGGGGCAGCACGTAGATCTCCCGGAGCGCGGCGGCGATGCCGACAGACACGGCCGCCAGCGCCCATCGCTCGTGGCGCAGGGCCAGGGCCGCGGCCAGGAGGAAGGGCAGGCCCCACAGCTCGGTGTGGAGGAAGAGCACCTCGGTGGCCCCGAGGACCCACATCCCGGCCAGCGTGACGGCGATCGGGCCGCCGTAGCGGTGGAGGGGCCGCCCCAGGCGCCACGCCAGCAAAAGAACGGCCAGGTAGACCGCGCCCACGAGGTACCGCCACGACCCGGTGGGGAACCGGGAGAGGAGGAGGTACAGGGTGGGGGGCCGGATGGACCGCACCTGCGTCGGCGGCGCGTCCTCCTTGACCACGAGGGCGTCTCGCATGGCGGGGTAGTAGCCCTCGCCGCCCTGCATGGAGACGAGCGTGTCCCTGAACACCAGCTCGTCCACGTCGACCAGGTCGTATCCGGTCCGCACGCCGATCATGGTCGCCAGCAGAGCCAGGATGCAGGCGGCCGCCACGGCCACGCGATCGGCTACACCTGCGGACACCCGCTCGCTCCCGCCACGCCAGGTCATCGACACCATCGTGTCGCGCCGCCGCGACGGCCGTAGCTCGGCACCGGACCTGCGAGACTTGCGGCGATGGAATCAAGTCGCCCCCCGGCCATGCCGATCTTGTGACGGTGGACTCTTCCGACGCCGACCTGGCCGGCGCGACCATCCTCCTGACCGGGGGCACCGGTTCGTTCGGGAACGCCTTCATCACCGAGGTCACGCGCCGGTGGGACGACGTCGTGATCCGCGTCTACTCGCGCGACGAGCTCAAGCAGTCCCAGATGATGGAGCGCTACGGCGACCGCCAGGTGCGCTACCTCCTCGGTGACGTGCGCGACCGGTCCCGCATGTCGCGGGCGGCCCAGGGCGCCGACATCCTCGTGCACGCGGCCGCCCTGAAGCAGGTGCCGGCCTGCGAGTACAACCCGTTCGAGGCGGTGCGCACCAACGTGCTCGGCGCCCAACACGTGGTCGACGCCGCCATCGACGCCGGGGTCAAGAAGGTGGTGGCGCTCTCCACCGACAAGGCGGTGAACCCCGTCAACCTGTACGGGGCCACCAAGCTCTGTGCGGAGAAGATCATCGTCCAGGGCAACGCCTACGCCGCCCAGTCGCACACCCGGCTGGCGTGCGTCCGGTACGGCAACGTCGTGGGGTCCCGGGGATCGGTCGTCCCCCTCTTCCGCCAGCAGGCCGCCACCGGCAAGCTGACGATCACCGACGAGCGGATGACCCGCTTCTGGATCACCCTGCCCCAAGCCGTCGACCTCGTGTTCTACGCCCTCGCCAACATGACCGGCGGTGAGGTGTTCATCCCGAAGATCCCGTCCATGCGGGTCGTGGACCTGGCCGAGGCGATGGCCCCCGGACTGCCCCGGGAGATCATCGGCATCCGCCCTGGCGAGAAGCTCCACGAGGTCCTGGTGACGGCGGACGAGAGCCGGCACACCGTCGACGCCGGCGACGTCTACGTCGTGTTGCCCGAGCACCCGTGGTGGACCCAACAGCCGGCCTGGGTGGACGGCAAGCCGCTCGAGGACGGCTTCGTCTACTCGAGCGACACCAACGACCGGTGGGTCAGCACGGAAGAGCTCGCCCGCATCCTGCCGTGATCCCGTACGGTCGTCAGTCGATCGACGACGACGACATCGCCGCCGTCGTGCGGGTGCTCAAAGGCGACTGGCTCACCCAGGGCCCCCACGTCGCCGAGTTCGAGGAGGCGCTGGCGGCACGGGTCGGTGCCCGCCACGCCGTCGCCTTCTCCAGCGGCACCGCTGCGCTCGACGCGTCCGCCTCGGCCGCCGGCCTGGGCCCGGGCGACGTCGTCGCCACGACACCGCTCTCCTTCGTCGCCAGTGCCCGCTGCGCCCGCACCGTGGGGGCCTCGGTGGCCTTCGTCGACATCGACCCCGACACGCTCAACATCGATCCGTCGGCCGTTCCGCCCGGGGTCGACGGGGTCGTGGCGGTGCACTACGCCGGCCTGCCCGTCGACCTGAGCCGCCTGCCCGTACGCCCCCGTGTCGTGATCGAGGACGCCTGCCACGCGCTGGGGGCGTCGACGCCGGACGGTCCGGTCGGGAACTGCGCCCGCTCCGACCTGTGCGTCTTCTCGTTCCATCCGGTCAAGGCCATCACCACCGGCGAGGGCGGCGCGGTCACGACCAACGACGACGGGCTCGCCGACGCCCTGCGCAGGTTCCGCAACCACGGGATCGTCCGCACCCCCGACGACGGCGCCTGGTCCTACGCCGTCGAGGGCCCCGGCACCAACGCCCGGCTCACCGACATCCAGGCCGCCCTCGGCACCAGCCAGCTGGGCAAGCTCGACCGCTTCGTGGCCCGCCGCCGGGCGCTGGCCGAGCGCTACGACGCCCGCCTCTCCGCCCTCGGGCTGCCGTTGCGGCTCCCTCCGGCCCCGCCGGGCGGCTTCGGGCACGCCTGGCACCTCTACGCGGTCCGGGTGGGTGGCGAAACGGTCCGCCGGGCGGCCTACGACGCGCTGCGGGAGGCAGGCGTGGGCGTCCAGGTCCACTACGTGCCCATCTACCGCCATCCGATCTTCGCCGACGTCGACGTCGCCGCCTTCCCGCACACCGAGGCCGCCTACGCCGGCCTGTTGTCGCTGCCCCTGTTCCCCGACCTGAGCGACGGCGAGCAGGACGTGGTGATCGAGAAGGTCGCCGAGGTGCTGTCGTGACCCGCCTCGACCGCTCGAGGGAGTGGTGGGCCCGGGCCGAACGCGTGATCCCGTGCGGCACCCAGACGCTCTCCAAGGGGCCGACGCAGTTCGTGCAGGGCGTCTCGCCGATCTACCTGGAGCGCGGCCGCGGCTCCCACGTGTGGGACGTCGACGGCAACGAGTACGTCGACTTCCCGATGGCGCTCGGCCCGGTGATCCTGGGCTACGCCGAGCCCGCGGTGGACGACGCCATCCGCCGCCAGCTCGACGACGGGATCACGTTCACCCTCATGCACCCGCTGGAGGTGGAGGTGGCGGAGCGCATCGTCGCCCTCTGCCCCGGCGTCGAGGCGGTGCGCTTCGGCAAGAGCGGGTCGGACGCGCTGACCGCGGCTGTCCGCGCCGCCCGGGCTCGCACCGGCCGGTCCCACCTGCTCGTGGCCGGCTATCACGGTTGGCACGACTGGTACGTCGGGTCGACGACTCGAAACCGTGGGGTTCCCGCCGAGGTGGCGGCCCTCACCTCGACGTTCGCCTACAACGATCTCGAGAGCCTTGCCGCCGCGCTCGAAGCCCGCCGGGGTCAGGTCGCCGCCGTGGTGCTGGAGCCGTCCGGGCTCGACACGCCCGACGAGGGCTACCTGCAGGGTGTCGTCGACCTCGCCCGCTCGGCCGGGGCGGTCTCGGTGTTCGACGAGGTCATCACCGGGTTCCGGCTCGCACCGGGCGGCGCCCGGGAGCGCTACGGGGTCGTGCCCGACCTGTCCTGCTACGGCAAGGCCCTCGGCAACGGGATGCCTGTCTCGGCGGTGGCCGGGTCGTGGGACGTGATGGGTGCGTTCGAGGACGTGTTCTTCTCGATGACCCACGGCGGCGAGACGCTCTCCCTGGCGGCAGCGGCGGCGGTCCTCGACGCCGTCGCCGACGGGACGGTGCTTGCCGGCGTGCGGGAGGTGGGCAGCAGGATGCTCGACGGGCTGCAGGAGCTGGTCGACACCCACGGCCTGCGCGACCGGGTCCGTATCGGGGGGGAGCCGCCGCGGTCGGTCGTCGCCTTCGCCGGCGCCGACCACCTCGTCGTGCGCAGCTGGGTCCAGCAGTGCCTCATCCGGAACGGCTGCCTGTTCAACGGCTCGATGTTCATCTGCGCCCGGCACACCATCGAGGAGGTGGAGCAGGCGCTGGCCGCCTTCGACGAGGCGTTCAAGGCGCTGGCCGAGCAGGGTGACGTCGCCCACCTGCTCGAGGGACCGCCTGTCCAGCCCGTGTTCCGGGCTCCGTGAGCGCTCGGATCCTCGTCCTCGGTGCGGGTTCCATCGGGAGCCGCCACGCCCGGGAGCTTTCCTCAGCCGGGGCGGACGTCGACGTCGCCGACCCCGACCCCTCGCGGAGCGCGGGCGTCGGCGTGGGCCGGACCGTCCCGTTCGACCTGAGCCGGCTCGACGGTTACGACGGGATCGTCGTGGCCAGCCCGACGTCGTTCCACGAGGAGCAGGCGCGGGCGGCGCTGGTCGGCAGCGGCGCATCCGTGCTGGTGGAGAAGCCTCTGGCGACGGGTGGCGACGGCCTCGACGAACTTGTCGCCATGGGCAAGGGTCGGCTCATGGTGGGATACAACCTGCGCCTCCACCAGCCGATCCGCCGCCTCGTCGACCTCGTCCACGCCGGGCGGGCCGGCGACGTGTCGGCGGTGCGGCTCTGGTTCGGGAGCTGGCTGCCCGACTGGAGGCCGACCGTCGACTACCGCCTCACCTACTCGGCGCAGTCCGCCCTCGGTGGCGGCATCCTCTTCGACGCCATCCACGAGCTCGACATGCTGGTGTGGCTCCTCGGGGTCGGGCCGTATGACGTGGTCGGGTCGGTGGTCGACCGGCTCGGTCCGCTCGAGATCGACGTGGAGGACACGGTGAAGGCGGTGCTACGGCACCCGTCGGGCGTCGTCGCCGAGGTGTCGCTCGACTACCTGAGCCGGCGCTACCGGCGGGGCATCGAGGTGATCGGCGACCGGGCGACGGTGCGCCTGGACTGGGCCCGCTCGGTGCTGGAGATCGAGGACGGCGACGGGATCGAGGTGCATGCCGCCGAGGAGCCGGTGGCCGCGTCCTACGCCCACCAGGCTGCTCGGTTCCTGGCGTTCGTGACCGGCGACGCCGAGCCACCGGTCGACGGTGCCACGGCGGCGGCGTCGGTCGTGCTGGCCGAGGCGATCCGGGCGTCGGGATCGGCGGGCCGGTGAGCACCCTCGTCGTCGTCCAGGCCCGCGCCGGCTCCACCCGGCTCCCGGGCAAGGTGCTGATGCCGGTCGGGGGTCGGCCGATGTTGGCGTTCATGCTCGCTCGCCTGGAGCCGGTTCGGTGCGACGAGCTGGTGGTGGCCACCAGCACCGACAGGCGGGACGACGCGGTGGCCGACGTGGCCGCGGCGGCCGGGGTGCCGGTGGTCCGGGGCTCCGAGTCCGACGTCCTCGGCCGCTTCGTGGCCGCCCTCGACGCCCACCCCGCCGACGTCGTCGTGCGACTGACGGGCGACTGCCCGCTGATCGATCCCGCGGTGGTGAACGAGGCAATTGCGCTGAGGGCCACGACCGGTGCCGACTACGCCTCGAACACCCTGGTGCGCACCTATCCGGACGGCCTCGACGTCGAGGTCCTGCGGGCCGACGCCCTCCGAGCCGCCGCGGCCGAGGCGGTCGACCCCGTCGAGCGCGAGCACGTCACGCCCTTCGTCTACCGCCGTCCCGAGCGATTCCGGCTGGCAGCCGTCGTCGGCCCGGAATCCCTCGGCGAGCTGCGGTGGACCGTCGACACGGCCGAGGACCTCGACCGGATCCGAGGCATCGTGGCCGCGCTCGCCGATCCGCTGACGGCCGGTTGGAGGGAGATCGTCGCCGTGACCGGCCTACCTGCTGCGGGCGGGTTGTCGCTCCGGCCGGTTCCTCCGCCCGACGACACCGACTTCGTGCGGTCGTGGGTCGCCGAGGAGGACGGGCAGCCGATCGGATGGGCCCGGGTCGCCGTGCGCTCGGGAGTCGGGCGGCTGACCCGCCAGGTCGACCCTGCCCACGACGACGCCGTGGTGGAGCTGGTCCGTCGCGCCCTGGCGGCCGACTTCCAGGTGCAGGAGCTGCACATCGACGAAAGCATCACCCAAGGGAGCCGCAATGGTTGACGAAGGGACCGGCCCGCGCCGCGCCGACGAGCTGGAGCAGCTGTGGTCGGGCGAGTTCGGCGACGCCTACATCGGCCGCAACGCCCCGACGATCGACGTCCGGGCCCCGTTCTGGGCCCGCATGATCGAGAAGTACCCCAGTCGACGCATCCTCGAGGTCGGCTGCGCCAACGGCGCCAACCTCAACGAGCTGGCCAAGCTCGTCCCGCCCCAGGACGTCTGGGGCGCCGACATCAACCTCCAGGCGCTCGACGCCCTGCGCTCGACGGTGCCCGGGGCCAACGGGGTCTATTCGGTGGCGAGGGAGCTGCCGTTCCGGGACCGGTACTTCGACCTGGTGTTCACGGTAGGGCTGCTCATCCACCAGCCCGACAGCACGTTGCCCGTCGTGATGTCGGAGATCGTCCGGTGCAGCAACCGCTGGATCATGTGTGGCGAGTACCAGGCCGACGAGACGACCGACGTGAACTACCACGGGATGTCGGGCGTGCTGACGAAGCGAGACTACGGCCGTCTCTACCAGGAGCTTTTCCCCGACCTGGAGCTGCGCGAGGAACTCTTCCTCACCAAGGAGGAGGGTTTCGACCGGGTCACGTTCGACGTCTTCGAGCGGGTCCGCTGAAGAAGTCGTGAAGCGCGGTTACGAAGGTGGAGGTTCCGGCGGGGGTCGGTTCCGCTGGCGGTTATGGAACCCGCAGGCCGGTCGGCCGTTGTCATCGGTGGTAGGCCCGCCCTCGGCGTAGGGCACAACGTGGTCGACCTGGCAGTCGCAGGCGGGAATGTCGCAGTAGGGGTGGAAGCACTCCCGGTCCCGCACCAGCACCGCCTCGCGGGTGGCTCCGGTGAAGAGTCGTTGGCGAACTCCGACGTTCTTGACCCGGTTGGGACCGTCGAAGACGACCCGTTGCACCCACGCCTGGTCCAGCCATGGCACCAGGCTGCCGGGGGTGATGACGCTGCCCCGCCCGAGCTCGCAGGTGCGCTGGAAGCTCTCGTAGTCGACCACCACGCTGAACAACGGCTCGGGCAGGCGGGCCCCGGCAGGGGCGGCGGCGGATCGCCGGGCCATCTCCACCAGGGCGTCGGCCCGGCGCTGAGCCGGGGTGCGGCGCAACACCGCCTCGGACACCTTGTCGCCCACCCGGGTCTTGGCCTCGGCCCAGTCGGCATGGAACAGCTCTTGCTCGATGCGCTTCAGCTCCTGGTTCAGGATCTCGCCGCCGATGGCGTCGAAGACCCCGTCCAGGTACCACCGGCCCTCCCAGCTCTGCGACAGGTGCAGCTTGCGACGTTGGTGGTTGAGCTTGGCGTCGCCCTCGGCCCCGTCGGGATCGGCCAGCTGGACCCAGTAGGCCAGAGCCTTGGCGAAGTTGCGGAACTGCAGGTCGCGGGCCTGGTCGACCAGCATGGCCTCGTCGCGGGCCATGGACTCGGTGGTGGCCGGGGTACGACTCTTGGCCAGCAGCGAGACGTGGGCGCCACCGATGTCGCCCGCCAGCCACGCCTCCTCGGCGGCCGGCAGCTGCCGCAGGGCCCGCCCCAGACGCACCCGGCGACGGGCGGCGGATATGGGCAGGTGCCGGCGGGTGGCAATCCATGCCGCCGCGCTGCGGGCCCCGTCGGCCTGCCATTCCCCGCCGGCGTCGAAGGAAGCACTGGCCCGACAGACCGCCGCCTCCAACCGGTCGAGCTGGCAGTACAAGGCCCCGATGGCTTCGCAGTCGGCCAGCACCGACGGGTCGGCACTGCAGACCACGTCAACCACACCGAGAAGCTCGGCAATCGGATCGTTGCAATCAGCCATCGCTCATCCCGCGTCAACAAACCGTCGAAAGGGGAAGCGACTGCAGCTATTCTAGACGAACAGACGTTCGTCTGCAAGCATTTCATACTAGATACTTGGCCAACGGTGGACTCTCAAAGGTTCGCTGCTACGGCACTAAACACGGGCGCTCCAGAGCGCCGTTTCGGCGGTCGCCTCCCCAGAGCGATACCGATCACTTCTGAGGCGTCGAGGCACCTGCCTGGGCAAGCGGTAACGGCACCTTGTGATCAGGCGGTGAGCGGTAGGCGGTGGGTTGATCTTTCCAGAGCCCGCCCGTACTCTGGATTCCTATTTCAACGGCGAACGGATGGGCCTCATGCGCAGTCTGTCGGTCAAAGCGGGGCTGAGCGCCTCCCTCGCGGTCGCACTTTTCCTGACCTCCACTCAGGCTGTCGCGTACGCTGCAGCCTCGGTGCCACCCCTCACTGGCGAGGTGCTCGCTGGATTGCAGGGTATCCAGGACCCGACCCCATTTCCGCCCCAGGGAGGATGCGACGCGAGTGGCTTTACCTACAGCTACTCCACGTCTGGCCCCGCGGGCGGCGATCCAGACGTGGCCAATGCGGTGGGCCCGTACCCTGGCACCTTTACAGAGAGCGGCACGGTAACCGTCGGTCCGAACCAAATCACGAACCCCGTGTCGAATGGAATAGCTGTGCAAGGGGTGGTGCTGGATTTCGACGCTCAGTTTACGATCTACTCGGGGGAGGCCGTCATCCGTGGCACCAAGAGGCTGTTGGGTCAGTCGCCTGCCCAGGTCATGACCTGCGCCAACTTCTCGGAGCCCAATCCTGACGTCGGCGGTACCCACCAAGCCTACGTGCGTTCATTCCGCCTCACCGACGTAGTCTATGAAGTGACTATTACTCGCCCAGCCGGGACCTTCCAGGACACCGGGCAAACCGTTGTCGAACTCGACAATAGCCAGGTGTACTCTCCACTTCCCGGCGTCTTTCGCACATTCGCCGAACGCTTCCGAGAGTATTTCGTCTCCTCGGAAGGGATAGTGCCGATCGCCTCGCGGCCAGGGAAGGGCTGTGGTGACAAGAACCATATCCACGAGCGCATGGAGAACTGTCGGAACTGAGCGAGCCTGCGCTGGACCACGGCGGGCCTAGGGAGAGTTCGGCCCCGCCGAGCTACAAGAGGACGTCCGGGCCGACTACGCGATGTCCTGGGCGAGCCGCCTCCCCGACACGCTCGGGTCGGATAGGTGCAGCAGCCGTGCGTCGCCGGAAGGCTGACACGCCATCCGGAACGTGCCGATGTGCTCTCGCCGATGCAGGACCGGCACGGGTCCGGTAATCGCAGGTTCGCCCGGGACAAGCGGAGACCGATACAATATGCCGTATACACGCCGCCCAGCAACGGCCACAGACCGGCCGGTTTCGCTACGGCGAGGGAGGCCTAGGCACGGTGAAGGGCCACGTCCAGCGACTCCACCTCTGCCGCACGCGCCGTGACTCCGGACTCCCACCGCTCCGTCATGACTAAAGGGTAGGAAGCCTCTCGTCGGTTGCGGCGCGTATTGCCGGATCCTGACGAGGGCGCTGCTGCCCGGCGACGGGTATCGCTCCGGTGGCCTGCGTTCTCGATCGCCTACTTCACCGGCCCGGTGACGAACCACGGCACTTGCGGTCGCCCTGCCTCGACCATTATCGGGACCGTGACCGGCGGCGTCTTCCAGGGAAAGTCGATCTTCGTTGTGATCGTCTTCCCTTCGCTCAAACGTGGTGAACTGCCTCATCCCGCCCGGGATCACCAGCCCCGATCTTTCACGCCGAGCTGGTGGCTGACCGGTAGCGGTCCGCGAAAACGCCCTCCCAGCAGGGGAAACTGCGCTTGTCGAAGGCTGCAGGGACCCACACAGGAGGGCACTTTCGAGGTGAACGCTACCAGCGCGGTCAGGCGGTTGAGGGTGATGGAGGGCGACGCCCAGGCGGTGTCGTTGGTGGGGATGCACCTTCTCGGAGAACTGGCGGATCGGCTGGGTCTGTCTTCGGCCTATTCGGAGGCAGTGCCGGCCACCGGCGAGCGGGCGCCCGTCCACGACCGGGGCCGGCTGCTGGCCCAGGTGGCGGTGATGTTGGCCGGCGGCGGGGTGTGCGTGTCGGACATGGCCGCGCTGCGCGACCAGCCGGTGCTGTTCGGCACGGTGGCGTCGGACCCGACGATCTGGCGGGTCCTGAACGGCATCGATGACGAGACGCGCGTCGCCCTGCGCGCCGCTCGTGGCGACGCCCGAGCCCGGGCCTGGGCCGCCGGTGGCGCTCCCTCCGAGGTCGTCCTCGACGTCGACTCGTCGCTGGTCGAGGTTCACTCCGAGAACAAGGAGCAGGCCGCCGCCCACTTCAAGGGCGGCTATGGCTTCCACCCCATGCTGTGCTTCCTCGACGCCAGCGGCGAGGCCCTGGCCGGGCTGCTGCGGGCCGGCAACGCGGCGGCCAACTCCGGTGCCGACCAGCTGGCCGTGGTCGACGCCGCTGTCGCCTCCCTGCCGGAGAAGTGGCGCGCCGGGCATGGCCCCGGCGACGCCGCCGAGAAGGTCGTGCATCCCATCCTGGTCCGGGCCGACACCGCCGGGGCGGTGGCGTCGTTCATCGCCGGGCTCGTGGCCCGCAACATCTCCTTCTCGGTCGGGGCCCGGGTGAACGACCAGCTCAGCGATGCCATCGCCACCGTGGCGCCCCTGGCCTGGCGACCGGCGCTGACGCCTTCAGGTCAGGTCCGACCGGGGGCGTGGGTGGCCGAACTCGGCGCCATCGCGGGCTGGCCGGCAGGGACTCGGGCCATCTGCCGACGGGAGCGCCCCCATCCCGGGGCCCAGCTGCGGCTGTGGGACTTCGACGGCTGGCGCCACCAGGTGACGTTGACCAACTCGACCGGCGACGCGGTGGCCCTGGAGCTTCGCCACCGGGCCCACGCCGATGTCGAGAACCGGATCAAGGCGGCCAAGGACACCGGGCTCGAGCGCATGCCCTTCGCCAGCTTCTCGGCCAACGCGGCGTGGATGGAGCTGGTGCTGGCGGGCTGTGACCTGCTGGCCTGGCTGAGGGTGCTCGGCCTCGACGGCGCCCTGGCCCGGGCCGAGCCCAAGGCCCTGCGTTACCGCCTGCTCCACGTCGGTGCCCGCGTCGTTCGCCTCGGCCGTGAGGCCGTTCTGCGACTTCCTCGGAACTGGCCCTGGGCCCACGACCTCGCCGGTGCATACCGACGGCTGGCCGCACTCACCTGAGCCCGGCACCCTCGCCGACGACGTCGAGGTGGTGACCGGCGTCGATCCTCCACGTCCCGAGGACCCTCAATGCCGCTCGACCAGGGTCCTCCGCTGCGGCTCCATGGCCTCCGGCACGTCGTCATGGCCGGTCAATGGCGACGCCGGCGGCTCTCGGTCTCAGCGAATCGTCCGGACCGCTCTCCCGGACTTCTCATGCACGATCGGGGCCAGTCGGATCGGTGTGGGCACGCTGACGATCGCCTGATACAGGGGCGCCCGAGCGTTCGGCGAACTGCCGTTCGGCGCTATCAGTCGGTCGCCGAGGAGCCACGACGAGCGCGGAAGATCGTGCGGCGGTCGTCGGTGAGCGGCGGCGGGCCCAGATGGTGCTGCTGAGCCCCAGGGCATGGACGGGCCCAGATCGCCATCGGCCAGCCCGTGGGCACGGGGCGCGCCGGGCTGACGCTCAGGGCGTCGGCTCGACGAGGTCCCAGGTCAGGGGCGTGCCGCGCTCGACGGCCCGGACCGCCCGGCGCCCGATGACGGCGTCGAGGTGGCGCGGCGCCAGGCCGTCGCCGGGGCGGATGGCGCGGACGTTCTCCTCGGTGAAGGCCTCACCAGCGTCAACGTCGGCGACCACGAACAGCGACCGGCGGAAGGCGAGACTCGACTTCTCCCGCTCCGACGGCCCGTAGCGCACCGATCCCAACGCCGATTCGGCCTCCCGGACGGCCTCGACCATGCTCCTGAGCTCGTCCGGCTCGAGGGAGAACGCGGCGTCGGGCGTCGGGTCGGACCGGGACAGCGTCACGTGTTTCTCCAGCACACACGCCCCGAGGGCGACGGCCGTGACCGCGGCGGTGGTGCCGAGGGTGTGGTCCGACAACCCCACCGGCACGTCCCAGCGGGCGGTCATGTCGGCGATCGTGCGCAGGTCCATCTCGGCCGCCGGCGCCGGATAGGCGCTGTTGCAGCGCAGCAAAGCGATCCCGTCGGCGCCTGAACCCCGCGCCACCCGGACGGCGTCGTCGATCTCGTCGCTCGACGCCATCCCGGTGGACATGATGAGGGGGAGCCCCGTGCCGGCGGCAGTCCGGATGAGGGCGTGGTCGACCAGCTCGAAGGAGGCGATCTTGAGTGCCGGCACGCCGAGGTCGGCGAGGAACCAGACCGCACCGGCGTCGAACGGCGACGAGAAGAAGTCCACCCCGGCGGCGGTGGCCTCGGCCTGCAGCCCGGCGTGCCATTCCCACGGTGTCTGCGCCTCGGCGTAGAGGTCGAAGAGCGTGCGGCCGTCCCAGAGGGTGCCCCCCGACACCCGGAAGGGTTCCCGGGACGAGTCGATGGTCATGGTCTCGGGCCGGTAGGTCTGGACCTTCACCGCGTCGGCGCCCGCCGCCGCCGCCCGCCGCAGCAGCTCCACGGCCCGCTCGTAGCTCCCACCGTGGTTGGCCGACAGCTCGGCAATGACATACGTGGGGTGACCGGTGCCGATCAGCCGGCCGCCCAGGGTGATCTCGGGCATCGGTCTATCTCACCACCCTGGTGGCACTCCGCCGGCGGGTGTACCGCAGGTACGGCTCGGTGGCGGCGACGTCGCGAGCGAAGCCGGCGTCGTCGAAGGCCGACTGCGAGCTGCTGTTCTCGGGCCTGATCCTGGCGAGAACGCCCTGGACCGACGTCTCCTCGAACAGCCGGTCGACGGCGGCGCAGATGAGGGCCGGGCCCCATCCCCCGCCCCGAAAGGAGGACACGACGCTGACCGAGATCTCCACGTCGGTGGCGTCGCCTTCGAACCGGACCTGGCCGAGCGGGGTGCCGTCGGCGTGCGCCGCCAGGTACAGGTGGGCGAAGGGGTCGGCCAGGCGCTCCGCCAGCCAGGCGACGTGGGTCTCCCAGCCGATCGGCTCCTGGTTGCACGCGGACGCTCGCACGACGGGGTCGTTGACCCATTCCCACAGGAGCCGGGCGTCGTCTTCCCGGACCGGCCGCAGGTCGAGAAGGCGGGCGCGCATCCTGGTGACGACTCGACGGGCGCCCCGGCCGTCGACCAGCTGGGGCCCGCGACGGGCCATCTCCGCCCGACGCTCGGGGTCAGCGGCCAGGCCGGCGATCATCGCCGCCAGCTCGGCAGCCGTGAGGTCCCAGGGAGATCCCGCGTTCTGGGCGATGCGACTGCGGTTCATGGCGTGGGCGAGCGGTTCCTGGTTGGCCGCGATCGGGAGCAGGATGGCGGGGAGCCCCATGCAGCACAGCTCCCAGCACGTGGTGCCCGACGTGCTCACGGCGAGGTCGGCGGAGGCCATGGCGGACGCCACGTCGTCGACCCCCTCGAGGAACGTCACCGGCAGGTCCCGCAGCGACGGGTGGGCCAGGGCCTCGGTGACCAGCGACGTCACCCCCTCGTTCGCCGAACCACCCAGGGCGACCAGGATGCGCCGGGCCCGCTCCGGGACCTGGCGCGGCCGGGCGGCGTGCCACGTCCGGAACTCCCGGCGCAACAGGGCGTAGCGGGGCCCGAGCAGGGTTTCGGCCCCGTACGGCGCGGCCGAGGCGCCGAGGTTCTGGTCGAGCACGAGGTCCGCTCCATGGTCGCCGCCGACACCGTGGTCGTCGATGACGAGCAGGTGGCGGGCGGTCTTGCGGACGAGCTCCTCGTCGTCGCGGCCGAAGCCGTACCCGTCGAGGACGGCCCAGATCGGCCTGGTCCTCGAAGACCACGTCGTCCGGCTCGCAGACCGTGACACCCTCCCGCAGGTACCGCTCGGCCCAGGCCGCCGGGGGCGACGACGAGACCAGCGTCGCCCGCCCGCCCCAGTCGACCCACGCCTGCGTCAGGGCGTGGCACCGGCCCAGGTGACCGACACCGACCCCCGGTCCCCCGTCGGCCCGCACGACCAGCGACCCTCTGCTCGATCGGACCGGGCTCATGTCAGGGGCGGGCTGAAGTCGCCGCCGTGGAGGATGCCGTCGCAGATGCGGTCGAGGGACGGGTTGCGCCCCGGCTCGAGCTCGGCCAGGTCGCGGACGGTGATGCGGGCCAGCCCGAGCACGTGCTCCTCGACGCCGGGCGAGGCCACCGGTGCCCGGAAGAAGAAGAGGTAGGCGTAGCGCCGCGCCCGCTCGAGGTCGGGCGCCGACGAGGCGGGGTCGGCGAGGACCTTGTCGAGGGCGGCGTAGAACTCCTCGGGCGTGGAGACGTCGACCGTGAACCCCTTGTCGCGGTAGTGCGTACGACCCGCCACGATGACCGGCTTCCCGCGAATCGCCAGCTCCAACCCGGTGGTCGAGCTGAAGACGAGTCCCGCGTCGGACGCCGCCATCAACGGGTAGGAGCTGGTGGGGTCGGTGGCGTCGACGATCCGCACGTTCGGCGGCAGGGTCGGGAACCGGGTGTCGACGAAGGCACGGATCGGCTCGCGGGTCTGCTTGCCCGGGAGCTTGGCCTCGGCGGGGTGGATCCGCACGATGAGCTCGTCCTCGGGCCGGTCGGCGAACGCCTCGATGGCGGCGGTGAGCCAGTCCTGGATGCGGGCGAAGGCGAGCTCCTGACCGATCACGGCGGAGTCCCACGTGAGGTTGGTGAAGAGGGTGACGAGCCGGCCACCGCCGTGCCGTTCCACGGCGCCGAAGCGGGCGTCGCCCCAGAACTGGTCGATCGTGCGCCTGCCCTGCTCCCGCTCCCCCAGGTAGGCGTCGAGCTCGGCCTGCTCCTCGGGGGTGAGCGGGATGTCCTTCCACGCCTCCCACGACTCGGTGATGTCCAGCAGGCATGCAGGGGCGCCCCGGCGGAATACCAGGGTCTCCTTTATGAGCCCCCGCTCGTAGGACACCACGTCGATGCCCCGCCGCCGGCACAGCTCCCAGCAGATCGCCTCGAAGAAGAACAGCCCGTTCAGCAGCAGGACGACGTCGGGCTGGAGCTCGTCGAGCGTCTTCTCCAGGCCACGGGCCACCCGCCGGGCGGACCGCAGGAACCGGCGGACGGTCAAGGCGCCGAGCGGGTCGTCGCCCAGCTGCGAGCCCATGAGGAACCATTTCGACGGGATGTCGACGAGCCGGCCCAATGGCAAGCCGAGGTCCTCGAGGTCGGCGAGGTCGTCGCCGCTGCTGGCGTCCGCCTCCGGCCAGTCCCCCGGGTCGTCGTCCTGCCAACCCGACCGCAGGGCGATGCGGTCGAAGCCGTGGGCGTCGACCGACCCCTCGACGTAGCGGGTGCAGGTCGAGCACGGCATCGGGGGTGCCTCCCACACGTTCGACCGGTCGCAGATCTCGAGCCCGCCGCCACAGGTGATGAATCGCACGTCGGCGCCCCGCAGGCGGAGGGCCTGGGCGATCATCCCCTCCCACTGCACGTGGGCGGCCCAGTCCCTCGGCGTGAGGACGGCCACGCGGGTCGCGCCCTCCGGCGGAGCCAGCGGCGCCTGGGCAGCGAGGTGACGGGCGGCCCGCTGCTCCGGCGCCTGCGCCACCTGGCGGAGCGCGAGGTGGGCGCCCTTGCGGGCGTACTCGGACACCCGGTCGCGGCGGGGGAGGGGGCTCACCGCGTCCTCGTCCTCCGCAGGCGGCGGGCACCTGCGACAAGCCACCCTGCACCCGAGGCCCAGTCCCACACCTCGGCGGCCATGAAGGCGCGATGGGGTGCCACGCCGGGGTCGCGTCCGGCCCGGACCGCACGTGCTCCACTTAGGGCGGCGTGGCCGAGCGGAAGGGCGGCGCGGAGCCAGCCCCGTCCGAACAGGGCCATGCCAGCCGCGGTCACGATGAGTGCCGCTCCCGCCGCCGACCGGAGGCCGGCCTGGGGACGGAAGGCTTCGGCGGCGAGCCGGGTGGGGGTGTCGGCGATCAGGTAGTACGACGGGCGGACCGCCTGGGTGCCGGACTCCGTCGGGGGAGCGCCGGACTCCGTCGGGGGAGCGGCAGTCCCCCGCCGGGACCAGGCCTCGACCCGGGGGACGCCGGAGCACACGATCGCGGCAGCGGCCCGGCCGAACGCGGTTGTGCCCACGGGACGGAGGTCGACAGCGGCCGGCCCGCCTTCGTTCCCGGCCGCCTTTGACGCACACGCGTCGATGGCGCCTTCGGCCACGAGCGCCCGACTCGGAACCAGCGCCAGGACGTCGCCTCGCGCCTCCTCCACGCCGACGGCCACGGCTTCGGACGAGCGGAGGCCGGGACGGGCGAGCAGTCGCACCGGAGGCCCGACCCGGCGGACGATGTCGGCGGTGCCGTCGGACGAGCCTCGGTCGACCACGAGCACCTCGCCGATCGACGCTCCGCCGCCGAGCACGCCATCCAGGCAGTCACGCACGGTCGAACCATCGTCGAGGGTCGTGACGACGACGGTGACCGACGACACAGCCGGGTCAGCCGCCGATCAGGTGACACACGGGGATGGTGCGCGCGCCTTCGGTCTCGACGAAGTAATAGCCGTAGAGGCGGGCCGCGGTGTCGCGAACCCGCAGCACACCCGTGCCGGCGTCGCCCAGCAGCCGCTCGGCCTCCGGGAAGAGATCCCGCACGTCCGCCAGCACACAGCCGTGCGGAGGCACCTCGACCTGGCAGGTGGCGACCTTGTTCCCCGCCATGTCGACGAGGGTCAGCAACGGGTTGGCGGTGACGTCGTAGCCCTCGCGCCCGGCGGGGTTGGCGAGGTACAGCCAGGTCGTCGATCGGGAGCCGACGTCCACCCGCCCGAATGTGCGGGTCCGCCGGATGTCGGGCATGTGCACGCCGTCGGGGATGGCTGCGTTGAAGAACTCGCCGCCCACCTGCACCTCGCCCGCCAGCTGCCCGTCGTCCACGATGCCCACGAGGATGTCGATCATCGAGGGGGCTTCCACCACGTCGTCGACAGCCCTCACGGTGACCTCGGCGTGGACGGTGGCGGGCAGCGCGATTCCCCATTCCAGCAGCGCGCCACGCAACGAGCACTGGCCGAGCCCTCCCTCGGGCACCAGGGTGGCTCGCGTGCCCAGGCGGCGCCCGTCGGGCGCGTACACGTCGGTACGGACCTCATAGTCTCCGGCGATGGGTCCGAACACGTTCGGGAAGGTGAGCACGGTGTCCCGGCGCTCGGTGCAGATCCCCATGGCGCTGGCGACCGGCCAGGTCTCGGTCCAGGACGACGGCCGTCCCGCCCCCTGGTCGAACGTCCGGTCGACCGTGCCGTGGTTCACGACCCGCCGACCGTCGTCGAACTCGACGAAGGTGGCGATCCTGGAGGTCGGGCACGGCACCCGCAGCCGGGCGTGCCCGGCCTTGCCGCCGAGGAAGGCGGCGAGCCCGGGAAAGGCGTCGTCGAGGAACACCCGGCGCGTCGCACGCGGCGATGAGTCGGTCGAGGTGGACGTGACGGCGGGTGCCGGTGGCGTTGCGTACCTCCAGCTCGGCTCGCATCGGCGCCGCGCCGTGGGAGCCCTCGAACGAGTTGGCGAACACGACGGCGGTGCGCACACCATTCCCGGCTTCGACCCGCATGCCGCTGACGACCTGGGCGAGGGGCCGCTCGACCAGCCCGTACTGTCCGTGGACCCCGGTGGCCTGGCCGCCGTCGGAGACGTACTCGGCGAACACCTGGAGGGGACGCCCCGGGACGACGTTCTCGTGGGCGAGGCGCAGGAGCAGCTGGCCTTCGAACGGCATGGCGACGACAGTGCCCCGGGCGACGGCGATGCTCCGGCAGCGCGCACGGATGTCGATGACCTCGGTGGCGTCGGGCGCCAGGGCGAAGACCCAGGAGTCGACCTCCCCGCCGGAGGCGTCGATCAGGGTGGCGTCGATGACCGGGCGCTCGATCTTGTAGGCGTCGGACCAGTAGTTGTGCAGCCAGGCAAGGGTGGTCAGGTCCTCGTCGGCGACGACCCAGGTGAAGCTGGAGCTCTCCTTGACCGCCCCGGCGTGGTGGCCGAGCTGCTCGACCGCCCAGTGCAGGCTGGCGGCGGGGGAGAGGCCGGTGGCGCCGAGGACGGCGCGGCGGGCGGAGCGGGCCCGGTACCGGGCCTGGCGACGTACCCTCGACAGTTGATCGACGACTGACATGGGTTCAACCTTCACGATGCATCACCTCGGTGCGCGCGCACAGTCTTCCCGTAATGATCGGCGTATCGGCCGGCACCCTTGAACGACGGTCACCGGCCGTTCCGCCGCCGGGTGCTGCTGAACACAGCGTGGACCGGCGCCGCCAACTTCTGGGCGATGGTTCTCGCGCTGGTCACGTTACCCCTGCTGCTCCGCGGCCTCGGGCCGGCGGCCTTCGGCACGTGGGCCCTCCTGCAGACGTTCTCGGCCATCACCGGCTGGCTCTCGCTGGTCGACCTCGGTGTGGGAACGGCGGCGACCCGGGAGATCGCCGGGCGGGCGTCGCTGGACGACGACCGCGGCGTGGCCGCCGGCATCGCCAGCGCCCTGGCCTGCTACGCCTCGCTGGGCCTGTTCTTCGCCGCCGTCCTCGCCGCGGTGGGCCCGTACGTGCTGCCGGGACTGTTCAACACCCCGCCCGACCTCATGGCCGACCTGCAGGTCGCGGTGGTGGTGTTCGCCGTCCAGGTCCTCGTCGACCTCCTGACCGAGGGCGTGGAGGCGTGCCTGGAAGGCCTGCAGCGGGTGGACCTCTCCCGGGCGGTCGACGCCTGTCGCCGCACCGTCGTGGCCGTGGCCACGTCGGTGGTGGCCCTGGCGGGCGGCGGGCTCCGGGGTGTAGCGGTCGCCAGCCTGGCGGCGTCGGGCTCCGGCCTGGTGGTGGGGGCGGTGGTGCTCGGGCGGCGGCTGCCGCCGGCCCGCTGGCTCCGTCCGTCCTTCCACGAGATCCGCGCCTTGGTCGCCTACGGGCGCACCGTCGCCGTGCTGCAGCCGTTGGGGGTCATCCACCGGATGATGGACCGGCTGATCGTCGGAGCGGTCCTCGGGCCGAGCGCGGTGACGCTGGTCGAGATCGCCACCCAGGTGCAGAACGGGGCCGAAGCGATTCTCTCCGCCAGCTCCTACTCGGTGGTCCCGACGTCCTCCTGGCTGCGGGCCCGGGGTGATGAGGGTTCGCTCAAGGAGTTGCTGGAAACCGGTACGCGGTACGCGCTGCTCGTCACCTTCCCGGTGGTGGCGTTGGCCGCTCTCCTCGCGGACCCCCTGGTCCGGCTCTGGGTCGGCCCGGCCTACTCGGCGGCCGCCGGGCTTGCCGGCGTCGCGCTGCTGTACACCGCCCTCACCGCCCCCCTCCAGGTCGGCTCCAACCTGCTCATGGGCGTGGGTCGGGCGAACGCGATCCTGCGGGCGGCGGCGGCCGCGGTGGTCGTCAACTTCGTCGCCAGCCTCCTGCTGGTGCACGTGGTCGGCATCGTCGGCGTCCTCCTGGGGTCCCTGATCGGCGCCGCCCTCCTGATCCCGATGCTCGGCCGGTCGATGCTGGCCGAGGTGGGCGTGACCGCGCGCGCCTTCCTGCGGGCCTCCGTCCTTCCCGTGCTGGCGGCGGTCGTTCCCCTGGCCTTGGCCACCGGTGCCGTCGTGGCCCTCCCCCTCGACGACTGGCCGACCGTGGTCCTCGGGTCGGTGGCCGGTGGAGCCGCGTACGTGCTCACTGCCTCGAGGGTGGCGCTCGAGCCCGGCGAGCTGCGAAAGCTCAAGCAGACCATGCTCGGACGCCGATGAACGAGGCATGCCGAGCAGTTCGGTGAAGCCAGTAGGCGACGCCCCCACGTTCTCGCCGCCGGTGCAGACCTACGCCGACACTGAGGGACGACCGTTCGACTACGTCCACCTGGTCCACGAGGGCTCGCGGGGCCTCGTCGTGCACTTCAGCGCCTTCTTCGGCAAGTGGGGCGACGCCAAGCCCTACCGGGACCGGTTCCGCGGCTACTTCCACCGGCTGAAGATGCTCGGCACCGAACCGGCGCACGACTGGCTGTTCCTCTGCGACGCCTACGGGGCCTTCGACAACGGCAGCTACTACACGGGCGAGAAGGGCGACTTCTACGTCGAGCGGGCCATGCTCGCGATCGTCGACAAGGTCACCTCGGCCAAGGGGTACGCGCCCGGAGACACGGTCACGGTGGGGTCGTCGATGGGTGCAACCGCCGCCCTCAAGTTCGGGCTCCTCCTCGACGTGGCCGGGATTCTCGCCGTATCGCCTCACATCGACCTCGACATCTGCGCCGTGCGCCAGCACCGCCGCGACGAGGTCGTGTTCCTCCTCCCGGCGGGTGATGTGGACGACCCCGCCAACGAGCCCTACACCCGCCAGGTTCGCCGCCTCGTCGAGGACCGGGAGCCGGAACGGCCGTTGCCGCGGCTTCTCGTGCAGTCCTGCGCCGACGACGCCGGCGTGCACGACGAGCAGGTCGTCCCCCTCGTCGAGCTGTGGCGGGCCAAGGGCGGCACCGTCGACCTGGACGCCCGACCGGTCGGCGGGCACACCAGCGACTACGCCACCAAACCGATGATGCTCGACGCCATCGACCGCCTGCTCACCGGGGCGCCCGTCGACGTGGAGCGCTACCGGACGGACGCGGCGGTGGCCGGCTCGATCACCCGGCCGCCGCTGTCACATCGCCTGCGGCGGGCGGCGAGCCTGGCTCGGAAGCGGGTGCTGAGGCGTCAGGGCTGACCGCGGGAGCAGGCGGGGCGAGGCTGAACGTCGACTTCCCGACGAGCCCCCGCCAGAACCCGGCGGCCCACGGCAGGTGCATCGCGGGCAGGGTGAGCAGCAGGCCGGGGACGGCCCTGGGTGCACGCCGGGCCTGATGGGCGGCGGCGACCACGATGACCGCCCCGTAGGCGCCGAGCACCTTGCCCCGCCACGGCGTGGCCAGGCTGGCCAGGAACAAGGGGGCCACCAGCTGCCGGGGAGCGATCGACCGGGGATGGCGGCGCACGGTGGCGGCCCGGGACCGGCCGTACCGGTAGAACTGGCGGGTAACGGCGCGGAGGCTTCCCCTCGGCGTGTAGGTCGACCGGATGGCCGGATCGAAGCGGATCCCGCCGTTCGGCCGCATGCGGATGGCGAACTCGGCGTCCTCGTTGACCCCGACGTCCTCCCGGTAGCCGCCGACCCGGCGGGCGAGGTCGGTGGGGTAGGCGCCGAGATAGACGGTGTCGACCCAGCTGGCACGGCCGCCTACGTGGAATCGAGCCGGGCCTACGCCGAACGGGGACGTCATGGCCGCGGCCACGCCCTCCCGCAGCCATCCTTCGGCCTGCGGGCACATGGCGCCGCCCACCATTGCCGCACCGGTGCCGGCGAGCGCCTCCACGCAGCGTTGGACGTAGTCGGGAGCGACAACGCAGTGACCGTCGACGCGTACGAAGACCACGCCCCGGGCCTCCGCCAGAGCGACGTTGAGCGCCGCCGACTGGATTCGCCGCGGGTTGTGGAGAAGTCGGACGTTCCCGCCGCGGCGGGCCACGAGCTCCCTGGTGGCGTCCGACGAACCTCCGTCGACGACAAGGACCTCGAGCACCTGCCCGTAGGTCTGCGCCGCCACCGCGTCGAGGCAGGCGTCGATGTGGCGTTCCTCGTTGAGCACCGGGATCGCCACCGTCACACTCGGCCCGGGCACGGTCGGTCCAGCTGTCGCCTCGGTCATCGTCCTTCCCTTCCGATCACGCTGCGGACGGTGCGGCCGATGATCCGCATGTCGAGGGCCAGGCCCTGGTGGCGCAGGTAGTAGAACTCGTACTGCAGCTTCTCGAGCGCGTCCGCCTCGGTCGCCCCGTACGGGTATTTGACCTGGGCCCACCCGGTCAGGCCGGGCCTCACCAGGTGGCGCAGGTTGTAGAACGGGATCTTCGCCGTCAGCTCCTCGACGTAGCGGGGCTGTTCGGGCCGGGGCCCCACGATCGACAGGTCGCCCCGCAGCATGTTGACCGCCTGCGGCAGCTCGTCGAGGTGTGCCCGCCGGAGCCACGCCCCGAACGGGGTGATCCGCGGGTCCTGCTCCGACGTCCAGTCGCTCACCCTGCCGTCGGGCGACATCGTTCGGAACTTCAGGATCTGGAAGGCCTGGCCCTGCTTGCCCACCCGCGCCTGGCGGTAGAACAGCGAACCCCGGTTCCCGAACAGGTTCCCGACGAGCACGAAGGGCGTCACGACGACGAGGGCGCCGATCCCGGCCACCCCGGCCAGGATGTCGACGATGCGCTTGAGCCTGCCGTATTGGGCCCGGTGCACCTCGCCGATGTCGAACATCAGCGAGACCCGCTCCAACTCGGACAGGGGCAGCTTGCCGAGCCACTCGTCGTAGCAGAGCGAGAGCGTCCGGATGCGGACGCCGCGCTCGTGGAGGATCGCCGCCTGGGCGACGATCGACTCGTCGTTCTGCGCCACCCGGTCGAGCACGACGGCGGTGGCCGCCTTCTCGTCGACGAGCTCGATCAGCGGGCGCACCTTCGGGTCGGCGCTCGCCGCCAAGGCCGGCACGATCACCCCGACCACCACGGCCGGGCGCTCCGGGCTGGCGTCGAGAGCGTCGCTGAGCTGGAACGCCTCGTCCAGGTCGGCCACCGCGACCAGGCGGTCCCGCCGCTGGTCCCGGGCCCGGCCGTCGGCGGCCATGGCGGAGCACAACAGGTACAGCGGAACCAGGACCACCGGCGCCGCCAGCACGACGAAGCGGGGGAGCAGGGCCGAGCCCACGAGCAGCTGAAGGAGGGAGATGCCCACGGCCGCCGTCCCCGTTGACGCCACCGCGGCCACGAGCGCCGATCGCCGGGACCGGGTGATGTCGGGCAGGCCGGCCCCGTAGGCGGCCACCAGCAGCAGGACGATGTAGGCGATCGACCAGGCGAATCGGGGTGATCCCGAGTAGTCGTAGACGTGCTGGACGGCGTGAGCCTTGCTCAGCCCCAGGACGGTGCCGACGGTGCCCAGGACGAGCAGGACACGAGCGGCACGACGCACACCGTATAGATCGACCAGATCGGGTCCGGGCTTGAGCCGGGGCTCAGATGCCCGCTGGCTCAGACGATGGCCAGCATCCGCTCCAGCGCGACCTTGGCCCAGCCGGCGGTCTCGGGGTCGACCTTGATCTGGTTGACGACGGTGCCCTCGACCAGGTTCTCGAGCACCCAGGCCAGGTGGGCGGCATCGACCCGGAACATGGTGGAGCACGGGCACACGAGCGGGTCGAGCGAGACGACGGTGAGGTCGGGGTGCTCGGCCGCCAGGCGCTGCACCAGGTGGATCTCGGTGCCTACGGCGATGACCGACCCGGCGGGGGCGGCGTCGACCGCCCTGATGATGAAGTCGGTGGACCCGACCTGGTCGGCGACCTCGACGACCTCGTGGGAGCACTCGGGGTGCACGATCACGATCCCGTCGGGGTGCCGCAGCCGGAAGTCGTCCACGTGGGCCACCTTGAACCGCTGGTGCACCGAGCAGTGGCCCTTCCAGAGCAGGAAGGCAGCCTCCTTGACGTCCGAGTCCTGGAGGCCGCCCAGGTCCTTCTTGGGGTCCCAGACCCTCATGTCGCCGGCGGCGTAGCCCAGCTGGAAGGCGGTGTTGCGGCCCAGGTGCTGGTCGGGGAAGAACAGCAGCTTGTCGGCCCGCTCCAGCGCCCAGGAGACGACCGCCTTGGCGTTGGACGACGTGCAGACGGCCCCGCCCTTACGCCCGACGAAGGCCTTCAGCGCGGCCGACGAGTTCATGTAGGTGATCGGGACGATCCGCTCGATGTCGGTGACCGCGGCCAGCTCCTCCCACGCCTCCTCCACCGAGTCGATGTCGGCCATGTCGGCCATGGAGCAGCCGGCGTTGAGGTCGGGGAGGATGACGGCCTGGTGGTCGCCGGTGAGGATGTCGGCCGACTCGGCCATGAAGTGGACGCCGCAGAACACGATGAACTCGGCCGCCGAGTCGGCGGCGAGGCGGGAAAGGCCGTAGGAGTCGCCGCGGGCGTCGGCCCAGCGCATGACCTCGTCGCGCTGGTAGTGGTGCCCGAGGATGAGCAGCCTGTCGCCGAGGGCGGCCTTGGCCGCCTCGATCCGGGACGCGTTCTGTTCAGGGGTGGCCGCCGTGTAGCGGTCAGGGAGCGCCGCCTGCATCCGGAGCATTGTTGGACCTCCGTTGGGGGGCTCCGATGTTGGCCGGTGGAGACAGCCTGGTCGCCTCACACGGGGTTGTCGGCCTCGGAACCGATATGTCGCCGGAAACCAGGCCGGCGTTCATAGAACCTTACGTCGGCCGGTCTTGTTCCACCGATTCGAGCGTTCGCTTCAGCTCGCTGAGCACGTGGAGATGCGACTCGTCCTTGGGGCGGCCAGCCGCTTCCTTCATCCGGATGAGGTCGTCGAGACCGACGATCCGGACCACCAGGCCGTCGCCCAAGTCGTAGGCGCTGGCGCCCGCATCGAGATCTCGGAACCCGCTCGTGCCGGACGGCGTGCCGAGTACGTCGACGTCGCCGGCGTCGGTTACGAACGTGAACGAGTCACCAGCGGCGAGGGTTTGCCCGTCCAGTAGGAACGGCAGGTCCTCGTCGACGCCGGCGACACGCAGCTTGGCGTGGAGCTCGCGAAGGGCTCGGGCGAGGCGGTCCATGTTCTCCGAGGTGCGGCGATAGCAGATGTCTATGTCGTTGGTACCGAGAGGCGCACCCAGCAGCTCGCCGGCCAGCCCGCCGATGAGCACGTATTCGACCTTGTGTTCGTTCAGCACGCGAAGTGCCAGGGTCGGGTCGAAGACGGCGTTCACGACGTCGCGGTATCGACCGGCCTGGCGTTCCTCAACCGATCGATCATGCGCCCGTACCCCGTCGCCCGTCGCAAGCGCTCGGCCGGCGACATGTCGATCCACTCTCGGATCTGACTCGCGTCGACGCCCCCGCCCCGGACCGGCGCCAGGCGAAGCTCGAACCCACACCCCTCGAGAAGCTTCTCGAGCGTGTCGGCGCGCGGGATCTGCTGACCGCGCTCGATCCTCGCGATCGAGGACTGCGGGACGCCGCTGCGCCGGGCCAGCTCACGCTGGGAGATGCCGGCGGCACGACGGGCCTGATTGAGCCGGGACGCTGCCGTCATGTCGTCAAGATACCAAATACGGCATCACTATCATGGTGTGGAGATGTTCCAGCGTCCGCCGGCCGGCTCCATCCCCGACACTCCAGGGTCCTACCAGTTCAAGGACAAGGACGGCCGCGTCATCTACGTGGGCAAGGCCCATTCACTGCGGTCCCGGCTGTCGAACTACTTCGTGAACCCGTCGTCGCTGCCCGCCCGCACCGCCCAGATGGTGGCCTCGGCAGAGTCGGTCGAGTGGATCCAGGTCCGCAACGACGTCGAAGCGCTGATGCTCGAGTACAACCTGATCAAGCAGCACCGGCCGCGGTTCAACATCCGCCTCCGTGACGACAAGAGCTACCCGTTCCTGGCGGTGACCGTCGGCGACGAGTGGCCCCGGGCCAGGGTCATGCGGGGCAAGAAGCGCAAGGACACCCGCTACTTCGGGCCCTTCGGCCACGCCTACGCCATCCGCGAGACCCTCGACCTGCTGCTGCGCACGTTCCCGATCCGCACCTGCAGCGACAACAAGTTCGACCACCACGCCCGGCTGGGACGGCCCTGCCTGCTGTTCCACATCGAGAAGTGCAAGGGACCGTGCGTGGGGGAGGTCGATCACACCGAGTACGACCGGCTGGTCGCCCAGCTGATGGACTTCCTCGACGGCGACACCGAGCCCATCGTGCGCCAGCTCGAAGCCCGGATGCGGGAGGCCTCCGACGCCCTGGAGTTCGAGCGGGCGGCCCGCCTCCGCGACCGGCTGACCAGCGTGCGCAAGGCGGTCGAGAAGCAGACCATCGTCACCGAGCGCCCCGAGGACCTCGACGTCATCGGCATGGCCGGGGACGAGCTCGAGGTGGCGGTCCAGGTGTTCTTCGTCCGGCGGGGTCGGGTCGTCGGCCGCAAGGGCTTCGTGCTCGACCTTGTGGAGGACGTGTCCCAGGGGGAGCTGGTCGGCAGGGTGCTCGAGGGCCTGTACGCCGAGGCCGACGCCGCCGACGTGCCGCGGGAGGTGCTCGTGCCGGACGAACCGGCCGACGCCGAGGTGTACCGGGAGTTCCTCTGCGAGCTGAAGGGGTCGAAGGTGGCCATCCGGATACCCCAGCGGGGCGACAAGCGGGCGCTGCAGGCCACGGTGACCCAGAACGCCAAGGAAGAGTTCGTCCGCCACCGGCTCAAGCGGGCCTCCGACCACAACGCCCGCGCCCGGGCGCTCAACGCCCTCCAGGACGCCCTCGACCTCCCCGACGCCCCGCTGCGGATCGAGTGCTACGACATGAGCCACATCCAGGGATCGGACTACGTGGGCTCGATGGTCGTCATGGAGGACGGGCTGGCCAAGAAGAGCGACTACCGCCGGTTCAAGATCCGCGACGTCCCCGGCAACGACGACTTCGCGGCCATGGAGGAGGTGCTCACCCGCCGGTTGACGGCGCTGATCGTCGAGCGCGACAGGTCGGCGGGGGACGGGGGGGCCTCGGTCGCCAGGCCCCGGAAGTTCGCCTATCCGCCCAACCTCCTTCTCGTCGACGGTGGGAAGGGCCAGCTCAACGTGGCCCTCCGGGTGGTGGAGACGCTCGGCCTGGAGGACGAGATCTCCGTCGCCTCCCTGGCCAAGCGGTTCGAGGAGGTCTACGTCCCGGGCCAGGCCGACCCTGTTCGCATCCCCCGCCAGTCGGAGGCCCTCTACCTGCTCCAGCGGCTCCGGGACGAGGCCCACCGCTTCGCCATCTCGTACCACCGCGAGCTGCGGGGCAAGCGCATGACGACGAGCGTCCTCGACGGCATCCCGGGCCTCGGCCCGGCCCGGAAGAAGCGGCTGGTCAAGGAGCTGGGCGGCATGAAGGCGGTGAAGGAGGCGTCCCTGGAGGAGCTGCTGGCGCCCACCTGGCTCCCCGACGCGGTGGGCGCGGCGGTGTTCGACAAGCTCCACAGCCGGGCGCCCGGCCGATGACCGACCCGGACCTGTGGGAGCAGCACGCCGGGTGGTGGCAGGACGCGTTCACCGACGGCGCCGACGCCGAGTACACCGAGCAGATCCTGCCCCTCGCCGCGGCCAACCTCGAGGGTGCCGCCGACGTGCTCGACGTCGGCACCGGCGAGGGCCAGGTGGCGCGGCTGGCGGTGGCCGGCGGCGCCCGGCGGGTGGTCGGGGTCGACGCGGCGTGGGCCCAGCTCGTCGTCGCCCGCCAGCGGGCCGGGGGTGCCGCCTACGTGCGGGCCGGCGCCGGCGCGCTCCCCTTCGCGGGGGAGACGTTCGACGCCGTCGTCGCCTGCCTGGTGTTCGAGCACATCGACGACGCCGACGGTGCCATCGCCGAGGTCGGCCGGGTGCTGCGGCCCGGAGGCCGATTCCTCTTCTTCCTGAACCACCCCCTGCTCCAGGCGCCTGGCTCGGGATGGATCGACGACCACATCCTCGAGGAGCAGTACTGGCGCATCGGTCCGTACCTGGTCGAGGACACGTCGCTGGAGGAGGTGGAGAAGGACGTGTTCCTGCCCTTCGTCCACCGTCCGCTGTCCCGCTACGTCAACGCCATGGCCGTCAACGGCATGGTGATCCGCCGTATGGAGGAGCCGCCACCACCGCCCGGGTTCCTGGCGCGTGCCCAGGAGTACCGCGACGCCGCCACCATCCCCCGCCTGCTCTTTCTCCGGGCCGAGAAGCTCGCGTAGCGGGTCGAGTGTCGCAGGGTGGCGGTATTCTGGTGCCGTGAGCTTCCCCCTCTGCCTGCGCTTCCCCCTTGCGCCGACGTACGAGCTGAGGAGTTCCTCATGCAATCCGACCAGGATCGTCGCGAGTTGTACCTCGCCCTCCACGACCTCATCGGCCCCGGGCCCACCGGCACCCTGATGGAGCTGCTCCCCCCCGTGGGCTGGATCGACGTCGCCCGGCAGTCAGACCTCGTTGCCATCCGCGGCGAGATCACCGGCCTGCGCGCCGAGATGGCCGAGCTGCGGGCCGAGCTGAAGGGCGAGATGGCCGAGATGCGAGGAGAGATGGCACGAATGAGTGCCCGGATCGACGCCCAGATACCGAGGTTCCTCTGGGCCAACGTGCCAATCATGTTCGGCGTCGCAGGGCTGGTGCTGGCCGCGGGCAAGCTGGCCTGAACGGCCGTGGCCGGATCGAGCTCCGTGGATGCCTATCGCGAGCGCAGATCGCGAAACCGCGACCTCAGGGCTAGCCTTTCCGGCGTGGGCTGCACACCCTGGTCGATGATGCGATGACGGGCTCCGGCTGATGCAGACGACGACTGCCAAGACTGCCCCGCCCTGGGTCGTAGTCGGATGAGCCCGTCACCACGCCGGCCGAACCCGGCGGAACCCTTGGATCGTGAGCAGTTTCGCCGTGAGATGGCCGAGCTCGGTGCTCGCATCGACTCTCTGCCCTACAAGCTCGCCCTGGCCAACGTCCCCTTCATGATCGTCCTGGCCGTCATCACGCTGGCCATCGCCAAATACGGCTGACGTTCCGGCATGAGCGAGTTCCTGATAATCACCGGGGTGTCGGGGGCGGGGCGGTCGCAGGCGGCCGACACCTTCGAGGACCTCGGGTGGTTCGTCATCGACAACCTCCCCCCCGCCCTCATCACCAAGGTGGCCGAGCTGGTGCAGGCGCCGGGCGCCACCACTGAGCGGGTGGCCCTGGTCGTCGGCACCGGCCACTACCTCGGCGAGCTCGTCCCCGCGCTCGAGCAGCTCCGCTCCACCTCGGCCCGGATCCGGATTCTGTTCCTCGAGGCGTCCGACGAGGTCCTGGTCCGGCGGTACGAGAACACCCGCCGTCGCCATCCGCTGGCCGAGTCCGACAGGGTCACCGACGGCATCGAGCGCGAGCGGGCGATGCTCGACCCGGTGAAGTCCCAGGCCGACGTGGTGGTCGACACCAGCGACCTCAACGTCCACCAGCTGCGTGAACGGCTCCTCGAGCTCTTCGCCCACGACGCCGAGAGCCCGATGCAGACCAGCATCGTCTCATTCGGTTACAAGCATGGCCTGCCGCTCGACGTCGACCTCGTCTTCGACTGCCGGTTTCTGCCCAACCCGCACTGGGTCGACGAGCTACGGCCGCTCACCGGTCTCGACCAGCCGGTGCGCGACTACGTCGGCGGCCAGCCGGAGACGCCCGAGTTCCTCGCCCGGCTCGACGCCCTGCTGGCCCTGCTCCTGCCGGCCTACGTGAAGGAGGGCAAGTCCTACCTCTCCATCGCCGTCGGGTGTACAGGCGGAGTCCACCGCTCGGTCTACATCGCCGAGGAGCTGGCCCGGCTGCTCGAGAACCGGGGGTTCGCGCCCATGGTCTCCCACCGGGACCTGGGCAAGTAGGGCGGTCACATAGCTCGGCGGCACCTAGGCTCGGCGGCCATGACCGGGCCCCGCGTGGTGGCGCTGGGTGGCGGCCACGGGCTGGCTGCCAGCCTCAGGGCCATCCGCCGCTACGCCGGCGAGGTGGCGGCGATCGTGTCGGTCGCCGACGACGGGGGATCCAGCGGACGGCTGCGTTCCACCCTCGGCATCCCCCCGCCGGGGGACCTCCGCAAGTGCCTGGTCGCCTTGGCCGACCCCGGCTCGGTCTGGGTCGACACCTTCGAGCACCGCTTCACCGCCGGCGACCTGGAGGGCCACGCGGTCGGCAACCTGGTCATCGCCGGCCTGGCCGCCACCACCGGCGACTTCGAGGTCGCGCTGGCCGAGGCCGGGCGCGTGCTCGGGGCCGTCGGCGTCGTCATCCCCGCCACGCGGGAGCCGGTCGTCCTGAAAGCCACGGTGCGGGCCACCGACGGCAACGGCGGCGAGCCGACGGTGGGGCATCTGGCGGTCGAGGGCCAGGTGGCGGTGGCCAACAGCGGCAGCATCACCGGCGTCTCGCTGATCCCGCCCGACCCGGTGCCCCCCGACGCCGCGCTGGAGGCCATCGGCGCTGCCGACCAGGTCGTCATCGGTCCGGGATCGCTCTTCACGAGCGTGCTGGCGGTGGTGGCCGTACCCGCCATCCGGGACGCTCTCCGCGCCACGAGCGCCCCCAAGGTCTACGTCTGCAACCTGCGGGTGCAGGCCCCGGAAACCGCCGGCTACGACGTCGCCGACCACGTCGACGCCCTCCGCGCCCACGGCCTCGACGTCGACGTCGTCCTGTGCCATCCAGGCGCCCTCCCGCTGGGTGGGCTCACCGTCAGGGCCGTCGAACGACCGGTCGCCAGGCCGGGCGAAACGGTGCACGACGCCCACCTATTGGCGAACGCCCTCGCCGATCTGGTCGGATAGGGGGACATTTGGTCATCAAGGAGGACGCGTTATGGCAGTTCGGGTAGGCATCAACGGCTTCGGTCGCATCGGACGGATCTTCTTTCGGGCCTGCCGATCCCGCGGGTCGGAGATCGAAGTCGTAGCCATCAACGACCTGACGTCGCCGAAGATGAACGCCCACCTGCTCAAGTACGACTCGACCCACGGGCGCTTCAACGAGACGGTCGAGGTCACCGACGACGGCATGCTGGTCGGCGGGAGCCTGGTGAAGGTGTTCAGCGAGACCGACCCCAAGGCGCTGCCGTGGTCCGAGGTCGGCGTCGACGTGGTCGTCGAGTCCACCGGCTTCTTCACCGACGGGAACAAGGCCGCGGGTCACATCGACGCAGGCGCCCCCCGGGTCATCATCTCCGCCCCGGCGAGCAACGTTGACGCCACGTTCGTGGTCGGCGTCAACGACGACACGTTCGACCCGGAGACCCACAAGGTCGTCTCCAACGCGTCGTGCACCACCAACTGCTTCGTGCCGATGGTGAAGGTCCTCGACGACGCCTTCGGCATCCAGAAGGGCCTGATGACAACGGTCCACGCCTACACCAACGACCAGGCGCTGCTCGACGTGGTCAACAAGAGCGGCGACCTGCGCCGTATGCGCGCCGCCGGCCAGAACATCGTGCCGAGCCCCACCGGCGCGGCCCGCGCAACGTCGCTGGTGCTCGAGGCCATGAAGGGCCGCCTAGACGGCACCGCCCTCCGGGTCCCCGTCCAGGACGGCTCGATCACCGACTTCACCGCCATCCTCGACCGTGACGTCACCGTCGAGGAGGTCAACGACGCCTTCCGGGCCGCGGCCACGTCGGGCCAGCTGGCGAACGTCATCGTCTACAACGAGGACCCCATCGTCTCCTCCGACATCGTCGGGTCGCCGGCGTCGTGCACGTTCGAGCCCAGCTCGACCATGGCGATGGGCAGCCTGGTCAAGGTGTTCGGCTGGTACGACAACGAGTGGGGTTACTCGAACCGCCTCGCCGACCTCGCCATCATCGTCGGCAAGGCCAATCAGTAGCCTTCGGCAGTTCGTCGTAGGAAGAAGGGCGGTCACGGGGCGCTTCGGCGCGACCCGTGACCGCTGTGGGCCCCGGGAGACCCGGAGCCCCGACACCCGCCAGACCACCAGGAAGAAGACCGGAGTGAGAACCACGTGAAGGTGCCGCAGCTGGAGGACCTGCCCGACCCGAGCCAGAAGAACGTCCTGCTCAGGGCCGACTTCAACGTTCCCATCACCGACGGCAAGATCGACGACGACATGCGCATCCGGGCCGCCCTCCCCACCATCGAGTGGCTGCTCGAGCACGGCGCCCAGGTCACGGCGTGCAGCCACCTGGGCCGGCCCAAGGGCGAGGTCGACGAGCGCTACTCCATGGACCCGGTGCGGGAGCGGTTGGCCGAACTGGCACCGGGCGTGAAGCTTCTCGAGAACCTCCGGTTCGACCCGGGCGAGGAGGGCAACGACCCCCTGTTCGTCAACCACCTGGTCGACAACTTCGATCTCTACGTGAACGACGCCTTCGGCGCCTCCCACCGCGCCCACGCCTCGATCGTCGGCCCGCCGGCCAAGCTGCCCAGCGCCGCCGGGCGCCTCCTGGCCCGGGAGGTCGAGGTCCTGAGTGGCCTGCTCGACGACCCCGCCCGCCCGTTCGTCGCCGTCCTCGGCGGGGCCAAGGTGAGCGACAAGCTCGGCGTCATCAAGGCCCTGCTCGACAAGGTCGACACCCTGGTCATCGGCGGGGCCATGTGCTTCACGTTCATGCTGGCCAAGGGACAGGGCGTGGGCGGCTCCCTCGTCCAGCCCGACTGGGTCGACGCCTGCCGCGACCTGCTGGCCACCGGCAAGGACATCCTGATCCCGGCCGACATCGTGGCCCTCGGGCCCGACGACGAGATCGAGACGGTCCGGGACGGCGTCCCCGACGGGTGGAAGGGCCTGGACATCGGGCCGGAAGCCACCAAACGGTTCGTCGAGGCCATCAACGGCGCCGGCACCGTCCTGTGGAACGGGCCCATGGGCCTGTTCGAGGACGACCGCTTCGCCGCCGGCACCATCGCCCTGGCCGAGGCGGTGGCGTCCGCCCCCGGCTTCACCGTCGTCGGTGGCGGCGACAGCGCCGCCGCCCTGGCCAAGTTCGGCCTGGTCGAGGGCGTCGACCACGTGTCCACCGGGGGAGGGGCCTCGCTCGAGCTGCTGGAGCAGGGCGACCTCCCCGGGCTCGAAGCCCTCCGAAAGGCGTCCAATGCCCCTGCGTAAGCCGCTCATCTCGGGCAACTGGAAGATGAACCACACCCACCTGGAGGCCATCCAGGTCGTGCAGAAGCTGTCGTACCAGCTCACCGAGGAGGACTACGACGCCGTCGACGTGTCGATCCACCCGCCGTTCACGAGCCTGCGCACGCTGCAGCTGCTGCTCGACACCGACCGCATCCCGATCTCGCTGGGCGCCCAGAACTGCTTCTGGGAGCCGAAGGGGGCCTTCACGGGCGAGGTGTCGGCGCCGATGCTGACCCGGCTCGACGTCGCCTACGTCATCGTGGGCCACTCCGAGCGGCGTGAGATCTTCGGCGAGACCGACGCCGACGTGCGCCGCAAGATGGAGGCGGTCGTGGCCAACGCCATGACGCCGATCCTCTGCGTGGGCGAGACGCTCGACGAGCGCGAGGCAGGGTCGACGGAGTCCAAGGTCACGGGCCAGGTGACGGCCGCCCTGTCGGGCCGGCCGCGGGACGAGGTGGCGGCCATGGTCATCGCCTACGAGCCGATCTGGGCCATCGGCACCGGCCGCACGGCCACGCCCGACGACGCCCAGACCACCATCGGGCTGATCCGGGCCACCGTGCGCTCGCTGTTCGACGACTGGGTCGCCGACCGGGTCCGCATCCAGTACGGCGGCTCGGTGAAGGGTTCCAACGCCGCCGAGCTGATGGCCCAGCCCGACATCGACGGGGCGCTGGTGGGCGGGGCCAGCCTCGACCCCGACGAGTTCGCCCGCATCGTCCGCTATCGCCTGGCCGGGTAGAATCCGCAGTCGTGTTCCACCTGACCACCTGGATCGTCATCCTCCACGTCGGCGTCTCGTTGGGGCTGGTCGTCCTCATCCTCCTGCACAGCGGGAAGGGCGGCGGCCTGTCCGACATGTTCGGCGGCAGCGCGGCCGGCTCCGCGGCCGGCTCCACGGTGGTGGAGCGCAACCTCGACCGGATCACGGTGTCGGCCGCAGTCGTCTTCGCCTTCACCACCATCATCCTGGGCATCCGCCTCCAGTAGGGGTCGTCGTCACGGAGGGCTCAGCCCCGGGCGGTCAGGCGCCGACAGGATGATGGTGCGTTCACGGCTACCGCTCTCGCTCCTCGCCGTCCTGCTGTCGGTCGCGGTCGTGGCCGCAGGTTGTTCGTCCACGAAGTCCTCGATCGGCGGCGCCGACGCCCCTGCCGACACCCTCAGGGTCGGCATCGAGCGCCCGCAGTCGCTCGACCCGGCCCAGGCCCGTAGCCCCTCGGAGCTGCTCGTCAGCGAGCAGCTGTTCGACGCCCTGACAACCTACGACCCGACCACGTCGGCGGTGCTGCCGGCGGCGGCGGCCAGCTGGGTCGCCAGCCCCGACCAGCGACAGTGGGACTTCACCCTGCGGCCGGGCGCCAAGTTCTCCAACGGCCGGGAGATCACATCGGAGGACGTCCGCTACACGTTCGAACGCATCACCCGGAAGGGGTCGTCCTCGCCGGCCGCCTCCCCGCTGTCGGGGATCACCGGCTTCAAGGCGTTCAACAACGAGGGCACGGCCCCCAACCTGGCCGGAGTCTCCACGCCCTCGCCGCAGATCGTGCACTTCGACCTCGACGAGCCCCAGTCCTCGTTCCCCGCCATCGTCGGCAACCCCAGCTTCGGCATCGTGCCCAAGGAGGCGGTCGAGGCCCAGTCGCCCAGCTTCGCCCTCCAGCCGGTGGGCAACGGGCCGTTCATGGTGGGGTCCCGCACCGACAGCCTCCTGCAGCTGGTGCCGGCGCCGGGCGTCGTCATGCCCCTGCGGGCCATCCACTTCCAGGTTCTCCCGGACACCGGCGCGTCCTACGCCGCCTTCGTCGACGGGCTGCTGGACTGGACGGCGGTGCCGGCCGACCGTGTCGAGCAGGTGGCCGAGGACAACGCCGAGTCGGGCCGGCCCTACCTCGGGGAGCTGTTCTACGGGTTCAACCTCAAGAACCCCAAGTTCGCCGACATCCGCTTCCGCGAGGCGATCGTGCGGGCCATCGACCGGGACGCGATCGTGCGGGCCATCTACGGCGGCTCCGCCCGGCGGTCCGACGAACTGGTGGCCGACGGTGTCCCGGGCTTCCAGCCGGGGGCGTGCGGCGTGCGTTGCAGCCGTGACCCGCAGCGCTCCCGCGAACTGCTGAGCGAGGCGTTCGGCGACACGCCGGTGCCCGAGGTCCAGATCGACTTCGACGACGCCGGCACCCAGCGGGCGGTGGCGGAAGCAATGCAGGCCAACCTGAAGGAGGTCGGCATCCCGGCGGCACTGCGGCCCCACCCCTTCGCCGACTACCTGAAGTTCGCAGTCAGCGGCCAGCAGGAGATCTTCCGCCTGGGCTGGATCGGGCCCTACCCCACCGCCGACGCCTTCCTCACGCCGCTGTTCCTCAGCGGCCTGGCCGACAATGTCACCGGGTTCTCGTCGGAAGCGGTCGACAATCTGCTGAAGAACGGCAGGATCGAGGCCGACGAGGGCAGGCGGATCGCCAGCTACCAGGAGGCCGAGAAGCTGGTCCTGGCCGAGCTGCCCGTGATCCCCCTTGCCCAGTTCCAGTTCCACTCGCTGTCCAGCTCGCGCGTGAGCGGCCTGGTGATCTCGGGCTTCGGCACCTTCGACGCCAGCAAGGTCGAGGTCGGCGCGTCGAAGTCGTAGGGGATGGGGGCGGGACTAGACTGGCCTCCACGTCGGAGTGGCGGAATAGGCAGACGCGCCAGGTTGAGGGCCTGGTGCCCGCATAGGGCGTAGGGGTTCAAGTCCCCTCTCCGACACCAAGAAGGGGCAGGTCAGAAGGGGTGCGGCGGACGCTCCGACGGGTCGCGATTTTGTCATCATTTGTCCACAACATGCCCTGGGCCATGGCCTCGTCGATCATCTCCAGCAACCGGAGCTTGGCGGCCTCCTCCACACGGGCTGGGATCGGGCCGCTCAACCCCAGCTCGTTTTTCCCCGCAGGACCGCCAGCTCCACCGCCTGTTCGATGATCACCCCGCCCAGCCGGTCGACCTCGGCCTTGAGCTTGGCGATCTCGGTCGCCTCGTCGACACGTTCTCCCAGATGGCCCGCAAACCGGTGCTGTGGCCGCGTGGACCGGGTGGCCTCCGGCACCCATGTCCCCGGCGACGGGTCACCCTCGAGATCTACGGACGTCGCCGCGGTGATCGTCTCGCCGAGCTGTCGGAGCTCCTCGCCTCGGGTGAGTACCGGTGCCAGCCGCTCGAGCCGCTCACCGCGCAGCGCAGCGGCCAGGTCCGCCACTGGGCCTGCCCACGGCGCGAGAGGGTGGCCCAGAGGGACCTTCCGCGAAGTCGCTGGCCGCCGGCTCGAGATCCAGGCGGCCGGGCGCCGCCAGGTCACCGTGGTGGGGCGTGAGATGGGACTGAGCCGCGCCGCCGGCGTCCGGCCCGTCGGCCTACCCGGCCGAGAGGGGGTTCGACAGGTCGCCGAGAGCGAGGTGAAGGGTCCGCAGCCCCGCTCGGATGCGCGACTTGATGGTCCCCTCGGGAGTCTCGAGGACCCGCGCTGCCTCCCGGTAGGTGCGCTCTCCGTAGAACGAGGACACGATGGCGTCGCGTTCGCCCGGGGGCAACTCGCCGATCGCCTTGGCGATGATCTCCGAACGCTCCCGTGCCAGCAGCTCCTGGTCGGACTCGACGAACGCCGCTGGGGCGAGTCTGGAAGTTCGATCCTCCCGGCCTCGCCGAGCGGTCTCGGAACGCACGACGTCGATCGCCCGACCGTTGGTCGACGCCAGCAGGAAGCTGCGCAGCGAGCCCCGGGCCGGGTCGAACCTCTGGGGATCGGTCCAGAACCGAACGAACACGTCCTGCGTCACCTCGGCCGCCAGGGCCGGTCCACACACACGACAAGCCAATCCGTAGACCGCGTTCGAGTGTTCGCGGTAGATGTCCGCGAACCGAGCCTCTTCCATCGAGGTGTCGCGCCGGTCGCCACCAGCGAATCCGCCGCCTGCCGCAACCAAGTCCCTCTCCTTCACAGTTGATCACCAGGAGCGCCGCCGTGGTCCAGAGTTGCGCACGGCCGCTCCTACCCAGGCAGGTCGCGCCCTAACCGGCGCAAGTGGGAAGGACACCAGTGGTGTTCCCGGCCGGCCCCGTGTGCTGGCCACAGCCGCGGGGCGCTGGCCCGTTCCACGCGTTCATGCCGGGGCACGTCAATCGCTGCAGCTACGGATCGCTCCAACCGGTCGGTCGTGCCCGGCTTGCCCGTGGCCGGCTCGACGGTGAGGCGGTCACGGCCGGGCGACCTTGGCGCAGAGCGTCGCCGGAGCTGTGCGCATCACGTGTCGTCAGGCCACGACCTTTGCCGCTACCGGGGAAGGAGGAAGAGCACGAGGGTGCTCCAGCTCAGATGCGTCAGCACCGGCGCCCACACAGCCCTCGTGACCCGCCTCTCGGCGCTGAACACGTACCCCATCACCAGGGCGGACGCGACCAGTGCCGGCTCGAGGGTGGCGATCGTGACGACGGTGTAGATGACGGTGGTCCACACGGCGGCTCGTCGACCCCCGATCGCGGACTGTAGGGCCCCCCGGAAGAACATCTCCTCGCCCACCGCGTTCACGAGAACTACGGCGAGCTGCATAGCGCGCGGCCCGGTGTCGGCCCGCCCCAGCACCCTGGCCACGCTGCCCGACAGAAGTGGCACCTGGTCGCCGGCCAGTTTCGCCACGACGAAGGCGCCGAAGAGGATCGCTCCCAACCCCACCGCGGCACCGACCTGGACCGGTCGCGGGAAGGGACGGTCGTTGCCCCACCAAGGGACCGGTCCTGCCGCGATGGCGCCGGCCATCCAGGTCGCGGCCGACGCCAGTCCGAAGCCGTAGAACGGGCCTGATCCGGGCACCGCGGCCAAGGTGGCCCAGAGCAGGCCGGCCCCGACAACGAGAGTCAAGCCGATCACCCGCCAGCGCCGACCCTGATGGCCGGCGACTCTCGTGCCGGGAATGCTCAGGTGGCGGCACCCAGGCCGAGGCGCCGCGCCCGCGCTGCAAGCGCCTGCTGGGCGGCGTCATCGAAGCTCATGGCCCGGTGCTCGGTGAGCTGCTCGATACGCCGGTCGTGCACGACGACCTCGTTCGACATCGAATCGATGATGGCCCGGGCGGTGACGAGATCGACGTCGGTGATCAGCCGCAGCCAGTGGGAGGACAGGCGGGGTGACAGCAGCGGTACGGGCACGATCAACCGGACGATGCCGCCCGGCATCCTTCCGACCGTCTTGAGCATCTTCCCGTAGGTGAGCGGCTCGGGCCCGCCCACGTCGAACGTCTCGCCGAGCGCCTCCTCCCGCCCGAGGACCCCGAGGAGGAAGGCGATCACATCATCGATGGCGACCGGCTGAGTGCGCGTCTGCACCCACCGGGGGGTGATCATGACCGGGAGCCGCGATACGAGCTGGCGGAGGATCTCCCACGATATGCCGCCGTCGCCCACGACGATGCCCGCACGGAGCACCGTGGTGGGGACTCGAGCGGCCAGGATTCCCTCAACCTCGCGCCGGCTGGAAAGGTGAGCCGACAGCTCGTCGTTGTCCTCGCCCAGCCCGCCGAGGTAGATCACCTGGCGTACGCCCGCCGCCGCGGCGGCGTCGCCGAAGGCCTCGGCGCCCATACGATCCAGCTCCTCGAAGTCCTCCGATGCCAGCGAGTGGACCAAGTAGTAGGCGGCTTCGCAGCCCCCCAGGGCGGCGGCCAGGCTGGCGGGCTTGCTGACATCGCCACCCACCGCCGTTCCGGCACCCCTGTAGGAGTCGGGACGCCGTGTCATTGCCCTGACCTCGTGTCCGGCGGAGACCAGCCCAGCACACAGCCTCGCGCCCACGAAGCCGGTCGCACCGGTTACCAAGGTCCGCATGTCGGCGCTCTACCCAACCCCCATGGTACTCAGCTCGTTACGGTCGAGCACAAGGTGGCGGTGGGGTCCATCGTGCGCGCCTTCCGGCTGGCGGGTCTGCCCGACGAGGCGACCCTCCACCACCCCCCCCCCGACGTGGGCACCCACCCGGGGTGAGTTTCCGTGCTGCGTCGAACGCGCCCGAGACTGCGCCGGCGACGGCTCGGGGCCGCGGCGCGGCCTTGGACCGGGGCTGAGGTGACAGACCCTCCCGTGGTGCGGGCAGGATGGGGCGTATGCGTCTGCGTCTCTCTGCTCTTGCGGAAAAGACGAAGGCGAGCCTGTTCCTCGTCCCCATGGCCAGCGTCGTGGCCGCCATCGCCTTCGGCCAGATGAGCGTTTATGTGGACAGCCGGCTCGACGGGGGGTCGGCCGATCTGGCTTTCGGGCTCTCGTCGACGGTTGACAGCGCCCGGGCCGTGCTCACGACGATCGCCGGAGCGACTATCACCTTCGCCGGCATCGCCTTCTCGGTGTCGTTGCTCATCATCCAGCTCGGCTCCAGCCAGTACTCGCCGAGGGTGGTCCACACCCTCTTCCGTGACCCCTTCAACAGGCGGGTTATGGGGCTGGTCGTCGGGACGTTCACCTACTGCCTCATCGTCCTGCGCTCGGTGCGCTCGGCGCTGGAGGAGAGCGGCAGGCCGGTCATCCCCAACCTGTCGGTCGCCATCGCCGTCCTGCTCGGGATCGCCGCCATCCTGGCCATCGTCGCCTTCATCAACCACAGCGCCCATTCGATGGACATCAGCGAGATCCTCGAACGGGTCACGCGTGATGCGATCGACCAGATCCGCTCCCAATGGCTCCTCGATGATCCCGGCGAGCCCGGCCACGAGGCGCCGTGGTCGGCGCCGACGCACGAGGTGCGGTTCCGCCGGACCGGCTGGGTACAGCAGGTCGACCTCGACGCCCTGCTCGAGGCCGCTCCGGCAGGGGGAACGATCCTCCTCGACACCCTGCCGGGGCGTTATGCGATCGTGGGGGTTCCGGCGTGCAGGATCTCACCGCCTCCCGACGACGTCGAGGCGAGCGAGCGGCGTATCTGGGGCGCCATCGGGATCGGCCAGACCCGGACGATGCAGCAGGACATCTCCTACGGCCTGCGCCAGTTGGTCGATGTCGCGCTCAAGGCCCTCTCGCCCGGAATCAACGACCCGACGACCGCCCAGGACGCGATCTTCCACGCCGCAGCGGTGTTGGGGGAGGCGCTGAGGCGCAACCCACCGCCGGCCGCACTCACCGGCGACGGCGACCGGCGGCTGTTCCTCTGCCAGCAGCACACCCATGGCGAGCTGGTCCGGCTCACCTTCGACGAGGTGCGCCAGGCTGCGGCGGCGCTGCCGGTCGTGTGCGTCTACCTCATCGAGGCGCTCGAGCTGCTGCACCTGTCGGTGGTCGCGGCCGGCCTCCACGACCGCTCCGACGTCCTCGCCGAACAGGCCCGACTCGTCCTGGCCGGCTGCGAGGCCGCCGACCTCCTCCCCCACGACCTCGCCGTCGTGCGGGACGCCTACGAGAAGCGGTTCGGGGGCCCGGTCCGACCTGCGCCGGAAGCGGCCGTCCCCAGCTGACCTGACCACTGGGGCGACCGAGCGCCGCCCTCTCTCACGCAGGGGTGGAAGTCGCAGGATCCCGGGCGACGCAGGAGACCCGGCCGGATGCTGGCGAGCTACGGGGCGTCAATCCGGACCATCAAGAGTGCGACCGACGGCATCGCCAGGGGGCCCCGTCATTCTCGTGATCCGGGCCCACTCCGGTGTCATCGATCCGGAGACACTGGCACCTGGCTGCCTGCGATCGCTTCTTGCCCGGCTTCGCGGGCCGTGTCTTGAGGTCGCGGCACTTGCCCAGCCCGGCTATCGGCGGTTGCACCGCGCCCGGGACCGGGCCCGCCTTGAACTGCGCGACGAGTCGCGAGACAAGACCAACGAGTTCCTGGCGATGCTCCCGCCGGGCAACGCTGGGGGCCGTACGCCGGCGACTACTCGAGATGCGCGACGAGGGTGTTGACTGCGATCTTCGTGGCGAGCAGGTTGAACTTGCGAGACTCGCCTCAGCCCGCTCGACCCAAACGGTCACTCCCCAGCCGAGCCCAGTGGAACGCGGAGTGCAACCACGGCCACATCATCGTGGGGGTCGCCGCACTGAAACGCCATCACGTCGGCGGCGATCCCATCGGCCAACGATCGTGCAGAGCCGCCGGTGCCGATGATGGCTGCCAGGCGTTCCTCGCCGTAGAACTCGGCCCCGCACCGCCCTTCGGTGACGCCGTCGGTAAACAGAACGACCGCATCGCCCGGCCGGAGGACGATCTCGGTGTCGAAGAACTCCGGTTGTTCCAGCACACCGAGGAGGGATCCCGGTCGACCAACGGCCGTCGGGCGGTCGCCGCGCCGGAGGAGCACCGGTAACGGGTGACCGCCCGCGCTCACAGTGGCTGCCCATGAACCGGCGTCGGAACGCATGCGTAACATCGCCGCGGTGCAGAACCGGTCGGTGTCGTGGCCGAGAAGGACGTCGTTAAGGGCGTCGAGCGCCTGGGACGGCAGGGGCAGTCGGACGGCGGCACCCCGCAGCGCATAGCGGGCAATCGCGGTTACGACGGCAGCGTCGGCACCCTTCCCGCACACGTCGCCGATGACCAGAGCCCAATCCCCCGCCCCGATCTGGAAGATGTCGTAGAAGTCCCCTCCGACCTCGGTGCCGTCGCCCGCCGGCCGGTAGGCGGCGGCGATGTCGAGCCCGGGCACGCAGGGAGGGGCTGGCGGGATGAGCGTGCGCTGCAGTGTCTGGGCCAGCGCCCGGGCGCGGGCTTCGGACTCCTCCGCCCGCCGTTTGGCCCGCAGCAGCTCCTGCTCGTAGGCCCGGCGCTCGGTGGCGTCGAAGACGGCTGTCCGTACGACGGCCGGGTTCCGGTTGGCGTCGCACTCGAGGACCGAGTTCACCAGGACGGGAAGACGACGGCCATCGGCCCGGACGATGTCGACGGCGATGCCGTGGGCGCTGCCCTGCATCCGCAGCATCGGGGCGTAGTGGGTCTCGTGGTAGATGCGCCCACCGGCGCTCAACAGGTCGGCGAAGGTCCGACGACCGACCACGTCCTGGCGCTGGTACCCGGTGAGCGTCAGGAAGGTCTGGTTGACCTTGATGATGGTGCCGTCCGGTGTGGTCGACAGATACCCGCAGGGAGCGCGCTCGTAGAGCTGGTCGGCGTCGTCTTCGAGCAGGGCATCGTAAAAGCCGTCAAGCGCCTCCTCGTTGCTCACCTCAGCGTCGGGCCGGGCAGTCACCCACGGACGAATGCGGCGATGGCGTCGGCCGTCTGATCGGGCGCGCTCAGATTGGGGCAGTGGCCGGTGGCCTCCAGGAGCACAAATGAGCTGTCGGGCAGTGCATCGCTCACATAGGTCCCCACCGCCACGGGGGCGATGGCATCGTTGGCGCACTGCAGGACCAGGCAGGGCGTGCGCACCCGGGCCAGGTCGGCCCGGTTGTCGGAGAGGAACGTGACCCGGGCGAATCGCCGGGCGATTTCGGGATCGCTTCGACAGAAGCTGGCCGTGAGCTCCTCGCCGAGCTCGGGGCGCTCGGGATTGCCCATGATCACCGGTGCCATGGCGCTGGACCATCCGAGGAAGTTGCTGTCGAGCGACTCCAGTAGATCGGCGATGTCCGCCTCACTGAAGCCCCCGACATAGGCACCGTCGTCGATGTAGCGCGGCGAGGGGCCGACCAGCACCAGCTTCGCAAACCGATCGGGCTCCCTGACTGCGGCCAAGACGCCGATCATGGCGGAAACTGAATGTCCGACGAAGATCACGTCACGCAGATCCAGGTCCCGACAGATGTCCAGGACATCATCGGCGTAGGCGTCGAGGGAGGTATATCTGCTCGAATCGTAGGCTGAGATGTCGGAGCCTCCGGCCCCGACGTAGTCGAAGAGTACGACCCGGAAGTCGTCCTCGAAGCGTGGTGCCACATAGCGCCACATGTTCTGATCGCACCCAAAGCCGTGGGCGAAGACCATTGGCTGTCCGCTCGTCTGTCCGATGATCTTCACGTTGTACCGCTCGACGACACCCACCGGCTCAGGCTAGCTGCGCTCGTCGCGCCGAGCGCGGCGACGCGCACAAAGAGGGTGACAATAGCGTCGGGCGAACTGAGCGCCATGCTCCCGAGTCGGGCCAGGAGGATGGTCGCGGCCAGCCCCTTCTGAACCGCCCTGCTTTCCGCGGACATTCGTGGGTTGGTTTCCAACGGTGCCGGTTGGACCAGCTTGGGCACCATGCACCAT
This sequence comes from uncultured Acidimicrobiia bacterium, assembly GCA_963825765.1. Lineage (GTDB taxonomy): Bacteria > Actinomycetota > Acidimicrobiia > Acidimicrobiales > AC-14 > CAWGUU01. The sequence continues at coordinate 235,912 of CAWGUU010000004.1, forward strand.
GCGAGTCCGTCCGGGAGTGTGACCGGTCTACTTCGGGCTCACGCGGCCTCCCGCTGCCGGGCCTCGCGCCAGGTGGCCTCGAACTCCGCGGGCGGGACGTCGCCGCCGGCACCGTGGAGGCGGCTGTCGTTCCACCAGTGCACCCGGGCGGCGGTGGCGACCTCGACGTCGTCGCGGTTGCGCCACGGTCCCTGGCGGTGGATCAGCTCGTTCTTGTAGAGGCCGTTGGCCGACTCGGCCAGCGCGTTGAAGTCCTATAGATGTCAAGTCGATCTACGCGGCAGACGCGAGCACCGCGGTCGAGCTCGGCGGCGGGAGGAGGTTGAAGATCTCCCGGGCGAGATAGCGCTTCAGGCAGCGGATGATCTCGCGCTTCGAGAGCCCCTCGGCGGTGCGTCGCTCGACGTAGGCGATGGTCGGTGGGTGCCAGCGCATGGTCGGCGTCCTCCCTGCGCCCCTCTGGATCGTCCTGTTCCTGATCGCCGGCATCATCGTCGGCTTCACGCTCTTCTTCGCCGACAGCGGCGAGCCGGCAGTGGTCCAGGCGCTGCTCATGGGCAGCGAGGCGCGACAGGTCGTCGGGGACACCGGTGCTCTGCCCTGCGACGCGACCGGCCAGGAGAACCCGTGGACGTCAGCTTTTCGGAATTCGGGCCTTCTCGACGGGACGGCCGGAAGGCAGGCTGTCAGGATGAGTGACGAGACCACGCCCGGCGACGGCCGCACCACTAAGGAGCGGATGTTCGCCGGTGAGCTCTACATCGCCGACGATCCCGCGCTGGTGGCGGAGAACCTTCGGGCCATGCGGCTCATCGAGGCGTACAACGCCAGCCCCGCAGCTGATCCCGACGCCCGGGGGCGCATCCTCGACGTGTTGCTGGCCGCCTTCGGCGAGGGGAGCGAGATACGCCCACCGCTGTACTGCGACTACGGCTACAACCTGCGGGTCGGCGCCCGGACGTTCGTCAACTTCGGTCTGGTGGCGCTCGACGTCGCGCCCGTCACCATCGGCGACGACGTCCAGATCGGCCCCCGTGTCCAGCTGCTGACCCCTACCCACCCGGTCGAAGCCGAGCCCCGGCGGGCCAAGTGGGAGGCGGCCCTGCCGATCGCCATCGGCGACAATGTCTGGCTGGGAGGCGGCGCCATCGTCCTCCCCGGCGTGAGCATCGGGGAGAACACCGTCGTGGGCGCCGGCGCCGTCGTCACCCGTGACCTCCCTGCCGGCGTCGTCGCCGTCGGCAATCCGGCGCGGGTAATCCGCTCGCTCTAGACCCATCGCGGACATGAACGGGAGGTGTATCAGGGGTGTCCCCCCGGCGCTCTTGTGACGGTGGGCAGTGCGAGCCGACGCACGATTAAGGGGGCCAGAGATGGGACGTTGTGTGGCACCGGCAGGCATCGACTTCGGGGCCCAGGGTGGTGACCCGAGGCGGCGGGCGGATGGCGTTCGGCTCGACCTCAGCACCTGCGTGAACCGGTACGGGCCACCCCCGGCGGCCCGCGGCGTCCTGGCCCAGTTCCCCCTGAGCGACCTGCAGATCCACCCCTATGCCGCCGCCGGCGACGTGGCCTCGGCCTATGCCGGCCTGCTCGGCGTCGCCGCCGGGACCCTCGTCGCCGGCCGGGGGACCACCGAGTTCATCTGGGCCCTCGGGCGCCAAGTCCCGCACTCGGCCGTCGCCGTCCCCCTCCCTGCCTACACCGACTACCTGCGGGCGTTCCCGGGGCGCGGTTTCCCGGGCTCACGGCCGGCCCCCGTGCCGTCCCTCCGGCTTGTCGACGAGGCAATGCGGGAGGCCGGGTTCGTGATCGTGTCCAACCCGCACAACCCCTCCGGTGTCTGCCTCGACCCCGGCGGCCTGCTCGAGGTCGCCGCTCGCCACCGGCACTGCACCTTGGTGGTCGACGAGTCCTACGTCGAGTTCCTCCTCGACCCTGCGGCCGCAACCGTGATCGGGCGGGCCGGTGCCGGCGACAACGTGGTCGCCCTCCGATCGCCGTCGAAGTTCTACGGGATAGCTGCCACCCGCGCCGGGGTGGCGTGGTGCCGTGACCGCGCCCGGCTCGACGACCTGCTCGGCCCCCGGGAGACGTGGCCCATCTCGGGGCTCGACGCCGCCATGGCGGTGGCGTCCCTCGCCTCCGGCGCGTGGGCGGACCAGTCGCGGCGGCAGCTGGCCGACGACGGCGCATGGGTGGCGGGTCGGCTGCGGCAGGCGAACCTCGACGTCGTCGAGCAGGACGTCGGGGTGCACTACCGCTGCGTGGTCACGGCCGAGCCGGAAGCGATGGCCGAGCGGTTCGCCGCCCACGGCATCGGCGTGCGACCGTTGAGCGCCGCCCACGGGGTCGACCCCGGTGCGGTGCGGATCCTGGCGCCCCGCTGGGACGAGCGCCGGGTGTTCTCGCAGGCTCTCGATCGGGTGGTGGCCAGGCCCGTGCTGCAACCGTGCGGGTGACCCGGGTACGCACGGTCCGTGACGGTCGAGATCCCACCGCTGACCTCGTCGGCTGTGTCATCGGCGGCGTCGCCGCCCTCAGCTACGCCGTGACGATCCTCATCGGTCGCTCGCTGTCCCGCTCCGGCGTGCCGTCGGCCACCGCTCTCGGCTTCCGATTCGGCGTGGCCGCGCTGGCCCTCGGCGCGGTGGCGGTCGTCCGCCGGGCGCCAGTCCTTCCGGCCCCCGGCGAGCGTGTCCGGCTCGTGCTCCTCGGTGGCGTCGCCTACGCCCTGGAGTCGACGCTGTTCTACCTGGCCCTGGGCCGGGGCACCGCCGCTGCGGCCGCCCTCGTCTTCTACGCCTACCCGGCCATCGTGGCCGTTCTCGAGCTGGGCCTCGGATCGCCGCTCCCCCTCGGACGGCTGGCCGTGGCCCTCGCCCTTTCTGCGGTGGGAACCCTCGCGGTGGTGGCCGCCGGGCAGCACGTCGCCATCTCGCCGGCCGGCATCCTTTTCGCCCTCGGGGCGGCGGCGGTGTTCGCCGTCTACCTCATCGGCGGGGAACGCCTGGTCAAGCAGACCGACGCCTGGACCCGCGCCACCTGGGTCGCGGCCGGCGCCGCTGTCTCGTCGGTGGGACGGGGGATGCTGACCCACAGCTTCTCGGGCTCGGGCGGGCACTGGGCCGAGCTGGTGGCGTACGGGGCGTTCACCACCGCCGCCTTCGGGCTCATGTTCGTGGCGCTCGTCCGGCTCGGGCCGACACGCACCGCGGTCGTCATGACGCTCGAGGCGTTCTTCGCGGTGGTGCTCGGTGCGGCCTTCCTGCACGAGGAACTGGGTCCCACCCAGCTGGCGGGCGGCCTGGCCATCCTCGTCGCCGCCGCCCTCGTCGCCGGGTGCCGGGGCGGACCTGCGCGGTCGACCCCGGCGGTGGTCATGGTGCCGGAGGCGGATGCGGTGGCGACGTCGGGTTGACCGGCGCCGCCCGTCGAGTCAGCAGCCGCGGTTGCCGCCGCCCAGGAGGGTGCTGAGGAGGTTCGCGACGTTCACGAGCAGGCTGCGGCAGGTGGCGGAGAGGCTCTGGTTGACGCCGATCAGGCCCTGGGTGATCGCCGTTGCGTCGGTGTCGATTCCGGAGAGTGGGCCGGTGTTGACCGTGGCGATCCGCCGGTGGATGTTCTGGACGCCCAGCTGATCGGCCGGCTCGTCGGCGTCGACGAGGGTCGTGTTGACGTCGTTCACCGATCCCAGGACGGACGTGAGCACAGTAGAGGTCTCGCTCAGGGACGAGTCGGTCTGGCCCAGCTTGCCGTCGATCGACGTCAGCGACGAGATGATGGACGTGACCGGCTCCGACAGCGGCTTGAGGGCGCTGTCGATGCCCGTCAGGTTCTGGTTGATCGAGTCGACCCGTGCCGGCAGGGAGGCGGTGTCGCCCTCGACGCCGGCGACGGCGCGGCTGGCCACGCCGAGGTTGCCGTTGATGCTGGACAGGGAGTTGGTGATCAGGATCAGGGCCACGACGACGACGAGCGTGACCGTGCACAGCAGGCCGACCCACACCTTCATCCACTTCGCGAGCGTGCTCGACTCGCTCGGCTTGGCCCGCGGCGGCGCGGCACTTGCTGGTGCGGACCGCCTAGTGGCTACGGCAACCATCGGAAGCATCTCCTCCCGGTCGAACGCCTGCCAGTTCTCCCCCCGGCCGGACACCGGGACGATAGCGCCTGTTCACGCTGAGTGAAACTGTTGACGCTCAGATCATCGAAAAAAACGCCGCAGTGTGAGCTTCTGCTCGCGCGAATCCCGGTGTGAGGGGGGTCAATCGCGAGCAGAATCCGTCGTCGTGGTGGCGGCCTGGCGCTCGGCGGCCAGCAGGGCGGCCTTTCGCTCGATGCCCCAGCGGTAGCCGCCGAGGGTGCCGTCCGACCGAACCACCCGGTGGCACGGGATGGCGACGGCCACCGGGTTGGCGCCACAGGCGTTGGCCACCGCCCGGACCGCGGTCGGGCGACCGATGGCGTCGGCGACCTCGCTGTAGGTCTCGGTCGTCCCGGGCGGGATGGTGCGAAGGTGCTCCCAGACGCTGACCTGGAATGCCGTACCCCGGATGTCCAAGGGCAGGTCCGCCGCTGCGGCCGCAGCTGTCGACGCGGTACCGGCGGCGAGGTCGGCCACCTCCCGGGCGAGGTCTCCCAGGAACTGGGGGTCCTCGACGACGGTGGCCCCTGCGTACTCGGCGGCCAGGTCGGCGGCCAGCACGGCGGGGTCGTCGCCGATGCGGACGGCGCACAACCCCCGATCGGTGGCGGCCACGATGACCTCGCCGATCGGGGTGGGGAACGTGGCGTAGGCGACCCGGTGGCCCCGCCCGGCAGCGGCGTACTCGGCGGCGGACATGCCCAGGCGGGGAGCCCCGTGCTCGTAGAAGGCCCGGGTCGAGCCGTACCCGGCGTCGAACACGGCGTCGGTGACGCTTCCCCCCGTTGCAGGGCCTGCCGGGCCCGCTCCGCCTGCATGGCCCTGCCGTAGGCGGCCATGGACACGCCGACGACCTCGGAGAACCGGCGCTGGAGGTGCCGCTTGCTCCAACCCACCCGCCCGGCCAGGGCGTCGGGGCCGTGCTCCTCGTCGGGGTGCTCGAGCCACCGGCACACCGCCACGACCGCGGCGACGCCGGGGTCGTCGACGGTGGCCCCGTCGGGTCGGCACCGACGGCAGGCGCGGAACCCCTCGACGACGGCGTCGGCGGGTGTCGAGAAGAAGCGCACGTTCTGACGGCGCGGGCGCCGGGCGGCGCACCCGGGGCGGCAGTACACGCCGGTTGTTCGCACCGCGTAGACGAAGACCCCGTCCATGCGGGCGTCGCGCCCCTCGACCGCCTGCCACCGGACGGACTCGATGTCGTTCATGAGAGCGAACCTACGGGTCCGAGGGCCGCTCCGCCTCCCGAATCGGCCCATGGGAATCACGTATCTCGCGGTCGCCGGGCGCGCTCAACAGAGAAGGCGACGGCTGGGAGAGCACGATGATCGGGGAGCGGACCACCACAGACCTCATGACGGGTCGCGAGACTTCTCATGATCCGATCAGGGCCGGGCGGCAGCCCGAACCGCCCGCTCTCGATCGGTTCCTGGCCGGGTTGGGGGATGTGAGGGAGGAGATCGAGGACGGCCGCTGCCTCCCGCACCGTGTGGTCCGGGGCCTGGTCGACGCCGGGTTGGCCCGACTCTGTGTCCCGCACCGGCTGGGCGGGGACCAGGCCGATCCGGTCGCCTTCGCCCGGTGCATCGAGGCCGTCGCCCGGGCCGACGCCTCTACCGCCTGGTGCGCGTGGATCTACGCCTCCGCCCCGTGGTTCCTCGCGTACGCCACGCCTGCCGCCACCGACGCGGTCTACGGCGACGGTCCCGACGCCCTGGTGGCCTCGGCATTGGCACCGACCGGCCGTGCGACCACGGTGGACGGCGGCGTCAGGGTCCGCGGGCGATGGCCCTTCGCCTCAGGAGGCCGGCACTGCGACTGGTTCCTCTGCCGCGTCGTGCTCGACGGGGGGGCGGGCCAGCGGATGGTCCTCATGCCCGCCTACGAGGTGGCCCGCCTCGACAACTGGTGGCCGAACGGGCTCAGCGGAACCGGTAGCGGTGACGTGGCCGTCGACGACGTGTTCGTCCCCGACGAGCTCGTCGTCCCCTTCGGCGTCGGGCCGCGGGAATGGCGCGAGCCGCTCTACTCCTTTCCTCACCACGGGCTGGCCTGCGGCAGCGCGGCGATCGCCCTTGGGATCGCCCAGGACGCCCTGGACACCTTCGTCACCCTGGCCGCCGGCAAGAAGCCGGCCGGCTCGTCCCGGCGGCTGGCCCAGCGCGAGGCGGTCCAGGTCCAGGTGGCTCGGGCCGAGGCCGGCCTCGGCGCCGCCCGCGCCTACCTCCACCAGGCCACCGGCGACGTGTGGGACGACGTGCTGCGAACCGGGGCGGCGCCCCTCCGCCGTCGGGCGGTGCTGCGGCTGGCCGCGAACCACGCCTGCCGGGTCGCGACCGGGGTGGTCGACGGTGTGCACCATGCCGCGGGCTCGTCGGCGGTACCGCGTTCCTCGATACTGGGGCGCCACCTGCGGGACGTGCACACGGTGACCCAGCACAAGTTCCACAACGACGAGATCGACGAGATCGCCGGCCGGGTGTTGCTGGGCATCGACGCCGCCGAGGGCGTCGACCAGCTCTGACCAGACCGGGCAGCTATGAGCCCGACGGGGCCCGACGGGTAGGTTGCGCCGCCCGACCGGTCAGGCGTTGGTGTCGGCGGCCGCCTTCGACCTGTTCCGGTCGATGGCGATCCACGCCGTGGCCGCCGCCATCCCGCCGATCACGGCCATCTGCACGAACCACCAGGCGCCGATGCCGGGGTGGTGACCGGACACCGGGCAGGCGATAGCCGAGAACAGCAGGGCCGCCCCCGTGACCCCCGCCCACCCGAGCGCAGCCGGTCGCCGGGTCGCGGCGGTGAGCATGAGCATGCCCATGGCCAGCATGATCCCCAGGGAGAACACCTCGAGGATCAGCGGCACGTGATCGGTGGGGGCGGCGGGCTCGACGGCGACGGCGATGATCCACGCCAGCGGCCATCCCAGCGCCAGCACCAGCGCAGATGTCTTCGGTAGGCCGGCATCGCTTCGCCCTGCCGGCGGCGCCAGAGAAACATCGGCCGGCGGCGCCAGGGAGCCGTCGGCGGGCGGGGCGTGGTCGACGTCGTCGACCTGATCGGCGGGCAGGGTGCTGGGGCTCGTGTCCATGACGGTCACCTCCGAGATGTGACACCAGAATGCCAAAGATCCGGCCCGGTGCCCGAACATCCTGTCGAACGGGGTGGTCGGGAGGCGTCCTCCTCGGCGGTAGCGTCGCCCACGACCCGCCAATTGGCACCGAGGGGGACCGTGGAACCACCCGAACAGCAGTCCGTGCAGTTCGACGTGAGGATCGAGCCCGAGCTGGAGGGCGGCGTGTACGCCAACTTCCTCGGCGTGTGGCACACCGCCCACGAGTTCACCCTCGACTTCTCGTCGACGTTGCCCGCCGACGCGGTAGAGGTCCCCGACGGCGTGATGCACGTCCCGTGCCGCGTGGTGGCGAGGGTGAAGGTCCCACCGACCCTCGTCTTCGACATCATCCGCGCCATGAACGAGAACCTCACCGGCTACGAGGAGAAGTTCGGCGCCATCAAGAAACCGGGCGGGGAGGAGCAGCTCTTCCCCCCGGATGACCCGTCGCAGGGCCTCACCTGACTGCGTCCGGGCGCCCCTGAGGGGTGGCGCGCCTGTCAAGAGCGCTGGCGCCTGACTGCTATGTTGCCATCATGGTTGATTCAGGTAAATACAGTCTTGGGCCCAGTGACGGCAAGCTCCTGGTCAAGATCGAGCGCGACGGCATGGCCAAGAAGATGGGGCACGACCTCACCCTCGAGGTCGCCGATTGGAGCGCCGAGGTCACCGTCGACGACGACCCCGACAAGTCGGAGCTGACGCTCACGGCAAAGCCCTCGTCCATGAAGGTTGTCGAGGCCAAGGGCGGGGCCAAGCCCCTGTCCGACGGGGACAAGAGCGACATCAAGAAGAACATCGACACCAAGATCCTCAGCGGCGGTCAGGCCATCACCTTCAAGTCGACGAGCGTGAGCCTCAGCGGGAACAAGGCCAACGTCTCCGGTGACCTCACCATCCAGGGCAACACCCAGCCGGCGCAGGTGCAGCTGAACATCACCGACACCAAGGTCACGGGACGCACGACACTGACCCAGTCGAAGTTCGGGATCAAGCCCTTCAGCGCCATGATGGGCGCCCTGAAGGTGAAGGACAGCGTCGCGATCGAGTTCGAGGCCAACCTCCCTTCGTAGGGGCCCCAGAACCTTCGTACGTCAGAGCTCGAGGCGGGCGGCCACGGCCGCCTGCCCGATGCTCACACCCCCGTCGTTGGGGGGGACCTTCGAGTGGACGAGGACTTCGAGGCCCGCGCTCTGGAGGCGACGCTCGACGATCTCGGTCAGCCGGGCGTTCTGGAACACGCCGCCGCTGAGGGCCACGGTGCCCACCCCCGCGGCCGACGCCAGGTCGACGGCGACGTCGGCGACGGCGTTGCCCAGGCCAACGTGGAAGGCGGCGGCGATGGCCGGCACAGGCATTCCCTTGTCGCGCTCGGCGACAACGCGGGCGATCAGGGGTGACGGGTCGACGACCACCAGTCCGTCCGCGCCCGTGCCGACGGTGACCTCCCAGCCGCCGGCTTCCAATTCCAGCGGCTGGCCGGCTGCCGCCGCCTCCAGCTCGATGGCGGCCTGGGCCTCGTAGGTGACCCTCGGACGGATGCCCAGCAGGGCGGCGACGCCGTCGAACAGGCGGCCGGCGCTGGTGGTGCGCAGGCAGTCCTCCCGCTCGATGATCGCCAGGATCGACGGCCAGCGCTCGTCGACCGAACGGCCGTAGCGCTCGGCCTCCTCCCGCCCGAGAGCGGTGCGGGCCCACGCCATCGCCATGCGCCACGGCTCCTTGATGGCCCTGACCCCGCCGGGGAGGGCCACGGCGGCCAGGTGACCGACGCGCTCGTAGCTGTCGAGGTCGGCAACCAGGAACTCTCCGCCCCAGATGACGCCGTCGGTGCCGAAGCCGGTGCCGTCGAAGGCGACGCCCAGCACCCTGTCCTCCCGGCGGTGCTCGGCCAGGCACGAGGCGATGTGGGCGTGGTGGTGCTGGACGCCGACGGCCGGCAGGTCGAGGTCGGCTGCGTACTTGCTGGACAGGTACTCCGGGTGCAGGTCGTGGGCGACGACGTCGGGCGTCACCCCGGTGAGGTGGCACAGGTGGTCGACGGCCTGGAGGAACGACCGGTAGGCGGCCAGGTGCTCGAGGTCGCCGATGTGGTGGCCGGCGATCAGGTTCGAGCCCTTGGCCACAGTGACGGTGTTCTTCAGCTCGGCACCCACCGCCAGCACCTGGTGGATGGCAGGACGGACAAGGGGGAGGGGCTCGGGGGCGTAGCCCCGCGAGCGGCGCAGCATCTGCGACGGCTTGCCGGCGGGCCGGGCCCGGACCACCGAGTCGTCGCAGCGGATGTGGATGCCGCGGTCGTGGGTGAGCATGGCGTCGACCATCGGCCCCAGCCGGGCCAGGGCGTCGCTGTCGTCGTGGGCGATGGGCTCGTCGGACAGGTTGCCGCTGGTCATGACCAGGGCTTTTCCGAACCGGTGGAGCAGAAGGGTGTGGAGCGGCGTGTACGGCAGCATCAGGCCGAGCTCGGGCAGCCTGGGGGCGATCCCGGGAGCAAGGCGGCCCTCGTCCGCACGGACGAGCAGCACTATCGGACGCCGCGGTGAGCTCAGGGCGGCCTCGGCCTCGGGGGTCACCACGGCGACGGCCCGGGCCGCCGCCATGTCGGCGACCATGACCGCGAACGGCTTGTCGTCGCGGGCCTTGCGCCGGCGCAGCTCGGCCACCGCGTCGGCGTTGGTGGCGTCGACGGCGAGGTGGTAGCCGCCCAGGCCCTTGATGGCCAGGATCCTGCCTTCCGACAGCAGGGCCACCGCCTGGTCGAGGGCGTCGTCGGCCTTGGCCAGCAGGCCGCCGTCGGGTGACAGCAGGGAGAGCTGGGGGCCACACACCGGACACGCGATGGGCTCGGCGTGGAACCGCCGATCGGAGGGGTCGGTGTACTCGGCGCGGCAGTCGTCGCACATCACGAAGCCGGCCATGGTGGTCGACTGCCGGTCGTACGGGATCGACCGGATGATCGTGTAGCGGGGCCCGCAGTTGGTGCAGTTGACGAACGGGTAGCCGGAGCGGCGGTCGGCGGGGTCGAGGAGCTCGCGCTCACAGTCGGCGCAGGTGGCGACGTCGACGCTCACCGCGACCGCCGGCGCCCCCTCGGCCCGGCTGTCGTCGATGTGGAAACTTTCGGCCCCGCCAGGTCGATCGCTTGGCGGCAACGCTGTGACCTGCAACGATTCGATCGAGGCCAGCGGCGGCAGCTCCCCGACCAGGCGCTCCTGGAACCGGTCCAGCCGGTCGGCGGGGCCTTCGAGGTCGACGATCACGCCCAGGCTGTCGTTGGCGACCGACCCGCTCAGCTCCAGCTCGACGGCCAGTCGGTAGACGAACGGGCGAAACCCGACCCCCTGGACCGTCCCTGCGACCCGGTACTGCCGGCGTACCCTCACACCTTCACCGAACTGGTGACACGGAACCGCGCCTGGCGCGGTTGTCCGTCACCAGTTGGCAGAGAGGGCTCAGCAGATTCGTGGCAGTGGGTCCCCGACCAGCATGTCGACGATGCGGGTGCCGCCGAAGCCGGTGCGCAGGATGACGATCCCGGGCGGGTCGGCCTGGATCTCGCCGATGATGGCGGCGTCGGCGCTGATCGGATGGGCCTGCAGGGCGGCAAGGGCGGCGTCGGCCTCGTCGGCGGGGACGATGGCGATGAGCTTGCCCTCGTTGGCGACGTAGAGCGGGTCGATGCCCAGGATCTCGCAGGCGCCGTTGACGACGTTGCGGACTGGAATGTCGGTCTCCTCGAGCAGCACGCCGACCTCGGCCTCCCGGGCCAGCTCGTTGAGCACGGTGGCCACGCCGCCACGGGTGGGGTCACGCAGGAACCGGGTGTTGGGGGCGGCCTCCAGCAGCTGCTCGACGACCTCGTTGAGCGGGGCGCTGTCGGTGGGGATGTCGGCCTCGAGGGACAGGTCGCCACGTGCGATCAGCACGGCCACTCCGTGGTCGCCGATCTTGCCCGAGACCAGCACCTTGTCGCCCGGCCGGACGGACTTGGAGTCGAGGTGGACCGACGAGGGGATGACCCCGACGCCGGCGGTGGTGATGTAGCAGCCGTCGGCGGCGCCCTTGTTCACGACCTTGGTGTCGCCGGTGACGATCTGGACGCCGGCGACCAGGGCGGCGGCGGCCATGTCGGCCACGATCTCCCGCAGCTCGGCGATGGAGAAGCCGTCCTCCAGGACGAAGGCGGCGGAGAGCCACTGGGGGCGACCGCCCATCATCGAGATGTCGTTGACGGTGCCGTTGACGGCCAGGTCGCCGATCGAGCCGCCGGGGAACCGGCGGGGCTTGACCACGTAGGAGTCGGTGCTGAAGGCGATGCGGTCGCCCGACGGCAGCTCCATGACCGCGCCGTCGGCCATGGACTCCAGCGTCTTGTTGCGGAACGCCTCCAGGAACACGGCGTCGATGAGCGCCGCCGACGCCTTGCCCCCGGCCCCGTGGGCCGAGTTGATGAAGTCGTCCTTGAGCTTGGGCCGGCGCTTCCGGAACTCCTCGATCCGGCGGAGGACCGCCTCTTCGCGGTCGCCTCCGCCGGCTTCGGGAGTTACATCGGTCATATGGAAGTGCCTGTCACACCGATGCAGCGGCGGGTGTAGCCACCTTCACCGGGATCTTGGTGAAGCGGCCGTAGTTGTAATAGGCGGCGCAGGCGCCCTCGGAGGACACCATGCAGGTGCCGATGGGCGTCTCCGGGGTGCACGCGGTGCCGAACACCTTGCACTCCCACGGCTTGATGACGCCCTTGAGCACCTCGCCGCACTGGCAGGCCTTGGGGTCGGCGACCCGGATGCCGGGCACGTCGAAGCGGGACTCGGCGTCGAAGTCGGCGTAGTCGGCGTTGAGCTTCAGGGCGGACTGGGAGATGAAGCCCAGGCCCCGCCACTCGAAGTGCGGCCGCAGCTCGAAGACCTGCTGGAGGATGGCCAGGGCGCGGGGGTTGCCCTCGTCGGACACGGCCCGGGTGTACTGGTTCTCCACCTCGCAGCGGCCCTCCTTGATCTGACGCAGGAGCATCACGATCGACTGGAGGATGTCGAGGGGCTCGAAGCCGGCGGTGACGAGCGGCTTGCCGTACTGGGCCGGCACGAACCGGTAGGGCCGGTTCCCGATGACGGTGGACACGTGGCCTGGGCCCAAGAAGCCGTCGAGGCGCAGGTCGGGCGACTCGAGGATGGCCTTGAGCGGCGGGACGATCGTGACGTGGTTGCAGAAGACGGTGAAGTTCTTGACGCCCCGCTGCTTGGCCTTGAGGAGGGTGACGGCGGTGGAGGGGGCGGTGGTCTCGAAGCCGACGGCGAAGAACACGACCTCACGGTCGGGGTTGGCCTCGGCGATGCGGAGGGCGTCGAGCGGGGAGTACACCATCCGGACGTCCGCGCCCTGGGCCTTGGCCTCGAGCAGGTTCTCCGAGCCGCCGGGCACCCGCATCATGTCGCCGAACGAGGTGAAGATCATGCCCGGCGTCTTGGCCACGGCGATGGCGTCGTCGACCCTGCCCATGGGGATGACGCAGACGGGGCAGCCGGGACCGTGGACCAGCTCCACGGTGGGGGGCAGCACGTTCTCGATGCCGTGCTTGTAGATGGTGTGGGTGTGGCCGCCGCACACCTCCATGAACTTGTGGGGCCCACCGGCAGCGGCACCGTCGCCCGCCAGCGCCTCGATCTCGGTGACGGCCAGGCGGGCCGACGCGGGGTCACGGAACTCGTCGACGTATTTCATAGCTGTGCCTCCTGGCGGAACTGCTCGATCTCGTCGTCGTACACGCTGCCCAGGCCCTTCATGAAGGCGAGGGTCTCGGCCGCCTCCTCCTCGTCGATCTTGCTCATGGCGAACCCGACGTGGATGAGGACCCAGTCTCCCACCTTGACGGTGGTTTCGCCGCCGCTGCTGACCAGGCTGATGCTGATCTCCCGTCGCACCCCGTCCACGTCGACGATGGCACGGTGCTCGGCCAGGTCGATGATCTCAACAAGTTGTCCTGGGATGCCTAGGCACATGTCAGCGAAACCTCCAGAAGGGGCCGTCGGCCCTATTGTCGCACTCGCTCGTTCCTATCACGACTCCGACGGCTTGGTTCGCGTGATGCTCTCGAGGCCCCCCTCGCGGCGGGCACGGGACCGTCCCGGGGAGTCGCCGACCACCTTGTCGTAGCGGGCCAGGTAGGAGGAGAGGTAGCGGCGCCCCTCCCGCAGGGCCCCCGCCCAGGCGTGGAGCCACTCGACGCCGTCGTCGGTGAGGCGGTAGCTGCGCCGTGCCGGCCCGGCGGTGGAGTGCTCCCACCACGACGCCACCAGCCCGTCCTGCTCCATGACCCGCAGGGCCCGGTAGAGGCCGCCGGGGTCGACGTTGCGCAGGCCCAGCTGGGCGATCTGCTCCAGCAGGTCGTAGCCGTGGGCGGGAGTCTCGGCGATGAGAAGGAGCAGGCTGGCCCGCAGGTAGTTGCGCGGAAGCCCGCCCGAGGGCTCGTCGAGGGCGCGTCCCGGTTTCACCGGGGTCCCTCGGCCGCGCCGCCCCGGAGGCGGGCCTCTCCTGGGCCGCGCCGCGGCACGGCGGTCAGCACTGACAACACGGCGGTCAGCACTGACAACAAAGCCTCCACTGCTGGGCGACGGTGACTGTTGGGCGACGGGTGACTGCTGGGGACGGGTGTCCGGCCGGCGGCGGCCCCTCGGCCTCACCCACATAGATGTAGCGCTCATCTAGCGGAACTGCAACCGGTGACCTCTTGGCGGCTGCTTCACGACCGCCTATGCTCAACCACGGAACGTGGCCGAACTGAACGCCGAGAGCACAAAGATGGTGTTGCGCCGTCGCTCTCGGTGCCTTACAGTCCGGTCAACTATCCGTGGTATCCGTACGGGGTCTCGACACGCCGCCGCTCTCGTCATCGCACTCAAGTCACCGGTCCCCGGCCATAACATCAAACGACTCAGGGGGAGAAGTATGACGAAGCGGTGGAAGTCTGCCGCCGGGGAGCGTGGTCAAGCCACGTTCTCGCTCATCCTCGTACTGGTAGTAGTGGCAGTAGCCGTGTTCCTGCTCACGAAGACCGCGAGGACCGCAGAGAGCATCAACAACAAGGCGGGCAACATCGCCAGCTCGGCAACCGGCATCAACGATGCCACCAATGCCGTGTTGAAGCTCGACACCACGAACAACCTGGCGGACTCGATCCTCAAGACGGCTCAGCCGCTCGAGGGCGCGCTGACCGAGATCGACCGCCTCGCCAAGTCGATCGACGCTCACGCGACGTCGATCAACGCCTCGGCGAGCACGATCAACGGCACGGCCAAGGGGATCAACAGCACCGCGAGCACGATCCTCAACACGGCCAGGTCGATCAACAACGGGGTTGCACAGATCAACACCAACCTCGACGCGACACTGGTACTCGCCAACAACATCGACGAAGACACCACCAACATCTTGGGCCAGGCCGGCATCGCCGACGACACGGCCAACAAGATCGAAACCGCCGTCAACATCCTCTAAAGCTAGGGAAAGGAGCGAATCGCAATGGTCCAAACCATGTCCCGCGGCCGCGGCCGCGGTAGCAGCTACAGCGGCTCCGCCCCTGCTCCTCAGCAGAGGCCGGCCGGCGACCAGACGACATTCCTGTCCAGGTGGCTCAAGGTGTGGGTAATCCTCCTCACCGTCGTCACCCTGGTGGTAGTCGTGTACCTGATCCTCATCACCAACTCGTTGTCGAGCATCAACGGCAACCTCGCCACCGCTGACCGGGCTGTCGCCGGCGCCGGCGGCGACGTCGCCACCCTGCCGAACCAGGTCGACCGCATCAATGGCGCCCTGGCCGGCATCGACGAGGCCCTCAAGCCCATCCCGGGCCAGGCCAACGAGATCATCGCCTCATTGACGTCGATCGACGGCAAGCTGGCCACCACCGACGCCTCCCTGCGGGACACCTCCTCGGTGCTCACCACGGTTCTCGGTTCGGTGAACGGCATCAGCACCACGCTGATCGACGCCGACGACCCGGGCGACAGGCTCGGCGTGCAGAACATCCACCAGCGGATCAACGTCATCAACACCGGGGCGCTGTCCGGCATCGACACCGACGCCACGGCCATCAATACCGGCCTGGTCAACGTCAACGGCAGCCTCAAGGGCATCTGCAACTCGACCTTGCTGTCACTGGTCGGATGCAACGCATGAGAGGTGAGAAGGGCATCGTCGGAGTCAACCTGGTGCTGACGATCGCATTCGCGCTGTTCGCGGTGATCCAGCTGTCTCGGGTCACCATTGCGGCCAGCCAGATCGACTCCCGGGTCAAGACCATCACGTCCGATGTCGGACCGGGCTCCAACGTCTCGCAACTCGACGAGACCCAGAAGCTCAACGATGTCGGTCAGAAGGCTGAAGCCATCCTGGCCGCAGCCAAGCCGCTGTCCCCGCTGGTCGGCTCCGTGGACGCCGCCGTCAAGAACGTCGACAGCACGGTGTCGAGCATCAACTCCAACGCCAGCGAGATCAACGGCACGGTCAAGGCCATCAACTCCGCCGCCAGCTCCCTCGCACCCGTGGTCAACGAGATCCACGGCAGCGGGGGCATTGGAGGCGGTGGCGTCGAGGCCATCAACCTGAGGGTTGACCTCCTCGCCGGCTCCGTCAACGCGATCAACAGCGACCTCAACCAGACCCTGGCGAAGGTCGGCACGATCGCACAGTCGGCAAACGGCATCTGCACCGCGACGGTCCTGCTCGGTAGCGTTTGCCCTTAACCGCCTGATCATCCGCCCCCTTCGGGGGACGGAGTCCAACGAACTACCGAGGCCCGGGGCGATCCCCCGGGCCTCGGCTGTTGTCCGCCGCATAGGCGTGCAGCCGAACACGTCTCCTGGACAGGGCGGCGTGGGGGTACTGAAGGCGGCGATGCGTGCGCGCAGCTCGGCCAGCGGCGGTCGGTGGGGGGAGCGGCGGCCGGCGGGAATGTCAGCCGGCGGGGGACCGTCAGCCGCCGGGCGTCGAGGCGGAGGGTGTCGACGACGGCAGGTCGGGCGTGGTGCGGATGCTCTCGATGACCTGGTCGAAGGCCGGAGCGAGGGCGGCGAAGCCCTCCGACGGCAGGGCCTGCAGCACGACCGTGTACATCTTCTTCCCCCGGAAGAGGAAGTAGTGGGCGTGGACGCCCTCGGCGCCGCTCGTCTCGTCGACGAAGGTGTACAGGTAGTAGTAGCCCGGCATGTTGTCCACCGCGACCTGGCGTTGCTGGAGCAGCTTGGCCGTCTTGTTCTGTCCGATGACGCCGTCGGTGAACGCCTTGATGTTGCCGATGTTCTCGGCGTTCGTCGCCACGTCGGTGTGCTCCAGCCGGACCCGGACCGCATCAGCCTCGCCGAACGAAAGGATCAGCGGGATGGTCGGGTCACCTGAATCCACCCTGTTCCACGCCTTGGGGTACTTCACGCTGAAACCCGTGGCGTCGTCCTTGAACGAGGTCAGCGCCGCTTCGGGGACGGTGGTGCCCAGGGCTGTCGGGTCGGTGGTCTGCGACGTCTGCCCCGACTGCGAGCTGCCTCCCCCGCTGGGGATCAGGATGGCTCCGATGAGAAGGAGCACGACCACCACGCTGACGCCTACGAGCACGACGACCATCGTCGTCTGGGACTTCGGCGGCGGCGCCGGGGCCGGACGCCTGCCGCCAGGACGGGTTGTGGGGGGTCGGCCTCCCGGTCTTCCGGACGCGGGTATCCCTTGCAGCGGGCGGCGAGCGCGGGCCGGGGCCTTGCGCTCCGGCGGGGGTGCTTGGCGCGGGCGGGGCCGCTCCACGGTGGTCCTGGCGCCGGCCGCGGCGGGCCTGGTGGTCCTGGGGCTGCGGGTGGTGGGCCGGGCCGGGCGGGTGGGCCGGGCGGGTCGGGCGGGCTTCTGGCCAGCGGCGCGCGGGGCGGGTCGGGCGGGCTTCTGGCCGGCGGCGCGCCCGGCGGGTCGGACGGGCCTCTTGCCGGCGGAGCGACCGGCGGGAGCGGGCCGGCGGGGACGTGGTCGGGGGGGTGCCGGGTCGTCGACCTCGGGCAGCTGGTCTTCGGGGCGCTCGCCCATGTTCGTGTTCTCCTTCGGGCTCGTGCCTGGCCACCTACACTGCCGCAGTCCCATTGTGACATTCGCCCCCCGCTGATGAGGTTCGCCTGACCGCCGCCCGGCCACCCACCCTTCAGGCGGCCGTCTTCGACGTCGACGGCACGCTGGTCGACAGCGAGCGCCACGGCCACCGCGTGGCGTTCAACCTCGCCTTCGAGGTGTTCGGCCTGCCCTACCGCTGGGACGAGGACGCCTACGGCCGGCTGCTCCGGATCACCGGGGGCCAGGCTCGGCTCCAGGCCTACCTGGCCGAGCAGGGGATGCCGGAGGCCGAGCGGGACGAGTTGGTGCCGGCCCTGCACGCCCGCAAGACGGCGATCCTGAGCGAGATGGTCGCCGACGGCGTGATCGAGGTCAGGCCGGGAGCTCGGCGCCTGCTCGACGAGCTCGGGGGCGCCGGTTGCCGGCTGGCGGTGGCGACCACGGGCAGCAGGGGTTGGGTCGAGGGCCTGCTCGCCCGCCTGCTCCCGGGGGTGGAGTTCGAGGTGGTCGTCACCGGCGACGAGGTGTCGGCCCGCAAGCCCGACCCCGAGGCGTTCCTGGTGGCGATGGAGCGCCTGGGTGTCGACGTCGCCGCGGCGGTGGCGGTGGAGGACTCGGCCGAGGGACTGGAGGCGGCCAAGGCGTCGGGCCTGACCTGCGTCGTGGTCACGAACGGCTACACCGCCGACCACGACCTGGCCGCGGCCGACCTGGTGACGGACGGGTTCGGTATGCCGGGTTCGCCGGCGACGGTGACGGCCGACCCGCTTGGCGTCGGGTGCGACGGGGTGGTCGACGTCGACCTGCTCGAGCGGGTGCTCGTCAGGGCTCAGTCGGGCGCGTCGAGCCAGTCCGACCAGTAGCGCGCCGTCCAGGCCACGCCCAGCCACAGTGCGGCCACCGACGGCGCCAGGTGATAGAGCGTGGCGTCCCACGACGCCTCACCCAGCACCGCCTGCTGCAGAAGGGGGACGTGGGTGGCCACCATCCACAGGCCGGCGGCGGCGACCGCCGCGCCGATGAGGAACAGCACGGGAGCCGGCCGAGCGGTGGTCCAAGCGACGACGAGAGCGAGGATCGAGACCGCCACCACGAGGATGCCCGGGACCACGTGGTCGATCACCTCGACCGACGGATCCTGGAGGACGAGGCCCGGACCGGTGAAGTTGGGCGCCACGGCCCACAGACCTACGACCACGCCGACGAGGGCCGAACCGGGGATCAGGCGGGCCGGCGCCTTCAGGTCGGTCTCGGGCCCGTCGTCGGGCTCGCGCCCGTCGTCGGGCTCGCTGCGGACCTCGGCCGCGGTTCGACTCCCACCCCGGCCCGGGCCTCGGCCTCGGCCGTAGCGTCGGGGGCGTCCGCCGTTGCGGCGTCGGGCTCAGGTACGCCCGCGGCGACGGGTTCGGGTTCGAGCGGGCCCGCGGTGTCGGCGTCGGGCTCGGACGGGGGCGGGCTCGCGGCGTCGGTCTCGGGCTGGAGTGGGCCCGCCGTGTCGGCAACGGGCTCGGGTGAGCCGGCGACTACGGCTTCGGTTTCGGGTTCGGGTTCGCCCGCGCTGTCGGCCTCCGGTGGTGCAGCGCTCTCCTCCTGGCCCTCGGGCTCATCCGCCACGTCGACCGCGGGGCGAGGAGGCGGCTGAGGCTCTGGACGCTCGAAAACCGCGGGTGACCGGGCAGGTTCCGACCCGGCGCCGGCGTCGTCGGCGGCCTCTGGGCCGGGGCCGGCTACGGGGTCCGGGGTCGGGCCCTCAGGCTCGTGAGACGGGTCTTGCTGCGGGTGCGTCGCCACGGGGACGGCGTGCCTGGGGGTTTGGTGGCGGTTCGGGCTCGGGAACCCCGACGGGTGCGCGGGCCGGCTCGGGGAGCGTCGTGGCCGGGACTGCAGGGTCGGGGGGCGTGGCCATGCCGCTGTTCGGTTGGGGACCCTCGCTCGGGGCGTCCCGCGGTGGTACGTCGGCGGCGGGCCCGGCGGAGCATGATATGCGTACGATAAGCCCGGCGCCGTCGAACCGCCTCAGCAGATGGCCTTTTCGACATCCGTCGGCACGAGGGTGCCCTGGCAGCCCGTGATGCTGACCATGAGCCATCCGTCCTCCTGGGCGACGAAGATCGCCTCGAAGGTGGGGGTGGAGCTGGGGTTCTTGTACTTCTGGCTGGCCCAACCGGGGGCGCAACGGGGTTGGCCGTCAGTGACGGTGTTGTCGACAACTCCCGGGTCCATGCCGAAGTTGTCGGCCTGGCTCAAGAACACCTTCTCGAACAGTTCGGGATGGCCTGCGCACGGCAGGGTCAGCGGGTGGAGGGCGGTGGTTGTCGGCGCCGTGCCCTGGGTCGTGGCCGGTGCCTTGGTCGTCGGGGGCGCGGTGACCGACGAGGCCGGGGCGCAGCTGCTGTTGTTGACGGTGCCGTCGTTGCGGATGGTCTCACACTGTCTGGCGCCCGAGTCGTTGAGGTTTGTGATCTTGGCGCCCTTGAAGTTGGCCTGGGTCAGATTGGCGTTGCTCAAGTTGGTGTTGACCAGCGTCGCGTTCTTGACCACGGCCGCCGTCAGGTTGGCGCCGCTGAGGTTGACCTCGGTCAGGTTGGCACCCGTCAGGTCGGCTCCTCTGAGGTTGACGCCCTGGAGGTTGGCTCCGGTGAGATTCACGCCCGGGAGGTGTGCTCCCCTCAGGTTGGCGCCCTGACAGTTGGTGCCGGGCTTGATCTCGCAGTCCCCGATCTTCGTTGCTGCCGCCGACGTGCTTGTGGCTCCCGACACCGTCGTGGCCGTCGTGGCCGTCGTGGCCGTCGTGGTGGTCTTGCTGTCACTGCCACACGCCGCCGTGGCGAACAACACCGCCAGGCCGATGGCACACACGACGCCAAAATGCTTGTGTCGAATCAATTCCCCGTCCCCCTTGGTTCGATTGAAGCGCGAATGCTAGCGCCGATCTTTCGCGCCGTCCCGGACTCGGGCCTGGGCCATGAACGGCGCGCCGCGGCGGCCGGAAAGGGAAAAGGGGGCGGGAAGGGGCCTCGCTGGAGACCCCTTCCCGGGAGGGGATGCACCGCATACGGCGATGCCCGATCGACCTACCCACAACCGAAACGATCGAAACCGAGAACCCGGGAAATGTTCGGGATCTACGGGCTATTCGTGGCTGATGGCGTCGAGCACGTTGAGACGGGCGGCCCGTCGGGCGGGGAACCAGGCGGCGACGACGCCCGCGACGCCGGCCACAGCGACGTAGATGACGAGGCTGACCACGGGAATGACCAGCTTGTCGATGCCTTGGCCCTTGAAGTACGAGATGAGGGCCAGGCCGAAAAGCAGCCCCACGCCCAGGCCGACGACGGCTCCGAGCACAGAGATGATCACCGACTCGGCCCGGATCATGGCCTTGACCTGGCGTCGCGCCATCCCCACGGCCCGGAGGAGGCCGATCTCCCGGGTGCGCTCGAACACCGAGAGGGCGAGCGTGTTGATGATGCCGAGGAAGGCGATGATGATCGAGAAGATGAGAAGGGCGGTCACCAGACCGAGTGTCATGTTGATCTGGCGCTTCTGCTCCGCCTTGAACTCCACTTGGTCGCGGACCGTCACGTTGGGGAAATCCCCGGCCACGCGATCGACGGCGGCCCTCGACGCGGCGGGGCTGACTCCTGGCGCCGCCTTGGCCAGCACGAGGAAGTCGAGGCCCTCGGTGTAGTTGGCGTAGAAGACGTCGGCCGACACCAGATAGCTGCCGAGCAGCTGGTTCCTGGCGAACGTGCCACCCACCTCGAGCCGTTCGGTGCCCGTTCGCAGGAAGGTCATGGGAAGCTCGCTGCCGACTGCCAGGCCCTTGTCCTCGGCCGCCTCCTCGGCGACGAGGACCTCGCCCCGGCCGAGGGCGGCGACGTTGCCCGAGACCATGTCGATGTTCATGAGCACGGGAAGCGTCTCGGCGTTGCCGGCGGTCAACGACTGGGACGTGCCGTTCAGCTCGAAGGGACCGGTCTGGATGCCGCTGACCGCCCCCAGCTCGGGCTGGGCGTCGAGACGGCGGGCCAGGTCGGGGCCGATGGTGGGCGTGAACTGGCCGGTGCTGACGATGTAGTCGGCGGCGACCGCCTTCTCGATGATCGACGCCCCCGAAGCCACGAACGAGGACGCCAGCACGCTGACGCACCCGACCAGCCCCAGGCCGATGGTGAGGGCACCGGCGGTGGCGGCCGTGCGCCGAGGGTTCCGCATGGCGTTCTCCCGGCCGAGCTTGGCGGACATCTTGCCGAGACGGACGAGCGGCCACCCGATCGCCGCGGCCATCGGCCGGGCGACGAGCGGCATGACCAGGAACACGCCGACGAAGGTGATGGCGGCACCCAGCCCGACCAGCGCTATCCCGCCGTTGGCGAACAGCCCCACGCTGAGCGCAGTCGCTCCCAGACCGACGACGACCGCGCCGAGGATCGACCGCCTGGTGAGCGAGCCGACCTGCTCGGCACCGGCACCCGTGAGGGCGACCATCGGCGGAACCTTCGACGCCCGCCGGGCCGGCCCCAGGGCGGCGAAGATCGTCACCACCGTTCCGGTGATCATGGAGACGACGATCGTCCGGGGCTGGATGACCGTGCCCGTGGCGGGCAGGTCTATGGCGAAGGCGCCGAGCAGGCCTTGGAGCCCGGCCGCGATGAGGATGCCCAGTCCCACGCCGATGGCAGACGCCACGACCCCGACCGCCGCCGCCTCGATCACCACCGAGGTCATCACCTGCCGGCGGCTTGCACCCAGGGCCCTGAGAAGGCCGAGCTCACGCGTCCGCTGGGCGACGAGGATCGAGAAGGTGTTGACGATGATGAAGGAGCCGACGAAGAGGGAGATGACGGCGAACACGAGCAGCGCGGTCCTGAAGATCCCGATGAAGCCCTGGACCTGGTCGGCCCCCTCCTGGGCCACCTGGTCGCCGGTGAGCGCCTCGCAGCCGTCCGGCTCGACACCGGCACACGCGGTCGGAAGCACCGCCTCGACCCGGCTGCGGAGCTCGAACGCGTTCACGCCTTCGACCGCCTTCATGTCGATCGTGTCGTACTGGCCCACCTTGCCCAGGAGTCGCTGAGCCGTCGCCGTGTCGAAGGCGGCGAGGGTGGCGCCGGCCAGGTTGTCGGCCTCGCCGAAGCCGGCGACGCCGACGACCGTGAACTCCTCGGGGGGCGCCTGTGACAGGATTCCGACCCGCGCGCCGACCTCGAGCTTCTGGGCCTTGGACGTCGCCGCGTCGATCGCCACCTCGCCCGGTCCCGTGGGCGCCCTGCCGGTGCGCAGGCGGAGCGGCCCGAGGGTGGCGTTCTGGTTCCAGTTCACCCCCAGGTTCGGCGCCCCGGTGGTGGTGACGGCCTTGCCGTCGGGTGCGACGATCTGGGCGTAGCCGATGACGCTGCCCTCGGCCACCTCCACGCCGTCGACCGCGGCGACAGCAGGCAGGACGGTCTCGGGAATCGGGTTCCGGGCCGTCTCGCCGGTGCCGGCGTCGTCTCCCCCGAGGCCCGACGCCGACCGGACGGAGACGTCGATGCCCGAGGAAACCTCCTGGAAGAGGACGTCGAAGCTGTGCGAGATCGTGTCGGTGAGGATGTAGGTGCCGGCGACGAAGCCGACGCCGAGCACGACGGCGGCGGCGGTGAGGGCGAGGCGCAGCTTGTGGGCGAGCACGCCCCGGAGCGTGGCCTTCAGCACGTCACGACTCCCCGCTCAGGCCCTTCATGCGTTCGAGGACGCTGTCGGGGGTCGGGTCGGACATCTCGTCGACGATCCTGCCGTCGACGAGGAACACGACCCTCTGGGCGTAGCCGGCGGCCACAGGGTCGTGGGTGACCATGACGATCGTCTGGTCGAAGTCGGCCACCGAGAGGCGGAGGAACTCGAGCACCTCGGAGGACGCCGTGGAGTCGAGGTTGCCGGTGGGCTCGTCGGCGAAGACGATGGCGGGGCGGGACGCCAGGGCCCGGGCCGCCGCCACCCGCTGTTGCTGGCCGCCCGACAGCTCGGTCGGTCGGTGGTCGAGCCGGTTGCGGAGGCCGACCGTGTCGATAACCTTGTCGAGCCACTCCTGGTCGGGCTTCCGCCCGGCGATGTCGAGCGGAAGGGTGATGTTCTCCAGCGCGGTCAGCGTCGGCACCAGGTTGTAGGCCTGGAAGACGAAGCCGACCTTGTCCCGGCGCAGGGTGGTCAGCTCCTTGTCGCCGAGCCGGCTGAGCTCGGTGCCGCCGACGTACACCTGTCCGGCGGTGAGCGTGTCGAGGCCGGCCATGCAGTGCATCAGCGTCGACTTGCCCGAGCCCGACGGGCCCATGATGGCGCTGAACTGACCGGTAGCGAACTCGACGGACACGCCGTCGAGGGCCTTCACCGCGGTGTCGCCCTGCCCGTAGACCTTGACGAGGTCGACGGCTCGCGCCGCGACGTGGTTCTCGGGGGTGTCTGCCACAGAGTCTCCTTGGGCCGCCCGGGGAGCTTGGCTCTCGCCGACGCTACTCGTCGTCATTGCCGACCGACACGCGGGCGATGATGTCGCGAAGGGCCGCCACCTCGGCGGCCAGCGCCTTGCGTCCGGCCTTGGTGATCGACACCCATGTACGGGGGCGCCGGCCGTCGAAAGTCTTGTCCACCTGCACCAATGCCGCATCGTCGAGCACCTGCAGGTGGCGGGAGAGGTTGCCGTCGGTGAGGCCGAGGGACCCTTTCAGGTAGGAGAAGTCGGCTCGACCGGCTTCCACGAGCACGGCCAGGATGCCGAGCCGGGCCCGCTGGTGGACCACCTCGTCGAGCCCCTCGACGGGATGGCGCCCGTTGGCGTCGTCGGTCACCGCGGCACCGTGGTCTCCGCCATCAGCTCGACCCGGCGCCGGATCATGCCGGTGGCCAGCATGATGGCGCCGGTGAGCAGGGCGGTGACCATGCCGGGGGCGGCGACGTCGGCGACGATGACGACGGTGGCCACGGCGGCGATGAGGAGGCCGACCGCGGCCAGCATCCTGCTCCGCTCCAGGAGCCCGATCACGACGTAGCCGATGGCGATGGAGAAGCTCGAGACCGATGCCTGCGCCGGGCCGGTGATGATGGCGGGCAGCAGGAAGGCGCCGGCCATCATTCCCACACCGGTGAGGATGTAGGGCAGGGCCGGGCCCCCCACGCCCAGGCGGCACTCCCGGTTGCGGTAGTAGAAGCTGATCAGGGCGCCGCCCGACGGGCCGGCCACGCACCAGAACCATCCAACTGCGGCGCCGTCGCCGATCAGGGTGAAGGGTGCGCTCAGGAGGGTGATGGCCCCGAACAGGGTCACCGGGAACCAGTAGGACTGGAGGTGGTAGCGGGTGCGGCTGCGGACCTGGGAGACCTCGTCGAGCAGGTGGGACGCTCCGTCGGGCGAGCCGCTCGGGGTGGAATGCGTGTGCTCTGTCATGTCGATGACTTTATAACGCAAAGTACTCTGCCGTCAAGGGTGCTTTGCACTCGAACCGGGTGCCCGCGCAGCCGCGCCAGGCGCGGTCCTGTGTCACCAGTTCGGTGGGGTGGGCAGTCCGTCCGCCAACCGGTGACGGCCAACCGCGCCAGGCGCGGTCCTGTGTCACCGGTTCGGTAGGGGTGTCAGGCCAGTTCGACCTTGACCGAGAAGTCCTCGGCTTCCTCGGTGACGAGGTCGGCGATGCGACCGGCGTCGCGGACGTCGCCGGCGACGTTGGCGAGGGCGGCCAGCCGGGGGGCACAGTCCCTCACCACCACCAGGCGGACGTCGGCGCGCATCGACTGTCGGGCCTCGCTCTTGGCCTTGCGGACCTCACCCAGGACAGCCCGGGCCACGTCCAGGTCGAGGCCGTCGGCGCCAGGCGCGACGTCCCGCAGCACGGCGGACTCGGGCCAATCGGCCCGGTGCACCGACCCGTCCTGCCACCACGACCAGACCTCCTCGGAGACGAACGGGAGGAACGGGGCGAACAGGCGCAGCAGCGTGGACAGAGCCAGGCGGAGGGCGGCGTCGGCCGAGGCCTGGGCCTCCTCGCCCTGCCCGCCGTAGGCCCTGCTCTTCACCAGCTCCAGATAGTCGTCGCAGAAGGCCCAGAAGAAGGCCTCGGTGCGCTCCAGGGCCCGGGCGTAGTCGTAGGCGTCGAAGGCGGTGGTGGCCTCGTCGACCAGCTCGGCCAGCCCGGCGAGCATGGACCGGTCGAGGGGCGCGGTGATCTCGCCGCCGCCACCACCCGAGCCGCCGTCACCGAGGCGCGCCTCGTCATTCAGGCGTGACAGGACGAACTTGGAGGCGTTGAGGATCTTGATGGCCAGGCGCCGGCCCACCTTCATCTGGCCCTCGTCGAACGCCGTGTCGACACCGGGACGGCCGCACGCCGCCCAGTACCGCACCGCGTCGGAGCCGTACTGCTCGAGCAGGCCGATGGGCGTCACCACGTTGCCCTTGGACTTGGACATCTTCTTGCGGTCGGGGTCGAGGACCCAGCCGGAGATGGCGACGTCGGACCAGGGAAGCCGGCCGTGCTCGAACCACGCCCGCACGACCGTCGAGAACAGCCACGTGCGGATGATCTCGTGGGCCTGGGGCCGCACGTCCATGGGGAACGTGCGCTCGAAGAGGTCGGGGTCCTCCTCCCAGCCGGTGGCGATCTGGGGTGTCAGCGACGACGTGGCCCACGTGTCCATCACGTCGGGGTCGCCGGTGAACCCGCCCGGCTGGTCCCGCTGGTCGGCCGAATAGCCCTCGGGGACGTCGGTGGACGGGTCGACTGGAAGCCGGTCCTCGGCGGCGGCGATGGGGCGGCCGTGGTCGACGGTGCCGTCGGGCCGGACCGGGTACCAGAGCGGGAACGGCACGCCGAAGAACCGCTGGCGGCTGATCAGCCAGTCCTGGTTGAGGCCGTTCACCCAGGCCTCGTAGCGGGCCAGCATGTGCGGCGGGTACCAGCGCAGCTGCCGCCCCAGGTCACCGAGCTCGTCGCGGTGGTCGAGGGTGCGGATGAACCACTGGCGGCTGGTGACGATCTCGAGCGGCCGGTTGCCCTTCTCGAAGAACTTGACCGGGTGGGTGATGGGGCGGGCCTCGCCGAGCATCTCTCCCGACTCCTTGAGCATCTGCACCATCGCCGCCCTGGCCTGGTTGACCGACTTCCCCCGCAGCGCCTCCCACCGGGCGGCGGGGACCCGGGGGGGCGGCGAGTCGAGGACGCGGCCGTCGCGGCCGAGCATGGTGCGCACGGGCAGGTCGAGCTCGCGCCACCACAGCACGTCGGTGACGTCGCCGAAGGTGCAGACCATGGCCACCCCGGTGCCCTTCTCCGGGTCGGCGAGGGTGTGGGACAGGATCGGCACCGGGACGCGGAAGACCGGCGTGGTGGCCCACGCCCCGAACAGCTTCTTGAACCGGGGGTCGTCGGGGTGGGCGACCAGCGCCACGCAGGCCCCGACCAGCTCCGGGCGGGTGGTGTCGATCTCGATGGGCCGGCCGTCGGGGCCGCCGAAGCGCAGCCGGTGGTAGGCGCTGGCGACCTCTCTGTCCTCGAGCTCGGCCTGGGCCACGGCGGTCTGGAAGTCGACGTCCCACAGCGTCGGGGCCTCGGCCTGGTACGTCAGACCTTTCTCCAGCAGGTGCAGGAACGCCCGTTGCGACACCCGCTGGGCCCGCTCGCCGATCGTCGTGTAGGTGGTGGTCCAGTCGACCGACAGCCCGAGCTGGCGGAACAGGGCCTCGAAGGCCTTCTCGTCGTCGACCGTCAGCCGGGTGCAGAGCTCGACGAAGTTGGGCCGGGAGATGGCGATCGCCGGGGAGGACGGCTTCTCGGGGGGGACGAAGTCGGGGTCGTACGGAAGCGACGGGTCGCAGCGGACGCCGAAGTAGTTCTGCACCCGCCGCTCGGTGGGCAATCCGTTGTCGTCCCATCCCATCGGGTAGAAGACCCGCTTGCCCCGCATGCGCTGGAACCGCGCCACCGTGTCGGTGTGGGTGAACGAGAAGACGTGCCCGACGTGCAGGGCCCCGCTCACCGTCGGAGGCGGCGTGTCGATGCTGTACACCTCGGCGCGGCCGGCGGTGCGGTCGAACCGGTAGGTACCGTCCTCGTCCCACCGGGCGTCCCACTTCTGTTCGAGCCCTTCGAGGCCTGGCTTCTCGGGAACGATCTTCGCGGGTCCAGGTGGGCTCATGTTGTGGCTACGGTAACCGGGTGCTGCGCCTCCACGACACGGCATTGGGCCGCCTGGCCGAGGTCGAGCCCCGGGAGCCGGGCAAGGTTTCCATGTACGTGTGCGGGCCGACCGTCTACGACCTGCCCCACGTCGGCCACGGACGGTTCGTCCTCGTCTTCGACGTGCTGCGCCGCTACCTCGAGTGGTGCGGCAACGAGGTCGTCTACGTGTCCAACATCACCGACATCGACGACAAGATCATCAAGCGGGCCAACGAGGAGGGGCGTCCCATGGAGGACGTCACGGCCGAGTTCGAGGCGGCCTGGTACGACGCCGTCGACCGGCTGGGCGTGAAGCGCCCTACTCACGACCCCCACGCCACCGCCTACGTCGAGCAGATGGTGGCCTTCGTCGACGGGCTGGTGACGGCGGGCAAGGCCTACGAGACCGCCGACGGCATCTACCTGTCGGTGGACGGTGTGCCTGGCTACGGCCTCCTGAAACACCAGTCCCTCGACTCCCTACGGGCCGGCGACCCGTTCGGCGCCGAGGAGAAGCGGTCGCCGCTCGACTTCGTCCTGTGGAAGAAGGCCAAGCCGGGCGAGCCGTCGTGGCCCTCGCCGTGGGGCCCGGGACGGCCGGGGTGGCACACCGAGTGCGTGGTGATGTCGCTCGACCTGCTCGGGGAGGGATTCGACCTCCACGGCGGTGGGCAGGACCTCGTCTTCCCCCACCACGAGAACGAGCGGGCCCAGGCGGTGGCCGCCGGCCGGGAGTTCGCCCGCCGGTGGGCCCACAACGGCTTCGTCGAGGTCGGCGGCGAGAAGATGTCGAAGTCGCTCGGAAACTTCACGACGCTCACCGAGCTGCTGGACACCAACGAGCCACGGGCCGTCCGGCTGCTTCTTCTGCAGTCGCACTACCGGGCACCGGTCGAGGTCACCCCGTCGAGCATGGAGCACGCCTCCCAGACGCTCCGAGGCCTGGACGAGCTCGCCCGCCGCACCGCGGGACTGGAAGCCGCCGAGCCCGACCCTGAGGCGATTGAGGCGTTTCGGCAGGCCATGGACGACGACATGGCCACGCCCGCCGTCGTCGCCCTCCTGTCCTCCCTGCGCCGCCGAGCCAACACCTCGCTCGACGACGGCAACGAGGCCGCGGCCGCCCCCCTCGCCGCCGCCGTGCGGGAGATCGCCGGGGCCGTCGGGCTGGTGCTGGGCGGCGAGGACGAGGCCGAGATCCCGCCCGACGTGGCCGAGCTCGTGCGCCGGCGCGACGAGGCCCGGGCGGCGAGGGATTTCGCCGCCGCCGACGCCCTGCGCGACGAGCTCGTGGCTCTGGGATGGGTCGTCGAGGACACGCCCGGTGGCACCAAAATCCACCGGTGACGCGGACGCACTTGCCTGCTAGCGTTTTTCCCTGAGGGAATTGACTTCTGCACGGCACCATCGCACGGCTGGCAGTCCCCTCGCTCTATAGGAACTGACAGAAGGGGGATCGCCACCGTGGCGACCGGCACCGTCAAATGGTTCAATGCCGACAAGGGCTTCGGCTTCATTTCCCAGGCCGATGGGGCGGACGTATTCGTGCACTTCAGCGCCATTCAGAAAACGGGCTATCGCTCGCTCGACGAAGGCGAGCAGGTCGAGTTCGAGGTCCAGCAGGGGCCGAAGGGACTGCAGGCGGCAAACGTCAAGTCGCTGTAACCCGCCGTAGTCGTTCGAAGGCGCCGCCCTCCGGGGCGGCGTTTTCGCGTGTCGCCGCAGGTCAGGGCCTCAGGGATCAGTAGACGATCACCACCCGGGCCTGGCCACCGGTGCGCAGGTCGTCGAGCGCCTGGTTGACGCCGTCGAGGCCGACGCGGCGGGACACGAGCTCGTCGAGGCGGAGGTCGCCGGACCGGTAGCCGTCGATCAGGCGGGGGACGTCGCGCCGCACGTCGGCGGACCCGTACCAGCAGCCCTTCAGCGACCGCTCCGACATCACCAGGCCGAGCATCACCGGCAGCTCGAGCATGACGTCCATTCGGGGAATCCCGACCAGCACGATCTGGCCCCCCCGGCGGGTCATCATCACCGCCTGCTCGATCGCCTGCTTCCTGCCGATGGCCTCGAAGGCGACGTCGGCACCCCGCTGGCCGGTGAGGTCGAACACGGCGCCGACCGCGTCCTGAGCAGAGGCGTCCACGGTGGCGGTCGCTCCCAGCCGGGCCGCCAGCTCGAGGGGGCCGGGGTGGACGTCGACGGCGACGATCTGGCCGGCGCCAGCCATCCTCGCCCCTTGCACGATGTTCAGCCCCACACCGCCGCAACCCACCACGGCCACGGTGTCGCCGGGGCGGATGGATGCGGTGTTGAGGGCGGCGCCCACGCCGGTGAGGACGGCGCAGCCGAGGAGCGCGGCAAGGGTGAGGTCGAGGTCGTCCGGCACCTTGATGAGGGCGCTGGCGTCGACCACCGTCGCCTCCGCGAACGTCCCGGCGCCGAGCATCTGCTGGAGCGGGAGGCCGTTCATGCCGAACCGGGGGGTGCCGTCGAGGAGGCCGCCGGCGGCGAGCACCACGTCGGCCGCGCAGCACAGCTCGGGCTGGCCCCGTTCGCAGAAGAAGCATTCGCCGCACTGGGGGATCCACGAGATGACGACGTGGTCGCCGGGCGAGAACCCGTCGACTCCCTCGCCGACTTCCTCGACGATGCCCGCCCCCTCGTGCCCAAGCACCGCCGGGAGGGTGATCGGCAGCGTGCCGTTCACCATCGACAGGTCGGAGTGGCAGACGCCCGACGCCACCATGCGGACGAGCACCTCGCCGGCGTGGGGCCGGTCGAGCTCGACGTCGCGCAGCTCGAGGGGCGTGTCGAGCGCGGTGAGGACGGCGGCCCCCACCTTGCTACCGGTCATACGGGCGGTTCTACCAGTATCGCCACCGGCCCGCCTGCCTACCTGCCCTGCCTACCTACCCGTCTGCCTACCTACCCGTGTGGCGGTCCTCCCGGTCCGCGGCCCGGACGCCGTAGCCCACGATGATCGAGGGGGCCAGGAACACCGAGCCCACGCCCAGGGAGGCGACCACCACCGTCACCAGCGGCGGGGTGAAGCGGGTGGCGGCCCCCACGACGAAGGCCACGATGGCGACGGCGAACAGGCTGTACCCCACACGCTTGCCCGTCTTGGCCAGCTTGGCCATCCGGGCCCGCCGGACCCGGACGGGATCCTGTTTGGGATCGGGATCGGCCATTCGCTCACTCTGCCACTCGCTCTTGTGGCAGCAGCCAGCCTGCGGCCGTGAGGACTCGGGCCAGCCGGCGCTCGACGGCGTCGAGGGAGAAGTGGCGGCGGGCGATGGCGGCGTTGGTGTCGAGGAGGGCCCGGTCTGGTCGCGTCAGCCATTCCGCCAAGGGGCGGGCGTCGTCGGCGGGGAACCAGCGGAACCCGAAGGCGGCGATCTCGCGGGCCACCGGGTACCGGCCGATGGCGAGCGGCCGCCGGTGCAGGGCCGACTCGATGGTGGCGTTGCCGAAGCCTTCCCATGTGGACGGGAGGGCGACGGCGTCGGCGGCGGCGTAGGCGTCGGAGAGGGTGATGCCGGGCGGGGTGCCACTGATCACCGGCACACGGGCGCCGGCGAGCTGCCGGTTCAGCTCGTCGCCGTAGCCGTCCTCGGCCGGCCCGAGCAGCCAGTACGTGGCGCCCAGCCCCTCGGCCAGGGCCAGGGCGCCCGGGACGTTCTTTCTCGGGATGGCCCGAGTGGGGTGCACCAGGAGCCGCTCCCCCGGTTCGAGGCCGAGCTCGGCCCGGGTGGCGTCTCGGTCGCCGGCCGGGGGCTCGACGTCGAAGCCGTTTGGAATCGTCGTGGCCGCGATGGCGCGCTCGGCCAGCTGGTGGCGGCTCAGGTCGTTGATGGTGACGTGCCGCCACGCCGGGTCGTCGGGTGGGTAGCCGTCGAGGTGGGCCAGGTGGGGGCGCTGCCAGGCCAGGTCGTGGTGGTGGAGGATCGCCGGCCGGCCCCGGAGTGCGGCGGCCACCGCGTCGGCCGCCCGTGGGTTGAGCGGGAGCGAGCAGAGGTTCTCGACGACGACCAGGTCGGCGTCGGCCAGGGCGACGTCGAGGTCGGCCGCGGCCGGTGGCTCGACGGCGCCCATGGCGAGCCCGGGCACGAGGCGGTCGGCCCCGTCGGCGGCGACGGTGTAGGTGTCGAAACCGATCCGCCGCATGATGCGGGCCCACTTCCCCGCCTCGACGGACACGCCGTCGGTCTCGCTGAACCGGAACGAGAGGAAGGCGACCCTCATGAGGGGCTAGGCCTCATGTGGACCTGGGCCGCATCACTGGCCAGTGCCCGCCAAGGCCTTCGAGAGCGGTGACGGGAATCTCGGCAGCACTCGTGTGCCGTCGAGCCAGTCAGTCAGGCGCGCCGCTTCGTGCTCGAGGGAGCGCAGGCGCTCCGATCCGACGTCCTCGAGCATCTGCAGCTCGACCTCGCCGGCGTCGTCCTGGCGCCAGCCGCCGACGATGCGACCGTCGCACCACACCGTGGGTCCGGCGTTGCCGGCGGTGTCGAACAGCTGCGCCTTGTAGGGCCCGAGGTACCAGTCGCGCTCGGTCCATCCCATCGTGGTCGGATCCAGTGGCGGCAGGAGCGCGCCCCACGGCTCGACCGGATCTGTCGTTTCCAAGTCGTCGCCGAGGAGGTACCCGGTCTGTCCGTCGAGATCGACCTCGACGGCGCGGAGATCCGACAGAGCCCGCCGCACGGCGGCGACGGTCGACCCGAGCCACCACTTGACGTCGGCCGCCGTGCCGGGGCCGAAGGCCCGCAGCCACAGCTCGACCAGCCTCGCAACGCCCTCGGCGTCGCGGCGCGGCGCGATCTCCTCGCCCAGCCAGGACCTCGTGGAGGCCCAGCGGGGACGCGAGCTGGTCCACCCGCCGCGGTTCGTCGCCCGCATTATCCGCCCTGCCGCCGACAGGGTGGTCAACACCCGCGGACCGACCGACATCCGCCCGCCCCAGGACTTTCCCTCCCCGTAGGCGATCGACCCCTCGAGCGAGGGGAGCTCGTTGCGCAGCTCCGACGACGTCGCCTCCCGCCCGTCGGACAGCGCCGCCAGCACCCCCTCGCCGGCCTCGGACAGCCAGCGGGCGCCGTCGCGATGCAGTCCTGCCGTCTCGACGTCGCGTATCAGCCGGCGCCGCTCGGTGTCGGCGACGCGGTTGCTGGCCCCCGCCTGAGCGAAGCTCAGCGTCTCCCGCGGAAAGACGAACAGGGTCCGGCGCATCGCCAGGTGCTTGACCAGCGACCGGTCGACGTACAGGGCGCGCTCCAGATCGCCGACCGCCATGCCGTCCACGCGCGCCCAGGCCGACAGGTAGACGGCTGCAGGATCGGTTCCGTGCAGGCAGACCATGCTCCTGGCCGCGTCCACGACATCCGCCGCCCGGGCGCCCGGCGCCAATCGGTGACGGCGTGCCAGCCGAGCCCGGCGCTCCTCGACGTCGATCGTTCGCACCCGGAGAGCCTGCCCCTTCCGAGAGACGCAGTTATCCCGGCCCGGCCGAATCCTCGGGCGCGGGTTCGCCGAACGGGTTGACGATCACGAGGTCGTCGAACCGCCGGCCGTCCTGGAGATCCTCGGTCAGAAGCGCTCGGGCCCCGGACCGCCGAGCCGCAACCACGATGAGGGAGTCCCAGAACGAGAGGTGATGCCGCTCCTCGAGCTCGGACGCGCCGACGACGTCGTTGACGTCCGGACGGTGGATGGGCCATGTCCCGTAGGTGGCGACGACGTCGCGGGCAATGCGTCGGGACAGCGGGCGGCCGAGCTTGCGGGTGACAGTCACGTAGAACTCCTGAAGCACCTGCGTGCTCAGCAGGCCCGTTTCGTCCTCCCACAGCGCCTGCAGCCGAGCGCGGGCGGCGTCGTGCTTGTCGCCCGCGTCCGCGTCGTACGCGTAGACGAGCACATTGGTGTCCACGAAGGTCGGCTCACCGCTCATGAAGGGCATCCCGATCGGGGAGGGGCCCGCCGCCGAGGTGAAATCCCCGGTTCAGCTGGTCCAACGCGGTGGACTTCGCCCGCTGGTACGCATCGTCCTCACCGACCAGCCTGTGGATCTCGTGGGCGACGAGCTTGCTCACCGAGGTCGAACGTCTCGCGGCCAGCACCTTGGCCTTGGCAACCGTGTCCTCGTCGAGCTGGACGGTCAGATTCTGCTTCATCCAATCAGGGTACGTGACTCACGTGGAGCACGTGACCTACGTGGACTAGAAAAAGGGGTTACGGAGACGTGCCGGGGAACGTCCATCACCCGCGCAGGTCGAGCTCCATGCCTCAGACGTTGGCCGGGAGGAGCCTGGCGAAGTTCTCGAAGAACATGAAGAGCACGGCGAGGAAGACGGGCGCACCCACGACGTAGGCCAGCCAGCGGCGCTTCCACAGGTTCGACAGGTACCAGGAGGCCAGGGCCACCGCCGCGGCGAGGATGCCCCAGGCGAAGGCCGGTCCGCGGGCGGCCCTGTCACCCGACAGCCCGGCCAGCTGCTCGCCGGCCACGTCCTCGCCGGCCAGCGAGGCAGGGGCGGCGGTGGTGGGCGGCGTGACGCCCTCGACCACCGGCGGGGGCTCGATCCCCGGCGACGCCAGCTTGGCCACCACGATCAGCCGCTGGGCGGCGCTGTATTTCGGGTTGCACGTCGTGAGCGTGAGCCGGTTGTCCTCGGTGTCGTCGAGCACCTCGGACGCGTCCGGCGAGACGATCATGGTCTCCGTCACCTCGTAGCGGAACAGACCCGCCGAGGTCGTGACCTCGATGGGGTCGCCGGTCTCGAGCTTGTCGAGCTCGAAGAACGGGGCGCCGTAGGTGGTGCGGTGACCGGCGATGGCGACGTTGCCCGGCTCCCCCGGCATCGGCGTGCCCGGGTAGTGGCCGGGCGCCTTCTTGAGGTCGTCGACACCGACGCCCTCCACCAGGTACTTGTCGATTCCCGCCTTCGGGATGACGATCTTCCCGAGGGCATCGCCGGGGGGAGGCGGTGCCACCGCCACGGGCGTCTCGATTGCGCCGGTGGTGGTCGGCGGCGACGTCACCCCTGTGAACTGGCTGGCGAGGGCCTTCTGCGCCCTGCTCTCGGCCAGCCCGGTGCCCCACAGCTGGTAGACGACGAAGAGCAGGATCAGCAGGCCGGCCGCGATCAGGGTCTTGCCCGTGCCCCGGACGAATCGCCGAATCACCGGCAAGACCTCGTGCGCGCCAGGAAATCCTTCACCGGTCGCCCGGCGCGCCGACTCTCCGGCCGTGAGCTCATTGGGGCGCAAGATAGTGCCGCTTGGACCTTGGTTCGCGGGCACCGGTACCGTGGATACCGGTCCAGATGACCTTCGCTGTCCGATTCCGCTC
This sequence comes from uncultured Acidimicrobiia bacterium, assembly GCA_963825765.1. Lineage (GTDB taxonomy): Bacteria > Actinomycetota > Acidimicrobiia > Acidimicrobiales > AC-14 > CAWGUU01. The sequence continues at coordinate 270,804 of CAWGUU010000004.1, forward strand.
CGTGATCTCGCTCCTCGGGCGGTTCCCCGCCCTGTCCGGCGTCGATCTCGACGTCGCTCCCGGCGAGGTGCTGCTGATACGGGGATCGAACGGCGCGGGCAAGACCACCCTGCTGCGGGCGTGCGCGGGGCTGGTCGGGATCTCGTCGGGCGAGGCCGAGGTCCTGGGCCACGACGTGCGGGCCGACCGCCGCTCGGTGCGCCGGCGCATCGGCCTCCTGGGCCACGCCGCCTTCCTGTACGACGACCTCACCGTCGCCGACAACCTGCGCTTCGCAGCCCGGGCGGCGCGGACCACCACTGCGGCGGCGGACGAGGCGATGGCCCGTCTCGGCCTCGACGGACGCCTCCGCGACGTGCCCGCGGCCAAGCTGTCGGCAGGCCAGCGACGCCGGGTGGCCCTTGCCGCCGTCGTCGCCCGCCGGCCCGAGCTGTGGCTCCTCGACGAGCCCCACGCCGGCCTCGACGCGGGCGGCCGGGACCTGCTGGACGAGTTGGTGCGGGAGGCGGCGGCCGGTGGCGCCACCGTCCTGTTGGCGTCCCACGAGCACGAGCGGGCCGCCACCCTCGCCACCCGCACCGTCGTCATGGCCGGCGGCCAGGTCCGCGACGGCGTGTCGGCCCCGAAGCCAACCTCGAACCCGACCCCGAGCCCGGAGCCCGCCAGTGTGGCGTGACGCGGTGCTGGTGGCCGGCAAGGACCTGCGGGTCGAGGCCCGATCGCGGGTCGGCGTCAACCAGGTCGTGCCGTTCTCGCTCCTCGTGCTCGTGCTCTTCGCCTTCGCCCTCGACTCCGACCGGGACGTCATGACCAAGGTGGCGGCCGGGCTGTTCTGGGTCACCGTCCTGTTCTCGGCTCTGCTCGCCATCCAGCGGTCCTTCGTGATCGAGGCCGACGACGACGCCCGCGACGCCCTCCGACTCTCCGGGCTCGACGGTGCGGGGATCTTCCTGGGCAAGGCGGCCGCCATCGCCCTGCAGCTCGTCGTGCTGGAGATCGTCCTGGCCGTGGGGGTCGCCGTGCTCTACGACGTCCCGCCCCGAGGACCGGTGATGCTCCTGCTCACCGCCGTGACCGCCACGATCGGGCTGGCCGCCGCCGGTACCGTCTACGGCATCATCGCCGCCGGCCTCCGGGTGCGGGACACCCTGCTCCCCCTTCTCGTCCTGCCGGTGATGGCCCCCGTCCTGCTGGCATCGGCTCGGGCGTCGGAGGCCGCCCTGGCCGGTACACCGGCGGACGGGTGGCCGTGGGTCCGCCTGCTGGCAGTGTTCGCGGCGATCTATGTCGCCTTCGGGGTCGTCGCCTTCGGCTCCCTCCTGGAGGAAACGTGAGCGAGCCGAAGGTGAGCGAACCAATGTGTCGCGCTTCGTCCGGCCGGAGGCCGGATGTCACGGTCGGCATTGATGCAGCTTCCGAAGGAAGGTTGCAACAATGACCAGCCGTAGCACGCGGATCTTGGGCTGGGCCACCGCGTTGTCGTTGGCGCTGACCGCGGTCCTGGCCCTCGTCGCCTCGCCGGCGGACGTGAACCAGAAGGACGCCGTCCGCCTGCTCTACCTGCACGTTCCCACCGCCTGGCTGTCGATGTACGTCTCGTTCGGGATCACGACGCTCGCCAGCCTGCTGTACCTGTGGACCCGTACCCGGTCCCGCTTCTGGGACCTCGTCGCCGGGGCGTCGGCGGAGATCGGCGTGGTCTTCCTCGGGCTGACGCTGCTCATCGGCTCCATCTGGGGGCACAGCACATGGGGCGTGTGGTGGACCTGGGACGCTCGGTTGACCTCCACCGCCGTCCTGTTCGTGATGTACCTGGGCTACCTGGCGGTGCGGAAGGTGCCGGCCACCGCCGAGGTGACGGCCAAGCGGTCGGCGATCGTGGCCATCGCCGCCTTCCTGGACGTGCCGATCGTGCATTTCTCCGTCGAGTGGTGGCGAACGCTGCACCAGCCGGCGAGCCTGCTCGACGAGAACCGGCTGCTCGGTGACCCTCAGATCGGCGGGCTCATGCTCGTGACCCTGCTGGCGGCGGTGCTGGCGTTCACCCTGCTCTACGCGTGGCTGCTGGTGCACAGGTTCCGGCTGGCCTGGCTGCAGGAGCAGGCCACCGACCGCCGGATCGAGATCGCCATCGCCGAGCGCCAGGCCGAGGCCGCGCTCCAGGAGGCGGCCCCCCAATGAGCGAGCCGAAGGTGAGCGAACCAATGTGGCGCGCTTCGTCCGGCCAGAGGCCGGATGTCACGGTCCTCACTGGTTCAGCATCCGTAAGGATGGTGAACCAATGAGCCACATCGCGTACGTCGTCGCCGGCTACGGGCTCACCGCCGCCGTCCTCGGGGGCTACGCGGCCTGGGTCGTCAGCCGTGAACGCTCCCTGGCCCGTGATCTGGGCGTGACGTCCCCGCGTCGCAAGCCCCCCGCGACCACCGAATGACCGGCCTGCCCACCGAATGACTGGTCCCGTCCGAACCACTCCGCCCGTCCCCGTCAAGGGCTTCTCCCGCCGCCGGCTGACGATCGCCGCGGTCGTGGTCCTGGGCGCGCTCGGGTTCCTCGTCTACCAGGGCCTGGGCAACGCCACCCTGTACTTCCGCACCGCCGACGAGGCCGTGGCCCAGCGGGCCGAGCTGGGCGACCGGCGGTTCCGGATCGAGGGCGACGTGGTGGCCGGCAGCATCCGAGAGGAGGGCGCCGACGTCTTCTTCACCATCGCGTCGAAGGACGTCCGGGTCGGCATCCGCCACGAGGGACAGGAGCCGCCCGAGCTGTTCAAGCCGGGGATCCCAGTGGTGCTGGAGGGCAGTTTTCAGGGCGAGCAGTTCGTCAGCGACAGGATCCTGGTCAAGCACTCGGAGACCTACGTCGCCGAGAACCCGGGACGGGTGACCACCGCCGAGGTGCCGGCCCAGCCGTGAATCCGCCGGTATGAGCCCAAGGGAATGAATATCGTCGTCGGGACGGCGGCCGTCGCCCTCGGGCTTGTCTCCGCTGTGCTCGGGATCTGCACGCTGGCGCTCGGGCTGAAGCGGGGCGACGGCCGCCTGCTGCGCACCGGCCAGCGGTACGTGTGGCTGGTGCTGGCCGGCGCCGTGCTCGCCGCGATCGCGATGCAGACGGCCCTGCTCGGCCACGATTTCTCCCTCGCCTACGTGGCCCGGAACAACAGCCGCAGCACGCCGCTGCTCTACACGATCACCGGCATGTGGTCGGCGCTCGAGGGTTCGATCCTGCTGTGGACGCTCGTGCTGGGCGGATACCTGGCGGTCATGGCCCGCCACTTCCGCCAGCGGGCGTCGGACCCGCTGGTGGCCTGGGCCACCCTCACCGGGCTGGTCGTGGTCGCCTTCTTCTTCTTCCTGATGGCGGGGCCGGCCAACCCGTTCCGGCAGGTGGCGGGCGCCATTCCCCTCGACGGTGCCGGTCCCAACCCGCTGCTGCAGAACCACCCGCTGGTCGCCTTCCACCCGCCGATGCTCTACCTCGGCTACGTCGGCTTCACCATCCCGTTCTGCTTCGCCATCGCCGCCCTCGTCACCGGCCGCCTGGGGGAGGGTTGGCTGGTGGAGACCCGGCGCTGGACCCTGTTTGCGTGGGGGTTCCTCACCGTCGGGATCATCCTGGGTGCCTGGTGGTCCTACGAGGTGCTGGGCTGGGGGGGCTACTGGGCGTGGGACCCCGTGGAGAACGCCTCGTTCCTGCCGTGGCTGACGGCCACCGCCTACCTGCACTCGGTGATGGCCCAGGAGCGGCGGGGGATGCTGCGGGTCTGGAACCTGTCGCTGCTGGTGGCCACCTTCTCGCTGACGATCCTGGGGACGTTCCTCACCCGATCGGGGGTGCTCGACTCGGTCCACGCCTTCTCCGAGTCCGCCATCGGGCCGCTGATCCTCGGGTTCTTCGCCCTGACGACGGCCACGTCCATCGGGTTGATCGCCTGGCGGGGCGACAAGCTGCGCTCGCCGGGCTCGATCGACTCGCCGGTGTCACGTGAGGGGGCGTTCCTCGCCAACAACGTCCTGTTCGCCGGGTTCGCATTCGTCGTGCTGCTCGGAACCGTGTTCCCCCTGGTGGCCGAGGCGCTGAGGGGCGACCGGCTCTCGGTGGGAGCCCCCTACTTCGACCGCATGACCGCGCCCATCGGGCTCAGCCTGTTGTTCCTCATGGCGGTGGCCCCGGCGCTGCCGTGGCGCCGGACGTCGACGGAGGTGCTGCAGCGACGCCTGTTCTGGCCGGCGTGGGTCGGCACGCTCACCGTCGTGGCCTGCGTGGTCGGCGGCGTGCGGGGCCTGATGCCCCTCGTCGCCTTCGGCCTGGCCGGGTTCGCGGGGGCGGCCGCCGTCCGCCAGCTCGTCCTGTCGGTGCGCTCCGCCCACGCCAAGGGCGTCCCGGTGTGGCGAGGCGTGATCGGTCGGTCCAACGGCGGGATGATCGTGCACCTCGGCGTGGTGGTCATCGCCTGCGGGTTCGTGGCCAGCTCGGCGTTCGGCGTGAGCCGGCAGTTCCGGCTCGTCGAGGGCCAGTCGGCCACGGTCTCCGGCCACACGGTCACCTACCTGGGCAGCGTCACCACCGAGGCCGATCAGAAGTCGTCGGTGTCGGCCCGGATCCGGGTGGACGGCGGCAAGGTCTACGCGCCGGCGCTGCACCGGTTCCCCGGCGCGTCACAGGCCATCGGGTCGCCGTCGGTGCGCACCGGCCCGTTCGAAGACGTCTACCTCACCCTTGTGGCGGTCTCCGAGGCGGCCGCTGCGGATCCCCATGTCGTCATCGGTGTCAACGTGCAGCCGCTGATCGCCTGGCTGTGGGTGGGCGGGGGGATCATGGCCCTTGGGACGCTCCTCGCCGCCTGGCCCCGTGATCGCCGGCGATCGACCGAGGAACCTGCCGCGCCGTCATCCGCCGAGACGCCCGTTCCCCCCGACGAGGTCCCGGCCGACGAGCCGGACCGGGTGCTGTCGCCGTGAGCCGCCGGGCGGTGTGGGGAGTCATGGCGATGGTGCTGCTAGGGGCGCTGGCCGTCGGCAGCCAGCGCCATGCGCCGGTCAGCGCCGCCGACCGGGAGCGCAGCATCGCCTCCCAGCTGCGCTGCCCGACCTGCGCCGGCCAGTCGGTCGCGTCCTCCGACGCCCCGGCGGCCCAGGCCATCCGGGAGGAGATCGGCCGCCGGGTGGGCGAGGGGCAGTCCCGCGACGAGATCGTGGACTTCGTGCTCAGCCGGTACCCGGACAGCCGCATCGTGCCCGAGGCCAGCGGATTCGGCGCCGTCGTGTGGGTCCTTCCCGTCGTCGCCGGCATCGGTACGGTGGCGGCGCTCACGGTGGTCTACCGGCGCCGCCGGCGGACCACGCCGGTCGGGGCGGCGTCGACCGCCGACAAGGAGCTGGTGGAGAGGGCGCTGCGATCCCAGTGAGCGCCGAACCGTCGACCGCCGAATCGAATAGTGAGAGCCTCCAGGAGCAGCGCGACTTCCTGCTCGACTCGCTGCGCGACCTGGAGCGGGACAGGGACGCCGGGGACATCACCGAAGCCGACTACCTGGAGCTGAAGGACGACTACACCGCTCGGGCCGCCGCCGTGCTGCGGGCCATGGAGGCAGGGCCGGAACCCGCGAGTCGTACGGAATCTGTCAGGCGTCCGAGAACGCCGTCCCGCCGAACGCCGTCGGCCGGGCCCCGCACGACCACCACTACTGTCCCGTCGGCTGGCGCCGGGCGCCGGCGGAGCCTGCTCGTCACCCTCGGTGTGGCGCTTGCAATCGTGGCCATCGCCGGAGGGTCTGTCGCCATTTTCTCGGGCGACCGCGAGGCTGGGGCGCCGATCACCGGGTCGATCCCGGGTACCGCGGCCGAGCGGGTGTCCCAGGCCGTCCAGCTCGACAGCCAGGGCCAGGCCCTGGAGGCCCTCAAGCTGTACGACTCGGTGCTGGCCGACGACCCCGGCAACGTCCAGGCCCTCGCCTACAAGGGCTGGCTGCTGAAGCGGGCGGGGCTGGCCGACGAGGCCCAGCAGGCGCTCGACATGGCGGTGGCCCTGGACCCCCGGTTCCCCGACGCCCATTTCTTCCGGGGGATGCTCCTGTTCCAGGACCGCAAGGACCCGGCCGGCGCAGTGGTCGAGTTCCGCGCCTTCCTGGAAAACAACCCGCCGGCCGAGATGGTGCCGGCGGTGCAGGAAGTGCTGAAGAGGGCCGAGGCGGAGGCCGCAGCGCCGCAGGCGCCGCCACCATCGCCGTGACGGCCGTTTCTGCTCGCGATTGACCCGGCTATTTCCCGGAATTGCGCAAGCAGAAATCCGTGGGTCAGGTGGCCAGCGAGCGGAGCCGGTCGACGACCTGAGGAAAAGCGGCGAGGAAGGCGGCGACGTCGGCATCGGTCGTCGACCAGCCCACCGAGACCCGCAGTGAACGGTCGGCGGCGACGCCCATGGCCTCCAGCACCGGCGACGGCTCGAGTGATTCCGACGAGCACGAGCTGCCGGAGTGGGCGGCGACACCCGCCCGGTCGAGGCCGATGAGCACCGGCTCGGCCTCCACCCCGTCGACGCCGAGGCAGACCAGGTAGGGCAGCCGATCAGCCGGGTCGCCGTACGTCTCCACCCCGTCGACCGCGGTGGCACCGGCCACGACGGCCCGGGTCTGGTCCAACGCCCGCCCCGCCTCGTCCGCCAGCCGGTTGCCGGAGGCCAGGGTCTCGGCGGCGGCGCCGAAGCCGACGATGCCCGGCACGTTCTCCATCCCTGCCCGCCGGGCCCGTTCCTGCTCCCCGCCGACCAGCAGCGGGCGCAGTCGCAGCCCCCGCCGCACGAGCAGCGCCCCCACACCGAGCGGTCCGCCCATCTTGTGGGCGCTCACCGACAGCAGGTCGGCGCCCAGGCCGTCGAAGTCGATCGGCAGGTGGCCGCCGGCGGCGGCGGCGTCCACGTGGACCAGCACGCCCAGCTCCCGGCACCGCGCCACCACCTCGGCCACCGGCTGGACGGTGCCGACCTCGTGGTTGGCCCACTGCACGTGCACGAGGGCGGTCTCACCGACCCGGATGGCGGCGGCCACCTCGTCGGGGTCGACCCGGCCGAGCCGATCGACACCGACGACGGTCACGTCGTAGCGGGCCGACGCCTCCCGCACCGCCGAGTGCTCCACCGCCGGCACGACCATGTGGGTCCCCCGCTCACCGGCGCCCCAGACCGCGGCGGCGATGGCCTCGGTGGCTCCGCTGGTGAACACCACCTCCCGCGACCGGGCGCCCAGCAACAACGCGACCTTTTCCCGGGCGTCCTCCACCACCGCCCGGCTGATGCGGCCCTCGGTGTGCACCCGCCCCGGGTCGGCCGCGCCCGCCAGCCACGGCAGCATGGCGTCGACGACCTCCGGCCGGGCGGGCGAGGTGGAGGCGTGGTCGAGGTAGGAGCGCGTCAGCCTGGCAACCGTCAGCTAGGGAGACCGACCGTCAGACCAGGGTCACGCAGAACTGGTCGCCCCTGGGGCGGGACTCCGAGGTCTCCGGGACGGTGTCGCCGTACAGGGTGGCGAGCATGCCCTTGACGATGCCGCGGTCGACGGCGCAGATCACCGGGTGCTGGACGGCCGCCTCCCCGAACGGGCAGTGCTCGGAGATGATCGCCAGCGTGCCTTCCCGGGACTGGGCGTGGGCGGCGAAGCCGTGAGCGGTGAGCGCGTCGGCCACCGCGTGCAGGGCGACCTGCAGCGACCGGTGCCCCTCCGACGGGGCCATCGAGGCGGCCAGGGCCCTGCCGTATTCCTGGCCCACCTCCTCGGCCATGGCCTCGGCGGCCTCCGGCGGCACGAGGGCCAGCGTCTTGCCCAGCAGGGCGATCAGCAGGTCGTCGCGGCGGGCGGGAAATTCCAGGCGCATGTCCTTGTTGGCCGACCGGTAGCGCTTCGACGGCCGCCCCGCCCCCGCCCCCTCGGCCCGCTCGATCGCGACCTCCAGGTAGCCGCCGCCGGCCAGCTTGTCGAGGTGGTGGCGGGCCACGTTGGGGTGCAGCTCGAAATGCTCGGCGACCTCGGCGGCGGTGACGCCGTGGTCGGCGTCGTGGGCGAAGAGGTAGATCTCGCGCCGGGTCGGGTCGCCGAATGCGCTGGTCACAGCCGTGACGGCAGCGGAGAACTCATCCGCCGTCAAAACAGGCTGGGTCACGCCGGTAGTCTACCTTTTCGGAGAAATCGGAGCCCCTCATGCCCACCGAAGCCGCAGTCCTCGACGCCCTCCGACCGGTGCAGGACCCGGAATTGCACCGCAGCATCGTCGATCTCGACATGGTGCGCGGCATCGAGGTTGACGGAGCACGTGTGGGCGTCACGGTCGCCCTGACTGTCGCCGGGTGCCCGTTGCGGGCCGAGATCACCAGCCGCGTCACCAACGCCGTGAGCGCGCTCGACGGTGTCGAGCACGTCGACGTCGAGCTCACGGTGATGACCGACGAGGAGCGCACGGCGCTCCGGGAGCGACTCCAGCCCGCTGGGCGCGGCGAAGCCGGCGCCCATGGAGCCGCGGCCGCGACTGTCATCCCCTTCGCCGACCCGTCGTCCAGGACGCGGGTGCTGGGGATGTCGTCGGGCAAGGGCGGGGTGGGGAAGTCGTCGGTCACCGTCAACCTGGCCGTCGCTCTCAGCCGACTGGGCCACGAGGTCGGCATCCTCGACGCCGACGTCTACGGGTTCTCGGTTCCCAAGATGCTCGGCATCGACCAGGAGCCGGTGGTGATCGACGGGATGATCGTGCCGCCGGTTGCTGCCGGGCTGAAGGTGATCTCCACCGGGTTCTTCGTGGACGACGATCAGGCGGTGATCTGGCGGGGGCCGATGCTGCACAAGGCGCTCGAGCAGTTCCTCACCGACGTGCTGTGGGGCGAGCCCGACTTCCTGCTCGTCGACATGCCGCCCGGCACCGGCGACGTGGCCCTGTCGATCTCGCAGTTCCTGCCCCGGTCGGAGATCCTCGTGGTGACGACGCCCCAGCCGGCGGCCCAGCGGGTGGCTCAGCGGTCGGCGATCATGGCCCGCAAGGTGAACCTGCCGGTGGCCGGCGTGATCGAGAACATGAGCTGGTTCACCGGCGACGACGGCAAGCGCTACGACATCTTCGGGTCCGGCGGCGGCCAGCTGCTGGCCGACGAGCTCGGCGTCCCCCTGCTCGCCCAGATCCCGCTCGTCACCGCCCTGCGAGAGGGAGGCGACGTCGGCACGCCGATCACCCTCACCGACCCCACGAGCGAGGCGGCGCAGGCCTTCGAGGCACTGGCCAAGCGGATCGAGGCAAAGGGCCCCAGCCGGGTCTACCGGCCGGAGCTCAAGATCAGCTGACCAGCGGTCAGCCGGTCGGTAACGCTGACCCCCTGGTCAGCCGGTCGGTAACGCTGACCCCCTGGTCAGCCGGTCGGTAACGCTGACCCCCTGGTCAGCCGGTCGGTACAGCGTCGACCCAGCGCCGCACGACCTCGCCCAGGACGGGTAGCCCGAGCGCTCCCGACCCGAGTACGGCGTCGTGGAAGCCCTTGATCTCGAAGCCGTCCCCGAGGGCCGCCCGGGCCGACTCCCGCAGGCGGAAGATCTCCCGTTGCCCGAGCTTGTAGGCCAGCGCCTGGGCCGGCATGCCGATGTAGCGGTCGATCTCGACCTCGACCTCCTCGACCGACATCGGGCTGTTGGCGACCATGAACTCGACGGCCCGGGAACGGGTCCAGCCGAGGTCGTGGAGACCGGTGTCGACGACAAGGCGGCAGGCCCGCATCGAGTCGGCGGCGAGCATGCCCATGCGGTCGAGGTCGTTGCGGTAGAGGCCCATCTCCTCCGCCAGCCGCTCGGAGTAGAGGCCCCAGCCCTCCACGTAGGCGGTGTTCGACAGGGAGAAGCGGCGGAACCGGGGGAGGCCGGTCAGCTCCATGGCGATGGCCAGCTGCAGGTGGTGGCCGGGGATCGCTTCGTGGAAGGCGATCGACGCGGTCTCGCACCGTGACTTGTTCTCGGGCTGGTAGGTGTTCACGAAGTACGTACCGCCACGCGACCCGTCCTCCGGCGGCGGGAAGTAGTAGGCGGTGGGGGAGTCGGGGGCCAGGAACTCCGGCACCGGCTCGATCGTGCACGGTGCCTGGGGCAGGCGTCCGAACCAGCCGCCCATGGCCGCGGACGCAGCCTCGAAGGCATCGCGGGCATCGACCAGGATCTCCTCGCCCGACCCGTAGCGGAGGGACTGGTCGTGGCGGAGCCGCTCGAGCACCTCCGCCGGCTCGGTGATGCCGAACAGGCGACCCCCGACCTCGGCGTACTCGGCCGGCAGCTTCTTGGTCACCTCCTCCATCCCCATGGCGTGGATCTCCTGCGAGGGCAGGTCGAGCGACGTGTGGTGCTTCACCAGGGCGGCATACAGCTCGGGCCCCTCGGCCAGCCACGACAGGCCGCAGTGGTCGTCGTCGCGCGAAAGCGGCAGCAGCTCGTCCTTCATCGTGTCGGCCATCCGCCGGTAGGCCGGCCGGACCACCTCGGAGGCGATCTGTCGCAGCTCCGAGCGCCAGTCCGCCTCGCCGTCCCAGTCGGGCTGATCGTCGAAATGTGGGGGCCCGGCAAACGTGGCGAAGACGTCGTCGTCGAGGGGCGACGAGAGGTACCCCTCGATCATGTTGAGCGAGCGGGACACGCAGATGGCGGCGGGCGTGCGACCGGCGGCGGCACCCTCGAGGAACCGCTGCGTCAGCTGCTCCAACGCCTCGGGGACCTGACGGAACCGCTCGAGCATCTTTGTTGCCGATTCCGGGTCGGGTGCCGACATCATCGGAAGCGACTGCACGAGCCCGACGTGGAAGCCGGTCATCTGGTCGGAGGTGAGCTCCACCATGTGGGCGTCGGTCAGGGCGATGGCGTCGCTGGTCTCCACGATGAGCTGGCCGCGGGTGACGGCGTCGTCGACGTCGAGGGAGTCGGCGTCCACCGCCGTCGCCCGCTGGAGAATCGACTCCCACTGAGCTCGCTGCTCGGCCTCGGCCGCCGCCGAGAAGTCCTCGATCCTGTCGTCGAAGCGATGGTCGCCGAGGAGGGTCGCCGTGGACGGGTTGGCCTCCAGCACCGCGTCCCAGTACTCCTCGGCCAGTTGGCGCAGGATCTCGTCGGGCATGTCGCCGACCGTACCGCCAGCGAAGCCGTCGACTAGACAGGATGCCGGTGCTGAGCGCTATCGCCTACGACCCGCTGGTCCGGATCCACCTGGGCCCGCTGTCGATCTCGCCCCACGGCATCGGCATCGCCGTCGGCTTCCTCGTGGGCGCCTGGTTCATGTTGCCGACGTCGCGAGCCAAGGGGATCCCCGACGAGGAGGTGTACCCGCTCTTCACCCTGGCCGCCCTCGGGGCGATCGTCGGCTCCCGCGTCGCCTACGTCGTCAACCACTTCGGCGACTACACGAACGTGCTCGACATCTTCGCCGTGTGGAAGGGCGGGATCTCCCTCATCGGCGGGATCATCGGCGCCATCCTCTTCGCCGTCGTGAGGATGCGCCGGCGACACCTCTCGTTCTGGAAGATCATGGACGCGGCGATGCCGGGCCTGGCGCTGGGCATCTTCGTGGGCCGCACCGGCGACCTGATCATCGCCGACCACCTGGGCAAGACCACCGATTTCTTCCTGGGTTACCGGTGTCCTCCCGTCGGCGTCGAAGTGGGGTCCCCGTGCTTCCCCGGCACAGTCGTGCACCAGACGGCGCTCTACGACCAGTTCTTCGCCCTCGTGATCCTCCTGGTCCTGCTCCGGCTCCGGCGCAGCCCGCGCTATGACGGGTTCATCACCATGATGTTCGGGGCCATGTACGCCTCGGCGCGGGTCTTCGAGGACTTCCTCAGGGAGGACCTGCGCCGGCTCGGCCTCACCGGCAGCCAGATGACGGCGATCGTGGTGCTCTCGGCGTGCCTCTACGGGCTGGTGGTCCTGCGGCGGACGCCCCGCTGGGGGCGGTGGGACGAGACGTCACCCGAAGCCGTGCCGGGCGATTCCGAGCCGGAGGATCCCGGCTCCGGGGAATCCAGCCCTCCACCCTCGCCTAGCCTGGACGCCGACGTCGGTGGCGAGGACCGCCCCGAGGAAGGAGACCGCAGTGGAGATCCGGATCGGGGTGATCCAATCCCCGAGGGAGATCGAGATCGACATGGGTGACTCCGTCGACAGCGACAAGCTGGTCGAGGAGATCAAGGAAGCCATGGGCAACGACTCGAGCATGCTGTGGTTCACCGACCGGCGGGGCCGACGTGTGGGTATCGCCACCGGGAAGCTCGCCTACGTGGAAGTGGGTGCCACCGGACAAGAGCGCCGGGTGGGCTTCAGCGCCGTCTGACCGTCTCGGCAGTCCTAGGTGCCGACGGCGTGGCCGGCCGGAACGGGCACGTAGACCCGCCGGGCCGGCCCTCGCTGGGAGACGTCCCAGGTGGAGCTGACGATCCCGTCGGCCTCCATCGCCCGCAGCGCCCGGTACACGCTCACCGTGTCCACGGCCGCGCCGGCCTGGTTCAGGCGCGCCACCAGCTCGTAGCCGTGGCTGGCGCGCTCCTCGAGTAGGCGGAGGATCGCCGGTCGGATGGTCGCCCGGGGCATAGGGGGACCGTACGCCGCTAAACCCGACCTGACAAGTCATATTTTCCAATGTCGCCGGTCGGGCCATCGGCGTCCACGAGCCGTTCGTAGACTGACGCCCAGTGGCAACCCTGGTCGAGATCGCCGGCACGACGTCGCTCGAGGGACCGGCGCTGGCCCACCTGCAGCGGCTGGTCGGCGCCTGGTCGCTGCTCTCGGACCTGTGCTTCGCCGACCTGCTGCTGTTCGTGCCCGTCACCGCGACACCCGGCGAGTTCGTGATCATCGGCCAGATCCGGCCCACCACCAGCCAGACCCTTTACCGCGAGGACCAGGTCGGCAAGGTCTTCGACTATCACGACCGGCCTCTGGTGGCCCGGGCGTGGGAGCTGGGCGAGATCATCGACGGGGAGGTCGACCTGACCCCGGCGGGGGAGGTGGCGGGGGTGCAGTGCATCCCCGTGAGGTGGAAGGACTCGATGCTGGCGGTGCTCACGCGGGAATCGGCGCCCTCGGTCGGCCGCCGGCCGGGCGACCTCGAGCGGGTCTACGTGGAGATCTTCAACCGCTTCGCCCGCATGATCACCGCCGGCGAGTTCCCCTTCGGCGCCGAGGAGACCGAGCCCGACGAGGCCCCCCGGGTGGGCGACGGCGTGGCCCGCCTCGACGCCTCGGCCCGGGTCGACTTCGCCTCCCCCAACTTCGTCTCGTCCCTGCACCGCATGGGCATCCACCGCAACGCCCAGGGGGCGAAGCTCAGCGAGCTGGAGTTCGACGAGTCGCCGGTGCGGGCCGCCTTCGCCATCGGCCTGCCGATCACCGAGGAGATCGAGCGGCGGGACGTCACCCTGCTGGTCCGCTGCATCCCCTTCCTGGAGCGCGGAAAGGTCACCGGGGCGGTGGTGCTGACCCGCGACGTGTCGGACCTCCGCCGCCGGGACGCCATGCTCATCTCCAAGGACGCCACCATCCGCGAGATCCACCACCGGGTGAAGAACAACCTCCAGACCATCTCGTCGCTGTTGCGGATGCACAGCCGGCGGGTCGAGTCGCCCGACGCCAGGGCCGCCCTGGAGGAGTCCGTCCGGCGGGTGCGCTCGATCGCCCTCGTCCACGAGACCCTCTCGACGGGCGCCAGCCAGGACGTCGACTTCGTGCAGATCGTCAAGCCCCTGGTCCGGATGGTGGAAGAGGGCCTGATGTCCGACGAGCGGCCCGTCCGGCTCGAGGTGAAGGGCGAGGCCGGCGAGTTGAGGGCCGAGATCGCGACACCGCTGGCCGTCGTGCTCACCGAGCTGCTCCAGAACGCGGTGCAGCACGGTTACCCGACCGAGGACGGCGACGGCCAGGGTGAGGCCGACGAGCTCGACGAGGAGCGCCCGGCGGGTCGGGTCGTCGTCTCCTTCGAGAACGACGGCAGCGAGCTCGTCGTACGAGTGCGGGACGACGGCGTCGGGCTTCCCGACGGGTTCACCCTCGAGCGGCCCAACCCCAACCTCGACCGTCCCACGCTGGGTCTGACGATCGTGCGGACCCTCGTGACCACCGAGCTGGGCGGCACGATCGACATGCGCACCGACGGCGGCACCCTCGTCGAGCTGAGGATGCCGATCAGCGCCGGCACCCACACCGCCTGACCGGCACCCACACCGCCCGACCGGCGCTAGCGGCTAGCCGAAGCCGTGGTGGGCCAGCCAACGCGAGAGGACGGCCACCCGCCACAGCGCGTAGCAGTCCTGAGACCCCCGCTCGTGCAGGCATCGTTGCCACAGCGTCGTCAGGGTGACCGGGTCGACCCATTCGGCGACGCGGCCGGGTCGGGCGACCAGCGCCTCCAGGGCGGGACGGTCCGGGCCGAGCAGCCCCCTGACGAACGTGTGCGAGAGGTCGGACTTGCCCGGTCGCCGGCGCACCACCTCGGGCAGGACGCCCACCAACGCCCGCCGCATGATCGATCGTGTCCAGCCGTCTCGCAGCTTCTGGTCCCCCGGCAGGCTCACGCACAGTTCGGCCAACCGCCGGTCCAGGAAGGGGTAGCGCCGCTCGATCCCGACCATCGCGTCCACGTGGAAGGCGCCCTCGAGCGCGTAGGACCAAAGGCCGCTGGCGAGCTCGGCCAGGTGGGCCTGCCGGGCTGTCCGCGGCAGCTGGGATTGACCCAGGTCGGCGGCGCGCTGGGGGAGCCGGAGCCCTCGGACCACCTCTGCCCGCACCGGCGCCCAGACGCCACCCACACGGAAATCCCCGCCCCGGGCGCGATTCCGCCCCCGCAGCACACCGGCGGGCACGAAAGGCCGCAGGCCGTAGGTTCGGATCAACGGGGCCACCGGCCGGTTGTGCCGCCGGGCCAGAGCCCGCACCTCGGTCACGAAGCGGGCGGATCGCCCGCGACCCGCCAGCTCGGTGAGATAGGCGACCCCGTGGGAAACGACGGAGTCCCCGCCGAAGCCGCTCAGCAGCACCGACGCTCCATGCTCGGCGGCGCTCTCGGTGACGGCGTGGCACACGGCGACCTGCGGATCGCAGCTGGGAGCCGGGCCCTTCCAGGGCGAGGCGACCCAATCGGCGAGCGGGCTCGTCCGCTCGGGCCGGACGTGATGGGGATCGGCCCCGGCCATGGCCGCGGCGGCGGCGGCGTAGCACCGCTCGTCGCTGCCGTCGTCGAGGTCGAACACGGCCGAGAAGGTCGCCAGTCGACCGCCGCGGTAGTGGGGCTGGGCGGTGCACGTCACCGCGGAGGAGTCGAGCCCGCCACTGAGGTAGACGCCACCGCCTGCTCCCGGTAGGCGGAGCCGCACCGCCTCGCCGAGTGCGTCACGAAACGCCTCCTCGTAGTCGGCGTCCGTGCCGAGCCGCAGCTCACGAACCGAATCCGGCTGCCAGGCCCGTCGCCGCCGCACCAGGTCCGCCTCCACCACCAGGACCGAACCTGGCCCAAGGCGGAGGACGTCGAGCCACGGCGTCGACTCCTTGTCCTCGTAGCAGGCGTACAGGTAGTCGGTCATGGCCAACGGGTTGAGCCGCCGGGGTACGTCTGGGAGGCGCAGCACCGCCTCCGGATCCGAGGCAAAGGCGAAGGTCGAGGGCGACAGGTGGTAGTAGAGCGGCTTGGTCCCGAACGGGTCCCGGGCACAGACGACGAGGCGCCGCCGACCATCCCACAGGGCGAAGGCGAAGTCGCCCACGAGGCGCTCGACGCAGCTCTCGCCCCATCGACGGTAGGCGGCGAGGACCAGCTCGGGGTCGCCGAGGCCCGTGGCCGGCTCCGGGCGGGTGGCGGCGATCAGGTCGGACCGGTTGTCCAGCCGGAAGTCGCCCACGACGACGAGCTCGCCGGTGGCGTCGGTGGCGGGCACCGGCCCGGCTCCGTAGGCGCCCGGCCCTGGCGGGACGTCGGCCAGGAAGAGCCCTTGGCCGGCCCACCGACGGACGGGTGCCGGCCCCGTGCCCGGCAGGCCGGCGGACATCGCGTCGAGGTGGCCCGGCGCCGCGCCCATGCCGGTCCGGGCGTAGGTGCCGACGAAGATGAGTTACCCGGTGGGGTCGGTGGTCAGCGGGGGACGCGGGTCAGAACGAAATGACCTGTCCGTTGAGGTCGCCTCCGACACCGACCGGACCGCGCGTGAGCTCGTTGACCGTGCCCAGCACGTCGATTCGCGGCGGTTCATACCCCTCAGGGTGGGGACTGTCGCCACCGGCTTCGATGTTCTCGTCGGCCACTGCGGACCTCCAGGTGTCGGCGCTGGTCAAGATGTCGGACCACACCCGCCAGTGTGCGGCTCCAGACTATGCTCCAAATCGGCGCGCAGACGAGTATGCGGGTACCGCGACCCTCGCCGGGGGCGCTGGGCCGCTCCACGCCGATGCTGGACACCTCCCGACCCGGAGCACCATGCTGGCGTCGTGGATCCCCGCCTTGCGACCGTTCGCAGCCTCGGTCTCGATCACGTCGCCGCAGAAATCAGCTCCGCCCTGGGCAGGGCGGGGGTCAGGGCGGTCCTGCTGAAGGGCGCGGCGCTGACCACCTGGCTCTACGACGACGGCACCGTGCGTCCCTACGGCGACGTCGACCTGCTCGTGGCGCCTGCCGATTTCGGCCGGGCCGAACGGGTGCTCCGCGGCCTGGGGTTCGCGGCGAAGTACGCGGCTATCGCGGCGGCCGAGGAGGGGCCACGGGCACGGGTGTGGACCCGTGGCGGTGCAACCGTCGATCTGCATCGGAACATCTGGGGCGTCGGCATCGATTCCGCGCTGGCCTGGCGGGTGCTCACGGACGGCGCCGAGACCCTGGCCGTCGGTGGCGGCCTGGTCGAGGTGTTGGGCCCGCCGGCTCGGGCCCTTCACGTCGCACTTCACGCTGCCCAGCACGGCCCGCGGCACCCCAAGCCCGGCCAGGACATGTCCCGGGCCGTGTCCCGGCTTCCAACTGCGGTGTGGCAGGCGGCTGCCGACCTGGCCCAGCGCCTCGATGCCCGCGAGGCGATGGCCGCCGGGCTCCGTCTCGACCCCGAGGGCGCCCGGCTGGCGACGCTGCTCGGTTTGCCGACCAGCGCCTCACTCTTCATCGAAGTGTCGGCGACGAGCACGGCGATGGGGGCCACCGCCCTGGCCGAGCTGCTCGGTACGCCCGGGCTCGGTGCGAAATCGGCCTACCTCGCCCGCTTGGCGGTGCCGACGCCCGCCGTGCTGCGGGCGGTGCTGCCCGCGACCCGTCGCTCGTCCGTGGCCCTGGCCGTCGGATACGTGTGGCTGGCCCTTCGGCGCGTCTGGAGGCTTCCGGGAGCGGTTGCGGCAGTGATCCACGCCAGCCGCCAGAATCGGGCTTCGTGAGCGCCGACGTGCAGCCCGAGCAGGTGTTCCGCGTGCGCGCCCGCGACCTGGCATGGCGCCTCGTCGAGGGCGAGGTGATCGTCCTCGACCTCCACCGTTCGGAGTACCTGGCGGTCAACCGCAGCGGTGCCGCTCTCTGGTCCATGCTGGCCGACGGGGTCGGGGCCACCCGCTCCCAGCTCGTCGGTCACCTCGTCGAGCGTTACGGTCTCGACGTCGCCCAGGCGGAGGCCGATGTCCAGGGATTCGTGGTCACCCTCGAGGACCGGAACCTTCTCGACACTCCGTGAGCGGTCGCGGGGCGCCGAGGGTTACCTCGAGCGCGGCCACGACGGCCGGCAGCGACGACCATGCCCGCGGGCGACGGAGCTCCCAGGCCGGCAACGAGGCGAGGTCGAGCAGCGCCAGGGAATCGATCTGGCTTCGAGGCCAGGTCCGGTGGGACGCGAGGCGCCCGAGGAGGTCGCGGGGCGCGATCTGCACCATCTCGACCCGAGGTGCCCAGCTCAGGATCACCCAGCCGGCCATGGGCAACTCGGCCTCCAGGGGAGGCAGCGTCACCCGCCAGCGGCTGCGGGGGCCGTCGGTCTCGACCTCGTGGCCCATCTCCAGGACACGAGCCGCGTCGGTCCGAAGGTCGACGCAGCGAGGACCTGCGTAGGCCACCAGTCCTCGGAGCGCCAGCATGTCGTCGCATGCGACGGGGTAGCCGGCTGAGGCCATGGCCGCGGCGACGGTGCTCTTGCCCGCCTCCTTGTCCCCGACGATCGCCCACAGGCCGGCGTCGCCCATGACGCCGGCGGCGTGGAACGAATCGTAGCCCGACCACACCCCGGCGACGGCGGCGGCGGCGGTGAGCAGCGGGTGCACGGCATCGGACACAGTGGTCGGCCGGGTGTCCCAGCAGGTGGCCGTGGCGACTGAGCCGCTCACGCGGTCCACGATCAGGCTCCGGCCTTCACCCGGCTCGAACACGACCCGGCCACCGTCGAACGAGGACGCGTCGCCGTCTCCTGGGTCAGGCCTGACCCCGTGGCGGAAGGTGACGCGCAACAGGGGAAACCCCTGCGGCACCGGGCCCAACAGGGCCCCGGCGCCGTCGATGCCTTCCACCCGTTGCCCGTAGGCGCCGACCGCGGGAATCAGATGCAGGACGACTGAACGCCGGCGCCGTCTGTGATCACGACCGCGATCTGCGCCTTCATGGCGTTGTTGGCCTTCGTGGCGGTGAACGACACCGGCGAGGTCGTGCCGGCGGTGAAGGCCGGTACCGGCACCGGCGTCACGATGTTGTTGAGCGTCGGGAAGGTGATCGAGGCGATGCCGCTGCCGACGTCCTGGACGGTGAAGTCGATGTGGGCGGTCGCGGGCGTGGGCACGATCGTGTACGAGCAGGTGGGCGCGGTCGTGTCCAACACCCATCCGACCGTGTTGTCGCCGCCGGACGATGCGGTGTTCCCGTTGCCCCCGACGTCGATGGCGCGACCGGCTGGGATTGTTGCGATCACGGAACCCGATGTCGTCATGCCGGTGACGGCCACGTTGTAGACGGCCGGGCCCCCGGTGACCGTCGCCACCTTGGTGCCGCCGGCGGTGCTGCCGGTGAACGCCACATCGGTGCCGGTGAAGCCGGTGACCGACTCGCTGAAGGTGGCGGCGAAGTTGATCGGCGAGTGCTGCGTCGGGTCCGCCTGGCCGGCCGCCTGGACGATGCTGACAGTGGGCGGCGTCGTGTCGAAGGTGAAGTTGAGGCACCAGCCACCGGCGATGCTGCCCGAGTCGGACAAGCCGTCGCCCTTGACATACAGACTCCAGGTGCCGTTGGGGTTGGTGGCGTTGAAGGTGGAGAGCATGGTGGCGGCGGTCGGAGCCGGAGCGGGAGCGGGGAAGGAGTCCGGATTCAACTCGTTGTAGTTGGTGGGCTTGGCCGTGATGGTGCTGCCCGGTGCGGCCCAGGCTCCGGCCGCCGGCAACATGCCCGCGGCCGCGTCGTCGAGGTTGACCGTCACGTTGCTCACGGCCGCGGTGCCGGCGTCGGAGACGACGACCAGGTTCTGGCCGGCAGGGCCGACCAGCAAGGCCTCGATGTCGCCGTCGAACGCATGCGTCACGTTCTTGAGGGTGGCGGTGACCTTGACGACGTAGGGGGAGGCTCCGCTGACGAAGATGTTCGACGGGTACGGGGTCGACGGGCCGTTGTCGTTGATCGCGACGGCACCGGTGTTGCAGTACGTCGACCCGGTCTGGGTCGTGTTGTTGTCGACCCGTTGGTTCACGGTGGCGTTGCTGGTGGCGAACGTGGAGTTCCCGATGTAGGTGGCCTTGACCAGGTGGTTGCCCTCGGTGAGCGACGAGGCCGTGAAGGTGGCGACGCCGCTGCCGTTGACGGCCACGCTGGCGGCCAGAGTCGTGGCACCGTCCTCGAACTTCACGGCACCGGTGGTCACCGGGCTCCCCGAGCTGGTGACCGTGAGGTAGAGCGGGAATGCACCGAGCTTGGGGTGGACGACGGTATGGGTGCCGTAGTCGAACGCCTTGGCGTCGTTCCTCTTGAGGACCAGGGCGAACGATTCGCCGACGAGCCCCGCTCGGTCGGCGGGGCGCGGATCACGGGCGGTGGCCTCGGTGAGGGTGACGCGGACCGCCTGCGCCCGGCGGAGCCGGATGTCGAACTCGCTCCCCACGTAGGGGGCGAACCGGGCCAGCGCGAGATCGCCCGGGCCAGCCGGGGCACGATCCGACCACAGCGTCAGGCGGGGCGGGCTCCCGAGCAGGGCAGGTGCAACCCAAGCAGCCGCCAGGGCACCGCCCATGGCCATGATCTGACGCCGTGACAACACGGGCCCACCGGTTGCCTCCACGTTCGTACCTCCCCAGGCTGGTGTGGCTGTCCGCCCTGCTGCCACAATCTCCCGTTGCGGGTACCCCGTCAACTAGAAGGTGATCACCGACCCCGCGATGGTGGTCGTCGTCTCGGAGGCTGCCGGTGGGCCCGTCGTCTCCGATGAGCCCGGTGGCGGGGCAGGTGGCGAGGTGTCGGCCGGCGAGCTCGTGGAACCGTCCGGGGTCGACGTCGACGTCGTCGTCGTCGAGGCGCCGGAGGTGGTGGTCGAACCGCCCGGACTCTTCCCACCGGACGAGCATCCGGCCAGCAGGAGGCAGGCGGCCAGCAGGACGCCGGACATCCGAACGGCGACCGAGACTGACCGGTTCACGGCGGAGGCCTGGGGTGGCGTCGGTCGCGCTACGAGGCCCGGCGCCGCCGCGCCAGCCACGTCTTGCGCATGCGTCGACGCTCTTCCTCCGAGGTCGCGCCCCAGACGCCGGACTCCTGGTTGGTGGCCAGGGCGAACTCGAGGCACTCCTCCCGGGCCTCGCACTGGCGGCAGACGATCTTGGCCGCTTCGATCTGGTCGAGCGCCGGACCGGTGGTGCCGACCGGGAAGAACAGGTCCGGGTCGGTGTCCCGGCAGGCGGCGCGCAGACGCCAATCGTCGACGTCCCAATCATGGGTGCGACTCCAGGTCAGGGCCACGACACCTCCAGTAGGGATCGGCTCATGTGATCTGCTTCACAAACGGCCGCGGGCAAGGAGCGAGAGGTTCGTGCACGTGTGTCCGCAGGCGGACCTTACCGCCCCTACCCAGGGGTGACAAGGGGTACGACGATCCGGAGCGCGTTCGGTTCGTGGCGCACCGTCAGCTCCTCCACCTCCCCCAGGTAGTCCCCGTCCACCTGGTAGGGGAAGGGCCGGCGTGAGACGACGGTGAAGTCGGAGAGGTCGGGACGGTGGTCGACGTGGGGTGACCGGCGCAACCGCCGGCCCTGGCCCATGGCCGACATGAACAGTCCCGAGACGGTGATCGGGCCGATGGCCTGCACCGTGACGGCCACCAGGCCGCGGCCCGGGACGGCGTCCTGGGTGAGCGTGAGGGCGCGTCGTCCCAGGTAGGTGTAGGGGCTCGAGTTCATCACGACGGCGTAGAAGGCCTTGAACCGGCTGCCGTCGGGAAAGCGCATGGTGAAGCCGGGCTGCTTCCTGTCGAAGTGGCGCAACAGCGTGGCAATGGTGGCGTACACGAACACCGCCTGGCCGACGGTGCGCTTCAGCGACGACCGTCGCTCGACCTGGGCGACCACCGCGGCGTCGAAGCCGATGCCGACGTGGAACAGGAACCGGCGGCCGTTCACGTTCCCGACCGACATCCCTCGCACCGCCCCCCTGTCGAGGGAGGTCCTGAGCCCGGCCACCGCCTTGTCGAGGTTCCTGGGGATGCCGATCGTGCGGGTGAAGACGTTCGTCGACCCGCCGGGGAGGGCGGCCATCGGCACCTTGCCGCCGATGAGCGCGTTGGCCACCTCGTTGAGCGTGCCGTCTCCGCCCAAGGTCACGACGACCTCGGCGCCGTCGGCGACCGCCTGCCTGGCAAGCTCGGTGGCGTGGTCGCGGCTCTCGGTCTCGAGCACCGTCAGGTCGTGTCCCGGGCGCAGCGCGGCCTCGACGGACGCCCGCCGCTTCGGGGTGACCGTGGCGGCGTACGGGTTGACGACCAGAGCGAGCCTCATGGGCGACCGCCTACTGCTCGTCGGCTTCGGAGCGGAGCTGGGCCAGGCTGCGGGCGAGCAGGCGGGAGACGTGCATCTGACTGATGCCGAGACGGCCGGCGATCTCGGACTGGGTGAGTCCCTCGAAGAACCGCAGGTGGAGGATCGTGCGCTCGCGGGCCGGGAACTGGGCGATCAGCGGGGAGAGGGTCACCCGGTGCTCGCTGTCGATCAGACCCTGGTCCTCCTTGCCGAGCTGGGACGCCAGCGACGTGTCGTCGTCGCCGCCGGTCGGCGCGTCCAACGACGTGAACCGGTAGGCGTGGCCGGCTTCGATCGCCTCCAGCACCTCCTCCTCCGACACCGCCGCGGCGTGGGCGATCTCCCCGACGGTCGGCGACCGGCCCAGCTCCTGTGACAGCGTGCTCACCACCGAGCCCAGGCGCAGGTGCAGCTCCTGCACCCGGCGGGGCACCCTGACCGCCCACCCCTTGTCCCGGAAGTGGCGCTTGAGCTCGCCCACGATCGTCGGCGTGGCGTAGGTCGAGAACTCGAGGCCCCGTTCGGGGTCGAACCGGTCGACTGCCTTGAGGAGTCCGAGGGACGCAACCTGGACGAGGTCGTCGAGGGGCTCGCCGCGGTTGGTGAACCGCCTGGCGAGGTACTCGGCCAGGCCCATGTGGGCGGTGATCAGCTCGTCTCGCAGCCCGCGGTCACGGGTCTTGGCGTACTCCTCGAACTTGCCCCGGAGCTCGTCGCGCGCCTTGCTGTCGAAGGCCATGCTCAGGCCGGCCGCTTGCGCTTGACCATCCGGAAGGTCGGCCCGTCGGCGCTTTCCTCCAGCTCGCACTCGTCGACCATCGCCGAGAGGATCTGCTCGGACATGGGGGACAGGCTCAGGTCGTGGGTCTCCCCGTCGTTGAAGTGCCCGGCGCCGATGACCTCCAAGCCGTCGGGGAGCATGACGTACCGCAGGCTCAGGGTTCCGTCCCGGCCTTTGCCGACGAGGGTGAAGCAGAGCTCGTCGATGGCGATCCGGAGGTCCTCGAGCTCGTCGAGCGTGAAGCCGAGACGGCTGGCCACGCCGGCCACCATGATCCGGGTGACGCGCAGGAACTCAGGCGACGCCGGCACCTCCAGCCGAACCTCTCCCGATACCAACCCCGTCTCCTTCTCGAAGTGCCGGCCTTGCACTGGTTCGTACCCTGCAAGACGGTCCGTACCCTGCAAGACGGTGTTCTCCATCCCGGGACCGTCCAAATCGGGCAATCCGTCCGGCTGGCGAAAACGTATGAAAACGTGGTCGACGACCGCTGCGGGGCTTCAGCCTACGCGGCCCGAACAGGAGGTACGCCCATGCGCCGACTCGTTGCCGCTGCAACCATCGCCTTTGCCGTCCTCGTCTGGTCGGCGGTGCCCTCGCCGGCCGTCGTGCGAGGTGGGTCGGGAGCCGCGCTCCTCGGTGCCGAGGAGGTCCCGCCGGCCGATCCGAACGGCTTCGGGTTCGCCGTCGTCACGTTCGACCCTGACCAGGGCCGGGTGTGCTACTTCCTGGCGGCGTTCAACATCGCCCCGGCCACGGCCGCCCACATCCACTTCGCGCCCCGCGGCAGCAACGGCCCCGTCGTCGTACCGTTCAACCCGCCCACCAACGGGACCTCGGCGGGCTGCGCCCCTGCCGCCGTCCCGCTGGTGCAGAACCTCATCGCCAACCCCAGCCAGTACTACGTGAACATCCACAACGCCGAGTACCCCGGCGGCGCCATCCGGGGCCAGCTGAGGTAGCTCGGCGCAGACGATCCAACTCAGCTGGCACCTCACGTCCGGTCGCCTACACCCGGTCGCCTCACATCCGGTCGACCGCCTGCACCGCCCACGCCGTTCCGGTGGCGGGATCCTCGGCCGCCAGTCGCAACGACCAGCCGCCCGCCGGTGAGCCCGGTTCCCACCGGTACCACCGGAGGGCGGCGGCGGCCGTACCAAGCTCGTCGGGGTCGAACGGCCAGCGGTCGAGGCCGCCGGCCAGGGCAGCCACCGCCCACCAGGCCGAGAACCGCCCGTAGGCCATGCCCCGGCGCCGGCCGTGGGCGCCGCCGCTCGCCGCGGCCCAGGCCATGACGGCCAGGGCGTCGGCGGGCGCGATCACGGCGATGCGCAGCCCGCCAGAACCGAGGCCAGGCACGCCGAGGGCGGCGATCGCCGCCGGCGCGTCACCGACGACGGCCACCGCCGCAACCTCGCCGTTGGACTCCTGCCGCCACGTCATGGCCAGCTCCTCGAGGGCCATGGTGGCGTCGCGGTGCCTGCGTGCCTCGGTGAGGTCGGCCCCGGTGGCCGGCTCGCCGGCCGGGGGAGCGGGGACGGCGGGCTCGAGGTCGGGCTCGGGCGCGTCTCCCACCTCGAGCTCGTGCGGACGGTAGGTGGCCAGCGGGTAGTCGGGTTCCCACGGCTGGAGTCGCAGCGGCAGCTCGAGGACGGCAGGGTCGACGGTGTCGTCGCCGACGAGGTCCTCGCCCCGCACCACCCGCTCGTGGGCGGCCATCCCCGCCTCGGGCGAACGAGGGACGTGGGGCCGCAGCTCGGCCCAGGAGTGGGTGGACGCGGCCACCTCCGCCAACGGGCCCAGGGCGAACCGTCCGGTGCCGGCCACGAGCACGCCGGCCGCCTCCCGGCCCGGCGCCTCCAGGGCCAGCCGGTACTCGGCGTGGCTGGCCACCGGCCACAGCTGGTGACCCCGTTCCACCGCCCGCCGGCACCGGTCCCGCAGGTCGACCACGCCGGCCCAGTCGCGGTCGGCGCACAGATGGTCGACCCGGACCAGCAGCCCGTCCATGTCGCCCATGTCGACGAGCTCCCGCGTCGAGATGGGGCCCGTCAAATGAGCGGCCAGGGGTAGGCGCGTCCCGACCGCAGCGCCGGGAACACCGGGTACCTGACGAGGTCGGCGACCCGAAGCACGAGGGCGTCGACCTCCTCCGTGGTGAGCACGACGTTCAGCTCCGGCGGCGGAGCGACGACGAGGCGGGTCAGGTCGTCCACCGCGGACGGTGGGAAGGGCTCGCCCGCGAAGTCCCAGATCACCGTGCGCAGCTTGGGCTCCTCGTGCAGGCACAGACCGTGGTCGATGGCCCACACGTTCCCGTCCTCGCCGAGCAGGCAATGGCCGGCCTTGCGGTCGCCGTTGTTGACGACGAGATCGAACATGCAGATGGTGCGCAGGGCGTCGTGGTGCTCCGGCCGCTCCAGCAGGCTGAAGTACTGCTCCCGGAAGTCGGCGGGCACGAACTGCTGCAGCGACCCGGGGCCCATGGGGCCGTCGCGCAGGACGGTCGGCGGCACCAACCCCCAGCCCAGCGCCTCCGACACGAGGTACACGGCGCGCTCGCGCCGGAAGAGGCCCGACGGGTAGTCCCACAGCGGTCGCTCACCGCGCGCCGGCTTGTAGACGGCCATGTCGGAGCGCCCGTCGAGCGCCAGCTCCACGAGGAAGGTGCCGTTCGAGCTCCACGGCAGGCGACCCTTGACGTCGATCCGGCCGGCCCGGAGGACTGCTAACTGCTCCGATGACCGTTCAGGCGCGGGCACACGTGCCCTTCGGGGTCGAGGGGTAGTCCGCACAGCTGGCAGGGCGGCCGGCCGGCGGCGACGAGGGCGGCGCCGTGGACGGCGAGGGCCGCCACCTGGGCCCGGGTGACCAGCATTCGGGTGGAGGCGCCCTCGTCACCCTCCTCGACCAGCTCCTCGGCCAGCAGCAGGATCCTGTCGCGCCCCTCGTCGTAGGTGACGCCGAGCGATCCGACCACCCACTCCGCCAACACGGGCTCGACCAGGTCCATCTCGGTGGGGAGGTCGGTGGGCGTGGGGAGGTCCGACAGCATGGCGCTCAGGTAGGCCACCAGCGCCGCCACCTGCGTCTTCTCCAGGCGCAGGGTGACCACCTGGGCCGACGTGGCGGCCTGCAGGTAGAAGATGCGTTTCCCCGGCGGGCCCTCGGTGCCGACGGTCAGGCGCTCGACGTCCGACAGCTCGAACGACGAGCTCACGACGGCTTCACCGCGGTGAGGTCGCCCACCGAGTTCACGGTGAGCACTGTGGGGCCCGAGTCGCCGTAGGCGATGGCCGTCACCGAGCAGGGCGAGATGACGATCCGCTGGAACAGGTCGAGGTGGGTGCCAAGGGCGTGGGCGACGCAGGCCTTGATGGGGTCGGCGTGGGACACCGCCACGATGGTCTGGCCGGCGTGGGCCGTCCGCAGCCGCTCGACCGCCGAGACGATCCGCTGCTGCATCTCCGGGAACGACTCGCCGCCGGGAAAACGGAAGCCGCTCGGATAGTTGTGCACCGCCTTCCACTCGGGCGTGCGGCTCACCACCTTCAGCTCCAGCCCTGTCCAGTCGCCGATGTCGGCCTCGATCAGACCTTTGTCGACGACGACGTCGAGGCCTCGGGCCTTGGCGATGGGCTTGGCCGTCTCCCTCGTCCGCTCGAGCGGGGACGCGTAGACCGCGTCGACCCTGGGTAGCGCCGCCAGGCGACCGGCAACCCCCTCGGCCTGGGCCCTGCCGGCGTCGGACAGGTGCAGGCCCCGGGCCCGCCCGGGGAGCAGCTTGCCCGTCGTCGGTGTCTCGCCGTGGCGAACGAGCAGCACAAGCGTGCCGCGCGGTGGCGTTCGACGGGGCATGGGCCCACCGTACAGTCCCCCAAATGGATGGTCTGGAGCAGGTGGAGGCCGAGGTCGTGGCGTGCCGGGCCTGCCCGAGGCTGGTGATGTGGCGGGAGCTGGTGGCGGTCGAGAAGCGTGCGTCGTTCCGGAGCGAGACCTACTGGGGCCGGCCGGTGCCCGGCTTCGGGGACCCGGCGGCCCGCCTGCTCGTGGTCGGGCTGGCGCCGGCGGCCCACGGCGGCAACCGTACCGGCAGGGTCTTCACCGGGGACCGCTCCGGGGACTGGGTGTTCCGGGCCATGTGGAAGGCGGGGTTCGCCAACCAGCCGACCAGCGTCCACGCCGAGGACGGGCTGCGCCTCGTCGACGCCTACGTCGCCGCCATCGTGCGCTGCGCCCCCCCCGCCAACAAGCCGACCCCGGACGAGCGGGACACCTGTCTGCCATACCTCGAGCGTGAAGTCGCCCTGCTGGCGGAGCTGCGGGTGGTCGTGGCCCTCGGCCAGTTCGCCCTCGACGGGCTCAGCCGCATGTTCGGCCTTCGACCCCGGCCGCGGTTCGGCCACGGCGTCGAGCACGAGCTGCCCAACGGGCTGACGCTCCTGTGCTCCTACCACCCCAGCCAGCAGAACACCTTCACCGGCAAGCTGACCGAGCCCGCCTTCGACTCGATCTTCACCCGGGCCCGGGAGATCGTCGGGCCGGCGCCCGTCAACTGATCAGGGCCCATCACTTGACGAGGGCGGCGATCTCCACGGTGGCGTAGCCGACGGCCAGCAGTCCGAGGAAGGCGGCCACTGCGATCCGTAGCCGTGCGTCGCCGGCCCGGATGGCGACGGCGGCGCCCAGCCGTGCGCCAGGCACGACGCCCACGGCCAGCAGCAGGGCCAGCCGCCAGTCGATGTCCCCGAGAAGGGCGTGGGTGACGGTGCTGGGGATGGCCAGGATGCCGACGCACGCAAGCGACGTGGCGACCGTAGCGGTGAGCGGCATGCCCAGAAGCTGGCTGAAGGCGGGGACGAGGATGGTGCCGCCGCCCACGCCCAGCAGCCCCGACAGCGACCCCGCGCCGATGCCGACGAGGGCGAGGATCCACGAGGGGTGCTTCGTCCTGGGCGTGCCGGGTGGGGGAGTGGCGCGGGGCCTCAGGAGCTGGACCGCGGTCAGCCCCACGAAGCCGGCGGTGACGATCATGAGCACGTGGCCCTCGCCGGGGACGACATGGGACGCCAACGACCCCAGCACGGCGGCGACCACGCCGCTCGGTGCCACGACGGCGACCACCCGCCAGTCGACAAGTCCCTCCCTGGCGTACCGGGTCGTCCCGGCGATCGACCCCGGCAGCATCGCCGGCAGGGTCGTGCCGACGGCGACGATCGCGGAGGCGCCGAGCAGGCGGACACCCGGCGTCGAGATCACCGCCCCGCCCACGCCGACTGCGCCGGACAGGAATCCGGTGGCCAGGCCGAGGGCGAGGGTCAGCAGGTCGCGGAGCGGTCCGGCGTCCATTGGTTGACGATCCGTCCGGTCTCGTGCAACCGGGGCCATGTAGTCGCGCTATGCGCGACTCGGTGGCCCCGGTTCGGCGGCCGAGGCGGCCGGGGCCGGGGCCGAGGCAGGCGCCCTCTTCTTCGGCACCGGGTCGGGTGGCCGGAGCCTCGGCGCGTCCACGGCAGTCTCGGGCCACCGCTTGCGCTGGCGGTGGGAGAGCTTGCGGAGCAGCTCGATGGCGCCGGGGTCGTCGTCGCCGGGACGACCCTCGATGACGCCCTCCTCCAGCATCCTCACGATGATGTCCCGGCCGACGTCGGTGCGGACGATCGTGAGGGTCCAGTCCCCGAACGCCCCGATGCCGCCGGTGGAGATGTCGGCGTGCTCGGCGGCGAAGTCGGGGCAGAGCTTGCAGCCCTCGCGGGTCCAGGCGTGGCACTCCTTGAGCGGGACCTCGTGGTAGCTGCCGTCGCGCATCCAGATCTGCAGAGCGCCCTTGATGTTCATCTTGACCATCTGCTCACGGGGCAGGTCGTACTTGGCGAGGAGCAGCTCGTCGAAGATGGCGTCGTCGAACGTCTTCGAGCACAGCAGCCCGATGTTGAGCACGAACCGGCGGGCCGGCTTGCCCGCCTTGCGGACAGTCATCACCGGCGGCACCGACGACTGGCAGCTCATGCCCACCAGGGCCAGCTTCTCGGCCCCGCCCTCCACCGCCTCGGCGTAGGCCATGGTGTTGGCCGAGTACGTGTAGCGGCTGCCGGCTGCGGCCAGGACCTCCTCCGGGGTGCGGGCCACGCCGGGCACCGCCTTCCAGCTCGTGCCGTCGCCCTCCAGGTAGGACACCAGGGCGGCGTCGATGATGCCCTTCTCCATGGCCCAGATGAGGATGGCCGACACGAGCCCGCCGTCCTGGCCGATCTCGGCGACCTTGGGGTCGGCGGCCCGGGCCAGGATGATGTCCTTGGAGATCCCGCTGACCTCCTCCTTGGCCCGCGCCCTTCCGAACAGGGCGTTGTCGATCTCCGGCTCCCAGTCGCGGAAGCGCGGGCAGGCCCGGGTACAGGACGTGCAGCCGCGGTCGCCGTGGCCGCACCCACCCGGGCCGCCCTCCTCCTCGAGGTGGAACGGCCGGTAGACGCCCTTGCCGTCGTCGTAGCCCAGGACGTCGTGGGGACAGGCCACGACGCAGCCGGCGCACCCGGTGCACAGCCCGGACGTGACCACCTCGGAGTAGAGGTGAGACCAATGGAGGATCTCGCGCGCCACCCGGCCATGCTACGGGCACGTCGGGCCGCGCCAATACGCTCCTATCCCAGGCGCTCTTCGCCGCCGGGGTAGCAAAACGACGACCGGGGGGCATGGAAGCCCCACGTGACCTGGAGCGGGTCGGCCGGCCGCAGCGCGTAGACGTCGTGATCGGGCGTGAGGAACTCCAGGGACAGGACCTCGAAGGGGTCCACGACCTCGGCGACGAACGGGTAGAGCCCGCTGACCAGGTCCCCGTCGACCTCGGTCAGGTAGCGCAGCTGGCCCCGAGCGACCTCGCCGCTGGGCGGCCCGACCCGCACCGTGGAGCGGATGATCTCGACTCCGTCGACCGCGGTCGTGGCGACCAGCCGGTCTCCGTCGTGCTCCAGCGTGGTCGTGCCCGGGGACGCCGGGACGCCCCGCTCGCCGGCATAGGCCCGCATCTCGGCGCTGGAGTTGAAGTAGTGCGTCCACCAGCGGCCCGACACCGCGCCGTCCGGCGTGTCGTGGCCGACGAGGTCGGGGCCGAGCCCGACGTCTGACGCTCCGAGTCGACGACGTACTGGTTCATGAAGACCTGCCGGTTCTCCACCGGCGAGAGATGCGGCGGCATGAGCTTGGCCACGGCGTCGGGGTCGGCCGGGATCCACGTGAAATAGAGCATCCGGCTGTTCAGCACCATCTGCGGGGCATGGAGTGTCATGAGGTCGTCCTCTCACGGTTGGATCGGGCTCGCCGACGTTCCGCTGGGAATGTGTAGAAACGACGCTTACCCTCGTTTGAGCCGCCCGCCACGAAAACCTGGTGTGTCGGCCGGTCGAAGCGGAACGAGAGGGGCGGTCATGAAGCTCGTCTGGAGGATTGCAGTGGTGATCGCGCTGGCGCTGACGGTGGCGCCAGCGGCCTCGGCAGCAGCTCCGGCGCAGCAGGTTGCGGGCGCCGGAGCGCCCGTCCTGCATGCCAGCGTGTTCACCCCGCCGTCGCCGGTGCTGGGAACGGACAATCGACGCCACCTCGTCTACGAGGTGCTCCTGGAGAACCCGACGGCGTCGCCCGTCCGCATCGACGTCGTGCAGGTGTTCGACGCGGGTCGACGGACCGCGGTGGCCAACTACGCCGCTCCTACGCTCGAGGCCGTCATGTTCGTGGGCGGCGAGACCGGGATCGTCCCGGGCAGGACGCTCGCGCCGGGGGCGGGAGGCATCCTGCTGCTCGACGTGGCCCAACGTCCCGAGGATCCGCTGCCCAACCGGCTGGAGCACAGATTCGTGCTCTTCCGGGGGCCACTGCCGGCGGTCGTCACCGACGCCCCGACCCAGGTCAACCCGCAGCCCGCCGTGATCGTGCGGCCCCCGCTGCACGGCCCGAACCTGGGCGTCCTCGGCTGCTGCGGCGTGCCGTTCGCGCACCGCCTGGCGCTCCTGCCCGTCGACGGCGAGCTGTTCCTCGCGCAGCGGTTCGCCATCGACTTCATCGGCCTCGACGCCGGCACCAACTCCTTCGCGGGCGATCCGGCGAGCAATGCCAGCTACTTCATCTACGGCGACGAAGTTGTCGCCGTGGCCGCCGGCACGATCACAGCCACCCGTGACGGCATGGCGGAGAACATCCCTCCCAGCTCTCCGCCGGACATCGGTCTCGACACCGCGGCAGGCAACTTCGTCAACCAGGACCTGGGCGGCGGGCGTTTCGCGCTCTACGCCCATTTCCAGCCGGGGAGCCTCAGGGTCAAGCCCGGCGACCGTGTGCAGCCGGGCCAGGTGCTCGGGCTGGTGGGCAACTCCGGCAACTCGAGTGAGCCGCACCTCCACTTCCACGTGATGGACGGCCAAGGTGGCCCCTCGAACCTGGGCGCCGAGGGTGTCCCCTACGTGTTCGACAGGTTCCGGCTCGACGCGCGTGTCCTCGGGCTCGACGGCACGCTCCCCGCTCTCCTGCGGGCACCGGCCCGTCCCCCTTCCGAGCGCACCAGGCAGTACCCGCTCACCGGCGACGTCGTCGCCTTCCCGTAGCTGGTCACACCTCGACGAGGACCGTGACGGGACCGTCGTTGACGATCTCCACGACCATGTGGGCGCCGAACCGGCCGGTGGCCACCGTCGCCCCCAGGCGCGAGAGCTCGGCGACGACCTCCTCGACGAGCGGCTCGGCCTCCGCCGCCGGGGCGGCTCCCGACCACGACGGCCGCCGTCCCCGGCTGGTGTCGCCGAGGAGGGTGAACTGGCTGATGACCAGGATCTTCCCGTCCACGCCCCCGACCGAGAGGTTCATCACGCCGGCGTCGTCGCCGAACAGTCGGAGCCCGTAGAGCCGCTTGGCCATGGTCAGGACCGTCGCCGACGAGTCGCCCGTGGCGACGCCCAGCAGCACGCACAGTCCCATACCGATCTCACCCACCACCTCGCCGTCGACGAGCACACGGGCCTGGGTGACGCGCTGGACGACCGCTCGCACCCGGCCAGTTGATCAGGCGGCGCCAGAGAGAGTGTCGCTGTCCTCAGGCGCGTAGGACGGGCGCGCCGTCGAGGAAGCGGGCGACGTCCTCCAGCTCCCGTTCGACGCCGGCTTGCTCATCGGCAGTGAACCGGCGGAATCGAACGACTGTGCCCGCCTGAGGTGACCACGTGCCGACGACCTCGCCGTCGGAGAGGACGGTCGGCCGGATGAGGCCGCCGCCGGCGTTGACGTCGGTGGCCCGGTCCGGTGGGACGAGCAGGCTGCGGTCGGCGTAGCCCAGGACGAGGGTGTCGAAACCGCCGAGCAGCCGCAGCGGGACGGCCCGCCCGGCGTCCTGAGCCGCCCGTTCGGCGTGTTCCTGCAGGACCCAGCCCCCGTGCACCTCGGCCACCTCCGGCGCGACGGCCGCCCACGCCTCCCGGACGGCGGGAGCCCCCAGCCCCGACCAGCGACCGAAGTCGGCCGGCGTCCCCGGTCCGAAGGCGGCGAGGTACCGGCGGACCAGCTCGGCCGCCGCTTCCTCGGGCGGGATCGGCTCCGCCTGAGGCAGCCAGTCGTCCAGCAGCGCGTAGCGCTCCTTGCCGTCGGGTGTCGGTCCCACGCACAGGACGCCCTCGAGCGCAGCCCGGTGGATCACGTGGATCGGCGCCTGGCCGCTCGGGTCGACGCCGTGGGGGGCGAGCCGCTCCTTCACCTGGGCACGGGTCAGGGGGCCGTCGTCGGCCAGCGCGTCCCGCAGGGCGCGGACCGCCCTGTCGCCGACCGCCCCGGCGATACCCAGCTGCTCCGCCCGGCGGCCCGGCCGGTTGAAGACCGGGCCGAGCAGGCCCAGCAGCCACCTGACGTCCTCCGCCGCGTGCCAGTGGCGGGTGCCCCGCAGGCTCCACGTCGAGACCACGTCTCGGGTGTCGGTCAGGGCGGCGACGACGTCGGCCATGACCAGGCCGCGGCTGCGGGCCCGTATCGACAGCGCCGCCGCCGTCGGATCCTGGGACTGGATGCCGACCGTGGCGGCCACCACCTCGCCGACAGTCGAACCCCGCCGGTCGCCGAGGAGCTGGGCGCCGGCCCTCGCCCGCCGCACTCCTTTGTCGCTCAGCCGCATGGGTACCCTCCCATCGTGCCTGAACTGGTCGAGGTGGAGCTGTACCGGCGCCTCGCCGACCGGGTGGTGGGGCGGCGGGTGGCAGAGGTCTACGCGCCGGACGCCTGGTACCTCAAGCGAGGCCTGGACCAGGAGACGGCGGTCGAGGTGCTGACCGGCGCCCTCTTCACCGGCACCCGCCGGGTCGGCAAGCTGCTGCTGCTCGACACCGACGGCGACGTCCCGGTCGTCGGGTTGCGGTTCGGGATGAGCGGCCGGCTGGTCGTCGACGGCACTGTCGGCGTCGAGGGACTCGTCTACTCCAGCCCGCTCCACCTGGCGAAGTGGGACCGCTTCGCCCTGCGCTTCGACGACGGCGGCGACCTGCGTATGCAGGATCCCCGCCGACTCGGCGGCGTCGAGCTCGACCCGCCCGAGGCCCGCCTCGGCCCCGACGCCGGCACCATCACGCCCGCCAGGCTGGCCGCCGCCCTCCACGGCAGCACCGCGCCGCTCAAGGCCCGCCTGCTCGACCAGTCCCGGATCGCCGGCGTGGGCAACCTGGCCGCCGACGAGCTGCTGTGGCGCGCCGGCCTCGACCCGGCCCGTCCCGCCGGCTCCCTCAGCGCCGCCGAGCTGCGGCGGCTCCACCGGCACTTCCGGGCCACCTTCGACGACCTGATGGAGCGCGGCGGGTCGCACGCCGGCGACCTCATGCCCGAACGCAAGCCCGGCGGCGTCTGCCCGAAGGACGGCACCCCCCTCGTCCGCCGCACGGTCGGGGGCAGGACCACCTTCTCGTGCCCGCGACATCAACGGTAGGAGGGGCTTACCATCGGTCCCATGCGCCACCGGGACGCTCTGTTCATCGACGGCGGCTGGGTCCGGCCGTCCACCACCGACACAATCGAGGTGCTGAACCCGGCCACCGAGGAGGTCATGGGCCGGGTGCCGGACGGGTCGGCGGCCGACGTGGACAGGGCCGTGGCCGCCGCCCGCGCCGCCTTCGGCGGGTGGGCCGCGGTGTCGGTGGAGGACCGGGCCAAGCTGCTCCAGGGCATGCACGACGCCATGGTGAGCCGGCTCACCGAGATCGGGATGATGGTGTGCGAGGAGATCGGCAGTCCCCTGCCGTTCGCCACCCTGGTGCAGGTGGCGGGCCCGCTCATGGTGCTGGGCTCGTTCCCCGGCGTCGCCCGCGCCTTCCCCTTCGAGGAGGAGGTGGGCCTGTCGCTGGTCGTCCGGGAGCCGGTCGGTGTGGTCGGCGCCATCACGCCGTGGAACTACCCGCTGCTCCTCACCATCCACAAGGTCGGGGCGGCCCTGGCCGCGGGCTGCACGATCGTCGTCAAGCAGTCGGACCTGGCGCCGCTCACCGGCTTCGTCCTGGCGGACGCGGCGGAGGAGGTCGGGCTGCCGTCGGGTGTGCTGAACATCGTCAGCGGCCGGGGAGCCACCGGCGAGGCGCTGGTGAACCACCCCGACGTCGACATGGTCTCCTTCAGCGGCTCCTCTGCCACCGGCGCCCGGGTGGGGGCCACGGCCATGGCCGCGCTCAAGCGGGTGGCGCTGGAGCTCGGTGGCAAGTCGGCGAACGTCGTGCTCGACGACGCCGACCTGGACGAGGCTGTCGGTGCAGGTGTCCGCCAGTGCTTCATGAACGCCGGCCAGACCTGCATCGCGTGGAGCCGCATGATCGTCCCCCGCCAGCGGGCCGACGAGGCGATCGAGCGGGCCGTCGAGATCGCCGGGTCCTTCGTGCTGGGCGACCCGCTCGACCCGGCCACCACCATGGGGCCCGTGATCTCGGCCGAGCATCGGTCGAGGGTGCAGGCCGCGATCCAGGCGGGCGTCGACGAGGGGGCCACCCTGGTTGCCGGCGGTGCCAGTCCGCCCGCCGGGCTCGGCAGGGGCTGGTTCGTCAGGCCGACGGTGTTCACCGGCGTCACCAACGCCATGTCGGTCGGGCGGGAGGAGATCTTCGGACCGGTGGTGTCGATCATGGTCCACGACGGCGACGACGACGCCGTGGCCATCGCCAACGACAGCCCGTACGGCCTCCACGGGGCGGTGTACTCCGCCGACTGCGACAGGGCCATGGCCGTCGCCCGGCGGATCCGCACCGGGATGATCGGCATCAACGGCGGCGGGTTCGACGCCGTCGCGCCGTGGGGCGGCTACAAGCGGTCCGGGATCGGGAGGGAGCTCGGGAAGTTCGGGCTCGAGCCCTACCTCGAGGTGAAGTCGGTGCTCCGGTAGGTGCCCGAACTGTCCGAGGTGCCCGAATCCGGGCACGCCCGCTCGATCGTCCCGCCCCACCCGGTCGACCTCCGCCACACCCTCGGGCCCCTCCGGCGGGGCCCGTCCGACCCGACGACGCGGATCGGGGCCGACGGGGTGTGGCGGGCGACGCGCACGCCCGAGGGCCCGGCGACGACGCTGATCTCCGCTGCTGGCGGCAACGGCCAGCTGACCATGCGGGCGTGGGGGAGCGGCGCGGCCTGGGCGCTGGAGGCTTTCCCGGCGCTCGTCGGCGCGGAGGACACCGGCGCCGTCCCCGCCGGCAACCCCGTGGTCGACGAGCTGGTCCGGCGGTTCCCGGGAATGCGCATCGGGCGCAGCCAGGCCGTCGTCGAAGCACTCGTGCCGTCGATCATCGAGCAGAAGGTCGTCGGCGTCGAGGCCTACCGCTCCTACGCCCGGCTCGTTCGGGCACTGGGCGAGCCGGCACCCGGGCCGGCGCCTGCCGGTCTGCGTGTCCCGCCGTCACCTCGCACGCTGGCGGCCACCCCGTCGTACGTCTTCCACCGCTTCGGGGTCGAGCGGAAACGGGCCGACACCGTCCGGATCGCCTGCTCCTGCGCGGCCCGGCTGGAGGAAACCCTCACGCTGGACCGGGACACTGCCCACCGGCGCCTCACCGCCCTCCCGGGCATCGGGGCGTGGACCGCGGCTGAGGTGGCCCTCGTCGCCCTTGGCGACGCCGACGCCGTCAGCGTCGGTGACTACCACCTCCCGCACCTCGTGGCATGGGCCCTCGCCGGCGAGCCAAGAGCGGACGACGCCCGCATGCTCGAGCTCCTCGAGCCGTTCCGGGGACAGCGGGGACGGGTGATCCGGCTCATCGCCTCGGGCCACGCCGGACCGCCGCGCCGAGGACCGAGGATGCCGCTCCGCTCCATCGCCCGGATGTGATCGTGCGGCCGCGGGGCATCGTCCGTCACAGAGCCGTAACAGTGTGTGTCTTGACATGCGCGGGGCTCGGCGCGAGCCTGACGTGCGCATCAGTTCCTTCAATGAGAGGAAGGTGCTTTGGTGTCAGCGACAACCACCGACAGCGGAGACGGCAGTCCGCCCGCCTAGGTACGCAGGGCCCCATCCGGTCTGCTCTCACGTCGTCCGGCTGTCCTAGAGCCGCCAACGCAGACCCAGGCCTCCTCCTCACGACCGAGGTGGGCCTCGCTCCGAGCGACGGGCGCTTCCGACACCATGCCCGGACCGGAGACGCAGACCGAAACGAACGCGTGCGAGGCACCGAGTGGTCGGTGCCTCGCTGCGCGTGCGCGGAAGGAGGTGCGGATCCCGGGCCCCGACCATCCCCGGTCGGAGCTGCTTCGGGGCCTCGTAGGATCGGGAGAGATGCCCCAGCGGCGAGTGCAGGACATGGAGTTGGCCGAGACCTTCGCCGAGGTCGCCAGGGTCCTCTTGGAGGACCGCGACGTCGAAGGCACGCTGACGCGCATCTGCCAGCTGGCGGTGAGGACGGTCGACAGCTGCGAGGCGGCGGGCATCTCGATCGCCGAGGGCACATGGGTCACCTCACGGTCGACCTCCGACGACCTGCCCTGCGTCCTCGACGACATCCAGTCCGAGACCCAGCAGGGCCCGTGCGTCGACGCCATCAAGGAGCACAAGGTCTTCGTCACCGGCTCGCTTTCGCACGAGGAGCGCTGGCCGGAGTTCGCCAAGCGGGCGCATGCGGAGACGGGCGTCGAGAGCATCCTGTCGCTGCGCCTCTTCGAAAGTGAGAACACCATGGGGGCGCTCAACCTCTACAGCCAGCAGCCCGACGCGTTCGACGACCAGGACGTGGCGGTGGCGTCGGTGTTCGCCGCACATGCGGCCGTGGCGCTGGCGAACGCCCAGCACGGCGCGCAGCTCGAGAACAAGGCCAGCAGCCGCGACCTCATCGGCATGGCCAAGGGGATCATCATCGCCCGGCAGCACGTCTCCGAAGACGAGGCCTTCGACGTGCTGCGCCGGGCGTCCCAGCGGATGAACGTCAAGCTCCGGGAGCTGGCGGCACGGGTCGTCTACCCGAAGCCCGCCGACGGGCCCGTCCCCGGCACCGACTAGCCACACCCGGACGAGGACGACACGTCACGCCTCGACCACCTCGGCGAACGCTGCCGCCCAGTCGGCGTAGCCGAGGTCGGCGGGGTGGAAGTGGTCCTCCGCGAACTTGTCCCTCCACGGCGGGCCCGTGTGTGCGAAGACGTCGGCCACGACCAGCCCGGCCTCGTCCGCCGCCGACCGAACGATTGCATTCAGGGCCGCCACCCGCTCGGCCCACATTCCCTGCGGCAGGGTCGCAACCACCGACCCGGTGGGCAGCCGGGCGACGATCTCCCGCAGCTCCCCCTCGACCTGCGCCAGCGGCGTCCGGCGGACGACGTCGTTCGAGCCGATGGCACACGTGACGAGGTCGGGGAGCGTGCCCAACGCGTCGAGCCGGGGTAGCTGCGACGCCACGACGTCGGAGGCCCGGGCACCCGACTTGGACAGGTTCAGCACCCGCCACGTCTGCCCCGTCCGACCCTCCAGGATCCGGCGCAGCTGCCCGACATAGCCCTGGTCGAAGGCGGAGGCGCCGATGCCCTGGGCCGTCGAGTCGCCAAGGACGACCCAGAGGGGTCCGGCCGCCGCGCCCGGGGCCAGGGCGGCCATGTTCGACGTGTCCCATGC
Source organism: uncultured Acidimicrobiia bacterium (assembly GCA_963825765.1). GTDB lineage: Bacteria > Actinomycetota > Acidimicrobiia > Acidimicrobiales > AC-14 > CAWGUU01. The sequence goes on from CAWGUU010000004.1 coordinate 308,661, forward strand.
CTGGGCGTAGAGGGGCACCTGGGCCCGGACCCGCCGCAGCCCGGGTACCGCCTCCTGCACCAGGCGGCTGGCCACCCGGGCCGGGAACGACCGCGCCGGACGCCACCGCATCACTCAGTCGGCCGCCGCGCCAGGGAGGGCCTCGACCGGCCCGTAGGCTCTGGCCAGGCCTTCCACCAGGACAGCAGGGGAGTCGGACATGCTCCAGGCAAGGTACCGGAGGGGAATTGCCTCTCCCGGCGGGCGTTGGCCCACGTGATGACCACGACACGCACACCCGTTGTCGACGTCCGCCGGGCCGACGAGCGCTTCGTCACCCGACTGCCGTGGCTCGACTCGCACCACTCGTTCAGCTTCTCCCGGCACTACGACCCGGCCAACACCCACCACGGGCTGCTGCTGGTCAGCAACGACGACGTGGTGCGGGCCGGCACCGGGTTCAGCACCCACCCCCACCAGGACATGGAGATCGTCACATGGGTCCTGTCCGGCGAGCTCGAGCACAAGGACTCGGCCGGCCACAAGGGCCTGATCTACCCCGGCCTGGCCCAGCGCATGAGCGCCGGCACCGGCATCTGGCACTCCGAGATGAACCCGTCGGCCGGCGAGGACGTCCATTTCGTGCAGATGTGGGTGCTGCCCGACACCGAACGGATCGACCCGGGCTACGAGCAGCTCGACGTCAACGCCGAGCTGGAGAAGGGTGGCCTGGTGCCGATCGCGTCGGGCCGCGGCCACGACGCCGCCATCGCCATCCGCCAGCGCGACGCCGTCCTCTGGGGAGGCCGTCTGGCCCCCGGCGAGGTCGTGTCGGTGCCGGACTCGCGGTTCGCCCACGTGTTCGTCGCTCGGGGCGACGTGGCGCTGGAGGGCCCGGACGGCGTGCTGCACGCCGGTGACGCGGCCCGGCTCACCGGCGCCGGCGCTCCCACCCTGGTGGCCGACGCCGACGGTGACGGGGCCGAGGTCCTGATCTGGGAGATGCGGTGACGGCGGTCCGCGTGGGCACCACGGCGGGCCTGTACGTCATCGAGGAGTACACCGAGCTCGTCGACACGGTGCCCGTCACCGCCATCTCGGGCCGCTACATGGTGCTGGGAGGCAACACCGTCTGCCAGGAGGAGGACCCGGTCGCGACCGCCGTCGATTTCGACGGCCCGCCCGCCACCTGCCTCCTGTCGACGGGCTCGGACCTCCTGGCCGGGACCCGGGAGGCACACCTGGTGCGGCTGGGCGAGGGCGGTGGCGCCCCTGTCGACTCCTTCGACAACGCCGCCGGCCGGGAGACCTGGTACACCCCTCACGGCGGCCCGCCGACCACGCGGTCCCTCGCCGCCGCCGACGACGGCACGCTCTACGCCAACGTCCACGTGGGCGGGATCCTGCGCTCGGCCGACGGCGGGGCGTCCTGGACGCCCACCATCGACATCGACGCCGACGTCCACCAGGTCGTCACCGTCCCAGGAGTGCCCGGCATGGTCCTCGCCGCCTCGGCCCGCGGCCTCGAGCAGAGCGAGGACGGCGGCGAGACCTGGATCACGATCTTCTCGGGGCTCCACGCCTCCTACGCCCGGGCCGTCGCCGCCAGCGAGGAGTTCATGTTCCTGTCGGTGTCCAGGGGACCCGACGGCGACCAGGCCGCCGTCTACCGCCGGCCCGTGGGCGTCCGCCGCCGGTTCGAGCGCTGCCGCAAGGGTCTGCCCTGGTCGTTCACCGAGAACGTCGACACCGCCTGCCTGAGCGCCGCCGGCGACGTCGTCGCCTTCGCGGTCGACGGCTCGGTGTTCGTCTCCAGGAACGGCGGCGTCGACTGGGACGAAGAAGTCCGCCGCCTACCCCCCATCACCTGCGTCCAGGTCGGCCCGTAGGCCTGCCGACCGCGTCGAATGTGCAAGAGACCCTCTATATGCGGGTCTTTGCACAATCGACTCGGCGAGGACGGGCTCAGTCCACCAGCTCGGTCGGCGTCACCGTGACCGACTCGACCTGACCCCGCCGGAAGACGCCCACCGGTACCGGCTTGCCGATGCGGTCGGCGGTCATGAGCCGCTGCAGCGCACCGACGTCGGCGGTGGCCACGCCGTCGACCGACAGGATGATGTCCTCGGTGCCGAGCCCGGCCCTGGCCGCGGGGCTGCCGGCGACCACCGTCAGCACCTCGATGCCCTTCTCCTGGCCCGTGGCCCGGGCGGCCTTCGGCGGCAGCGGGCGGGAACCGCCGGCGATGCCGAGGTAGGCCCGGCGCACCCGGCCCTCGTTCATGAGGGTCGTGATCAGGGACCGGATCGTGCCGTTGATGGGGATGGCGAGCCCCAGGCCCTGGCCGATGCCGGGGCCCACGACCGCGGTGTTGATGCCGACCACGTGGCCGTTGCCGTCGGCGAGGGCGCCGCCCGAGTTGCCCGGGTGGAGGGCGGCGTCGGTCTGGATCACGTTCTCCACCAGCCTGCCGCTGCGCCCCGACACGGGGAAGGACCGCCCCAGGGCGCTGACGACGCCGGCGCTCACCGATCCGGCGAATCCGAGCGGGTTGCCGATGGCGACGACCAGCTGTCCGACCTGTAGCCGGTCGGCGTCGCCGAGGGTGGCGGCCACCAAACCGTCGCCGCGGGCCCGGATGACCGCGAGGTCCGACAGGCGGTCGGTGCCGATCACCTCGAAGTCGGTCTCGTGGCCGTCGGCGAAGGTGGCCGAGCCGCCCGGCGCCCGGTCGACGACGTGGGCCGACGTGAGCATGAAGCCGTCGGCGGTGACCACCACCGCCGATCCGGAACCCTGTTGCTGGCGGCCGCCGGGCACCGGCGCCATCACCCGCAGGCTGGCCACCGAGGGGAGCAGCCGCTGGGCGACGGTTGTCACCACCTGCGAGTAGGCGTCGAGGGCGCCAACGCCGGGCGGGTCGGGCACCGACGGTTCCGGTCGCAGTCCCGTCATCGACACCGCTACGCCGATCCCTCGTCGCGGGTGGCGCCGGGGCCGAAGGTCACCGCCACCGACAGCTCCTCCGCGCCTCGGACCACGGCGAGGGTGAGCGTGGCGTCGTCGGCCAGCCCGTCCAGGGCGGCGTGGAGGTCGTCGACGGTGGTGACGGGGTTGCCCGCCGCCTCCACGATCAGGTCGCCCTGGCGCAGGCCGGCTCCGGCCGCGGGACCGTCCTCGTCGACCACCCTGACCAGCACGCCGTCGCGGTCGGGCAGGCCCACCGACCGGCGCAGGTGACGGGCCGCCTTGCCCGGCACCAGGCCCACGCCCAGGTACCGGCGCGACGCCGACTCGCCCCGCCCGAGGGCGTCGACCCGCGCACGGAGGTCGGCGTCGGCGGGCAACGCGAGGTAGAAGCCCTCGCTCAGGCGGTTGGTGTTGATGCCGAGGAACCTGCCGTCGGCGTCGACCACCGGACCGCCCGACGAGCCCTTCGCCATCGGGGCGGTGTGCTCGACGCTCCCGCTCACCCGCCGTCCCCGCGGGCCGCGGAACGACTGGCCCACCGACGACACCTGCCCGAGCGTGACCCGCAGCCCGCGCCCGCCGGGGTTGGCCAGGGCGAACACCGGGGTCCCGACCGTCACCGACCCGTCTCCCCACTCCACGGGCGAGGCGCCGGCGGTGTCGGCCGTCAGCACCGCCAGGTCGCCGTCGACGTCGATGCCCGCCACGCTGGCGGTGACCGAGTGGCCGTCGTCGAAGGTGAGCGGCACCTCCTGGCCGTGGACGTTGTGGGCGTTGGTCAGCACCAACCCGTCGCCGATCACGACGGCCGATCCCTGCCCCCACCCGTGGCCGATGCCGGCGACCGCCGGGCCCACCTTGGCCGCCACCGCTTCCGTCGCCTGCTGGATCTGCTCGAGTACCCCTGTTGCTGCCGACATCGTTCCTCCACCTGCTCGCTAGTGACTTGCGAGTTGCAAGTTACTACCATGGTGAGGGTTCGACAACCGATGAGGCAGGATTGTTGGCATGAGCAGGAAGCCGTCGGCACTGGAGGAGGCCGTGGCGAGGGTCGGCGACCGCTGGACGCTGCTGCTCGTGGCCGCCCTGCTCGACGGGCCCCGCCGGTTCAACGACCTGGCCGACGACATGGGCGGCATCGCCCCCAACGTGCTGACCCAGCGGCTGCGGCACCTCACCCAGATCGGCGTGGTCGTCGCCACGCCGTACTCCCAGCGCCCGCCCCGGTTCGTCTACGAGCTGACCGCCTCCGGCCAGGAGCTGGCCGGCGTGCTCCGCCTGCTGTCGCAGTGGGGGTCCAGCCAGGGCCCTGGCGGGGCCGGCGGCGAGCCCCTGCGCCACCCCGCCTGCGGCACCCCGATGGAGGCCCGCTGGTACTGCCCAACCTGCGGCGTCGCCGTCGACGAGGAGGACGCCGCCGCCCACGACGTCCGCTACCTCTGACCGGCCGGACCTGCGGTGCGCTACGGCCTGACGCTCCCCATCTTCGACGAGCTGGCCGACCCGGGCATCCTGGCCGACCTCGCCGTCGACGCCGAGGAGGCCGGGTGGGACGGCGTCTTCGTCTGGGACCACGTCCACTACAGGGCGCCCACCACCCGGGCAACGGACCCGTGGATCGCCCTGGCGGCGATGGCGGAACGCACCAGCCGCATCACCCTCGGCCCCATGGTGACGCCCCTGGCCCGCCGCCGCCCGCAGATCGTGGCGAGGCAGGTCGTCGCCCTCGACCACCTCTCCGGCGGACGGTTCGTCCTGGGTGCCGGCCTCGGCCTCGACAGCAGCGGCGGCGAGCTGTCCAAGTTCGGCGAGGAAACGGACGACCGGCGCCGGGCGGACGTGCTCGACGAGGCATTGGAGCTGGTCAGAGCCCTGACCTCGGGCGATCACGTCGACCACCACGGCACCCACTTCACGGCGGAGGACGTCACGTTCCGACCGCCGCCGGTTCACCGCTCGATCCCGATCTGGGTCGCAGGGCGCTGGCCGAACCGTCGCCCCCTCCGCCGAGCCGCCAGGTACGACGGCGTCTTCGTCATCGACCTCGAGCCGCCAGCGCTGGTCGAGGCGCTCCGCTACATCGAGCCGCTACGCCAGACCACGACCCCCTACGACGTCGTCGTCCAGGTCGCGCCGGAGACGGATCCCCGACCGTGGGAGGACGCTGGCGCCACATGGTGGCTGGCCGCCTTCGACCCCTTCACCGTCACCCCGTCGTCGGTGCGTGGGGTGATCGACCGGCGACCACCCAGCCGCTAGAGCCTTCGACGGCGGGCGGAGCGGTTCGGCCCCATCCCAACGGGGAAGCCTCCAGGGACAGGACACCCGGCACGTCGAGCCGGGTCCACCCCTCTGGAGGCACACAGTGAAAAAGCTCATCGCCGCGCTCATGGCCGGGTCGCTCCTCGTCATGGGGGTGGCGTGCGACGACAACTCGTCGGCCGACAAGATCGACGAGGACGACACCAACTTCGGCCCCGGGGACGGCAAGGACGAGGTCGGCCCCGGCCGCTAGGGCCTAGGGCAGGCGCGGAAATGCCCGCCGGTGAAGGCGGGCATCTCGCAGTCCGAGAACCGGTGTGCGACTAAGCGGCGGCGTTGTTCTCGGAGATCGGGTTCTCGGAAACCACCGGGACCGGCTCGAGGGCCAGCTCCAGCACCTTGGTGACGTCGTCGACCAGGTGGAAGGTCATCGCCTTCCGCACCGCCTCCGGCACGTCGTCGAGGTCGTGCTCGTTGCGCAGGGGCAGGATGACCTCCTTGAGGCCCGCCCGGCTGGCAGCCAGCACCTTCTGCTTGACCCCACCGATGGGCAGGACCCGGCCCTGCAGGGTGACCTCGCCGGTCATCCCCACGCTCGACCGCAGCGGCCGGCCCGTCATCAGGCTGGCGAGGGCGGAGACCATGGTGATGCCGGCCGACGGGCCGTCCTTGGGGATGGCGCCGGCGGGGACGTGCAGGTGGACGCGACCGGCCACCTCCACACCCAGCTCCTCGGCGTGCGACCGCACGTACGACAGCGCGATCTGGGCCGACTCCTTCATGACGTCGCCCAGCTGGCCGGTGATGGTCAGCGCCGCCCCTTCCTGGCCCTCGCCGCTCGGCAACCGCGACGCCTCGATGAAGAGCACGTCGCCGCCCATGCCGGTGACAGCCAGCCCGGTGGCCACACCCGGCACCGCGGTGCGGTCGGCCGCCTCGAAGAAGAACTTCTGGCGGCCCAGGTAGGTCCGCACGTCGCCCTCGTCGATGACGATCGGCGCCACCAGCTCGCCCGACGCCAGCTTGGTCGCAACCTTGCGCAGGGTCTTGCCGAGCTCCCGCTCCAGGTTCCGGACGCCGGCTTCCCGGGTGTAGCCGCTCACGATCGACCGCAGCGCGTCGCCCGTCACCGTCACCTCGTCGGCAGACAGCCCGTTGCGCTCCACCTGGCGCGCCAGCAGGTGGTCGACCGCGATGGTGACCTTCTCGTCCTCGGTGTAGCCGTCGAGGGGGATGATCTCCATCCGGTCGAGCAGCGGGCCCGGGATCGTGTCGGCCACGTTGGCGGTGGCGATGAACAGCACCTCGGACAGGTCGAGGTCGACCTCGAGGTAGTGGTCACGGAAGGTGTGGTTCTGGGCCGGGTCGAGCACCTCGAGCAGCGCCGACGACGGGTCGCCCCGCCAGTCGCTGCCCAGCTTGTCGACCTCGTCGAGCAGGAAGACCGGGTTCATGGTGCCCGCTTCCTTCAGGGCGCGGACGATCCGGCCGGGCATGGCGCCGACGTAGGTACGCCGGTGGCCACGGATCTCGGCCTCGTCGCGCACGCCGCCCAGCGACACCCGCACGAACTCGCGGCCCAGGGCGCGGGCCACCGACTCGCCCAGCGACGTCTTGCCCACGCCGGGAGGACCGACCAGGGCGATGATGGCGCCCGAGCCCCTGCCCACCGATGCCGGCAGGCCACGGTCGGCGCGCAGCTTGCGGACGGCCAGGTACTCCACGATCCGGCTCTTCACGTCGTCGAGGCCGGTGTGGTCGGCGTCGAGGATCGCACGGGCGTCGGTGACGTCGAGGTTGTCGTCGGACCGCTTGCCCCACGGCACCTCGGTGACGGTGTCCAGCCAGGTGCGGATCCACCCGTGCTCGGGGCTCTGCTCGTTGGTGCGCTCGAAGCGGTCGAGCTCGCGCTCGACGGCCTCACGGACCTTGTCCGGCATGGTCGACTCGGCCACCTTGGACCGGTACTCGTCGACCACGCTCTCGCCGTCGGTGCCCTCGCCCAGCTCCTTGCGGATGGCGGCCAGCTGCTGGCGCAGCAGGAACTCCCGCTGGGTCTTCTCCATGCCCTCGTTGACGTCGTTCTGAATCCGCTGCTTGATGGACTGGTCGGCGAGGACGTCCCGCATCATGCCCAGCGCCTTCTCGATCCGGGCCTCGACGTCGATGGTCTCGAGGATCTCGATCTTCTGCTCGACGCTCAGCTCGGGGGCGTAGCCGGCGGTGTCGGCCATGGCCCCGGGTTCGGTGATCTCGCGCAGTGCCTCGGACAGGCGGGGAACGCCGCGGTTCTCGAAGATCGTCTCCACGACGGCCCTGTACTCCTTGGCCAGGACACGGGCGCGCTCGGTGCTGGCGCCGGCCGGGATGGGCTCGACCTGCACCTGCAGCGCCTTGCCACTTCCCACAGCTGCGCCTGACACCTTGGCCCGACCGATGCCGCGCAGGATCAGGCCCCGCACGCCGTTGGGCAGGTCGGCGGAGTTCTCGATCTTGGCGATGGTGCCCACATCCGCATAGCGCGACTCGACTCGCGGCAGGAGGAGCAGCCGGCCGTCCCCCGCCTCGGCGGCGGCGACGGCAACGCGGGACTCCTCGTCGTCCACCTGCATGGTGACGACCATCCCGGGAAGGACGACGCCACCCGACAGGGGGTACAGCGGGAGGATGGTTGTGTTGGTCTCGGCCATGGGCACCTCGATTTAGAAACGTTCGAGTTTCAGAACCCCGCCAGGTGCAGGTCGATTCCCCGCCGACCTCGCCGGCGAGAAAAGTCCGAAATCCCCAGGTTGCACCCCTTCCGTTCCACAAGCCGCCCGACGCATACTGTCCTTCGTCCGGAGCCGATCCCCCGGGAGGACTGCTAAGTCGGAGGCGCAAGCCGAAGGCCGAACAGGGACCTGGGGGAGGAAGCGAAGGACGAGGCGAGTCGTTCGCCCACTCGGTCTCAGGACTGGGCAGGCGACGAGGAGCCGGCGAGTGCGGTCCCGAGGAGCATGAGGGGTTTCGGCCCGGAGCGCTACTCGGGGCCGTTTCGCGCCCGTGCCCATTTCCGAACAGGGCCGTGTTCCGAACAGGCCTGTAACGCCCGTCGCGCCGCAAGGACGGTAGAGAGCCGGTTCACGAGCGTGGAGGGGACGAACGCGTGGAGCTCACCGAGAAGCAGGAAGCTCTCTGTAACCAGACGACCTGGGATTTCTCCGACCTGAAGGCCCTGTTCATCAACTGCACCCTGAAACGCTCACCCGAGCTGTCCCACACCCAGGGCCTGGCCGACATCTCCATGGAGATCATGCGACGGCAGGGCGTGCAGGTCGACCTGGTCAGAGCTGCCGATCACGAGATCCCTGCCGGCGTCTACCCGGACATGACCGAGCAGGGCTTCGACCGCGACGACTGGCCGGCGATCTTCGAGCAGGTGGAGGCGGCCAACATCCTGGTCCTGTGCACGTCGATCTGGCTGGGGGAGAAGTCCTCGGTGTGCACCAAGGTCGTCGAGCGCCTGTACGGCAACTCCCACCTGCTGAACGACCAGGGCCAGTACCGGTACTACGGCAGGGTCGGCGGCTGTCTCATCACGGGGAACGAGGACGGCGTCAAGCACTGCGCGATGAACATCCTCTACTCGCTGCAGCACCTGGGCTACGTCATCCCGCCACAGGCCGACGCGGGCTGGATCGGCGAGGCGGGGCCGGGGCCCTCCTACCTCGATCCGGGCTCAGGCGGCCCGGAGAACGACTTCACCAACCGCAACACCACGTTCATGACGTGGAACCTGCTCCACCTGGGTCGGATGCTGAAGGACGCAGGTGGCATCCCGGTCCACGGCAACCAGCGGTCCGAATGGGACGCAGGCTGCCGGTTCGACTTCCCCAACCCCGAGCACCGCTGAGAGCTCGGTGCTCGGCGGGGCCGGATCGACGCCGGCCCCGCCCTAGAACCGTTGGCTCAGCTGTCGGCGTTGTCGGGGTCCATGACGTCGCCCTCGACCTGGCCGTACGGACGGTCGGCGCCCTTGCGACCCTCTTCGTTGTCGCCGCCCTGGTCCTCGCCCCTCGGGGTGCCTGGGGTGTGCGATACGTCAGACATGCTCGCTCCTCTGGTCGTTGTCAGTGACCCTCCACTACCCGGAAACGCCGACGGGCAACCGGGCCGTGGCGCGACGCTGCCGGCTAGGTTCGAATGGGTGGTCTACGAACTGGGGCGACTCGACCGCTCCCGGTGCCGGTACGCCGCCCCGGTTCGCCGATGACCCCCGGTTCGCCGATGGCCCCGGTTCATTGATGGACTCGGCCAGGCGGACCTACACGGCCACCGTCGTCGCCCATGGTCGAGGCGGCGTCTTCGTGCCCGTCCCCTTCGACCCTGACGACGTCTGGGGGCCAAAGCCGGCGCATCGCATCACCGGCACCGTCAACGGGATGGGCGTCCGAGGTGTCGTCGAATCGCTCGACGCCGGCCGAGGGTTCGTGCTGGGACCGGCCTGGCGGCGCGGCTGCGGTGTCGGTGTCGGTGCCGGCGCCGAGGTCACCGTCGTCCTCGAGGCCGAGGGCCCCCAGCGCGCCGACCTGGCGCCCGACGTCGCCGTCGCGCTCGAGGCCGAACCGGCGGCGGGCGAGTTCTTCGACGCCTTGGCCCAGTTCTACCGCAAGGCCTACCTGCGCTGGATCGACGGCACCAAGCGGCGGCCGGAGCTGCGGCAGGCTCGGATCGCCGAGACGGTCGAGCTGCTGAAGGCGGGACGGAAGGAACGACCACCGCCACGTTGACCGCTAGTGGCCTGACGCTCTATCCAGCGAACTGGTGACGCGGGACCGCGCCAGGAGCGGTCCTGTGTCACCAGTTCAGGGCTCGGGCCGTACCTCGTGGAGCCGCCTGGTGAGGTAGCGGTGCTCGGCCGCCGTGGCGGTCATGGCCAGCGCTTCCCGGTACGCGGCGGCCGCCTCGGAACGACGGTCGAGGCGGCGCAGCAGGTCGGCCCGTGTCGCCGGCAGCAGGTGGTAGCCGGCCAGCGCGCCGGACGCCTCCAGCCGCTCGACCAGCGCCAAGCCCACCGCCGGACCGTCGGCCATCGCCACCGCCACGGCCCGGTTGAGCTCCACCACCGGCGAGGGCGCCACCCGAGCCAGCTGGCGGTACAGAGCCGCGATCTCCATCCAGTCGGTGGCGGCGGACGTCGGCGCCAGGGCGTGGCAGGCGGCGATGGCGGCCTGGATCTGGTACGGCCCGGGCTCGCCTCGGCGGAGCGCGCCCTGGAGGATGGCGTCGCCCTCCTCGATGGCGGCCCGGTCCCATCGGGATCGGTCCTGCTCGTCGAGCGGCACCAGCTCGCCGTCGCGGTCGACCCGCGTCGCGCGGCGGGCGTCGTGCAGGACCATGAGCGCCAGGAGCCCCAGCGCCTCGGGTTCGTCGGGCATCAGCCCGGCGAGGGTGCGGGCCAGGCGGATGGCCTCGTCGCACAGTCCGGACCGCACCAGGTCGGCACCGGCGGTGGCCGAGTAGCCCTCGTTGAACAGCAGGTAGAGGACGGCGAGCACCGCCGCGGTCCTCTCGGGCAGCAGGTGCGCGGGCGGGACGCGATAGGGGATCCCGGCGTTGCGGATCTTCCGCTTGGCTCGAACCAGGCGCTGCGCCATCGTCGCCTCCGGCACCAGGAACGACCGGGCGATCTCGGCGGTGGTGAGGCCCACGAGCGTCCGCAGGGTCAGTGCCACCCGGGCGTCGAGGGCTAGCGCAGGATGGCAGCAGGTGAAGATCAGCCGCAGACGGTCGTCCACGATGCCGCTTTCATTTGGTCCGCTGTCGTCCCCGTCGGCCGGCTCGGGCGGCGAGGACGTCACGACGAGGTCTGGGAGCTTGGCGGCGCCGACCGCGGCGTGGCGCATGCGGTCCACGGCGCGGTGGCGGGCAGTGGTGGTGAGCCATGCACCGGGGTTGCGCGGGACGCCGTCGCCGGGCCACCGTTCCAGGGCCCGGGCGAAGGCGTCCTGCGCGCACTCCTCGGCGAGGTCCCAGTCGCCCGTCGTCCGGATGAGGGTGGCGACGACACGGCTCCACTCCTCACGGAACGCCCGGGCGACAGCGACCTCGACCCCGTCCATGACACCGTCCACTTACATGTCCCAGATGGGCCGGATCTCGATCGTGCCCTGGCGGGCGGCGGGAACCTTGGACGCCACCTCGATCGCCTCGTCGAGGTCGGCGCAGTCGATGACGTAGTAGCCGCCCATCTGCTCCTTGGTCTCGGCGAAGGGGCCGTCGGCGGTCAGGACCTCGCCGTTGCGGACCTGGACAGTGGTGGCGTCGGTGGTCGGCCGCAGGCGGTTGCCGTCGCCAAGGACGCCGCGAGCGCCCATCTCGGCGGCGAAGGCCGCGTACGCATCCCTCGACGCATCCAACTCTTCGGGGCTCAGGGCCTGCATCGCGCTCTCGTCGGTGCAGATCAGCAGCAGGTATCGCATCGGTTCCTCCTGTGGGGTGTTCGTGTCCTGACGACGTTCGAGGGACGCCAGATCGACACCTTCGCCAATGAAATCCTCTCGGAAATCTTCGCGGGAATCCTCGCGGCTCGCTGCCCACGCCGACTGCCGACCGCGCGCCGCGGAGCCGTCCCTACACTTTCGCCCGATGCAGGCCAGCAACGTGCGGACCACGCGCGGCGTGGAGCTCGCCGTGCACGAGGCCGCGCCCGGCGACGCTACCGACCTCTACGAGGCGTTCGCCGAGGTGGTCGACGCCGGCGAGGGGTACCCCCAGGCGCCAGGGTCGCTCACCCCCGAGGATTTCCAGGACTACTGGCTCGACCACAAGACGCTGGTGGCGGTCGCCCGCCTCGAAGGTCGCCTGGCCGGCTCGTACTTCCTCAAGCCGAACTTCGCCGGGCGGGGCGCCCACGTGGCCAACGCCGGCTATTTCGTGGTGGCCGCCCTGCGGGGTCAGGGCATCGGTGAGGCGCTGGTCGAGCACTCGCTGGTCGAGGCCCGGGCGCTCGGCTTCGACGCCATGCAGTTCAACCTGGTGTTCGCCGGCAACCCGGCCCGCCGGCTGTACGAGCGGATGGGGTTCCGCGAGATCGGCCGGGTGCCGGAGGCGGTCGACGGCGAGGACGCCGTCATCTACTGGCGAAGGATCTGACTGATCTATCGGCGCAGATCTGACCGTCAAGGGCGGCGTTCGAGCGCGGCGCGGTCCCAGTCGGCGTTGGTGGCGGCCGCCTCGTAGGTGGCCTGCAGGAAGTCGAGCAGGACCTGCTCCGGATTCTCTGCCATCCGCACCACCTCGTAGGGCAGGACGAACTCGCCCAGGTCGTCACGGTACGCGCCGGCGGAGGTGACCGGGGCATCACGGAACCCGCTCGGCTCAGGGTAGGCGTACGAGTAGAAGAGCCCCTCGCCCTCGCCACCCGGCCAGTAGCCGCAGCTGCTGACCTCGTGGGAGTAGGCCTCGTGCATGACGTGGGGCCCGCAGTTGGGGGCGCCTCCGGGGTGCGGCGGGGCGGTCCGGCCGGAGAACCGGGTCACGGCCAGGTCGAGCGCTCCCCAGAACAGGTGCACGGGGCTGGCCTTGCCGACGAACCGGCTGCGGAACTCCTGGAACACCGGCGTCATCTGCACGAGCATCAGCCAGAAGCTGTGGGCATGGTCCGGGTCGTAGGTGGTGTGGATGTCGTCGTCGGGGAAGGGGATGGCGCCCTCGATCTCGACCGGCACCGGCCAGATGTCGGTGCCCACGCCGAGCGCGTCGAGGCCGTCCATCAGCTCGGCGTAGAACCGGGCGACCGGCCTGGACTCCAACCGGATCGATCGGCGGGCGCCCGTGTCGGTGACGACCTCCAGCTCGTGGCCTCGGAAATCGAAGTCGATCTGGAAGGCGGGGCCGGTGGGGTGCGGGATGAGGGAGGTCGTCAGACCACGGGCGTTCACGTAGAGCGGCACGTTCCACCAGTGGTTCAGCAGCGGCGTGTTGACCATCCGTACCTTGCCGACGATCTGGGTCCACAGCTGCAGGGTGTCGCGGGTGGCCTGCCACTCGGCCACCGGCAGCGCCGGCCAACGGTCGCGAGCGGACTCGTTGTCGCTGGTCACGATGGTTCCGACCTTACGCGCCCAGCGAAGGTGCGGGACGTCGTTACGACGCGGCGTGGACCAGGGGGGCGGTCGGCTCGGTGTAGGCGACCTTCTCGAAAGGGATCTCGAACCAGAAGGTGCTGCCCGACCCGGGCGTGCTGTGCATCCCGATCGTGCCGCCCATGGCCTCCACAAGTTGGGTGGAGATGGCCAGGCCCAACCCGGTCCCGCCATGGCGGCGGGTGCTTGACGGGTCGACCTGGGAGAAAGGCTTGAACAGGAGCCGCTGGTCCAGAGGAGCGACCCCGATGCCGGTGTCGACGACCTCGAACCGTACGATCGTGCGCGTCTCGGGCTCGCCGGCCGGGCCGGGCCGCAGGGCGGTGCGGACTTCGACCGTGCCCACGTCGGTGAACTTCACCGCGTTGGACACCAGGTTGAGCAGGATCTGGCGGAGCCGGGGGGCGTCGCCTCGCACCACCTCGGGCACGTCGGGGCCGTAGGCGCTCACCAGGCGAAGTCCCTTGGCATGGGCCGTGTCGGCGAGGAATGCGGTGACGTCCTCGACCAGCATGCGCAGCTCCACCTCGGCGACGTCCAGGTCGACGCGGCCGGCCTCGATCTTGGAGAAGTCGAGGACGTTGGTGATGAGGTCGAGCAGCCGGGCCGCGGCCCGGCCGACACCTTCGGCGAACATGCGTTGCGACTCGTCCAGCTCGGTGCCCAGCAGCAACTCGTTCATGCCCATGATCACGGTCATCGGAGTCCGTATCTCATGGCTGGCGTTGGCGAGGAACAGCGACTTTCGACGGGAAGCCTCGACCGCGTCGTCCTGCGCCGCCTTCAGCGAGGCGAGAGAGCGCCGCAGCGCGGCGGTGCGTTCGTCCACAAGTCGGAGGGCGTAGTCGCGACGGCGGGCGACCGCGTCCATGACGGCGACGATGACCACCGTCGCGAAGAGGGTGACGAGCAGGATGATGAGCGGCAGTCGCGTGGCCAGTGGGCCCCCCAGGGGGCGATCGGCGGAGATGGTGAGCAGCCACTGACTGTCACCGACCATGAACGGCCGTGCGATCGTGTGCGACCCGGTCGGCGTCTCGCCGGGCCGGGCGGTGGTGAGGATCAGCTGGGCCGGATCGGCCCCGGGCGATGCGTAGAGCGACCCGATCAGGTCGGAGAACGGTGCCGAGGCCGCCGGGGAGGGACCGGGCGGAGCCACGAGCGACTCCCGGTACACCACCGTCCCCAGCGGGGCGGCGGGTGGCCCGAGGGCGAACCCGAACGTCCTGACGCCGTCCTCCGCGAGCACCGGCGTGGCGACCATGGTGGGGACCTCGAGCGCCCGCGCCATGGCAGTGGCCCGGGGCCCGGTGACGGTCTGGCCCACCGCGAGAGTCGTCCCGGCGGCCAGCTCGACGACGAAGCCCTCGGGCCCCGGCCGCAGGACCGCGAGCGAGGCCACCCCGGGCGCGCGCTCCACGGCCACGTCCGCGAACGTCTCGGGGGATGCGTTGCTCGTCCGGACCACGGTCCCGACCAGGGTCAACCGGGCCTGGATGTTGGACATCAGGCTGTCGAGGACGAGGGCGGCCTCGACGCTGCGAGCCTCGAGCAGCCCCTGCTCCTGGTCCTGCACGAGCCCGTGCACCAACCATGCCGACACGAGGCTGGCCGTGGTCAGCACGGCGAGAAATGCCAGCGGGAGTCCCCGCAGGTGGCGTGGGCGCGCGCTCACGAGGGCGCGGGGCGCGGTACCGTCGCCGTCGCTGGGTCAACCCGGGAGTTGCGGGTGGCCATCGTCCTCATTGGGGGGAACCTCCCTCGTCCTCTGATCTTCGACCGCCGAGCGCCGGCGCTGAAGCCGAGATCGGTCGAATTCCGGCTTGACCTCAAGGGGTGACCGCAAAGCGGTCGCCGGTGGGGCTCAGGACCGGTCCTGGCTCGGCAGGGTGACCGTGAAGGCGGTGCCTTCCCCCGGGTCCGACGCCACCGTGATGGTGCCGCCGTGCTTCTCGATGATCGTCCTGGTGATCGACAGACCCAGGCCGGTGCCGGGGACGGCCAAGCGCTGCGCCGAGGACGACCGGAAGAACCTGTCGAACACCCGAGCCTGCTCGTCGGTCGGGATCCCCATCCCGGTGTCGACGACCCGGATCACGACGGTGTCGCCCTTCGGGTCGGCGGACACGGAGATGCGCCCGCCGTCGGGCGTGAACTTGATGGCGTTGGTGAGGAGGTTGATCATGACCCGGTCGAGCTGGCCGGCGTCGCCCGGGACGGAGGGGAGGTCCGGGGCGACGTCGACGGTGACCTCGAGGTCGCGGACGAGCAGGTCCGGCAGCACAGCCTGGTAGGCCCCTTCGATGACGTCGGCCATCGACACGGGTCCGATGGCGAGCTCGAAGGTCCCCGCCTCCACCCGCGACATCATCAGCAGGTCCTCGATGAGCACCAGCAGGCGCCGGGCGTTGCGGTCGACGACCCCCAGGACCCTCGACTGCTCGTGGAGCAGCGGCCCGCTCGACCCGTCGGCCAGCATCTCCACGTAGCCGAGGATGCTGCTCAGGGGTGTCCGAAGCTCGTGGGACACCGACGACAGGAAGTCGGTCTTGATCCTGTCGAGCTCCTGGAGGCTCTCCCGCATCTCCTGCTCCCGCCCGAGGGTCTCCCACAGCTCGCGCTCGGCCCGCTTGCGGTCGCTGATGTCGCGGGTGTTCATGACCACGCCGTTCACGCTGGGGTCGTCGACCAGGCTGTTGACCGCCGTCTCGACGTCCCGCCACGACCCGTCGTGGTGGCGGAGCCGGCATTCGACCACCCGGGTCTCCTGGCCGCCGGTGAGGACGCGCAGCAGGAGCCCGTGGACGGCGGCGGCATCGTCGGGGTGCAGCCAGTCGGCAAGCGGCCGGCCCACGATCTCGGACGGCTCGAAGCCGAACACCCTGGTGACCGCCGCGCTCTGATAGGTGATCCGGAAGTCCCGGTTGACGATGGTGATGACGTCGCTGGAGTTCTGGGCGAGCGAGCGGAACCGGGCCTCGGTGCCGGCCACGTGCTCGAGGACGGCCCCTGCCAGGGCGGTGACGAGCTCCGTCATCTGGATCTCGTCCTGGCCGAACAGGCCCTCGACGTTGCTGTGGGTGGCGTACAGGCACGCGACGGCCTGACCGTCGCAGAAGATCGGCGAGCACAACGCCGATCGCAGGCCCGACAGCACGATGCTGTCGGCCGAGTCGACGAGGGGACTGTCGGTCAGCACCACCGGCCCGCCGGCCTCGATCGCCCGCAGCACCAGGCTGTGGCTCAGCCGGTCGATGCCGGCTCCTGAGCCGGAGCTGCCGGGAAGCCCCCACGACGGGGTGTCGAGCTCGATGACGTGGCACTCGTCGCCCCGCAGCAGCGAGACCGCCGCCTCCCGCACCGATGCGTAGACGGCGGCAGGGGACGGCGCGGAGGCGATGCGGCGACCGACGGTCACGAGCGTGGAGAAACGGTCCGCCAGCGAGAGGTTCGACGGGTGCGCGCCGGTCGAACCGTCACCGTCGGTCGAGCCGGGCCGGGCCCGACCGCCGGTGGGGACGAGGGCGGCGATGTCGGCCTCGGCCCGGGCCAGCACCTCGGCGGCTGTCGTCCCGTCGAGCGACAGTCCGACGCGGCCGTACGCCTGGCGGGTGAGGGCGTGCTCGTAACTGGCGCCCTGGCTCTCGGCCACGGCCAGGCTGCGGGACAACCGGCGCCGGGCCCGGCGGTGCCGGCCGTCCAGGGCGGCCAGCAGGCCGAGCTCGCGCAGGGCGTGGGGGGCGTTGTTGCGGTACCAGCGGGCCACCCGCCAGCCCTTGCGTGCCGTCCCGCGGGCCCGACGGAGGAGGGCGCGTCGCTGCTCGACGGCGTAGGGACCGAGGGCCTCGGCCTCGGAGCGCAGCGCGGTCGCCAGCCAGGGCAGGACGGGGGCCACGTACTCCTGGCGCAGCCCGGCACCGGCCACCACCCCGGCCGCCTCCTCCATCACCCTCGCCGCCTCTGCCGGCGACCCCTTCGCCAGGAGACGCACGGCTTCCGCCACCAGCACCTCGGCGGCGGTCTGGGCGTCAGCGTTGCGTTGCTCCAGCCGGGCCCTGACCAGCTCGGCGGGGACCCGCCCGGCCGACGCGCGCGACCACACGCTGACGGCGATGCCGGCGGCGGTGTCGTCGCCGATGGCGATGGCGTCGTCGTGCACCCTCTCGGCCACCGCGACCGCCTCGGCCAGCTGGCCCAGGCGATAGTGGCAGAAGGCGATGTTCCACCTGGCGGTGTCGACCTCCCAGCGGTCCCCGGTCTGCTCGAGGAGCCGGACCGCCTCCTGCAGCTTCTCGATGCCCTCGCGGTACCGGGAGGCGGCGTAGAGGGCGACACCGTAGAAGTTCAGCGACTGGCCCTGTCCCCACAGGTCGCCGAGCTCGGTGCGAATGGCCAGGGAACGCCGTGCGTAGACGATGCCCCGGCCGAACCAGGGCGCCATGGTCATCACCGGGGCGTGTTCGGAATAGGCCTGGGCCAGCTCGGCGCTCCGGGGATACCGCTCGGCCAGGTTCATCTCCCGGAGGTGGGCCCAGGCGCAGGGGATCTTGCCGGCGCTGAACCAGTAGACGTAGGCCAGGCGGCTGTACAGGCGGATAGCCAGGAACTCCCGATCGGCGCCCTCCGCCCGGCGCCGGGCCACGAACAGCGTCGGCAGCAGGGAGTGGGCGACCTGGATGACGACCTCCACCGCCAGGGCGGCCAGCAGGCCGAGCCCGCCCGTCGGCAGGCGACCGCCCAACTGGCCGATCGCCCGCTCGAGGTGGTCGCGGGCCGAGCCTTGGTCGCCCCGCTTGAAGGCGACGTCGCCCAGCTTCCCCTCCAGGGTGGCCCGCTGGAAGTCGGAGTCGGCCGACGACAGGGCCCGTTCCAGCTGGTCGGTGGCCTCGTCGTAGGAACCGCCGAGGGTCAGCACGTCGCCCAGACCCTCGGCGATCCGGGCGTGGGCGCAGGCGTCCCCGGCGGGAGCCGAGCGCTGCGCCATCCGATAGTGCTCGAGGGCCACGTCGAGGGAGTGCTGGGCGCGGGCCGACTCGGCCGCCCGCTCGGCGTAGGGGAGGGCTCGGGGACCGGAGCCGGCGGCGTCGAAGTGGTAGGCCAGCTCGAAGACCCGGTCGGGGTCGAGGGCCTCGATCCGGACCGCGGCCAGCAGGTGCATCTGGCGGCGGCGGTCCTTGTCCAGGCGGCTGAGCAGCGCCTCCCGGAGCTTGTCGTGGAGGAACCGGGCCCGTCCCACTTCGTCGTCGACCCACACGATCCGCCGTTGTCCGGCCTCGGCCAGGGCGGCGGCGGCGGCCTCGGGCTCCTGGCCGCACAGCTCGACGGCCAGGGCGAGGTCGAACTCCTTGCCCAGCACGGCGCCCACCGACAGCAGGTCGAGCGTCTCGGGGGCGAGCAACTCGAGCCGGCGCAGCAGGAACAGCGCCGCCCGCCGCGAGGTCTGGACATCGGCCAGGCGCTGACGGTCGACCTCCCACCCCGCCTCGGTGTTGACCAGGGCGCCGGCCTCCACCAGGCCCCGCAGGACGGCCGAGGCCATGAAGGGGCTGCCCTCGGACAGGAACGACACAGTGTCAAGGGCCTCGTCGGGCAGGGGGCCGGCCATGGACTCGGCCAGGCTGCGGACGTCGTCGACCCTGAAGGGGGGCAGGGTGACACGGGCGAGCGGGTCGATGCTGCGCAGCGGGTGGTCGGGGCCGACTTCCTCGGACCGGAAGGCGGCGATGACCAGGACGGGGACGCCCCGGTTGCCGTTCTGCCCCTGCCCCTGCCAGTGGGACAGGAGTCGCAGCGTCGGCCCGTCCGCCCACTGGCAGTCGTCGAGGAGCAGCACCGCCGGCATCTCCGTGGTGCCCAGAGCGTCCAGCAGGGTGCTCAAGGCGTTGATGCTCCGTGTCTCGCCGTAGGCCTCGGGGCCGAGGCTGGCGGCGCTGGCCTCTCCGAAGATCTCGGTCAGCTCGGGGAGGGCGGCCACCACGGCGTCGGCCCTGTCGTCGACCCGGCCCCGGAGGGCGGCGGCCAGCGATGGCTGTTCCCTCGAGACGGCGACGATGCCGTGGACCACCTCCTCCAGCAGCCCGAACGGGCGCCGGGCGGCCTGGTCCACGCCCTGGCCCCTGAGGATCCACGAGCGGGTCTGGCTCTGCTGGGCCAGCTCCTCGAGCAGCCGGGTCTTGCCTCCGCCGGATTCGGCTTCCAGGAGCACCAGGCCGCCGCGGCCCTCCCCGGCCCTGCGGATGAGCCTGGCGAGCCTCCCGAGCTCGTCGGCACGACCGACGAAGGCCGGCTCGGTGAGCATCTGGCGCCGGTCGTGGAGCCCGATCACCACCGCCGGCTCGCCGACGCCCCGTTCGAGGGCCTCGGCGATGGCGGAGAAGTCGGCCCGAGCCGCCCCGGCCGACTGGTAACGCTCGCCGGGGTCCTTGCGCAGGAGGCGCTGCACCGCGGCGTCGAGGGCGCGGGGCACGTCCACGCCCAGGCCGCGGAGCTGGGGGGCGGGGGTGTTCAGGTGGTGGCGCAGCACCTCGCCCACGTCGGACCCCTCGAACGGCGGCCTCCCGGCCAGGCACTCGAAGAGGACCACGCCGGCGGAGTACAGATCGGACCGCTCGTCCACGGCCCGTTCCAGCACGCCGGCTGCCTCAGGAGCGAGGTACCTGGCCGTACCCACCCGCTGCTCACGCACGGACACCTCGACCTCGGGACTGCGGGCGAAGCCGAAGTCGATCAGCACGGCCCGGCCGAGGGGCTCGTCGTCGTCGACGATCAGGTTGGCGGGCTTCAGGTCGCGGTGCAGGACGTCCTCGTCGTGAGCCCGCTGCAGGGCGGCGAGCAGGTCGAGCGCCACGCGAAGGGTGGACGCCACCGACAGCGGGCCTCGGGTCAGCCGCCGCTCGAGCGTCTCGCCTGGGATGAACGGCTGCACCAGGTACACGTAGGCACCCTCGGTGCCCATGGAGATCGACGACCGGAACGGGATGGTCGCCAGCCGGTTCAGCACGTCGGCCTCGTGTTCGAGGCGGGTCCTCAGCCCGGTGCCGATGTCGGCCGCCGCCACCCGCTTGACGACGACCCTGGTGCCGTCGATCAGGTCGGTGCCGAGGAACGTGTCGACGCCGTGGCCGGTCTTGAGCACACTGTCGCATCGGAAGCGCCCGCCGAGGACGGCCGGGCCCCCGGCCGCCGGCTCCGAGACCTCGAACGCGGCGGCCCGGGCGGCTGCGGGCGCGTCGAGGCTCATGTGGGCGCGCCGGGGCTCATGTGTCCTCGAGCTGCCAGGGTGACGCGGCTGGCACCCCCCTCACGACCGGCCCCCGCACCTGGCCAGCACGGCCTCGATCCGGGTCAGCATCGCCTGGGGGCTGAAGGGCTTCACGATGTAGTCGTCGACGCCTGCCGCGTACCCGGACTCGATCTCGGCCTCCTGGGCCTTTGCCGTCACCAGGATGATCGGGATGTGGGCGGTCAGCGGGTTGTCGCGCAGGGCCCGGCAGACCTCGATGCCCGTGATCCTGGGCATCATCCAGTCCAACAGGATGAGGTCGGGTAGGGGGCGTCCGGCGATGGCGCCCGACGAGGCTGCCACCAGGGCGGCCTCCCCGTCGGCCTCCGACAGCGTGGCGTAGCCGGCCTGCGCCAGCTTCCACGTCACGAGGTCCCGAATGTCGGGATCGTCGTCCACGACGAGCACGGTCTTCATGGCAGCGGTTCCTCCAGAGCGACGTACCTACGGTTGAGGAGTCCTGCGACGCCTCCGGTTCGAGTTCGGGCCACGAGCGGTCGTCAGTCGGCGACGGCGAGCTCGAAGCTCGCCACCGGTTCGTCCGAGGGGCCCGAGCCGGCCGGCGCCTCCAGCCGCTGGGTGAGCAACGAGTGCAGGGTGTCGGCGATGAGGGAATGGGGCAGTCCGGTGTCCAGGAGGTGGGCGGCCATGGCCTCGGCATCCGGGGCCGTGATGGTGAGGACGACGAGCATCCCCCGCTCCGCCAGGCGGAACGCGGCGCGCGTGACTCCGACCCCCTCGAGATCGTCGATCACCACACCATCGGCGTCCTGGTCCTCGACCGCCGCGAACAGGGCCGGGACGACCGGTTCGGTCCCGATCTCGATCTGGCTGACGAGCGGGAGCACGCGGGGGAGCGTCCGCTGGAGGGTCACGACGTTGCGCCCGCTGGTGCCCATCTCCGTCGCCGCCGCGTATGCGGTCGTCGTGCGGCCGCTCCCCCGGGGCCCGGCGATCACGATCAGGCCCGACGTCCTCTGCAGCTCCGCCGAGAACGACCGCCGGACGTCCGGCGGCATGCCCAGCTGGTCGAGCCGGCGCATCCCGTCCTCGTCCGCCTTCACCACGCGCAGGCGGAGGCGCTCGCCCTGGACCGTCTTGGAGTTGGTGACCAGCACCCGGGTGGGCCGACCGTCGACGTCGACGTCGAACCAGCGGCGCTGCCGTCGACCGCCGGACTCCGTGTCACCGGTCTCCGCGTCACCCAGTCGCTTGGCGCTGCGGACGACGGACGCTCCCGACGATCTGGTCAGCGGTGTGGCGTCTCGGAGCGTGCCCTCGACCCGGTACCGCACGCGGGTGCCCCCCGGTCGGGGATCGACGTGGACGTCCGACGCGCCGGCCCGCACGGCGTCCGCCACGATGGCGCCCAGGAGCTCCTGGGCCTGCTCGGGTGGTGGGCCCGAGGCCTCGTCCGGCTCGGGTACCGCTACCGCCGGCGGAGAACCGTCGTGGCGTCCGCCGGCCGGATAGCACCGGTCGATCATCGACAGGAGATCGTCGGTTCGGGCAAGGAACAGCACGACCGGCTCGCCGACAACGCTCTCCAGCAGCGTCACCGTTGTCTCGTCGGGGGGTTCGGCCACGGCGACCTCGAGTCCCGTGGGCGTCCGCCGCAGCGGCACCGCACCCAGCGAGCGAACCAGCCGTTCCGGCAGGAGCGCAACCGCCTGGCGGTCCGGCTTGCGGTGGCGCAGGTCGGTGACGGGCAGGTCGGACTGGATCCCGAGGGCGGCGACGATGGTCTTGTCGTCGGCCAGGCCCAGCTCCACGAGCACCGCTCCCAACCGCTTTCCCGAGCCGCGTTGATGGTCGAGCGCGTCGGCGAGCGACGGTTCCGTCAGGACCTTGGCGTCCACGAGGATGGTGCCCAGCCGACGGGTCGTGGGGCCCGGCATACCACTCATGGGAACAGGCATACCGTCAGCATCGGTGGGCGATGTCAACCAGGTGCCGACCGCGACCCAACTTTCCGTCAAATGTGTTCTCGGCAAATGTGTTCTCGGCAAATGTGTTCTCGGCAAATGTGTTCTCTGTCACCCCGGGGGCGGTCCGACGGGGGAGGGGTGGTCGGTGCCCGGCCCGCGGTCCGGCGGCCCAGCCGCCCGGCGACGTCGCTTGGCCTGGTACATGGCCTCGTCGGCCCGCCGGATGACGGCCTGGCGCCGTTCTCCCGGACGAGCCGCAGGTCGGCTTGGGTGCGGCCTGGACCGGCGGAGGACTCGATGAGGCTGCGCCGCAGCCCGGCGTGGTGCGCGAGGTCGTCCGGATGGCCGACTTCGTGGAAGCCGGAGCCGAGCAGGCGGTCCTTGGGGCGGACGACCATCTCGCAGAAGGCCTCGTTCACCTCCTGGACCCGGTCGTCGACGTCGAGCAGCACCATGCCTATGGGGGCGCGCTCGAACGCCAGCCGGAACCATTCCTTCTCCGGCACCATCGGCGCGACGGCCCCACGGATCCCCACGGTCCTCACCGGGTCGATCAAGCTGCTCCTCGTCTCTCGGGCGCCGACCGGGCTGTCACTCCTTCGCTCTCGCTCTGGTTTCGAAGGTGCGGGAGCAACATCAAGGTGCGCTCCACGCCGGCCCGACATTCGAGCAATTCCCCGGTGCCGACCGCGACAAGGCCTCCGGTCGGGAAGGGTGTCCTACGGGTTGAAGCGGTAGCCGACGCCCCACACGGTGGCGATCCAGCGGGGGTGATCCGGGTCCAGCTCGATCCGGCTACGAAGGCGACGGATGTGCTCGGTGACCGTTCCTGCGCCCTGCCATTCCGACGACGAGTTCCACACCTGCTCGAGGAGCTGGTCCCTCGTGAACACCTGGCGGGGAGAGGAAGCCATGAAGGCGAGAAGGTCGAACTCCTTGGCCGTGAGCGCAACCAGCTCGCCTCCGACGCGCACCTCCCGGGTGGTGACGTCGAGCGTGAGCCCGTCGAAGCTGAGCGAGGGGGCGGCGGACGCCTTGACCCGCCGCAGCACCGAGGAGATGCGGGCCTCGACCTCGGCGGGTGAGAAGGGCTTGACCACGTAGTCGTCGGCGCCCAGCTTGAGCCCCATCACGCGGTCGGCCTCGGCGCCCATGCCGGTCAGCAGGATCACCGCCACGTCGCTCTCCTTGCGGACCCGGGCGAGCACGTCGAGGCCGTTGTCGGGCGCCAGCATGACGTCGAGAAGCATCAGGTCGGGCGGGTTCTCGGCCATGGCCCGGTAGACGCCGTTGGCGTCAGCCGCCTGATCGACCTCGTACCCTTCGATCTGGAGGTACCTGGTCAGCAATGCGCGTACGTCGGCGTCGTCGTCGACGACGAGGATCCGACCACGCGGTGCATCCGCCATGCTCCCAGCGTACGACTCCGGGGATCGCCGGGCTTACCGTCATGTGATCTCGGTGACGATCAGGTTGTCGAAAGTCAGGCCTGTCGTCGACGAGCCGGCCATGCCGACAGTCCCAGGCCCCAGGCCCGACTCGTCGGCCACCATGCCGACGACCCTGTCGTTCACGGAGAGAACCAGAGATGCCTCGACCTGGCCGAGGCAGTCGAGGCGCAGGTGGACCGTGACGCCATCGGGCAGTGGACTCTCGATCCCTGGTGTTCGACCGCTCCCCAGGATGCGTCGAAACGTACACCTCGCCAATCGTGGTCCGAACGATGGACCAGGAGCCATCCGGCCTGACGTTCGCCACGTAGGCATCGGCGGCGAGGCCGCCGAACCGGCACACGACACCAAACCACGTGTTCGCGTCGCCCGGCGGATTCTGGACGTCGACGTCCACGCTCAGATCCTGCGGGCGGGCGGGGTGTCGCGGCGGTCGCCGTCGGACCTCCGTGGCCCGACGATGTCGCGCCCGTTCCTCGAGTGGACGGTGCGGCGGCACGTCGAAACGCTCCCGAACGTGATCGTCCGGGACGGGGTGACCGTCGACGGCCTGGATGCGGACACGGCCGGGCAACGCATCACCGGCGTTCGGATCGACGGCCGGATCGAGGAGGCCTGCGACCTTGTCGTCGACGCGACCGGACGCCAGGCGCGGAGCCTCACCTGGCTTAAGGCGTTGGGTTACGAAGATCCTCCGGTCTCCCGTGTCCAGGTCGATACGCGCTACCAGACCCGTCTCTACCGGCGGACCGACCGGCCCGAGCGTGACTGGAAGGCGGCGGCAGTGATCGACGATCCGAAGAGGAAGCGCCTGGCGATGGCCCTACCCATAGAGGGCGACCGTTGGATGGTCCTGTTCGGCGGGCTCCATGGCGAGCGTGCGCCCACCGGCGATGAGGAACTGCTCGCCTATGCCCGGTCCTTCCCCTCCCAGGTCGTCGCCGAGGTCATGGCGGCATCCGAACCGATCGGCTCGCCTGTCACCCATCGGTTTCCCGCCAGCCAGAGACGGCACGTCGAACGGCTCCACCGCTTCCCCCTCGGGTGGGTGCTCCTCGGCGACGCCCTCTGCAGCTTCAACCCGATTTACGGCCAGGGGATGACCTCCGCCGCTCAGCAGGCGATGGCGCTGGGCGCGACCCTCGATCGCGCCGGTTCCGTCGACCGGTCGTTCACACGACGCTATTTCAAGGCCGCGAGCCGCATCGTCGCCACGCCCTGGTCCATCGCCGTGGGGGGGGATTTCGCGTACGAGGACACCGAGGGAGACAAGCCGTTGGGAGCTGACCTCGTCAACCGCTACATGAACCGCCTCACCATCGCGGGCCAACATGACGACGCCGTGGTTGTCCGCATGGTCGAGGTCGTCGACCTGGTTCGACCCCCCACGCGCTGATGGCCCCCGCCTTCACCGTCCGAGCGCTATGGGCTGCGCGCCGAGGGCCCGTCGGTCCCGACCCCTGACGCCCGACCACACCCAAGGGTGCCAGCCGGGCGTCGTCGGCGCGCCCCAAGGGACTCGAACCCTGAACCCGCGGATCAAGATCCAGTGCGCTGACCTGCGGTTCCGAGGTGTCTCGGACCCGGGGATCGAGGAGGGTCTGTTCCCCACGCCCGTAGCGTGCCGGTCGTCCTGGGCGGCAGAGCTGCCTGGCCTGCGCGTCAGGACCCGGCAGCGTGAGCTCCCCGAGCCCTCGCACCTCGACCTGGAGGTCGCCGGCCGGCGCCGTCCGCTTCGCGCAGAAGGAGCCGGGCGCCCGCACCTCACTCAGGAGGGCGGCGAGGCGTTCACGAGCGGCCCCGGTCACGGGCCAGTCTCGCCCGAGCCGGGACACGATGGTGGGCACTGTACTGAGCAGCAAGCCAGTTCGGACCAGGAGGTCAGGCAGGCGATGTGACACCAACATGGCCAGGTGTCGTCCCGCTCGTGAGCCACCCGGCCCCGGCTGAGCTCATCGACCTCGACGACAGCCGCCTGCCGTCGGGGCGGTTCGCCCGGCGGCAGAGACCCACCCACTACCCTTGCCAACAGCTGCGCGGAAGGGAGCCGGTGTGTCGGACAACGCAACTCATCATCCTGAGCGGGCGGAGCCGTCCATCGCTGAGCTGCTCGAAGGTTTGCAGCCCATGGGCGATCTCGATCGGTTGGCCATCGACGACCTGACCCCAGAGGAAGCGGACGAGTTCTTCCGGATCCTCAAAGACGCCTGACACCTGCTGATGCCAGCCGTCGTGGTTGACACGATGGTCGCCAGTGCGTGGCTCGACCGACGACCATCTGCAAAGAAGGAGCGGTGGCAGCCGGTTCTCGCGGCGAAGCAAGCTCGAACGCCTGGTAGGCAGGACGGTGGTCATCCCGCCAATCGGTGAGGTCATCGACGCCTACGTCAGCGTGCGGACCTGGGCTGCTCGCGCTGGTCACGGACTCGCTGCCAAAGAGCACGAGGCCGACCGGTGGGTCGCCGCGGTCGCACTCGCCGCCAACCGCCCGCTCGCCACCGAGGACTCGATCTTCGATGGCGTGCCGCAGCTCATGCGAGCCCAGCCAGTCGATCCTGGCGCCTGGGAGGCCTGAGTCGCTGCGTCGGAGCGCAAAGAACGAAGGCCGCCCGCGAGTTCGTGAGCCCTCTGATCTGAGACTTTCGGCCTATGGCCACTGACGGACAGGCTGGTCGTCATCCGACCGTGAACTCGGCGGACACGCCCTCGGCGAAGTGGGGGGGTCTCGTATTCCGCGTCGAGCTCGTCACCGTGGAGGTTAGGGGTGGTCCCGACCGGGACGAAGC
The DNA here is from genome assembly GCA_963825765.1 of uncultured Acidimicrobiia bacterium. Lineage (GTDB taxonomy): Bacteria > Actinomycetota > Acidimicrobiia > Acidimicrobiales > AC-14 > CAWGUU01. Next base: position 335,445 of record CAWGUU010000004.1, read on the forward strand.
ACACGAGGGAGTAGCGACGGGGTGGTCAGCGGCCTGTCGTTGTCCGACCCGCGTCAAAGCCAGCTCGTGGAACTCGTCGCCCTCGCCCACGAGTCGGAAGCCGTGACGTCCGGCGGGCAGGCAAAGGAGGTGTATCGGCCAGGGGCTACGCGGGCGAAACCGCCTATTTGCCTAGCCGATACACCTGATCCACGGCTCTAGGAGCCAGAACGACCGTCTGACCTGGGCCTTTGTGAAGTGCGCCCCCAGGGACTCGAACCCTGAACCCGCGGATTAAGAGTCCGCTCCCGATTGTCCATCGGGTGCGCTCCGATGCTCTGACCTGCGGTTCTGTCGGCGTCCGAGTCCATCGTGTACACCCAGTACGCCCCAGTGCGCCTGATATAAGCGGGCGGATAGCTGGTCGTCAAACACTCAACGATTCGGTGAGCGCAGGGCTTGAGTGCGATGACGCCTCTCGGCCCGGGCGTTCCGTTGAGTGTGCCGCGTGGCGGATTTGCTGACGAGAGCGTATAGCATTGCTGCTATGTCTTGGGGCGAGGTCGAACTCGAACCCGAGGTGCTCGAATGGTTCGTAGCGCTGGGCGACACCGATCAGGCACGAGTGCGGTTCCATGTCGATCGCCTCGCTGAGATGGGTCCCGCCCTGGACGAGCCGCATACCCGCCAACTGGAGGGCAAGCTTCGAGAGCTTCGGCTCTACCTGGGCGGCCGCCCCACCCGGGTCACCTATTGGATCGCCCCCGGACGTCGGATCATCCTGCTGACGGTATTCGTGAAGACCCGCCCCCGGGAGCGGCGTGAGGTGCAGCGGGCAAGGGAAGCGATGGAGCGATGTGCGGCCGAGCGCCACACGACCGACGACGAGGAGTGATGCAGATGGGCAAGCGCACGGCATGGGATGACATCAAGGCGGAGCGGCCGCTCTCGGAGGAGGCTCGGACGGCCTACGAGGACGAGGCCCGAGTCAGTGCCTTCCGGGCGCTGGTGCACAGGCTCCGCACCGATGCGGGGCTCACCCAGGCCGAGCTGGCGCAGCGGATGGGCACCACCCAATCGGCCATCGCCCGGATCGAAGGCGGTGGGTCCCGGCCCAGCCTCGATACCCTCGAACGTCTCGCCTCAGCCGTCGGCGCCGAGCTGGTGGTCGGGGTGGCCGAGAACCTCTCCGAGAACCGCAGCATCGCCAAGCTGGTGCGCGACGGTCACGCCGTCATCCGCCGGGCTAGCTGACGCGACAATCAGGCACCGACAAAAGGCCGGCTGAGTACGGCCGGACCGGGCAGGGGACGTACATGCACGATCTCGTCATCAATATCTGCTACCTGTGCAGCCGCCATCGTCCGCTGCTCGGCCACGCCATCGCCTGACTCGCGCGAAGGGGAAGCCGCCGCGGCAAACGAGGTTCTCGGTTTGGTAGGTGGTTCCATGGTGGAGACCTCCATTGCGTTGGTGTCGGCTGGCGGCCACCCTTGGGCTTGTGCGTTTGAGCCGGTTGCGCTGGGTGACTATCCGCAGCAGATCGAGACGGAGCCACGTCCCGTTGGTTGGCCTGTAACTCGATGGCGATCCGTGTGGTCGTTGCCGAGGACAATGTCCTCTTTCGCGAAGGGCTGCTTCAGGTGCTCGGGTCAGACGCCGACACCCAAGTCGTCGGGGTCTGCGGCGACCGGGACACACTCCTCCGGTTGGTGCGGGAGACGAGCCCGGACGTTGTCGTCACCGACATCCGGATGCCGCCGGGCCACGACGACGAGGGCATCCAGGCTGCCATCGAGCTCCGCCGAACCCATCCCGGCGTCGGCGTCGTCGTCCTCAGCCTCTATGCCAGCCCGCAGTACACCCTTTCCCTCCTCGAGGAAGGTGCCGCAGGCAGGGGCTACCTCCTCAAAGAGCGGGTCTCGGACGTGCGGGAGCTGATCTCCGCGGTGCGCACGGTCGCCGCCGGCGGATCGGTCGTCGATCCCGCAGTCGTCGATCTCCTCGTCCGAGCGCGGAGCCACTCGCGTTCGCCGCTCGAGTTCCTCACCCCCCGAGAGCAGGAGGTGCTCGAGGCGATGGCCGTGGGCAAGAGCAACGCAGCTATCGCCCAGCGCCTTGAACTCTCACTGCGCGCCGTCGAGAAACACAGCACGACGATCTTCTCCAAGCTCGGCCTGACCGAGGAGCCTGACACCAACCGTCGAGTACGGGCGGTACTCGTCTACCTCGACTCCCGGTTGCCCAACTGACGGGATTCGGCTTCCACAACGGGTGCCGGTAGCGGGGACTCCGCGGCCAGGGGGAGCCTCCCGACTATCCGGGTCCCCTCACCGGGGACGGAGTCGACCATCAACTCGCCCCCGAGGGCGCCCACCCTGTCGCGCATGTTGGTCAATCCTGACCCGCCGCCGGCGAGGCGGCCGGCGTCGAACCCGGGCCCGCCGTCGGTCACCGCGAAGGTCACCCAGGCTTCCGATCGCTCGATCTCCACTTCTGCAGACACGCCGCCGGCGTGTTTGAGCACGTTCTGGAGTGCCTCCATGCAGCAGAAGTAGATGGCCGCCTCGATCTCCTCCGGCAGCCTCGCGACCCGGACATCGAAGGCGACGGTCAGGGGGAGGGTCGCGGTCAGCAACGCTTCCGACAGCCCGCCTGCCCGCAGCTGGGGCGGGTAGATGCCCTGGGCGAGGGAGCGCAGGCTCGATGCGGTGCTGCGCACGTCCTCCTCCAGTTCGTCGACCAGGCGGGCGGCCTCGACCGGGTCGGAACTCAGCGCCCCGCGAGCCCGCCGCAACTTCATACCGAGGGCAAGGAGGTGCTGCTGCGTGCCGTCGTGGAGGTCGCGCTCGATCCGTCGCCGCTCCTCGTCTGCCGCCGCCACCACCCGAGCGCGGGAATGGCGGAGGTCCTCCGCGTGCTGGCGGAGCTCGACCATCGACCGTTCGAGCTCGGTGTCGAGATGCAGGTTCTGCAAGGCAAGGCCGAGCTGCTGGGCCGACTCGAGAAGTGCCTGCTCCTCCCGCCGGGTGAAGGTGTGGCCGCCAGTGGCGCGCACAACGACGATAAAGCCGAAAAGGTGGCCGCCGTGGGCGGCCGGCGCCAGGAGCAGCTGCTCGCCGGTTCGGTCCACGAGGAGCGACGGCATCCACCGCTCGATCCAGGCGTTCGCCCGGACCACGGGTTGGGCGACGACCTGACGCTCGGAGGAGGTTACGGCCAGGGGCGCTCGTGGGCCGCGGGGCACGCTGATCGTCCGTTCGAACTTCGCTCCCGCCTCCAGCCACACCTCGGCTCCGGTCAGCTCCAGGTGGCTACGGAGCATCTCGGCCAGCTGGAGCATCAGCTCACCCAGAGGAACGGCGCGGGACATGCGCTCGCCGAACTTGCGGACCACCTCGCCCGGATCGCGTCGGCGCCTCGCCCTCATGCTCACTCCGCCCGCAGCACTTCGGCCGGCTCGAGGTGGGCGGCTCGCCGAGCCGGCCCGAGGACAACCAGATGGGCGACAACGACGGACGCGGCGGCGATGGCTACCACCGCCGCGATCGGGACGACGACCGCGACGGCCGCGTCGGCCCGCCGGGCGGTCTCGACCCACGCCAGCGCACCCGAAGCCAGGCCGAGCGGGATCCCGATAGCCAGGCCCACCATGAGGACCGTGGTCGCGTACCACGCGATCACCACCCCCGCCTGGCGGGGCGTGTACCCGACGGTCTTGAGCACGGCCAGGTCACGCCGCCGGCGCCGGGTGGAGACTGCGGCCCCATGGCCCACCGCGGATATGGCGAGGACGGCGAGGAACGCTCCCAGGGCCCGGGGCAAGTCCCGGGTTCTAGCGAGATCCTGCGCCGCACCGGCTCGATCGGACGGTCGATTGATGTCCGGATAGTCGCTGGCCAGCGCCTCGAAGACCTGCCGATCGTCCGCGCCGTCAACAAAGGAAAGGTGGTAGCCACGCTCGAAGACATCGATCTCGGACAGCCTCACCAGCATCGGGTTGAGATACAGACCGTCGTCGCCGGCGGCTTGGCCGACGATCCGCACTGGCCGGCGGCCGTCCCCGGTCTCCAACTCGACAGCGTCGCCGACTGCGGCGCCCATGATGGTGAGGGACGCCTGATCGGCTACGACCTCGTCGGGCCGGACTGGGTGGCGGCCCGAGACCAGGGCCGGCATGAAGGTGCCTTTGAGCACCTCAATCACCTTTCCCGTCAGCCTCGCCTCCCCGACGCGGACGTCGGTCAGGTTGTAGTGGGTGACATCTGTCAGGTCCGGTTCGAGGGTGAGGGCCTGCGACTCGGGGGCGGGCAGGCCGGGCCCGGCAGGGGGCAGGACGATCTCGGCGTCCCAGTCGCGGCCATAAAGGCGAGGGGTGGCGCCCAGGTGCCCGAGGCTGGCGGCGAAGACGAATGCGGCCACGATGCCGGCTATCCCGACGGCGGCGCCGGCCAGCACGGGTCGTACCGGGATTGCCGTCCGACCGTGCCCGCCGTCGAGGGCCCACCGCACGCCGAGGCGGCCGGCGGGGCCGATGCCCAGCCGGGACAGCCGGCGGGCGATCGCCGACGGCAGGGGCTTTCCAGCCCCGCCCCCCGTCGCCCGCCAGCCCGACACCGCTGCTCGCCCGCTGACGAGGGCGAAGGTCAGAGCCATGCCCAGGCCCAGGACCAGCCAATCGGCGGCGAGCCCCGGATGTGGCTCTGCCCGGCGGGCGCTGCCGATCGGCATCAGCCCGGAGGCGGCCACCGCTCCGATGGATCCGACCACTCCGCCCAGCAGGCCGACCAGCGAGCCCAGTCCGGCCAGGCCGAGCATCCGCTCGAGTCGCGTGAGTCCCAAGGCGTCGAGCACGTCATCCTGGCTCGCCGCGACTGCGATCGACCGGGCCATGGCGTGGCCGACGGCCACCACGCCGGCCACGCCGGCGGCAGCGGCGAAGAGCAGCAGGCCCACCACATCGACCCGGAGTGAGTCCTCGACAGCCTGCTGGAGGGCGCTCCGCTGCCCGCCTGGAACGATGGATGTCCCGCCTTCGTAGATGGCGTCGATAGCGGCAAGGACCTCGGACTCCCTGGCCCCACCGGCGAGCAGCACCCGCACGACTCGGCGGAAGACGAGCACCTCGTCCCCACCCTCCCCCGTGGTATAGCCGCGCTGGTAGCGGGCGGCGTACTCCGGAGACAGGGCGAGCAGGTGCACACCGGTCTCGCCTTCGACGACGAACTCGGCCGGCTCGACAATCCCGACGACCTCGACCGTCTGGACCGGTCCCGACGGGGTCACCGGTTCCGACCCGACGAACAGGGCGTCGCCTTGTGCCGGCCGAACGGCGGCGACGTCGATGCGGTCGCCCAGCCCGACACCGAATTCCCGGGCCAGCCCCGGATCCACGGCCGTCTCCCCCAGTGTTCGGGGGAGCCGTCCGGCGTGGATTCTGAGCCGGTCGAGGTCGCGCATGGATGTGGCATTGACGGGGATGACGCCCACGACCGTGAGTCCCGCGCGAAGCCCCAGCCGCACGGGCTCGACGGCGAGGAACTCCCAGGCTCCCACCGCCGTTACGCCGGGTAGGCCGGCCACCCGCTCGAGGAGACGGTCGTCAGGGTTGGACACGTCGACGGCGAGGTCGGCGTGGTCGACGTGATCGAGGAACCGGTCGACTGCAGTGGCGGTGCGGCGGGCCCCGGCCGCCGCGGTAACCGTGACGGTTACCGCCAAACCGCAGAGCAGCGACACCCAGGCAAGGGTGCGCCACCGGTTGCGGACCTCGGCCCTGAACCAGATCCTGACCGCTGTCACCGGCCGCCTCCGGGCACCCCGCCCGACACCCGTCCGTCCCGCATCGTCGCCACCCGCTCACCGAGCTTGGCCACCTCAGGGTCGTGGGTGACGAGCAGGATCGCCTGCCCATCGGCGTGCAGCCGCCGGAACAGCTCCATGATCTCGTGGGTCCCATCGGTGTCGAGGGCCCCCGTGGGCTCGTCGGCGAGGAGCACCGTGGGCTCGTTGGCCAGGGCCCGGGCGATCGCCAGCCGCTGACGTTGGCCGCCGGACAGCAGAGCGGGTGGGGTCGCGGCCTTGTCGCGGATTCCCAGTACATCGAGCAGCTCCGAGGCCCGGGCTTCCGCCGCCCGCCGCGACCGGACGCAGAGCGCCGTCGCCAAGGACACATTCTCGAGCGCAGACAAGCCGTCGAGCAGATTGAAGAACTGGAAGACCAGTCCCACGTGGCGGCGTCGCAGCCGGGCCCGTTCCGTTTCGGAGGCGACATCGAGGCGCTGGCCGGCAACCCACACCTCGCCCTCGTCGGGGCTGTCCAGCCCGGCCACCATGTTCACGAGCGTCGACTTGCCGCACCCCGATGGGCCGGTGAGCACGAGCAGCTCGCCGTCATCGACTCGCAGGTCGACCTCCTGGAGGGCCCGTACGGGAGCGGTATCGATGTCGAAGGTCCGGTAGACGCCGCGGAGCTCGATGGCGGGCACGGTGCCATTCGATCCCAGCTCGGCCCCGGTGGCAACCGGTGCAGCCGCCGCGTGGAGGTGTGGAAATCCCCACCGCGAGTGGGGGGAAGCCGGTCGGCGACCCCCCTTCTCGTCCGTGCCGCTTCTCCGTACGGTCCGACCAGGATGATTCGAAGGGAGACGGCGATGGCGAGGCGGGTGTGCCTCTTGGTAGTAGTCGGAGCCCTGCTGGGCGGGTGCTCCGACGACGGCGGCGGCGGGGATAGCCGGGCCGCTGAACAGCAGCAGTTCGTGGCCGCCGCCGACGCCGTGTGCGCCGGCTTCTACGAACGAACCCGGGAGGTGCTGGCGCCGATCTACGAGTCCGATCCGCCCGACGCCGCCGCTGCGGCGGAGCTCCCGGGATGGTTGTCGTATGCCCGTCGGGAGACGGACCAGCTCTCGGCGATCACGGCGCCAGGCGCTGACGCCGCCGTATGGGCAGACGTGGTGGCCGACCTGCGAGCGGGCCTGGACGTCTTCGAACCGGCGTTGACAGCCGCCCGGGCGGGAGACGGAGCGGGGCTGGTGGCCGCCCTGGACTCAGGCTTCGCCAGCTTCGGACCCGTCGATCAACGCATGCGCGACCTCGGGCTCCAGGTCTGCGGGTCGGCCGAATGAACAAGCCGTTCATCGACCCTGTTGCCGGGGGGCCGTCCGGCGAGGTCGTTGCCCTGCTGATGAACCGACACCGTCTTTGATGAACCGACACCGTCGGCGTGACCCCGTGGAGGCGTTGACGTCGCGGGAGCGGTCGGTCCTGGCCCTGATGGCGGAGGGGTGCTCCAACCAGGCAGTCACCTCCCGCCTCGGGCTCAGTCCGAAGACGGTCGAGACCCACATCCGGAGCATCTTCCTCAAGCTCGACCTCGAGGAGACCCCCGACTGCAACCGCCGCGTCCTGGCCGTCCTGTCCTACCTGCACCTGGGCGAACCCGCCTGAGGCCGGGGACCTGTCGGCTACGGCCGGGTCATTTCCGGGCTACCCGGCCACGGATCGTATACGAGCCCTCCCAGTCGTGGACGTTCGACGCGGTGAGGGCGAAGTCGATGCCGGACTGGCCCGCGGCCAGCAGTGCGCCATAGCTGAACTTCCGGATGGCGAACCCCACGACATCGTCCTTGTCGGCCTCGTCCAGGAGGAGGGGGAAGAGGGCGGGCGTCCACCACAAAGGGAGGAACGTCTCGTCCTCCGCCGCACCGAGCGCCTCCTCCCTCAATCTCTTCTCCATCTCCTCGAGCTTCGCGCCATCGAGTTTGGGGAGCTCACCCGCTCGGATCTCGGCCAGGGTGATGCTCCGGATGACCTGCTCGACCTCCGAGCGAAGCGTCTTCAGGAATGCGGCGCGAGCGTCGTCGATCGCCTCGGTCGAGGTGTCGTCCTCCTCCAGTGCCACCACCACGAGGTAGATCGCGGACGCGGAGCGGATCGCAGCCCCCAACTGTCCGTCCGGATCCTCCAGGTCGGTAGCCAGCTCCAAGCCGATGGGCACGATCGTTCGGTTGAAGTGGCCCGTCGACGAGGGGATCTGCGCCACCGAGTGGTCTTCGAGATCCTCCCCGCTGGCGTCGTGATCCGGGACGTTGCCATGGGTCTTGCTCACGCTGTCGATCCGGACCGTGGAGTCGTCCATGTCGAGCGGGTTGATGGTCGTGCCGTCGACATACACAACCGCGATAAAGAGGTAGGGCTCGTCGTCGTCCTCGTTGTCGTTGCCGATATAGAGCTCGTTGAGACGCAAGTCTATATCCAATGAGGGGTTGGCATAGAGATCTGGGTGCTTCTGCTTTGACGGTCTGACCCAGACCCTCCACCGTAAAGATGACCGAAGAGTCGGACTTCTTGATAGTTATCTCGACCGCGTTGGAGGCCACCGCGGGGCTTCGTGCGTTCCCAAGTATTCCGACCACCCTGATGTAGTACTTCGTGTCGTCCGCCGGTTCGGACGGCGTGAGCGCCTTCCAGTCCGCAGCGAAGGTGGACTCCTCTCCCTGTGCCGCCGGTTGGAGGGCGCCATCTCCGATGAAGCCAGGAAAGGTGCGAGACAGGTCCGTCGGCGACATCGGCTTCGTGGAAAGCTGCCAACTCGCCGCCGAGACGTCCGCCCAGTCGTTCCGGAAGGCGAACAGCGATTCTTCAGGTTGATCGATCGTCTTGGTCAGTACCCACTGGGAAAGGTCCCCCGAGAGTTCCTTCACGCGCAGCGCCGGTCGCCGGAGGGCGTCGGCGGCTACTTTCAGGGGCATCACGCCCGAACGGGCGAATACGTTCCTGGTCAACACGACGTTCTTCGCCATCCCGTCACCCCCTCGTGACGAGCCGGGCCCGGTACTCGCCACCGTCGGCGGCGAAGCCCAGGGGCACTCCCACCCCGCCGGCGGTGAGGATTGGAGGCACGCTCCTCAGGCCGAGGAACTCGTCGTTGTCCAGCCCGCCGGCGATGAGCAGCGCGACCATCGCGATGGCCACCCGTCCCTTCTCGTCCTTCGCCTGGGCCCATCGATTCGCCCAGAACTCCGTCGCACGCGACCAGACGCCGGGGTCGAGGAGGTCGCGACCGGAGTCCTGCTCGATCAGTGCGACGACGTAGGCGTCCTGCGGCTGATAGGAGTCCTCCAGTACGACATCCTTCAAGACGTCCTTCCCGGTCTCCATGTCGGCCCAGGCCGTTCCCTTGCCGCCGACCACTCGGATGTTCGGCGGCAGGGAAAAGCTTCCCCGGAACACCGCCATGTACACGTCGTCCGAACCGATCTCGTCTGTCTCTTCGATGCACGTGAGGCGTCGGACTACAAGCTTTGCCATGATGCCCTCCGATATTCTTGCGATATCTCTTTGACCGGCCCTCCGCCATAGGAGAACCGCGCTTTGGACGTTATGCGCAGAGGCGCTCCAGGACATCGGGGATAACCCTGGTCCGAGGCCAACTTTTTCCTGGGCCACCGGTCGGGCTCCGGCAACGTTTCGGGCCGAGCTGATTGGCACGTCAAATCATTGCTGGAGCATCTGCGCGCAGTCGGCGCCGAGCTGCGGTACCACGGCGACTTCGACTGGCCCGGCAATCGCCAACCTGCTCGTGGGCACGCTCGGGTGCCTCCCGTGGCGCTTCGGTACCACCGACTACCTCGACGCCTTGGCCCGCTTGGCGCAGTCGGCCACGGCAGCGTCCCGACCAGGACTTTTGTCGGTGCGCCCCCAGGGCTCGAACCCTGAACCGGATTAAGAGTCTGCTCCTTTTGGTACCGAGTGCGTTCCGGTGCCCTGACCTGCGGTTCTGTCGGCGTCGGAGGATCGGAGCGCTGCAGCGTCCTGACCTGGGCCTTTGTGAAGTGCGCCCCCAGGGACTCGAACCCTGAACCCGCGGATTAAGAGTCCGCTGCTCTGCCAATTGAGCTAGAGGCGCTGGCGAGGGTGACCGAGGGGACTTGAACCCCCGACCTCCAGGGCCACAACCTGGCGCTCTAACCACCTGAGCTACGGCCACCACGCAGTTGTCTCCAGCATTGCACACCGGACACCGGTCGCCACTCGGAAACCGAGCCCGCGCGGGCGACGTTGCGTAGCCTGGAGAGACGCCCCTGTAGCTCAGCTGGATAGAGCGGCTGCCTTCTAAGCAGCGGGTCGCAGGTTCGAGTCCTGCCGGGGGCACTTGTTGCGGCCACTTCGGAGACAGATGTCGCGAGCCTGAGCTCCCGTAGGTCATCGACGCTGACACTCCGCACAGGCCGGGTAGCGATCCGTCGTCAAAGCGGGCGAACGGCCCTTCAGGGGACGCCGATCACGGGACCCTTCCGGCTGGTCGACGGGATGGCCGACGGCCACCGCGGACCGGGGACACTCGTCCCTTGGCCATTCCGTGCCCCAGGCCAGGCGCGACCAGCGGTGAGCGCCCAGTTGGGAAGGACGGCATCAGAGCCCACGACGGGCGCATCGACGTCCTCGTCAACAACGCCGCCTTCACTCGGTGGCTCGGCATCCGGGAGATGTCGGCAGACGACGAGCTGCGGACCATGCGCGTCGGCTGTGACGGCATGATCCACACGACACGGGCCGTGCTGCCGGCAATGGTCGACGGCGGCTACGGCCACATAGTCAACATCGGCTCGTCGGCCGGAAAGGTGCTCGTCGGCGTGTCGTCCGCGGCCTACGCAGCCGCCAAGGCCGGAGTGGATGCGTATACCCAGACACTGCAGGTGGAACTGGCACGCACTCCTGTCCACGTCATGCTCGTGCGTCCGGCGACGATCGCCGGCACCGACTTCTTCCGCAGCAACGTTTCCCACGAGCGGATGACACGGGTCGCAGACTTCATGCCCTACCTGCTGCCTCCGCAGGCTGCGGACGCCCTCCTCGCCGGATGGCGAACGGCGTCGAGATACTCGACATACCGGGGTACCTGTGGGTCGTCTACGCGCTCTTCGGCGTCGCTCCCGGCCTCACCCGTCGCATGCTGCGACCTGGCGGTGCCCGCCGGGAGTACGGCGGGATGGATTGGTATCGCGCCTAGCGAACAGCAAGATGCCGCCAAGCGGGACAGCGTAGAAGTGCGTCGATGAACACGTACGAAACAACCCACGGAGCCGTTGGCGAAGGGCTCGCGCGGCGATGAGCGTCATCCCGGTGACGAACGCCGTCGAGACCCAGATCGTGTCCGAGCTGAGGACTCTGATCGGACACCTCGGCGACGACGGAGGGCTGATGAGCAGCTCGCTGTACGAAACCGCTCAGGTTCTCCGAATGGCGCCCGACGCAGGAGGGACCGCGGCGACGGCCGAATGGCTCCTGTCCCAGCAGGCGGACGACGGCGGCTGGGGAGAAGTGGGGTACCCGCACGCTCGCGACGCGGTGACCCTTGCGGTCGCCCTCGCGCTGCATTCTCGGAGCACGGACCGCCGAACCGGCGCGGCGGTGAAGGCGGCCGTGTCGTTCCTGGCCGGCCGGGCGGAGTACTGGAAGGAGCTGCCGGTCGACCTGCCCACGGCCATGGAGCTACGCCTCCCCCGGCTCCTCGCGGAGGCGTCGGAGGCCGGCCTCGACGTCCCCGCCGCGCAGTATGCGGTGCTGGAGCCGTCGGGGGAGCGCAAGCGCCGGATCCTCCTGGATTGCCACCTCGAACCGGGATCGCCCGGTCTGGCGTCTTGGGAGTCCTGGGGAGACGAGGCCGATCCGAACCTCCTCGACGAGGTCGGCCAGCAGCTGTGGGAGGCGTGGCTTCGGCAGCGAGACCTCGCCCGTGATCGGCTCCTCGGGGCCGTCCGGGCGCAGCAGGGATCTCCGACCGTGACGACCCTGGAGGTGCTGGCGACGAGGGCGCTCCTGCTGGCCGACGGGATTGCCGACGGCAACCTTGGACCGAGGACGCTCATCCCGTAGGCTTCCGCGGCCGCCGTCCGGGCGTGCAACCGCGTCGCCGTCGCTCAGATCAGATCAGCTGCCGAAGCTCCGCGAACGGTGACTCCGGCGACCGGTAGCGGTTGGTGGTCCCGTGCCAGTAGACGTTTCCGGACATCATCTCCTCCAGCCCGTCGAGGTACGGCTCGACCGTTGCACGCACCCCCTCGTCCCAGGGAGGCAGCTGCGCCCGGACCTTGGCGAAGGAATCGGCGTACCCGTTCACGAGCTCCAGGGACTCCTCGACCGCGGTCTCGAACGAGACGTCGCCGAGCTCCATCAGGATGTTGATCAGGTTGAAGTCGCTCCCCTCGACGACGAAGTCCTTGTGAAAGGAGAAGATGTCGTTCACGAGCGAAGCCATGGCGCTCGCCAACCAGCGCTCCCGGCGCCCGGCTCGGCGCGTGCTCACCCCACAGCAGCTCGACGAGCCGCTCCAGGGGCTCCACCCGGTTGGCCGAGATCACGAGCACGGCGAGCAACGCCCGCTGCTTCGGCCGGCCGAGGTCGAGGAGCCGGCCCGCATCGTCGGCGACCTCGAAGGGCCCGAGTATCCGGAAATCCACGGCGATGCTCAGTCTGCCGCCGACGCCGGCGCCAGCCGGGCGAGAGCCGCCTCGGCCCGGAGCCGGAAGGGCACGGCTCCCTGGTCGAGGGCGACCGCCACCGCCCGGCGGAGGCTCGACCCGCCGTCGCCGTGGTGCCCGAGGGCCAGAAGCAGCTCGCCCCGCATGCGATGCAGCTCGGCCTCGTAGAACCGCTGGCCCGTGGCCGCGACCTCGTCCAGCCCCTCCTGGATGGTTGCCAGGGCGTCGTCGAGGCGCCCCATCTGCCGGTAGGCGTCGCCGAGAAGGCTCCGATACAGCGGGCTGAGGATGCGGAAGCCGGCATTGGACTGGGCCGCCAGCCCCTCCTCCAGCTCGGTGACCGCCGGTTCGCCGCCGCCCTGGCAGGCGAGGGCCCAGCCTCGGAAAATACGGGCGACGGCCGCGCAGTCCCGGACCCCCCTGGCCTCCGTTGAGCCCCTCGAGGGTTTGGGTGCGAGCCAGGACGCCTGGGACGTCTCCGCGCATGGCGTGCAGTGACGCCTCGATGATCAGCGCGACCGCCTTCGAGGGCGGCCAGCTCCCGTTCGCGCCCGACGAAGGGCGAACCTGGGGCCGCGGGATGTCCATCGCTGTCGTCCGTGGCCGCGGGCGGCGCCTCCCCGCCTGCGACAGCGCGGGCCTCCTCCTGCAACTCCGCCTCGGGCGCCGGCGCCGCCCAGTCGAGGGTCGCCGCCTGGGCAAGGACGTCGGCGTGCAGGCGACGCAGTGACGGCGACGGGCTGAGGCCGAGCTCCTCGGCCAGGATCGACCTCGCCCTGTCGTAGGCGCGCAGGGCATCGCCCTGTCGGCCCGAGCGGTACAGCGCGAGGACCAGGAGCTCCCACAGGCGTTCCCGGAGCGGGTGCTCCACGACCGCCACCTCGAGCGCCCCGACGATCTGGCCGTGCGCCCCGAGGGCGAGCTCCGCCTCCCACAAGTGCTCGGCCGCACCGACCCGGAGATCCTCCAGCCGGCTGGCCTCCCTGTCGGCGAACGCATCGAAGGCGAACTCGGCGAGCGCCGGCCCCCGCCACAGTCCCAACGCCTCGACCAGCGCCCGGTAGGCGGCGCGGGGGCGCCCGTCGCTCAGTTGGACGCGCCCGAGCTCGGCGAGGGCTTCGAACCGGGCGGCATCCACGTCGCCGGGCCCGACCCGGAGGAGGTAGCCGGGGGGTTGGGTGACGAGGACTCGCGCCGGCGACCGCGCCGCCCGCTCCGGTTCGAGGGCTCGACGGAGATTGGAGATGTACGCCTGGAGCGCGCCGGCGGCCCGGGCCGGCGCCTCGTTCCCCCAGAGCAGCTCGATGAGCCGGTCGAGCGCCACAACCCGGTTGGGCGACAGCAACAGCACTGCGAGCACGGCTCGTTGCTTCGGCCGGCCGAGGTCGATGGCCCGACCGCCGTCGGTGACGGCCAACGGCCCGAGGATCGAAAACTTCACGCCGCCCCAACCTGTCCGCTCGCTGGGCTGCGAGCCTACGCGTTGCCGCCCGAGGGCGAAGGCCGCGATTGCCGCCCGAGGGCGACGGAGCGGCGTGCGGCGGATCGACGTGGCGACGATCTACCCGGTCGTCGGCGGCCGGATGGTTGGGCGGGCCGGTAGGGTCACGCCGATGACCGGCGACGTCGAGCGCTACGTCCTCCAGGCCTCCCGGGTCATCGAGCTGGGCTCCCGCGTCGAGCGCCTCCTCCTGCTGCCCGAAGCCGAACACCACGTCACCCTTCCCATCGAGCTGGACAGCGGGGAGCTCGCCGTCTTCCCCGCCTACCGCATCCAGCACAACTCGGCCCGTGGCCCGATGAAGGGCGGCATGCGGTTCCACCCCACGGTGGACGCCGACGACGTGCGGGCCATGGCGTCGCTCATGACGTGGAAGACGGCGCTGGTCAACGTGCCATTCGGAGGAGCCAAGGGTGGCATCGCCTGTGACCCCGACGTGTTGTCGATCGGCGAGCTCGAGCGACTGACGCGCAAGCTCACCCAGCGGATCGGGCAGGAGATCGGGCCCCAGCGCGACATCCCGGCCCCCGATGTCAACACCAACGCCCAGACGATGGCGTGGATCATGGACGAGTACTCGCGATCCCACGGCTACTCGCCCTCGGTCGTCACCGGCAAGCCTCTCGACCTGCAGGGCAGCGAGGGGCGGGAGGCGGCCACCGGACGGGGCGTGGTCTCCGTGGCCAGGCAGGCGCTGGCCGACCTCGGGCGGCCGATGGCTGGCGCCACGTTCGCGATCCAGGGGTTCGGAAACGTCGGCTCCCATGCCGCCCTGCTGGCCCATGAGCAGGGGGCGCTCGTCGTCGCCATCAGCGACTCCACCGGCGGCGTAGCCAGAGCCGAGGGTCTCGACGTACCTGGCCTGTTCCACGAGTACGCCAGGCCGCGCCGGGCCCTGCTGGGATACGAGGAGGAAGGGGTGAAGCACGTCGGCCAGGACGACGTGCTCGCCGCCGACGTCGACATCCTGGTGCCCGCCGCCCTCGGCGGGGTGCTCACCAAGGACAACGCCACCGACGTGCGGGCGCGTATCGTCGTCGAGGCGGCCAACGCGCCGACGACGACCGAGGCCGACGACATACTCGTCCGGCGCGGCGTGACCGTGATCCCCGACATCCTGGCGAACGCCGGTGGGGTCACGGTCAGCTACTTCGAGTGGGCGCAGAACGTGCAGGTGTTCCGTTGGTCGGAGGAGCGTGTCAACGACGAGCTGGAGGACACGATGACGTCGGCGTACCGCACCGTGAGGAAGCTCGTGGCGGAACGGTCGTTGACCTGGCGGACCGCCGCATATGTCGTGGCGCTGGCCCGAGTGGCGAGGGCCACCGCGTTGCGGGGAGTCTGAGGGCATGCCCGACATCGACGGCGTCTCTCTCCAGGCGTTCGGCCCGTTGCAGAAGCTCAGCCACGACGATGTCGCGGTGCTGGCCAACGAGGCGACGCTCGTCGTCCTGCCGGTGGGCCAGACGCTCTTCAAGCAGGGCGACCGCGGGACGTCGTTGTACCTCCTCGTTGCCGGCCACATCGAGGTGCACGTCGAAGTCCACGGAGGCGGCTCCCCGTATCACCTGGCGACGGTGGGCCCCGGTTCGATGCTGGGCGAGGTCGGGCTCCTGATCGACGTGCCCCGAACGGCCAGTGCGGTCGCCCACACCGAAGCCGAGCTCTGGGAGATACACCGGTCGACGTTCGAGGCCGCCATCGACAGCGGCCGACAGTGGTCGAGCGCGCTGCTTCTCAGCATTGCCCGCGAGCTGGCCAAGCGACAGCGCACGGGCATCGGTGACCTGCTGAAGCTCCTCGCCGAGCTCGGCGACCGTGATGTCGCCCGCTTGGGGCCGCGCCTCGACGAGCTGGCGCTGCTGCGCGACCGGCTCGCCGACGAGTGGTCGTTCTGACGCGCCGCGGACGGTCGACGCGCGGCCCCGGTGGCCCGGAGCCGAGCGGGGTGTAGGTTTTCGGCCGATGCCGCCTGCACGTCGACTTCGGACGAGGGCTCGCCTGTCTCGTCGTCCAAGACTGCGGCGGCTGCACGCCCGTCCAACAACCCCCGGCGGGCACTGACCCCGGTCTAGGAGGAGTACGTCCAGTGACAAGCGACGTGTCAAGCACCGAGAGCGAGTCCAGCGCGTCCGAGGCGTCAGCGCCCGACGCCGCGCCGGCCAAGGCTGCCCGGCGGTCCCGGTCGGCTGCGAGCAAAGCCAAGGCTGCGCCGAAGTCCACTCCGGCCAAGGCCAAGGCCGCGCCCCGCAAGAGCGCGGCCAAGGCAAAGGCCGCGCCCCGCAAGGCTGCAGCCAAGGCCGCGCCGGCGGCGAAGAAGTCGGCTCCGGCCGCGGCGAAGGCGTCGGCCCCGGCAAAGGCCTCCCGACCCCGGAAGGCGGCCAGTCCTCGGGCCCGCCGCAACCCCGCGCCGCCCACGCCCACCCCTGCCGACCCCGCGCTCCTCGACACCCTCTCGAGCATCGGTACACAGCTGGCGGCGCTCGTCGAGATCGGCGGCCAGCTCGTTGCCAGGCCCGACTACGGCCCCCAGCTGTCGGCGCTGGTCGACGCCCAGGGCGCCGGCGGTGCCGACTACGGCGCCCAGCTCGACAAGGTCGCCGCCCAGCTCTCGAGGCTGGTGACGGCGACGGGCAAGATCGCCGGTTCCAGCGCCAGCGTCGCCCAGTCGCAGGGTGTCCTCGCCGGGGCCGCCGCCCTCTCACCCACCATCGCCATCCAGGCCGAGATCGCTGCCGAGCTGGAAGAGCAGATCGAGGAGGACCTCGAGACCCTCGAAGCCCTCGAGGAGGCCATCGAGGACGAGGCCGAGGAGCTCGAGGACGAGATCGTGGCCGTCGCCGTCGTCGAGGAGGCCGAGGACGAGGCTGAGGAGGACGCCGAGGCCGAGCTGGAAGCCGAGGTCGAGGAAGAGGCGGAATCGGAGGCCGAGGCCGAGGCTGAGGCTGAGGCTGAGGACGAGGCTGAGGACGAGGCAGAGGACGAGGCAGAGGACGAGGCAGAGGCTGCGGCCGACGACGAGGCGGAAGCGGAGGCCGAGGATGGCGAGCCCGAGCGGGCTTCCGACTACGTGAGCACCATGCCCGAGGAGCCGGACCCCTGGGGGGCCTTCAAGACGCCCGAGGGCGGCGTTACCGTCGAGCCGATCATGTCGTACTTCCTCGACCGCGTCCTGCCAGCGTTCTTCAAGAAGAAGTAGCAGGGTTCTTCAAGAAGAAGTAGCGCCCCGGACTTCCGGCGTGCGCGGGCACGGCGGGCGGGCAGCGTAGAATAAGTAGGCCCGCGTGGGTTGTTCTCACGCGGTAGGCCCTCGCTCCGACGCCGCCCCTCCCCGAAAGGCACCATGCCCGCGCGCCACGACCTGCGCAACGTCGCCATCGTCGCCCACGTCGACCACGGCAAGACCACACTCGTCGACGCCATGCTGTGGCAGTCGGGCATCTTCCGCGAGAACCAGGACATGGGGGAGCGGATCCTCGACTCCAACGACCTGGAGCGCGAGAAGGGCATCACGATCCTGGCCAAGAACACCTCGGTGCGCTACGGCCAGGTGAAGCTGAACATCGTCGACACGCCCGGCCACGCCGACTTCGGCGGCGAGGTGGAGCGGGCGCTGGCGATGGTCGACGGCGTGCTGCTGCTCGTCGACGCGGCCGAGGGCCCGCAACCCCAGACCCGTTTCGTGCTCCGCAAGACCCTCGAGGCCCGGCTGCCGGTCATCCTGGTCATCAACAAGGTCGACCGGCCCGACGCCCGCATCGCCGAGGTCATCGACGAGGTCTACGAGCTGTTCCTCGACCTCGACGCCGACCACGACCAGATCGAGTTCCCGATCGTCTACGCCAACGGCCGGGCCGGCTGGGCGTCCCTCGACCCCGCCGAGCAGGGCACGAGCCTCAAGCCCCTGTTCGAGCTGCTCGTGGAGCGCATCCCGGCGCCGACCTACGAGGAGGGCCATCCCTTCCAGGCGATGGTCACCAACCTCGACCGCTCTCCGTACCTGGGCCGCCTGGCCCTGTGCCGCATACGCCACGGCCGCATCTCCAAGAACCAGCCCATGGCGTGGTGCCGTGCCGACGGCACCATCGAGCGGGTCAAGGTCACCGATCTCTCGGTTACCGAGGGCCTCGAGCGGGTGCCGGCCGACGACGTCGGACCGGGCGAGATCATCTCGGTGGCCGGCCTGGCCGACGTCACCATCGGCGAGACCCTGGCCGACGGCGAGGACCCCCGTCCGTTGCCGGTGATGACGATCGACGAGCCCAGCCTGTCGGTCACCATCGGGGTCAACACCGGCCCCCTGGCCGGCCTGGAGGGCAACAAGCTCACTGCCCGCCAGATCAAGAGCCGCCTCGACACCGAGCTGGTGGGCAACGTGTCGCTACGGGTGCTCACCACCGAACGGCCCGACACCTGGGAGGTGCTGGGCCGGGGTGAGCTGCAGCTGGCGGTCCTCGTCGAGACCATGCGCCGGGAGGGCTTCGAGATCGTGGTCGGCAAGCCCCAGGTCGTCACCAGGGAGGTCGGCGGCAAGATCCACGAGCCCGTGGAGCGCATGTCGGTGCACGTCCCGGCCGAGCACCTGGGCACGGTCACCCAGCTCCTCGCCACCCGCAAGGGGCGGCTCCAGGACATGGTCAACCACGGCACCGGCTGGGTCCGGATGGAGTACCTGGTGCCCGCCCGGGCCCTGATCGGGTTCCGCACCGAGTTCATGACCGAGACCCGGGGCACCGGCATCCTGCACCACGTGTTCGAGGCCTACGAGCCCTGGCACGGCCCGCTGCGCACCCGGATGCTGGGCAGCATCGTCGCCGACCGACGGGGCCACACCACCGGCTTCGCCCTGGCCAACCTGCAGGAACGGGGCGAGATGGTCGTCGGGCCCGGAATCGAGGTCTACGAGGGCATGATCGTGGGCGAGAGCTCCCGGTCCGACGACATGGACGTCAACCCGGTGAAGGAGAAGAAGCTCACCAACATGCGGGCTTCGTCCTCCGACGAGCTGGTGCGGCTCACGCCGCCCCGCCCGCTCTCCCTGGAGCAGGCCCTCGAGTTCATCGCCGAGGACGAGTGCGTCGAAGTGACGCCCCAGTCGGTGCGCCTGCGCAAGGCGGTGCTCCCCATGGCCGACCGCCGTCGCATCCAGCGCCGCGACCGGCCTGCCTGAGCCTCCTCCCCGCGTAGCGAACTGGGGCGGTCTACCGGCGTATGGCGCGGGTGTGTCGCCCCAGTTGGGCGGGGGGTAGCAGCTAGCGACGCTTGCGGTTCCCGCCCATGCGGCGGGCGCCACCCATCTTGGGCCGGGCCTTCGTGGCCACCGTGGGAGATCCTTCGGTGCCGGTGGCCTCCGCGGCGGCGACGTCCCACGCCGCCGACAGCAGCGCCGTCAGGCGGGCGTCGTTGGAGAAGATCTCGACGAGGGGCTCGCGGATGCCGAGGCGACGCCGTAGGCGCTCGCTCTCGAGCTCCTGGTCCCACAGCACGAGGCTGACGGCGACGCCCTCCTGGCCGGCCCGCGCCGTCCGCCCCGAGCGATGCAGGTAGGCGGTGTGGTCCTCGGGCGGGTCGTAGTGGATGACCACGTCGATGCCGTCCACGTCGAGGCCGCGAGCGGCCACGTCGGTGGCGACGAGCAGGCCGTTGGGGTCGGCCCGGAACCCGTCCAGGGCCCGCTGCCGGGCGCTCTGGGTGAGCCCGCCGTGGAGGATGCCGGCGCGGACACCGTCGCGGGCGAACTGCTTGGCCAGGCGGTCGGCGCCGTGCTTGGTGCGCACGAAGACGAGCGTGCGGCCGACGCTCTCGGCGACGACCGCCGCCACCTTTACCTTGTCCAGCTCGTGGACCTTGAGGAAACGGTGCTCCATCTCCTCCACGGTCGGCTGGGGCGAATCGACCTCGTGTTCGACCGGGTCGGTGATCCAGTCCCGGACGAGGCGGGAGACGTCGTTGTTCAGGGTCGCCGAGAACAGCATCGTCTGGTGCTTGCCGGGGATGCGGCTCAGGAGCCACACGACCTGGGGTAGGAAGCCCATGTCGACCATGCGGTCGGCCTCGTCGAGCACGAGCATCTGCACGTCCTCCAGCGAGATGTCCCGGCGCCCGACCAGGTCGATGAGCCGGCCGGGCGTGGCCACGACGACGTCGTTGCGGCGATGGGCGGCCTTTATCTGGCGGTCCATGGGAGTGCCGCCGTAGACGGCGGCCACGGTGCGGTCGACGGCCTGGGCCAGTGGCGCCAGCACGTCGCGGACCTGGACGGCCAGCTCACGGGTGGGGACGAGCACGAGGGCAGCGGGCCGGCCCGGCTTGGCCTTGGGCGTGCGCTCCAGCAGGGGGAGGCCGAAGGCCAGGGTCTTGCCGGAGCCCGTCTTCGCCTTGCCGCAGACGTCGCGGCCGGCCAGGGCGTCGCGGATGGTGAGCTCCTGGATCGGGAGCGGGGTGGTGATGCCGAGCGTGTCGAGGACTGACACGAGCGTTGCCGACACGCCGAGCGCGTCGAAGGTCATGGATGTGATGGTGACTCCTGTGATGTTCGGGTGAGGTGGGTCGCCCGACATCGCAGTGCCTCTGGGCATGGCCTGAGGCCTCAGGAGAAGGATGACCCCGAAACGACCACCACGTCGATACTGCACTGCCGGTACTACCGGTGGCCGCTTCCGTACTGAGAGTGTACACGATGCAGTGAGTCGGACGTGTGTCCGGCCGCCGAACGTGGTAGTACCGAGTGCATGAGGCGAATTCTGGTTGTCCTCGGCGTCCTCGCGACCCTCGGCGTCCTGACTGTCCCGCTGGCGGCAGCGGCGACGCCACCCGGCGACAAATGGGCGCTGATCGTGGGCGTGGACCTGTTCGAAGGGGGCACGAGGTCCAACTTCGGAGGCAAGGCCGACGCCGAGGACATGCGCAACGTCCTGCTGCGGAACGGATTTCCAGCCGACCACATCCGGGTGCTGACCGACGGCGGGGCCTCCGCCGCCGACATCCGGGCCGGTCTGGCCTGGCTGGCCTCGAACTCGACGCCCAAGTCGTTCTCGGTCTTCTCCTACTCGGGACACGTCAAGCAGGTCGGGTCGACGGAGTACCTGTGGCCCCACGACAACGCGTTCATCCCCGACACCGAGTTCGCCGCCGCGATCAACCAGGTGCAGGGGAAGATGTGGGTCAACGTGTCCGGTTGCGAGGCCGCCGGGTTCGACGTCGGCATCTCCAGCCCGTCCAAGCTGTTCACCGCCTCGTCGCTGGCCAGCGAGAAGTCCTACGAGTGGCCCGAGGCGGGGGCGTCGGTGTTCTCGTACTACATGGTCCGCCGGGGGATGCTCGACGGTGTGGCCGACGCCAACCGTGACTTCCGGATCTCGGTGCAGGAGGCCTTCCGGTACGCGGCTGCCAACGCTCCTGCGTTCACCGCCGGGGCGGCCCAGGGGCCGCAACACCCCCAGATCGCCGGGGGCGACGGCGCCGAGCTGTTCCTCGACGACCCGATGGGGGGAGCGGCGGCACCGGCTGCGGCTCCGGCTGCAGCGGCAGGGGCAGGGGCCGCGGCCGGCGGTGTGTCAGGCGGTGGCAAGAGCGCCAACTGCGCCATCCTGAACTGCTACAAGTGACCGCTACAGTCCATTTGATGCGCCGATAACGCCCCGAATCGCGCCGAGAACGCCCTGACAGGGGCGCTACTGGTGATCGAAACTGGCCGGCGCGGCCGAAACCTGGGCGACTACGCCTAGGCGTCGTTGCGCTGGAGCAGCGGGCCGGTGGCCTTGCGGGCGCCGGTGAGGAAGGCCAGCTCGGTGGCGCTGAGCGACTCCTTCTGCACCAGGGTCTCGGCGATACGGCGGAGGTCGTCGGCGTTGTCGGCCAGGATGGTGCGGGCCGCCTGCTCGGCCTTCATGAGCAGCTCGCGGATCTCCTTCGACCCCTCGCCCTCGTCGCCGCTCTTGGCGTCGCTGTTGCGGTCGGCCAGGTCGAAGCGGCCGGTCATGGCCAGGCGCTCGACCATGCGACGGGCCAGGGCGGCGGCGTGCTCGAGATCGTCCTCGGAGCGGGTGCTGGGCTGGCCGAAGGTGTTCATCTCGGCCGCCCTACCCCCGAGCAGGACGATGAGCTGGGCCATCAGCTCCCGCTTGGTGAGGACGTCCCGGTCGGCGCTGTTCGACCAGGGTGACCGCCCGAATGCGCTCCCCCGGTTGACGATCGACACGCGCGACGGCGGTGTGACGCCGCGGAGGCGCACCGACAGCAGGGCGTGACCGGCCTCGTGGACGGCGATGAGCTCCTTCTCGTCGTCGCTGATCAGCCGGGCGCTACGAGTGCCGGCGAGCACGCGGGA
Source organism: uncultured Acidimicrobiia bacterium (assembly GCA_963825765.1). GTDB lineage: Bacteria > Actinomycetota > Acidimicrobiia > Acidimicrobiales > AC-14 > CAWGUU01. Next base: position 357,739 of record CAWGUU010000004.1, read on the forward strand.
ACACGCCTCGTCGACGTCCTCGGGGGTGACCCGGTCACGGTGGCGACGGGCGGCGAGGAGGCAGGCTTCGTTGACGATGTTGGCCAGCTCGGCCGCGCTCAGGCCGGCGGTGTGGCCGGCGATCTCGGACCAGTCGACCCGGCGGGAGATCGGGCGGCGGCCGGCGTGGAGCATGAGGATCTTCTCTCGCCCGTCACGGTCGGGACGCTCGACGTGGATGCGGCGGTCGAAGCGTCCGGGCCGCAGAAGGGCCGGGTCGATCAGCTCGGGGCGGTTGGTGGCGCCGATGATCATCACGCCGGTGCTGCCCATGAAGCCGTCGAGCTCGACGAGCAATTGGTTCAAGGTGTTGTCGAACTCACGCTCGCCGGTGGTGTCGGCGTTGCGGTGGCGGCCGATGGCGTCGAGCTCGTCGATGAAGACGATGCAGGGCGCCGACTTCTTGGCATGGTCGAAAAGCTGCCGGACCCGGGCCGCTCCCAGTCCGACGAACTTCTCGACGAAGGCGGTGGCCGACACGAAGTAGAAGGGGACGCCGGTCTCGCCGGCGACCGCCCGGGCCATCAGTGTCTTGCCGCACCCCGGGACTCCGTAGAGCAGGATGCCGCGGGGCATCTCGGCACCGAGCGCCTCGTACCGTTCCGGCGAGCGCAGGTAGTCGACAACCTCCTGCAGCTCGGCGATGGCCTCGTCGAGCCCGGCCACGTCCTGGAAGGTGACCGTCTCCGTCTGGCCGGAGGCGTCGTTCTTGTCGACCTGGTTGACGCGGAACGGCGTCTCGCCACCACCGCCACCGGCCAACGCCCTGTCACGGCCTCCGCGGCGGGGGCGATACTGCCCGAATCGACCTCCGGGGCGAGTCATGCGAAGCGTCACGATAGCCGTCCCTATGATCAGGATGAAGAATACGATTACAAGAGGCTGAGTCAGTACCTTCATCTTGAACTCCCAAATGTCCCCTGCCCCTGGCAGCGGGCGACTGCGACGGGATCACCGATGGAGCTCGGTACCTCACGATCACGCAGACAGCTTCCGCACTGCCACTTCCTGTTGTCGGCAGGCGCGGCGTGAGACTCAAGGGCCAATCTTCGTCCTGTCCCTAAGGCCATGGCTCCGATGCGGGCGCCCCTAGGTCGGGGCCACGGGCTGACAAGAGGGTACGCCTCCCGGCTCCACGGAGCGCGTCAGGCGACGCTTCGGCCGCTCCTGGCGTGGTTCGGAGCTCAGAACTCGACGGCGGCGACGGCCTCGGGCGTGGCCGCGGCCGGCGGGAGGGCGGAGCCTCGGGCCCGCGGCGGGCCTGCCGCCACGATCGCCACCCGGGTGCCCTGCTCGACCATGCCAAACAGCTCCGCCTCGTTCTCCTCGGTCATGCGGATGCAGCCGTGCGAGGCGCTGTATCCGATGGAACCCACGTCGGACGTGGCGTGGATCAGGATGGCGGGGGCGCTCAGGGCGAGGGCCTTTGTGCCCAGCGGGTTGTTCCGACCAGGGCCGATGACCTTCGGCATGCCCTGCGCCCAGGCGCTGCCGGGGTTGACCCAGGAGGGGTTGAGGATCTTCGACGTGATCTCGTAGACGCCGGTGGGGGTGGCGAAGCCGGCCGCGCCGGTTGCCACCGGCCACTCCTTCACGATCTTCCCCTCGTCGTAGAGGTACAGCTTGTTCTCGCCGGTACGGACCAGGATGACCTTGCCCGCCGACGCCGTCGCCCCTTCGGGCTTCAGCTGCCTGGTGACGAGCGTGACCGTCTCCGCCCCCCGCTCGACGCCAAGCTTCACGGCCTGCCTGGAGGCGTCGACGTCGAGCGTCTGGCCGGGCTTGGCCGCTGTGAAGGTGATGAAGCCTGTGGAGAGGTCGAGGTCGCCGTTCTCGGGAGCCGCCTCGAGCTTGGCCGCGGCCTCGGCCAACACCGTGTCGAGGGCACCTTCTCCCCACGCCTGGGGAACGTCGAAGAACGCCGGCTCCCCGTCGCTCATGAGCCGCTGGCCCAGGCGGGAGATGGGGTTGCCGTCGGAGCCCTTGGTGAGCGCCAGCTTGACCGTCCCGGCGAGGTCGGGGCGGAAGCCGAGGTCCCACGGCGTGGTCTTGATCGCGAAGTCGCCCGATTCGAGGGTCATCTGCCGCCGCAGGGGCTCCTCGACGATCGGCCGGAGCCGGTCCATGGCTTCCGCCGCGCTCATCTGCCCCACGGGGACGTCGGCGATGACGGTGCCGGAAGGCAGCCGAGCCGATGCCGCCCTGTCGGCGGCGATCAGCACGACGCCGCCCACGACGAACAGCAGCAGCACGACGGGTACGCCGACATAGAAGAACGGGGATCGCCGAAAACCTTCTCGCCGCCATGGCTTTCAGAGGTTA